>JACRPM010000001.1 GCA_016223205.1 Candidatus Saganbacteria bacterium
TCACTGGCTTACCAGACGCCATTTGAGGTATACTCCGGAAAAGGGAGGTGGAATTAGCGGGAAAAGGGCCAAGGGACAGTATCCTTTTCCATATCTTAACTTAGGATAAAAGTGGTCTAGACAATGGGGTCAAGTGTAACCCCCCCCAAGAAAAAGTGAAATTTCCAGGATCAAGGAACGATGATTATTTATGAAAATACCTGAAATGGGGAGAAGGATTAGATTAGGAATGTGTTTTCGCGGTCCGAATGGGGATGATCCTATTGGTGGAGGGGGCGGTAGGGGGAATTTGACACCTCGCGATGCGTTGCTGTATTTAGAGCGAAAGGCTAGGGGATACATAGGCAGGGGAGAAAGGGCCGCGGCTGAACAACTTCTAAATGAGGCGCAAGGAATAATTGAACGAATAAATGATCCTTCATTATTTCACTGGACATTACGGATGGCGGGCCATAACTATCGAATCGGCAGAAAGGCGGAAGCAGATACTTTATTTTCTCTTGTGTTGAGTTATGTTGATTCAGAAAAACATCAGTATAAAAGAGACGAAATACGATTTGCCGCGGTTATGACCTATTTGGAAATAGGTAATATGGAAAACTCCATCGGAACAGCGCGCAAGATAGAAGATCCGGTCACTAAATTTACCGCTTTCCGTGAAACAGCTAAGAAATACATTGATGACGGCAATAACGAGCAGGCCGCTAAATTTATCCTTTCTGACGGTATTGGGGTTGCCCGGTCCCAGCCTAGTCGATCGGCCAAAGTGGAGCATTTAATTATTTTTGCCGATCTTCTGCTCTCTATCAATGAACGGGAAAAAGCTCTAGATCTTTTAAACGAAGCCGCGGGACATTTATCAAATCTTGAAACCAGTGATGACCGACATCTTGAGATGGTTGCCATTCGGTTGGCCCAAATGGGAAAAAGAGAATCGACAATAGAACTTATTACTAAAGGCTGGGTCAATGAAGATCATCCGGGTTTAACTCCCGAAGCTATTAAGAGGTATAAACAAGAAGTTATTAAAGACAGATTCCCCAAAGCTTATCCAATCATTTTTCCAGAATAGGGATCAATAGATTTAGGAGCCGCGACGTTTAGTTGCAGGCTCCGTCTTGGCACACTGTGGCTCTATAGCAAACAGTGTGCCAAATAGTAAACGATAATTAATTATTTTTCCTTGCAGTTATGAGAAAAATCAAGAAGAGATGCAGGTAAAAAATGGTTAACAGAAAAAATGACATGAGAAATCAGGAAACCCGCGAAGGTGTCACCTTATTCGCTACCCCCATCATCCAAAAAACCGCCGTGCGTATCGGGGCGGTCGACCAACCCAACGAGAGAAAGATCCACTCGACCGCCATCCCGCGATTGGGCGGGGTGGGGATCTTTGTGGGATTTGCCGCGGCTTTGCTGGTCTCCCTTATCTTTGCGGGGGTGCTGGGCCGGGGGTTGGAGATGAAGCACCTGGCCGGTATCCTGCTTTCTTCCTTTCTCATGCTGGCGCTGGGGGTGGCGGACGATATGCGGGGGCTTTCGGCCTGGACCAAGCTCATCTGCCAGATCGCGATAGCGTCGCTCGCCGTCTATTTCGGCATTGAGATCACCTTCGTATCCAATCCCTTCAACGGGCTCTTTCTATTGGGAGCCATCGCCGCGCCTTTAACCGTGCTGTGGCTCACGGGCATGACCAATGCCATCAACCTCATCGACGGGCTGGACGGGTTGGCGGCGGGAGTCACCGCTATTTCCTCCGGCACTCTTTTTATTGTAGCTCTGCGCACCCACCAGATCGGGGCGGCGCTGGTGCTTTTGGCGCTATGCGGCGCTTCTCTCGGATTCCTGCGCTACAATTTCTTCCCCGCGAAAATATTTTTAGGCGATTCGGGCAGTTATCTTTTGGGCTTTATCCTGGCGGCGGCCTCGGTGACCGGCGTTTTTAAGACCACCCTGGTGGTGGCTTTGATAATTCCCATCCTGATATTGGGGGTGCCGATCTTCGACACTATGTTCGCCATCGGCCGCAGGATCAGCTCCGGCCAGAGCCCCTTTAAGGCCGACAACCGTCATATCCACCATCTTCTCCTGCGTGCCGGATTCACCCAAAGAGAAGCCGTATTGGCCATCTATGTGGCTTGCTTTATGCTCTCCATAACCGCGCTGGTGACGGCGCTCCAGAGGTAATTATGCTGCCCAGAAAAAGAGTGATGTTCGTTTTTGGGACCCGGCCGGAGGCCATAAAATTCGCCCCGCTGATACTGGAGATGGAAAAATATCCGGATATCTTGACCCCGGTCTTGGTCTCCACCGGCCAGCACCGCGAAATGCTCGGTGCCGTCCTGCGCATCTTCGACATCCGCCCCGATTATGACTTAAACATCATGGAAGCGGAGCAGACCCTCTCCCACATCGTGGTCAAGACCCTGCAGGGGCTGGAGCCGGTGGTATTGCGCGAAAAGCCGGACGTCCTCCTGGTGCAGGGCGATACCAGCAGCGCCTTCGCGGCGGGGTTGTGCGCTTTTTACAACAAGATCCCTCTGGGACATGTGGAAGCGGGACTCCGGACGGGGGACAAGACGCGTCCATATCCGGAAGAGGCCAACCGCCGCCTCATAACCCAGGTAGCGGACCTGCACTTTGCTCCCACGCAGACGGCGGTAGAGGCCCTGCTCCGGGAGGGTCTCAACCGCTCTTCGATCTATTTAACCGGCAATACCGTGATCGACGCACTGCTTTCGGTCTCCTCCCGCAATTTCGATCTAAAAAAGATGGGATTGAATTTGGATCCCAACCGCAAGCTCATTCTGGTCACCGCCCACCGCCGGGAATCGTTCGGCCCGCCTTTACGGGGCATCTGTCAGGCCATCGGCCGGCTGGCCAAAAAATATGCAAATGAGGTGCAATTCGTGATCCCGGCGCATAAGAACCCCCTGGTGCAGATCACGGTGAAAGAGCTCCTCTCCGATCTGGATAATGTTATCGTCACCGAACCTATGGATTACGAGCCCTTTGTGCATCTCATGAAGGCCTCTTACTTCATCCTCTCGGATTCGGGCGGGGTGCAGGAAGAAGCGCCTTCTTTGGGCAAGCCGGTCCTGGTGCTCCGCGAGAAGACCGAACGGCCGGAGGCCATCGCGGCGGGCACCGTGAAATTGGTGGGCAATACCGAAGAGAAGGTGTTCGAGAGCGCCGAACGGCTTTTGACCGATAAGGGAGAATATGAGCGCATGTCGCACGCGGTAAATCCCTACGGCGACGGCCACGCCAGCGAGCGGACCACCCAGATCATTTTGAACCATTTTGGTTTCACCGATAAAAAGCCCGAGGAATTCCAAGGAGGATGATCATGTTAAAAGTTGCCGATCTGATGACCCGCGAAGTTATGACGGTGCCGCCCGAGATGTCGGTGAAATCTGCCGCCAAATTATTGTTCGAGAAGGAGATCTCCGGCCTGCCGGTGGTGGACGCCGAAAGAAAAGTTATCGGGATGATCACCGAAAAGGACATCATCAACATGGCCATGCCCAAATATCTGCAGGAGCCGGAATACCAGGATTTCGCTTATATCCTGGATACCGGGCCCTTCTGGAAAAAGGTGGCGGAAGCGGAAAAGCTGACGGTGAAAGACATCATGCGCAAGGATGTTTTATGCGTTTCCGGAGATATGTCGGTTCCGGAGGTGGCCCGACTGATGATCAGCAAGGGGATCCGGCGCATCCCGGTCTTGAAAGATAAAAAGCTGGTGGGCATCATCGCCCGGGCGGATATCGTGCGGGAGATCGCCAAGGAGACGGGAATAATCGAATGACCTTAAAGATCATAGCTTCGGTGATCTTTGTCCTGATCTACGCGCTTTTAGCGTCGGACAAGATCCACCGCACCATTGTGGCCCTGTGGGGGGCCCTGCTTTTTACCGCCATCCCCATCCTGACCGATAAGGGCTTTCATTTGGGACTGCTCACCCAGACCGACCTTTTGCATTATGAGAACTGGGAAGCCTTAGGATTGATCTTCGGCCTTTTTACCCTGGTGGCCGCTTTAAGGGAGAGCGGGTTTTTCAGGTGGCTGGGTTTGGCCATCTTAAAATACGCCAAATTCGACCCCCTTTACGTGTTCCTGCTTTTTTCCCTGGCCGCGGCAACCCTTTCGGCCTTTATGGATTCGGTCACGGTTATGATGTTCTTGGCGGTCCTAACCATCGAGACCTGCGGGGTGCTTAAGTTGAATCCCCTGCCTTTTATCATCACCGAGATCACTTCCGCCAACATCGGCGGCACCTCCACTATGATCGGCAATCCCCCCAACATCATCATCGGCACCAGCATGCATCTCTCATTCTTAGAGTTCCTCTTTGCGGTGGGGCCCATCGTGCTGGTGTGCTTTTTCCTGAACCTGGGCCTGTTCTACATATTTTATAAAAAGGTCTTTAAAAATCGCGAACAGGTAAGGGCGGAGATATATGAAAAGAACAAGGATATCGATCCCGGCTCCGCCATCACCGATCCGCGTCTGTTTTTTATCGGCTCGGTGATCTTTTTGATCGTGATCGTTTTTCTGGCCCTGCACAGCGTGCTGGGGGTTTCGGTGGCCTTTGTGGGGATATTGGGAGCTTCGCTGGTGTTGCTTTTGGGCGGAGAAAAGATGCCCGAGGTGATAGAGCGCATCGACTGGCACACTCTCATCTTTTTCGCCTGCCTGTTCATTATGGTGGGAGGGCTGGAGAAGACCGGAGTGCTGGCGGACATTGCTAAGTGGGTGGGAGGGGTCTCGGGAGGGAACCTAATGATAGCGGGACTTATTATCTTGTGGTTTTCGGCCGTGGCCTCGGCCATTGTCGACAACGTTCCCTTTGCCGCGGCCATGGTGCCGGTGGTGAAAGACCTGGCGATCGCTACCCACTTGCCCCTGACACCCTTGATCTGGGCCATGGTTTTGGGGGTCAACATCGGCGGCAACGGCACTCCCATCGGGGCCTCGGCCAACGTGGTGGGGGTCTCGATCATCGAAAAGCGCACCGGTAAAAAAGTAAGCTGGGGCGAATATTGCAAAACCGCGGTGCCGGCCACCCTGGCCTGCACCCTGGCCTGCAGTGTTCTGCTGTTTATAAGGTATTTAAGATAAGATGAGAAGGATCCTGGTCAACGGCGGAAAAAAGCTGAATGGGGAAGTAAGCGTCTCCGGCTCCAAAAACGCAGCGCTTCCCATATTGGCCGCAACCATCCTGACCAACGGCCTCAATACCCTGACTTCAGTCCCCAATCTATTGGATATTACCACCATGATCCGGGTACTGCGGGCGCTGGGTTTGCGCGCGGAATATTCCCATCCCAACACCGTCCGGATCTGGGCCAATCACAACATCAAGCACGTGGCCCCTTATGAACTGGTCACCAAGATGCGGGCTTCGTTCTTTATCATCGGGCCGCTCCTGGCTAAGACCGGTTTCGCCAAAGTACCCCTGCCGGGCGGCTGCGCCATCGGGTCGCGGCCGGTCAATATCCACCTCAAGGGGCTCGAAGCGCTGGGGGCCAAAGTGGAGCTGGAACACGGCTTTGTGATCGTTAAGGCCAAAAAGCTCAAAGGCGACCGCATCCTGCTCGATTTTCCCTCGGTGGGCGCCACCGAGAACGTGATGATGGCGGCAACTCTGGCGGAGGGCGACACGACGATCGAGAACGCCGCGCGCGAACCGGAGATCGTAGACCTGGCGGAGTATTTGATCAAAGCCGGAGCGTTGATAAATGGCGCCGGGACCGAAACCGTCCAGATCACCGGGGTCAACCGCTTGCAGGCGGCGGATTGGAAAGTGATACCCGACCGTATCGAAGCCGGAACTTTAATGTGCGCCGCGGCGATCGCGGGAGGAGAAGTGCTTATCAAGGGAGCGAACTTACAACATATTGAAGCGACCATCATTAAGTTGAAAGAAGCGGGGGTCGGGATAGGGGAAGAGGGAAATGGGATACGGGTTAAGGCGCCCGCCAAGTTGAAAGCCGCCGACATCAAGACCCAGCCGTTCCCGGGATTCCCCACCGACATGCAGTCGCAATTGATCACCCTCCTTTCCCTGGCGGAAGGGACTTCAGTAGTTACCGAAAGCGTTTTTGAGAACCGCTTCATGCATGTGCATGAGCTGAAAAGGATGGGGGCCGATATCCGGCTCGAAGGGCAAAGCGCCATCATCACCGGAGTGCCCAAGCTTTCTGGAGCTCCGGTCAAGGCCCGGGACCTGCGGGCCGGAGCGGCGCTTTTGATCGCGGGGCTGCGTGCCGAGGGCGAGACCCTCATCGAAGATATCGAACGCTATATCGAGCGCGGCTATGAGGGATTGGACGCTAAACTTCGCTCCCTGGGAGCCGACATAAGGGAGCTTAAGAACATTGCGGAATATGAAGAAGAACCCGATCAATAAAAGCATCAGCGTCAACTTCATCGACGACCGGGAGATGAAAAAGCTGAACCGGAAGTTCCGGAAAAAGGATAAGACCACGGACGTTCTATCTTTTAATTTGAACGAAGGGGGCCTGCTGGGGGAGGTGTATATCTCTTGGCCCCAAGCCAAGCGCCAGGCCAAGGAGTATAATTGTTCCCTGACGGTCGAGATCTTGCGATTGATCGAGCACGGCGCCCTGCACCTATTGGGTTACACGCATAAGGAAATGGGATGTCTGAAATAATAATATTGACGGCGCTGATATTGTTTTCCGCCTTTTTCTCGGCGGCGGAGACGGCCTTAACCTCTTTGTCCCGTCTCAAGGTTTCCCATCTTGTAGAGCGGAAGGTTCCGGGGGCGCGCATGGTAAAGCGGCTCAAGGATGAGCCGGCCCGGATGCTCTCCACCATCCTTATCGGCAACAATATCGTGAACATCACCGCCTCGGTGATGGCCACGCAGATAATCTACAATTATTTCGCGCAGCGAGGCGGGGGGAACGCGGGGCTTATTATCGGCGCGGCCACCGGGATCATGACCTTCTTTATCCTGGTCTTTGGGGAGATCACTCCCAAGACCACCGCCATCCGCCAGGCGGAAAAATTCGCCCTGCTTTTTGCTTATCCGCTTTACCTGATAAGCATCCTGCTTATGCCGGTGGCTACCCTATTAACCTGGATCTCGGCGCCCTTTGTACTGCTTTTAGGCGGGCGCATCCCCGAGCAGGGACCTTTTATCACCGAAGAAGAACTGCGCTTTTTGATCTCCGCAGGAGAGAAGGAAGGCGTGCTGGAGCGGGAAGAAAAAGAGATGATAAGCAGTATCTTTGAATTCGGCGATACTTTAGTGAGAGAAGTGATGACCCCGCGGCCGGATATTTTGGCGATCGAGGATTCCGAGCCCGTCGAGAAAGCTATCGACCTGATCAAGGACAGCGGCCATTCGCGCATTCCCATCTACGAGAACAATATCGACAACGTCCTGGGTGTGATCTACGCCAAAGACCTGCTCTCCGCCCGCGACGGCAATTTAAAAGATTACATGCGCTCCGCGCTATTTATCCCCGAGACCAAACGGGTAGCCGAGCTTTTGCACCAGATGCAGTCGAACCGCACCCATCTGGCCATCGTGGTGGACGAGTACGGGGTCACCTCCGGCCTGGTCACCATGGAAGACCTGATCGAGGAGATCGTGGGAGAGATCCACGATGAGTTCGAGCGCGGGGTAAAGAACCTCGAAAAGCTCGATGAGAGCACCTATCTGGTGGACGGCAAGGTGGCGGTGGATGAGGTCAACCAGGCGGCAGGGCTGGACTTGCCCACCGACGAGAGCGATTCTTTGGGCGGGCTGGTCTTTGGAAGATTGGGCAAGGTGCCGGCGGTGGGAGATATGGTAAAATTCGATGGTACCATCGTCTATGTGGAGCGGCTCCATAGGAGAAGGGTGACCCGGCTAAAAATAGTGAAATCGCCGCCTAGATTCGTCGAAGAAAGTGAGATAGCAGGGGGATAATGGAAGAGATCAAAAGATCCAAGTATATTTTCATAACCGGCGGAGTGGTCTCCTCGCTCGGCAAGGGCATCACCGCCGCCTCCCTCGGACGTCTCCTTAAGTCCCGCGGGATTTCCGTCACCATCCAAAAACTCGATCCCTACATCAACGTGGACCCCGGCACCATGAACCCTTACCAGCACGGCGAGGTGTTCGTCACCGAGGACGGCGCCGAGACCGATCTGGACCTGGGCCATTACGAGCGCTTTATCGATATCAACCTGGGAAGGTTCAACAACGTCACCACCGGCATGGTCTACTGGTCGGTCTTGAACAAAGAGCGTAAGGGCGATTACCTGGGCGGCACGGTGCAAGTGGTGCCCCATATCACCAACGAGATCAAAGACCGCATCCGCAAGGTGACCGGGGAGCAGCATTGCGATGTGGTGATCTGCGAGATCGGCGGCACCGTGGGCGACATCGAGGGATTGCCTTTCCTCGAGGCCATCCGCCAATTCCGCAAAGAAGTGGGGCGCGACAATTGCCTCAACATCCACGTAACCCTGGTCCCGCATCTCGATACCACCAAAGAATTCAAGACCAAGCCCACCCAGCACTCGGTGAAGGAATTGCGCGCCATCGGTATTCATCCCGACATCATCATCTGCCGGTCGGCCCAGCCGCTTTCCTCTGAACTTAAGGAAAAGATCTCGCTTTTCTGCGACGTGGCCAAGGATGCGGTGATCGGACTGGCGGACGTGCCCAATCTCTATGAAGTGCCGCTGGCCCTCGAGCGCGAACGGCTGGACGAGATCGTGGTCAAATACCTGGATCTCATCTCCGAGCGGGCGGATCTGGCCGAATGGCAGGGGATCGTGGAGCGCAGTTTGAACCCCGAAAAGACGGTCAAGATCGCGATCGTGGGCAAGTACATCGAACTGCACGACGCTTATATCAGCATCGTGGAATCGCTCAAACACGCGGCGGTCGCGCAAAAAGCGGCGGTGGAGATAAAGTGGATCAACGCGGAAACGATAGAATCCGAGCCGGACCTCGAGCCCTGCTTTAGGGACGTGCAGGGGATACTGGTCCCCGGGGGATTCGGGATCAGGGGGATAGAGGGCAAGATCTCCGCCATCCGTTACGCCAGGGAGCATAAGATACCTTATCTGGGGTTATGCCTGGGGATGCAGACGGCGGTCATCGAATTTGCCCGCTCGGTCTTAAAGCTCGAAGGCGCCAATTCCACCGAATTCGACCAGGACAACAAATATCCGGTGATCGACATCATGGCCGAGCAGAAGGAGATCGTCAACAAAGGCGGCACCATGCGGCTGGGGGCTTACCCCTGCAAGATCAAGCCCGATACCCTTTTGCACCGGTTATACAATGAAGAGCTGGTGATGGAGCGGCACCGGCACCGTTTTGAGCTCAACAACAAGTACCGCGAAAAGCTGGAGAAGGCGGGATTGGTGTGTTCCGGAGTTTACGAAAAAGCCGACCTGGTGGAAGTAGTGGAGCTTCCAACGCATCCCTTCTTTTTAGCCACTCAATATCATCCGGAATTCAAATCCCGCCCCAACCGCCCGCACCCCATCTTTAGGGGATTTATCGAAGCGGCGATCAGCCAGCTGGCCGAACAAGAAGCGCTTTTTCAATAATATCTGAAATTTCTAAAAATATACCCCGATAATTGTTGTGTTCGAAGATGTCCATTAGGAGGAAAATCAAATGACAAGATTGGAAGTAAAAGGCCCGAGGATGACGGTCACGGAACAGTTATCAAGAAATCCGGCAAATAGAGGAAGACCTCTTGCAATAGAAATAAAAGATAAAACGACCGGCAGATATCTAAGGGCACGCGAGGTAGTCACTGCTGGAGCCCGGGGCATTGGCGGCGTCATAGAGTCAACTGCACGCAGAGGTTGTGATATTTTTATTCTCGAGACAATCACCACACCTTTCCTGCCGTTTCATGTTATGGAAGGTCCGATCACCGTTGAAGTGTTCCGACAATTTGTTGAGGGCAGCGAATATGAGATCGCGGGGAATAATGCCAATAGATTGGTGTCACTGCTGGTTGATGACACAAAGAGCGACCACGACCTAAAATATGTCAGTCGCAATGATGCCTCGGCATTTACTGCATGGTATAGCAGAAAAACCCGCGAGGCCTGGATAATACCAACTGAAGATCAATGGTTGGCAGCTGTCAATGCTGTTGGGGATCAATTAAAAGGCAGATTTTTTGAGTGGACACAGACAATTTCGGGGGCCGGCAATATTCTTCGTAATCTGAAGGGGGATCGGATAGCCCATTTCCCTGAAAATCGTTCCTCTGATTGTACATTGCGTCTTTTGTTGAGAAAATAATTAAAGCGGATTACCGGCCCTCACCCCCTTAATCCCCCTCTCCCAGAGGTAAAGGGGGATAGTTTGCCCTCGCCCCTGCCTGCCGGCAGGCAGGCTCTGGGAGAGGGCCTTACGACGATTATTGAATTATTATGAATAATGGGTGAGGGCTTTGCGATTTATATCTCGGCTACTTCAGTTTCCCAATATAATCAGACAAATTATACTTCTTAAGCCCTTCGATTATCTTTATCGGGGTTTCGATGTCCATAAAGTTCGCGGTGCCCACCTGGATGGCCGAGGCGCCGGCGAGGAAGAATTCTAAGGCATCCTCCACATTCGTAATGCCCCCAATTCCAATAATAGGTATCTTGACTGCTTGAGCCACTTGCCACACCATCCTCACCGCGATGGGCCTGATCGCCGGGCCGGATAACCCTCCGGTTTGTGTGGCCAGCTTGAACTTTTTGGTCTTCACATCGATGGCCATGCCCAGCAGGGTGTTGATGAGCGAGAGGCCGTCCGCACCGGCGGCTTCCGCCGTCTTGGCCAGAAGAGCAATATCAGTCACATTGGGAGTCAACTTCACGATCAGCGGCAGGCTGGAAGCTTTCCTTACGGCTTTGACGATCTCTTCCGTGCACTTGGGGTCCACACCGAAAGTCATTCCGCCTTTTTTCACATTGGGGCAGGAGATGTTCAACTCGATACCTTTGACCTTAGTTTCCTTCGAGAGCGTCCGGCAGACCTCCACATATTCCTCAATGGTTTCCCCGGCCACGTTAACGATCACCGGGACGTCGAATTTAGAAAGGACCGGCAGGTCTTTTTCTAAAAAGCTCTTTAATCCGTCGTTTTGCAAACCGATCGAGTTCAGCATTCCCGATGGGGTTTCAGTAATGCGGGGTGGGGGATTGCCGGGGCGGGGTTTTAAGGTTACGCTTTTGGTCACCAACGCACCCAGCTTATCCAGATCCACCAATTCGGAATATTTATCGGAGAAGCCGAAGGTGCCGGAGGCCACCATCACGGGATTTTTCATTTTGATCCCGGCTATCTCTACCATTTTATATCCTCCGCATTAAAGACCGGCCCATCCTCGCAGACCATTTTATAACCGTTTTTCGTCTCTATGGCACAGCCCTTACAGGCGCCCAGCCCGCAGGCCATCCAGGCCTCGAGAGACACTTGTGCGTCGATCTTTTTTTGCTGGGCGATCTCGGCGATGACTTTGAGCATGGCATGTGGGCCGCAGGCATAGAGCGTAGAACGTGGAGCGTCGAGCGTGGAAAGTTGGGTATCGATAAAATGGACCAGTAGATCGGTTATCAGGCCTTTGCTTCCCGAACTTCCATCCTCGGTTGCGACGATCACCTGACACCCCATCTGCCGGAAATCCTCTTCTTGCGACACCTGTTCATGGGTCTTGGCGCCGATGAAAACATAGACCGCTTTGGTCTTTTTAATTGCTTGCTCGGCCAGAAATCTTAAGGGGGCAATTCCCATCCCGCCGGCTGCCAGCAGAGCGATCTTTTTATCGATCTTAAAACCAGAGCCCAGCGGGCCCAGCACGCTCAATTCTTCGCCAATCTTGATCCTGGACAGCATTTCCGTGCCCTGGCCGACGATCTCGTAAAGCAATTCAAAGGTCTTTTTGGCAGGATCTACCCGATGCAGGGAAATTGGGCGGCGCAGCAGGGGATCGGTGTCGTTTGAGACCCTAACTTCCACGAACTGTCCCGGCAGGCCGTGGGAGGCGATATAGTCCGAGGCCAGGGTCAGTTTAAAATAGGTGGAGTTGAGTTTTTGGTGGTCCAAAACGAGGCATTTTTGCTGGATCGGCATATTTCCTTGTAATTATATCATAGATTTGTTAAAATTCATCTTGTGAGCGAAAAAAGGATATCCGGCGCTTCCTCCCGCAGTTCGGGGCCTATCGGGAGAATGGGCCCGGCGGTGCCGGCAGGGGTTTCGCCCATTCTGCGCCGCTTCTGGGATTACGCCCGGGATACCGCCAAAAAATTCAGCAAACACCTTCTGGATCCCGACAAATACGAGGACGAATTCCTGCAGATCATCCGGCGGGACTTCGAAAAGTGGGAATAAATGATCAGTAAACAAGAAGTTGAAGACCGCATTGTATCGATCGTGAGGAACCGGTTCCTCAAGTATTCGGACGAGGTGTTGGAGAAATACAAGAACCAGATCCAGTCTGCGGTGCGCTGGTATATCTCCACTTTGCCCTCCCACATTGCCAATTCCGAAGGCGACGACCTGGGCTCCGAAGCCAAGATCGCCTTTGTGGACGCGCTTAAGACCTGGGATCCCCGCAAGGGGGAGCTGTGGCCGTATGTCTCGATCCGCGTCAAGGGTTCGATGCAGGATTACCTGCGCAAGAAGAAGATGGACCAGATCTCGGGGATGTACGAGTGGATCAACTCCGCGGCCTACGTTTACCTGGCCTTTAACAAGGAAGCGGTGGTCTCGGATAACGTCGACGACATTCTGCACGTTGACGTGGCCTTAAAGGTCCTAGACGACAAGGAAAAGGCGGTGGTGGAGAAATATTACAAGAAGGATAAGACCTTTAAGGAGATCGGCAAGGAGATCGGGCTATCGGAGTCCCAGGTCAGCCGCATCTGCAAAGAAGCCACGCGCAAAATGCGCAAGGCGATCAAGCACGAGTAAAATATGGAGGTGAAAAATGGGATCAATTGTAAGCCTACTTACTGGTCTTGTAATAGTTGTTTTAGTCTTTGTTATATTTCGCGAATTTGTTTGTTGGTATTTTCGCCTTGTGCTTATTGAGGACAAATTAAATAAAATTATTGCTTTGCTTGGCGGAGAAGAGAAGGCAAAGGAATTATTGGTAAAAAAGCCAATTTAATTAATTGAAATAAACACAGCAGTCTCAAGTATTATTCAGAAACTATCACTGTTGAAGCTGGGCCAAACCAAGCTATATGCCAATTAGCCATGATATCTCTTCCTATAAGCAGACCAAAGTTCGTGGGGTCATTGGGGTTTTCCAAAGCTTTACTTATATCAAAATTCGCTAAATTGCATGACGATATTTGTAGGTTTGGTATTGCCCTCATGTTAGGATAAATGAAACCCAAGTCAACAGCGTAATTGTTTGTTTCAACATTACCGTTGGCAGTACTCACTTGGCTGCTTCCTATTGGTATTAATTGTAAATGTCTTGCAAGACTTTCAACAATTGTTGTTAACCTTGCACCGGTATCAAAATGAGCCATTAAGGTTATTGTGCGTCTGGTAATAGAACTTGGCTGTGTCAAGAATGCGCTTGCAGTAGAAATTATAACCGGAACGTTGAAGCCCATTTGGATCAAAGGGACAGGGCTCTGTTCGACTCTACAATCTGGAGGCAAAGGGGTACTCGGATTGAAACTTGTCTGGTAGAAATGCGACATCCTTAAACGGCTGCCCTAATAAAATTTACGACTTTTGTTTCATCTACTACTTGCTGAATAATAAATTCTTCATTAGGGAATGTAGCCACTGCGTATTCCAATGCTGAATTGAATGTGTCAAAAACATTTTTTATCTCTTTATTAGAGATAACTAAATATTTGTCTTTATATGTTGGATTTGACAATAATTCTAGAAGCTTTGATTTAAAAAAGTTGAGGTTTTCTTCCTTCCTACTCACGCTCATATTTTACCACCTCTTAATGATCTTTTCAATAGGTTCTACCATATATCTTATCGTCAAAAAGCTCACAAAAATTGCACTATATCTCCGAGCATTAATCTTTACTATTCATCATAAAATGCATTAATACGCGCTGTTGGGATTCCTGCCAAGGCAAGAAATCTGATCGCGCAATAATCGCGCAGAAGTTCTGTGTTTCCCAAACCAGCTATATAAAAAATGGTGCGCGCTACTGGGTTCGAACCAGTGACCCCTTGCCTGTCAAGCAAGTACTCTAACCAACTGAGCTAAGCGCGCATTAAAAAGGCGCGGGGCGGATTCGAACCGCCGCATCGCGGTTTTGCAGACCGCTCCCTTGCCGCTTGGGTACCGCGCCACGAAATAAAAGCGGGAGACGAGGCTCGAACTCGCGACCCTCAGCTTGGGAAGCTGATGCTCTACCAACTGAGCTACTCCCGCTTAAAAACATTGAATTATACCATATTTTTAGTGTAGAATTCCTGGCATGAAGAGCGATCTCATTTAAGTTCATTGCGGTCCTGATCGTCTTTGGGTCTTCTTGCTCAATCTGCCTTGACACAACCCTTGACACATACTTGACACAAATGTTATACTTCCCCCAGCTATGTACCAGCCCATTTTTCGCATAACCCCATATCTATTAAAGCTGATCAGCCAGGCCAGCGAGCTGAAAAGCTGGATCGAAGGCGCAACCCTGCAGGTGGCCTGGCTGCCCTTACTGCAAAAGGAAGCGCGCATCCGGTCGACACACTCCTCAACCTCGATCGAAGGCAATCCTCTCTCCCTGCCACAGGTGCAAGCCCTCGCCAACGGGCAGAAGGTCGGAGCCCCGCGAGCATACGAGCAAGAAGTTGAAAATTACCTCAAAGCCATGCGCTGGGTGGAAAAAAAGAAAGGGATAAGGATCGAAGAAAAGGAACTGCTCCAATTACATGCGATCATCATGGAGGGCCTGATATCCGGGGAAAAACTCGGGAAATATAAGGATAGGCAAAATTATGTCATTAACGAAAAAAACATTACGATCTATACGCCTCCTTCACCGTCGGAAACTCCGCGCCTGATGAAAGAACTATTCGAGTGGTTGAATTCCAAAGAGACGGCGCAGCTGCACGGCATTTTGGTTTGCGCTATTCTCCATCATCGGCTGGTTTCGGTACACCCATTCCCGGACGGCAACGGACGCTCATCCAGGGCGCTGGGGAGTTTAATTCTTTATAAGAGAGATTTTGACAGCCGGCATATATTTTCGCTTGACGATTATTTCGCCGGCAACCGCAAGTTTTACTACGAAAAGATCCAGCAGGCCCGTGAACTGGACGATGATCTCACCCCCTGGATCGAATATGTGGCCGAAGGGGTCATCGCTACCCTGAAAAATACCAGGCAAAGGATCGAAGAGCTTCAACTCTCCCCGACCGGTAAGCTTTACCTTTCAGCGCGGCAGGAAGAGATCATCCGGCTATTGAAAAGCAGTCCTCGGCTAAGCGGCGCGGAAATTATCAAGAATCTCAAAGTTTCCCGCTCGCGGATCAACCAATTGCTGATCCCCTTGATCAAGAATGGCGTGGTGGTGAAAGAAGGTCTAAGCAAAGCCACCCGGTACCGGTTGGGGGGATCCCACTAGCGCGCACTATATTTTTGGTGTAGAATTTCTCGGTTGCTTATGCGGTTTATATTGCTATTGGTTGTGCTTATAAGTTTGCAACAAAGCGCTTCGGCCGCGAAGGTCTATATCGTCAAAACCGCCGACCGGGAGGCCGGCCTTAAGGCGCTTTTTCAAAATCATCCTTTACCCGATCTCAAGGGAAAGAAAGTCATCATCAAGCCCAACTTCAACAGCGACGACCCTTTTCCCGCCACCACCCATCTCGACACCTTAAGGTTCGTGATCCGGGCCGTCAAGGAAAAGTCCCCCGCCTCCCTCACTATAATGGAACGCAGCGGGATGGGGGATACTGAAGAGGTCCTACTTAACCGCCGGGTTTATAACCTGGCGCGGGAAGAAGAGGTTGAGGTCGTGGACCTCGATAAGCTTAAACAGGCGGAGTGGGTGGAAAGGGGAAGGGGAGAAACGCACTGGTCGAGGGGCTTTTTGGTACCCAAGGAGCTTTTAGCGGCCGATTATGTCATTAACCTGGCCTGCTTAAAGTCCCACCGCTTCGGCGGTGACTTTACGATGTCGCTCAAGAACAACGTGGGTTTGGCGGCCAAGTGGGACGGCCTGTACAACTACATGTGGGAATTGCATGTTTCCCCGAGCCAGCGCCTGATGATCGCGGAAATAAACAAATATATCCCCTGTAACTTGGTCATTATCGACGGCCTTAAGGGATTTGCGACCGACGGGCCGGAAAAAGGACGGCTGATCGAACCGAATTTGATGATCCTCTCCGAAGATAGGGTGGCGGCGGACGCGGTGGGGGTGGCGACTTTGCGGCTCTACGGCACAACCGCCAAGGTTACCCAGGGCAAGATATTTGACCAGGAGCAAATCAAGCGCGCCGGGGAACTGGGCGTGGGAATCAAGTCGGCGGAGGAGATCGAATTGGTCCCGGCTAACAAGGGAGCCGAAGAGCTTATCTCTCGAGTGAAACCATTCCTATCGACTGCACCTTGACCTGCGGGACGATCTCGTTATAGGACAAAACCGCCACGTCGGGGAAGCTTCTTTCGATGAAGCGTTTAAAGTGCGGGCGCAGGCGCGGGGAACACAGGATCACCGGCTTGTTCTTCATTTTCTTGAAGTTGGCGATGTGCCGCTGGATCTGTAATAGAATTCTCTCTCCCACGTTGGGATCCACCGCGAGGAAGGAGCCGTATTCGCTCTGATGGATGGCCCCGATCAGGGTCTCCTCGAGAGCCGGATCGATGGTCACCACCGTGATCACCCCATTCTTGTCGGAGTAAGATTCACATATCTGCCGGGCCAGGGATTGACGCACGTACTCGGTCAGCACGTTGATGTCGCGGGAAAGATGGGCGTAATCGGCTAACCTTTCAAGAATGGTAGAAAGATCTCGAATGGATACCCTTTCCCGGACCAGCAATTGCAGGACTTTATGCACCTGTCCCAAAGACAAGAGGTCGGGGATAAGTTCGCGCACGATGGCGGCATTGGTGTTCTTCACCAGCTCGATCAGCGACTGCACGTTCTGCCGGGTCATGATCTCGTCGGCGTAACGCTTGATGATCTCGTTAAAATGCGTGGAAATGGCTTCGACCGGGTCCATGGAAGGGATGCTCTGCTTCTGGATCTCGGGGAGCAGGTCGTCCGGCACCCAGGTGACCGGATCGTTGCTCACCGGATCGCGGCTTTCGACCCCTCCCAGTTTCTTGGCCTTGGCGTCGGCCAATCTCATAGCTATCCGGTGATGTCCCATCAGGGCTTCGCCGGTCGAGACCTTGGTCCCCCTTATTTCCAATACATACTGGTTGGGGGGAAGCGACAGGTCGTCCATCACCCGAACTCCGGGTATCACAAATCCCAGCTCCTGGCCGATCTGGTAGCGGATAAGCGTTATCCGCTCGAGTAGCGCCCCCTTTTGTCCCGGATCGATCAAGGGGATCAGGTTGCGGCCGGCTTTTAAAGATAGGGGATCCAGGCCCAAAGTCCCCAGGATGCTTTCCGGCTTCTTGAGCGTTTCCTTGCCGGTCACATCCTCTTTGATCATCTTGGCTTCTTCCTGGCGGCTGCGGGATTGGATCAAGACCACGGCCAAAATACCCATCAATCCCGCCAGGAGCATAAAGGGGATGGTGGGCAGTCCCGGAACCACCGCAAAAATGAAAAGTATCAGCGAAACAAAAGCGAAAGCCCGTGGCTGGGCAAAGACCTGCGTCGCCAAATCCGTCCCTAAACTCATCTCCGAAGCCGACTTGGTGATGACCAGGCCGGTGGCCACCGAGACCACCAGCGCCGTGATCGTGGCTACCAGTCCGGCTCCGACAGTAAGCGAAGCAAAAGTAGTGAGCGCTTCCATGATCCCCATTCCCAGTTGCAGCCAGCCGATCAATATCCCGCCGATGATATTGACCAAAACGATGATGATGCCGGCGATGGAATCCCCGCGCACGAACTTGTTGGCGCCGTCCATGCTGCCGAAGAAAGTGGCTTCCTGCTCGATCTTTCTCCGGCGGCCCCGGGCCTCGGTGGCGTCGATGAGTCCCGCGTTAAGGTCCGCGTCGATCGACATTTGCTTGCCGGGCATGGCATCCAGGGTAAAGCGGGCCGCCACCTCGGCCACGCGCTCGGAGCCCTTGGTTATCACCACGAACTGCACTATCGTGATGATGGTAAAAACGATGACCCCCACGATGTAATTGTTCCCCACCACGAAAGTGCCGAAGGCCTGGATGACCGCGCCGGCATAGGCGTTGAGCAGCAGCAGCCGGGAAGAGGCGATGTTAAGTGATAGGCGCAAAAGAGTTACGACCAAAAGGATCGAAGGGAAGGCCGCGAATTCCAGCGGTTCTTTAAGATACATGGCCACTATAAGTATCAAGAGCGAAAAGGCGATGTTCAAGGTGAGCAGGATGTCCAACAGCCAGGGGGGCAGGGGCACCAGGATCAAGGCGATAATGCCGACCAGGATCATCCCGACAAAAAGGTCGGAAGCAGAGAACAGGTCTCGGATCTTTCTTAGATCAAACGCCGGCGCCGCCATTTATTTCATTATACCACCGAGTGGCGCTTTGCGCCTCTCGGCCCTTTCGCGCTTGAGCTTGTAGACAAAAGCCAGCACCTCGGCCACCGCCTGGTAAAGTTCGCGCGGGACCTCTTGCAGTAGGGCGGTGGTGCGGAAAATGGAACGGGCCAGGGGCTCGTTCTCGACTATCGGCACCTGGGCCTCTTCCGCGATGCGGCGGATCTCTTCGGCGATCTTGCGTTCGCCCTTGGCTAAAAGCTGGGGCGCCTTCATGGCCTGCTGGTTGTAGCGCAGGGCCACGGCAATGTGGGTGGGGTTGGTGACCACGACATCCGCTTGCGGCACCGCCGCCATCATGCGCTGGTAAGCCGCCTGGCGCTGGAGGTCCCTCATCCTCTGCTTTACCTGCGGATCCCCCTCCAGCCGCTTGTATTCTTCCTTGATCTCCTGCTTGGTCATCTTGAGTCCCCGCATGTACTCCCAGCGGCGGTATAAATAATCCAATATGGCGACCGCGATGTAAAAGAGACCCACCCGCATGGCTACTTTGTAGGCGATAGAGCCGCCCAGGACCAGCGCGTCCCAGGGCTGGCCGTCGAGCAATATCACCACAAAGGGCAGGTCTTCCCTAACCGCCACCCAGGTTATATAGAAAACGATCACGATCTTTAATATCGATTTGAAGGTCTCGACCAGCCCCTGCAGAGAAAAGATGCGCTTAAAACCCTCAAAAGGGGAGAGGCGCTCGAGTTTGGGGGTGAGCGGGTCCATCGAGACCACAAAGCCGGTCTGCAAAACCTCGGCGATGAGCGAAGCCATAAAGGCCACGCCGAAAATGGGCCCCACCGCGAAAACAAAACCCCGCGCCCCGATCAAAAAAGACGAAGCCACCAGCGAGAGGGAGAATTCCTTGGAATATTCGGGTACCTGGTTAAAGAGCGCCTGCGACATGCCGGCCAGCTCTTTCCACATGAACTCCCCGGAATAGCGGAAGGCAAAATAGGTCATAAGCAAAAGGACCGCGGTGGTTATTTCGCGGCTTTTGGCGACCTGGCCTTTTTCGCGCGCCTCACGCAACCGGTGAGGCGTTGGTTCTTCGCTTTTATCGCCGCCTTCTTCAGCCATTAGCTCACCTCACCGCCAGCAATAGTTTAAAAGCGGTCTCGGCCATCAGCTCCACCAGCCCGACCACATGTTTGACCACCAAAGGCAGGGTGAAGACCAATCCGATCAGCCCCAGGGCGGGCTTCACTTGGAAGCCCAGCATGAAGACGTTAACCTGCGGGGCCACGCGGGAGACGATACCGAAAGCGAAGTCCGACAGGAATATGATGAGGACGATGGGCCCGGCAAACTGCAAAGCCAGCGACCAGAATTTGGTGCCCAGGTCGATCATCTGCAGTACCAGCGCCGGGGACGATAAATTCAATATTTGCCCCGCCGGGACCACGCGGAAGCTCTGGTTGAGCGCCGAAAGCAAAAGATGGTGGCCGTTCACGATCAAAAAGACCATGAGCGCGATATAAAAGGTGAGGCGGCCGATCACCGAGATCTGTGCTCCGAAGAGCGGATCGAACGATTGCGCCACGGAAAGGCCCATCTGCATGTCGATGATCTCGCCCGCGGCCTGGACCACCAAAAATACCATATTGGTCAAAAAGCCCATGGCCAGGCCGATGATGGCTTCCGATGCCAGGGACATCACGATCTGCATGGAAGTGAGCGGCAAGTTTTCCACGTTCACGGGAATAACGAACCACAGAAGCCCCGCTACCCATATGGCCAGCGCTACTTTGGGAAAAGCGGGGAAAGAGCGCGAGTTAAAAAGCGGGGCCGAGGCGAAGAGCCCGATCACTCTCGCCAGCACCAGCAAAAAAACGGTGAGCTGGGCGGACGAGATGAGCATCTATCTCACCATGGCGGGGATGCCGGCCCAGAGGGTGTTGGTGAAATCCACCAGAAGCGACACCATCCAGGGAGAGGTGAAGGCCAGCATCAAAAACACCGCGATCACCTTGGGGACGAAGGTCAAGGTCTGCTCCTGGATCTGGGTCACGGCCTGGAAAAGGCTGATGGCAAAGCCCACGAGCAATCCCACACCTACCGTGGGAAGCGACAGCAGAAGCACCAGTATCACTCCCTGGTAAATTATTTGTACGACAAAATCCTGCGTCATCTCCTCACCCCCGCCCTTCGGGCACCCCCTCTCCACTTCGTAGAGAGGGGGGTATTTCTAATTGATGACCCCTCTCCATCTCTGATGGAGAGGGGAAGGAATTCGCCGCAGGCGAAGGAAGGGGTGAGGTGCGTCATCTGAAGCTCATAAGCAACCCGCGGGTGATGAGGTTCCACCCGTCGACCAGCACGAATAGCAGTATTTTAAACGGTAAAGAGACCATCACCGGCGATAACATGAACATGCCCAGGGAAAGCAGGATGTTGGCCACCACCAGGTCGATGATCAAAAAGGGCACAAAGAGCAAAAAGCCGATCTGGAAAGAGGTCTTGAGCTCCGAGATCATGAAGGCGGGAATGGCGATGTAATTGGGAACGTCCTCCATGCGGGTGGGCGGCTTGATGCGCGCGAACTGCACAAAAAGCGCCAGGTCCTTTTCGCGCGTTTGCCGGAGCATGAATTTTTTAAGCGGCATCATGCCCGCCTCAAAGGCCTGCATTTCCGAAAGTTTCCCCTGGTTGTAGGGATTGACGGCTACATTGGTTACGTCTTTCCACACCGGCGTCATGATGAAGACCGTCATAAAGATCGCCAGCCCCACCAGGACAGAGGTGGGCGGCACCTGCTGGGTGCCGATGGCGGTGCGCAAAAGCGCGAAGACGATGATGATGCGCAAAAAGCTTGTGACCGAGACCAGAAAGAAAGGCACCAGCGAGATCACGGCGATGCCCAGGATCATCTGGACGGATGATGAGAATTGCGGCGTGCTCATCAGCCGGTTGACATCGAGGCCTCCGGCGATGGGACGGGCGGCGAAGGAGGGTAGAGACAATAGAATAACTGCGAATAAATTCGCAGTTAAAAGTGATAAGAGCCGCGAATTCATTCGCGGGATCCGGCTCTTCAACTTTCCTCTCCTTCCTTTAACTTGTCGATCAGGGATACGTTCCGGTTGCTGATCCCCACCACGTAAATGTTCTTCTTGAATTTAAGGACGTAGGCGGTGACCTGCGGCTCCAACCCCACGCGGTCCAGGACCTCCAATAGTTTCCCCTTGGGATTCACCTGCAGGCGGGGTAAAAGATATCTTGAGGTCAGGTAGATGAGCCCCAGGACGACAGCTAACGATATAGCCACTTGCACGATGTAACCGAAAGTGGCCACGGGAGTGCGGTTTAAGGCCAGGGCCTCGTAAGTGAGACCGTTCATTTGAGCAAAACGTTGGTGATGCGGATGCCGTAATTGTCGTCGACCGCGACCACTTCTCCCTGGGCCACCAATTGTCCGCCCACCTTAAGGTCGAGGGGCTCTCCCGCCAGGCGTTCGAGCTCGATGATCGAGCCCTCGGCCAGCTCCAGCACCTCTCTTAAAGAGAGCCGGGTGCGGCCCAGCTCCACCGTCGCTTCGACCGGTATCTCACCGATGGTCTTTTCGTTGAGCTGCGCCCCTTTGCCTTCTTCGCTCAATTCCGGGAAATGCACCTTTTTAACTTCCATTACGAGGCCTCCTTTTCTTCATCTTCAATCTCGTCTTCGGGGAACTCCTCCTCATCCAGCAGATCGTCTTCCAGGTCTTCTTCCGGAAACTCCTCCTCCTCTTCTTCTTCTTTAATAGGAGGAGGCGGCGGTACAGCTGGTCTGATGGGCCTAAGCGGCGGCAAGGGTTTGGCGGCCGGAGTCGGAGTTGGCGGGGGAGGCGGAGTGGGTCCCTGGACGGGCGGCGGCACTACTTTTATCTCTTTTTCTTTTTCCACACCCACCACCCGGAGAACCAATTTGCCGTTTTGTTCCCCCGGCTGGCCTTGCACCACTTTTTTTCCGCCGAGAAAGATATTAATGGCGTTAAAGATCGAGTTGTTCACCGTAACCACATCGCCCGCTTCCAATCCCCGGATCTCGCCGGCCTTAAGTTCGGCTGTCCCCAAAAGGGCTCTCACCGGCACCAGGATGTTGCTTAGTATCTGCGGGCCCAATTTGTTCAGGGCCAGGGGCTTGGGCTTGGAAGATTCTTTTATTTTTTTCAGCAGGCCTTTGAGGAAAGGGCCGGTATAGCCCAAAAGGACCTTGCCGTGCGCATCCCCCAGGGTCAATTCCATAACAAAGACCACGAAAGTGGTCTGGTGATTGACCGAGAGCAGGGGGGCGGGGTCGGGGAAGGAAACCGCTTCATATTTTAACGACTTGAAAATGTTCGAGAAAGCTGTGTTTAAGAGGTTCAAGTTCTCCGAAAAGGCGGTCTCAAAGACCAGCTGGTCGGCCTCGGTTATCTGGTGGCGGCCGCCGCCGGCTTCCCCGCCCAAAGCCGCGGCCACCAGGCCTTCCGCCAGGGAAGAATCAACCGACAGGAAAATTTCTTCCGGATGGTCGGGGGAGGTGATCTTTCCCTGCAGGATGGGCCCCATCAGGGATTTGACAAAAGTGCCGTAGGGCGTCTGCTGGGCCTCTATCGAAAAAAGCTCGCCCGCGGTCCCCAGGCCGGAGCGCAGGGCCTTGATCCAGCTTTCGGCGAAGCGGTAATGGATAAGGTGTGCGGCGTTGAGCTCTTCTTCCGAGAGGCGATCGAATCCGTAAAGCCCGATCTTTACCCTTTTGACCAATTGCTGGGGCACCTTATAGGTGGTCCAGTCCCCGATAGAGGGGGACAGCTTAAGCGAGCGCCGCTGGGGCGCCAGGTCCGATTTTCCGCGTTCCGCCATTATCTCCTTATCCTAGCTTTTGTATGAACGAAGAGATCAGCTCCGAAGCCATGTTGACCACCGACAGGTTGCTGTTGATGGCGCGCTGCAGCTCCAAGGATACGATCGACTCGGTCAGGTAATTGACGTTGGATTGTTCCACTTGCCCGCCGGCGACGGTCCCGGCGATATTGCCCGCGGCCACGGCCGAGGCGGGCGAGCCGGAAGCGATCGATTCCCTAAAGGTGGTGCCCGGCCCCTGGGTGAGCCCTCCGGGATTTTGGAAATAGGTGAGGGCGATGCGGTAGCCGGTCGAAGTCCCCTGATAGAGAAGCTCGCCGGTCGAATCGTTCCAGGTATAGTCCGCGGAAGACCCGGCCAATCCGGTGATGGGCACCAGGGTCCCGGACGAATTAAAACCATAAACCTGCTGGCCGGCGGAAGTCAACAAAAATCCGCTGTTGACGGCAAATTGGCCGGCGCGAGAATAAAGGAACGAATTGCCGCCGTCACCCGAAAGGATGAAGAATCCCTGGCCGGAGATGGCCAGGTCGATGCCGTTGCCGGTGGAAAGAGAACCCTGGCTCATGTCAACCAAGGTGTTGGCGATGCTCATTCCCCCTCCCAGCTGGATGGGGTTGGTGCCGCCCAGGTTGCCGAAAGTGGAGGCGGCGGTTCCCTGCCTCATCACCTTTTCGAGAAGTGATTGGAAGGAAACATCGATCCGTTTGTAACCCGTCACCGAAAGGTTGGCGATGTTGGCGGAATGGATGGTTAAGGCGGCGTTATAATTCTCAATGGCGTTCTTGGCCTGGGTCATAATGTCGAGCATTTAAGTTTCCTCCTCCTTGTTCTTTGAGATCTCGGTCACCCGCAGGTCGTTAAGGGTTATTCTAGCTGCTTTTAGCGAGTTTTCAAGCTCCAAAATGTGCTCGTCCAGCAATTTTTTCGAATTGCCGTCGGCTGCGGCGATCAATACCTCGATCCCGCCGTTTCGGTTCTTGAAAGAAAGCAGCAGACGACCCAGTTCCTCGGATCTAAGGTCCAGATTGAGCTCCGGTTTTTGGCTAAGCTTAAAGATGCGCGCCCGTTCCACCAGATCGTCGATCAAGACCTGCATATCACCCTTGGTCAAACCCGCCGAAGAATTGGGGGAGGCGGCGAGCGGCAAGGGGGCAAAAGGAATGAAGGTGGGGAGATTGGCAATGAGCGCTTGCTTGATTGCTTTGGTCTCCAGCGCCTCTAATTTTTCATTGCGGAGTTCGGAGTGGGGAGTGGCGAGTGTATTGGGATCGTCATAAGTGGTTTTCTCTTCTTTTGGCGGTGGGGCCGGTTCTTCGGTCTTCTCGGATGAAAAATCAAATTCGAATTTGAGGGGGACGAATAGCGAATCGAGCTGGGCCAGCGCCAGGTCGAGGTAGTTGTCGAAAGTGCCGTCGCCATGTCTTTGAGGGGTAATAGCTGTGCCTTGCAGGCTGGTTTGATCTATCGTAGCAGAGGTAACCGGGTTGCTCACCACTTCAACCTTCCCCCTTTAATCTATCGTATCCAGCTGACCAAAACTTGCCGCGCTATTACGGCGTGATTATAGCAGAGATAATATATTCTGGCAATTTAAAATAACCTGAAATTCCCCCAAAAAGTGATCGAAAATAAACCGGATTAAACCAGGAGGTATTTTATGGCTATTTTGCGAGGAATGGAAAGATCGATGTCGCTTTTAACTGGATTTAGAAGAATCGGACCCTTTCGCGCAGATGGGCCGGCAGCGGGAAGAAGAGAATTAATTAATCGGGACGAGGTAGTTAGGAATCTTAAAATATTAGGTTATCAGCATCATGCTGATGCAATTGCAAGAGAATCCTCGATAGAAACGCTTACGGGATTGGTAAGAGACTCAAAATATGCTTACATTGTGGCAGCGTTAGCGGTTAGAAATATAACGGAAAGAAACCGGGATGGCAATTTTGCCGAGCTTATTGAATCATTAAAACAAGACCTCGTTGGAAAGTATGAAGCCGAAATAAGATCCCTTACACAGCGAACCCCATTTTTTCATGGTGGCGCTGCTCCAATATCGCAGGAAACATTAGCGGCAAGGGCAAGAAAATATTATGGGATAGGGGGTGTTGCTCCTTCCCCGCCGCGGCGTTCAATAATGCAACGCCTCGCCAATATTGCCGATCCTATTAATCCAACTCATTGCGTAGCGGTTCCTTTTGGAATATCTGGTTGGCTGAGCTCGATAGATTGGAATAGCTAAATCTGTTTATAAATGCCGCGGAGAGGACTCGAACCTCCAAGCCTTGTGGGCATACGCACCTCAAGCGTACGTGTCTGCCATTCCACCACCGCGGCATTGGGTTTGATTATATCAGAGTTCTAAATCATCAACAACGCTTTGAGGTTTCATTTTCTTAATGAAATCCCTGCCGGAGCCGGATTTTAAATGCTTTTCTCGTTCGACTGCCTCTTCTTTAGTCTGGACTGTCTCTTTGTAAATTAGAACGAAAGGGACGCGATGCTTGGTTGATTTGACTCTGCCGGAGTTGTGCTGTTTTATCCTTCTATCCAGATTGTTTGTAAAACCGATATAAAGGTTGTTATCTTTAGAGCTTTTTAGAACGTATATAAAAAACATTTAGTCTAGCGTACGTGCCTGCCTGCCGGCAGGCAGGTCTGCCATTCCACCACCGCGGCAACAATATTTTCCATCTTCAATCCGCGACTGCCTTTGACCAAGATTATATCACGCGGGCGGATGAATTTCTTCAGCTTTTTCAGTAAGGTTTTCCGGTTTTTTTCCGGTGTGGTAACTTTGGGCCAAAGCTTGCCCAAAGTGTAGACCCGGTCGATCTTAAGATCGCGGGCTAGACGTATTATGCGGCGGTGGGCCGCTTTGGATATCTTGCCCAGCTCCAGCATATCCCCCAAAACCGCGATCTTGCGGCCGGGAAGATCCGCCAATACTTTCAAAGCTGCGGCCATGGATTGGGGGTTGGCATTGTAAGTATCATTTAATATCTTGGTGCCGTTCTCTTTTAAAATGACCTGCATCCTTTTGCTGGACGGGCAAAACTCCTCCAATCCTTTCTTGATCGAGGGATTTTTTACGCCCAGAACTTTGGCTGCCGCGATCGCCGCCAGTGCATCCATTATCATGTGCTCACCCGGGACGGGCAGTTTTATGCCCATTAGGTCTTTCGGCGTCACCTCCGCCTTCTCCAGTATCCCAAAGGTCATGACCCTTTTCCCTTTTCCCTTTACCCGCTGTTTCAAATGCTCAAAGAACTCATCATCCTGATTGATGACCGCAAAGTCGCCTTTCTTCAAATAAGTAAATATTTCGGCTTTGGCCTTGGCGATATTCCTTTTGGTCTTCAAGAACTTCAGATGGGCTTCTCCGATATTAGTAATGACGGCGACGTGCGGTTTTACGATGCGCGCCAGCTCTTCTATTTCTCCCAAACCCTGCATAGCCATTTCGATCACTGCGGCTTTATGTTTATTATTGAGTTTCAAGAGGGTGAGGGGAACGCCGATCTCGTTGTTTAAGTTCTCTTCGTTCTTTAAAACTTCCATTTCCTGCGAAAGGATGGAAGAGAGCATATCCTTGACGGTGGTCTTGCCCACGCTCCCCGTCACGCCGATAAATGGGATCTTGAATTTGTTACGATGAAAGGCGGCCAGTTTATGGAGCGCGGCCAGACCGTCTTTGACATCGAGCGCCAGCGGAGCTTTTTTTAGGAATTTTCGGCCGTCGAAATTCTTACCTTTGAGGGGAATAAAAAGTTCTCCCGGTTTCAAGGCGCGGGTGTCGGTAGAGATGCCCGCGATCTTCCCGTTCCCCACCACTTTCCCGCCGGTGATCGCTTCAATTTCTTCTCTATCGAACATATATTTAAGTATAGCATAAAAATATATTGAAATTATTTTCATGCAGAACGGATAAGTAATGTTGTAGTATGACAATAAGAACTGGAAATCGACATTTTGTAGATCGTTGGTGGAAGCGCAGCGGCCCTTCCCGCCGGGAACAATTGGAAACCTTGGGAAGCCGGCTCAAAGGAGCCGGGCCGCTTCCCGTCATAGCTGCGATCCCCGATATCCACGGCAATCATCTGGCGGTGGAAAACATCCTTAATCGATTGGAGAAAATGCGCGCCGCCCGCGTCTTTATGGGGGATTATTTCGACCGGGGCAATGCCAACCTCAAGGTCTACCGGCAGCTTCGCGAGGAGAAGACCATTTTG
Source organism: Candidatus Saganbacteria bacterium (assembly GCA_016223205.1). Classification (GTDB taxonomy): domain Bacteria; phylum Margulisbacteria; class WOR-1; order XYC2-FULL-46-14; family WPAF01; genus JACRPM01. The sequence goes on from JACRPM010000001.1 coordinate 27,729, forward strand.
CTGGGCAATCACGAACAATACTTCCTGCTGGCCATGCGGGGGGATATCGAAAGTTTCGTTCCCTGGGCGGCCAACGGCGGAAGGGCTTTTTTCGAGGAATGCGGCATCCACCTGGGGGTCTTCTGGCAATTGTTCTATGAATTCAAGGCCGCTTTACCGGCCGATTACAGCGCGGAAAATATCATGCTCGAAGTTTACCGGCGGCATCCTCAATTAATATTCGAGGCGATGAAAGCCGTGATGGAAAATCCAAAAATGCTGGAGGTTTTTGATTGGCTGGCGGATAGGGGCCGTCTTTACCATCTGGATGAAAACGGCATTCTCTATATCCATGGGGGCATTCCCGCCAAGCTGGCCGATCGGGACATTTTTGATTACCTCGACCACCTGGAGCAAAAGTTCAAGAAGTTATTGGCCAGCCGCCGGCCGTCGCCTGCCATGGTAAGCCTGGTCGCCAATCAATTATCGGACATTCTATACACGCGGGGGGTGCAATTCATTGATCCGCTAAAGCCGGGAGGAGAAACCGCGGTAGACCGGTATTTACGCGGGATGGGGGTGATGGGCCTGGTGTGCGCCCATACCATAAAAAGACAGGTGGAAGTGACCGGCGGCCGGATATTCGAGATCGACCTGGGGATGGCGCACAGCCCGCAGGGAAGCTTTATTACCATTGGGCGGGACGGAGTAAAAAGTTTCCGCGAGGTTGACGGCGGCCAATTTGTCGAAGACACCCTGGTTACCGAAGACGCCTGGCGCGCTAAGATGCAAAAGGAAGCCGACAGCCTGCTTACTTAACCTCGGCCGAATCCAAAAAGGCCTTGTTGGATTTAAACGATTTTAACCTCTCGATCAACTGCTCGGTGGCATCTACCGCTTCGTAACTGTCCAAGATCTTGCGCAGCAATCTTACTTTGCCCAATTCCTGGTCGGTCAAAAGCAATTCTTCCTTGCGGGTGCCCGACATCTTAATGTCGATGGCCGGGAATATCCTGCGGTCGGCCAGCTTGCGGTTTAAATGCAGTTCCATGTTGCCGGTGCCCTTGAACTCTTCATAAATGATGTCGTCCATGCGCGAGCCGGTCTCAACCAACGCCGTGGCCACAATGGTCAAGCTGCCGCCTTCTTCGATGTTTCTGGCCGCTCCGAAGAATCTTTTGGGGCGATGCAGGCAGGTGGGATCCAATCCTCCCGAGAGCGTCCTGCCCGAGGGCGGGGTTACCAGGTTGTAGGCCCGCGCCAGGCGGGTGATGGAATCAAGCAAGATCACAACGTCCTTTTTGTTCTCCACTACGCGCTTAACCGATTCCAAAAGCAGTTCCGCGATGCGGATGTGGTTTTCCGGCGGCTCGTCGAAAGTGGAGTAGACCACTTCGCCATTGATCGATCTTTGCATGTCGGTAACCTCTTCCGGCCGCTCATCCACCAGCAAAACCTTGATGATGGCTTCGGGGAAGTTGGCGGTGATGGAGTTGGCGATGTTCTTGAGGACCGTGGTCTTTCCGGCCTTGGGAGGCGAGACGATCATGGCGCGCTGGCCCTTCCCGAGGGGGGAGAGGAGATCGATCAGGCGCGCGGCCATAGGACAATTGGGATGCTCCAGGGTAAATCTTTCATCCGGAAAGATGGGGGTCATGTTCTCGAAGGGGATGCGGTCGCGGGCCTGTTCGGGATTGATCCCGTTGATGGCCTCGATCTTCAATAAGCTGTAATATTTTTCCCCTTCTTTGGGCGGGCGGATCTGGCCCGAGACCATATCTCCGTTCTGCATGTCGAAGCGGTGCACCTGCGTCTGGGAGACATAGATATCTTCGCGGCTGGGGAGGTATCCTCCCGTGCGCAAAAAGCCGTAACCCTCCGGCAAGATCTCCAAGATCCCCTTGGCGAAGATATTGCCGTTCTTCTCGGTCTGGGTTTCCAGAATCTTAAAGACCAGGTCGTGCTTCTTCAACTGCTTGTAACCGGGAATGTTCATTCCCTTGGCGATATCATACAGGTCCGGCAGGGTCTTTTGTTCCAATTCAACTATATCCATTTTTTCCTCCTTTAGGATCGGGACGAAATGCCGCGGGGGAGAGTCGAACTCCCAAGGGTGTTACCCCACACGAACCTGAATCGTGCGTGTCTGCCAATTCCACCACCGCGGCGCGAAATGCCGGTGGTCGGAGTCGAACCGACACGGGGTATAAGCCCCACCAGATTTTGAGTCTGGCGCGTCTGCCAATTCCACCACACCGGCACAATTAACTTTCGATGAAGATCCCCATCTTGCGATACTTGCGGTATCGGTCGGCGATCAACTCGCGGGGAGAGAGCTTGCTTAGCTCTTCGATATGTTTGGTAACGGAAACCTGGATGTTTTGGGCGGAGGCAGAGGGGTCGTTATGGGCGCCGCCCACCGGTTCTTTGATTATCTCATCTATCACGTCAAATTCCAAGAGGTCTTTTGCGGTGATCTTGCTGGCGGTGGCCGCTTCGGGCGCGCGCGTGGCGTCGCGGAAAAGTATCGAAGCGCAGCCCTCGGGCGAGATCACCGAATAGATGGAATACTGCAGCATCAAGACCCGGTTGCCCATCCCGATGCCCAAAGCCCCTCCCGATCCGCCCTCCCCCGTGATCACGGTCACAAAAGGAACGGTAAGCGCCGCCATTTCCCGAAGATTCTTGGCGATGGCTTCCGATTGCCCGCGTTCTTCCGCGCCGATGCCGGGGTACGCCCCCGGGGTATCCACCAGGGAGATGATGGGCCGGTTGGCCCGTTGGGCGACGCGCATCAGCCGCAGGGCTTTGCGATAACCTTCGGGATTGGCCATACCGAAATTGCGGGCGAGCAGTTCCTTGGTGGTGTGGCCCTTCTGGTGGCCGATCACCAGCACCGGTTTGCCGTTCAACCTTCCCACGCCGCCCACCAGGGCGGGATCGTCGCCGTAATTCCTGTCCCCGCGCAGTTCTACGAAATCTTCCACCATCATATTAATGTAATCCAGGGTGGTGGGCCGCAGAATATGGCGGGCCAGTTGCACGATCTGGATGGGGGAGAGGTTCTGGAAGATCTCGCGCCGCAGGGTCTCGATGCGCTTTTGGAGCATCTTGATCTCTTCGGTCATGTCCATCCCGTGGGCCGAGACGGCCTTGAGCTCCTCGATCTTCTTGAAGATGGGGACGAGCGGCTTTTCAAATTCCAATAAATTCTTGATGCCGTTCTTTGCTTCCGCCATATTAATCCTTATAGAACCTCAAGATCTTGGTGAGGGTGGACTTTAGATCTTTGCGGTTAACGATCACGTCCACCATGCCGTGGGATTCCAAAAATTCGGACCGCTGGAAGCCGACCGGCAGTTTTTGTCTGATGGTCTGCTCGATGACCCGGGGCCCGGCAAAGCCGATAAGCGCTCCCGGCTCGGCGATATGGATATCGCCCAGCATGGCGAAGCTGGCGGTGGTGCCGCCGGTGGTGGGATCGGTCAAGATCACGATATAGGGCAGGCCGAATTCGCGCAGGCGCTGTAAAGCGGCCGAGGTCTTGGCCATCTGCATCAAAGACATTATTCCCTCCTGCATGCGGGCGCCGCCCGAAGCGGTCACCACGATCACCGGCAGTTTATGCTCCATGCCGTGCTCCGCGATGCGGGTTATCTTTTCTCCCACGACCGACCCCATGCTGCCGCCCATAAAAGAAAAATCCATAACTCCCAGGGCCACCGGGATAGAGGAGACCTGTCCCTCGCCCGTGATCACGGCTTCCATCAAGTTGGACTTGAGCATGGAATCTTCGATCCGCTTCTGATAGGGCTGGGAGTCGGAAAAGCCCAAAAAATCGGTGGAGCGGATCTCGGCATTAAGTTCTTTAAAAGTGCCTTCGTCGCATAAAAGCTTGATCCTTTCGGCCGAAGAAAGCTTAAAATGGTAATTGCACTTGGGGCAGACCTTGAGGTTGGCCTCGAGGTCTTTGATGAACAGGGTGGCGGAGCACTTATAGCATTTGATCCAGAGGTTGCCGGGGATATCCAGCCGGGCGCTGACGGCCTCGGTCTCGGCTTTGGCCTTTTTCTTCCGGGTGAACCATTCGTGTATTGAAATTTTTGCCATGGGTTGATTTGTGCGGTAATTTATAAGAGGCCTATTGCTGAATCACATTTGATTGTGGTATCATTATATACGTCACAGCCTTTCCCTGTCAAGAAAATTTAGAAGGAGTTTGATAAATGGCCAATCTCAAGTCCGCGATAAAAAAGATCCGGGTCACCGCGCGCAACCGGGCGCGCAATGTGGAATATAAGACCAAGATGCGCAAGGCAATCAACGAAGCCCGCAACCAGAAGACGGCCGAGGCCATCCGCAAAGCCCAGAGCATCATAGATAAGCTGTCGCTTAAGGGCATCATCCACCAGAACCGGGCCGGGCATCTTAAGTCCACGCTTTTCAAGCTTAGTGCAAAAGCTTAAAGCACACGCTAAAATAAACTTATCCCTGCAGGTGATCGGCCTGCGCGAAGACGGCTATCATGAGATCGATTCCATCATGCAGTCGGTCTCGCTTTTCGACCACATCACTTTAAGCCGCCAAACTGCCGGGATCACGATCAAAACCTCCGATCTAAGGATCCCTTCCGATGAACGCAACACCGCCTTTAAAGCCGCAAAAGTATTTTTGGACAAGACCGGCATCGAGCAGGGAGTTGTGATCGAGATCGAGAAGAACATCCCCATTGCGGCAGGTCTTGCCGGGGGCTCGGCGGACGCGGCGGCAACCCTGGTCGGCTTAAACCAAATGTTTGGGACGGGCTTGACCGGCTCTGACCTTATCAACCTGGGGGCCGAGGTCGGCTCCGATGTCCCCTTTTGCATAGAGGGGGGGACGGCGCGCTGCCGGGGTAGGGGAGAGATCGTCGAAAAGCTGGAAATCCCGGAGGTCGGCAAGCTGATCTTTGTAATCGTCAAGCCGGAGGTCTCGATCTCGACCAAGTGGGCCTATGAGAATTTCGACCGGGTCTTCATCGCCGAGGGGCGCCTGGCGGGCACCCATCAGCAGATCACCGGCATTACATTATATAACGACCTCGAAAAGGCGGTCCTTCCCCAGTACCCGGAAGTGGAGCGGATCAAAAAGCGCCTGATCCACCTGGGCTGTCCGCAGGCCTTGATGAGCGGCTCGGGTTCGGCGGTGTTCGGGATCGTTGACAACGAAACCCAGGCCCAAACCATCTACCGCGAGGTGCTAAAGGACTATCCCCGCTCTTTTCTGGTTTATCCCGAAACGGCGGGTGTGGTATAATCATTTTTGAACCTGCGACTGAACGTCGCGGTTCCATTAAGGAAGGTGAGTTGATTGGCTATCAATAAAGTAGAAATCATCGAGGGCTGCATCTCTTGCGGCGTATGTGAAGCGGCTGCCCCGGAGGTATTTGAGATGACCGATATCGCCCACGTTAAAGCGGGCGTCGATTTCAGCAAATACGAAGCGCAGATCCAGCAGGCGGCGGCCGACTGCCCCGTCGCGGTAATCAAAGTTTCCTGAAATTTATCCTATATTCCGCCGATAAATATGCATGGACGGTCTAAAAGGTTTGCGGCGGGAAGTGCTTAAAAATCCCCTGGCTTCGAGCATCCTGCGCTTGCCGCGGCCCAAAACGCCCAATGAACCCATCACCATCGGCGCCGGCTCCCTGCGTTTCCAGGTCCGGGTCTTGGGAAAGAATATTCTCCTCCAGAGACAAGGCGGACGGATCCATGCTTTTGACGACCGGTGCACGGTCGGCCGTGAAAATGCCCCCGGCAACCATTATTCCGTTTCGGACGACCTCCTGTCCCGCGTGCATTTTACCCTGGCGCTATGGAACGATTATCTGGAGGTCATCGATCATCACTCTAAAAACGGGACGGTGGTGGAGTGGCACGATCGCCTGGGCAAGCTTTCGGCCCGTTATCGTGAAAACGATCCCGACCTTAAACTGATAATCGACCGGAACCAGGTCGTGCTCGAGTCGGTGTGGGAAGAGCGGTCTTTTATCGACCTCGTAGCACTGGGGGTGACGGTAGGCGGGGGGTTCGTCAAGACGCACGATGAGCGGCCGAGCTACTTTGTGACCATCGAGAAGCATGAAGGCCGCCTGCGCATAATTTCGGCCTCGGACGACCTTTCCGACCACCTGCTTTCGGTTGCGTTGCGCTCCATCGACCAATTCAACCGCGACCGCATTAACTAGATTGACTTAAATCCGCCCTTACCCTAAAATTGCCCCATTATGGCAATTACAATTAAGAAACCCTCGGACCTGGCGCCTTATATCGACCATACCAACGTTAAGATCGACGCTACCCAAAAGGATATCGAGAAGCTTTGCGAAGAAGCGAAAAAGTACCATTTCTGCACCGTCGTGGTGAGAGGCAACGGTGTGGAAGCGGCGAGACATTTGCTTGCGGGGACCAATATCAGGGTCTGCGCCACCGTAGGCCTGCCGAAGGCCTCCGCCGACCCGGGCAATTGCCATTTCGGCTCAATGCCTACTTCCAATAAGATGCTCGAAGCAGGGGAGGCGCTGGAGGATGGGGCGGAGGAGCTGGACATGGTGATCAACCTCGACGCGTTGAGGAACTGCGACTATGAATTGGTCAAGAAAGACATCAGCTCGATAAAGAAGCTCGCGGGCCAAAAGATTCTCAAGGTGATCATCGAATCGCGGCTTTTGACCAAAGACCAGCTGACCCGGGCCTGCCAACTCTCGCAAGAAGCCGGAGCGGACTTCATCAAGACCTCGACCGGTTATTTAAAAGACGATAAGGGCAACACCCTGGGCGCCACGGTGGAAGATGTTAAATGCATAAGGGCGATAGTGGGGGCCAATATCGGTGTGAAGGCCTCGGGCGGGATCAAGGATTTTGCTTCCGCTAAAGCCCTCATCGAGGCGGGCGCCAATAGGATCGGCAGTTCAGCTTCGGTCGATATAGTTCGCGCCTAACGCACCTCGCCCGATCATTCGCAGATCGAATTCCAGAGTTCGTCCGGGATGGAAGGTAGATCCACGTTGGGATCATTGAAGAGGATACAGAGGGCGGCGCGGGCTTCGGGAGTTATCGAGGACAGGGTGCGGGCGTTGAGGTTATCGGTTATCCTCGATATCATTTCAGCCAGGGCGTCGAGATCGACCTCTGGTTCATCTAAAAGCTTCAGCGCGATACGGATGTCGCACCCCAAACGCAGGGCCTGTTGCAGGAATTTTAATTCACTGTTCAACTGCTCGACCATTTCGGGGCTTAAACCCTCCGGATGATTGGCCAAAAGCATCTGGATCTCGTTTAACCGCGACATGGCCGGTTGAGAGATGCCGATATTCTCCAACTTAGAGCGGCCGGTGCGAGGCGGGGTGGAGGGTGAGGCGGCGGGGGCGGCGGTCGAATTTCCCACCGCGGTGATGGATAATACCCCGTTCCGGCTCCTTGAGATCAAGACCAGGTTGCCCTGCTCGGAGTAGCGGCAGGTATCGTTGGTTTGGTTATAAACTGCGCCCGGCAGGCGGGAGCAGATCGTCTGTATAGGATCCGGCATGAATGTATTTCGCCGACTCTGTTAAAATATTTCACTGGAAATTATAATTTTGGTATTGTTTGTCATTTGATGCTTGTTATTTGTTTTTTTTGCTCCCAACATACCCCATGCCCAGTCCCAGCACATTGACACTCCCCAAAAGGAGTGCGAAAATACCAACATGACCGAAATACTCGTCGAAATAAGGGTGATCCTGAACGCCGACCACAATGAATTAACTGATCAAATCGGCGGTAAAAGTTTCCAGCGGCTTATAATTCCCTTTATCCGCCTCTTGAAGGGCGGCAACATATGTTTTTCTGATATTACTTGCTTCTAGTAAAGCTTCACTCGGCCAGTTTGGAAGCTTAAAATCATTATTAAAAAGAAATATATCTGATGCCAAACGAGCTTGTCTGCCATTGCCGTTCACAAAAGGATGGATTTTAACCAATCGATGATGGATACGAACGCTTTGCTCAAAAACATTTAAATTGCTCGTTCCCGCTTTCCAATAAGCAATGTCATCCGCCAGGGCTTTCATCTGTTCATTGATATTATGCCAATCAATACCCAGGTTGTAATTTATTTGTCTGAATTTACCGGCCCATTTCCAGGTTTCATCGAACATTTCCTCATGCAATTTTTTCAGCCAGGCGATATCAATATCAAAAGTCCTCTTTTCCGTTAAGTAAAATTTGACGGCTTTCAATATATTGGCCGCCTCCCATTCATTTAATTCCGAACGGGTGGTTATATGGGAGGGGATAAGATCGGAAGAGGTCCTCAATCGGGGTTGCGCCGGGGACATCCTCTAAAAAGTCAATTATTTCTCCCAAAGGTTCGGTCCCGGATTATTTGCCAATTCTTCAATGAGCTTTTTCAGCTGATAGTCAAAAGCGTTATCGGTCGGCGCCTGTTTTTCCATGGCCATAGTGGCAAAAGTCCGTTTCAGCATATTTCTGGCCTTTATTTCAGCCTGTTTATTTATTATCTTTTCCAAGCCCTCTTTGGAAACCATAACCCCCATAAATTCGCATTCTAAACCTCCGGCTATTTTAACCAATGTCTTGACAGCGCAGGACTCCGCGTTTTCTTCTATCCTGGAAAGCAGCGGTTGGCTGATCTTTAGCCGCTTTGACAGCTGTTTTTGGGTCATGCCGAGCGCTTCCCGAATATCACGGATACGCTGGCCTATCTTTTCGGCCGGCAACGGGCGACCCTCTTTTACCGCATCAGAGATCTGCTTTAATTTTAAACCTTTCAAATCTGCCATATTTACCCCCTTATTATTCAAATATAACCTATAAGTTATATTATCGAGGCATAAATATAACCTATAAGTTATACCAAGTCAAGGGGTTGGTCCTCACCCGTCCCGCTTCCTTTCCCTCCTTCTCCTTCCTTTCCCTCGAATCCCTCTTCTTCAAAGCATTGACACCCAAATCCGCCGGTGGGAGAATACCTTCATGACAGAAATATTGGTTGAAATAAGGGTGATCCCGAACGCGGACCACGATGAATTAGTGGGAACGCGGCTTTATGTAACGTCGCCGGAGCATGATAGCCGGACCAACGAGATATTGATCGAGCTTATGGCCGAACATTACAACGTCAAGAAGAACCGCATCAAGATCATGAAGGGGTTCAATTCGATCCAGAAGACGGTGAAGATAATTTAGCTAAATGCTGCGTCCCGCGCCTCGCCAGTGAAAAAACAAGCATCAAATCACAAAAAACAAACAATACTTAAGCACCAAATAATAAATGTTTAAACCATAGAAATTATAATTTTGGTATTGTTTGATTTTTGATGCTTGTTCTTTGTTATTTTGCTCCCATTCCCTCGTCATTTGGGCCTTCGACATTCGTCATTTATGCCTCATGCCCGTACCCGAGCGCGTAAAGCGTGCGGCGGTAGCGAAATGCGTTTCGTAGTGCGGAATGCGTAAGGCGTGCCGCGCTTCGCCAGCACGCGCAACGAAACGCGCCTCGCTGACGCATAACACGTTTCGCTTTCCCTCCTCCTCCCTCCTTCTCCCTCTCATCCCTCAAATTCCTCTCCGAAACTACGCCCTTCATTCCCACACCAGAATACTCAACTGCTTGTGGTGGGGTTACCTTGTATGCGAAAAGCGGGGTCAAATACCCGGCTTGATCAGGCGGTGTTTTGGTGTGGGAATTTACAGAAAAAAGCAAGGGTTTGGCTATGCGTTGACAAGGGAGGAGGGGGGGTATAACCTGTTATTGTTTCTCTTTATTTACATATCCAGCTACTAATAATGCAATTAAAACGGCTCCAATAAGCGCCTCAGAAGCAGCCACCAATCTGAGATGTCCAAATGGAACAATATCACCATAACCTAAAGTCGTAAACGTAACAATTGAAAAATATAAAGAAGTATAATAATTACTTAATTCATTCTGGCCAATGAAACAATATATTAGAGAAAATGTGATTATGGTAAATGACATCCATGCTATTATAAATTGCGGTTTTTCGCCATAGCCCCAGAATGCCCAGCTGAATAAGCTAGGGAAGCATTTAATCTTGTGCGTGATTGTTCTCCATCCGGTGACCTTCACCCATAATCACTGACTTGGAAGACGTGAGCAATAGGTATTACTCTCTGCTACAATCCACCACATAAAGCATTCGATCTCCGTCCAACAAGCCCAATCCTTCGATAAGTTCGCTCAAGAGCAACTTGGCATTGGCGAAGCGCGCCGTGCCTACCGGCAGGCAGGTTTCGTAAAGGGGACCGGGGACCTTATTCACTCGTCATTACTTAATCATCGTCAACAGCATCTTGAAGCTTTTTTTGGCGAATAAAGCGTGGGGCTCGTCGGCCGGCATGAGGAGCGCCTCTCCCGCCTTCACGACATGGCTCTTTTTGGATATCACGATCTCCGCTTCTCCTTCGATGACTTGCACCAGCGCGTCATAGGGGGTTTTGTGTTCGGCGATGGACTGGCCCTCCGCCAGGGCAAAAAGCGTCGAGCTTCCGTTCGGCTTGTTGATCAGCATCCGGCTGACGATCGAGCCGTTTTGGTAAGCGATCAATCCCGAAAGCGCATAGATTTCCCCGGGCAGGAACTTGTTGTCCGCCATGTTTCACCTCAAATTTAATTATAGCACGCCTTCAATTATTCTAAATGGAGAATGCGGGGTGGGGAAATTAGGTAATCACGAATTACGAGTTTAGAGGGACGCCGATAGAGAAGAACTGGGGTTTTTCCCGGGGAAATAAGATCGGCTCCGGATCAATATTAGTATCGGCTATTCTTCCAGAGAAAAGTCCGCTTTTGTCAAAACAACCGCGGCCCACCGCCATGGCTAAATGCAGGTGGTAATCCCAGGGCATCCGGTCCCGGTGTCTTCCCATTAAAGTTCCCAGCAATTGGCCTTTGCGCACCGGTGTCGGCATTCCGACGGTAAGGTCTTTGGCGGCGATAAGATGGATCAGTGAAACAGAGATAAATGAGGTAAAATTTTCTGTGCAGCAAAAAGAATGGACCAGGTCCATGCTGGAGTAACATCCATGAGGCCCCTGCCTAAGAATGTCCAGAACTATGCCGTCCATCATGGCGTAAACCGGCGTCCGGGGAGGCATCCCGACTACCACCCTACCGTCATTCCCCTCATAAGCCATTAGGTCAAAAGCGCTGTGAACTCCCGGGTTAAAAGGATTGGTGCTGACCCATTTTTTAAAACCAGGAAGACCCTTTTCGTCGATAGGAAAACGCAGGTTTTGCCCCGGCTTCCATCTGGTGATGCGCGGTAATTTTCCGGCGGCCCTATATACACTGCTAACGTTCATAATATTCTCTGCTAAATATATATCGATAAATATCACGATGAATTTCAGGCGATACGGCTAAGACAGATCGCCGGCCGGACTGATCCAGGCCGGAGTTATCCCGAAAACTGTCGTAAAAAACGAGTGGTCGTCATTTAATAAAATGATCGGCTCCAGTTTTTCCAGGTTCATCAGCGGAAAGCCGCCATCGTTCCGGGCGGGCATTATCCTCATATGAGGAAGATCGTTCCTTAATTTCCGCAGCAGGGACTCTTCCGCTTTCTGGTAAGCGCGGAAATAAGCGCCTTCAGAGATATCTTTATTACCCGTCCTGGCGCCGAAGGCCCTAAAGCGAACCCCGACCAGGAGGTGGTCTTTATTGGGGCGGCCTTCGTAAATGTTGAAGAATTCCAGGTCAACATCGATCGGCCCCAGCCGGTAGAAAACCGCCGGTTCGCGATAAACAGATAGGCGGTACGCCACCGCCTTCGCCTGTTGAAGCCGGGGGTGGAACATCATCTCCACCGACCCTCTGTGCCCGAAAGTTGCGATCCTTATCATGCGTCTATATCGAATGCTCTCCGCGCCGATTTCACCAATATGCTATAATTCCCAAAGAAAAGAGGTTTTAACGAATGAATCAGACCTTGGAAAACATATTGGGACGCCGTTCGGTGCGCGCCTTCGAGGACAAACCGATCCCGGCCGAGATCATTGGCCAGCTCATTTCGGCCGGCAACGCCGCGCCCTCGGGGGGCAACGGCCAGCCCTGGCGGTTCGTGGTGATCAAAAATAAGGAATGCCGCGAGCAATTCGCAAAGCTGGCCCTGCCGCTTTATAAGGCCTGGCTGGAAAAATCGCCTGCTTCCATGAAAGAGATGCGCAAATCCATCGACAGCTCGACCGACGACCCGGTCTATTACCGCGCCCCGGCGATCGTGTTCGTGATCGGAAAAGGTCCGACCGCCGATATGGATTGTTCCCTCGCGTGTGAGAACATGATGGTGGCGGCTCGCTCCTTCGAGATCGGCAGCTGCTGGGTCTATTTCGGCCAGCTAATAATAGAGGTTCCCGAGATCAGGCAGCTGCTGGAGCTGGCCGAGGGCGAAAAGGTCTACGGCCCCATGGTCTTTGGCTATCCTTTGGGCGGTTTTCCTAAATCTCCTCCGAAAAAAGAGCCGATCGTAACTTACTTCTGATGCAATTGAAATCGGTAATAAGCTTATTGACAAAGCATTCCAACCCCAAAAACGCCGCCGGCATGGCGAGGTTCGGCATCAATCCCAAGAATACTTTGGGCATCAGCATTCCCTTCCTCCGCTCTCTGGCCAGGAAGATAGGGAAGGACCACAAGCTGGCACAGCAACTTTGGAAAACCAAGATCCACGAAGCGCGGCTTTTGGCGGGATTCATCGATGACCATAAACAGGTCACCGTTAAGCAGATGGACAGCTGGGTTAAGGATTTTGATTCCTGGGATATTTGCGACCAGGTGTGCTCCAATCTTTTCGACAAAACACCCTGGGCGTACCAGAAAGCCAAACAGTGGACTAAAAGCAGTAAGGAGTTCGTTCGCCGGGCGGGCTTTGTGATGATGGCCTGCCTGGCCGTCCACGACAAGAAAGCGCCCGACAAAAAGCTCCTGCAGTTCTTCCCGCTGATAAAGAAATATTCTACCGACGAGCGCAACTTCGTTAAAAAAGCCGTCAATTGGGCTTTGCGGCAGATCGGGAAAAGGCATTCAAAGTTGAGGAAGCCCGCTGTGGTCTTAGCCCGGAAGCTGGCCAATAGCAAGTCACCCTCGGCAAGATGGGCGGGTAAGGATGCCCTGCGCGAACTTGTGCTATAATTCCCCCATGAAAGTTACTCTTTTCGACACCACCCTGCGAGACGGCGCCCAGACCGAGGGTATCTCTTTTTCTCTTGAAGATAAGCTCAAGATCGCTAAACTCCTGGACGAACTGGGCGTTGATTACATCGAAGGCGGCTGGCCGGGATCAAACCCAAAAGATATAGAATTCTTCAAAGCCATCAAAGGTGTTAACCTGCAGCACGCCAAGGTCTGCGCATTCTCCTCTACCAGAAAAGCCAACGTTAAAGTGACAGACGACAAGAACATCAAGACTTTAATAGAAGCGGAAACTCCCGCAGTGAGCATCTTCGGCAAATGCTGGGACTTTCACGTCACCGACGCGCTCAAGACCACGCTCGAGGAGAATCTCGAGATGATCAAGGACACAGTGGCTTACTGCAAAAAAGCCGGCCGCGAGGTGATCTTTGACGCCGAACACTTCTTCGACGGCTTCAAGAATAACAAAACCTACGCGCTAAAGTGTTTGAAGGCGGCGGAAGAAGCGGGGGCCGACGTGATGTGCCTGTGCGATACCAACGGCGGGTCGCTTTCTTTCGAGGTCCAGGAGATCATCGAAGAAGTTAAACAGTTCACCAAAGCCCCTCTCGGCATCCACGCCCATAACGATTCCGAGTGCGCGGTCTCGATCTCCGGCATGGCGGTCCATTGCGGTTGCGCTCAAGTCCAGGGGACGATCAATGGTTATGGGGAAAGATGCGGCAACGCCAACCTATGCTCCATCATCCCGTTATTGAAGCTGAAAATGAAGATGGACTGCATCTCGGACGAGCAGTTAAAACATTTGACCGAGCTTTCCCGGCGGGTGGCCGAGATCGCCAACCTGCCGCAATCGGCGCATCAGCCCTTCGTGGGGCGGTCCGCTTTTGCCCACAAGGGCGGCATCCACGTTTCCGCGGTGCTCAAACATCCTTCCACTTACGAGCACGTCAAGCCGGAGTTGGTGGGCAACGCACGGAGGGTGACGGTCTCGGAATTATCCGGCATCTCCAATCTTATTTTCAAGGCCAAAGAATACGGGGTGGACCTCGACAAGAATACCCCCGAGGTCAAGGAGCTCGTCAAAAAGCTCAAACAACTGGAGAACGAGGGTTACCAATTCGAAGAAGGGGAGGCGAGCTTTGAGCTCCTGATGAGAAGGTCGCTCGGTGTTTATCGGCCGATCTTCGAGCTTAAGGAATATTCGATCGAGATCTTGCAGAAAAGCGAAGAGAACTTCGTGGTCAAGGCCCAGATGAAGATCAAGGTCGCAGGCAAGGTCTATGAGTCCGAGGACGTGGGCGACGGCCCGATCAACGCCTTGGACGGCGCCTTGAGAAAAGTCCTCGAAGGCATCTATCCTAAAATAAAAGAGGTCAAACTTACCGACTACAAGGTGAGGGTCTTGGATTCCAAGGCCGGCACCGCCGCCCGCGTGCGCGTCATCATCGAAAGCCGCGACGAGGGGCGGTCGTGGGGGACGGTGGGGGTTTCGACGAATGTGGTCGAGGCTTCCTATTTAGCCCTGGTTGATTCGCTGGAATACATGCTTATTAAGGGTTGAGTTCGAAGAAATCCCTGGTCTCGGGATTGAGCAGGCGCACCAAGCCCCGCATTTCCTCATTCAGAGTTCGTCCGGCCAGGTCCCCGTAAAAAACCCTATCCAGGTTATTTACATATAAGCAAAGCAGCTGCAGTGCCAGGTCGGCTGTCCTTCCTTGCCGGATCAGCGCGAAAGAGTTGAATCTCAAAAGCCGGTCTTCACTAGGGGTGTTGATCACCAAAAACGATCTAAAATCCCGGCTGGCCAGCACTGGAGGATATCTGCGGCCTCTCTCGCCCTGCAAGAGAATCTTATCCATAAAAAATCTGGCGGTGTGCTTGGTCTGTCCTTCAAAAGGATGGATCTGATCGTAGCGCGCGTAGAACATCACCGCCCGCAAAAAAGGGTGCAGGATCCGGGCTGCGGGAGAATTTATCCATTTGATAAGCTCTTTCATTTTTTGCGGAACTTCCTGTGGAGCGGGCATCCAATAGGGTTCGTTCCCGTTGCTGCGGAAAGCGGGGAAGGCGCGGTAAAGCTCAACCTCCGGGCCGTAGGGATTAGCGCCGTAGTTCATAGCTTGCACCCGGCCGATCTCGACTTCGGTTATATCCGGATGATCGATCAGGGATCCCATGGCTCCGACCGAGTGAAAGCCCAGGTCATTTTGCAGCAGCGCCTGCGCTCTCTCATCAAAAGGAAAGTCGTCCGGCATCGAATCTATGAGCCGGTCCAGCCGTTCCAGCGCCCCAAGGATGACACGTTTTCGCTCGAGCGGAAGATCACGGTGCCGCACGGCGAATTCGAGCCGGCGGTCGATCGTCGGCGGACGGTATTTGGCGAGTGCGGTTATCATGAGCTTATATCAGCTTGTTCGGCATGATACTTCGCTAATCTCAGGTCAACGGCCTTAAGGCAAACTTTGAGGAAATGGCGGTTTTGGGCTTCCGCGGAGCGGTCTTGAAGATATTTTTTGAATGGCAGTAAGAAATATTTTATGGCCAACTCCGCGCCGAAAGACCGCTCCGCTATTTCAAAACTATGATGCAGAGCTAACTTCAAGGATTCCGAGGGAGTGTCAGCCAAAAATTGCGTGTCCAATTGGCTGGTAACCCAACGCAAAACGCCTTGTTCAATTATTCCCTGGAACCTTTCCAGCGCGACGTTCTTACAGTGTAGAGGCAAGGAATTTGCCGCCAGGAAGTAACGGGCGAATTGCCGGGCAACATCAGGTAGACTTGAAGCCAGCAAAGCTTCCGCAGGACCGCGAAGGTACTGTTGGAATCGAAAGGGCAGGACACTTATCCTCATCGGAAGGATCGGGTCCGATAAAAAGTCACAGAGCGCCTGGGCCTGCTCGGCTTCGGGAACGCCCAATACGTTTGGATCGGTGGTCTTTATTTCCGCCAGCTTATTCCACAGTATAGAAGCCAGGGTGGAATGGTTCAGGTTGCCCCATACCATTAATTCCGGCGGCCGGTCCAGGAAAGCGGCATGGTCGCCACTCACCACCTCGCCGCGGGGAGTGACAAAGATGCCGATGCCGTGGATCGAGTTAATGTGGTCCACCAGATTATCCAGGTCAACCGCTTTTGCCTGTCCCGGCGGCAGCTCCATGGCTTCGCCCTGCGCGTAGATCGTATTGATATGCACGTTCTTGCCAGTAACTGGGAAATCATGATCGAATGCTTGAACTTCTCTCCAGCAGCCTTTATCATCGGATCTTTTTCGGATATTGATCTCAAATCCCAACCCGTTCTTTCCGCAGGCCTCTTTCATGGTAATATAAATTTGCTTCAAGGACTTTCCTCTAGCGGAGAGAGCGATAGCATGGCCTTCATCGAGTGATAATACGAAAGTGCTGTTTTTGGGGAAATCGGTCAGTTGGGAAACCGCACTTGCCACGTCGGGAGCAAGGAAGCTTCCGTTGGTATCGATATAGAGGCGCTTGACGCGTCCGGCCGTATAATGGGCCAAGTCCATGAATACCCGCAAATGATCCGGTTCGTTCGCCCGGTACAGGAGAGGTTCTCCTCCGGAATAATACAGACGGCTTGCGCCGGCTAACTCATCCGCCGTACTTTTGATCAGATCGGGTTCGAGATCAACCGGCGGGTTCGGCCGGGCAGCATAGCAATGCCGGCAGCTTAAATCGCAGCGGTTGGTGACCAGCAGGGTGGCGGGGGCTTCCGTGCGGTTGAACATCCTAAGCAATAGGGCGGCTTTGCCCAGTCCCCGAGTGGGCCCCAATGGTACATCTGTGCGATTGATGCTCATATCTTATTATTGTTCGTATTGAATTCGGCAAAATTTCATTAATTTAAATTTCTTAACTCCCCTCAACCCGGATTTATCCCGGGATAGTGATTTTCCCGTTAAATGACCGAACAAGACTACAAAGGCAAACAGGGCATATAGGGGCTAATATGGCGACAAGGGGAAAGGGCTAAAAAGGCAACAAGGCTACCCTTGACAGCCTTTTACCCTTGATAGCCCTGTTGCCTTTTTCCCTTTGTAGCCTTTTGTAGCCCTGTTTGCCTTTGATGCCTTTATAGCCTTGTTTTGAAGGTGATAAGATCCCGGGATCAAGGGATTTAAGAAATAAATAAATATTCCCCAATTTTACTTATAATGTTATAATTCCCAAATAATGAACCAGCCCATCACCGCGAAAATAAATGAGAAAGGGCGTCTGGAGATAGGTGGGTGCGACTTGGTGGACCTGGCCGCCGAGTTCGGGACCCCGCTTTATGTGATGGATGAGGTAACTTTGCGCGGCAAATGCCGCGAGTACCGCACCGCTTTCAAGAACCGCTACGACAATACTCTTATCATTTTTGCCAATAAGGCGCTCTGCAACACCGCCATCCTCAAAATAATCCAGGATGAAGGCCTGGGGGCGGATGTGGCGTCGGGAGGAGAACTTTTCACGGCGCGCAAGGCCGGCTGCAACCTCAAGACCGTCTACTTCCACGGCAACAACAAGACCCAGAAAGAGCTGATGGAAGCGGTGGAACTCGAGATCGGCCGCATCGTGGTGGATAACCTGGACGAGCTGGCCCTTCTCGACCGCATCACCGTTAAGCTCGGTAAAAAGATCGATATCCTTTTTAGGGTCAATCCCGGCATCGAGGCCCACACCCACGAGTTCATCCAGACCGGGCAGATCGATTCCAAATTCGGCATCAGCAAGGAGAACGTCGCCGAAGCCGTCAAGCTGGCCCAAAGGACGAAATATTTGAACTTCATCGGCCTGCATTCCCATATCGGCTCGCAGATCTTCGATATCGAACCGTTCCTAAAGGAGATCGAGATCCTCTGCGCGCTAAGCGAAGGGATGAACGTCGAAGAGATAAATCTCGGCGGCGGATTGGGGATCGATCATTCCGGCTCCGATGTCGTCCCCACCATCGACCAATTCGCGGAAGAAGTGGTCGGCCATTTCAAGAAATGCTGGGAGAAGCATAAATTGGCCGAACCGCGCCTTATCCTCGAGCCCGGCCGCTCGATCGTCGGCAACGCCGGGGTGACGCTTTATTCGATCGGCGGGATAAAAGAGATACCCGGCATCCGCAAATACGTTTCGGTAGACGGCGGCATGGCCGACAATCCCCGCCCCATACTTTATGACGCGCAATATTCCGCTATCCTGGCCAATAAGGCCCGCAAGCCGGTCGGCGAAAAGGTCACGGTTGCCGGACGGTTCTGCGAGTCGGGCGATAAGCTGATCAAAGATATCGAACTGCCGAAAGTTGAGGTGGGCGATATTTTGGCGGTGTTCGCCACCGGGGCTTACAATTATTCGATGGCTTCCAATTATAATCGGGTAGGGCGGTCGGCCATGGTTTTGGTGAACAACGGCGCGCCCACTCTAATCCTCAAGCGCGAGTCCAACGAAGATCTTACGCTGAACGACGTGGTGATGTAATGATACAGTGGAGATGGGCTATTGATGCGATAGATATCCTGATCGTGGCCGGTTTCCTGTACTTTGTCCTGCTCTGGATCCAGGGCACCCGCGCGGTCAATCTCATCCGCGGCCTCATCTTTTTGGCGGGGCTGTTCGTCTTGGCCCGTGTTTTGGGCTTTTACACTATCAACTGGCTGTTCGACAAATTCGCGGCGGCCATATTGGTGCTTTTGATCATCGTCTTCCAGCCGGAGCTGCGCCGCACCCTGGAGCAATTGGGGAGGGGCAGGTTCTGGTCCCGATTGGGCGTCACCTCCACACCCGGCTCGTGGTTCATCCGCTCGCTGGTCCGCGCCGTTGAGGGCCTGGCGGAAGAGAAGATCGGCGCGCTGATAGTGCTTGAACGCAACACCGGGCTGAACGAATACATCGAATCGGGCACCCGGGTGGACGCCCGTATCTCTACCGAACTTTTGATCTCGATCTTCAAACCGCGCTCGCTCCTGCACGACGGCGCGGTCGTCATCCAGGGCGACCGGATACTGGCGGCGGGCTGTCTGCTCCCGCTTTCCGAATCGCGCCTGCTCGATAAGCGCCTGGGCACCCGGCACCGCGCGGCAGTGGGCATCTCCGAAGTATCGGATGCCACGGTCATCGTTATCTCCGAAGCCACCGGCGCCATCTCCATTGCCGAGAACGGCTACCTCACGCGGTTTTTGACCCGCGAAATGCTCGAGGAAAAGCTCTTTGCGCTGTACCGCGAGCAATTCCCCCGTCTGGAAGTGAAATTACCTTGGTTAAAAAAGAAAAAGTAACCTCAAGAGACATTAGAAAATTGAAAATAGAAAATAGGAGCATTCATATGCTCACCGCCTATGATTATCCCATCGCCCGGATCTTGGATGAAAGCGGGATCGATATCGTGCTGGTGGGGGACTCTTTGGGCAACGTGATGCTGGGCTACCGCAATACTCTTCCCGTTACCATGACAGAGATGATCGTGCACACCCAGGCGGTCTCCCGCGCGGTCAAGCGGGCAATGGTAGTGGCCGACATGCCTTTTGGCTCATACCAATCCGATCCGAGTCTGGCGGTCAAGAATGCGGTCGATCTTATAAAAGCGGGGGCGGAAGCGGTAAAGGTCGAGGGCGCGGAATATGTTGAGGTCATTCGCAGGATATTGAAAGCGGGGATACCGGTGATGGGGCATCTGGGGTTCACGCCGCAATCGGTCTACAAAATAGGGACTAGGGTCCAGGGACTGGGGACTAGGGAGAAAAGCAGGTTACTGAAAGATGCCAGGGCGTTGGAGAAGGCGGGGTGTTTCGCGGTGGTGCTGGAGATGGTGGAACCCAAGCTGGCACAGCAGATCAAAAAAGCGCTCAAGATACCGGTCATCGGGATCGGGTCGGGGGAAAATTTGGATGGGCAGGTCCTGGTGACCTACGACCTGTTGGGGCTTTATCCCAAGCCGCCCAAGTTCGCGAAAAAATACGTGGACCTGGCTCCAATGATAAAGAAAGCGGTCCGGAGGTTTATATCAGGTTGAGCTGGCGCGTGGTCTGGATCTTGACCTCGGTCTGGAAATTATATATCAGTATGGCCACCGAGATAAGGTAAAGCAGCAGGAAGATGAACCCGACTATCGTATAGATTTTCTTTTCTTTCATGTTATAATCCTCTCAAAACACGCCCCCGTAGCTCAGCTGGATAGAGCAAGTGTTTCCTAAACACTAGGCCGCACGTTCGAATCGTGTCGGGGGCATTTCTTTCCGGCTCGGCCGTCCCGCCGAGGCGGGATCGGGGGCAAGTAACTTTATGAACATAATTATAATCGGTTTCATGGGAGTTGGCAAATCGGAGGTTGGGCGGGCCGTGGCCGAAAAGCTTAAACTCAACTTTCTCGATACCGATGAGCTCATCGAAAAGACCGAAGGCCGCAAGATTGCGGAGATCTTCGCGGAGGAAGGGGAAGATCATTTCCGAGAGCTCGAGTGTGAGGTCTTAAAGACGCTCGCCGATTACGACCACTTCGTCCTCTCGACCGGCGGCGGCATCGTTTTGCGCGAAGAGAATGTGGAACTGCTCAAGGAGATCGGCCCTTTGGTTCTGCTTTCCGCCCGCGAAGAGATCATTTTACAAAGGGTCAAGGATACGGATGATCGTCCGCTTCTCTCCGGCGACAAAGCGCAAAAAATAAAAGAGATTTTATCCGTGAGGAATCCAATATATAATAAGGTTGCCGACTTTACGGTGGACACTTCGGATATCACGCCCGATGAAGCGGCGGATAAAATAATAGAATATGTCAAAAGTAAGAGTTAATTTAAAAGAAAGAAGCTACGACGTCCTGATCGGCAAGGGAATGCTCGGTCGTCTCCCGCGCCTGGCCAAAGGCCGCCGGATCGTCATCATCACCGATTATACGGTGGGCGCTCTCTACGGTAAAAAGCTTAGCAAAAAACTGGGGGCCTGCCTGTTGCAGTTGCCGCCTGGTGAGATCACCAAATCCATAGCCGGCACCTCGGTCATCTACGATAAGCTGATCGAGCTCGGCATTAATCGCGACGGGCTGATAATCGCTTTGGGCGGCGGCGTGATAGGGGACCTGGCGGGTTTTACGGCAGGCACTTATCTGCGGGGGATCAATATCATTCAAGTTCCCACTACGCTTTTGGCGATGGTAGATGCGGCGATCGGCGGCAAGACGGCGATCAATCATCCGAAGGGGAAAAATCTGATCGGGGTTTTCCATCAGCCCAAACAGGTAGTTGTCGATATCGATACTCTAAACACCCTGCCTTCCCGCGAGCTTAAGGGCGGCCTGGCGGAGGTCATCAAGTACGGCTTTATCAAGGACCCCGGTATTCTAAAAATGTTGAGCGGCAATCCCCAAGTTAATTCCAACTTCTGGATCAAGCTCATCACCCGCTGTGCGGCCATCAAGGCCGAAGTGGTCTCCAAAGACGAGAGGGAGACGACCGGCTACCGGATGATATTGAACTTCGGCCACACCATCGGGCATGCCATCGAAGCGGTCGGCGGGTTCAAGAAGTTCTCCCACGGGGAGGCGGTGGGGTTGGGGATGCTGGCGGCGGCGAAGATCTCCGGGAAAAGAGAAGCGGAAGCCAAGCTGGTGATGTTGCTCAAAGCCTTAAAGCTTCCCACCACAGTCAAGCTCAAGGTCAAGGATCTCCTGCTGGCGCTGAAGCTCGACAAGAAGGCCAGATCCGGCAAGGTCCGCTTTGTCCTGCCGGTAAAGATCGGCCAGGTGACGATTAAAGATAACGTGCCGGAAGCGAAGGTGGTTTCGGTCTTGAAGGAGCTGGGATGCAGCTAGAGAACATCAAACGCAACTGCGTGGAGCTCCTCCCGGAAGATGAGCTGATCGAGAAGCTAAAGCGCGGCAAGCCGCTCAAGGTCAAATGGGGGGCCGATCCTTCGGCTCCGGACATCCACCTGGGCCACACGGTGGTCTTGAACAAGCTAAAGCAGCTGCAAGATCTGGGCCACGAGATCATCTTCCTCATCGGCGATTTTACCGCCATGATAGGGGACCCCACCGGAAAGAGCGAGACCCGCAAACCCTTGACCAAAGCGGAAGTCGAGCGCAACTCCAAGACCTACCAGGACCAGGTCTTCAAGATACTCGATAAAAAGAAGACCAAGGTCGTCTACAACAGCCATTGGCTTTCGAAGCTCAAGATCGAGGACGTCATCAACTTGGCGGGCAAGTATACCGTGGCCCGCATGCTCGAGCGGGACGATTTTATGAACCGCTTCGAGAAAGAGCGGCCCATCTCCATCCACGAATTCCTCTATCCCCTGATCCAGGGTTACGATTCGGTGCATTTAAAAGCCGACATCGAGGTGGGGGGCACCGATCAGAAATTCAACATGCTGGTGGGCCGGGAGCTTATGCGTGAGTTCAAGGAAGAGCCCCAGGTAATCATCACCCTGCCTCTGCTTGAGGGCACCGACGGCGTGCAGAAGATGAGCAAATCGCTCAACAATTACATCGGCATCACCGAGCCGCCTACCGAGATCTTCGGCAAGACCATGTCCATCTCGGACACCTTGATGTTGCGCTATTATGAGCTTTTGACCGACGTCCCCCTCGAAGAGGTCAAGCTCATGCATCCCAAAGATGCCAAGGCGCAGCTGGGCAAGATCCTGGTGGCCCGCTTTTATTCCGAAGCCCAGGCGATGGCGGCGGAAGCGGGTTTTGAATCGGTGTTCTCCAGAGGGAACTTGCCGGAAGAGGTTAAGCTCATAACCCTGAAAGAGAAAAAAATTCCCATCGTCAAGCTGGTGGCGGAAGCCGGACTCGCGCCTTCCGCTTCGGAAGCTAAACGACTCATCAAACAGGGCGGGGTGAGGGTGGATGATAAGGTCATAAATGACGAGAAAGAGGTCATTGACCTTAAAACCGAAAAGGTGTTGAATGTCGGCAAAAGGAAATTCGTGAAGGTGATATGCGAATAGGAATCGGCTACGATGTCCACAAACTGGTCCTGGGCCGCAAGCTGATTTTAGGCGGGGTGGTGATCAAGAGCTTAAAGGGCCTCAAGGGGCACTCGGACGCGGATGTTCTGGTGCACGCCATCATCGACGCCCTGATCGGGGCGGTGGGGCAGGGCTCCATCGGTGACTTTTTCCCCGACACCGATCCCCGTTACAAAGACGCTTCCAGCTTATCCCTGCTCTATAAGATAGGAAGCCTCTTAAAAGATCAGGGATATTTGATCAGCAATATCGATTCCACCATCGTATGCCAGGATCCCCGGCTGGCTCCCTATATCCGCTCCATGCGCGACAACCTGGCCCGCACTCTGGGAATAGATATCAGCCAGGTCAACGTCAAGGCCAAGACCGAAGAAGGCCTGGGCTTCACCGGCAAAAAGCAGGGCATCGCCGCCTACGCGGTCTGCATCGTCCATAAAAAAGTCTGAAATTTCTTAAAACCCCGTCCGATAACTAACCGGTGAAAAACCTTACATGAGAACATCTAACATTGGGCTCCGCGGATTGCAGCGATCGAGCAGGACCTTATTGGGCCCCGGTCACCCGGTCGGCGGACCCCGGCAGAGTGGCGGTCCTACGGCCGGCGGCGCACCTATTTCTCACGAACGCTTAAGATTAAGGATCGACAAGGCCTATGCGCTGTACAAGGCCGGAGAAGGTTTCTTTGCGCTGTCGGAGCTTGAAGACCTGCAAAGGGAAGTTGGGATGTCTGCTCTTCATCCGGTCGGGCTCAAACCCTCTAAGCTAACCGCGGTAAGTACCGCGCTCCATTCGACCGAGGTCCTGCTGGTCGTTGCCCGGGAACTCAAAGGCCGGGGTTTCAACGATCTGGCCCATACCTGTTTATTATCCGGGAGCGCCGAATTCGCTTCCGACCTGATATCAAAAAAGAAAGACCTGGATCCGGTGAATTTATATGCGGCGATCGACCAATTGTTGGGATGTATGGATGATCTCCAATCCCTGGGTAAGATGGATTCTGCGGATAAAGTATTGGCCTTCCTTAAACTAAATCCCGGCCTATCGGGCAAGCAACCATCCCGGCTGGCATCGCTATTGATGCGGGCCGACAGATTAGAGGAAGCGATCGGCCTGTTGGCCGGCCCGAGACGCCCCAGGGATGCTTCTTTCTATTATGACCTGGTCACGAATTGGCCGGATTTCGTCGAACAGCACCAGGCCGCCCTTTTGCCCGGGATGAAGGTGGCCCTGCGGGTGGGGATCGAGTCCTTTAGATCTAAAGATATTAACCTTGCGGGGCTAATCGATTGTGAATTATCGATCTTAACGACCTTGTTGGAACATTCTCCCCGCACTGCGCTGACCGCCTACCGGGGCATACTTTTACCCTTGGTCCATCGACACGATAAAGTCATCGATCCCACCGGTTCCCTGCGGCCGATAGCCGAGGCTATCCAGGAAGTTGCGCAAAGGCAGGATATTGTCGCGTTATTACCCGCCTATTTCGATGCGATCGCCGCCTTCGTTATGCAGGTTCTCGGAGCTAAAGGCGTCAATCCGCTGGAGGGTCTATGGCATGAGATACCTATCATTTTAAGAAAGGTGCCGGGGGCAAATTTCACCTCGGCCATGGATGCTTTCACGGAACTATATATAGCTTATGTCGAAACCGCTAACGACGAGCTAACCCCCAAGGCCATGCGCCAAATATTGCCGCTTTTACCCGCGGATAAATTCGAATCCGCCCTGCGCGACATGGCCGCCCTGGTCCGCGCCGGCATCGACCCCGCAACCCGCCTCGATGAGCTGGTCCGGTAATTTCTTTCCGCACTGAAATTTTCCATAAATCCTGCCGATAAATATACAGAGGTGAAGATCGATGTCCCCTCTGGCAATAGACGGTTTATCAAGACCGCTTAGACCGAGCGCAAAGCTCGGCAGGGGGCCAAATCGTGTCCCCGACCTTATAACCAACCACCAAAAACATCACCCCGACCGCCTGATTTTTATCTCACAAATAATTGATTCCCGGCTTGGGCCGATGACCGGCTTCAAATTAAATGACCGCTTATATACTCTCTATCAGCTTTATCCTTTTGGTTGGGACCCGAAGATGGAATGCAAACCCGTCTCGGAATTGGCGGCCGATGTGTTGGAGGCCGAGTTCCGCGGAGGCGTGCGGTGGGAACCTTACCAGGGGCGGGATTCGATAATCGGCCGATCCTTTGAAGGGAAAGAAGTCGTTTTATTGGGCAATACCGATCTAGAGGAAGCCGCGGCATACCTGCCTCCGGCTTTGGAACAATTGCGGGCATCAGCGGAGACCGCCAGGACCGCGGTGCTCTGCGTGTGCGATCCCAATAAAGGGCATCGCGATTACGCCGAGCGCCACAGCCCATTGGTGGTCTACGCACATCTGCCTCCCTTGTCCATTCCCGACCCGGCCAAAAACGTAGCCCTCGCATTCACCCGTGCCCTTCAAAATATAATCTGATATAATATCCCCATCGTGAAACTCGGGGTCAATATCGATCACATTGCCACACTGCGCCAGGCGCGGCGCGAAGCTATTCCCGATCCGATCGATGCCGCCAAGGAGTGCATTAAGGGCGGGGCCGATGGCATCGTCTGCCACCTGCGCGAAGACCGCCGCCATATACAGGATAAAGATGTCTATCGCCTGCGCGAACTCCCCACCAGATTGGATCTGGAGATGGCCGCCACCGATGAGATGGTCAAATTCGCTCTCAAAGTAAAACCCGACTATGTCACCCTGGTCCCGGAAAAAAGGCAGGAGCTGACCACCGAAGGCGGGCTGGACGTGGTGAGAAATTCCAAGAAACTCAAACCGATCGTAAAAAAACTTCAGGACAAAGGCATTACCGTCAGTTTATTCATCGATCCGGTCGCGGAACAGGTTGAGGAATCAGCGCTCTTGCTGGCCCGCTTCATCGAGATCCACACCGGGACTTACGCTAATGCAATAAACCCGGCAAAGAAAAAACTGGAATATCAAAAGATCGGCACCTTCACCCAGAAGGCCTTGCTTATCGGATTAAAAGTGAACGCCGGCCATGGGCTGGATTATCAGAACGTTAAAGATATCGTGAGGATCTTCGGCATCGAAGAGCTGAACATCGGCTTTTCGATCGTTGCCCGTTCGGTTATCGTCGGGATGAAAAAGGCGGTCGAGGAAATGAGGGAGGCCATTAAGTGAAAATAGCGATCGGGTCCGACCATGCCGGTTTTAAGTTAAAAGACCTCATCATAAAATATCTACAGGACCAAAAAGTTGAGGTCAAGGATTTCGGCACCTCCTCGGAAGAGTCGTGCGATTATCCCGATTTTGCTTTCCCGGTAGCAGAGGCGGTCTCACATAAGAAAGCGGATCGGGGGATACTCATTTGCGGGTCGGGGGTGGGGATGGTGGTGGCGGCCAACAAGGTGAAGGGTATCCGCGCGGTCAACGCTTATGACGAATATACCGCCCGCCAAAGCCGCGAGCATGGGGACTGCAACGTCTTATGCCTGGCGGGACGCAAGCTGAAAGAAGATCAGGCGCTTAAGATCGTGGACATCTGGCTCCATACTTCATTTTCGGGTGACGAAAGACATTTAAGGAGAATTTCGAAAATTGCCAAGCGAGAGGGTTAAGCAAGCCCTGATCATGGCGGCGGGGTTGGGGACGCGGCTCGAGCCGCTCACCCTGGCCGTGCCCAAGCCCATGGTGCCGATCGTGGGCAAGCCCACCATGCAGCACAATTTGGAACTTCTCCGCAAACACGGCATCCGCCGCGCCACCGTCAACATCCATTACCATCCCGAACAAGTAGTCAATTTTTTTGCCGCGGGTGACGATTTTGGGGTGGACCTGGCATATTCTTACGAAGAAAAGCTGATGGGGACCGCGGGCGGGGTTTTGCGCATGGCGGAGGTGGCCGGCGGGCTGGACGACACCTTTGTGGTTTTGTCCTCCGATGCCTTGACCGATATCGACCTCCGCAAGCTTATCGCTTTCCATAAAAAGAAGGGCGCCCTGGCCACCTTGGCGCTTTGTCCCAAGGATGAGACCGAAAGCTTCGGGGTGGTGACGATGGATGGAGACCAGCGCATCACCGGATTTTTTGAAAAACCCAAAGCCGGCGAAGCTCCCTCGAACCTGGTCAATACCGGCATCTATGTTTTCGAGCCGGAAATATTGGAATCTATCCCCCAGGACCGCTTCTTCGATTTCGGCAAGGAGCTCTTTCCCCGGCTGGCCAAAGAGGGCGCGCCGATCTTCGGTTATAAGATGATCGAGTACTGGTCGGACGTGGGCAACCTCCAGACCTACGTCAAGACCAATTACGACGCCATGCAGGGAAGGGTGAGGATCTTGGTGCCGGGGCGCAAGACCTCGGCTTGCGTATGGATCGGCAAGAACTGCGAGATCGACCCCTCGGTCAAGTTTGAGGGCTGTGTGATCGTAGGTGACAAATGCGAGATCCGCAAGGGCGCGCATATAAAGGATACGGTTTTGGGCAATATGAGCGTCATCAGTTATAATTCGCGCGTCGAGGGCAGTATCATCTGGTCGGATACTTTTATCTCCCAGAACGCCAAAGTAAAGGGCAGTGTGATCGGCAACTGGTGCCGGGTGGGGGAAGGGGTGACGATTGAGGAAGATACGGTGCTAAGCAACCGCTGTGCGGTGCTCAAGGGCACCCACATATTCGCCGGCACCCACTTGAAACCCAATGAAATCCTATGATATAATAAACGATGTAATACAGGAGGTGGGTTACATGCGACGCATCATCCTGATCTTCGTTTTGGCTCTCTTTTTTATATCCTCTTCAGGTTGGGCTTCAAATTCTTGGGTAAGCCGGACTTCTTCCACCACCCAGGCGCTTAACGACGTGCAGTTCATCAGCGCCTCTACCGGCATGGCGGTGGGCAATTTGCAGACCGTCATTCGCACCACCGATTACGGCAAGACCTGGACTGTGGTCAATAGTTCCGCCTCGGCCAACAACTTCAGCAGTGTCAATTTTCCTACAACGATTGGTTTTGCTGCCGGCACTGCCAGCGGGGGCGGGGGGTATCTTTCCAAATCCACCGACAGCGGCGCGAATTGGTCGCAGGTGGCTACCGACATTTCGGTGTTGAACGATATCTTCTTCACGGATGCCAATACCGGATATGCCGCGACTACCGCGGCTGTTAATTTGTTTTGGAAGACCGTTGACGGAGGTGCGACCTGGACTGCCAAAGATGCCGGTCTGACGGCTGAAAGGGCTTACTACGGAGTGTATTTTATCGGTCAGACCGGTTGGCTGGTGGGTTCTCCGGGATTGATCTTTAAGACGACGAACGGTGCGGATCTCTGGACCGAGCAGGTAAGCGGAACTGCCAACCAATTGAATGATGTTTTCTTCATTAATTCCACCACCGGCTGGGTGGCGGGAAACAGCGGCACCATTTTAAAAACGACTGACGGCGGTACCAACTGGAATACCATGGCCAGCGGAACTGCCAGCAATCTCAATGCTGTTTATTTTACGGATGCCAGCAACGGCTGGGTGGTAGGTGCCGGAGGCGCGATCTTAAAGACGACCGACGGTGGCGCCACCTGGACGGCGGAGACCAGCGGGACAACCAACGATCTTAACGGAGTGCATTTTACCGATGTCAACAATGGCTGTGCGGTGGGCGCCGGCGGCACAGTTTTGAAATATGCGTTAAATCCAACCATCACCGCCGCCAAGCACGGGCGCTTCACCACTTTTGCCCGGGCCGGAATTTATACTGCCTTCACCGTCACGGGAACGTTATTCAATTCGAGCGTAGCTCCTACCGTAACTTTTGATACAACCGATATCACTCCCGGAACTGTTACTTCTTTTTCCGATACTTCGATAGTGCTTCCGGTTTCTTTTGCCGACAAGGCCAGCTTAGTCGGCAATCATACCCTGACGGTCACCAATCCGGACGGCGGCAGCGCTACGTTTACCATCTCGGTCTTGGCCGATTCCGCCGGGCCTACTTTTTCTTCCTTAAAGATCAATGGGGGGGATTACACCTCGGGGATGTCTATTCCCTTCGTCGATACTTTCACGGGCGATCTCTCCGATGTCACCGGCTTGAGCATTAGCCCGACCGATGATCTGGAATTCACCCTGCGGATAGAATCCGGCAGCAATACTTTCTATAAGACCTTTACGGGGAGTGATGTCTACACCGCAGCCACTTCCACCACCGGCAGTTTCCGAGCGGTTCCCAATAAACTTATTAATTTCAATACCGGAGAAGAGGTCACTTTCGGCTCGGCGGTAGGGGTCAATTCGCTTTTCACACTCTTTATCACCGCCAAGGACATCGACGGCAACCAGGGCAGCACCTCGCTTAGCTTAAAGTTCGCCGGGCAAAGTTCCGGTGAAAAAGCGATCTCCAATGTCCTGCAGGCGCCGAATAAAAACCCAACTCCCGCAAATCCGGTTACGATCCAATTCGAATCCAAAGAAAATTTAGGGACAAAAACCATGCCGATCTGGTCGGCTGCCGGACCAGTAGCCAATCTTACGGCTAATATCGTAACCGGCACTAATAAGGTAAACTGGGACGGGACCACCTACACCGGCCAAAAAGCCGCTTCGGGTATTTATCGCATGATCTTCCCGGGAGGGGCCTCTGGAAAGATAGTGATCTTTAGATAATGCTGCTCACTATCTTAAAATCCAAGCTCCATATGGCTGCCGTCACGTCCTGCGAACTTTATTATCAGGGCAGTATCGCGATCGATCCCAAATTACTCAAGGCCGTCGGCATCCTGCCCAATGAAAAAGTCACGGTCTTGAATTTTGATAACGGCCAGCGGTTTGAGACCTATGCCATCGAAGGGCAGAAAGGGGAGATAGGGCTGCGCGGGCCGGCTGCGAAACTCGGGAAGAAGGGCGATCGGGTGATCATCTTGTCTTATGCGCTGATGACGCCATTAGAAGCCAAGAAACACAAGCCCCGCATCGCTTTGCTGAACGGGAAGAACCGCATTCAAAGTGAGTAACCGGCGACTAAAGTCGCGGTTAAATTTAGGCGAGACTTTAGTCTCGGCTCTTATTATTCTCGTATTATTTTCTTCTTGTTTTGCCGATATAAAACTGGTCTACCCGGCCGAAGTATTCCAGGGACGCAGTTTTATCGTATTTATTGCCTCACCCGAGGCCGGAAATGATTATTGGGCGGAATTCGATAATAAGGCCGTCAGGTTCTACCCCTACGAGGAGGGCCTGCGGGCGGTGATCGGAACGCTTCCCGAAATGAAGACCGGCGATTACGACCTGAAGGTAAGGGCCAAGCGGCCCGACCAGCGCCTTTTAACCGAAGTTATATATATCACCGTTAGCCGCCGTATCTATCCCAAGGTCTCGTTCTGGCTCAAGCCCTCCAAGAAAAAACTCATGGCTCCCGACCTGGTGACCGATGAATGGGGCCGGATCGAGGCCCAACTCCTTAAAGAATCCCCGAATAAGCTCTGGAGAGGGCTGTTCAAGCTGCCGGTGCCGGGTATCACCACTATGGCCTTCGGCACCAGGGAATTTGTCAACAATAAACCCCGCAGCCGCCACCGCGGGCAGGATCTTCGCGCGCCGGTGG
Source organism: Candidatus Saganbacteria bacterium (assembly GCA_016223205.1). Lineage (GTDB taxonomy): Bacteria > Margulisbacteria > WOR-1 > XYC2-FULL-46-14 > WPAF01 > JACRPM01. The sequence goes on from JACRPM010000001.1 coordinate 58,472, forward strand.
GGACCCGGGTTTTGGCCCCCAACCGGGGACAGGTGATAGTGGCGCAATTCTTTAAGGCCTTCGGCGGCACCGTGGCTATTGATCATGGACAGGGGATCGATACTTTGTATTTCCACCTGTCAAAGATCATGGTTAAAGAGGGGCAGGAGGTTGAGGTGGGCGATCTTTTGGGATTGTCCGGCAATACCGGAATTTCATCCGGTCCACATCTGCACTGGGGGATGTCGGTGCATAATGTTAGGGTGGATCCCATCCAATGGGTAAAAACGGTGATGCCGTGAGAAAGGTTTTTAGGATACTGGACGTCAATCTCAACCGGGCTCTTGAGGGTTTGCGGGTGGTGGAGGAGATATGTCGATTCATTTTGGAAGATAAAAACACGACGCTTGTTATTAAGAAGATTAGAGGTGAGTTGTCTAAGATTATCAGAATATCGGCGCATCAGATGGTGGAGGATCAGAAAATCAGGATATCAGATTATCTGATAAAATCGCGGAGGGCAGAAAAAGATATCGGACGGAAGATGTACACTAAAAGGGAAGGGATGAGGGGGAATATTCAGGATATCTTCCGCTCAAACATGAAACGGGCGGAGGAGGCGGTGAGGGTGCTCGAAGAGTTTTCAAAATTGTTAAATCCAAAGATGGGACAAAAATTCAAAGCGGTTCGCTTCAAGCTCTATTCGGTAGAAAAGAAAGTCGCGCGGTTATTGGTTAGGAACGCCGCTAGCCGCTGAAGTCGTAAAATCCGCAAAACGCTGCAAGCGTTCTTTTATCCATTTTTCCACCCGAACCGACACTTCCTCATACTGCTGTGTGTCTATCAGGTCGGTCAACTCTTTAAGAAGTTGAGAGGGCATCTCGGCTAAAAACAGACGCGCCAGATCAAAAAGGTTCTCTTGATATTGCATTTGGAGCCGTTCCGACCTTAAGATATATCCCAAAAGCCGGATCTCCGGATCGAGTTCGGGGCGATCGATCTCCTTTAAGATGTTAGCCAGGTCGATATAGATCTCACCCCGGGTCACGCCCTGAACCATCCCGACGGCGGCCAGCAATCCATTTCTTCCCCCTTCGACCAGAGCGGTCTTCAATTCATCAAGCGCCTTATCCCTGAATTCCCCGCCCATCCTTGCCAAAATGAAGGCAGGCAGGTAGGGGATATAAGCCAGCTCGGAATACTTTTCGTAGTCCACCTCTCCCCGCAATTTTTCAGCTGCGCGCAGAGCAGTTTGGGCCGAAACCTCATAAGGGAGCCGACCGGCCCGGTCGGGGGATAAAAATATCCTGACCAGCAGCAGCAGGGCGGCGTGCCCCCGAGCTTTCCAAATCACTTGCTCGGCAGGGGTAGCCGTATATTGGCTCTCATTAATAGATAAAGTTTTGGCATCCCGGTCAATTTGCTTGGCTTCCGGCCATTCGGCTGCCGCAGCCGCCAGCCGTGGAAGAATTTCGCGGACCGAACCGTGCATGTCAAGATTATCGTTTTCGATCTGCTGGCCGGCCAGAGCAAAGACCGATCCTAAAAATCCTTGCCGCATTACGACCGGACGGCCGAGGGTCTTTTCGATTAGGTCCAGCAGGAACCGGCCGACTTCGGACTGGGGAAAAGATGAAAGAACCCCGTGGGAATATTTGCTGCCGATAAATCTTTGGGCATGATACAAAACTTGCGGAGATCGCCGCAGGAGCTTGCGGGCTTCTGCTGTTGCACCTTTATCTTGTAGCGGAGATTGGGATTCGATGACGGCCAGCAATTGCTCGTGAGCGGTGGGGCGGGAATCGGTTGCGGTCTCACGATTCAAAATGGAATCCGGTGTTTCCTTAGATAGTATCCCGACCAGGATAGTCCGGCTCTCTTCTTCGCGCAATCCTTCGGGCTTACTTACCAACAGCTCAAATATCGGGCCAAACACTTCAACCTGGGCCTGGGCATCAATGATCGCTGTTGCCGCAGGCCAGGTCAGAATGCTTTTGTGATCACTGGTTACCAATAACTGCTCTACCGATAAGGGAGACTCTTGGCGGGTGAGCGCTTCTAATATGTCAAGATAGGTCGCGCCGAAAGCGACCAAGCCCTCGATCTTGTTTTTTAAGGTCAGCCGGTCGGTTCTAAATTCACTAAGCCCGGTCGACCGCAGCCCGGCCAAATACCTGATCCCGGTTCCCGGGCCGAAGCTGTCCCATTTGATGCTGTCGGGGGAAAGGACTTCTCCCCTGACGTAAGCGGCCCGGATCATCCGCCATTCGGGAGCCCAACGCGGACCTACATCGAGGCGGTCATGGAGCAGGCCCAGACGAACGGCTTCGGCGATCGCTTCGGCGGTGATACCGCGGCCGAACCTTCTCTCGAATTCGAACCGGCCCAGCTCCGCGCGGTATTCGAGCAAGCCGAAAACGATATGGCGGAGAAGTTCAAAGCTGTGCAGGTCTTTTAGTTCTCCCAGACCCAGCCGATGCAGGAGAATATCCATAAGTTCCGGATCTTCGCGCAGAATTTCCAAAATGCGGCGGACTTCTTCCGGGGGGCGGTCGACCAGGCGGAGGTCCGAGGCGATAAGTGATTCTTCATTCAACACAATGGAAATGGAGGGGAGTCGGCCGTTTTCTCGGACTTCGTTGATAAGCCTTCCTTCGGAAATGGCTCTTAGAAGACGAACCGGATCTGCCGCTTCTTCCCTGGCTTCGGGCAGAGAGAGGCGGCTTAAAAAATAAATTAGCTCCGGTTCGCTCAAGCGGATCTCTTCCAGATCCAAGCGTTCTTCTTGAGCGCGGGTCTCAATACGACCGCGGGTCGCTTCGGGTAATTTTTCAATAAGGCGGCGAGCGGTGATATCACGAAGGTCATCTCGGCGCATTTCCGAAATCAAATTGCGTAATAGCAAACCGTATTCCGGGGTCAAACGATAAGCCCGGTCCCTAAATCTTATATAGGTGCGATGAACCCTATCTTCTACCCGAATTCTCTCCGTTGCTTTAATACCTGCCAATTTGTTCCTCCTGTCCTTCATATATATATCGCCAAATCCGGGGTGAAATTTCAGTTCATTTCTGATAAAATGAAGCCAGAGAGGAATGATCAATATGGCAGAAAAAACTCACAAGATAGCAGTGATCGGGGGGGACGGCACCGGGCCGGAAGTGGTGGCGGAAGGATTAAAGGTCCTGAAAGCTGTCTCCAAGAAGCACAACTTCAAATACGAGCTCAAGGAATTCGATTTCACCGGAAAAAGATATTTAAAGACCGGAAAATTGGTTTCCGACCAGGATGTGGAGGAGCTTAAGACCTTTGATGTCATCTATTTGGGTGCGGTCGGCGATCCCGAAGTCAAACCGGGTATAATTGAACACGGAGTCCTGCTTAAACTGCGCTTCGCGCTGGACCAGTATATCAACCTGCGTCCGGTCATCCTTTATCCCAATGTCTGGTCCCCGGTCAAGGACAAAGGTCCGGCGGAGATAGATTTTGTAGTGGTGCGCGAGAATACCGAAGGATTATACGTCGGCACCGGGGGTTATCTAAAGAAGGGGAGTCCGGATGAAGTCGCCACCCAGGTTTCGGTTAACACCCGCAAAGGCGTCGAGCGTTGTTTGCGTTACGCGTTCGAATATACTAAAAAGAGAAATAAGAGGAAACAGCTCACCCTGGTCGGCAAGACCAATGTTTTAACTTATGCCTGGGACCTCTGGGAAAGAGCATTCCACGAGATCGGGCAGAAGGATTATCCCGGCATCAAGCGCGAATATTCCCACGTGGATGCCACCTGCATGTGGTTCGTCAAGAATCCGGAGTGGTTCGATGTCATCGTCACCGATAACATGTTCGGCGATATCATCACGGACCTTGGCGCCATGATCCAGGGGGGGATGGGCATCGCGGCGGGGGGCAATATCAATCCCGAAGGCGTTTCCATGTTCGAGCCCATCGGCGGGTCGGCTCCCAAATATACCGGCAAGAACGTCATCAATCCTTTGGCCGCCATTGGCGCGCTCCAAATGCTGCTTGAGGAGATCGGCGAATCCAAAGCGGCTGCCGACGTCGAAAAAGGCATCAAGTTCGCCTGCACCAAGATGAAGTCCATGTCCGCCGGCAAGATGGGGATGTCTACGACCGAAGTAGGGGATACCGTAGCCGGGGCTATCTAGTTTTTTTCTTCAGGTAAGGGATCAAACCGCCCGCGTCAATGATCTTCTGCATGAACTCCGGGAAAGGCTGGGCTTTGTAAGATTTACCGGTGGTCTGGTCGTGGATTATTCCAGCTGTTAAATCGACTTCAACCTCATCGCCCTCTTTAATCTCTTCCGCGGCTTCGGCGGACTCAAGGATAGGAAAGCCGATATTGATCGCATTTCGATAAAATATCCGGGCGAAAGATTTGGCTATGACGGCCGAGAGGCCGGTGGCTTTGAGCGCGATGGGGGCGTGTTCGCGGGAGGAGCCGCAGCCGAAGTTATCACCGGCGACGATAAAGTCGCCCTTTTTCATCTTGTCCACCCATTCGGAATCGGCATCCATCATGGCGTACTTGGCCAGCTCCTCCGGATCGGAAGTGTTCAAATACCTGGCCGGTATGATCAGGTCGGTATCGATGTTATTGCCGAATTTCCAAACGTGGCCTTTCATTGTTTGAAAATTATATCATAAATGTTGAAATGTTGCTGAAAAATGGACGATATATAAATAGGATCCCTCGAGGATATATAATGAAGATTGGAAAAATCTCAAGAGTCATAATGTTTTCCGCCGCTTCCTTATTCCTGCATGCGGCGGCTTTATCTGTTGCCAGACATTTTCTTCCCTGCGGACGCGCACCTGTGACAGAAGTAACAAAAAGAAATATTCATCCAATAGAACTATTTTCTCCGCGGATTGATCAATCACATCCGATCTATAAGTCCCAAGTATCGGTCCAAGATTTTAAACCTATGGAGCCTCCTCAAATACCCGAACCAATCGGTCAAGAAAGAAGGCGGCCAGGTTTCCGATCGGCAGAGATTGTTCCGCTTCCTCCTCCGCCGGAGCCGATAGGGAGCCCCTCAGCCGTGCCTGTCCCGGTTGAAACTCCTACCACTATGCCGGTCGGATATTTTCTTGCCCATCCGGGTGGGCTGGCGACGGAGCCGACCTCACAAGAAGTTATCCGGGAGGTGGCCCTGGCATCCATGCGCCAGGCCGAACTGAATCCAAATGCCCCCGCGTCCCTGCCGCCGCGGCCGGAAATATCCGAAGATCAAAGGGAGCAGCTTTTAGGCGAGGGCTGCTGGGTGGTACAAAACGGCACCGGCAGGATCGATTGCCCCAGCTGGCATCCTTCCAGCCAGCCGACCCCTGTATACCAAGAAACAGAGGACGGATTCGTGGTCGGCATGCATGATCCTTCGGAATCTTCTAGAAGCGGCCCGGAAAGAAGATATCACTTTGAACGACAAGCGGATGGATCATATATCTACAGAAATGCGGACGGCCGCAACTTCATCGTGATTCGACCCGACGGCCGCATGGAATCCGGCCAGAATCTGATCCAGGAGCCGGTGGATACGGGCTTGGTCTATCGCGTTCAAGATTTTTCATCGTATCAGCTTCCCTGGGATCAACCGCCTCTTCCTCAATACATGTGGCGGGAGGTGGAAGAACCGACGCGTGAAGTGCGTGTCCGGCTCGCCGAACAAACCGATATGGCAAATGTTAATGCAGCTCTATCCGGCCTCCACCAAGAATTATTAAAGATAATCGAGAGACACCATGATTGGTCGCTCGATCAGCAGCATGATTTCTTGTTCCGGCGCTGGGACGAATGCCGGGAGGATTCCGTCGGTAACGAAGCGCGGACGTCCATCGAAGAGTTCATTCGCTTGAATTATCTTCAGGGTACTCCCAAAGAAATTACCGAAGCAGAATTACGCGCTTTCAACGACAGGAGGCGGACCGAAAGCCAATCATTTTGTCCTTATGGTTGTTTGCCGGGGTTGGAGCTGGCAGAGCCCCAGGTTGGGGATTCTTTATCCCCACACTAAAATTTTTAGTGTGGGGATTTATAGATCTTTCGGACTGACGATGGATCCCGCCACTGTGCTGGCTGCCGCCGTAACAATTATTGAAATTTCAAAGTCTATCAAACGAAAATCATCTGTATTAACATGGCAGCTAATTACCATATCCACCCATTGGTAGCGGATCTCTACGGCGTGCCTAGACAGCATGTTGTCCATCCTCTGCGCCCTCTCAGCTATAGTCTGCCAGTCGGCAGACGGGGAGGGAAATTAAGAGGTAAGTACGAGGAGTTTATCCTCTCCCTGGTCAGCGGCGTGCGATCACATCCGATCTTTAAAAGTAAACCGCTTCCGCTCTCTGAGAACACACTGAATAAATTAATGGAATCCGGGGCCGAAAGTCTGGCGCGCTCCAGGTCCGGACAGTTGGAATGGCTGGCTGGTCAATATTTTATCGGCAAGGAGGATTTGCCGGGAATCCTCCGGGGAGAAGTGAGTGGGGATCTGGTCGGACGCATGGCAGTCTCCCTCCACTCAATGATCGACGATTATTTATTAAACGGCTACTCTCTGACCAAGATCAAGCTCGCGGTCCGGCTACTGTTATCGCGTCCGGCGGTCGAAGCGATCCACATTTCTTTTGAAGGGAAAATCAATCTGTCCGAGGCCTGGCGTTTGGCGACCTTCAGCACGCCAGACCCGCTGGCGGGTGGCGAGAGGGCAGAAAAAAACCTGGAACGAGTAAAGGCACTTGATGTCCAGGGCTATTTCTCTGAAAAAAATCTATTTGCCGGGCTCACGCCGCAAAGGATTGCTGATCTTAAGAAGTTAAAGATCCCGCTTACGAGCCTGCGGCATTTCGCACATAATAATGGCAGGGAGCCGGTCGAAGCACTGAAAAAAGCCCTGTGTAACCTGGTGGAGCTGGTGAAATTCGATGTTCAAGCGTTTTTTATCAAGGAAAGATTGCCGGAGGGCCTTCCTGCCAAAAGATATGAGGAGATAAAGCATTTCATTCCTTCTCTGGGGAAACTTTGGCGTCTGGCCGCTCATAATAGAGGTAAGCCGGTAGAGTCGCTGGAAAGGGCACTGCGAAACTTTTTCATGGTCCTGAAGTACAAGGTTCCCGAGGGTTGCGAACTGTCCATCTCGGACGCCTGGTTTTTTGCGGTCGGTTATATGACCGATCCGCTGGCAGGCGTAAATAAAGCCCTGGGAAACCTGCCGAAAATACTTAGTTTCGATATCCGGCGATTTTTTGAAAAAGCTGGGCCATTAAAGGATTTGACGATAGAACATCAAGAAGAAATGAAAAGCATAAAACTGACTGCCGCCGAGGCCTGGCATTTTGCGATAACCAATATCGCCGATCCGATAAAAGGGCTAAGACAAGCTCTTCGGTATCTTCCCGCTCTCTATAACTTCAATGTTCAAAAATATATTGAGGATGAAGGTCTGCTTGCTGGATTATCGCCGGAGAAACGGGATCAGCTGAAAAAGCTAGTTCTGACACCTGCGGAAAAGAAGCGTTTTGCTATCCAATATGGCAAGAAATCACTAATAAATATTAAAACCGCATTGCGTAATCTGGCGGAGATCTTACGGCATAATAATGAAATCCCGATCTCAAACGCCAGATATATCGCGTTTAACAACCTGAATAAACCGCTGGAGAAGCTTGAGGGGGTCTTGCGTGGAATACCAGTGATCTTAGGTTTTGACATACAGGCATTTATCGAAAGCGAAGGACTTTTAAACGGCTTAACAGCAACGCGGCAGGAAGAGCTTAAGGAATTCACCCTTTCCCCCGCCGATGCCTGGACGTTTTCGATCCAAAACACCCCGGCGCCGCTGACAGCCGCAAAAAAGGCGCTCCGCGCTTTGCCGGATCTTCTGAAATTTAATGTTCCCGGTTTTCTCCGGGAAGCGGAAAGAAAGGAGCTCGAAGCTTTCGAGCTGACATTGGCTGATGCCTGGGATTTTGCTGTTAATCACAGCCGCGCTCCGCTGGACCGGCTGAAAAAGGTCCTTCTCAATCTAACGGAATTGATGAGGTCGGATATAAGTAAGCATCTAAAGTTCACGCTGGCGGATGCCTGGAGATTTGCGGTCCATAATTTAGATGACCCATTAAAGAGCGTAAGACAGGCGGCGGAAAACCTGCCAAAAATACTTGAATACGATATAAGGGGATTCATAAAAAAACAGGCGGAGTTTAAGGGCCTTGCACCGGAACGCCGCGCGGAGCTCGAGCAGTTTCAATTGACCCCGGCGGAAGCGCGGATCATCGCCCTGCGCCAGCTGGGCGAGCCATTGGAGCGGGTCAGGGAAGCGGCGTTGCAAATAATTCTCATAATGAAAAAATTCAACGCTCCCTTGCTGCAGGCGAGAAGAATGACGGTGATCTTTCATTTTCGTGATCCAGTTGAAGCATTTGAAAGGTTCACTCAAATGCGGCCCGTCCCTGATGAGGAAACCTGGCAAAAAGTGTTGGCCAACATGGGGTTGGTTAATTATTTCGCCAATAAATATCTGGGGCGGGGATTGGATTTTGATGACTTAGCCGGAGAAGGAACATTTGGCCTGATGCGGGCGGTTCAGCTGTTCGATCCTCACAAGGGGGCAAAATTTTCAACTTATGCATCTTTCTGGATAAGGAATAAGATCCAAATGGCCATTGCAAATCAGGGACGGACCGTTCGAGTCCCTGTTCACAGGCAAGAGAGGTTTGCACAGCTGGAGAGAGCCCGACATCTCTTGTGTGAGGAATTCGGCCGGGAAGCGACCAATGAAGAGATTGCGGCTCATCTGGAAATCGATTTGAGCGCCCTTCAGGAAATATTGAAAACTGCCGGACAGGGCGAGGTTTCTTTTCAAAAACCGGTGGGGGCCGAAGGGGATGGCGAACTCCTGGATTTAACCCCCGATAGGGCAGCGGCGGACCCGCTGGGCCTGGTTATAAATAGAGACTTGCGAATAAAATTGGAGAAAGAAGTGCAAAAACTCCCCAACAGGAGAATGAGGGAAGTGATCCGCAGCCGGTTTGGCCTTAGCGGCAGAAAATCGAAAACGATGGAGGAAATCGGGGAAAGATACGGGGTGACCAGGGAGTGGATTAGACAGATTGAAAAAGAAGCGCTGCAAATTTTAATGGAACGCCTTCCGGAACTTAAGGATTTTTTGAAAGATTAGAGGTTTTCCGGACTTACAATATACCCCGCCACCGCAGAAGCCGCCGCCACTGCCACATTGGAGAGATAAACTTCGGATTTGGGATGGCCCATGCGTCCGACAAAATTCCTATTGGTGGTAGCGATCGATCTTTCGCCCTCCGCCAAGATGCCCATATGGCCGCCCAGGCAGGGCCCGCAGGTGGGGGTGGAGACCGCCGCTTCGGCCTTCATGAAGATATCTATCAAGCCTTCCTTCATGGCCTGCTGATAGACCGCTTGAGTGGCGGGGATGATGATCAACCGCACATCCTGGTGCCGCTTTTTACCTTTAAGCACTTTTGCCGCAACTCTCAAATCTTCCATCCGCCCATTGGTGCACGAGCCGATGACCGACTGATCGATCTTAATATGCCCGCACTTGCTGACCGGTTTGGCGTTGCTGGGCAAATGCGGGAAGGAGACCTGGGGTTCTACTTTGGAAACATCCCAATCAAAAATTTCCTTGTACTCGGCATCCTCATCAGAAGCAAGCCCCGCGAATGAATTCGCGGTTAAATTTAAGCGAGATTTTAATCTCGGCTTTAAATAAGCCATCGTTTTAGCATCAATCTCAAAAATCCCATTCTTCCCGCCGGCTTCGATGGCCATATTGGCCATGGTCAGGCGGCCTTCGACCGAAAGGGCCTTGATGGCCGGTCCGGTGAATTCCATGGACATGTAACGGGCGCCGTCCACCCCGATCTGGCCGATGGTATAGAGAATAAGATCTTTCCCTTCCACCCAGGGTCCGATCTTTCCGCGTAATATAAACTTTAACTGTTCCGGCACCTTGAACCACACTTTACCGGTGGCCATGGCGGCGGCCATGTCGGTGGAGCCCACTCCAGTCGAAAAAGCGCCCAAAGCACCGTAGGTGCAAGTATGGGAATCCGCCCCGATGATCAACTCGCCGGGTTTTATCGCCCCAATTTCAGGGAGCAATGCATGTTCCACACCCATACAGCCGATCTCGAAGAAATTGACGATCCCGTATTTCTTGGCAAAATGGCGCATCATCTTTACCTGTTCGGCGGACTTGATGTCCTTGGCTGGAGTAAAATGGTCGGGTACGAGAAAGATCTTCTTTTTATCGAAGACCTTGCTTACGCCGATCTTTTCGAACTCCTTGATGGCGGGCGGAGCGGTAATGTCGTTACCTAAGACCACGTCCACCCGGCAATTGATGAGCTCGCCGGGACTGACTTCCTTCTTCCCGCAGTGCTTGGCTAATATTTTTTGAGAGATGGTTTGCGCCATGACTGAATCTTAACAAAAATGTGATATAATTTCAAACAATATGAACGCTAAAAAGGTATTCATTGCGGTGGTCGGGGAAAGCCAGACTTCAGCGGAGATCGGTAAGCTGGCGGAAGAAGTAGGGGCCGAAATAGCCAAGGCCGGGGCGGTTTTGGTTTGTGGGGGGCTAAAAGGGGTCATGGAGCACGCCTCGAAGGGCGCCAAAAGCGCCGGCGGCACCACCATCGGCATTTTGCCCGGCAGCAAAAGAGAGGATGCCAATCCCTATATTGATTATCCGATAATCACGGGTATCGGGTACGCCCGGAATAAGCTGGTCATCAAGACCGGTCATGTGGTGATCGCGGTAGGCGGCTACTATGGTACGCTCTCCGAGATCGCCTTTGCTCTGGGCTACGAGATCCCGGTGGTCGGCCTTAAAACCTGGCAATTCATTCATCACAACGGCCAAATGGATACAAAGGTCCACCGGGCCAGTACCCCCAAGGAAGCGGTGGAAGTGGCCATGAAGCTGGCTCGCGAAGCCAAACCGCCCGAAGAGACCCGCGAATATAAGACATGAACCGGCGTCAGATCGTTACTCTTAATAATCCAAGACATAAAGGCGTCAAACCGGTAAGAATTGGAAGCGGACTAAGCACCAAGGTCAATGCGAACATCGGCACCTCTGCCGATTACCCCAATATCGATGAGGAATTGAAAAAGCTCAAAGTTGCCATAGAAGCCGGAGCTGACACTATAATGGATCTTTCAACCGGTGGAGATATCTCGGCGATTAGGAAATCCATCCTATCAGCTTGTCCTGTGCCTTTGGGTACCGTTCCCATTTATCAGGCGATAGTGGAAAAGCGGATGACCGCCGAAGGAATGTTTGAGGTGGTGGAGGAGCAGGCACAAGACGGGGTGGATTTTATGACCATCCACTGCGGAGTGAATTTTGAATCCATCGGCCGGTTGAAGAAACAACCGCGCCTGATGGAAGTGGTGAGCCGGGGTGGGGCGGTGCTCGTCAAATGGATATTGGAGAACAAGACCGAGAATCCATATTATCAATATTTCGACCGCCTGCTGGAGATCGCCTTGCGATACGATATCACGCTTTCTCTGGGCGATGGGATGCGGCCGGGCTCCATCGTTGACGCCGGCGACCAGGCGCAGGTCCAGGAACTGATTATCTTGGGTGATCTTACCAAGCGGGCCTGGGAGGCCGGAGTACAAATAATAATCGAAGGGCCGGGCCATGTGCCTTTTGATCAGATCGAATCGCAGATCAAGATGCAAAAAGAGGTCTGCAAGGGTGCTCCTTTTTATGTTCTGGGTCCTCTTCCCACCGATGTAGCACCCGGTTACGATCACATTACTGCGGCTATTGGCGGGACGCTGGCGGCTTCGGCCGGCGCCGATTTCCTTTGTTATGTAACGCCCACCGAACATTTGGGCCTTCCCACACCGCAAGACGTAAAAGAAGGGGTTATTGCTTCGCGCATTGCGGCCCACTGCGCGGATATTGCGAAAAAGGTACCGGGGGCCAGGGACTGGGATATTGAAATGTCCCGGGCGCGAAAAGAGCTTAATTGGGGCAAGCAGATCCAGCTGGCGATCGACCCCGAAAGAGCGAGAGAGATTCACGAAAAGAGAAAGTCCAAGTCTGAAGATGTTTGTTCCATGTGTGGTGAATTCTGCGCGATGAAAATTTCCTCGGAAGCGCTGAAGAAGAACTGAAATCCCGCCCCAAATCTGACGATATATACATAGGAAAGAGCAACCATGAGTGCCAATTTAGAACAGGCTAGAGCGGTAAGTTCGACGACCAGAGCGCCCCGATCCTTGGCGCGCGACTGGCGGCACCCCACTACCAGAGCTAATATTAGAGATCTTATTGGATTGGTGCGCCAGAATCTATTTGGCGATGAGCAGGCATTTTCATTCCTGCCGTTAGGCGCCAAGGTCGTTGCCCGGGCATTGTGGCGCACGTTGCGAAAGATCAATTTAGCCAGGAATAGCGGCATAGCCCCGGGCGCCAATCCCCCCGCAGCTCTGGGCAAAGTTGAACCTGAACAAGTGATGAATTCCCGGCAGATCCCTTTTAAGGATTACTCTGCCGATATCCAGGCTATTGTTACTAATCTTTACAATAGAACCTATAATGATGATCGCTGGGGAGAACGATTTGAATTTTCCACGATGGTCTTGGAGTTGAGCGATGGAACATCGGTCTCAACGGTCGGCATGGAAATGACATCCGGCGAGACCTGCACGGTCGCCCATAATATGGACCAGTTAGATTGGATCTTGGAAAAAGCCGGGGAACGAGGCCAAATGAGGCCGGAAAGATTAAGCGGGAGGATCCGCTTCTATTCTTTCCATACCCATCCTCAAAATGAAGGCCTTGAATTGCTGGGAACATTCGTCCATGATGACGGCCTCTTTTACACGCAATTAAGCCCGGGGGATCTATTGTCCGCAAAGGGATTGCTAAAATATTGCGGCGAGCGATTGAGAGCAAAAGGCTTTACCGGCCAAATTGAGATCGTCGAGGCGGCCCTCCCGGTCCCCCTGATACCCTTGGATGAAGCTAATACCGGTTACTATGTCGCCAGTCTTACCCTCCAAATCCCCGCACTGTCCTAATATTTGATATAATCATTCCATGAAACTCACAGAGCTCGGCGAGTTCGGGCTTATTGACCTCATTGCCAAACGAGAACCCAAGCTGCCCAGCACGATCATCGGGATAGGTGATGATGCGGCGGTCATACAAATTCAAAAGTCAAAAGGCAAAAGTCAAAATTATCTATTGATTACTACGGATGCGTTCATTGAAAATGTTCATTTCAAGTTAAAAGGGACCTCTTTTTTTGCTCTTGGGCGGAAAGTGATGGCGGCGAATATCTCGGACATCGCGGCGATGGGGGGATATCCGACCCATGCGGTGGTGACCGTCGGTCTGCCCAAAAAGTTATCGGTCAAGCAAGTTCGACAACTTTATAATGGAATAGATACTCTGGCCCAAAAAAATAAGATCGATATTGTCGGCGGCGATACCGTTGCCTCGCCCCGGGAAGTAGTCATAAGCATTACTCTATTAGGAGAGGTAGAAAAAGATCGGCTTTTGACCCGCTCCGGGGCTAGACCGGGCGATCTTATTCTTGTTACCGGTGATTTCGGAGGGCCAGCTTCTGATAAATTCAAAATTCAAAAGGCAAAATTGAAAATTAGGATAAAAGAAGCGCGAAATATTGCAAAGAGTCGTGGCGCAACTTCTATGATCGATAGCAGTGATGGTCTGATGCGTTCAGTACTGGAATTGTGCAAAGCGAGCAAGACCGGCGCGCGGATATATGAAGACCTGGCGCCGATCGCCAAAGGAGCTTCTCTTGAGCAAGCTCTTTATGGAGGGGAAGAATACGAGTTGGTCTTTACAGCCCCGAAAACGAACCTGCCAAAGTTAAAGAAGCTAGCGAAGGTTTCGGTCGTTGGAGAAATGGTCCCCCATAAGTTCGGGGTCATGCTCGTTGATTCTTATGGTAGAATAAAACCGCCAAAGTCAGGAGGTTACGAGCATTTTAAATAAGCGGCGCTTAGTTAAGAATTTCATTAAATACGTTAAGATCCCCAGCTTGTCAGGCCAGGAAGACCTCCTCGAAAAAGTTATCCGCCGCGATCTCAAAGCCCTTAAAATACGATCCTATCAAGATGACGCCGGTAACATCTTTGCCGATATTAAGGGCAACGAAAAACATGCCCCGAGCTTGCTGCTCAACGCCCATTTGGATACCGTCAAACCCGGAGAGAACATCAAGCCCAAGATACGTTACGGGATCATCACGACCGACGGGACGACCATCCTGGGGGCGGACAACAAAGCCGGAGTGGCGGCGATCATGGAAGTATTAAAAGTATTGCGTGAAGAAAAGCTGCCTCATGGTGATCTCCAGGTCATCTTTACCGTAGAAGAAGAGATCGGCCTGATGGGCGCCAAGATGATCAAAAGGAGCTGGATCAAGGCCGACCTGGGATATGTTCTCGACGGCGGGAAAGTGGACACTCTACTATATAAAGCTCCTACTCAATATAACCTGACGGCCGAAGTGATCGGGCGGGCGGCGCACGCCGGGGTGCATCCCGAGGACGGCATCAACGCCATCAAGGTCGCCTCCGAAGCCATAGCTAAGATGAAAATGGGGCGCATCGACCGCGAGACCACCGCCAACATCGGCATCATCCAGGGCGGGCACGCCACCAATATCGTGCCGGACAAGGTCAGGATAAAAGGGGAAGCCCGCAGCCATAACAAGGCCAAATTACGAAAGCAGATCAAGCACATGCAAAAATGCCTGACCCAGGCCTGCCTCAAGAGCCGGGCCATGGTCAAGATCAAGGTCGAGAATATGTACAATTCCTTCAGTTTAGATGAGGACGAATTGGTCATAAAGATCGCCAAGAAAGCCCTGATCGGCCTTAAGATCAAACCGGTGATGAAAATGACCGGTGGGGGTTCCGACGCCAACATTTTCAATGAGTTGGGGATCAACACCTTGATCGTGGGGGTGGGGGCGCAAAAGGTCCACACCACATCCGAAAGGATCGCAGTGGAAGATCTTTTTCAGGGTGCAAAATATCTTCTGGAAATAATAAAGGAAACCAGTGCAAGAAAGAACCATAAAAAGCAAAAAGATCTATAAAGGCCGGATCATCTCGGTCCGCGATGACACGGTCAGGATGGCAACCGGGCGGGTGACCAGCCGGGAGGTGGTGGAGCATCCCGGAGCGGTGGGAGTCATCGCTCTGACCTCGAAAAGTGAGATCATATTGGTCCGGCAGTACCGCAAGCCGGTGGAGCAGGTGATGCTCGAGATCCCGGCAGGGCTCTTCAACAAAGGAGAGAACCTGGCGGCGGCAGCCAAAAGAGAATTGGAGGAAGAAACCGGATATAAAGCTGGAAAGATCAAAAAGGTGTTCTCCGCATTCATGTCACCCGGCTATTCCACCGAAAGATTCCATTATTTCCTGACCAAAGACCTCAAAAAGACCTCACAGCGCTATGAAGAAGACGAGCACATCAAGGTGGTCAAGCTTCCGCTCCTCAAAGCCTGGCACATGGTCAAGAGCGGGCAGATCAAGGATAACAAGACCATCGTGGGCATAGCGATCGCCAAATGGATGAGCTGACCCCGAACCTAAGCGCTGGCGCGAATGGTTCGGGGCTGATCCGCGAATTCCTGGATTTTCTCAATTTCGAAAAGGGTTATTCCAAACATACCCTTTCCAACTACGGGCGCGACCTTAAGCAATTCAAGAAATTCTTGGGGGGAAGGACCGCCGATCGCGAGCTGATCCAGGCCTATTTGAAAAAGGTCAGCGACGCGGGATATTCCCCGGCTTCCCAAATGCGTATGCACGCCACCTTAAAATCCTTCTATCATTATTTATTGGCCGAAGGGAAGGTCAAATCCGATCCCACCGCCGACCTCAAATTGCCCAAGATCGGCAAGCGCCTGCCCAAAGCCTTGAGCATAAAAGATATTTTTACCCTGTTAAAAGCCCCCGCCAAAGACAATGTCAGGGACCTCGCGATCCTCGAGATGCTCTATGCTGCGGGGCTCCGGGCCTCGGAGCTTATCGGCTTGGACCTAAATGACGTCAATCTCCAGGCCGGCTTCGTCAAATGTTTTGGCAAGGGAGGGAAGGAGAGGATCGTGCCGATCGGGGAATCCGCCAAAGCGGCTTTGGAAAAATATCTAAAAGAGGGCCGGCCGAAGATCGAGGAGAAAGCGCTTTTCCTGGACCGCAACGGCACCCGCCTGTCCCGCCAGGCGTTATGGAACCTGGTAAAGAAGTATGCGCGAAAATCCGGGATAGAGAAAAAAGTCTACCCCCATACTCTCCGGCACTCCTTTGCTACCCATCTTTTAGAGAGGGGAGCGGACCTAAGGACCGTGCAGGAGATGCTGGGACACTCCAATATCGCCACCACCGAGATCTATACTTTCGTTTCCCGCGACCGCCTGAAGAAGGTCTACCTGAAGACACATCCGCGCGCATAAGGTATAATATATCCATGAAATTAGCCGTTATTGGTACCGGCTATGTAGGTTTGGTCACCGGGGCCTGTTTTGCCAACTTGGGCAATGAGGTTATCTGCGTGGATCGCGACCGGCAACGGATAACCGGCTTGAACCGGGGCCAGATCCCCTTTTATGAACCGGGCCTGCAGGAGATCGTGCATCGCAACACCCAGGCCGGACGGCTTACCTTTTCCACGGATTTGACCGGATCGGTAAAGAGATCGGAGATCCTTTTTATTGCTGTGGGTACGCCTTCCACCCCAAACGGCAAAGCCGATGTTTCAGCGGTCATCGCCGTAGCCAAAGGCATCGCCAAAGCGATGAAGCCCAAGACCTTCAAGGTCATCGTTAATAAAAGCACGGTGCCGGTGGGGATGGGCGATATCGTCACTAAAATTCTCCTTGAAGACGGGGTAAAGAAAGACAGCTTTGCGGTAGTGTCTAATCCGGAATTCCTGCGGGAGGGATCGGCGGTCTCGGATTTCATGAGTCCCGACCGCATCGTGATCGGCGCCTCGGACAACCGGGCTTTCAACAAGATCAGCGAGCTGTACCGTTCCCTGAACGCCCACATGATCTTCACTTCCATCAAATCGGCCGAATTGATCAAATACGCCAGCAACGCTTTCCTGGCCACCAAGATCTCCTTTATCAACGAGATCGCCAGCATTTGCGAGCGGGTGGGCTCCGATGTGGAGGAAGTGGCCAATGCCGTGGGATTGGACCATCGGATCGGGCGGGAATTCCTTAACGCGGGGATCGGCTGGGGTGGATCATGTTTTCCCAAAGATATCCTGGCTTTGATGCACCTGGCGCGGGAGCACGGCTACGACCCGCAGATCCTGGACGCCATTCACGAGGTCAACAATTATCAGGTTGATGCCTTTGTCGGCAAGATCGAAAAACAACTAAAGAATCTGCGCGGCAAGAAGATCACCGTACTGGGGCTGGCTTTTAAACCGGAGACCGATGACCTACGGGATGCCCCCTCTTTAAAGATCATCGATCGTCTTATCAGTAAGGGCGCCCGGATCACGGCTTACGATCCGGTGGCCGAAAAGACCGCCAAAAAGATCGAGAAGCAATTAACGTTCTGCAATAAGGTTTACGAGGCAATAGATGGGGCTGAAGCCGTAGTGGTGGCTACCGAGTGGGGAGAATTCCGCGACCTGGATCTGGAAAAGGTAAAAAAGCTCATGAAAAAGCCGGTTATATTCGATGGGAGAAATATTTATAATCCCAAACGGATGAAGGAGCTGGGCTTCAGTTATTTTGGGGTCGGTAGATGAAGATAGTACTTACCGGTGGGGCGGGGTTCATCGGTTCGCATTTGACGGATAAACTGCTGGCCGAGGGCCACGAAGTAATAATCATCGACAATCTTCTCACCGGCTCTCTTAACAATATCAAACAACACGAAGGGAATCCCAAATTAAGGTTTATTGAGCACGACATTTCCGACTCGCTGGATATTAAAGAAAAAGTGGACTTCGTCCTGCATTTTGCTTCTCCCGCCAGCCCGGTGGATTATCTAAAACATCCGCTGGAAACGATGGAGGTTGGGTCGCTGGGGACATTCAATACTCTGGAGATGGCGCTGAAACATAAGGCCAAATATCTGATGGCTTCGACCTCTGAAATATACGGGGATCCCGCTGTTTCCCCGCAAAAAGAGGATTACTGGGGCAATGTGAACACGATCGGTCCGCGCAGCGTTTACGATGAAGCCAAAAGATTTTCCGAGGCGCTGGTAATGGCCTACAACCGAACTCACCATCTTAATACTCGGATCGTTAGAATATTCAACACTTATGGGCCGCGCATGCAGAAGGATGACGGACGAGCGGTGCCGAATTTCGTCAACCAGGCCCTGCGGGGAGAAAAACTCACTATCTTCGGGGACGGTAAACAGACCAGAAGTTTCTGCTTCGTCTCGGATCTGGTGGAGGGATTGTATAAGTTAATGCTCTCAGAAGAGCACCAGCCTGTCAATTTGGGCAATCCCAACGAATTCACCATCCTGGAACTGGCCCAAAAGGTACTAAAGATACTGGACAGCAAAACTCCGCTCACCTTTAAGCCCCTTCCGCAAGACGATCCCAAGCAGCGCCGCCCCGATATCTCCAAAGCCAAGAAGATATTGGATTGGGAACCCAAGATCAACCTGGATGAAGGGCTCCAGAAGACCATCGCCTGGTTCAAGCAAGCGTAAATGGCGGATAAGGTCGGCATAACCATCATTGGGGCGGGGGTGGTGGGATTAGCGATCGCTGCTGAACTTTCCAAAGAACACCAGGATATCCTGGTCTTAGAGAAGAACGAAAAATATGGCATGGAGACCAGCAGCCGCAACAGCGAGGTGATCCACGCCGGGCTCTATTATCCTCCCGGATCCCTGAAATTAAAGCTCTGTTTGGAAGGCAATCGCCTATTATATGAAATATGCCAAAACTACGATATTAAGCATAAGCGCTATGGCAAGATCGTGGTGGCGGCCAACAGCGAGGAGGAGCAGGAGATCCAAAAGATCTTTGAGAACACCAGGCAGAATGGGGTTCCCGAGGTCAGCTTGAAAACCAAAGAAGAGATTGCCAGGCTGGAGCCCAATATTTTTGCCCGAGTGGGCATATATTCCGGGACTACCGGGGTGATCGATTCGCACGGATTGATGAGATATTTCCACGATGAGGCTGTCGGGCGCGGGGTCATGTTCGGTTTTAATAACGACGTAACGTCGATCCGCAAGGTCGCGGGCGGTTATGAGCTTAAGACCAAAGCCGGGGAAGAGATCGAAAGCGAGATGGTCATCAATTCTGCCGGGTTATCCAGCGATAAAATAGCGCGGCTGGCCGGGATCGATACTTACCGCCTGTATTACTGTAAAGGTGATTATTTTTCCATTTCCGGGGCAAAAGGGATGCTCAACCGGCTGGTCTATCCGGTGCCGCACGAAAAAGGGTATGGGTTGGGGGTGCATGCCACCTTGGATCTTGGCGGAGAGATTCGGTTGGGACCGGATGCTACCTATGTTAACGAGGTCTCATATGATATAGATGAAAAGAAGGCGGATGCTTTCTATCAGGCGGCGCGCAAGTATCTTCCCTGGGTCAAGAAAGAGAAGTTAGGGCCCGACACCTCGGGCATGCGGCCCAAACTGCAGGGCCCGAACGATGAGGTCAAAGATTTTGTCATAAAAGAGGATCTGCCGGGGTTCATCAACCTGGTCGGCATCGAATCGCCGGGATTGACCGCTTCACCGGCCATTGCGAGGGAAGTTAGCCGGCTGGTCGGCAAATGATGGCAGAACAACGAAAGATCAGGGTGCTAATGACCAGTCCCAGCTCGGATATGGGAGGGGCGGAGAAAACGTTCTGGTTCTTGTCTTCGCGTCTTAAAGCAGATAACCGCTTCGAGGCCTTTGGGGCTTTTCCCAAAGGCGGTCTATATCCCAAATTAATATTCAATTTTAAGAAAGTTCAAAGGCTATTTTTTATCGAATTTATTCCTCGAACCCAAGGTATTTTTTTTATAATTCGTTGGCCGCTGTATTTGTTGACACTGATGACAAATATTCTTCTATGCATTAAAGTTATTCTGATTAATAAAATTGATATTGTTTATGTTAATAGTAGCATTCAAATATCGGCAGTTGCTGCAGCGGTCTTAACAAGAAGAAGATTGGTGGTATTTGTTCTCGAAGATTACTTTTATAACAACTTAAAACTACGTAAATGGCTGTTTCGCTTATTATCTAAATATGCCGATATATTAATGTGCCAAACTAACACGATAAAGAATTCATTATTAGAAATAAAGGGACAGCAGGTGGAAATCATCTATTCGGGCGTGTATGATATTAAGGAAGAACAAGCCATTCATAGCAATCCCGATTCGAATTATTTCCGTGTGGGGATAATCGGGAAGATCTATCCGCTCAAAGGCCAAGAGACCTTTATAAAAGCTATTGGACAATTAATCCATGAGGGCCTGCCGGTCAAAGGATATATTTATGGAAATTGTCGCCGCTTTTCACCCAATTATTTTTATTTGCGTAAACTTAAGAACTATATTGAAAAAATGAAATTAAGTGAAAATATAATATTCATGGAAAACCAATCTTTGCGATCCATATACGAAGGACTGGATGTGGTGGTGATCGCTTCTCAAAGTGAGAGTTCCCCTTTGGTTTTTTCTGAGGCTTTAAAGTTCGGCAATCCTGTGATCTCCACGCGCACCGGAGTGATGGCGGATGTGGAAAAGGATGGGGAAAACCTGCTCTTTTATGATTTCGGGGATTATATCGGATTGGCTGCTCAAATTAAAAGGTTGTATATGGATGAGGGCATGAGAAAACGATTGGTAGAGAATGGGAAAAAACTGTATCAGCAAAAGTTTAATGAGGCAATAATCGCGGAAAAGTTTGTGAAAATATTAAACGAGGCCGCCCATGCGCCTAGGGATTGACACCTTACAGCTTGCCAATAACGGATTCAGCGGAATAGAGAACTATATACGCAATTTGTTGCCAGAGCTTAAAAAACTGCAGCCAGAAATTGAGCTGGTGGAATTCTCCCTGCCTGCCGGCAGGCACGGCGGCCCGGTTATCATAAATCCCTCTTTTACCCGGCATTTCATACTGCCTTTTTACTTAAATTCCCAACATTTAGACGTAGTCCATTTCCCGGATCACATCCTTCCTCTCATTCCGATAAGAACCCCAAAAATCATCACTGTTCACGACCTGGCCTTTGTCCGCCATCCGGAATACTATAATCCCGGAAAAAGATGGTACAAGCAGCTGCTGGCGCCATATTCTTTGAAAAGAGCGGATAAAATAATAGTTGTTTCCGAATTCACCAAAAGAGAGTTGACCCAGATCTACCAAACACCTGAAGATAAGATAACGGTCGTGCCCAATGGGATAGCATCCAAGTTTAGGCGTAAGGATCTAGATAGTGACAGCAGAAAAAGGATATTAAAGAGATTGGGCTTCGATTATGATCGCTTTATCCTCTTTGCTGCCACTCTGGAACCTAGGAAGAATCTCCTATCTTTACTTGATTCATTTGAGGAAATAGCCAGGCAAAGGAGCGATGTTGGCCTGGTCATTTGCGGAAAGAAAGGATGGCTTTATGAAGAAAGCCTAATAAGAGTCGAGGTTTTAGCCAAGCGGTTCAAGATAAGATATCTGGGTTATGTAAGCGATGATGATCTGGTGGAATTATATAATCTTGCGGAAATATTCGTGTATCCCTCATTTTATGAGGGCTTTGGTTTTCCGCCACTTGAAGCCATGGCTTGTGGTTTGCCGGTGGTGACCAGTAATGTTTCTTCGTTGCCGGAAATCGTTGGGGATGCCGCCCTTACGGTTGATCCCCGAGATCCGGGCCAAATAGCCAGAGCGATCCTAGGCGTTCTGGACAATAAGGATATTGCTCGGGAGATGGTCCGAAAAGGGAAGGAAAGGGCAAAAATGTTCACCTGGCAAAAGACAGCCGCAAAAACATATGAGGTTTATGAAGATGTCATCAAATCTAATTGAAATTCTTTGGTTAGCAACTCTTGCTTTAATGCCTTTCCTGGCGGTTTCACCCTGGCAAGTAATAATTCAGCCGCCTTTCTATTATGGCTTTATATATTATGCTTTGTTGGCTTTATTGGGTCTTCTGATAATTATTAAATCAAAATCTCTTTTTAAATGGGATTTCATTAACGGATTGTTGATATTATTCTTACTCATCAATGGCTTTTCTTTAATCTCAAACTGGAATTTGATCTATCCGCAATCTATTCCCGGTGTGGGAGGGCTCAAATCGCCTCAGGTTTATAATCTGCTGGTTTTGGCTTACCTTTTCTTGAACATATTAACTGTCTGGATCGCAAGGAAAGTGATAATTTCAACCGATTTGCTTAAAAAGACCGTTAAAATAATAGTTTATTCTTCGTTTGCGGCCGCCATCTGGGGAATAATAATGATATTGGGCCACATGACCGGCTGGTTAAAGGAAACTATCCTGCCGGTTAATCTTTTCCCCCGATTGACTGGAACCGCCACCGAACCACAAGTTTTTGGTAATTTTCTGTTATTAAGTTGGCCGCTTTCTTTGGTCTTATTGATCAAGAGGCCCGGCTGGTTGAATTATCTTATGGCTTTTATATTAAGTTTGGCATTGGCTATGACATTTTCCATGGGGGCCTGGTTGGGAGCACTGGTAGGAATGGTGTTCCTAGTGGCATTTGGCTTTCAATATCTTTCGGCCAGGTGGGGTTTAAGCCTGGCCGCAATTCTTATACTGGTCATTGGTTGTCTTATGGTCTTTTCCTGGATCTATCCGCCCTATCTTGCGGGTTTTGACAAGTACCTTTCAAAATTGAGGGCTTGGAATATCAAGAAAGAAGCCGCGGTCTATCAGGAATCTATAAAGGGAAAGGACGCCGAAGAATATCGCGGGGAGATCGTGGAACGTTTTGATGATAAACTGCAAAGGGTCTGGATGGGGCAGGCGGCAATTAATATGTTCAGAGCGAATCCGGTTTTGGGGGTGGGGCCGGGAAACTACGGCTTCTTATACAATGAATATAAACCATCCGGAACACCTCAGAAACCTTATCAGGAGAAGACCCATAATGCTTATCTAGAGATTCTGGCGGAAACCGGGATATTGGGCATGGCTGCCTTCTTGGCAATAATGCTATTTATATTGATAAGATCCTGGCCGCGGACGATGCTGGGGTTAGGCATCTACGCTTCGGTATTAGCCCTGCTGGTACACGGCCTAAGCTTTGGTATCCTGGCCCACAATTATACCTGGCTGGCATTAGGATTGCTGTGGTTCCAAAAGGATTTCAATGCTTAAGATAATCACGGACCAGATCATCATTATTTTATCTTTTGTTTTGGCTTTTGGATTGAGGATAGCGATGGGCCATTTCCCCAACGAATCCCCCTTGACGTTTATAGCGGGCTATCTCGTAATGCTTTTGGTCCTGTGCGTTTTTTATCTCTTCCTTTTCTGGATAATGGGATATTACGAAAGAAAGGCAAAGAGGGCCGTGCTGGAGGAGATCCTGGGGGTAGGGGCGGTGATCACCCTGGGGGCGGTGGTGTTATTGACCGCCATGTATCTCCGGAAAGACCTCTGGGTATCCCGGGGGATAATATTCGGATTCTGGGTCTTTGCCACCCTGGGGGTAAGCGGTCTTCATATACTATTGAACAAAAAGTCGCGCGGCGGGATGGCTGCCAACCAGTCGGTGATCCTTGACCGGGAAGTCCCCTTAAAGAACCGGGACCTTAAACTGGGAATAATCATCGTCAATAAGGATAATTTGGGAGAGCTGAAGGAGCTGCTCAATTCCCTGAAAAAAGCGGAGATCAAATGCACCTCCCAGATAGTGGTGATAGATAATGCCTCAACCGATGGGAGCCGGCAATATCTAAACGGTCAAAAAGGCATTAGGCTCATTGCCAATGAAGTGAATGTCGGTTATTCCCGGGGAGTGAACCAGGGACTGGCTGTCCTAAAAGAAGCCGATTATTATCTGGCGCTCAATCCGGATATCATCGTTCCCAAAGGGGCGATAGAATCCGCCCTGAATGGGATGGAAGAGGACCAAAAGATCGGCCTGGCGGGATGCCGGCTGCTCTATCCCGACGGCACACTGCAGTATTCCGCCCGGACATTCTATTCACTCCGGACCATCCTTTACCGTTTTACCCCCTTACGGGGATTACTGGCGGGCAGTTCCCTGGAAAAAGAGTTCTTAATGATGGATTGGGACCATAAGACCAGCCGGGAGGTGGATTGGGTGTTGGGTGGATGCCTGCTGGCCAGGAGGGAAGCGGTCGAGAGGGTGGGGACGATGGATGAAAGGTTCTTTATGTATTTTGACGATGTGGATTGGTGCTACCGCATGTGGGATAAAGGCCTGACAGTGCGCTTTTTGGCCGACGCGACCATGATCCATCGGCATCGGCGTAAAAGCGCCAATGCCCCCTTTAGCCGGGAAACCCGTGAGCATATAATGAGCTTGCTTTACTATTTATGGAAATATAGATTCCGGCTGATGCCCCAGAATTCACCCTCCCGGCATGAAGCCGGCTGACACCTTTTGACACCTTTAAATACCGCTTGACAATATATGGTATAGCCCCTATAATTGTCCCATATGAATCTTGAAGTCCGCGAACACGAGATTTACACCGCCCAGGAAACCCTCTCCCTTCTTAAGATCTCCAAGTCCACTTTCCTGCGCCTGATCAAAAAGGGCGTGCTTTCCGCGTACAAAGTAGGGGGCCAATACCGCATTTTGGGCAGAGAAATATTGGCCCTTTTTAATCCCAAGGTCCAGGCCGGAGCGATCAAAGCCTTTCAGAAAGTCAGGAATGGTGTAAAGAAAAAATTGGAGATGGTCGAATAAAGGAGGAGAATATGTTTAGGAAAATGGCTTTAATTTTATTGTTAGTCATGCTGGCGAATGCAGGATTGACGGCTGCGACTTTTGCACAGGAAGGAGGGGGCCCGGTCGGTAATAACATTGATTATTTTGTAGGGGACACCATTGTAGAAAAAGATTATATATTAGGCCCGGGAGATCAATTAGAGGCAAATTTAATAATCGGGGACAATGCATTGGCCATTGAAAATAAATTGACGGTTGGTCCGGACGGGAAAATATTTTTTCCCAAGGTTGGGGAAATAAATGTTGTTGGATTGACGATTCCCCAAGCCAAAAAAATAATTGACAAGAAAATTAAAAGTATATATTCCGAAAAATATACTTTCTCCCTCCTGCTGCGCCAGCCCAGGCGGGTGCAGATTTATTTAACCGGCTCGGAAGATAAGCCGCTTTATTTGGGGGAAAAGAAATTTGTTTCCGTGTATGGAGAAGTTCCCCGGGGCGGCCGATTCGAATATCTTCCCGGCAAGCGGTTCACTGATTATATAAGCTATGCAGGGGGGCCTTCTCCTCGCGCCAATTTATCGATGGCTACCATTACCCGCCAAAATCAAAAATATTACATTAACGGTTCCGATGTGATATTTAACGGCAATACCTCAAAGGATATGGTGATCGAACCGGGGGATGTGATCAATATCCCGGCCCAATTTATTTACTTTACCGACCTGGGAAGCTTTTCCACAACGGTGTTCACCATCCTGGCGCTTTACAACACTTTTATTAAGTAAGGAGGTAAAAAATGGAAGACGAAATCGATATCAGTAAATATCTTAAGATTTTAGCGCCCCGGCGGTATTTGATCTTAGTTATTGTCGTGATTTCATCATTAATAATAGGAGCGCCGAACTTATCAAAAAAAAATTCATATGCAGCCAAGGCCGCATTGTTATTAAAGAGTAATACTGCATCACTGGGCTCACAAAATGCCTTAACTGCGCTTTTGAATGTCAATATTTTACCGGCGCAGGGAGGAACTTTTCCCGTATTGATCAAAAGCCGCGCGGTGGCAGAGGGTGTTCTGGATGATGCTAATCTGGCAAAAAGGATCAAGGACTGGGATTCTCCCAGAGTCAGAAAGCAGGATCTAATATCTCAAGTCCAGACCATGGCAAAGTTTTCGGATAGCATGGGGCTGTTTGAAATTAAAGTGGTTACCGATGATCCAATCCTTTCCGCGGCTATCGCCAACGCCTACGCCCGGGCCGGCGCGGAATACTGGAAAAGGATGAATTACACCGAAGCTCGGAAAAAGCGGGAATATATCGAAAACCAATTGCCCCGGGTGGAATGGGACCTAAAGAGGGCGGAGGAGGCCTTGAAAAAGTTTTCTCTGATTGCCCCCGCCCTGACGGATTTACAGGGAATTGAATTCGGGCGATTGAAGAGGGAATATGAGATACAGAATTCCGCTTATACCATGCTGCGGGGAGAATATGAAACAGCGAAATTGGAGGAGGCTAAGGAAGTTGAGCCGTTCTCCATGATCGACCCCGCGGAACCATCTTCCGACCCAATAAAACCAAAGGTGCTCTTGAATTTTGTGTTTGGCGCAATATTAGGGCTTTTTGCCGGAGCTTTAGTGTCTTTTGGTCTTGAATATTGGGAAAATAGTGGCAAGAGATGAAACAAAACGCAACCGACATTCTGGGTTTTAATTCAGATGGATGAACCATCCCTTTTTAGAAGAGACATGTTTAAATTATTACCCTTAAAAAAAGGGAACATGATATGAATATATCATCTGTCATGGAAATATATCATTCAAAGAGCATAGTTAGCGATAAATGGCTTGAGATCGCAAAACATATGATCAATGCGCGATCTCCGCATGAGACCATAACTATCCTAAAAATTTCTGATTCCACGTTTCGCCGGCTTATTCGCAATGGGGTTCTCCGCGCCGCCAAGATCGGCGGCCAATACCGTATCCTCGGTCGTCATATCCTGAAATTACTTAGACCAACCTTGCCCGGAAAAGTAAATAAAGCCTATAAAAAAGACGTTCGTGAACTGGGATAGGAGGGACAATGAAAAAACATCTATTTAATAATAAATCTATTTTGATCACGGGTGGGACAGGTTCCTTCGGCAAGGCATTTTGCCGTATAGTACTGGATGAATACCAGCCTGAGAGACTGATAGTTTTCAGCCGGGATGAGCTGAAACAGTACGAAATGAGCCAGCAGTATGCCGATCACGCCGATAGGATACGTTATTTTATCGGCGATGTTCGCGATAAGGACCGCTTGATGCGCGCTTTTGACGGAGTTGATTATGTCGTCCACGCTGCCGCCCTCAAGCAGGTCCCGGCGATGGAATATAACCCTTCGGAAGCGATTAAGACCAACATTTATAGCGCGATGAATATCATTGACGCGGCGATCGATAAAGGGGTCAAACGGATCGTTGCCTTAAGCACCGATAAAGCCTGCAATCCGATCAATCTCTACGGCGCCACCAAGCTTTGTTCCGACAAGCTTTTCATTTCAGGCAATTCCTACGCCGGATTGCATGATACCCGCTTTGCCGTAGTCAGATATGGCAATGTCGTCGGCAGCCGAGGGAGCGTTGTCCCTTTCTTCAAATCTAAGTCCAAAGAAGGCGTCCTGCCGATAACGGATGAACGGATGACCCGTTTTTGGATTACCCTGCAGTTAGGAGTGCGTTTCGTCATCAAAAGCTTTGAGCGGATGCATGGCGGTGAACTCTTTGTTCCCAAAATACCGAGCATGAATATCATGGACCTGGCGAAGGCGATCGCTCCGAACTGCCGGACCGAGATTGTCGGTATACGTCCAGGTGAAAAGCTGCACGAAGTGATGATCTCCGAAGACGACGCCCGCCAGACCCTTGAGTTGGACGATTGTTACGTCATTAAGCCGGCTTTTAACTGGTGGGGGAAAGAGAATCACGCAAGCGGAAAGCGCGTTGCGGACGGATTTTCCTACAGCAGCGATAATAATCCACATTGGTTGTCCATTCCGGAGCTGCAGCGGATGATCGAGGAGTAATAACTTTTGCCGACCATCAAGATAGATAAAAAAGAGCTGGCGCTGTTTTCCCTGGTGCTGGCGATCGTTTTATTTCTGCTCTTGTTCAGGGATGCCCTGATCCTGTTCTGCGGCAAGTGGCCCCATTTATACGCCGTGATCAATACCACGACGCTTTCCTGGGAGGAGATATACTGCTATGCCCCGTTCGCCAATCGCGTTTCGCTGACGAACCTTTTTCCCGCGCTGCCCAATGCTGACCCGTTGTTCGCGTTCTTCACCAATTTTCCCTTTCTGGCCATCTGGGTACAGGGCTTTATCCTGAAAATAATATCGGGCGGGAACCTGGACGTTTATTTGCTGATAATGCATGTCCTGTTCCCGGCCCTTAGCTTTACACTGCTTTATCTGGTCTATCGGCGGTTCATTTCTCAAAGTTGGGCGTTGTTGTTCTCCTTCCTGGGGGTAATTACCTACGGCAACTTCTCGTATTTCGCCTACCTGCGCGATCTTGTAGCGGCGGGGATCAATTGGGGGCACGTTTTAGCTCTGTCGAGTTTAAGCCCCCTGGAACTAAGCCGCGCGCCTTCTCCCAGTTTCACCTTCTTTTACTTTGTTCTCTGTTTCTATTTGACCATCGGGAACATCAAACCGTCGCTCCAGCGGATCGTTGGTTTGAGCCTGCTCTGGGGCTTGAATTTATATGTCTATGTTTTCAACTTTATTGTCGGAGCGCTGTTCTGGATCGCGTTCATATTCTACTCTTCCATCCTGGTAAATAAAAAGATCGACCGGCGGGATATCGCGGTTAAGGTGGCTATTGCCGGCGCGCTCTTGGCGCTGATCTGCCTGCCGCTGGTCTGCAAGACCTTGTTCTTTGCTACCCCCATTGACGCTCAAATCCTTGATAAGATGGGGATGGTCACCAGATACCAGGGCCTGATCTATAGCCTGCAATATTTTGTCAGCTATTTTGCGATCCCGGTCCTGGTCGTTTTGGCAGTGATCCGGATCTTTTCTTTCGATTATTATGAGCTCTTTTACAAATTCAGCCCCATCCTTATTCTGTTGTTCATAGAATTCCTGATCCTGAACCTGCATATTGTTTTTGGCCGTTTTATGCAGCCGCATCTCTTCTCGACCCGCTTGGCGAATTATTTTTTCCATTATTTCTATTTTGTGCCGATCATCTATTATTTGTCCAATCCGCCAAAAACGCTTTTTCATAATCAATTCTTCAATTCGAAAGTAGCGCAGTGTTCCGCTTTTATCCGCGAATATTTCATTGAAAAGAGAGCTTATTATATCTCGGCCATTATTGTGTTTGTGGCGCTGGTCTCGCTGGTCTCGAGCTGGCGGAACTTTGACGATTATCGGCAAAAGATCGAACCGCGGATGCCGGTTATCTCGGAACGACTGGCGATCTTGACCGTGAAAGCCGAGGCCGGAGAGGTCGTTGTCGCGTCCGATCCGGCGGTCAATATCCTGGTTCCGGCAATGACCAAGCAGGGGTCGCTGTGGGTGAACGCCTTTAATAATTATGAGCCGACCGATCGGATCATTGAGCGCCTGGCCTTGTTCGCGCGGATCTATGATTGGGACGAAGCCCGCTATCTTCAATTCATGTTGCCGAGCCAGATCATGAAGAACATATATACGGACCGCGATTTTATCTTCACCGACCAGGTCTATCGGCAGGGGTTCGGCTTTTGGCTGGTCAATCATAACAAGACGATGAACGACTCCGAATTGAGAGCGTATAAAAATATAATAATCAGGGAGTATAACCGCGTCAATCTTAAAAGAGGTTTGGCGAAATATCGCGTCAGATTTATCGGGACCGATGTCCCGTTGCGTTTGCCGGCCAACAATCGAGTAATTGCGGTCAAGGACAAATATAAGGTTTACGAGGTCATCAGCGCACAATGAAAGCGGCAATTATCAAAGGGCTAGGGGAGATGTCGGTCGAGACGATTGAGACCCCGCACATAAAGGACGGCACGGTCCTGATCAGAGTCAAGACCTGCGCCGTTTGCGGCTCGGACATCAGGATATTTGAGAGCGGCAATGATCGGGTCAAATATCCGGCGGTGATCGGCCATGAAATCGCGGGTGAGGTCGTTGAGGTCGGTGCCGGCGTTTCACGATTTAAAAAGGGGGATCGGGTCGCCGTGGGCGCCGATGTTCCCTGCGGCGTTTGCGACTGGTGCCGCCATGATATGGGTAATTGCTGCGACGAAAATTTTGCCATGGGCTATCAATTCGCCGGCGGGTATGCCGAATACTGCTTGTTAGAGCCACTGGTGGTCAAGCACGGGCCGGTTGCCAAGATCCCGGAAGGAGTTTCCGACGACGAAGCGGCGCTCGCCGAACCCCTGGCTTGTTGCATCAATGGGCTGGAGCGGGCTCAGATGCAAGCGGGGAAGTCGGTCTTGATCATCGGCAGCGGACCGATCGGGACGCTGCTTGTCGCTCTGGCGAAAGCTTATGGCGCGGCTTCCGTGGCGATCGCCGAAAGAAATCCGCAACGGCTGGAACTGGCGAAGGTTTACCAGCCGGATCAGCTTATCCTTTCTTCCCAAGAGGATCTCCGAGACCGGGTCAATGAGCTGACCGGAGGCAAGGGTGTGGATATCGTTGTTACTGCTTGCGCCAATACCGAGGCGCAGGAAGAGGCGTTGGGCCTGGTCGCCAAGCGTGGCGTGATCAATTTTTTCGGCGGACTGCCCAAGGGGTCGTGCAAGATCAGTCTTGATTCCAATCTTATCCATTATCGGGAATGCTCCGTTACCGGATCCCACGGTTCCGTTCCCCGGCAGCATAAGCTGGCGCTGGACCTGATCGCCGGCGGGAAGATCGACGTCAGAAAAATAATCAGCCATTCCTTCCCTCTGGAGCGGATTGCCGCAGGATTCAAAACGGTGAAAAGTCTGGCGGGGATGAAAGTCGTTATCAAGCCCTAAAAGGAAGGGAAAATGAATAAAGTGAAAATATCCGCCTCGATCATCTGTGCCGACTGGCTGAACATGGGCAAGGCGTTGAAAGAACTGGCCGCCGAGGGGATCGATTATCTCCATTATGACATCATGGATGGATTTTTTGCTCCGACTTATACCATCGGGACCGATATTATCCGGCAGATCAGGGATAATACTTTGATCCCGTCGGATTTTCATCTGATGGTCGAAGAACCGGCCCGAATATTCCAGCGCTTTACGCCCAGAGCCGGGGATATTTTTTCCATCCATTATGAAGCCTGCCGTAATTTACACCGGGACCTGATGACCATCCGCAGTTTCGGCTGCAAGACGGGGGTCGTGCTTAACCCGGCGACGAACTTGGAAGCTCTGGATTATATCATTGATGACGTTGACGTTATCACGATCATGACCGTGAACCCAGGCTACACCGGGCAGAAGCTGGTTCCCCAGACGATCCAAAAGATCAAAAGGCTGAAGGACAAGATCGACGCCTCCGGCTTGAATATCGAACTGGAAGTTGATGGGAATGTGAACGCCGAGAATATACCCAAAATGGTTGGGGCCGGTGCGGATATCCTGGTCGGCGGCTCGTCCGGATTATTCATCAAGGACCTGTCCCTGTCCGAATCGGTCGTCCGGATGAAAAGCGATATTAATGAAGGGCTGAAATTAAGAGGGCAGGATGGCTAGGGTGAAATTGGGTATCAATACCGGGTTTGCGCTTAACCGCTTTCCGGAGCCGGCAGATTGGGCCAGGGTAGTTGGCCGGGAGCTGGGCCTTAAATACGTGCAATTGACCGCTGATCTTATTAATCCTTCCCTGCCGGATAGAATAATCGCCAGCCAGACAAAAAAGGTCCGCCAGGAATGCAGAAAGTACGGCGTCGTGGTCGCTCATACCTTTACCGGCGCTTTTACCCGGGTCAATCACCTGGCCCATCCTGATGAGGAAATAGCGAAGTACTGGCTGGGCTGGTTCAAGAAGTTCGTCGATATTTCCTCGGCCCTGGAAGTGGAAAGCCTGGGGAGCCATTTCGGGATCTTCAGCGTGCCAACGATAAAGAACAGTGCCAAGCGCCGTGAAGTTTTTGCCCGTTGCGTGGACCGCTGGCAGTCGATCGCGGCTTACGCCAAAAAAAGCGGCTTACGGTATCTGACCTGGGAACCGATGTCCATCGCCAGAGAGATGGGTGAAACTATCGGGGAAACAAGACGGATCCAACAGGCCGTGAACGATGGTTCGGCCCTGCCGATCAGACTCTGTCTGGACGTCGACCATGGGGACGTCGCCTCGCGCGATCCCCGGGACACCGATCCCTATGCCTGGATCGCCGAATTCGGCCGGGATGCGCCTTTGATCCATATCAAACAAAGCTTGATCGATAAAGGAGGCCACTGGTCGTTCTTGCCGGACAAGAATAAGGCGGGCAAGATCAAGCCGCAGAAATTGATCGGTGCCATCAATGATTCGGGGGCGCGCGACGTTCTGCTTTTGCTGGAATTGAGTTTCCGGGAACGAGAACCTTATGAAAGCCGGATGTTGCAGGACCTACGGACGTCGGTCGACTACTGGCGGCCCTTTGTCGGTGTGAAATAACATGATCATCGTACGCCACAGGATAAATACTATTGCCGAACTCCAGGCGATCGGGCCGGAATTCGGGGTGGAGATCGACATCAGGAATGCCGGCCGGAAGCTGATCCTGCACCATGAGCCATGGGGAGAAGGCGAAGAACTGGATGAATTCCTGTCCCATTATCGTCATAAGCTGCTGATCCTGAACGTGAAAACGGAGGGGGTCGAGGACCGGGTGCTGGAGTTGGTCAAAAAGCACCGCATTAAGGAATGCTTTTTTCTGGATGTCACCTTTCCTTTTATCGTTAAGATGGCCGGGAAGGGTTTCTTTAAGATCGCGGTCCGCTTCTCGGAGTACGAATCGGTGGAGACCTGCCTCGCAATGAAAGGGAAATGCGACTGGGTCTGGGTCGATTGCTTTTCCCAAATGCCCCTGACGCCGGATATTTACGCCCGCCTCAAGGAACATTTTAAGATCTGCCTGGTCTCGCCGGACCTGCTGGGCCGGGGTGAGGAGATCAAATCTTACCGGAATATGCTCGGCCAGATGCCGCCCGACGCCGTCTGCGCGGACGACTGGGAGGCCTGGCAATGAAGATCATTATCCCCATGGCGGGCCACTCCCGGCGGTTCAAGGCGGCCGGCTATGACGATCCCAAGCCGTTCATCATGATCGACGGAAAGATGATGATCGAATACGTCTGCCAGATGTTCTCGCCCAATGATGAATTTATCTTCGTCTGCAACGAAGAGCAATTGAAGAACGAACGGCATTACGCTAAGTTAAAGACGATAGCGCCGCATGGCCGCGTCATCGGGATCCCCGCGCACGAACAGGGGCCGGTCTATTCCGCCCTGGCCGCGGACGCTTATGTCAAGGCTGACGAAGAGGTCATTATTTCCTACTGCGACTTCTTCGTACTCTGGAATTACAAGGCCTTCCTGATGAAAGCGCAGAACTATGACGGCGGGATCCCGGTCTTTCGCGGTTTTCATCCCGCCTCCTACGGCGATACGAATTATTGCTACCTCCGGGGCAATGAACGCGGCGAGTTGCTGGAGTTGTGGGAGAAACGATCGTTTTCCGATAACCGCGTCCAGGAACACGCATCGGCCGGGATCTATTATTTTGACCGCTGGTCGACCTATAAACATTACGCGAACCTGATCATCAAGGGCGAGGAAAAGGTTGCCGGCGAATATTACGTCAGCCTGGTGTTCAATCCCATGGTCCGGGACGGGAAAAAGGTCTGCTTGCATGAGGTCGACAAGTTTATCTGCTGGGGAACGCCGGAAGACCTGGAGCAATATCTGTTTTGGTCGGGATATTTCAAGGACCACGCGAACCGGATCATGAAATATGAGGTCAATAATGCTTAATTTGATCCCGATGGCGGGCGGCGGAAGACGCTTTCAGGAAGAGGGGTGCCGGGTCCCTAAGCCGATGGTCCCGGTGCTGGGCCAGCCGATGGTCCTAGCCGCCAGCAAATCGTTCCCGCGGGCCGATCGCTGGGTCTTTATCTGCAATAATGATCACCTGAAGCGTTACCCGCTAAAACAGGTGCTGCTCGAGCATTTTTCCGCCCCGGATATGGAAGTCAGCATTATTACGGTCGATCAGATCACACAGGGGCAGGCTTGTACCTGCCTCCTGGCTGAAGACCGGATGCGTGCTGATGAATCGCTCTTTATTTCGTCCTGCGACTATCAGGTCGTTTACGATCACGCCGCCTACCAGCGGCTGCTTGATGATCCGACCGTAGATGTCATTATCTGGACCTTTAAGAACCCGCTGGCGGTAAAAAAGAACCCTCTGGCCTACGCCTATTGCCGGGTCAAGGATGGCCGGGTAATCGAGGTCGTGGAAAAATCGACGGTTTCCGACCAGCCGGAAAAAGATCCGGCGGTGGTCGGATCATTTTTTTTCCGGCGTTCGGAGGACTTTCTGGCCGGGGCAAAAAGAATGATCGAACGGGGCATCAGAGTGAACCGTGAATTTTATGTCGGGACAAGCATCAATCAGCTGGTCGAAGCAGGGAATAAAGTCGTGGTTTTTGAAGTCGATCGGTTTATCTCATTCGGGACCCCTTTCGAATTAAAGCTTTTTCAATACTGGGAGGAATATTTCGATCGTTTGGAGGATTTTGATTATTCGGCCCAATATTCGAAATACGGGAAAGAAAAATGGTAACGACCGAACTGTCTATTGTGCTCCCCTGTTACAACGAAAGCCGGAACCTGCCGATGGTCCTGGATCGTTTGAGGGCTTTCGCCGGCCGCTACGATTTTGAATTGATCCTGGTCGATAACGGTTCGACCGATGAGACCGCTGCCGTACTACGGGCGCTTTTAGCCAAGTCAGAGAACCGTTTTGCCCGGAGCGTCAGGATCGAGAGCAATATCGGCTATGGCGATGGGATCATGACTGGGCTTCGAGCGGCGCACGGGCAGGTCCTGGCCTATTCGCACGCCGACATCCAGACTCCGCCCGAAGACATATTCAAGGCCTTTCAGATGATCAAGGATAATAATTTGGATATCGACCGGGTTTTGATCAAGGGTTTGCGGGTCAACCGGCAAAATGACCAGCAGTTTTTGACCAAAGCCCTGGGCAAGATCGCTTCGCTGCTTTTGGGGTATGAGATGGAAGATATCAACGGCCAGCCCAAATTGTTTTCTCGGGGTTTTCTGGCCGGGCTGAAAGGGGCGCCGACCGACTTTTCCTTTGATGTCTTCGTGATGTATAAAGCGAGGCGGCAGGGGTTGGCGATCAAGACCTTTCCGGTCGATTTTGGGGCCAGGCTTCATGGGGAATCAAAATGGGCGACGTCTTTAGTCTCGAAATACAGAACGATCTTCGGTTATCTGAAAAACATCGTCCGGTTGTCATTAAAGAACATTATGGGCCATAACTATGAATAGAGATCATACGGCGCTTATTTTTAACTGGATCAGGGAGAATATCTTTTTTGTCGTTTTGCTGGCGGTTGCCGGGTTGTTGCTTGGACTGAAGGATATTTTGACCTTGCTTTTTTCCAGCTGGCCGCATCTGTACCCGGTGTCGAATACCGATTGCCAAACCTGGGAATCGATTTATCTTTATACACCCTGGGCGAGGCAGGTCTCCCTGATGAATCTGTTCCCTGCGGACCCGTTTTTTGCCTTGCGCCAAAGCGTCTTCACTTCATTCCCTTTTTTGACTATTTGGGGGATGGGGTTGATCCTGAAGACTGTCTGTTTCGGCAATTTGGACGCTTATATCTTGGTCATGCGCGCCTGCCTCCCGTTGTTTTCGATGCTTTTTATTTATTTGATCGTTCGCCGTTGGCTGGACCAGTATTTTAGCGCCATTTTGGCTTTTTTATGCATTGTCGGTGCGCCTTATCCATTTATAATATTTGGCAGGTTGCCGGGCTTTGGCTGGGCAACCATAAGCAATATGTCAAAGTTTATTGGCCAGGTGAGTATTCCGCTGGAAATGACCAAAATGCCGTATCCCAGCTTAAGCTTTGTCTTTTTTGCCGCAACCTTGCTGATAACCGTCAGGCTGATTTCACGTCCCTTGAAAAACAGATCGATTATTCTTGTCGGTTTACTTTGGGGGATGAACATATATATTTATCTTTTCAATTTTGTTTACGGCGTTGTTTTTGCTTTCCTGCTCATTAATGGCGTTGTGATCAAGGATAATTACAAAGAGCGATTGAAAGAATTGGTATCAAAAATTATTATTGCGAATGTTTGTTTTTTTGCGCCGCTGTTTGCGGTTTTACTGCCTTTTGCGATCAGACAGTTTATTTTTGTTGATGCGATCGGCCAGGAATTAGTGACAAAGATCGGGTGGCTTGGCCGGAGCCGGGGAATATTGTTCAATGTGGGTGAACTAAAAAGGATAGTCCTTACCTATTTGGCCGCCCTGGGAATCGCCTGGGTGTATAAAATAAACTTGCGCGATCTGGCGGCAAAATGCGCGGTCCCGGTCTTATTGTTGATCAGTTACCTGTTAACGGTTAACCTGCATATATTGCTCGGTAAGTTTGTACAATCCGATCACTTTGATATTCGAATATACATGTTCCTGAAGCCGTTAAATCTGATCCCGTTGTTGCTGGTTGCTTATGCTTTGCCGGACAAGAGCAAAAAAGCGTTTATTTTATTGTTGCGGGCGGTCTTCTTTATCGGCTTAGCCGGTATTATTTTGATGTTGTTTTTGCAAAACATTGGATTATATCAGGCGCAGGTCAGGGAAACCGCCCCGGTGATGAAACAAATAGAGGATCTATATTTACCCTTGAGTCATTATGCAAGGCCCGGCGAAACGGTCGCGTCCAGTAAGATCGCGGTCAATTTTATAGTGCCGCTGGCAGGAAAGAACGCGACGCTTTTTGTCCCAAGTTTTGTCGCCCGGCGGAGTTCAAATGATCTAATAAATAAATTTGCCCTCTATGCTAAAATATTCAACTGGGACCGGGACGAATTCCTGGAATTTATCTCTTCACCCCCGGAGGAGTATGGCGCGGCGGTGGCCCGTTTCCCCGATCAGCAGTGGATCTATGACGATGCTTTATTCCATCACATCGGTTATTGGTTCGTTTTTCATGGCGATCAGAGTTATCTATATCAGAAAGAGAAGAAAGCGGCATACCGTAAATATCTGGTTAAGGTGTTTGACCGGTTGGATGTCGCGGGACAGTCCAAGGAAAATGGAGTTGCTGTCGTCCAATCCGATCGGGGGATAAATAGGGCTTTAAGGCCTTATGTCAGTAATGTCGTTGACTGCGGGCACAATTATAAAATATACAGGATAAACTACCAATGAAAGCTATTGTTTTAAAGAAAAATGGGCTCCTGGCGCTGGAGAATGCGGCCGATCCCAGACCGGGAAACAATGAGTGCTTGGTCAAGATCAGAGCGTCGGGCATTTGCTCTTCTGACATAAATCGCGCTTTTTATGGCGGTGCGTATAAGACCCCTTTGATAATGGGACACGAGATCGCGGGAGAGGTAAGCGTGGCGGCGGTGGAGGGGAAAATGTTCGGCCGGGGCGACCGAGTGGCGGTTTATCCGCTTTTGCCCTGCCATCATTGCGATTATTGCCGGACCGGCGATTATCAGCTATGCGTGAAGTATGATTATTTTGGGTCCAGAAGGGACGGTGGTTTTGCCGAATTCCTGGCGGTCCCGGAGAAAAACCTGGTCCCGATCCCCGACGGGGTCAGTTACGACGTGGCCGCTCTGGTCGAGCCGGCAGCCGTTGCCCTGCATGGAGTTAGACAATTGAATATTAAGGATAATGCCGACGCGATCGTGTTGGGGGCTGGCCCGATCGGCAATCTGGCCGGGCAGTGGCTCAAGCTAGGCGGCTGCCGGAAAGTTTATATTGTTGACCGGCATGATGATAAATTGAAGGTCGCGGAACAAAACGGCTTGCTCCCCGTTAAAATAAAGCCGGGCGATATGCCTGATTTCCTGGTGAAGATCAGCGGGGGCGGGTTCCTTTACGTGGTCGAGGCGACCGGCGCCCCGGCGCTTATTGAGCTGGCGATAAAGATCGTCAGGCGTAAAGGCGAATTGCTGCTGCTGGGTAATATCAGCGGCGAATTGAAATTATCGCAAAGCCTGGTTTCTTCGGTCCTGCGCCGTGAGATCGGCATCCGCGGCACCTGGAATTCCCGGATCGATGAGTGGCCGGAGGCGCTTAACGCCTTCAAGGATAAGCTCCAGGTGAAAAATCTGATCGGCAAGAAGGCCCCTTTGTCGGATGGGGTGAAAGTATTATCTCTATTAAAAGATAGTAAAGCCGGCTTAAGCGGCGAATCATATTTAAAGGTGATGCTGGAAACATGAAAAATATCCCTTACGCCGCCCAATCAATAGAAGATGATGATGTTGCCGCCGTGGCGCAAGCGTTGAAAGCGCCGTATTTGACCCAGGGACCGCTGGTCGGGCGCTTTGAGCAGGCTGTCGCCGCGTATTGCGACGCTAAATATGCGGTGGCCTTAAACTCCGGGACCTCCGCGCTGCATGCGGCTTGTTTTGCGGCGGGGATAAATAACGGCGCTGAAGCGATTACTTCGCCGATCACTTTTGTCGCGACCGCCAACGCGGTGCTTTACTGCGGCGGCCGGCCGGTCTTTGCCGATGTGCAGGCCGGAACGATAAATATTGACCCCGCGCAAATAGCGGCCCGTATCAAGAAAAAGACCAGGGCCATCCTCCCGGTCCATTTTGCCGGCCAGCCGTGCGAAATGGAAAAGATCTCCCGCTTGGCAAAAAAACACCGATTGACGGTTATTGAAGACGCTTGCCACGCGCTGGGGGCTGAATATAATGGAAAAAAGGTTGGATCGTGCCGGTATTCCGATATGACGGTCGTGAGTTTCCATGCTGTGAAGCATATCACCACCGGCGAGGGCGGCATGGTGCTGACCAATCGCCTGGACCTCTATAAGAAAATGCTTATGTTCCGTACGCATGGGATCACCCGCGAGACCTCCGCTGAGGGGGCTTGGTACTATGAAATGCGGTTTCTGGGCTATAACTACCGGATCACCGATTTCCAGTGCGCGCTGGGGAACAGCCAGTTGAAAAAGCTCGATCGGTTCGTCGCCCGCAGGAGAGAGATCGCGGCCAGGTACCATGCCGCTTTCGGGAAAATGGCCGGGGTAACCACTCTTGATGAAAAGCCCGGCTGTAGATCGGCCTGGCATATCTATCCGATCATGGTTAAGGCTGACCGCCGGAAAGTGTTCGATAAATTACGCCGATCAGGGATCGGGGTCAATGTCCATTATTTGCCGGTATATTTGCAGCCGTATTATCAAGAAATGGGATATAAAAAGGGACAATGCCCGCAGGCGGAAAGATATTATGAGAAAGCGATCACTTTGCCTTTGTACCCCAAAATGACCGATCGGGATATTGAGGCGGTCATAAAAGCGGTCGGAGACGCGCTATGAACAAGCTCGCGCTGGGTACGGCCCAATTCGGAATGGACTACGGAATAAATAATCGCCGGGGGAAGGTCTCCCAGCGGGAAGCGTTTGAGATCCTTGATCTGGCCCTGGCAAACGGCATTGATACGCTCGACACCGCTGCCGGTTATGGCGAGAGCGAAAACGTTCTGGGTCAATACCTGAAGCAGAGCCAAAATAGCTTTAAAGTGATTTCCAAGTTGCCGGACGGGGCGGCTTCCGACCTTGCAGGAACGGTTAACGCTTCGCTGGAAAAACTTAATATCACTTCTTTTTACGGTTATCTT
Organism: Candidatus Saganbacteria bacterium; assembly: GCA_016223205.1. Taxonomy (GTDB): domain Bacteria; phylum Margulisbacteria; class WOR-1; order XYC2-FULL-46-14; family WPAF01; genus JACRPM01. The sequence continues at coordinate 98,270 of JACRPM010000001.1, forward strand.
TTTCATAATTTTAAGACCTATCAGGAAGATCCCGGATCGCTCGATTCGCTCAAAGCATTAAAGAAGGAAGGGAAGATCGGTAAGATCGGTTTTTCTCTTTATCATCCCGGTGATCTTGACCTTATCCTGGAAAACGGCCTGGCCTGCGACCTGGTCCAGGTCCCTTACAGCGTGCTTGACCAGAGGTTCGCGCCGTATTTCCAGCGTTTAAATGACCGCAAAATCGAGGTCCACGTCCGCTCGGTCTTCCTGCAGGGCTTGCTTTTTAAGCCGGCCAGCGAACTTAACGGTTATTTCTCTTCGGTTAAGGAGAAAATTGCCGCGCTGCGGCGGCTGGCAGAGGGGGCCCGGATCCCGCTGGCTTCAATGCTGCTCGATTTTGCTCTGGCTAACCGTTCGATCGACCGGGTGGTGGTCGGGGTCGACAGCCTGGATAATTTAAAAGAGCTGGTGGCTGCCGCTCAATATCTCGACAGCTTTGCGGCAATAAAGGACCGCTTGGCCGAGTTGAAAGAAACTGACGAGCGGATCATTCTCCCGTTCAACTGGACAGCGGGGGTGAGCGGATAATGAATGTCTTCTTTCGTGTCGATTCATCGCCGAAGATCGGGCTGGGGCATTTAATGCGCTGTCTGACGCTTGGGGAGGCGCTGGTTGATAAAGGGGTGAAGGTGTCGTTCATTTGCCGCGGGCTTCAGGACGACATTCGTGAATTGGTAGAAGGTAAAGGGATAAAGACGCAGGAACTGCCCGACAGATCGACGGCTTCAGCCGCGGCAGATGCCGAAGATACAAAAAGAATTATATTACGCGAAACCCCCAGGCCTGATTGGCTGGTGGTGGATAATTATGGCCTGGATAAGAGTTGGGAATCGCCAATGAGGGCAGTCGTGAAAAATATCATGGTCATCGATGATCTGGCCGACCGTTCGCATGATTGCGATGTTTTGCTTGACCAGAACTACTTTGAGAATTTAGAAAATCGCTATGACGGATTGATCCCGGATAATTGCGCCAAATATCTTGGGCCGAAGTATGTGCTGCTCAGAAAAGAGTTTGTAAAAACCGAGAAAAGCGCTCGCGAGCGGGACGATCGAGTGCGGAGGGTCATGATCTCGTTCGGCGGGGCCGATCCCACGAACGAAACTGCGAAAGCGCTTGGCGCGATCAAGCGATTGGGAAAACCCGATTTCGCGATCGATGTGGTAGTCGGCGCTTTAAACCCAAACAGAAAAGAGGTTGAGACGCTTTGTGCGATGATCCCAGAAGCGGTTATTTATTATCAGACAAATAAGATCGCGCAGATCATGGCGGCGGCGGACATCGCCATCGGAAGTGGTGGGGCGACGACTTGGGAAAGATGTTTTTTGGGATTGCCGACGATCACCCTGGTGTTGGCTGAAAATCAAGCGAAGGTCGCAGAGGATCTAGATGGTCGGAATATCATAATTAATCTGGGATGGTATAACAAAATAACTGAGGATGATCTGGCGCTGGCCGTAAAAAACTTGATCGCCGATCCGGGAAAACGGAGGGTGATGAGCCTTGCAGGCAGGCGGCTGGTGGACGGCAAAGGGGTCGAAAGAATTATTTCCGCGATCGGGGGGAGGCAATAAAATGATCGGGATCATTGTCCAGGCGAGGATGAATTCTTCAAGATTGTACGGCAAGGTCATGAAAGAGGTCCTGGGCCGGCCGCTGCTCGAATTATTGGTCGAAAGACTAAAACAGTGCCGGCGGGCTGATGAAATCGTGATCGCCACTACTGTCGGAGCGGTGGATGACGAAATAGAGGATTTGGCGCGGAATTTGTCCGTAAAATTCCTGCGCGGAAGCGAAGACGACGTTCTGGACCGGTATTATCAGGCAGCCAAAAAGTTCAAGCTCGATCATATTGTAAGAATAACGGCGGACTGCCCATTGATCGATCCAGAAATTATCGATCTCATGATCCAGTATTATGCCGACGGCGGCTTTAAATATGACTATCTCAGCAATGCTCTCAAGCCGACTTTCCCCGACGGCATGGATGTGGAGATATTCAGTTTTAAGGTGCTGGAAAAGATCGATCGGCTTTCCCAGGCCAAGTACCTGCGCGAACATGTTTGCGGTTATATCATTGAAAACCCCGATCAGTTCAAGATTAAGAATTATGCGAATGACGAAGACCTGTCAAGTTTTCGCTTGACGGTCGATACGCCCGAAGATCTTGCTTTGGTGAGCATTGTATTTGAAAAATTGTATTACCCGCAAAAAACATTTCACCTGAAGGATGTCCTGGCATTTATTAAAGAAAACCCGGAACTGATGGCGCTTAACAGCAAATATAATAGGAACGAAGGTTTTTTGCTTTCTTTACAAAAAGAAGGCTATGATGCGGAGAAAGCGGAGCAGATCAAAAATCTTATCATCAATAAGGAGAGATTACATGGAATTTAAAAGATCTTTAGAATTATATGAAAAAGCGATCAAGATCATTCCCTCCGCCACCCAGACGTTCAGTAAGGGGGCCCTGCAATATCCCTTCGGCGCCGCCCCGATCTTTTTAAAGAATGGGAAAGGGAGCCATGTGTGGGACCTGGATGGTAATGAGTTTATAGATTATCCGATGGGACTCGGAGCGATCACCCTCGGGCACGCTTATCCCAAAGTCGATCAGGCAATAATTCGGCAGCTTGGATCGGGCATCTCCTATTCTTTGCCGCATCCTTTGGAGACACAACTAGCCGAGCTCCTTATCGAAATAATCCCTTGCGCCGAGATGGCGCGGTTTGGCAAGAATGGTTCCGATGCGACGGCTGGGGCGGTTCGCGCGGCCAGGGCGTATACCGGAAGAGATAAGATCGCCTGTTGTGGTTATCATGGCTGGCAGGATTGGTATATCGGGACCACCACCAGGAGCGCGGGCGTACCGCAGGCGGTGAGTGAATTGACCCTGACTTTCAATTATAATGATATCGACAGTTTAAAAAATGTGTTTGCCGAAAACGACGGGCAGATCGCCGCAGTGATCATGGAGCCGATAGGGATCATCGAGCCAAAAGATAATTTTCTTCAACAGGTAAAAGGCCTTGCCCATAAGAACGGCGCGTTATTGATATTCGACGAAGTAGTGACCGGTTTTCGGATGAGCCTGGGCGGCGCGCAGCAATATTACAAGGTGATCCCCGACCTGGCGTGTGTCGGAAAAGGGATGGGCAATGGGATGCCGATCTCCTGCGTGGTCGGCAAAAAAGAAATAATGGCGATATTCGACGAGGTTTTCTATTCTTTCACTTTTGGGGGCGAGTGCCTGTCATTGGCGGCTTCGATTGCGACAGTACGCGAAATGATCGATAAGGATGTTATTAAGGGGATATGGGCCAAAGGGAAGAAGCTGCAGGACGGCTTCAATGATCTGGCCAAAGCTTTGAACATGGCGCGTATAGCTCGCTGCGTCGGCCTCCCTCCGCATACCGTCATAACCTACGATGACCTGGGGGGTATCGATCCGCTCTTGGTCAGGACCTTATTCCAGCAGGAAGCGCTAAAAAGGGGCGTTCTGGCTATCGGGGTCCATAACACCTGTTATTCGCATTCCGACGACGATGTCGCCAGTACCTTAAAGGCGTATGATGAAACGCTTCAGATCATAAAGGAAGCCCTAAAGGACGGCGATATTCACAGGTTTTTAAAAGGGAAGCCGGTCCAGGCGGTATTTCGCAAACCATGAGGAGTAAAAAATGATTTATCAGATATTCCTGCCTAAGTTCGGGGCGAACATTGAATCGGGGACGGTCGTTGAATGGCTGAAGAAAGAGAACGAGCCGGTGACCAAAGGACAAACGATCGCCCTGATCGAGACCTCAAAAGCGGTCTTTGAATTGGAAGCGGAGGAATCCGGGACGCTTAAAAAAATCCTGGCCGGCGAAGGGGAGGAAGTTGCTTTTAATCAGACCATAGGCATTATTGCCGGGGCCGAAGATGATATTACGGAAACGTTAGCCGCGATCAGGGCCAAGAAAACCGACCGTTCCGCGGAATTCGTCAGGGAAATGGACCGGGGAGTTTTTGACGCGAAGCCGGCGGGGCAAAATATCAGCGAGCGAAAAATGACCCCGGCCGCCCGCAGGCTTGTAAGGGAAAATAAAATAGGTAAAGACGTTTTAAGCGGGACCCAAAAAGATGTGATCGAGGAAAAAGATATTTTAGCGCTGGCCGGCGCCGGCCAGGTTTATATTTACGGGGCTTCGACCGGGTGCAAACAGATCATGGAGATATTGAAAAGCGGGCGTAAATATAAGGTCCTGGGAATTATAGACGATAATGCTGAATTCCACGGCCGGCGCATAGAAAACTATGAGGTCATGGGCGGGTTTGATTGGTTGAAAAAGAAATATGAAGAAAACCCCGATTTTGGCGTAATGATCGCGTCGCACTCCACCAACCGGGAAAAGATCTATGATCGGATCAAAGAAAATATGCCGGACTTGAAGCTGCCGCCGATCATTGATGAAAGGGCTATTTTGCTGTCGGGAGTGAAGGTGGGGGAAAGCAGTTTGATCGAGGCGGGGGTCATTCTGGGTCAGGAAGTGGAAATCGGGAAGAATGTCATCTTGAATTTGGGGGTAAAGATCTCTCATAACAGCGTGGTCGGCGACCACTCTCATGTGGCGCTGGGGGTTAGCATGTCGGCGGCGGTCGTCGTAGGTAAAAACGTGTTTATCGGGGCGGGTGCGGCGATAAATCCGGCGGTTTCTATCGGTGAAAATTCGATGATCTCTCCGGCCACCGCGGTTTTGCATGATATTCCGGAAAATGTCATCGTCAACGGCGTGCCGGGAAAGATAGTGGGGGAAAGCAAGCGTGGCAAACAATAATCTTGATCAACTGATCAACTTCTATAAGTTGATGCTGAAGGTCCGTATTTTTGAAGAGAAAATAGATTGGCTGTTTTCCCGGGGCCTGCTCGGCGGGACGAGCCATATGTGTATCGGGCAGGAGGCGGTGGCGGCGGGTATTTCGGCTAATTTGAATTTGGACGATTATGTGATCAGTTCTCACCGCGGCCACGGCCACTTGATCGCCAAAGGGGGCGAGGTCCGGAAGATCTTTTCCGAGTTGATGGGCAAGGTCGACGGTTACTGCCAGGGCAAGGGCGGCACACAGCATCTTTGCGCGAAAGAGATCGGTTTTTATGGGACCAATGGGATCGTCGGCGGCGGCATTCCGGTCGCCACCGGGATCGCGCTGTCGATAAAGCTGCGCCGGAGCCGGCAGGTCGCGGTTGTCTTCTTCGGCGATGGGGCGACTAACCAGGGGACTTTCCATGAATCGCTGAACATGGCTTCGATCTGGGGCCTGCCGATCTTATTCGTTTGCGAGAACAATCTCTACGGCATGTCCGCGCCGGTGAGTAAAATGACCAATATAAAAGATCTCGCGCGGCGAGCGGATGCCTACAATATAAAAAGCCATATTGTCGATGGCATGGATGTGGAGGCGGTTTTTGCCCGGTCCGGGGAAGCGCTCAACTACATCCGGGACTCGCAGAAGCCGTGTTTTATTGAAGCGAAGACCTACCGGCATTGCGGACATTCGAAAAGCGATGCCCGGGTTTACCGGACCAAAGAGGAAGAAAAATGCTGGCGGGAAAAGGATTGCCTGGACGTTTTAAAAACTCGCTTGATCTCCCTGGGATTTGCGGCGGAGCAAATGGACAAGATCAAGGCTGAGACGGAACAGGAGATCGAAGCCGCTTGGAAATTAAGCGAAAAAAGCGAAGATACGCCGCTGTCCTTGGGGCTCAAAGGGGTATACAAAGATGGCTAGGCTCATTACTTACCGGGAAGCGATCCGGGAAGCGATCGCCGAAGAAATGAGCGGGAATGACAAGGTCATTTTCCTGGGCGAGGATATCGGCGCGTATGGAGGAGCGTTCGGCGTGAGCAAAGGCTTGCTGGAACGGTTCGGGGCCGGACGGGTCATTGAGACCCCGATCTCCGAGAACAGCATTGTCGGGGTGGGTGTGGGCGCCGCCATGGCCGGATTCTGCCCGATCGTGGAGATCATGTTCATGGATTTTATCACCCTGGCGATGGACCAGATAGTTAATCATGCCGCCAAAATACATTATATTTACAGCGGACAGCTTAATGTCCCGCTGACCGTGCGGGTCCCGGCCGGGGCGGGAAAAGGGTATGGCGCCAGCCACTCGCAAAGTTTGGACTGCTGGTTCCTGAACGTTCCGGGCTTGAAAGTGGTGGCGCCGTCAAACCCGTACAGCGCCAAAGGCCTTTTGAAAAGCGCGATTAAGGACCCCAATCCGGTCATTTTTATTGAAAATAAAATGCTTTATGACTTCAAGCAGGAAGTTCCGGAAGAACCGTATTATTTGGAGATCGGGAAGGCGGAAACGCTGTTGGCGGGGACCGATGTTTCGCTGATCTCGTACGGGCGGGCCCTGCATCTTTCTTTGGCAGCGGCTAAAATAGCGAAAGAAGCGGGCATTTCCGTTGAATTGATCGATCTGGCCACCTTAAAACCGCTGGATACCGGGACCATTATAAATTCCGTTAAGAAGACCGGGAAAGCGGTAATTGTTGAGGAAGGGCATAAAACTTCCGGCGTGGGAGCCGAGATCGCGGCTTTGATCTCGGAGGAATGTCTGGAGTATATGAACGGGAAAGTGGTCAGGGTCGCGGCGGAAGAGTGTCCGATCCCTTCAGCGCAAAAACTCGAGGCAGCGATCCTGCCGAGTGTAGAAAAGATCACCGCGGCGATAAAAAAGGCTTGTTTTAGCTATGAATGACAAAAAGGTCATCTTGACGGCGCATCAGCCGGTCTATCTGCCGTGGCTGGGATTGTTTCACAAGATCTCCCTGGCTGACATGTTCGTCTATTTTGACGATGTCCAATACCAGACAAAAGATTGGAACAATCGGAATAAGATCAAGGCCGATCAGGGGGATATCTGGCTGACCGTTCCGGTGTTCAATAAGGACCATTATCAAATTAAATTAAAGGACGTTGTGATCGACAACAAGCAGCCGTGGGCCAGAAAACATTTTAAATCGATATATATCGCGTACAAGAAGGCCAAATATTTTGACAAGCAGATCGGCTTCTTTGAGGACATGTACAGCAAAAAATGGGAGAAGCTGGCGGACCTGAATGAATATATGTTAAAACATTTTATGAAAGTACTGGGAATCGAGGTTCCGTTCTTTAAGCTCTCGGATTACGGTTTTACTTCCAGCAAATCTGAGCTGGTCCTGGAGATGTGCAAGAAAATGGGGGCGGACTTGTATATTTTTGGGGCGCAAGGCAAGAATTATGCGGATATCGAGGCTTTTAAAAATGCGGGCATAGGCGTTTATTTCCAGGATTACCAGCACCCGGTTTACGGGCAGCTTCACGGGCAGGAATTCAACTCATTCCTTTCGATCGTCGACCTGCTTTTTAATCACGGGGAAGAGAGCCTGGGTATAATTCAGTCGGGCAATATAACCAAAGAAGAATTGTTGAGGAGTATGATCTGAAGATGAAAAACAAGACGATAAAGATCGGGAAAAAGACAATTGGGAGCGGGCAGCCCTGCTATTTTATTTCCGAGATCGGCAATAATCACGGGGTGGATCTGAAATTGGCGAAGCGATTGATAAAGGCTTCTGCTGAAGCGGGTACGGACGCCGTGAAGTTCCAGACGTTCCGGGCCCTGGATATTGTCAACCCAAACGTGACCGCCAAATCTTGTGCTTCAACTGGTTGGGACGTGTCCGACCGGTTCGATTACTGGTACCAGTTTGTCGAAACTTTAGTGATGCCTTATGAGTGGTATGATGAATTGATCGCCTACACCCGGAGCTTGGGAATGGCTTTCATATCAACGCCGGCCAGCCTGGAGGCCGCCCATTTTCTGGCCAAGAAGAAAGTGGACGCCCTCAAGATCGCTTCCATGGACCTTAACAACATCCCTTTCCTGAAGGAAGTCGATAAGCTCGGTTTGCCGGTGATCCTCTCGACCGGCATGGCAACAGCGGAGGAGATCGGCGAGGCTGTCAGTGCTATAAAAAGATCACCCCTGGCTTTGCTCCATTGCGTTTCTAATTATCCGTTAAGACCGGAAGACGCAAATTTAATGAACATCAAGATGCTGCAAGACCGGTTTTCTCTCCCGGTCGGGTTTTCCAACCATGCTCTGGGTGATGAGCTTGATATCGTGGCGGTTGGTTTAGGCGCCGGCATAATTGAAAAACATTTTACGTTCGACCGTAAAGACCCCAGAATCGCCGAACATCATTTTTCCATGCTCCCGGCAGAAATGAAAGAAATGGTCGGGAAAGTCAGGCTGATCGAAAAAGCCTTGGGGAATTATCACAGGACCATGACGGAAAGCGAATTGAGAACGAGAGATATTGCCAGAAGGAGCATTACGACAATAATAGAAGTAAAAAAAGGGGCGGTAATTAAAAAAGATGACCTGGGGTTCATACGGCCCGGCACGGGGATCGAGCCGAAGCATATAAAAGAGATCATCGGCAAGCGAGCGCGGAGAACTATAAAAAATTATCAGTTAATAAAATGGGAGGATTTGATTTAAATGAGCGACCTGCAAAAACACGCGCACACTGAATCTCTCGTTAAGAATGGCTATAAAGTAATAAATTGTGAGTCGTGCGGTTTTTGGCATGTTTATCCGATCCCGAGCCGGGAAGTCTTGGATGCGTATTACCGGGAACTTTATTATCAAGATAATAAGGAACTAGGTGGTGACATGAACGATAAAAACGACGATCCGGACGGTTATTATAGGATCAAATATATGGATAAAATCAAAAACCTGGAGAGTTTAATGCCGGCCGGCGCAGAAAAAAGCATTTTGGACCTCGGGGCCGGATTTGGCGACTATCTTCAGTTCATGAAAGAAAACGGCTGGACCGTTCAAGGAGTGGAGCCTTCGGAGTATTGCTTGAAAACCAGTCGGCACAAAGATTGTAATGTCATCCTGGGAGGACTGGAAGACCTTGATCAAATGGATCTAAAGAGATGCTCGGTCATTACCTTAAATACGGTGCTAGAACATTATACGCATCCGGAAGCGCTTTTGCTTTTTATTAAAGAAAAACTGATGGGCCCCGATACGGTCCTGCATATCGAGGTCCCCAACGATTTCAGTTCTTTGCAAAGCATCTACAATACTTTGATCAATCCCAAGCAATATTGGGTCGGCCCTTTGTCGCATTTAAATTACTGGACGCATGAGACCCTGATAAAGATGGTCAAGAAACTCGGCTTTAAGGTCGAGATCGTGGAATCAACCTTCCCGCTGGAATTGATGGCGCTGTTGGGCGATGACTATGTCACCTATCCGGAAAAAGGCAGAGGGATGCATTTGAAGCGGGTGGCGCTGGAAAAGAGGTTCTATGAGACCGGGAATATCGAACTTAAACTTAAATTGTTCCGGGCCTTTGCGCAGATCGGGCTTGGTAGAGAAATCCTTTTGTATTTAAAAAAAGGCGTGAAATGGGCAACATGATAATCAGGGAATGGAAGTTCAAATGAAAGTCGCTATATTTTCTGATATACACTGCAATTTGCCCGCTTTTGAAAAAGTTATGGAAAAACTTATCGCGGAAAAAGCGGACCAATATATTTGTTGCGGGGATATATGCGGGTATTACTATTTTCAAAATGAGGTTATTGGCTTGCTGCTCGGCCTGAAAAATCTGATAGGCATAGCGGGTAACCATGATAAATTATTCCTGGATTGTTTAAGCGACGATAAATTGCTGGCAAGTTATTCCGAGAAATACGGCAACTCTTTTTATGCTCTAAAGGAAAAAGTCACTGCCCAAAGCCTGAAATATTTAAAGGGGCTGCCGGAGTCTTATATCGATCTGGAAAATGATTTTGCGGTTTTCCATGGGAGTCCCCGCGATCATCTTAATGGGTATATTTACCCTACGGATCCTTTGGCTGAATTTGCGGGTCTCCCGTATAAATACGTTTTTTTAGGCCATACCCATTATCCTATGATGCGCGCGGTAGGCGATATTACGATCATTAATCCGGGCGCTTGCGGCCAGCCGAGAGATGGGGGGGCGCCTTCCTACGCGATCCTGGACACGGAGACCGGGAAAAGCGAGATAAAAAGGGTCGAATATAGCGCCCAATCCCTGATCGCTGAAATAGTAAAGCGTCAGGAAAAATACCGGTATTTGATCTATGTCTTGGAAAGAAGGGGGCCCGCGCAATGAAAGAAATATCGATCTTGGTGACGGGAATAGGGGGGGATATCGGAGAGAACATTATAAAGTGCCTTGAGGAATCCGTCCGTACCTATTTAATGTTCGGTTGCGATATGGACCGATATCCCTCAGGGAAGAAAAGGGTTTCGGAGTATTTTCAGTCCCCTCCTGCCGGCAGGGGGAGCGAATATACTGATTTCTTGAAGGAAATTATTCAACGCAAGGAAATTGATTATGTCTTCCCGTCTTCGGAAGCGGAGATCGACTATTTCAATAATAATCGCGGTTTATATGATGCTGGCAGAGCAAAGATCGTCATTAACAATAAATTGATACTGGATAATTTTCTCGACAAGTATAAGACCAGTGTCTTCCTGAATGGCCATGGATTCCCTTTTCCAAGGACGTTTTTAATAAATGAATATGGGGACGAGCTCACATACCCCTTTGTCCTGAAAAAGCGGAGAGGCTCCGGAAGCAAGATTGTGTTGATCATACGCGATCGCAAGGACATGGAGTTTTACAAGGAAAAATATCAAAATGAAGATCTGATCGTTCAGGAATATTTGGGGAATGTGGATCAGGAATATACTGTCGGCGTATTTTCCGACGGCAATAATACTTATTCAATGGCTTTCAGACGCTACCTCTCTTCGGATGTCGGCATTACAAAATATGCCGAGTTGGTGATCGATAAGGAGCTGGCCCAATTAAGTGAAAAAATAGCTGAATGCACGGATTTACGGGGATCATTGAATATTCAGGCCAGAAAGACCGATCGGGGATATGTTCCGTTTGAAATTAACCCCCGCATATCGGGGACGGCTTTTGTCCGTCACCGGTTTGGTTTTAAGGATGTCCAGTGGTGGCTGGACGCGTTCGAAAATAGGCCGATCTCGTATTCTCCCGCATATAAGCATGGGGTCGGGGTCCGGTCGATTTCAGAGGTTTTCTATGATATGTATTAAAAAGATACTGGTGATCGCGGCCCATCCCGATGATGAAGTGTTTGGTTGCGGAGCGACGATCGCCAAACACACTAAAGCCGCCGCCGATGTCTTTTTGCTCGTTTTTGGCGACGGCGTTACCGCCAGAATTTTTCAGTCGGGGGTTTCGAGGGAGAAAGAGCTCAAAACGGCTTCAGCGACAATAGAGAGAAGGCAGCGAGAGCTGCACCGCGCGGCCGGTATCCTGGGGATCAAACCAGAGAGGATCAAGTATTGTGGTTATCCCGATCAGCGGTTTGACGCGGTTCCGATATTGGATATTATAAAGGAAATTGAAGCGATAAAAAGTGATTTTGCCCCGGAGATCGTTTATACCCATCACTGGGGGGATTTGAACCGGGACCACCGGGTCGTCTACGAGGCGACCGTAACCGCCTTTCGGCCGAAATATGGCAGCAAAACAAGCGCGGAAATACTATGCTATGAAATACCGGGCAATATGGATATTTTACAGCCCTTGTCTGCTAACCGCTTTAAGCCGGATGTTTTGGTCGATGCTGGCGACACGTTCGACATTAAGATGGAAGCCGTGAAGGCATATGCAAGTGAATTGAATGCGGCCGGGCCGTTATCGGTTGAAGGGCTGATCGCCCAGGGAAAGAAAAGGGCCGGGAAAACAAAATATAAGATGGTCGAGGCTTTTGTTGGGTGCGCCGCGACCAAAGGAGGGATTTATGGAAAAACATTTTAGCCCATCGGTCTTTTTATCCGGGGATTTAGTATATTTAAGAACGCCGGATATTGAAAAAGATGTCATCAGCGGTAAATGGCATGCTTGGCTTAACGATAAGGCTACGACCAGGTATGTGCTCCAGGGGATCTACCCGAATACTATCGAAAAACAGATTGAATTTGTGTCATCTGCTGAAAATGATAAAAGCAAAATGTTGCTTTGCATTATTGATAAGAGCAACAACAAACATATTGGGGTCATCTCATTTAGCGATATTGACCTTTTAAACAGGAAAGCCGCTATTGCTATCTTGATGGGCGATGATTCTTATCCCCCCGGGGCTCCTTTGGAAGCAATAGCATTAATGATTGAACACGGTTTTGATCGTCTAAATCTGAATAAAATATATTCAGCACAAGTTGCCGAGCTTTGTAAATGGTCGAATCTGGCGGAATTGGTTGGCTTTAGGATTGAAGGATACGTCGAATCGGCCATGATTAGAAACGGTCGACAGTACGATGCGATTTGTCTTGGTGTGACGGCTGAAAGGTTTTATGCCTTAAAAAGGGAGCGTGGCGGCGACATCCGTTCCAACAATATTGAAGAGTTGATAAATAAAAGGCGGAAAGACAATCTAGCCGTTTTAATTAAGGATTATATAGCTAGTTTATATAAATAATTGGCATGGGAGTGGCGAATAGGTCCGTGACCGAGAGAAAAGAAGGGGAAGGGGAAAATGAATAGAAATATTATTGGAATAGAAGAAATAGCCTCATACATCCCAGAGGGAAGGATATCCAATTATGATCGGAAAGAGCAGTTTGGCATAAACGATCATTTTATCGAAAAAAAGATTGGTGTCAAAAAGGTTGCAATCAAAGCTGCGGACGAGGAAACCTCGGATCTATGTTTTAAGGCTTTTGGGGCGTTGTCGAATAAGATAAATATTGAGAAGGGAAAAATTGATGTTGTCTGTGTAATAACGCAGAATCCAGATAGTAACATCCCTCATACCTCAGCCAAACTTCACGGCCTGCTTGATTTGCCGGAGAAATGTGCTTGTTTTGATATCTCTTTAGGTTGTTCGGGATATGTTTACGGCCTTTCAATTATAAAATCATTTATGGATGAAAATTATTTAAGTAATGGACTGTTGTTCACGGCGGATCCTTATTCCAAAATAGTGGATAAGAATGATAAAAATTCTTCACTACTTTTTGGGGATGCTGCGGCTGTTACCTTGATGTCCAGCAAGCCGGTCTTGAAATTAGGCCGATCATTATTTGGGACAATTGGCAAGCAATATTCGGCCCTGACTTGCGAAAATGGCAAATTATTTATGGACGGATCAGCCATATTTGTATTTGCCGCGAAATATGTGCCCGAAGATGTCACTGCGCTTTTGAAAATCAACTCTTTATTATTAGAGGACATTGATAGATTTATATTTCACCAGGGAAGCAAATACGTCGTTAATACGATATCGAGCAATCTGGGTTTGGATCCGGCTAGGGTGGCTTTTGATATTTACGATTATGGGAATACTGTCTCATCAAGTATCCCGATTATCTTAGAAAAGGAAATCGTTAAAAAAGAGAATAAGCGGATATTGATAAGCGGCTTTGGTGTCGGGTTGTCCTGGGCAAGCGGGATTCTAAACAGATTATAATAGAAGGAAAATATTAATGTCAAAATCGTTAATTAGCGGCGCAAAAATATCCGGGATAGCGGTCGTATCTGCCGATAATCTTAAGCGCATGGATGATGATATGGAATACTATAATGGGGATAAGAAGAAACTGGAAAAAGTCAAGAAAATGGTCGGGTTGGATAAAAGATATGTGGTTGATGGCCAGACTACCGCAGCGGATTTGTGCGAGTCGGCGGCTATTGCTCTTATTAATGATATGGGTGTAAATAAGGAAGAAATTGGTGCTTTAATAATGGTCACGCAAACCCCGGATTATTTTTTGCCGGCCACATCAGCGTATCTTCATGGGAAATTAAATCTCTCAAAAGATTGCGCCGCTTTTGATGTCAGCTTGGGCTGTTCGGGCTATATATACGGTTTATGGCTGGCATTTATGATGGTGGAAAATAAAAGTGCCAAAACGGTCTTATTGTTGGTGGGGGACACTATAAGCAAGCTAACCAATGCGAAAGACAAGACGGTGTCCCCTTTATTTGGTGATGCCGGTAGCGCTACCTTGATACAAAGCTGCGAGCTAGACAGGAAAACATATTTTTCATTCCATACGCTGGGGCTGAAATATGACCGGTTGATTGTCCCGGCCGGAGCTTTCCGAAAGCAGAAAAACCAAGAGACTGCTAAAGAAATATCTTATGGCGACGGGAACACGCGAAGCGCGGAAAACCTTTACATGAATGGTGCCGAGGTCTTTGATTTTACTTTGGAAGAGATACCGTTGGCTATTAAAGAGATACTTGGTTTTGCGGGCAAGACTCAAGATGAAATCGATTATTTTGTTTTCCACCAGGCCAATAAGCATATCATTGAAAGCATCGCTGCTTTGTCCGGAGTACCTTCGGAAAAAGCTCCTTTAGTTATTTCTGAATACGGCAATTTAAGCTCTGTTTCTATCCCGGCCACAATATGCGGAGCAATGAGGCAAGACTTGACCGGGCCTAATAAGAATGTGCTTATGTCCGGCTTTGGGGTCGGCTTGTCTTGGGGGACGTGTTTGTTGGGCCTAAAAGATATTTATTGCCCGGAAATTGGATTTTATAAAGGAGGGAATCATGACTAAGGAAGAATTGATGGGGAGGATCAAGGAGCTCATGCAGAGGGATGATACGCTCTCCCAGGAAATGATCTTGCAGGAAATCCCAGAGTGGGATTCTCTGACCGTCATGTCGATGGTCGCCGCCTATAACAAGTTGTTTGGCATTAAATTAACGGCCCGTGCTGTAATGGATTGTAAAACCGTTGCCGATTTAATTGGCTTAGCCGGGGATAAGGTTAGTTAACAAATGATAGAGTTTAAAAACGATGAAACCTTTATTGTCATTGGGGCAAGTTCGGGGATAGGCAAGGCAATTGCCCTGCGCATCAACGAGTTGGGCGGAGGGGTCGTTGGCGTCGCTCGGAACGCCACTAGATTAGAAGAGGTAAGGCAGACCTCAAGGTTTCCACAAAGATTCTTTGTTGAAGATAGAGATCTCACTATTGATATGGACAAATTGCCGGAATGGATGCTTGGCCTTTCTAAAAAACACGGCCGATTTAAGGGGCTGGTTTTATCTGCCGGTATTCAGCAGACGATCCCGCTCAAGGGCCTCGATATTGAGGAAGCTAAAAAGTTATTTGATATAAACTATTTCTCCGGCATAGCTATATCGAAGGGGTTTTGTGATAGGCGGGTTAATTTTGGCAAGGGCAGTTCTATTATTATGATCTCATCGATAGCATCACTCAAGGGAACCGGAGGCCTTATAAATTATAGCGCTTCGAAGGGAGCTCTAAATTCGGCTATCAAATCTATGGCAGTTGAGGTTGCGAAAGATGGCATAAGAGCTAATACTGTATTGCCGGGCTTTGTTATGACGGAAATGATCAAAGACTGGCGAGAAACATATAGTGAGGCATATATTGATGAAATGGAACATAAATATCCCTTAGGGATCGGAAAGCCAGAGGACTTGACCGGGATTGTTTGTTTTCTGCTGTCTGATGATTCTCGATGGATCACCGGCCAAAATATAGTTGTTGATGGTGGGGGGAGTTTGTAGTGCCGGGTGCTCATTGTGTAATGGAAGGGAAATAATAATGGCGATCAGCGAAAAGAATATAAAAAATATATTGATCTATGCCGCGCCGAATTTAGTCGGGTATCTGATCTCTGTGTTTACCATGCCGATCATGACCCGGCTCCTGATACCGTCCGATTACGGGATCATTGCCATGGCTGGTATTTTTCCCGCCATTGCCCTGGGGGTGCTGACCTTCGGCTTGTCGAGCGCCACACAGAGGTATTATTTTGAGTACTATAAGGACAAGAAAAAACTTGACGCGCTGATGATCTCATCCCAGCTCTGCCTATTTTTCATGTTTGCGCTTTCAATCGTTCCGATCTATCTTTTTAAGGATTTTATCGCGGGACGGATCATAGGCAGTCCCGTTTACGGCAATGCCCAGTTTGTTTGTTATCTGGCGACCTTTTTGGCTTACATGAATAACCTTTACCTGCTAATTTATCAGAACATGCAGCGGGCCAAGGAATATGCCATGTATATCCTTATGCAAATGTTGATCACTTCTTTTGCGGGCCTGATCTATATCTGGTTTTTTAAAATGGCCTACATGGGGCCGCTCTACGGATCTCTGACCGCTTCGGTCTTGGTTTTCCTGGTCCTGTTATTCCGGTTCAACCGCGAGTATGTTTTTAGATATGATTTCGGGTTGTTATGGGAAAGCATCAAATACGGCCTGCAACTCGTTCCACAATCGTTTACCGGGTTGATCTCGCGTTTTTTTGATAAATACATGCTAAGCAGTTTGCTGTCGCTTTCCGCTGTTGGTATTTACAATATCGGGCAAAATATCGGCCAGCTTTTATTTACTTTAATGGTGGCGGTCTGGAACTCATTTCAGCCGGTATTCTTTAAGGAGATCTTTGATAACGGCCCCGGTGCCGCCCGGTCGATCGGGAGGATGGTCACGGTGTTTTCTTATCTCACTTTGGCCCCGATCGTGCTGGTTGTACTTTATGCAAAAGAGATCATATTTATTATGGCTCCACCGAGTTATTACCACGCGGTGCCGGTGATCATTATTATTGCCTGCGCTTATGCGACCAATGTCTTCGGTTGTTTTGTCGGACTGCAATATGTTTATACCAAGAAGACTTACCTGCTCTTTCCTTTATCTATTTTTGGAACGATCGCCAATGTCGGCTTTAACCTTATCTTGATCCCGAGGTACGGTCTGGCGGGCGGCGCGGCTTCAACCTTCTTTAGCTACCTGGTCATTAACGGGATCGTTTCGATCATTGGCCAGAGGTTATATAAGTTCGAATACGAATGGCGCGCATTGTCGCTGATGTTCCTTAATGTTTT
Organism: Candidatus Saganbacteria bacterium; assembly: GCA_016223205.1. Taxonomy (GTDB): domain Bacteria; phylum Margulisbacteria; class WOR-1; order XYC2-FULL-46-14; family WPAF01; genus JACRPM01. The sequence goes on from JACRPM010000001.1 coordinate 115,255, forward strand.
CGTTCCCGCGGGTTTATTACTTTATCTGCCAAAGGTCAATTGCCCGCTTTTGGTGCTCTATTTGATCAAGCTGGCTTTCCTGGGCTCGTTTGTTTATATCGGTTACCAGAGCAATCTCCTGACCAGAGGCAAATATGAGATGATCTTAAAAATGTTTTTGAAAAGGAGGAAGCCAAAGCTCGTTGAGGCAACAGAAATTTTGTAGTTAAATGCGTGTATCGATGATATAAAAAAAAGGGGGAAAAAATGAAAGTTTTAATTGGTAAGGGGCAAAGCGATAGGTCAGGTTTGCAGGAGGTTTGCCGGTTCCGGACCGGTGAGAGCCTTTGCCTGGATGCGAAAAACGCCCAGTTTATTCTCGAGTTATCGGCTGGCGTGAAAATATATTTGTTCGGGGAGGTGTTTTATCATATCAAGCGAAATGGCTCGATCAAATTGATCGGGGAAGCGGGCGGCGCCTATCTGCGCCGGCTATTCTTAGAAAACGAGCTGACAGAGATCATTCCCACGCTGGAAGGTCAATATGTCGGGGTACTGGTCGACCAATCTTCAGGCAAGGTTAAATTCTTCAGCGATCGTTACGCCCGTCTGGATTGTTTTTATGCCGCGGACCGGGACGGATTCTATCTTTCAACCGAACTTGACTTCATCTTTCAGTGGATCAAGGCGGAATACGACCAGTTGATGCTGGCCAATTTCTTTTCTGTTTACGGTTACTATGCTCCCAAAGGGATGACGATCTATTCAAATGTGAAGGAACTGCGGGTGGGAGAAGCCCTTACCCTGCGGGGGTTGACGGCCAGCAGTGAGACCCTTCCTTTTAAACCCCTGCCGATCGAGGAATACGGCGATAAGGATTTAGAAACTTATTATAAGCTCTTGCGGGAATCAATTGTTGCCCGGGCCAATAAAAAAGGAAAGGTCTGGGTCTCCAGCTCCAGCGGGTGGGATTCCTCGACTATCTTGGGCGTTCTGGTCAATGAGCTCGGCAGCAAGAACGTCGGCATGATCACGACTAGCGTTCAATATTCCAAGGCGACAAAAGTGATCAATCAGTTCGAAACCGATAAGGTTCGCAAGATCGGTAAATTCTACGGGATCAAACCGGAACTGGTCGACCTTGATTATTCGAAAAAAGGGCCTGCCTTATACGATGGCAAGCTCCTCAATCACTTTAGATCAAGGCATATCTACTCTTTTTCCGCCTATAACGCCATGGGGCTTTCCGGCCGATTAAAGCAACTGGGAACGCCCGAAGGGATGATCGTCTTCAATGGGGAAACTTCCGACTCCTTCCATAATTTTGGTTTTTCCCAATTTGCGACTTTCTTTCACAGCCAAAAACCCTTTACCGAATACGCCGATAAAATGAATTGTTATTTATATGGCCCTTCATTTTTGAAAAAAGTATTGGACGGCAGTTATAACAAAGACAAGGTTTTCCAGATCTTTCGGGCAATGGTGGGGGCGGTTGAGTTCGCTTCTGGCTTCAAAACAAGAAAAGAGCTGCTCAACGCGTGGCTTATGCCGCTGTTCTACGGTTCCCCACGAATACCTTTTGCCCAAACCATCAATAACCCTTTGCTGAACGAAAAAGGCCGGCGGAAGATATATGACTATCCTTTTGGCGAATACCTGCCCGAAGCCCTGGAAAATTTATCGGAAAAGAATGTTTATGCCTGGCTGATCTATCTTTATCACAGTTTTCATTCCCAGGGCTCTACCGTCAATGCTCCCAAACACGCCCTGGAATTTAACGGCCATCGCTGGCGCATGCCTTACAATGATTACCGGTTGATAGGCTTCCTTTCCAAGGCCCCTGAAAGTTGGGGGCGGGGGTTGGACCTTAATCACACCAAATATCCGCTTAAGTGGGTAGCCCGCAATAAATTGAAATTCCCCTATGAGATACTTGATGAGGGGCCGCATTCGTATCTTTACGATGTGATCGAAGGGGTCTCTTTAGGGGCGGAATTATGTTATCGCTCGGGCTGTACCCCCCTGTTTAAAGAAGTATTGAGCAGAAGGGAATACCGGCGGATATTGACCGACCGCTATTTTGACCTCAAATATCTGGATAAACTGGTTTCAGATTATCTTGAAGGCCGAGAGGCAAGGGGGGGGGATTTCAATAACCTCGTTTCTCTAATTGTGCTGTCGGTGACAGGCTGGTATTGATAGGGAATGAAAAGAACAGATATCTATCAAGAACTCGGGGTACTTCAGCTTTTCCTATCGGCGGCTGCCGGGAAGAGGCCTTCGTACTTTGAGTTGACGCCGTTCGCGGCACGTTTAATCCGTTTTATGCCGGAGCGTCTTCGCCCGGACCGGTTCCCCTTTTCGTTTGGGGAAGTTAAGGATGAAAAGGACCACGCCCTTTATCCGTTGATCTTTGGGGATATTAATCTGCTTTGCCGGGAGATATTCGATAGAGAGACCGAAAAAGCGCCTTTCTTTAAAGAATTGAGCGGGATTTATCCGTCTGATAAGCTCAGGGTCTTCTTTAAGAAAGTGATCCACAAAGAAATAACCAAACCTGTTATCTATATTAATATTCTTAAATGGGCGAAGGAAGAAGGGGTGTTCCATAGTAAAAACAGCAAATATCTCAGTTCGTTGCGGGCTTACGGGAAGAAAAAGGGGATAATAGTAGCCGCTAATTATTTTGGCGCCATGGACATATTGCTTGATCTGGCAAAGGCCTTGTTTGCATTTATGGTTTTTCCTTTAGCAAAGATTAAAAGATTAAATGTCAGTCGGCGTTGCCGGCAGGAAAAACCGATCATTGCTTCCCCTTATACGGCGAGGGAAATCACGTTTGACCGTTCGTATCGCAGCGATATTTTCTGGCTGCTGGATGCAACTATCCCTTATGATCAAGTCTTGATCCAGTTTGAGCGCAAAGATGTCCCGGCTAATCCGAAAATGGTCAGCCAGTTAGAAGAAAAAGGGATCAAGGTGATAGCTTTATCTCCAAAAGCGAGTAAGGCCGATATCCCAGTGTGGCGTCCGACCTTTGAATTCTTTAAAACCCTGGGGAAACGCAACTTGATGACGGCAAAGGCGCTGTTTTTGGCCACCTTCAGGTTTGATCTCAAATGGACCGGTTTTACGTTTGAGATCGTAATGCTGAATAATATGTTCGCTTTTTGGTACGATTATTTCAAAACGCTGAACATAAAAATATATTTCTCGCACACAGATGTGGTGGGGGAATATAATATTGCTTTGCATCTGGCGTTGCGGGAAGCGGGCGGCGTCAGCTTAAGCCATCAATGGTCAAACCTGGAAAATGCTACGCATGCCTATATGGGATCGTCCGCAGACATATATTTCTCTTTTGGCCCGCGCTACCGGAACAACCTTGTCAATTATTCCGTGGATTCGCTGATCTATTGCGGTTATATCACTGACCATGCCTTTGCCCCGGTTAAAGAGAGAAGCGAGAGATTAAGAAATAATTTGAGGGCGAAAGGGGCCAAATTCATCGTTGCCTTCTTCGATGAAAATTCATCCGATGATCCGCTTTCGGTGATTACTAATCATAAATCGGCTGATACTTATCGGAAATTCTTTGAGCTGGTACTGTCCGAGCCGTCGATCGGATTGGTCTGCAAGCCGGGTTATCCCCGGACGCTTCGACGGAGGATAGCGGAAGTATCCGCTCTCTGGGATAAAGCGGTCACCACCGGCCGTTGCGTGTTCCTTGACGACGGAGACTATATTACTCGCCAGTATCCGACAGAAGCGGCGCAAGCCGCTGATCTTTCCGTGAATATGCTCCTTTCCGGTACGGCGGCGCTGGAAGCTTATCTTTCCGGCAGTCCGGTCATTTATCTCGACCTGGAAGGATTGTCTTTAGCCGATGAATATAAATATCCCGGTCTGGTTTACGACAACCTTGACCGGCTAGTGCGCGATATAGTTATTTATTCCCGGGAGGGAGGGCAGGCCGGATTGCGTTCTATTGATGCTCTGATCGACGCAAAAGATCCGTTCCGCGACGGCCGCGCCGCCGCAAGGATCGGCTCATACCTGAAATGGCTTTTGGAGAAATATAACGCTGGTGCTTCTCCCGAAGCGGCCATTGGATCTGCGGACAAGAATTATCGGGATATCTGGGGGAATGACATGGTGGTTAAGGGGTTTATGTCATGAGCGGAATATTGGGGAACAGCAACGATCGTGTTTTATCCAAAAATATGGAGAGGGGTGACGCTCTTCCGGCGCTCGCTCAAGTATGAAAAAGCTCGTTTTTTTGGAATTTATTGATGAATACGAGGCTTTTTGCCGGCAGAGAAAAGAGCAGGGAGAAGCCCAGGCCGATTTTTCCATTATCGCTTTGGAGCCGAAACTACAGGCTTATCTTAAAAAGCGGGGGGTGGTCTTTGAGACTTCCCTGAAATATTTTAGCAACGATTCGCACAAGGCGATGATCTTAAATGCGCAAAAAGCGGTCGTTCATATCAATGAGGCTTTTAAATATTCTGATAAGCTGGGATTGTCAGCGGTCTATTTGACCGACCTGCTATTTTATGCCCGGTTTTATCATTCTCATTTAATGGGGTTGGTCGAAATAATTGATAATTGCGTGCGCCAGCATGAGGCGGTCGAATTGTCTGCTGCGGTTTCTGTGTCTTCGTCCGCGAGCCTCATGATTGCGCCGGCCGACCGGAACCTGGGCGAGCTGGTCAAGGCCTATGCCGACAGCCGCTCGCTGAAGTTCGTCAACATTGTTGCCGATCAAGCGCCGCCGGCGTCGGGCAGTACGCCGGGCGGTTCTCAACGCTGGAGCCGGTTCTTGACCGGCGCTATCAAATTATACTGTCTGCTTTTTAGGAAAAGGCTGGTTTTGATCCCTGGGAACGGTTACGGCTTCACCGCATTAAAGGCGAAACTGGCCAAGCGCGTTCCCGGCCTGGTTTTTATTTCTCCTTGTTCGGATAATATCCGTCGGTCACCATTGGCATATCTTAAGCTGTTTGTCGCCGGAGTGATCAATAAACATTTTTGGATCGAGCTTAACGGTCCCCAGATCGCGGACGGAGAGTTGCGGCGGCAATTAGCCGTTGTTTTTCAGGCGGCGGATGCTTTTGATTACAAAGGGATAACTCTCGGGCCGCTGGTGGAAAGAAAAGTTGCCAGCGCGCTGGTCCCATATTTTATAGAGCTAGGGGGACGGAGCGCGGCGCTGAAAGAGCTGATTCTGTCTTTGCGGATAAAGCTGATCATGTCGCCTCTGGCGCGCGGTCTGTGGTCTGCGGCGGGGGAATTGTCCCGCCCGCTCGGTATCAGTTTGCTTTTTGTTTCTCACGGCGCCCATCCGGTGCCGACCGATGAGATCCACGAGTTGGAACTGCTGCAATTGTGCCGGGGGTTTATGCTCAGCGATTTTACCGATGTCGCTTTGTCAACTCCGATCCAGGAAGAGCACCTGCGTTATTTCAAGAATAAATACCCTTGGGTCAAAGCCAATCAGGTCAAGACCGGCCCGCTGATCTTTGCCGATCTGAGAGGGATAAATAAGCTGGACGCCAAACTTAAGCTCGGTCTGCCGGTGTCGGAAACGGTCCTGACACACGCGGTGACCAATAAAAAGCGCGGCGGGGAAAGATTTTATAATTTGGAGACATTTGACGAATATCTCGACAGTTTGTCGGATCTGATCGGCGTGGTCGATAAAATGCCGCTGACACGCTTGATCGTGCGCGTCCACCCAGGCTTTGAATTAAGTGATGAAGAATTGAAGGTTTTATTGCCGCCGTCCGAGAAGTTCATTATCAGCCGGCAGGGGCCGTTCGCCGAGGTCCTGGCGGCGACCGATGTCCTGGTTAGCTATTCGTCGACCGCGTTGGACGAGGCCCTGCTCAATGAGCGTCCGGTGATACTCTTCGATAAATGGGGCCGTTATAATCATTTTAGGCTTCCTGTGTATCGGGGAGGGAAGGTCAGCTTGCCTGTCGTGTATGTAAATGAAGGCGCCCATCTGGGGGAGGCGATCGGCGAGTTTAGAGGAAAGAAGACCGCTTTTAATTATGACCCGTACAAATATGAGGTTGATTATGAAGATAATTTCTATGATTATGTCAGGGCCGCGTTAGGCGGGAAAGGAGCTTTATCATGAAGATCGTAGGTTTTGTTCCGTCACGGTTGAACAGCGAGCGGGTCCCGTCGAAGAATATAAAATTGTTGGGGGGGGTGCCGCTGATCAATTACTCCCTGCGGGCTTTGAATAAAGTCAAGGCGTTGAATGACCTGGTCGTCTTTGCTTCGGAGCCGAGCATAAAGGATCATATTGAAGCAGACCTGAAGTACACTTATCTGGCACGGCCGCAGTCGCTTGATACTCAGACCGCGACGATCCAGGACATTATCGGTGAATTTCTCAAGCTATCCGACGCCGACATTATTGTCCTGCTTCACATTACCTCTCCCTTCCTGCGGCCGGCGACGATCGCCGAATGCATCGACAAGGTCGTCTCGGGAGAATACGATTCCGCGTTCTCCGCTTATGCCTTCAAGAAATTTGCCTGGTTCAAGGGCCGGCCGCTCAATTATTCCCTGGACAAGCCGACGCCGCGGACCCAGGACATAGATCCGGTCGTGATCGAACAATCGTCATTGTATGTCTTTCGGCGGGAGCTTTTTCTGAACAAACGCCGCCGGATCGGAGACAAGCCATTCATTAAGATTATCGACCATTTCGAAGGGCACGACATTGATACGCCGGAGGACTTCGAGATCGCCGAATTGATGGTCAACGCGGGGTTTTTCCAACCACTAAAATGAGCAAGATCTTGAGCCAAAAAGAAGTCGTGTTCGACCGGTCACGGTATCCGCTGCTTATAGGGCGGGGGATCATTAACGAACTGGCCGCTCGGCTGGCGGAACGGACCAGGAACCGCGATGTGCTGATCGTCTATGACAATTATTTTGAGGCGTCGATCAACGATAAACTGGCCGCCAGCCTGCGCTTGGCCGGTTTCCGCGTCCTGCTCCATCCGTTGGAGGGGGGAAAGGTCAATAAGAACATCAATGAAGTGCTCAAGATCTACGGACTGCTGGAAAGCCAGGATTTTTCGCGCGATTCTACGCTGGTTGCGGTCGGCGGGGGAGTGGTCGGCGACCTGGGTGGCTTTGTGGCCAGCACTTATTTGCGCGGAATAAATCTGGTCCATATCCCGACGACGTTGATGGCGATGATCGATAGCAGTCTGGGCGGCAAAGTGGCCATAAATTTCCGCAAAACGATCAATGCCATTGGCGGCTATTATCACCCGATCATAAATTTGATCGACCTTGATTTTATCGATGCCCTGCCGCTGCGCGATTACCGGGCTGGGCTGGCCGAGGCGATCAAATGCGCAGTTATTGCCGATGCCGAATATTTCCGGTTTCTGCTGGATAGGGGCGCGGCGATACTGGAGAAAAGCGAGCCTGACTTGCTGCGGGTGATCGATCGGGCGATCGAGATCAAAATTGATCACGTGAGCGGCGATGTTCATGAGGGGGGCAAACGGTTAAAGCTTAATTACGGCCACACGCTCGGTCATGCCGTCGAGAGCTCGACTGTGACCGATGACGGCGAAACCTACCGCCACGGAGAAGGGGTCGCGCTTGGCATTATGGCCGCCGCCTATATTGCCTGGCGCCATCTAGGACTGAAGGAGCAGGCCTATCAGGCTCAGCGGGAGATCTTTGATCGTTATCGGCTGCCGGTGGTTGTTGAGGCCGCGAAGATCGGCTTTGAGCGAGCGGCATTGATCGATGAGTGTCTTCGCAACGTTAAGAAGGACAAGAAGCGAAAGGATCACGTCATTCGGATGGTCCTGGCCAGCGGGATCGGCCAGAGTGCGATCTATAACGATGTGCCGTTTTCTTTGATCGAAGAAGCCTTTCGCGAAATAGTCAAATAAAGGAGCGTCAAATGGATAAAGAAATACTTAAGGGGAAGGTTTGTATCATTACCGGGGCAGGGAAGGGGATAGGCCGGGAAACGGCTAAACTTTTTTACCGGGAGGGAGCCAAGTTGGCCCTGATCTCGCGCGACCAGGCCGACCTGGCCGATTTGAAAAAGGAGGCTTCATTTTCTGATGATCGTGTTTTGACCATGGCCGGCGATGCCTCTGACGAAAAGACCGTTGTCTCTTATATTAATGGTGTTTTGGCCAAGTTTGGCCGCTGCGATGTCCTGATCAACAATGCCGGAATGCGTTTCCGCAAGCCGTTCCTGGAGATCGGAACTGAAGAATGGCAACAGGTAATTTCGACCAATTTGGGGAGTGTCTATTTGATGTGCCGCGAAGTCGGTAGGCAGATGGTTAAACAAAAGTCCGGCCGGATCGTCAACCTTGCCTCGATCATCGGCACCCTCGGTCTGCCAGACCTGTGCGCCTATGGAGCTTCTAAGGGGGGCATTATTTCCCTGACCAAATGCCTGGCGGTTGAATGGGCGCCATATCAGGTCAATGTCAACGCGATCGCCCCAGGGTTTTGCGAGACGTCGTACGCCGAAAACTTTAAAAAGAAAACCGAGCTTTACAATATGACAATTGACCGGACGCCGCAAAAGAAGTGGGGCAAGGCCGAGGATATCGCCAATGCCTGCTTGTATCTGGCTTCGCCGCTCTCCGATTACGTGACCGGCGAGGTCTTGAGCGTTGACGGCGGCTGGAGCGCCTGGTAGTGAGTTGTTTGGCTGGAAACGCAAATAAAACAATTTACATCCTTTCGGATGTGAATGCCGTGAGGCAGTTGATCGTCGACAAGGGAGCCGATCATCAAGTCTTAACAACAAATAATGCTGGCGATATTCCTCTGCCGGAAAAAGAACGTTTTTTAAAGGAATATGTCGATTTGATCGGGACTATCAATTCAACGGAACGAAGCCCGAAATGGTGGAGTTATTGCCTTAACTCCAAAGACTATGTTAATTCCACGTTTTATGACGAACTATTTGAGACCATTGGTCTCGTTAACAAAATTGATGATTCCGATGCCGAGAACATTGTGGTTGTGGTGGGATCTCAGCGGGTAGCCGCGCAGATCAAATATTATTGTGAGAAAAGGGATAGTCAGGTCGTAATGTCCGGGGTTAAGGCCGGATCGTATAGCTCAATATTTTCTTTGGCAAGGCCTTTGATCTCTTCCCTGTCCTTCTTATGGCAGATATATTATCGGATCGCTGTTTGCGCCCTGTTCCTGCGCGGCAGAATATTGTTCGTCCCCGCCCGGCCGGGAGCGAAACGATACGTCATCAGAAGCTGGGCGACGACCAATTCGCTGGTTTCCGCCCCTGACCGGGATCTTTACTTTGGGTCCCTCCAGAACGATCTGACAGCCCGGGGATTTGATGTCGGCGTGATCGTCGGTGTGCTTGGCGATTATCTCAAGGCTGTTAAAATAATGAAAGCCCACGATAAGCCGCTGCCCCAGGAAATATTACTGAGTGTCCTTGATCCGTTGCTGACATTGCTTTCTTGCCGTTTTCGGCCGAGCCGGGTTAATGGTCCGGTGTATTTTCGGACGATCGATATCTCACTGCTGTTGAATTCTTGTCTGGCGCTGGAACGGTCGTCCGGACAGGACTTGCATAATATGCTCTATTATCGGATCGGCAGAAGGTTAGGCCGGCGCTATCAGCCGGAGCTGTGCTCTTTCAGCCATGAAAATTATCCCTGGGAAAAGACTTTTATTCTGGGGTTCAGGTCGGCCGCTAAGACGTTCCTGATCGGCTACCAGCACAGCGGCCTCTATCGGTCGCTCACGACAGTTCTTTTAAGTAAAAAGGAAAAGGGCCGAGTGCCTTTGCCGGACGCCGTCGTGACCGTCGGAGAGATCACCAAAGGATATTTGGCAACGGAGGGCAACTATGATCCCAGAATTCTGCGGACCGGCTGTTCTCTCTCCGCCGCCGGCGGCGAGCGCCCGGTCCCGGCCAGGCCGCTAGGTAAGAACCTGCTGGTGATCCTGGGTTGCTATCCGCGGGCCGCCGCGATGCTTGATTTTGTCGTGACTGCGCTCAAGGGGAGTGATTTTCATTTGATCCTCAGGCCTCATCCCGTCGCCCCTCTGCACGAATATGCCGATAAATTGGCCTTTGACCTGGCGCAGGCGAATGATCTGGAGATCTCCACTGGCCCGCTCCGGAGCGATCTGGCCAGGTCCGCCGCGGTGCTTTACGACGGCAGCAAAGCCGCGCTGGAGGCTTTGGAACAGGGTTTGCCGGTGATAAATATTTGTCCGTTTCATGATATAATTAGTTATGATCCCCTGATCAAATGCCCCGTTTTTAAATGGAGCGCAAGCTCGAAAGAATCTCTTATGTCTTCACTTAACGGAATCTTCTCTATGGACAGCGAGGCATATGAGCGGCAGGCGAAGCAGGCGGTCCGTTATTCCAGAGAATATATCGGGGAAAAAAATGACAATTGTCTCGCTCAGTTCATGAGGCAAGGAGTTAGCGTTTTGTTGGAAGAGATCGTCGAACAAACTAGGATAGTGAAGGTCAGCCCCGATTTTACCGAGGTACTGGGCACGGACCGCGGCGAAGACGCCAACCGGCTGTTCGGGCCGGAGTACGCCGCTTACCGAAGGGCCTGGTCCGAAAACCCGAAAAATAAACTCGTGGCCGATTTTCCCCTTCATCTTGACTTGGAAACGTCCAATACCTGCAATCTTAGGTGCTCAATGTGCCAGATACCGTTCGGCAAGATGCAGTCGGGGTATATGGACAAAGCGCTTTACAAAAAGATACTTGCTGAGATCAAGGGAAACCATCTCCCTTCGGTTAAGTTTAATTTTAGGGGCGAGCCTTTGATGCATCCCGACCTGGTCGATTTTGTGAGATTAGCTAAAGAGGCCGGGATACTGGAAGTGCAGTTTAACAGCAACGGTTCCCTTTTGACTGACGAGCTTTCAAAGGGTCTTATCGAAGCCGGGCTTTCCAGGATCAAATTTTCCGTTGATGGCGTTACTCCTGATGTGTATAACTCGATCCGTAAAGGAACAAGCTATGATGTCACCATCCCCAAGATCCTGCGCTTTATCGAGCTGCGCAATTCGCTGGGCAAAAAATTGCCCAGCGTTCAGGTCCAGATGGTCTATATGTCGTCGAATAGCCGGGAAGCGGCGGAGTATATCAAGTTCTGGGAAGATAAGGCGAACCGGATCGGTTTTTCCCGCTACCGGAGCGGCAGTAATAAGCTGGGCGAGGCGGGCCGGGTCTCGGAGATGGGCCGGCGTATTCCGTGCTCTCAGCTTTATCAGAGAATGGTCGTTCTCTGGGACGGGACGATGCTGATGTGTTGCGGCGATCATCAGATGCGTTCCCCGATCGGCAATGCCTTAAAAGATAACATAGTGGATGTGTGGCGAGGCGAGAAACTGAAGCAGTACAGGCAACTTCATGAGGCCGGCAAATACGATGAGGTTCCCGCCTGCGTCGGCTGCGAGGTCAATTATTTATGAGCAAAGCGGATAAATTTCCTTTGCTGGTCGCCGAAGTGGCGAATTGCCATGGCGGCAGCCGCGCTTACCTGCTGGAGCTGGTCGACGGGCTTTGCCGGACCTCGGTCGAAGCGATCAAGTTTCAGTTGATCATCGCCGATGAATTATTGGTGCCGGGGCATTCACAGTATTCTTTGTTCCAGTCCCTGGAGTTTCCCTTTTCTTTTTGGAAAAAAGTTGTCGCCAAGGTCAGAGCGGCGGGGAAGAAAGTGGCGGTCGATATTTTCGGCGACCGTTCACTGGCATTGGCCGCCGGGTTGAAGGCCGACCTGCTCAAGGTTTACGCCAGCGATGTCGATGATCTCCGATTTATCAAGAAGGTAATGGGGCTCAAGAAGCAGGTCTTTGTCTCGACCGGCGGGGCCGAGCTGGCGGAGATCGAGAAGATCATCAAACTGCCGGGGAGTGGAAATCTTTGTTTCCTGGTTGGTTTCCAGTCTTTTCCGACCCCGCCGGAGGAATCGCAATTAAACAGGATAGGATATCTGCGCGAGCATTACGGATGTCATGTCGGTTTTATGGACCATAGCGATGCCAGTGACAGCTTTTCCGGAGTTTTGCCCTGTTTGGCCGTAGCCAAGGGGGCGTGCACCGTGGAAAAGCACGTCTATCTTGCCGCTAGAAAGAAAACTTATGATTGGCAGTCTGCTATTGATTTCCGGCAAGTGGACAAACTGCGCGGCTTGTTGCTCAAGACGCAGGCGGCCTGCGGTTCGGGAGCCTTTGCGCTGACCAAGCTGGAAAAAGAATATTTTCTGAAGAAAAGGAAGATCGCCGTGGCGGCGCGGGATATCGCGGCCGGCGAAAAGCTGAAAAAAGGCTCGGTTGTTTTTAAGCTGGCCGAGGTCGCCGGCGGCGAGCAGGGGATTTATCGGAAAGAACTGGGCGGTTATTTTGGCCGGAGACTGGGCCCCAGTATAAAAAAGAACGAGATCTTGTTGAAAAGTATTTTTGCAAAAGGAGCATAAGTATGGTGAAAACGGGGATAGGAAGGGCCCACCCGGGGATCGAAGCGAAGCTTAGGACCGATAAATTTAAAGACGACTTCTTTGCTTTACTGGAAGAAGACATCAATGAATTGATCAACCCTTACCGCGCCTCGTTCGCCACAGTCAATTGCCCGTGTTGCGACCGGCGAGAGACCAGCGAGGCTTTTGTCAAAGGACAGTTCTCTTTTCACGCTTGTCCCAGCTGTGACACGCTTTTTATTAATCCCCGCCCGACTATTGAGACGCTGGATAACTTTTACATTAATTCTAAGGCCATCGTGCTGTTCACGCGCGAGCTGATGAAAAACGAGAAGGCCAGAACAAAATATATCTTTGACCGGCGCGCCCAGCAGGTGCTGGAGTTTTTGCGCAGCGTGGATATGGCGGACGGCCGGCTGGTCGAGGTGGGCTGCAGTATCGGGACTTTTCTGGAAATAATCAAAGAACAAAGCCGGTTTTCGGTTGAAGGCATTGACCCGGACGAGGCCGCTTGCCGCGCCTGCGCTGGCAAGGGGATCACGGCCCATAAAACAACGCTGGAAAGCTTTAAGGCCGGATCCGCGCGGTACGATATTGCGCTCAATTTTGAGACTATCGAGCATATTTTCTCCCCCTTTACGTTCCTGAACAAAATAAATCATTTGTTGAAAATGGGCGGGTACCTCGGCTTCACCACCCCCAACCGGCACGGCTTTGACATGATGGTACTGGGCCGGTCATTCAAAAATATTCACGGCCCGTGCCATCTTAATTATTTTAATGTCGATACGGTCGACCGGCTGCTGGAGCGCAGCGGTTTCCGTGTGGTGCAGAAGCTGACGCCCGGGATACTGGATGTGGAAGTCGTCAGAAAGCAGATCGCGGCCGGCGTCGCGCCCGACGTGCCGCCTTTTATCAAATATCTGGCCTGCGATGCTGATGATCGGCAGAGGAGTAATTTCCAGGAATTCTTGGGCCAGAACCGGATGAGCGGGAATATGCTGGTTTTTGCCCAAAAAGTCGGAAAGGCCGGGGAATAACATGAAATTACTTTTTGTTTATATGAACGCGACGATGCGGGGGTCGTTTCCGATCGGACTGACCAATCTGGCCAGCTATTTGAAATCGCTGGGGCATGAGATCGAGATATTTGACACGACTTTTTACCTGCAGTACGCGGCCAAGAACCGGAACAAAGTCGGTGAGAAGTTCGGTTTGTATAAACCGATCGAGAATCCCGTGGCCTTTAAATACCTGGATTCTGATGCCGAGATCGATTTGCTGAAGAAGATCGGCGACTTTAAGCCCGATCTGGTGGGCTTTTCCATCCTTTCGGCGAATTATTACCATGCAGTAGAATGGTCGCGTAAAATTAAAGAGGTTTTTCCCGGCCTGCCGGTCATTTACGGCGGCTTGCACCCGTCGATCTGCCCCGATCAGGTGATCGCCGAACCGTCGGTCGATATTATCTGCCTCGGTGAAGGTGAGTACGCGTTGGCGGAGCTCTTGCAGCGCCTGAACGCGAAACAGGATATTACGGCCGTCAGGAATCTCTGGGTCAAACAGGACGGGCAGATATATAAGAACCCGCTGCGGGAGCTGATCTCGCTTGATGAACTGCCGGTTTTGGATTGGGGGCTATTTTCGCAGCAGCACATTTATGCCCCGTTAAACGGCCGGATGCGTCGGATCGGGTCGGTCGAATTCAGCCGCGGGTGCCCATATTCGTGCAATTATTGTTCGTGCACGGCTTTGCGCAATTTGACCGTGCCGCAAAAATATCTACGGCATAAAAGCATCGATCGGGCGATCTCGGACCTGATCGTCCTGAAAGATAAATATAAGGTGGAGATGTTCTACTTTTTGGACGAGACCTTCATGTCGATGGACCTGAACCTGTTTAAGGACCTGGCCAGAATCTACAAGCGCGAGGTGGGTGTCCCTTTCTACGCGATGACCCATCCTCATTCCGTGACCGAAGAAAAGGTTAAAATAGTCGAAGATATGGGCTGTTATCTGATGACGATCGGGATCGAGGTCGGCAATGAGAAATTCCGCGCCGAGGTCCTGAACCGTCGGGTGGCCAATACCAAGATCATCGAGGCTTTTGATCTCTTCCATAAAAGCAGCGTGCTCCCTTCGGCTTTTGCGATGATCGGCCTCCCTTTTGAGACCCGCGAGCTTATTTTTGATACGATCGAACTGTTCCGGCGCTGTAAGCCGGCAACCTATTCGGTCGGCATCTTCCAGCCTTTCATGGGCTCAAAGTTGCGCCAGGTCTGCGTCGACAAAGGGTTTTACGATCCGGCCGGCGATACCTATGAATACCCCAGCGATACAAGCGTTTTGACCATGCCCCAGCTGCCGGCAATGGAGATCGAAAAGCTCTACCGGACGTTCATGCTATACACCAAAGTGGATAAAAATCTATTCCCGCTGGTAAAGAAAGCCGAAGACGACGATGTCTTATTGGCCGAATTGATCCGGCAGTATCAGGACGTAAGAAGTTAAAATGAAAAAAGAGATCGTCGGACTGGTCGCGGTCCGGACCGAATCGACCCGGTTGCCGAACAAGGCCTTCCGCCTGCTGGCCGGCAAGCCTTTGCTGGAGGTACTGGTCGATCGCCTGATCGCGGCACGGGAGCTGGATGCTTTCATCGTTTGCACGACCGTCAGCCCATCTGATGACAAGGTGGAGGACTTTTGTTGTAAAAAGCATGTCAAATGCTACCGCGGCGAAGTAAATAATGTCCTGGGCAGGTTTTTGGGAGCAGTGGGGTTGGAACCGTCGGAATACGTGGTCCGGATCACCGGGGATAATCCGCTTTCCGATCTTGAAACTATGCGCGAATGTTTTGATCATATGAAAAAGCATCAGGGTGATTATTCCCGGCAGATAGGGGTGCCGCTGGGGACCGCCTGCGAAGTGGTCCGCACCGAAGCCTTGCGCGAACTCGGCCGCCGGACGCTTTCGCCCGATCTGACAGAATATATGACCTGGTTCTTTGAGATGGCGCCTTTCATCAAAAACACGCTTTACGAGGTTAAGCCGGAGCAGCGTTTCCCGGAATTAAGGCTGACGGTCGATTATGAGGCAGACCTGGTCTTCTTGCAGAAGATCTTCGACCATTTTGGGCGTGTTCCGAGTTTGAGCGAAGCTGTGGCCTACTGCCGGACCTTAAAGGCGTATCCCCTGGTGAAGGACGATCCTCAAGGGGCGGCCGAGATCAAGTCGAAGATCAAATTCAATTAATAGGGAGTTATATTTATGGAAGAGAGAGCGATAGATCTGGGTAACGGTGTCAGGCTGGGCGGCATGCACCATTGCGTCATTTTGCTCGATGCCGGTGTCAATCATAATAACGACATAGAGCGGGCGAAACAACTGATCAGGACCGCCAAAGAGGGTGGCGCCGACGCGATCAAATTCCAGACCTATTCGGCCGGCGGGATCAGCACCCGGACAGCCCCCCGCTATTGGGACGCGAAACTGGATACCGACGGCGGTGGCAGTCAGTACGACATGTTCAAGAAAGTCGATTCCCTGCCGAAGGAAGCTTACACGGAACTGAAGGTTTACGCCAAAAAACTTGGCATCGCTTTTTCTTCTTCTCCCTTTGACATGGAGAGCGCGCGCTTCCTGATCATGCTTGATCTTGATTTCTACAAGATCGCTTCGGCCGAGATACCGAATTTGCCGCTGATCCGGCTGGTGGCGGAGACCGGTAAACCGATCATTCTCTCAACCGGTGCCTGTACCATCGGTGAAGTGGAGGACGCCCTGCAGGCGATCAGGCAGACAGGGAACCAGGAGGTCGCTCTCCAGCACTGCGTCTTGAGTTATCCTTGTAAGGACGAGGACGCCAATTTGGCGAAAATGCTCCGTCTAAAACAGCTCTTTCCGGATATTCCGGTCGGTTATTCCGACCACACTCTTGGCACGCTGGTCCCGCTGGGCGCCGTCGCCCTGGGGGCCCGGTCGATCGAAAAGCATTACACTGTGGATAAAAGCCTGCCAGACAGTCCGGACCACGGGCTGTCCTTAAGCGCGGATGAACTGCCGGGCTTCATGAAAGATGTCCGCCGGATCGAATCGGCGATCGGGACTTCCTTGAGCGGCCATTACGAAGCAGAGGCCAAAGCGCATGCCTATGCCCGAAAAAGCATTGTTACGGTCCAGCCGATCAAAAAAGGGACAAGGATCAGCGCCGACATGCTGGCCTGCAAGCGTCCCGGTACCGGCATCTATCCGCGTTTTCTGGAACAGATCATCGGGCGCGAAGCTAAAGTGGATATTAATGAAGACGAGTTGCTGGATTGGAGCATGTTTTAAGTGAAAGTCAGTGTGATCATCGCCAGTTATAATTACGGAAACTACCTCAAGGGCGCGCTGGACAGCGCTTTGATGCAGAATTATCCGAATTTTGAAGTTGTGGTTGTCTATCGGCCATCGGGAGATGGGACCGAACAGGTTCTAGCCGGCTATCAGGGGCGGATCAAGGTCATTAAACAGGCGGGGCAGGGGTTGGCCAATGCCAGCAATTTGGGCATCAAAAATTCCGACGGTGATTACGTGATCCGGCTCGATGCCGATGACAGCTTTTATCCCGATATCCTGGCGGAGGAAGCGCGGGTCTTGGCTGAAGAACCGGCGGTCGATTTTGTTTATCCGGACTATGTTTATAATATAGAGCGGACGGGCGAGCGGGTGCGAAAGACTTTGCCCGCCTTTGATCGTGAGGAACTGCACGGCCGGGGCGACTTTTTGAGCGGCGGGACGATGTTCCGGCGGTCGTTATTCGATAAAGTCGGTTTGTATGATGAAAAATTGCCGACCCTGGAAAGTTATGAGTTTATTCTCCGGTTAATGAAGCAGGGGATCTTGGGGCGGCATCTGTCCGCCCCGCTTTTTGAATATCGCATACACGAAAAGAGCATGAGCGATAACAAAGAATTGGTCGCGGCGACCGGTCGGCAGATCGCCGCGAAGTACGGCCTGGAATATATAATCGGCGCCAACCACCCGAGGGTGATCAAATGATCAAACAAGCGGTGATCATGGCTGGAGGGGAAGGGGTCCGGCTCCGGCCGCTGACCTATGCGATTCCTAAGCCACTCCTGCCGCTGCGAGATTATACGGTTATCGAATACATTATCCGTGGCCTGGCGGAGCGCGGCGTTAAAGAGCTCTTTATCATGGTTTATTATCAGTTCGAAAAATTCCAGGTTTGCCAGAATTATCAGAAAAAATACGGAGTGAAAATAAAGCTGGTCAAAGAGGGAATGAAGCTCGGGACGATCGGCGGCATAATCAATATTAAGGACGAACTCAATGCGCCTTTTCTGGTGATCAATGCCGATATCATAAATAATATCGATGTCGCGGCTATGGCGGTGAGCCACGAAAGCAAAGGGGCGGCGATCACGCTAGGTGTCAAGGATTATTCACTGCAAGTTCCGTACGGAGTGGTGGAAACCGGTCCGGACGGCGTTTTTTTGGGTGTTCGGGAAAAACCAACCGAGAGTTATCTTATCAGTGCCGGGATCAATGTCTTGTCGCCGGACGTTTTTCGGCACATCACCGGCGCGCCGATCGATCTGCCCGACTTGATCAAATTGCTGCTTAAGGACGGGAAGATCGTGAGCACGCATAAGATCCAGGGTTTCTGGTTTGATATCGGTCGGGCCGAAGATTATGAAAAAGCGATCGATCTGCTGGAGAAAATAGAAAATGGCAAATAAGAAGATATTGGTTACCGGCTCAACCGGCTTTATCGGCCGTTTCTTGATCGAGCGGTTGAAGCGAGATGAGGTCGAGGTCGTTGAATGCGACCTGACCAAGGGCCACGATCTGCTCGACCTGAAGCAGACCTTGGCCCTGCCGCCGGCCGAGATCGTTGTTCATCTGGCCGCCAATACCAACGTTCAGACCGCCTTTGAACAACCATATCCGATCTACCGTGACAATATTATCGGCACACTCAACCTGCTGGAATATTGCCGCCTCAACCGGGTCGGACGCTTTATTTATTCCAGCTCTTACGTTTACGGCCAGCCGCAGTCGCTGCCGATCAACGAGTCGCATCCGGTCATGATCAATAACCCTTATGGCCGGAGTAAGCTTCTTTGCGAACAGCTCGTTGCCGCCTATAGCGATGATTTTGGTCTG
The DNA here is from genome assembly GCA_016223205.1 of Candidatus Saganbacteria bacterium. Taxonomy (GTDB): domain Bacteria; phylum Margulisbacteria; class WOR-1; order XYC2-FULL-46-14; family WPAF01; genus JACRPM01. The sequence goes on from JACRPM010000001.1 coordinate 133,900, forward strand.
GCCGCTTCAATACTGCGCAATTTTAATGTCTATGGCCGGGGGCAGGACCCGCGCTTCTTGATCCCATCGATCATTGAACAATTGTATTCAGATGTGCCGGTGATCAAAGTGGCCGATTTGGCTCCCAAACGCGATTATGTCTACATCAATGATATTGTTGAAGCGATCTGGCGCTGCTGCCTGTCGACGGCGGCCGGGGCGCGGACTTATAACATCGGTTACGGGGCTTCATTCTCGGTCGGCGAAGCGCTGGAGCTGATCTTCAAGCTTTCCGATCGCCGGAAACCGGTCGAAGCCGCGGGGGCGACCAGAAAGAACGAGATCGCCGATACGGTTGCCGATATCAGCAAAGCGGAACGGGAACTTGGCTGGCGCCCGCAATTCGATTTTGCGGCCGGCTTGACCGACCTGTTGCGCGCTGAAGGACGGATAAAATAATGTACAAAGAGAAAAAGGTCCTGGCGATGATCCCGGCCCGGGGAGGGAATGACGGGCTGAAAAACATGAACATGCGCGAGATCGGCGGAAAACCTTTGATCTATTATACGATCAAGGCCGCCCAATCATGCGATTTCATAGATCGTTTGATCGTTTCTACCGAAGATCAGGTAATTGCCGACTATTGCCGCTCGCTGGGGGTAGATGTCCCGTTCCTAAGATCGGTACGGCTGGTATCCAATAATGTCGTGATGGAGCCGATCATTGACGAGGCCTTGAATTTCTTTAAAGCCAAAGAGGAAAAATTCGATGTCTTAATAAATTTATACCCTAATGCTCCTTTTAAGGATAAGGAGCTGATTCGGAGATTTGTCGAGAAAATTCCGGACTACGATCTGGTTATTCCCCTGTTTGGGCATAGGAATTATTTTTGGGAAGAAAATGCCGGCGGTCTCCAATTAATGATCGACAAAACGCGAACGACCAGGCAACAGACAATAAAAAAATATGAGGAGCTGGGCGGTATCTATGCTTACAATCTTGCCAGCGAACGTTGGCGAGGCGGGCCGGAGGTAAAAGTTGGCTACTGCGAGCTGGATTTTCACGATTCCCGGATGGTCAACTCGATTTACGACCTGATCATCCTAGACCGGCTGGTCCGGCTGCCTAAAAGCCTGATCAGCGACTTGTTAAAAAACGAATAAAAATAGGAGCGAGAAAAATATGGATTTAAAAGGGAAGAAAATACTGGTGACCGGGTCGGAGGGGTTTATCGGCAGTCATCTGGTGGAGCGGCTTATCGGGCTAGGCGCCGATGTTAGGGCGTTCGTCCTTTACAATTCTTTCAATAATTGGGGCTGGCTCGAAACTCTGTCGAAAGCCGACCAGGCTAAGATCGAGATCTTCACTGGAAATATCTGCGAGGCTTATAATGTCAGGAAAGCGATGGAAGGGATAGATGTGGTTTTCCATTTGGCCGCTCTGATCGCGATCCCATACTCATATTATTCTCCGGAATCGTACGTTGCCACCAACGTCATGGGGACGCTCAACGTTCTGCAGGCGGCGCGCGACGAGAAAGTTAAAAAACTTGTCCACACTTCGACCAGCGAGACGTACGGGACCGCCGTCTACACGCCGATCGATGAAAAACATCCTTTGCAGGGACAATCTCCTTATTCCGCTTCGAAGATCGGGGCCGATATGCTGGCCGAAAGCTTTTACCGTTCTTTTGACATGCCGGTAGCGACCTGCCGCCCGTTCAACACTTACGGGCCCAGGCAGTCGGCTAGAGCTGTTATCCCGACGATCATCAGCCAGATAGCGTCGGGTGGAAAAAAGATAAAGCTAGGATCTCTCACTCCCGTCCGCGATCTGACCTACGTTAAAGATACGGTCGAAGGATTTGTCAAGATAGCCGAGAGCGAGCGGAGCATCGGCGAAGTGATCAACCTGGGTGTGGGTAGCGGCGTGACGATCGGTTCCTTGGCCGAAAAGATCATTGGCTTGATGGGAACAAGTGTCGAGATCATCAGTGATGAGCAACGGGTCCGCCCGGAGAAGAGCGAGGTCATGAAGCTGATCAGCAACAATAAAAAAGCGATGGACCTTGTCGGCTGGCAGCCGACCCATGATCTTGATCGGGGACTGAAATTAACAATCGATTATATCAATAATAATATAGACCGTTATAAGCCTGATATTTATAATTTATAGGTAAGGGGGATCATTTTTGAAATTTTCAGTTATCATCCCATTATATAACGGTGCCAAGACTATTCAGTCGACGCTCGATACTGTCGTAGCGCAGACTTATAAGGATTATGAGGTCATTTTGGTCAATGACGGGTCGCCTGATAATGTGGGCGATCTGGCCCGAGAATACATGGCGCGGCACCCTGGGGTTTGTTTTAAATATATTGAACAGAAGAACAAAGGGCTTGGCGGTGCGAGGAACACGGCGATAAAAAATTCGACTGGCGAGATAATCGCCATTATAGACCAGGATGATCTTTGGTACCCCGATAAAATGGCTAAGGTTGCCGAAACTTACCTCAAACATCCGGAAGTCGGGATTGTTGGCCACAATTGTTATATCCGCCGGGGCGGAAGTCTCAAAGGTGCGATTGTTAGCGGCCCAAGCGCGCCGGACATGCACCGGGCGCTGCTTTTCGGAGGGAACAGGCTGACTACGTTGACGACCGCTTTTAAAAAGCAAATCGTTGAGGATATAGGTCTTTTTTCCGAAGACGTCAAGAATATACACTTGGTCGAGGACTACGACCTATGGTTGAGGATGGCGCTGGCCGGGTATAAGTTTTACTTTCTGCCCGATTATTTGGCGGAATATGTTCAACACGACAATAATTACTCCCTCAATCAAATTGAGCGGATGCGGGCAAGCGAAATGTACGTGCTGGAACAGCATTATCAGCGTCTCCAGCCAAAGCAGAGATTGGATTGGCTAAGGATGCGCCGGCGCCGGGCGCAGATCTGGTTCAGTTGTGGCTACCATTACATCTTTCGGGCCCGTTCTTGGGGGAAGGGTTTAACTTGCTGGTGGCGATCGTTCTGGTTTGACCCTTCGGTCTTTGCGGTTTTTATGCTAGGAGGAGCGAGGAAAATATTGCGGTTATTATTAATTAAGGGGGAAAAGATATGATCTTAGTTACTGGAAGCAACGGCATGGTCGGCTCGTATGTGAAGGATGCCTTTGCCGGCGAGGAGATCGTTTTGACCGATCTACCGGAAATGGACGTGCGGGACAAAAATAAAGTGTTTTCTTTGATCGACAAATACCGGCCCAAAACTGTTTTGCATCTGGCGGCCGAAACCGATGTTGATAAATGCGAGAGCGAGATCGACTACGCATATTTAACTAACGCCCTGGGGACGCAGAATGTGGCGCTGGCCTGCCAGAAATATGACGCGGAGATGATCTATGTTAGTACCGGCGGGGTTTTTAACGGCGCGCCAAAGCGCGTCCACACGGAGTTTGACCGGCCAGATCCGGTCAATGTTTACAGCAAAGCGAAATATGAAGGCGAAAAACTGGTACGCTTATTTCTGACGCGGTTTTATATTTTTCGGGCGGGTTGGATGATCGGCGGGGGTCCGCAGAAGGACCACAAATTCGTGGGCAAAATGATCTCCCTGCTGAAGACCAAAAAGGAAATAGAAGCGGTCAATGACAAGTTCGGCAGTCCGACTTTTGCCAAGGATTTTGTTACAGGGATAAAAAAGACGATCAAGACCGGCAATTACGGTCTTTACCATTTAGTCAATTCCGGTGTTTGTAGCCGGTTTGAGATGGCGCAGGAGATTGCCAGATTATTAAAGGTTGAAGTGACCATAAAGCCGGTGACATCCGAACGGTTCCCGTTGCCGGCTCCGCGCGCCGCCTCCGAAGCGATGCGCAACTATAAACTGGATCTATTGGGGCTCAATCCGATGTCTGAATGGAAGAAAGCTTTGGTTGATTATCTTAATCAATGGCAAAAATAGACAAAAAAGTAATCATTTTATGTAATTATTACTATCCGTTTGTTGGCGGATGCAAGTACTATCAAAAAGTCGCAGAGGGCTTGGCGAAAAAAGGCGATGAAATAACTGTCTGGACGCCAAAAAGGAATGATAGTCACGCAAGCGAAGAAATAATAAATGGGGTTACGGTCAGAAGATTCCGGCTGAAGGGCCTGCTAAGTGTGTGGCTGTTTATGTTGAAAAATATCGTCGAATTAATTAATAGCAATGTCGTCCATGGGTTTGACTATAATACGATCCTTTTCTGGTATTTGCCTTTTCGGCTGTTATTATGGCGCAAGCCAGTATTTGTTACCTTTTTGGGCCATGAGGGAATATTTCCCATACCGAGAAATATAGTTTTGATGAGGAAGCTTACAGAATTAATAGTTTGGGGGAATATTTGCGGTGGGCACTATATAGCAAAGTGGTATGGCACTAAGCCAGATTACGTTGTTTATGGCGGTTGTGATAAGCCGGTTAATATTATCGGGGAACCGAAAAAGGACACAGCAGTATTCATAGGTCGTATCCAGGCCGACACTGGTATTATGGAATATGTGCAAGCTATAAAACTGATTAAGGATAAAGGCTACTCGATGGAATTAAGTGTGTATGGTAATATTAATGACGATCGGTTGTTTGAACAGCTTAAAACGTATATTCAAAAACATGATTTATCGATTCGTTACTGTGGCATAGCGCAGTCAGTCGAAGACGCAATCCAACAACATAAATATGCTTTCTTTTCCGCCTGTTTGGCTAATTTAGAGGCGATGATCTGCAAGCGTCTGGTCATAAGTATTTATTCCAATCCGCTTAAAAAAGATTATTTAGAAATGGTGCCAGAAGCGACTCAAATGACGGTGATCGCCAGTCAGCCAGAAGAATTAGCAGGAAAATTAATGTTACATATAGAGAATGGAGATGAGAGGCGCAAAATGATTGAAAAGGCATATATTTATGCAAGCACACAAACTTGGGGCAATGCAGCTGCTATCCACCACTCGTTATTTATAAAGGAACGTCCAAAGATTAGATATGCCGAAATTGTCGGTGTGGCTTTTGAATTAGTAACATCCTTATTAAGACAAAGAAGAAAACAAGGAGAATTGAATGAGCAAAATCCCGGTTTATAAGCCGTTTATTGATGAGCAGGAGAGAAAAAATGTGCTTGATTGTCTCGATACTGGATGGATATCCTCATTAGGCAAATATATCCCTATGTTCGAACAGCAATTTGCTGATTATTGCGGTAAAAAATATGGGGTTGCCACTTCAAACGGAACAAATGCGTTGCATATGGCATTGAAATCACTGGCGATCGGTGTTGGAGATGAGGTTGTTGTCCCCGCACTGTCTTTTATTGCTACTACTAATGCTGTTTTGTATACGAATGCAAAACCAATCTTTGTTGATTCTGAAATGGAAACTTGGAACATTGATCCCTCTTTAATAGAAAATAAAATAACCAAGCGCACTAAAGCGATAATAGCAGTCCATCTGTACGGGCAGCCCGTAAGGATCAAGTTAATAAAATCTATTGCCAAGAAACATGGCCTTTTTCTTATTGAGGATGCGGCGGAAGCTCATGGCGCAGAATGTAATGGCAAAAAAGTCGGCAGCTATGGGGATATTTCATGTTTTAGTTTTTACGGCAATAAAGTAATTACCACCGGTGAGGGCGGTATGTGTTTGACAAACGATCGAAAAGTCTATGAGAAGCTTAGAATGCTAAGGGATCATGGTATGTCGAAAACGGTTCGCTACTGGCATCCCGAAATGGGGTATAACTATCGTATGACCAATATACAGGCAGCGATCGGGTTAGCCCAATTAAAGAAAATAGATATGTTTATCCAAAATAAACGGCAGATAGCGACCTGGTATGACCGGGAACTTGCTGATGTGCCCGGGATTGTCTTGCCGCCGCGAACCAAATGGGCAAAAAGTGTCTATTGGTTATATTCTATCTTAATAACTCCGGAATGTAGAATTGGCCGTGATGGATTAATGAAGAAATTGCATGACTGCGGTGTTGATACTAGGCCGTTGTTTATCCCTAACCATAGGATGCCTTATATAATAATGAAAAATCATGATCGCTTTTACGTAGCTGAAACCCTTTCAAAGACAGGGATCAATCTGCCGTCATACCCGATGTTAACAGAAAAGGAAGTAAAGTATGTTGCTGCGTGCATTAAAAAGTATTGTCGCTAGGATCTTAGGCTTTCCAATAAAGATGATGACCCGGTTAAACAAGCGGCCGCGGTTTGAAGCGATAAGCATTGAGTTGAGCGGAAAAGAGATTTATTCGATCAGATCTATCGGGCCTGGCGATGAAAATAAATTGCACGAATTTAGAAATAAATTGTCTGATGAGGCAAAGTCCTTGTTTGAAGGGCATCATTGGGACTTCCGCTCACTCCGCCGGGTTGTGGCTTCTTCGGTTAAGGGCGATGACCTCAGGCTTGGGGCTTTTGACAAGAGTGGACAATTGGTCGGCTACGCGTTCCTGCAGAATTATTGGGCAGCTGTGCCGGTGCTAGGGATTGCTATTCTTGATTCGCTGCAAAACAAAGGGCTGGGTAGGGGGCTGATGCGCTGTTTGCTGGTTGAAGCAATAAAAGCCAATAAGCGATTGGTCCGCTTAACGGTAATCAAGGATAATGCCAGGGCGATCGGGCTGTATCAGAAATATGGCTTTAAGATCATCGGTCAAACGGCGGATGAAAAGCAGAGGGAATATCACGTTATGTCCCTGGACCTGAAAGAAGCGGTGCTCGAATGAATAAAGTTTCTTTAATAACAATTCTCTTGAATGAAGAGGATTCTATCGGAGGCTTAATAAAAAGTATCCTGGCGCAAGACAAAAAACCGGATGAGATCATTTATGTTGATGGGGGCTCAACTGATAAAACGGTCAGTATTATCAATGATCATTTAAAGGCCGGCGCGCCGATCAAGCTGATTGTTGCTCCCGGGACGAATTCGGCGCAAGCTGAGAATATCGCAATTAAAAACGCTAAATATGAATGGATTGCGATAACTGATGCTGGTTGTAAGGTCGGACAAGATTGGCTGCGCAAATTGACAGTCCATTTTGCTGCTGATGTTGATATCGTAAGCGGGGTATATTCGCCGGATTGTTACAATCTTTTTGAAGAAGCATTGGCGGATGTAATATTTCCGCGCTTGAATGAAATAGATGATAGTTTTAACCCATCCAACCGATCTATCGCATTCAGGAAAAGTGTTTGGAGCGCCTTGGGTGGCTATAATGAAGGATTAAGACGGTCGGATGATACTTGGTTTATATTTGAGGCGAGACGCAGAAATATGCGTTTTAGATTGGCAAAGGATGCGATTGTTTATTGGCGACCCAGGAAAAACATCAGGGAATTGTTTAAATATTCATACACGGATGAAAGATCTTGTTTTTTGCACAATGTATTCTTGCAGATTACAGTTGTTTTTCCATATTATTTCCATACCGCTAAGTTGTTTGCCATGTTTGGCCTTCCGATTGTTTTGTTGTTTATCAGACCGCAATATCTGTATTTGTGGTTGACGATTATGGCTGTTTATCTTCTGGCAAAAAGCCTAAAATACTATTATTCGGCCGACAAGCGTAAGCCAACAAAGCTATTATTGTACCCACTGATAATAATGGCTATAGATAGCGCTTCCTTCCTTGGTATGTTAGCCGGCTTATTTGCAAGATACGTCAATATGGTGTCAGGCCGCGCCATAATCAAGGATTAGAGTCTAACAAATGACTAATGCTTTGAAGAAATATAAATTTATAAAGAGATTGCCCCAGGGTCTTAAGGAACTAGCCAAAAACATCATACAACTGCCTGCGATGGTCAAGGAGCGGTATAGATATTGTCTCTCGGATAAGATAACAAAAGATGAGATTGTTGGCCAATTGAGGCTTTTGGGTGTCAAAGATGGCTCCGCTTTATTTGTGCATAGTTCGTTAAGCAGGCTTGGGTTTGTAAAAGGCGGCGCAAAAACGGTGATTGATGCGCTTTTAGAAGTATTAGGCCCTGAAGGCACATTGGTCATGCCGACCTTCGGCTGGTCGCCGAACGAGACGGATACGTTTGATTGCCGGAAAAGCCCCTCGCGGCTGGGAGCTATTTCGGAAACTTTTCGGCGCCGTCCTGGCGTATTGAGAAGCTGCCATCCGACCCATTCCGTGGCCGCCTTCGGCCCGCAGGCCGAGTTTCTGGTCAGCGAACATATGAGATCAAATACGCCGTTCGATCATTTCTCCCCTTACCAAAAACTGCTGAAACTGAACGGGGACATCCTCTGCCTGGGTGTTTCCATCCGCTTTATCACTTTCTATCATGTATATGAAGATCTTAATCCCGACTTTCCGGTGCGGGTCTATGCGGATCAGCCGCTACAGGTTCGGGTCATCGACGCCGCTGGCAAGGCAGCCGTTATGCCCATCTACTATCACCGGGACGATTTGGCCAAGTCGCGGATCGATCACGACCGGTCGGTCCTGGCCAGAGTGAAAAAATATTTTGACAAGAAGGGGATCATTAAGACGGCCAGGATCGGCGGTCGGGAATCATATCTCCTGAATAGCGGAGAGATCATTAAGGCGCTTGATGATATGCTAAAAGAAGGCAAAACAATTTATGCCGGCTAGGACAATGCGTAAGCGTTTTTGGACGCCTAATGGCCTGTTCGTTACCGAACGGGTTGCCCGGAGCCTTCCCATCGCGACCAATCGTCCGGTACTGCCTGACCAACGCGGCTTATTTCTTTTTCGGGTCGATGCCGATCTCTATTTGAAGGAAGGGCAGGAGGCATTTTTAATACTGGCCGGAAAATACGGTATCAAAACTACCTGGTTTGTGAATATAGGTAATTATCTTGAGTCGCCGGCGGGGCTGAAACAGCTATTGAAAGATGACTTGGTTGAGGTTCAATCACATGCTTTTCGCCATCAGGTCTATTCGGACAAGGCCAGAAATCTCGATAATTTGCAGCAGGCTGAAGAGTATCTTCCGGCTCGGCCGGTCAAAGGAGTGGTTGCTCCTTTTGGCGTTTGGAATGAAAACTTTCAGTTATCACTGGAAGAGCTTGGTTATCAGTATAGCTCGGAATTTGGGCTGGCCTATGATAGAGCGCCGTTCTATCCGCAAATTAACGGCAGGGAATCGATAGTTTTGCAGATCCCGATCCATCCGGTCTGTGCCGGCTCGTTTGCTTACGCCGGTTTGCCGGTTGATGAGGCCTGCCGTTATTTTGACCGGGTGATAAAAATGAAATACGATCAGGGAGTCCCGATAATATTATACGGGCATCCCAACGACCGGAAGGTTGAGTATAACCGGCGGATACTGGCTTTTATCTTCGAACGAGTTGCCTCTTTGCCGGGAGCCAGATCATTAAGCTTTTCCGAATATTACGAAGTCTGCCGCTCGTCGGCCAAGAGAATTATAGGAGCAGTCATTAAAAGCGGTGAGAGACCGGCCTTATTGCCCGCTAATTATTCGTTGTTGACCAAGGTTCGTTGGTTGGTTGTCTGCTTGTTTTCTGAATTAAAACAGCGTATCTTGGACGATCTTTTGCCGCCGGGAGGCAAGTGGATCGTGCTGAATATGTGGAAAAAAATGAAAGGCCTTATTTATCGTGGGTAAACGCATAGCTCATATTACGACCGATTATAAACCGATCTTCGGCGGCGCCGAAACATATCTGGCCAATTTATTCCAGACTTTGGAGTCGGCGGGTTACAGCCAACGGGTTTATCAACGCGATATGGGGGTCAAATCAGAGGAACTGGTTTTGGTCCCCCGTTTGCCGGAGATATTAAGGGTAGGGGGACGCGGCTCGGAGCTCTGGGCTTATAACGCACTGCTGATGACCAAAGCTCGTGAGCTGGCGAACGAGGACTTATTGATAGTCCATTACCCCCTGCAATTCCTGCCGGTGTTCTGGCACAAGAGGACGCTCGTTCTGTCTCACGGCGTGGAATGGCACCAGCCTCCGGTTTCTTTCAACCATAAGTTAAAAATGAGAGTCGCTCGGTTCGCTTTTGATCGGGCTAAATTTTTGGTTGCCAATGACACCAATCTTTTTCGTGAAATGGGGGTTGATCTTCAGCCGAAGGAGAAAATGTTTGAGGAGGTTTTGCCGAATAAATGGTTTTTGCCTAACTGTGTCGACACCGATTCTTTTCGGCCGAACGCTGGCCTGGACGGACTGCGGGCACTCAATCCGATCCTGGTGCCACGGAATCTTTCGTACGGCCGGGGGATCCATTTGGCGCTGGAGGCTTTCGCCCTTTTTAACCGTGATTACCCGGCAACCAATCTGGTGATCACCGGGGATATTATCGATCATGGCTATTTTCGCCGGGTTCTGGCGCTGGTCAAGCAGTTAAAATTGAGCGCCAAGGTCTTTTTCCTGGGCGGCGTCCCCTGGCGTGAGATGCCCCCGGTTTATGCTTCCGCCCAGATGACGATAATTCCCACGCTTTTTTCGGAGGGGACGTCTTTAAGCGCTTTAGAAAGCATGGCGTGCGGCGTGGCGACAGTTTCAACCAATGCCGGGGGTCTGCCGGACCTGCCGACTGTTTTGGCGGAGATCGAATCAAAGAGTTTGTACCGTCAGATGCTAAAAGTTTACGATGAGCGCGGCATTATCGGTGAAAGTCAAAGACGTGAAGTTGTTGAGTATTATAACCTGGGACGCTGGCAGCGGTCCTGGACTGAAATAGTGGCAAAGGCACTGACCGAGGAATAAGAAGGGATGAAATTAAGGAGCATTTTTTCCATTATCTTATTTTTTCTTCCTTTTGCTTACGCTTTGGTCATCGACCTGAAGGTCCCGGTTAAGATCTATGAATTGGCGTTTTTGCTTTTCTTGTTCTTTTGGTTCACGCATAAGTTTTTACAGGGGGAAGCAAAACTTGATTATGATAGGGGTTTTCGTCCGCTGATCTATTTCTTTATTTGGGCTTTATTCGTAACAATGATCGGCTATCTTAGCTTGCTTAAGTTCAATTCTTTCCCTGAATGGGTTGCACGAGGAAGTATTTTTCTTAATCCCGCGATCGAGCTCGCTTATTTTTTGCTGAATATCTTGCTGGCGATATTTATCGCCAAACTTGTCGAGCGCAATAAAGATGATGTCAAAGCGGCAATCTATATACTGATGTTGAGCAATCTCTTGGTTTGTATTTATGGCATGTATCTTTTGCTCGGCCAATATCTGCATTTCCCGGTCATTGCTTTACCGACGATGAATGAGGCAAGGCTGGATTTTGGTTTTGTCTTGCCACGGATGGCGGCGACATTTAAAGAGCCGAATTTCTTTGCCGGTTATTTGAACGGCCTAATTCCATTGTCTATTTCGCTCCTTATTTGCTATAAGTTAAAAGGATTTAGCTTATTCAATAATAAAATAATGCTATTTTTCTTGCTGTCAATCCAGTTGTTGGCGCTGGTGTTAAGTTTTTCTACAGCCGGGATCATAGCTTTTGTTTTTGGTATATGTTTTTTTGCTTTACTTGCCGGAGCGAAAATTAAAACGATTCGTCTAAAGATAGCTGGGCTTGTTATCCTACTGATAGCCTTAGGATATATCTTAATCCAAATCTTTGATTTAGGGAATATTGTGAATATGGTCGTTTTTGATAAGATTTTTAGCACTGCCGTTAATCCAATCACTCATTCGAGGATAGAACGAACAGAGCAAGCTTGGGGAGCTTTGACATTGTTTATGAGCCATCCAGTACTTGGGGTTGGTCTTGGGAATTTTGGCTTGTATTTCGATCAGGTATTAGGTATTAAGTATGGTTTTGAGGCGACAGCCAATAATGTGTTTGCGGAGTTGTTAGCAGAAACCGGCCTGATCGGGTTAGCTCTTTTTCTTTGGTTTTACTTGTCTATGTTTAAAAGATTTTATTTGGCTTATCGCAGATTGAGCGTCGGAGAAGATCTGTTTTTGTTAATTGGTATCTGGACGGCTGTTTTTGCTATCTTGGTTTCCTGGAATTTCTTTCCTTCGTATTCCCTGTCCTTCTTTTGGGTCATTTTCGGCTTAGCGATTGGTTATTTGCGCAGTTTGGAAGACAAACTGAACGGTGGCAACAAATGAAAATAGGCTTTAACGCGTATTTCCTTAAGGGACTTAAGTCGGGGATAGGCAGATATTCATCAAATATACTATTGGGTATGCGAGCATGTGCACGGTCCAATCGATATCGTTTGTATGAGAATAAGATGAATCTAAATAAATTTGTATTTGAACAAATATATTTGCCCATCAAGCTATTATTTGATCGACCTCAACTTTATTTTTCGCCATCGATCATCTTACCATATTTTATTTATACACCCTCAGTTATAGTGGTTTACGATCTAATCTTTGATCTATTCCCACAGTTTTATCGTGGCCGGATCAATTCGTTTTATTTAAAACTGTTTTTCCCCAGATCCCTGCGCAGGGCCAGAGCGATTATTGCTATTTCAGAAAGCACTAAACATGACCTTATGCGGCTTTATAATATCCCAGAGAAAAAGATTACGGTTATTCACCTGGCGGCCGCGAAAGAATATAGGATCATTTATGATCAGGATGCGCTCGTGAGAGTTAAACGAAAATATTCATTGCCTGAAAATTATATTCTTTTTGTGGGGACGGTTGAGCCAAGAAAAAACGTGCGGGGTCTGTTACGGGCTTATTTGTCTTTGCCCGGTCGGATCAGAGAAAAACATTCCCTGGTCATTTGCGGCCAAAAAGGGTGGGGCTATGATTCGCTGCAACGATGGTTAGTTGATCAGCCGACAAGGAACGGCATCATTTTTCTTGATTATGTAGAAGAAGCTGACCTGCCAGCAGTTTACAATATGGCAGCGCTTTTTGTTTACCCTTCATATTATGAGGGTTTTGGTTTGCCGATTTTAGAAGCCATGGCTTGCGGTGTTCCAACCATTACTTCAAGTGTCTCTTCCATACCAGAGGTGGCAGGGGAGGCCGCTATTTTGATTGACCCTAATAATATAGGAGTACTCTCTGACAAAATAAAGTCTGTATTAGAGAACGAACAGGTAGCGGGGAACCTAAAAGATAAAGGGCTGGCACAGGCCAAAAAATATTCGTGGGGAAAGACGGTGCAACAAACACTAGAATTAATTAATAGTAATAGTTAGGAGGAGTAAATGCATGATTAACAATGTGGAAATAAAAGAAAATATCGAAATCGATTATTGGAGAACGGGAGAAACGCCAGACCAATTTTCCATCAGCTTTTAGTCAAGAAAAATGGCCGATGTGTTAATCTTACAATCAAAAATTAATAAATATAAGGACTTATTTGAGAAATCAAAGATAATATTGGAATTGGGCTGTGGGCAAGGATGGGCTTCTTGCCTCTTAAAATCTTTATTTAAAGATAAATATGTGTGCGGCTCCGATATAAGTGAATATGCAATTAAATCAATATGTAATTGGGAATACTTATTTAAATGTAAAATTGATAATGCGTTCCCATGTAAATCTTATAATATACCCTTGCCTGATAATTCGGTTGATTTGATATTTTGTTTCGGCGCTGCTCATCATTTTGTGCGGCACAGAAAAACTCTGCGCGAAATACATAGAGTGTTAAATAAGGGAGCAGCATGTTTATATTTATTTGAGCCTTCTTGCAGTAAACTGTTCTATCCTTTAGCCAAAAACAGAATAAATAAACTGAGGCCTAATATCCCAGAAGACATTTTGATATCATCAAAAATGAAGGAGATTGGAAGTGAACTGGGTTTTAATGTAAAAATATTTCATGATTCCAGTTTAAGGAATGAACAAAATGATACAATATGTAAGCATTTATATCATGAAATGTTAAATAGATCAAAAATGTTGCAATCCATATTGCCTTGTAGCTCAGATTATGTTTTTATCAAATTATGATGACATCCAATTAGTATGAACATATTACAGGTTGTTAAATATTATTATCCATATCTTGGCGGTATCGAAACATATACTAGAGAGATAGTTTTAGGATTAAAAAGCCAACCGAAAATGACCATTAAAGTCCTGACGGCAAACACCCGGCCCAGGACAGAAGAGGATATTGTTGATGAGATCAGTGTGACGCGGGTGGCAAGGTTTGGTGAGCTATTCTCAGTTCCTTTATGCCCGGCATTTCCCCTGGTCCTAAAGTCTAAAAACGCCGATATAATGCATTTTCAGATGCCTTTCCCGTTAGCCGAGTTTTCGGAGATACTCTTTCCCAAAAGAGCCAAGATAGTCGTCTCTTGGCACAGTGATATTGTTAAGCAAGTTTTTCAGCGCAAGCTATTTGAGCCATTTTTGTTAAAATTCCTTGATAGGGTGGATAAGATATTGGTGGCTACGCCAAACCATATAACTTCTTCATTGTATCTGCCGAAATATATAGATAAATGTGAGATCGTGCCTTACGGCATCGATTTCAGCCGTTTTGATAAGATAGGCTCTGAGGATCAGAAAGTGAGGGCTCTGAAGAATAAATATGCCGATGGACTCGTCCTTTTTGTCGGTCGGCTGGTTTATTATAAAGGGGTCGAATATCTTATCCGGGCGATGCGGGAGAGCACAGGGCGCCTGGTAATTATTGGCGACGGCCCGTTGAAACAGCGCTTATTAAACCTGATCGCCGAACTGGGCCTTAGCGCCAGGGTAGAGATATTGGATTCGATCAATAACGGGGAGGTTGTCTATTATTATCAAGCTTGCGACCTGTTCGTCCTCCCTTCGATCGCCAACAGCGAGGCTTTCGGCATCGCGCAGGTGGAAGCGATGGCTTGCGGCAAGCCGGTCATAACTACCGATCTGCCGACCGGTGTTACCTATGTCAACCAAAAAGATGTCACCGGCCTGGTCGTGCCGTTAAAGGAAAGCGCGGCGCTGGCCCGGGCGATCAATATATTGCTAAAAGACCCTGGGCGGCGTAAACTATTGGGCGAGAATGGGGACAAAAGGGCGCGTCAGCTGTTCAATAAAACCGACCTTGCAGTCAACATCAAAAAAATATACTCTACGGTCTTGAAAGGATAATATGAAAGCATTAATCACCGGCGTTTTAGGCCAGGACGGCTCATATCTGGCGGAGTATTTGCTGGCCAAAGGGTATCAGGTGGTCGGGATTGATGTCGGCAGCAGCCACTCTTCCCTGCCGGGCCTGGAATATGTTCAGGGCTCATTGGCCGATGGTGAGTTTATGAATGGCTTGCTGATCGAACAGCGGCCGGACGAGATTTATAACCTCGGCTCGGTTTCCAATGTTTCCCGCAGTTTTGACCGGCCCGAAGAAACATTCGATGTTAATCTGCTTCCGGTCATTAGGATGTTGGAGCTATTGCGGCGTCAACTGAAAAGCGTGAAGTTTTTACAGGCTTCCTCTTCAGAAATGTTTAGGCAGGAGCCCGATCCGCCGTTTGACGAAAATTCGTTAATAGATCCGTGCTCTCCTTACGCCGTTTCTAAGGCTGCCGCCTATCATTTAGTCAAGATATACCGTAACACCTATAACTTGTTCGCCTGCAATGCGGTTCTTTTTAACCATACCTCGCCCAGGCATTCACTTGATTTCTTTGTCTCTAAGATTGTCAAAGGATTGGTTGAGATCAAGCGGGGGAAAAAAGAGAAGCTCAAAGTCGGCAACCTTGATATCGAAAAGGACTGGGGTTATGCCGGTGACTATGTCAAAGCGATGCCTTTAATATTAGAACATCAGCAACCCGATGATTATGTGATCGGAACCGGAAAATATCTGAGCCTCAAGACAATGCTCGAATATGTATTAAATAAATTAAATTTAAGTTATAATAAAGTTGTTGAGACCGATCCTACACTAATCAGGCCAAACGAGCCAAAACGTGTTTATTCGGACCCGTCAAAAATAATGATGTCTTTGGGTTGGCGGCCTGAAAAATCAATTGAACAGGTACTGGATATGATGATCGAGGCGGAAATGGAGAAACAAGGTGGCAAGTAAAAGGGCTTTAATAACTGGCATTTCTGGCCAAGATGGCTCCTATTTAGCTGAATTATTATTGTCAAAAGGATATGAGGTCAATGGCACGATCAGGCGTTCTTCCAGCTTTAACACATCAAGGATTGACCATTTATTTGACAAGATCAAGCGGCATTACAGCGATTTGACTGATTCATCGAGCCTTAATCGCTTGATCGAAAAGATCCAGCCGAATGAGATATATAATCTTGGCGCCCAATCGCATGTTAAAATATCTTTTGACGTGCCGGAATATACCGCCGAAACAGACGCGGTCGGCACTCTGCGCATCTTGGATGCAATTAGGGAAACAGGGATCAGGACCAAATTTTACCAGGCTTCAACCAGCGAGATGTTCGGCGGTATGCCAGGGACGGCTCCGCAAAATGAAAATACTCCGTTCCATCCGAGAAGCCCGTACGGGGCAGCCAAACTCTATGCCCATTGGATCACCGTCAACTACCGCGAATCGTATGGGCTATTTGCCTGCAGTGGCATCCTATTCAATCACGAATCTCCCAGAAGGGGAGAGAATTTTGTTACCCGAAAGATTACAAAGAGCGCTGCTCGGTTCGTTAATAACTTACAAGACAAACTGCTCTTAGGGAACCTGGACGCCAAAAGAGATTGGGGTTATGCTCCGGATTATGTTGAGGCGATGTGGCTGATGCTGCAAGCGAATAAACCGGATGATTATGTCATTTCTACCGGAGAAACTCATACAGTTAGGGAATTTTGTGAAAAAGCGTTTACGGAGGCGGGCGTCAAGCTTGGCTGGAAAGGCAAGGGTATAGAGGAAAAAGGATATGATACCAAGACCAATAAGATCGTGGTTGAGGTCAACCCGGGATATTTCCGGCCGGCAGAGGTGGAATACCTACTTGGAGATCCAAGTAAAGCCGGGAAAATGCTCGGTTGGGAGCCAAAGATTCGCTTTGCCGAACTGGTAAAGATAATGGTGGCGGCTGACATCGATGAGCTAAAAAAATAGCCATGTTAATCTATCTGATAGTTATAATTATCGCATTCCTCGCTGCCATGGTATTGACCCCTCTGGTTAAATGGCTTGGGATAATATTAGGCTTCCTCGATAAACCCGGAGCCCGCAAGATCCACGCCAAACCAACCCCTTTATTGGGCGGTGTCGCCATTTTTCTTGCCTTTGCCATTACCTCCGCCATATTCCTCTATTATCAGGAATACAATTTCTGGATGATCATCTGGGGGCTGGTCTTTGTACTTTTTGGCCTGATCGACGACAAGGGCATAAATATCCGCGCCCGCTATAAGATCTGGTCGCACCTTTTCTTCGCCGGCCTCTTTGTCATCACCGCCAAGACCGGCCTGCATTTTGTCCGCATCGAATGGATCAATTTTCTGCTTTCCGTGGGATTCATAACTTTTATGACAAATTCCCTCAATATGCTGGATGGGATGGATGGACTGGTGGGGGGGATCTCGGCCATTGTCTCGTTCTTCTTCTTTGCCCTGGCCATGAACAACGGCCAGCCCGATCTGGCCATTCTATCGCTGATCATTTTGGGAGCATGCCTGGGGTTCTTGCGCTACAATTTCAATCCCGCTTCGATCTTTTTAGGGGAAGCGGGTTCGACCTTTTTAGGATATATCCTGGCGGTGATGGCCATCAAGCTCAACGTGCTGGGGCTCTGGGATGTGGCGCTGACCCTGCATGTCACGCGTTTGCAGATCATTTCATTCGTCATCCCCTTGATAATCCTGGGCATTCCCATCTTTGACACATATTTTGTCTTTGCCAACCGTTTCCTGCATCGGATCAAATTCAGCCAGCCGGGCAAAGACCATACCCATCATCGCATCCACCTGCGGGGTTTTTCGCAAAAAGCCACGGTGCTGACGCTTTACGCGGTGCAGTTCATCCTGGGGGCGGTGGCCCTGGCCATGATCAATACCGGGTCCCAGCAGTTCTTTGCACTGTTCGGGATAGTGGCCATAATCGCGGTGGTCGCCTGGAACTTTTTAACCCGGGTCGAGGTCTATTCTTAATGGCAAAAAAGTCCGATAAGATCGTGATCGTAGGAGCGGGACCCGTCGGCTGTTATACCGGACGCCTGCTCAAACATTTCGGCTACACTCCATTGATACTTGAGGAACACGGCGAGGTGGGCCGGCCGGTCTCCTGCGCGGGGATCGTAGGCAAAGACGTGTTCACCGACATGATGCTGCCTATCTCAAAAAAGTCCATTCTTAATACTATCGATGGGGCGAAAGTTTCTTACAATGGTTTTGCTTTTCTCTTAAAACGGCCGGGTGTCGCGCATATAATCGATCGGGCCTTGTTTGACTCCGAGTTAAGCCAAGGCCTCAAGATCGAGTTCCACACAAAGCTGGAAGGCATTGAGAAATCCGGCCCGGGATACCGGCTCAAGACCACCAATGGGGAATATTACGCCGATTACGTGATCGGGGCGGACGGCCCCAACTCCCGGATCCGCAAATCCCTGCGTTTCGATTCCAACATGAAGCTGTATAAAGGCCTGCAATACCGGGTGAAGCTCGAGATCGCCGACCGCGACCGGGTGGAAGTATCATACGTCAAGCCATTTTCCCTGTTTACCTGGTTGATACCCGAAGGCAACGGAGTAGCGCGCATCGGCACCATTTGCGACAAGCCCTCCCTGGAGCTCGAGCGTTTCATGAAAGAGCGCAACCTCAAGGGTGAGATCATCGAGCGCAATGCCGGCCCTATTCCCATCGGCACCTGCCAGCTGGTGCGCGGCAACGCTACCCTGGTGGGGGACGCGGCCTGCCAGATCAAGCCCATCACTTCCGGCGGCATCTATTACGGCATGAAATCCGCCGAGCTCATGGTTTCCGCCTTAAAGGACGGCAAGCTGCAAGATTATGAACGCTTGTGGAACGAGGAGTTCGGCAAGGAGATCCGGCTGTGCCTTTTGGCCCGCTATATCATGGAGAACATGAGCGAAGAGGCCTTAAGCAAGGTGTTCACTTACGTGAGGGACAATGCATCACTTATCGAGAGGATAGGGGACTTTGAGAACCACTCGACCGTCTTTTGGTCGCTCATCGCCAATCCCCGCACCTATCCCACCATCGGCAATGTCTTGTTCGATGTTTTAAAAAAGCCCCGCATTTTACTTCGCCTTTTACGCCGTTGATTGGAGAGCTCATTTCTCAACACAATAAACAACTTCGTTCCAGCGTTTGCCGTAATAGTAATCCCAAAAACGCCTGACCGGCAGGTCTTTTAAGCGCAAGGCAAAATGAGCGATCCAATCCTTTATCTCGTAATCACAGCAATCATTGAACATCAACAACCCCCTCGGCCTAAGTAGGCGTAAAGCGTGATATAGAATATTGTCCTTGGTCTCCGGATGCCGGTCGGAAATGCAGGGAAAGAGATTCAACATCATTATCAGATCGTATGGCTCGGTTTCCATTCGATCGATATCCAAGGCATCTTGTTGGAAAAAACTGACCGAATCTTCGACGTGTCCAACATAGCGCTCCAGCGGAAGGTTGGCAGACCACCGGTTTTCTTCGACTTCGATCCCTAGCGCCCGAGCAAGATAACGAAGCCGCTCCGGCCAACTCGTTGAGATATTTGTAAAATGAAAACCGTTGGGATTAATATCAAAACTTTCAACCGTCGCCTGTTTTCCTTTTGCCCGGAAGGCTCCCACGATCTCGAACGGTTCGGTCGAGGCGCCTCCACGTTGATAGTCACTGCCCGGCCCCCAATCCATTACACGAAAACGTTCCTGTTGAGGCATTTGACGCACAGTATAATCTGCCGCTTGAACCACACAGGGGAACATCCAGCCAAATTCAGTGGAATTTTCAGTATCCCGCTGTTGTTTGTAAATTGGATCCCCGATTTTTTCAATATACTCGGGCGTAAACCTCTCTTTCCCCAAAAAAGAATGATCAACGATCGGTTGGGAAACTCCGAACGTTTCGCTTTGAGCGCGAGCCCTGATGGCAGCAGCCAAAGGGGAACTGACCGGGATGAATTCACCATTAATAACTACGTCATCTCCGAGATGCAAATTAGCAACCCATGAATGATCATTGCTGCGGAATGTAAGCAAATGTCTGTCGCCATTGATCAAAAGCTTTACATCCCTTTTTATCCCAGGGGAAAAAAGCACTCCGGTTTTTAGCAAGATCGAACAAAAGAGGGAACTTTCAAAGAAATCCTCAAAGCTATGTGCCAGCTGTTTATCCTTCCGGATGGTAGTAAGCGTGAATAATCTTTGCACCGGCGATTCGGCGCCGGTTGATCTCCATTGTAACTTTGTAACTCTTAACATTCTGATAATTTATCGGAAAAAGAACTACTCGATTTCATGTAAAAAGAAAAATGCATGGAAAGTTATGCGTTGCAGATGTTATAATCCACTTGTGAAGCCGCTGAATTTTCAAGATATTGTGTTTGAGCTAAACGACTTCTGGGCCAAGCAGGGCTGTGTCATCCGCCAGCCGTATGACCTCGAAAAGGGAGCGGCCACCATGAGTCCCGCCACCTTCTTTTCGGTGCTAAAATCCGACCCCTGCAATGTCGCCTATATCGATCCGGTGAGGCGTCCCACCGACGGCCGCTACGGTGAAAATCCCAACCGCCTTTTCCATTATTTCCAATACCAGGTCATCATGAAACCCTCGCCTCTCGATATTCAGGATAAATACCTCAACAGCCTGCGCGCTATCGGCATAGAACCCGCCAAGCACGACGTCCGCTTTGTGGAGGATAACTGGGAATCGCCGACGCTGGGTGCCTGGGGTACAGGCTGGGAGGTATGGGCCGAAGGGATGGAGATCACCCAATTTACTTATTTCCAGGAATGCGGCGGCTTCACCTGCAAACCGGTCTCTTGCGAGATAACCTACGGGCTGGAGCGCATCGCTATGTTCATCCAAAAGGTGGACAATGTTTATAATATCAAATGGAACGACAAGGTCAAATACGGCGACCTGTACCTGCGGCCCGAAAAAGAACATTCCCGCTATAATTTTGAAGAAGCCAATGTCGAGGCGCTGGAGCTCCTCTTTGGGATATACGAAAAAGAAGCCCATGACCTAATAAAACGGAACCTGGTCCTGCCCGCTTACGATTATGTCCTCAAATGTTCGCACGCTTTCAATATCCTGGACGCCCGGGGAGCCATTTCGGTCACGGAACGCATGGCTTACATCTTGAGGATCAGGAAAATGGCGCGGGCCTGCGCGAGGGTGTATGTCGAAGGAAAATAATTTACTGCTGGAGATAGGCTGTGAGGAGATGCCGGCCCGCTTTATGCCGGCCCTGTTGGCCGACCTAAAGAAAAAATCAGAGGAAAAGCTTTCGGCGGCGCGACTCTCATATTTGCGCGTCGAGACCCTGGGAACGCATAAGCGGCTGGTGCTTTATATCGAAGGCCTGGCGCAGCAGCAACCGGATGAAGTACTCGAAGTAAAAGGACCGCCGGCGGAGGCGGGCGAGGGCGCGGCGCAGGGATTCGCCAAAAAATACGGGGTTAACGCCAAAGATCTAAAGGTCAGGACCGAAGGCAACCGGAATTACCTGGTCGCGACAGTCAAGAAAAAGGGCCTGGCTGCGGAGAAAGTCCTTATCACGCTTTTGCCCGAGATCATCTGCTCGCTCTACCTGCCGCTTTCCATGCGGTGGGGGGATCTCGACTTCAAGTTCATCCGGCCAATCCATTGGATATTAGCGCTCTATGGTAAAAAGATCATCAAATTCCAATTGGCCGGCATTCAATCTTCCAATAGAACTTGCGGTCATAGGTTTCGTGTAGGGACAGGGCTTGTCCCTGTCCGAATTGGCGGACAACCACAAGGGTTGTCCCTACATTCGTATAATGAGTTTCTTCGAAAGAAGGGCGTGATAGTCGACCAAAATGAAAGAAGAGCCCTGATCAAGGCCAAGGTTAAAAAAGCGGCGGCGGGAGCTATGATCGATGAAGGTTTGCTGGAAGAAGTGAATTACCTGGTCGAATATCCGGAGGCCCTGGTAGGTAGTTTTGATGCGGATTTCCTGTCCCTGCCCAAAGATGTGTTGATAACTTCCATGAAAAAGAACCAGAAATATTTCCCGGTGCTCGACCAGGCGGGGGAACTGGTTTCCCGTTTTGTTTTGATCGCCGACGGCGTTAAACAAAAGAACCTTAAGGACGGCAACCAAAAGGTGATCTCGGCCCGCCTGGCGGATGCCCGCTTCTTTTTCGATGAAGACCGGAAACTGCCCCTGGCTTCCCGCATCCCCGACCTCAAACGGGTGGAATTTTTCGAAAAACTGGGGAATTTATACGAAAAGACCGAACGTCTGGTCAAACTGGCGGAATTCATAGCTCGAGCCCTAAAATTGCCGCCCGATCAAATGGCCCAGATCAAACGGATCGCGGAGCTTTCCAAGGCCGATCTTACTACCCAGATGGTCTTTGAGTTCCCGGAGCTTCAAGGGGTGATGGGACGGGAATATGCGCGGGCCGAGGGCGAGGATCGGGTAGTGGCGGAGGGCATCTTCGAGCACTATCTGCCGCGCTTTGCGGAGGACAAACTGCCGCAATCTATTCCTGGATATGTAGTCGCGCTGGCGGACAAGATCGATACCCTGGTCGGATGTTTTGCCATCGGCTCAATTCCCACCGGATCGGTTGACCCTTATGGATTGCGGCGGCAGGCCCTGGGGGTCATCAAGATCATTTTGGACAAGAAGATCGACCTGGCGCTAAATGAGATCATCGAGCAGGCCTTCCGGCTTTATCGGCCGCTCCTCAAGGAACTTATCGATTATGAGAAGACCTTAAGGCACCTGCGGGAATTCCTGGGCGGGCGGCTTAAGGTTATATTACTCGAGGAGAACCTGCCGTTCGATACGGTGGACGCCGCGCTCCATAAATTTACCGATGTTCTGGAGGCCCAAAAGGTTGCCAAGGTGCTTTCGGCCATTCGAGGAGAGGAGTGGTTCAAAGGGGTATGCGCCACGCAAGACCGTTTGAAACGCATCACCAAAGGGGTCACCCGCGAACACGTGATCGAGGCGGATCTTACCGATGCCGAAGAAAAGCAGCTGCATGCCGAATACCTCAAGGTCAATTGGGACGTTGAGGAAAAAGTAAATGCCGGGGCTTATGAGGAGGCGGTGAAGCAGCTCGCCCGCCTGACCGACCCGGTCGAGAAATTCTTCGAAAAAGTGCTGGTGATGCACGAGAACGAACGCCTCAAGCTGAACCGCCTGGCCTTGCTGCGGTCCATCGAAAAAACCTTTGAACAGGTCGCGGACTTCACGCGCATCCAGCTATGAAGATCATTCTGCTTTTAATATTGCTTTGCGCGCCGGCCTTGGCCATAACCCCGGAAGCTCATGTCCAGATAGTGAAGGAATTCAAGTTCCAGAAACCTCAAGGCAAGATCGGCATCAACGTTTTTGCCCTGCCTTTCAAACCCGGAAAAGAGATCTCGACCATCGGCAAGTTCATCAATTTGGTCAACGAGACCGCAGGAGAAGGGGTGGTCGCGGGTTTCGGCTATTATGATAACGACCAACAAAAGCTTTCGGGCATCGTTATCCGGCCGGAGGATTATCAAGGGCAAAAGATCGATGAATCGGGGGTCATTACCTACGGAGATGTTTTAGCCCGTGAATTCATGCGCCGTAAAATGGTGATGGACCAGCCCTATCAGATCACGGTCACTTCCCCCGTCGATCTTACTTTATCCGGCGAACGATGAAGTTTTTCTTGATTTCATTTGTCATTTTTAATTTGTCATTTGTCATTCCGGCGCTAGCGTCGGAACCGGTCTACCCCCTGTTTTACCCGGTCTATGGTGAAGTGGCTCCCGCGGCAGACGGCACCTCTCCCGACGGCTACCGGGTGGTCTTTTATAACTATTCCCCTGGTTTCGGGTACGCGCAGGATATTATCGGCAAAAAAGGCAAATCCCGCAAAAGCCGCCAGTACGTGATCAATGTTTTTTCCGATCCGCGCCTGGAGATCAACGCCGGCAATTACGAGATCGCCATCGTCTCGGCCGAGGGCTACGGCATGGACGGCCGTACCGTGCCCATTACCGAGGACGGGTACACCAAGTTCGATTTGATGTTGGTCAAAAAACAAGGTATAATAGTGGAGTAGGGAGGGGACAGATGAAAATGTCGCGGCTTCTCGCGCCGACCCTGCGCGAGGACCCCAAAGAGGCCGAGGTCGTTTCACATCGTCTAATGCTCCGGGCGGGGATGATAAGGAAGCTGGCGGCGGGGATCTACACCTTTTTACCCCTCGGATTGCGCGTTTTAAGCAAGGTTTCCGCCATTATACGTGAAGAAATGGACCAAGCCGGCGCCCAGGAGGTCTTTATGCCGGCACTTCTCCCCGCGGAGCTCTGGCAGGAGACCGGCCGCTGGGGCATCTACGGCAAGGAGCTTTTTCGCATCAAGGACCGCCACGACCGCGAATTCTGCCTGGGGCCCACCCACGAAGAGATCATAACCGACCTGGTCCGCAACCAGGTGAGATCCTATCGGCAATTACCCCTAACACTTTATCAGATCCAGACCAAGTTCCGTGATGAGGTCCGTCCCCGTTTCGGGCTCATGCGCGGACGGGAATTCATGATGAAAGACGCCTATTCTTTCCATGCCAATGACGCCTCGCTTGAAGAAGAATACCGGAACATGTTCAAAACCTATTGCCGCATCTTCGACCGCATGGGACTCAATTATAAAGTGGTGGAGGCCGATTCCGGAGCCATCGGCGGGGGATTTTCACAGGAATTTATGGTCCTGGCCGACAACGGGGAAGAAGAGATCTTCTATTGCGAAAAATGCGGCTATGCGGCCAGCAGGGAGTCGGCGGGTATAGGCAAGTATAAAGGAACCGCGACTTCAGTCGCAGGTTCCGTCGTGAAGGAAATCCACACCCCAGGCCAGAAGACGATCGAAGAGGTATCCGCATTCCTGAAAGTCAAACCCGAACAGATGATCAAGACCCTCATCTATGAGACCGAAAAAGGAGCCGTGGCGGCGCTGGTTCGGGGAGATCACGAGATCAATGAAGCCAAACTCAAGAAAATGCTGGGAGTTGAGGACCTGAAACTGGCAGACGAAAAGGTGATCGAAAAAATCACCAAAGCGCCGGTGGGATTTGCCGGACCGGTCAATCTCAAAGGCGTCCGTATCCTGGCCGACCAGGCCGTTACCCTGATCGAGGACGGTGTTACCGGAGCCAATAAAAAGGATCATCACCTGATGCATGTGGCCTACGGCCGGGATTATAAGGCCGAAGTTGTGGGCGACCTGCGCTTTGCCCTGCACCGCGATACTTGTCCCAAATGCGAACAGGGGCACATGGCGGTGACCCGCGGCATAGAAGTGGGCCATATCTTTAAGCTGGGCACCAAATACTCGGAAAAGATGAAAGCCACTTACCTGGATGAGGGTAATCAGGAAAAGACCCTGATCATGGGCTGTTATGGCATTGGGGTGGGGAGGACGGCGGCGGCGGCTATCGAACAAAGCAACGATAAGGACGGCATCATCTGGCCGATGGCGATCGCGCCATACCTTGTGGATATTGTCCCGGCAAACACTGAAGAGCCCGAACAGATGAGGGTTGCCCAAGATATTTATAAAGCTCTAGGCCGAGAAGCGGTCTTAGACGACCGGCCGGAACGCATCGGCGTCAAATTGAAAGATGCCGACCTGATCGGCTTTCCCGTCAAAGTGATAATCGGCAAAGCTCTTAAAGAAGGTAAAGTGGAAATAAAACTCCGCAAGACCGGAGAGGTCAAACTGGTAGAGGTCGGCAAAGCGGCGGAAGAGGTAGCCAAACTTGTCGGATAATCTAAAAGAGGCCTGCGGCTTATACGGCATCTATTCCTTTAAGGGCGATTCTCTCGCCAAGGACGTTTATTACGGCTTGTATA
This sequence comes from Candidatus Saganbacteria bacterium, assembly GCA_016223205.1. Lineage (GTDB taxonomy): Bacteria > Margulisbacteria > WOR-1 > XYC2-FULL-46-14 > WPAF01 > JACRPM01. The sequence goes on from JACRPM010000001.1 coordinate 159,821, forward strand.
CTTTACAGCACCGGGGCCAGGAGTCGGCGGGGATCGCGGTTTCCGATATGATCCGGATAAATGTTCATAAGGGGATGGGGCTGGTCAACCAGGTCTTTAATGAAGATAATCTCAAAGCTCTCACCGGCAAGATAGCCATGGGGCATGTCCGCTATTCCACCACCGGCAGCAGCGTGATCGAGAACGCCCAGCCGGTGGTTTTGGACACCAAGTTCGGCCCGATCGCGCTCGCCCATAACGGGAACCTTATAAATACAGAGGATCTGCGGGAAGAGGTAAAGGCCCAGGGCGGGAAACTGTTGGGGACTTCCGATTCGGAAGCTGTTGCGGCATTGATCGCGAGCTCTCCTGAAGCGGACCTGGAGGCGGCGGTCCTCTCAACTTTAAAAAAGGTAAGAGGAGCTTTTACTCTGCTGATCATGAGCAAAGACAAGCTGATCGGCTTGCGGGATCCCAACGGTATCCGTCCGCTGTGCATCGGCAAAATGGAGAACTCCTATATTTTCTCTTCAGAGACCTGCGGCTTGGATGTATTGAAGGCGGAATTCGTGCGCGAGGTGGGTAACGGAGAGATGGTGGTGGTGGACCAGAACGGGATGCGGAGCAGTTATTACGCGCGGGGCGACCGGGAAGCCCTCTGCGTTTTTGAATATATTTATTTCGCCCGCCCGGACAGCATGATACATAACCGCAATGTTTATGAAACCCGGGTCACCTTGGGCAAATATCTGGCTAAAGAACACCCGGTGGATGCCGACCTGATCATGCCGGTGCCGGAATCAGGGGTGCCGGCCGCTATCGGATTTGCCCAGGAGAGCAAGATCCCTTACGGCGAAGGACTGATCAAAAATCGTTATATCGGACGGACCTTTATCCAGCCCAGCCAGGAGATCCGCGAACTCGGGGTGCGTTTGAAATTGAACCCTATCCGCGACTCGGTAAGAGGTAAAAAAGTGGTGTTGATCGACGATTCTATCGTCCGGGGCACCACCAGTCGTCAGATCATTCGCATCCTCAAGGAGGCCGGAGCCCGCGAGGTGCATATGCGTATCTCTTCTCCCAAGATGCTGAATCCCTGTTTTTACGGGATCGACACGGCTACCCGGGCGGAGCTTATCGCGTCCAATTTGAGCATTGAGGGGATCGCCAAATATCTCGATGCCGATTCTTTGGGATATCTTTCCCTGCGCGGCCTGATCAAGGCCGTGGCCCTGCCGGCCAAATCCCTGTGCCTGGCCTGCTTCAACGATGATTACCCGGTGAAAGTGCCGGAAAAACTGCAAAGCTTGAAACTATTCTTTGAATAATTAGGAGGTGATCGTGATGTCAGACGAATGCTGCAGCGGGAGTTATCCCAAATGCCAGAAATGCGGCAAAGCGGATCTGGTACCCTTGTCCGATTTCAGCAACAATTCGGTGGCTATCCGCTACAAGGCCTGGGCCTGCACCAACAAGGACTGCCGGTTCTTCATCGTTTTGCGCGGAGGCGACGTTTATTACGGCACGGCTTCGGCCGAGGCCGCAAGATAGGAGTGAAATTTGGCGACCTATAAACAATCCGGCGTTAATATCGAGGCGGGCTATGAAGTGGTCAGCCGGGTTAAAAAATTGGCGAAAAGCACCCGGATCCCGGGGGTTTTAGGCGAGATCGGGCTATTTGGCGGATGTTTTGAGCTCAATAAAAAACAGGTGCTGGTATCGGGCACCGACGGGGTGGGCACCAAGCTCAAGCTGGCTTTCCAAATGAACAAGCACGACACGGTGGGCATTGACCTGGTGGCTATGAACGCGGACGATGTGGTATGCGCCGGAGCACGCCCGCTCTTTTTCCTCGATTATATCGGAGCCCACAAGATCGATCCCAACCTCATGGAGCAGATCTTGACCGGTATCGCGAAAGGTTGCCAGCTGGCGGGCTGTGCTTTGATAGGCGGGGAGACCGCGGAGCTTACCGATCTTTACTCTCCGGGAGAATACGACCTGGCGGGTTTTGCCTGCGGGGTGGTGGAAAAGAAAAAACTTATCACCGGAGCGAATATCAAACCGGGAGATAAGATATTGGGTCTGGCTTCATCCGGCCTGCATAGCAACGGCTATACCCTGGCGCGGCGGGTTTTCTTTAAAGAGGCCGGTCTTTCGGTCAATGACAAATTGAAAGGGTTGGACAAACCATTGGGTGAGGAACTTTTAACCCCGACCCGCATTTACACCCAATCTCTACTATCGCTGATAAAAAAAGTAAAAATTAAGGGCCTGGCGCATATCACCGGCGGCGGACTGCCAGAGAATATCGGGAGGATACTTCCTAAGGGGACCAAGGCGGTCATTGAGAAAATGAGTTTCAAGAAGCCAACGATATTCGGATTGCTCCAGCTCTATGGTAAGATCAACCCAGGCGAGATGTATAAGGCCTTCAACATGGGGATTGGTATGGCAGTGATCGTCTCCTCCAAAGACCTCAACAAATCCCTAAAGATCCTGAATGATTGCGGCGAAAAAATATTCCTGATCGGCGAGATCGCAAAAGGGCAGGGGCAAGTAGAGATCAACTGATGCTCAAAACCTCGGGCCGGTTCATCATTAATGAATCCGGGGAAAAAGTGCATTTAACGGGGATCGCTCTGGGCGGATGGCTGATGATGGAGGGCTACATGCTGGGCGGGCGCAATATTCCTGAACACACTTTCAAGCAACAGCTGGGTCCTTTAGTTAGAGATTTTACCCACGAATTCCGCAATCGCTTCCTAACCCCGCAAGACGCCCAAACCATAAAAAAGCTGGGGTTCAACTGCGTTCGCATTCCTTTCAATTTTCGGATATTGGAGGAGGAGGGGTGGGGGATAGAGGCGTTGAAGACCATCGTCAGCTGGTTCACCGATATAAAGATCTACGTGATATTGGACATGCACGCGGCGCCGGGTGCGCAAAATTGCGACTGGCATTCGGATAGCGAGGGAAAGGCGGAATTATTCGAAAAGGAAGAGCATCAAAAACATTACCATAAACTCTGGGACTTGATATCTAAGGCCTTTAAGGACAGCGAATATATCGCCGGTTATGATGTGATGAACGAACCGGTTACCGATAAGGTCGACGTTCTAAAACAAGTTTACGCCGAAGTCATCAAAGTGATCCGAAAGAACGGCGACCAACATATCATTTTCCTCGAAGGCAACAAGTGGGCCAGGGAAGTGGATTTCCTGTCCGATTTGCTGGGGGAGAATATCGCCTTAAGCGTTCATTTCTACGAGCCCACCCAGTTCACTTTTAATTATTTCTCGAACCTTACTTATCCCGGCCGGATAGACAATGTGCAATGGAATAAATATAAGTTGGCCAAACTCTTAAAGCCCTACGCCCGCTTTAAGGTTCCTGTCTATGTTGGGGAATTCGGCATTGCTTCCCGCTGTCCGCATTGTAAGAAGGAATACGATTGGGTAAGGGATGTTTTGAGGATCTTTAAGGATTACGGATTCCACTGGACCTACTGGACCTATAAATCGGTAGGGGGGATGAATTATCCCGATGGTTTGTATCAGCTATTTGACCATACCGAAGTGGTGGGCCCCGAAACCGAACATCCGGGGATGGAAAACATTTTGCTTAAGTTGAAAGAAGACCCGCAAAAGGTATACAATGTGCTGGATACCAAAAAGTTTATTTTGAACCAGAAATTGATGAGGATAATTGAGAATTATTTATGTTAAATATAGGCGTTATAATTTCGGGAAGAGGATCGAATCTCCAGGCGTTGATCGACGCCGGGCTAAATATCGTCGTTGTCATCTCCGATAAAGCGGACGCTTTTGGCCTGGAGCGGGCGAAGAAACATAAGATCGACGCGGTCCATATTGATCCCAAGAAATTCAAGGATAAGAATACTTATGAGCTGGAGATCGTAAAAGTCCTGCAAAAACACCAGGTGGGCTTGGTCTGTTTAGCCGGATATATGCGCATTGTAGGAGATGTTCTTTTGGAACACTACCAGGGAAAGATGTTGAATATCCACCCGGCGCTTTTACCTGCTTTCCCCGGCTTGCACAGCCAAAAGCAGGCGCTGGAACATGGGGTCAAGGTCTCGGGAGCCACAGTCCACTTTGTGGACGAGGGTTGCGACACCGGGCCGATCATTCTCCAGACCGCCGTGCCGGTGCTCGATAACGATACCGAAGAGACGCTTTCCGCGCGGATATTGGAGCAGGAACATAAGATCTATCCCCAGGCGGTCAAGCTGTTCGCGGAAGGCAAATTGAAAATAGTCGAACGAAGAGTAACAGGAACCGGCGGCTGAACGCCGCGATTATCATCTAAGCAGGATCTTATTTCCCGATAGATGGAGAAGGAATCCCCATAACTATCCCCGTATATTGAGGGAAATGGAGCGCTAGCTGCATTATATAAGTAATCCTAGCCTGCTCGTCGGCTATTAAATCCGAAACTCTCCCCGTCGCTTGATGTTCGTTGCAAAATGCCAAAACTTCTTTGATACTACCTCTTCTTCTAATCCGCGCCGAAGCAAGGTAACGTAAAGTTGCAGAGAATAGAGGCTTCAATTCAGCGTCAACCTCAATTAAATGATCTCTGGCCTGAGCATCGGTTAAATTTTGTAAAAATATGGAATTACCGATTTCCCTAACACTTCTGGGTGAGATTGGGGTGTTTCTTGCTATCCGCAAACCTTTTAATAAAGTTTTTAATTGTGGACGAAAAAGTCCGGGCCTATCAATAACTAGTCGCAAACTTGTCATTTTTCTCTCCTTTTTCAGCTGCTTATTTATCAGTATAATTATTGTGAAATTTCAATTGTTTTTAATGAAGTTATAATTTGTTTGCTTTTCCATGGCGTGATATAATTCACCTTGCTTTGTATCCTTGTCTGCGGACAGCCACGAGGGCTGTCCCTACATTTGGAATGGAGGGTAAAGGAACCGCGAAGTTTATTCGCGGGACCTGATTTAAAATGAAAAAGAAAAAGCCGCAAAAACCATTAGCCCTGCTTTCGGTTTACGACAAAAAGGGACTGTCGCAATTTGCCAAGGGCTTGCTCAAACAGGGATATGAGATCGTCTCTTCCGGCGGGACTGCCAAGGCTTTAAAGAAAGCCGGGGTCAAGGTGACCGAGGTCGCCAAGCTCACCAAATATCCTTCTATGCTGGGCGGCCGCGTCAAGACCCTTCATCCTTTGATCCACGGCGGATTATTGGCCAACCGTAGCTTAAAAGACCATCTGGCCGACATGAGAAAGTACGGCATCCGGCCGATAGACATCGTGGCGGTCAACCTTTATCCTTTTGAAGAAACCATCGCCCATCCCAAGTGCACTCTCGAAGAAGCGGTGGAGCAGATCGATATCGGCGGCCCAGCCATGGTCCGGGCTTCCGCCAAGAACTTTAAGGATGTGGCGATCATCGTCGATCCCGCCGATTATGCCGTAATCCTTAAGGAACTGCAGGAAAATAAAGGCCGGACCACCTTTGAAACCCGCAAGAACCTGGCATTAAAAGCGTTCCGGCATACCAAGCTGTATGATACCGCCGTTTCCGCCTACCTTGCCCAGAAGTTCGAGGGTGAAGAAAAATTCCCCGGCCAGGTGGATATCAACCTGACCAAGATCCAGGAATTGCGCTACGGCGAGAACCCCCACCAAAAGGCCGCCTGGTACCTGGAACCCAAGGGAAATCACAAGGGCGCCGTGGTCAATGCCAAGCAACTGCACGGCAAGGAGCTTTCCTTTAATAACATCGTGGACCTCGATTCGGCCTGGAATTTGGTCAACTATTTTGCCGAACCCACTGTGGCCATCATCAAGCACAATAATCCCTGCGGAGTGGGGAAAGCGGTGAATCTCATGGTCGCCTATAAAAAGGCCTACGAATGCGACACCGTTTCGGCATTCGGGAGCATCATTGCCGCCAACCGGGAAGTAGACGAAAAGACCGCCAAGGCCATAGGCGACCTTTTTGTGGAAGCCATCATCGCGCCGGGATATTCCGCCGAGGCCCTAATGATCTTCAAGCAAAAAAAGAACCTGCGCATCATGCAGTTGCCGCTCCAGGGCAATCGTCACGGCGTGCTCGATTACAAACGGGTTTCCGGGGGCTTTTTGATCCAGGATGCCGACCTGGCGCAACTCGGCATGAACGAGATCAAGACCGTGTCCACCAAGGAGCCGACGCTGGGGCAATTGGAGGACCTGTTCTTTGCCTGGGGCGTGGCCAAGTTCGTAAAATCCAATACTATCGTTTTCGTAAAAGACGGCGCCACGGTGGGGATCGGAGCGGGGCAGATGAGCCGGATAGATTCGACCGAGATCGCGGCCCGCAAGGCGGGGAGCAAGGCCAAAGGCTCCGTCATGGCCTCGGACGCTTTTTTCCCTTTCCGCGACAACGTTGACCTGGCGGCCAAGTTGGGTATTTCGGCCATCATCCAGCCGGGCGGGTCCATGCGCGACCAGGAGTCCATCGATGCCGCCAATGAGCATCAGATCGCCATGGTCTTTACCGGCCGCAGGCATTTTAGACATTGATATGCGTAATATTTTAACCGCGACTTTAGTCGCAGGTTTGATAGGGTTAGCGTTTCCCTCTCATGCAGCGGTTGGTTTTCTATCCAATGGCATAAGTTTGGGCTATATCAAGGCAGGCAGCGCCGAAGTAGCCGCCGTGGCGTGGCGGCCGGATTTTAAGCTCGGACCTCTGGCAGTAGGGCTGGATGTCAATATCCCCATGGGAGAGAACAAGCCCCAGGGCTATGAATCCGTGGTCTTCCGTTACGGCGAATACAACGACGGCCAAAAAGGCCTGCGCTACGGGGTGCTGGACAATGTAACCTGGGGACGAGGATTGCTGATGAAAAACTATTCCACCCGCACCGCGGGTCCCATTGTCCAGAACAATCAACAGACCGCTTTTAAAGGATTTGTAAATGCCGATCGGGTAGGGGTGCAAGTAATGTCCACCTGGTCCCATATCTATGCTTTCCGTCTTATCGAAAAAGTAAATCCCATGCTGACCCTGGGCCAATCTTATATTTCCGCTCCCTCGGCTAATGGCGCGGCGCTCGATGCCTCGGTGCCTCTGCCCCTGAACTTTGAGGGCTATGCCGAAGCCGCGACGCTTTTTAACCATGGGATGGGCGCGACAGTGGGCATAACCTGGGGGATGGAAGCGCTGATATTTTCCACTGCCCTGGATGTGGGGTACCGCTCGATAGATAATAAATTCGTTCCCGGCTACTGGAGCGCCGATTACGAGACCAATCCGGTGAACCTGGCGTCCTACGAGGCCTCCGGCCGGAACAAGAACGGCTATATCGCCGAGCTTAAGTTATTAGCGGCAAATATATTGAAATTGGATGCCTTGTACGAATCTTATAACGACAGCAACGCCGCGCTTACCGGAAGCGGCGCGGCCGAGCTGGACCGGATCACCCTGGGGGCATATTTTAAACAACCCGATTTTCAGGATTTCCGCTCGCTCTCGATCGAGCAGGGGGCCATAGTGGGTTATTCATTGGGCTACAAGATCAATCCCAATACCATGCTGGTGGGCAATTATAAGAAAGCCTACGATCCCGCTTTGGGCAGGGTAGTGGAGAGCCAGTATTACGAAATCAAGCTGGTAATTTAACGGAGAATTAATTCTCCGTTAAATCTTTATTCTGCCTTCTCTTAAGATAAGCGGAGGATCGACCGAAACATCGATCACTGTCGAGGCCTCGCCCAGTTTACATTTTCCCCCATCGATCAAAAGATCCGCGTCTATCTTAACCTCTTCAGCGGAAATAGGCTCGGATAATCCCGAAAGATTGGCGGAAGAAGCAGCCAGCGGGCCGGTTTCCTTTATCAACTTCAGAAGCCAGTCGTGTTTGGGCATCCGGATACCGACCGAACCCCCGGATCTGGCTTTGAAAACCAGGGTCAAAGGCCCCGGCCAGTGTTTTTTCATAACTTCCCGAGCTTTAGGGGAAATATCTAGAGCAAGTGATTCCGCCTGTTTAAGATCGGCGATCAGTATTTGTAGAGGTTTATCCAACGGGCGTTTCTTTACTTCGTAAATGCGTTTTATGCCTGGTTCGTTCGAGACCAGGGTACCGATGCCGTAGACCGTCTCGGTGGGGAAGATGATGACGCCGCCGGACTTAAGGACATCATGCGCTTTTTTAAGCGATCCGTCGTTTGGTTTTAAGTGTTCCATGCCTTTAATATTCTATCAATTCCCGCCAGATCTTTATATATCTCAATCGTTTTGAAGTGCTTTTGGGCCAGATCCTTAATTTCTTCCGCTTGCCCAAAACCGAACTCCATCAGAAGATGGCCTTTAGGGGATAGGTATTTGGGGCTGTTCTCTATCAACTGCCGTATATAATGTAAGCCGTCCTTGCCGCCATCGAGGGCTTCCCGGGGCTCAAAATCCTTGATCTGGGGCTCTAATTTATCGATCTCCCTTGTGGGAATATAGGGTGGATTGGAAACGATAAGGTCCACTTTTTCGGGAAGTAGATCCAGCAAATGACCTGCTAAAAAGTGACAGCGATCGGTGACCCTGTGGTATTCCGCGTTCTTTTTGGCGATCTTTAGAGCATCAGAGGAAGAATCGATCGCGATCACTTTTGTTTCGGGGAGGGTTTTGGCAAGGGTTACGGCTATGGCTCCACTGCCGGTCCCGATATCTGCGATGACCTTTGGTTTAAGATCGATCGCCATCTGGGCCAAAAGCTCGGTCTCGGGGCGGGGGATCAGAACTGATCGATCGACGAAAAATATCAAGCACATGAAAGGTTGGTAGCCAACAATATAAGCTATAGGTTCCTGCTTCAACCGCCTTTCATATAATGTTGTGTACCTTGTATCTTGGTCATGGTATCTTGCGGGGTGGGCGTAAAGTTCGCTCAAAGTGATATTGTAGGCGTGGCACAAAAGGATCTCTTGCTCTTGGCGTGGCAGGGGAAGCTTCACTTGATCTTTTCGAGTTTGGCCAGGCGGTCGGCGGTAGCCAGGGCATTGATAAATTCATCCAGCTCGCCGTCTAAAACGCTCTGCAGTTGATAGACCGTAAAGCCAATACGATGGTCGGTGACCCGGCCCTGGGGATAATTATAGGTGCGGATCTTTTCGGAGCGGTCGCCGCTGCCCACCATGACCTTCCGGGTGGCCTCCCGCGATTTCCTCTGCTTTTCCGCTTCCATCTCATAGAGCCGGGAGCGCAAAAGCTTCATGGCCTTAAAACGATTCTGGTGCTGGGAGCGCTCCTCCTGGCAGGCGACCACCAATCCGGACGGGATATGGGTGATGCGGATGGCGGAAGAGACCTTGTTGACGTTCTGTCCGCCGGCCCCGCCCGCGCGATAAGTATCTACCCGCAGGTCCTTCTCGTCGATATGCACGTCAACCTCTTCGGCTTCGGGCATTACCGCCACAGTGGCGGCCGAGGTATGGATGCGGCCGCTGGCCTCGGTGGCCGGCACTCTCTGCACGCGGTGGGTCCCGCCCTCATATTTTAATTTGCTGAAGGCGCCCTTGCCGATAACCGATAAGATCGCTTCTTTGTATCCGCCCAGGCCGGTGGGGTTGCTTTCGATCATTTCGGTCTTTAGCCCGCGGCGCTCGGCGAAACGCAGGTACATGCGCAATAGTTCTCCGGCAAAAAGCGCGGCTTCCTCGCCGCCGGTGCCCGCCCGGATCTCAAGTATAACGTTCTTATCGTCCAAGGGGTCTTTGGGCAAAAGCAAAGTTTCCAGTTTGGCTTCGAGCGCCTTTAATTCGGCTTCCAGGTTCTTGATCTCGTTTTGGGCCAATTCCGCCATTTCCGGGTCGGCCAGCAAGGCCTGGGATTGTTTTAGATCGGATAGTATTTTTTTGTATTTGCGGAAGGGTTGGACGATCTCATTGAGGTCGGAGAGTTCCTTGCTGTATTTATGGAATGTTTCGCGATCGCCGATTATTTCTTTTTGGGAGAGCAGTTTTTCTAGCTCCAGATAGCGCTCCTCTACCTTAGAGAGCTTTTCCTCGAGCATTTACTTTTTGGTATGGGCGGCTTTCTTTTTGGCGAGGGTGCGGCGCTTGGTCTGGGGCTTGGCTTTTTTGGCCTTGACCCCGGCGTACTTCTTCTGGAATTTCTGCACGCGGCCTTCGGCGTCGAGCAATTTTTGCTTGCCGGTGAAGAGGGGATGGCAGGCCGAACAGATATCCACCCGGATATTATCCTTGGAGGAGCCCACTTCGTATTCCGCCCCGCAGGCGCAGGTAGCTACGGTCTTATGGAATTTGGGATGGATGTTTTCTTTCATAACTTGGCCATCATATCATGATTTTTGATTGGAGGCAAGGACCTGCAGTACGACTTCGGCATCTATTATTTTCGAACGACAAGCGGCGAACAGCTCCTCAAGCGTAAGCCGATGGGAAAAGGCGTAACTGGTAAGCACCACCCGATTAAAGCTCAATCTCCTCTTTCTAGCCAGGTTCCGCAGCAGGTTCTCGCCCAGGCGAGCATCCTCTTCCTTGGACTTTTCTCGATTATAATAGAACAGCAGTAAACGGGTCAAAGTATGCTTGGCCAGCAAAAATAGGCGGGCGGCGTCTTTCCGGCTCAAGCCCGCGCCGATCTTAACCTCGACCAGGTCTCCATCCAGAAGTTCCCGATCATCCGGGAGGTTATTGAACCGACCTTCTTTCCATTCCCACACTTTTTTTACTCTTATCCCCCCGTAATTTGAAAGATCCTTTCCTACGATCACCGGGACCACTTCGATAGGCAGGCAGCCCTTTCTGCGACGCAAGACCCGGATCACCTGGTCGTTAAAGCGCTGATCGAAAAAGAAAACATAGGTCCAAGATCTTAGGAGATTAAAGACCTCCAAAACATCATGATTAAAATCTCCGTTCATGACCTGCCGGCAGCTCTCTAAGAACTTGGCGTCGAAAACCTGATCCAGCTCGCGGGGGAGCTTGTAGATGAAGTGGGCTTGTTCCCCGCGTTCGCGGATCTCAAAGCTTTTGCGGTCCATAAATTGGAATTCCATGAACTTGCCGCCTTTCAGTTTTACCGATACGTGGTGGCACTCCGCCAGGTCCCGTTTGGTCTCGGTCTGCCGGTCGGCAAAATTAAAGCTCTCGAAATCTTCTCCCGCCGCTTCCTGGGCCACGTCCATGGCGGTCTTAAGGGTTAACGGGGTCTCGGTCACCGCCGTAGCCCCCAATATATCTTGTAAAAATATGACGTCCGGATAATCAACCGGTTTATTTTCGGTTTTCTTTTGCGCTTCCCAGGGAAGTTTATACCTAGTCTTGACCAAGATCGGGAAATGACCGGCCAGGATTTTCGAAGCTCGCAGCCGTTCCGCGATCAGGTCTAAAAACAGCTGGCCTTCCTCCCGGCTTAAGCCCGTCGCATACGCCAGATCGTTCTCGATCTGGAGATACAATTCGGGGTTGGAGATCCTAAAGGCCTCATTCCTCAATCCCTGCGCCAGGCCGATCCGGCCAAACCTTTCCGCCAGGGGAGCCAACAGCTCCTCCACTGACCGCACCACCAGCGGGTCGAGGGTTTGCCTGCGTATAAGGTTGGAATAATGGTGCACCAGGCATATCAACAGAGCCCGGCCCCGGCCCTCGCTCAACTTGATCAGCGCGTTCATGAAATTTTGTATATAGTATTGGGGCATTTTTCCTTCGGTAGGCGGCAGGTATGGGATCTCGATCAGATGTTTGGCCAGGCGCTTTATCTGGAGGAGCTCTTCCACCGCATCGACCCGGGCCGGATTGCTTTTTCTTCCAGCCAAAAGCTCGGTTCTGACCCTGGTATCCTCTAGGTTGTGCACCATAATGGCCGCGGCCGCCAGATAATCGGCTCCGGCCTGGGCGGCCGCCTTAAGCATAAAAGATATGTGTCTTAAATTTTTGGGAACAGCGCGAGTGGTAAAGACCAGGGTCTCGGCATGCTTGAATAATTCTTTCTCCAGCAGCTGGCCGGAATGGTTGGCCTCGATAATGCGCAGGGCCGAAGCGGATTCGTGGCGATAAAGTTCGAAACGGCGCTCCTCGTAGGCCTCGCGCAAAACCACGATCTCGCGGCTGGTTGAGGGATCGAGACCCAAGCGGATCTCGTCTTTCCGGAACAAGGTAGGGAGGTTGGCCCGATTGATGATCTCGACGCGCCCGTCGCGCCCATGGGCTTCCACTCCTTCCACCGTGGGGAGGTAACTCGAAAGAAAAAGTCGGCCATCCATCCTGGCCGGTCTCATAAGAGCTGCTCGAAATGGCAAGATCTTCATCAATAGGTTTTCGTTAAAATGGATAGAAAATTTCATCCATGTTATAATCACCGCATGGTAGAAAAAGAAATGATCCTGGTTACCGGCGGGGCGGGATATATCGGCGCAGTTCTGGTCAAAAAATTGGTGGAAGCGGGGGAAAAGGTCCGCGTCCTCGACAAGCTGTATTTTGGCGATGAAGCCCTCATCGATATCAAACCAAAGATCGAGCTTATCAAAGCTGATGTGCGGGAATTCAAGCCCGAATATTTGGATGGCGTCAAAGCGGTCATCCACCTGGGTTCCTTGAGCAACGACCCCACCGCCGAGTTCGATCCCCGCGCCAATCACGAGATAAATTTCGAAGGCACCATGCGGGTGGCCGAGGCCTGTGTAAAAAGAAAGGTCAAAAGAATGACCTTTGCCTCTTCCTGCGCGATCTACGGCTTCCACCTGGACGGTATCGCCGATGAAAATTTCCCCACCAATCCCCAATCCGAATACGCCCAGAGCAAACTGGACGCCGAAAAGGGCTTATTATCTCTGGTTGGCCCCGATTTCTGTCCGGTCATCTTAAGGCAAGCCACCGTCTTTGGTTTCTCGCCCCGCATGCGATGGGACCTGGTGATCAACACCATGACCAAAGACGCTTTTTCCAAGGGGAAGATTTTCATCTACGGCGACGGCCAGTACTGGCGGCCGCTGGTGCATGTGGGGGATGTAGCGGAGGCGCACGTGAAGGTTATCCGGGCATCGGGGGATCAGGTAAAGGGGAAAATATTCAATCTGGTCCATAAGAATTTTCTCATCAAAGATCTGGCGTATTCGGTCAAGGACGCATTGAAAGACGAACAAAAGGTGGAGGTTGAGATCTTGCCGGGAGTTGTTGAGAACCGCAGTTATCGGGTGGCGGGGGATAAGATCAAAAAAGCTATCGGCTGGGAGCCGGGGTTCACAGAGGGGGAGGGGGCCAAGGAGATCATCAAAGTATTAAAATCCGGCAAATATACGGATTTCGACAATCCCATCTACTACAACATCAAATGGATGAAAATGCTGGTGGAAAAGGGACAGGCCTTCTAGTAAACCTCGAGTTTGTCCAGGGTGGGGTGCTTTTGGTCGCGGTCGGATAAGATCACCAGATCGTTCTTAATAGGCCATTTGATCCCGACTTTGGGGTCGTTCCAGGCCAGAGCGCGCTCACTTTCTTTGTTATATTCCCCGGTGCATTTATAGAAGACCTCGGCGATTTCGGAAACGGTGTAAAATCCATGGGCGATCCCCGCGGGGAAATAAAGCATTTTTTTGTTCTGTGCGGAAAGGCGCTCCCCGATCCACCGGCCGAAAGTGGGAGAACCTTTGCGGACGTCCACTCCCACGTCAAATATCTCGCCCAGCAGACACCTGACCAATTTCCCCATAGGATGGGACCTTAATTGAAAATGGAGACCCCGCAGGACACCCTGGGTGGAGCGGCTTTGGTTGTCCTGCACGAATTCTTCGGCCAGACCCAGCGAGGCGAACTCGCTTTTTTTGTAGGCCTCCATGAAAAATCCGCGCTCGTCCTCGAACACCCTGGGTTCTAAGATCAAAACGCCCGGAATATCTGTTTTGGCGACCTTCATGATTTCATTATAGCGGATTTTTGTTATAATGGGAACGTATGAAAACCGCTTTGATCGGGGCCGATGGGCAGTTGGGATGCGATCTATTAAAATTGGATCCAACGCTTACGCCTTTGACCATCAAAGACCTCAATGTCACCCGGGCGGATGAAGCAGAAACAGTCCTGCAAGAAATAAATCCGCAGGTCATCATCAACACCTCTGCTTTTCACCGGGTGGATGACTGCGAGGACGATCCGGCGCCGGCTTTTGCCGTCAACACCTACGGGGCGCGCAACCTGGCCCTGATCGCCAAAAAGATCGGCGCGGCGCTGGTGCATATTTCGACCGACTATGTTTTTTCGGGGGATAAGAAAACGCCTTATTCGGAAACCGATCCCGCCGATCCGCAATCGGTCTACGGCATCTCGAAGTTGGCCGGCGAGAAGATGATCGAATATCTTTTGCCCGAGCATTTTATCGTGCGCTCTTCCGGCCTGTACGGGACGGCCGGGTGCCTGGAGAAAGGCAAGACCAATTTTGTGGAATCCATGATCGGCCGGGCAGAAAAGAGGCAACCTCTTAAAGTGGTGGACGACGAGATCTTAACCCCAACCTATACGCTTGACCTGGCCAAAAAGATACTGGAGATCATTCCCCGCAGGTCTTACGGGCTTTATCATATTACAAATTCCGGTGAATGCTCCTGGTATCAATTCACTAAAAAGATATTTGAGCTATTGAAGATGAAAGTGGACCTTTCACCGACTACCGGAGACCAATTCAAGTCCAAAGCTAAGCGCCCCAAATATTCGGTCTTAAGGCACGATCACCTGAAACATTTGGGACTCGAAAACCTGCGATCATGGGAAGAAGCGCTAAAAGCTTACCTTAAAGAAAAAGGCCGCCTGAAATGAAGGTGGCCGTTATCGGCGGGGGGATCGTGGGGGTAAGCATCGCCTATCATCTTTCCCAGGCGGGAATCAGTGATATTGTTCTATTTGAGCGGGAAAAGATGCTGGGGATGGGTGTGACGCAGTATTGTTCGGGAGGAGTGCGCAGTCAATTCACCACCTCAATTAATGTCCAGTTCTCCAAAGAATCAATAGGCGATTTTAGGTCTCTGGCCCAAACCATCGGCTATCAGCAATGCGGCTATCTTATTCTGGACGCGGGATCCGATTCTCTTCCTCGCGTAAAAATGCAGAACGATCTCGGCGTTGCCAGCGAATATCTTTCCGTTGATAAACTGAAACAGCGTTTTCCTTTTATCAGCGCCGAAGGGATCAAGAGCGCATCGTTCTTTGGGGAAGACGGGATTGCGGATCCGGCGTCGCTGATCGAGCATTGGCATAAACAGGCTGTTAAAAATGGAGTGAAGTTTGAATTTGAGGCGTCGGTAGAAAAACTAGTGGAAGAAAGTGGTCGGGTGTCGGGGGTTAGCGTCGGGGGAAACGTCGGGCGTTATGAGGTTGTGGCTCTGGCAGCAGGCATTCAGTCGGTGGAGTTGGCTAAAACTATCGGTATCGATATTCCGATATTGAAGCGGCGCAAGTATGTTTTTATGGTGGAGGGATTGAAGATCAAGCATCCCCTGATAATGGAGATCCCCACCGGCTGGTATATCAAACCCGAAGGAGAAGATGCCCTGATCGGCATGTCTGGATGGGAAGAAAAACAAGATTATGAAAAGAAAGATGAGAGCTTGCAGGAAACCCTGGCGGCTACGGTTAAAAGGATACCGCAAGCCGAGAATGTTCACCTAAAGAAGACCTTGTCCAGCATGAGCGACGAGACCCCCGACAAACACGCGATCATCGACAATTCCCATCCAGGATTGATCATTGCCACCGGATTTTCCGGCCACGGGTTTATGCATTCCCCGGCCACGGGACGGATCGTTGCCAGTTTGGTAAAAGGGGAGAAGCCCGCGATAGATATTTCCGCCCTGGCCTTGAAAAGAAAGTTAAATAAAGAACTGGTTGCTATCTAGTAAAAAGCGCGATCCTCAAAATATCAAGGTAAGCCAATAGCCGGTCGCTGAATTTCTGGGGTTTGAATGGAAAAGAGAGCATTAATAATGGGATAAAGACCAATATCCCCAGGGCGAGAATGAAACGATAGATCGCGTAGGCCAACATTCCATAATGTTTCTTGCAGAAATAAAGCCCTCCCCGGACCCCCTCCACGAACAGCCGCCTTTTGAAGACCCGTTTACTGCTATAGCCGCCGTAATGGACGATCTCAATTTGCGGAAGAAGATAGATCTTATAACCGGCCTTTCTTATCCGGATGCACCAGTCCAGGTCGTCGTTATAAAAGAAAAGGTTTTCGTCCATCAACCCGACTTTGTCTATCACTTCCCGGCGCACCAGCAGGGCCGCGCCGATAACAAAATCCACTTCGGTCGGTTTATCCAATTTGTGGATGCGGGAGAACAAACCGCCCTGTCTTTGGGGGGTGCCGTCGGTATTCAATAGCCGGGGGCCGCAGGCGCCGGCCCGAGAATTTTTATCCATCCATTCGACCATCCGGTCCAAGGCGTCGGCTTTGACTACGGTGTCGTCGTTCAACAGCATCCCGTAACGGCCCTGGTAGATACGCAAGCCCTGGTTCGAAGCGCGGATAAAACCGGCATTCTCTTGATTCTCGATAAGTTTTACTTTGGGGAATCGGCTTTTTATCATCTGCTGGGAGCCGTCAGTCGAGGCGTTGTCGGTCACGATGATCTCGAAGCTGATCTTATGTGTATTTTTGTAGATGGAGCCCAGACATTCTTCTAGGATCTTCCGGTTGTTGGTATTAACGATTATTATCGACAAGTCGAGCATGTTTTGTTAGAATTATAACATGGCTAAAAAAATATTGGTAATCCACGGCCCGAACCTGGATCTTTTAGGCGAGCGGGAGGTCGAGATCTATGGGAAGCTGACCTTGGACCAGATCAATGACGAATTGAATAAGCTGGCTAAAGAATTGGGCGCCGAACTATCAATCGTTCAGCTGGCCGGCGAAGGCGAGATAGTAAAGAAGATCGGCTCCGCCAAGAAGGAGGGCTTTGCGGCCCTGCTCATCAATCCCGCCGGTTATACCCACTACAGCGTGGCCATTCGCGATGCGGTGGCGGCGGTCAGCATCCCTACAGTTGAAGTTCATCTTAGTAATATCTACGCCCGGGAGGAATTCAGGCACACCTCGGTGATCGCGGCGGTGGCTTCGGGCCAGGTTTCCGGTTTCGGCTTGAACAGCTATCTTTTGGGTCTAAGAGCGGCAGTTGGGCTCGCAAAGTAACGCGATAAAGATCGCGGAAGATATTTTCCGGGAACTCCGGCTGTTGCCGGGTACCACGGAAAAAGAAGTAGCCCGCTGGATCAGGTATGAATTAAAGCTGGCTGGCGCCCGCGAGGCCTTCCGCACCATTGTGGCTTCGGGTGTAAGATCGGTTAAACCCCACGCTTTTCCCACCAACAAACGCCTGCGCTCGGGAGAGATAGTTAAAGTGGATATGGGAGCGCTTTATATGGGATACCGGTCCGACATCACCCGCACTTATTTTCTGGGAAAACCGACGATCAAACAAAGGAAGATCTATCGGCTGGTATTGAAAGCGCAGCTGGCGGCGATCAAAAAAGTCAAAGCCGGGGTTAAAGCCCGAGCCGTTGATAGGGCGGCCCGGTCGGTGATCGAGCGGGCTGGATACGGAAAAAACTTCATTCATTCGACCGGTCACGGGGTCGGCCGCAAAGTGCACGAGCCGCCCAAGGTCTCGCCGAAAAGTGAGGCCATATTGAAGGCCGGACAGGTGATCACCATCGAACCGGGAATTTACATCAGGGGTTGGGGCGGGATCAGGATAGAAGACATGGTGCGAGTTACGCGGACCGGGTGTAAAATATTGACCAGGGTGCCAAAATGAAAATAGCGGTCATCATCGCGGCAGGGGGGACGGGCAAGCGCATGGGCCGTCCCAAACAATTTCTGCCTTTGGCGGGCAGAGCGGTGGTGGAATGGACGATCGAGGTGTTCCGGAAGGTCAAGGATGTTGATCAAATCATTCTAGTGGTTTCGGGAGAAGACCTGGAGCGGGCGAAAAATCTGGGGGTAAAAGTGGTCGAAGGCGGGGAGGAGAGGGGCGATTCGGTCAAGAACGGACTGAAAGCCATCTCCCCGGATTGTGACCTGGTGATCATCCAGGACGGTGCGCGTCCGCTAATCACGCCTGACATTATCGAGAAAGCGATCGGTGAAGCCCAGGAACATGGGGCTGTGGTTGTGGGGGTGCCGGTTAAGGATACGATCAAGAAAGTAGAACGTGGAGCTTTGATCGTGGAACGTAGTTTAGACAGAGATGAGCTATGGCACGCGCAAACCCCTCAAATATTTAGGTATGATATCATCACCCGGGCTTATGCAAAAAGGGCGTCTGCTACGGATGACGCCAAACTGGTTGAAGATCTGGGGATAAAGGTTAAAATGGTGATGGGATCATACGAAAATATCAAGATCACGACCCCGGAAGATGTGATCGTCGCAGAAGCGATCTTAAGGAATAGGAATGTTCTACCCAAATAAAGAAGAATTCATCAAGCTGGCCAAGCAGGGAAACCTGATCCCGGTCTATCGGGAAATGGCGACCGACATGGAGACCCCGGTATCGGCCTTTAAGAAGATCGCGGGGGAGAACGCCTTCCTTCTGGAGTCGGTGGAGGGCGGAGAAAAGATCGCCCGCTATTCCTTTCTCGGCTCCAATCCTACCAAGATATTCAAGACCAAAAAAGGACAGGACCCCTTCGTTGTTTTGAAGAAAGCGCTGGCTCAATACCAGCCGGTGAGGATCGCGAATCTTCCGCGTTTCCACGGCGGGCTGGTGGGTTATTTAAGTTATGACGTGATCCGTTATATCGAGGATCTGACGGGTAAAAAGCCGGACACCTTAAAATTACCCGAGACCCAGTTCATGCTCACCGATACCCTGCTGGCTTTTGACCATCTGAAACATAAGATATTAATTATTTCCAATGCCGAGGTAAAAGGAGATCCGGAGAAGGCCTATCAACTGGCAGTAAAGAAGATCCTGGATCTCGAAAAGAAATTAAAACGACCGCTCAAGACCTCCGAATTTGAACTTCCTCCGGTCCCCAAAAAACCGCTTAAATTCACTTCCAATTTCACTAAGGAAGAATATGAAAAGACGGTCAAAGCGGCCAAAGAATATATCGCCGCCGGAGATATCATCCAGGTCGTGCCGTCGCAGAGATTTACCGCTTCTTTCAAAGGCCGGGCTTTCGACGTATATCGCATCTTGCGCACCGTCAATCCTTCGCCTTACATGTTTTACCTGAAATTCGGCGACCTCAAACTGGTGGGCTCTTCTCCCGAAGTGATGGTCCGCCTGGAAAAAGGGGAGGCCACCATTCGTCCCATTGCCGGCACCCGTCCCCGGGGGGTGACCGAAGCAGAGGATAAAAAGCTGGCGGAAGAGCTTTTGGCCTCCGAAAAAGAGCGGGCGGAGCACATCATGCTGGTAGATCTGGCGCGCAACGATCTGGGCCGGGTTTGTGAATATAAGTCGGTTGAGGTTTCGGAGCTTATGACGATCGAACGCTATTCCCACGTGATGCATATCGTGAGCAATGTTCGTGGAAAATTGAAAAAAGGACAGGATGCGGTCGATCTATTCAAGTCGTCTTTCCCCGCCGGCACGGTGAGTGGCGCGCCCAAGGTGCGGGCCATGGAGATCATCGAAAAGCTGGAGCCCATCCGCCGCGGGCCTTATGCCGGGGCAGTGGGGTATTTTGATTTTTCCGGAGAAATGGACACCTGCATCACCATCCGCACCGTCGTAATATCAAAAGGCAAAGCCCATATACAGGCTGGGGGAGGGGTGGTGGCGGATTCCGATCCTCCGGCAGAATACCAGGAAACTTTGAACAAAGCCCGGGCGATCATTAAGGCGGTAGAGCTGGCCCAATGATCAATTTCCGCATGCTCAAGGTATCCGATAAATATATCTGGATACCGGTTTTTACTCTGGTCCTGCTCGGTTTTTTGATGATCTTCTCCACCACCCGTTCTGCCGAAGCCGGGCAGTTTGTCAGCCGCCAGTTGGCCGCGCTGGGATTGGGCCTCCTGCTTATGGGGTTTTTCACCTACCTGGATTACAAACATCTGCGCTATGTCTCCTGGGGACTTTACGCTCTGATGCTGGTAATGCTGGTAGTGGTGCAGTTTTCCGGCAGTTCCGCCCAGGGCGCCCAGCGCTGGATGAATATAGGGCCTTTTACTTTTCAACCCTCGGAGATCAGCAAATTGGTCGTCATAATGGTGCTAGCGTCCTATTTTGATATTAGAAGGGAAAAAGCCAATATCATAACTCCGCTTATTTTAGCGGGGATCCCCTTCCTTTTGATCTTCAAACAGCCGGACCTGGGCACGGCTTTGGTGATCCTGGCCATTGCTCTGGGAGTGCTTATCTGGAACAAGACCTCGCCGACGCTCTTGCTTTTGACCTTTACACCCCTGCTTTCGCTTTTTATGCGGCAGAACATTTACGGCTGGATCATCTACCTGGTCATCCTATGGGGAGTGCTTTATTTTTCGCGGGTCAAATTGAACGAACTTTTGTTGATACTGGGAGTTAATGTGGTGGTGGGCATCGCTTTTCCCATCCTTTGGGGAATGCTGAAAGAATATCAGCGCTTGCGCCTCATCTCGTTCCTTAATCCCGGACTGGATCCCAAAGGCATGGGCTATCACACCCTGCAGAGCAAGATCGCTATCGGGGCGGGGGGGTTGTTCGGCGCGGGCTTTATGCACGGCACCCAGACCCAGCTGCAATTCATCCCCATCCAATTTTCGGATTTTATTTTCTCCGCGGTAGGAGAGGAATTCGGCCTGATCGGGGCGGGATTGACGCTTTTTCTGTTCGTCATGCTCATTTGGCGGATGGTGCTGATGGCGGACGAGGCCCGCGATAACTTCGGCTCCAATCTGGCGGCGGGCATCGCGGTGATGCTCTTCTTCCATGTATTTGTCAATATCGGCATGACGCTCGGGCTCTTGCCGGTAGTCGGTATCCCTCTGCCGTTCTTAAGCTATGGGGGTACATCCTTGGTTATGAACCTGATCGCGATCGGGGTACTGCAGAGCGTGGCCATGCGAAGGCAGAAGTTGATCTTTTAATGAAAGCCGAAAAAAAATTCAAGGCATTGCTGGATCGGATAGAAGGGGACAAAGGCATGGTACTGCTGGGCGAAGAGGAGAGGGAAGCGGTGGATTTCCCTAAAGATTTTCTGCCCGAAGGCGCCAAAGAAGGCGACATATTGAGCTTTAAGATCAGGCTGGAGTCGCGACGGACCAAAGAGGCCAAAGCAAAGGTCGCGGAGATGATAAAGAAGCTCTCTACTTCTTGAGTTTGAACTCCGCCTCCACCGAGCCGACCGCTTCAAAGGTCTCGTTCTTCACCGAAACTAAAATGGATTGGCATTTGATCCACTCTTTTTGCTTTTTCAAAAAGACATTTCCGGTCAGGGTTATGTCCTCCGATCTATCATTGTAAACCGCCTGCTCGGCTTTGCCCTCCCGGCCCTTTTGGGTCACCACCACCGATCCTTTGGCTACCGCATCGCCGTTTTTGGTGGACATCTCCAGCCGATCGGAAGTTAATACGGTCTTTTCTTTTAGAAGTTTCCGCGCTTCCTCGCTTTTAAGCTTTTTGGCGGTGTCTTCTTTCAAGATGGCGCGCGCCTTTTCGATCACGGTCTTTACCTTGCCTTCCAATAATAGTTTATTTTTCGGCCGGCTATAGAGCGCCCGCTCCGCCACCGCGGTCTTGCTTCCCTGGAAGACCAGTATATGGCCGGCGGCAGTGAAATCTTTTTTTTCGTCGGCAAAAAAGGCGGCCTGGTCGGCCAAAATACGGGAAGGTTTGGGTTCGCTCTTTATCCGGGCTTCCACACTGCCCGCGGCGTTCAACCTTTCCTCGGCGGATAAATAAGTAAGCTCACGGGAGGTCAAAGACAGGTCTTTCCTTTTAATATTAATGTCGTTTTTCAGATATGCGATCCCCTTATCGTGGTCGATCTCCATGGCTTCGCAATTAAGCGTTAATTTGGGGTCTTTGAGGCGGATATGTCCTTTAAGGTCCGACCGCTTCCGATTGGGATCGTATTTTAGATAATCCGTTAAAAGATCGGCGTATTTTCTCTTGCCCGAGATCTTGGAGAAAGATATTTCTGCGGTAAGCTGGTGTGAGGGTAGTCCGTAGGCTTCAACTACCTTGGAGTATCGTTGGGCTTTGACCCGCGGAGCTTTGAGGTTACGCACCAATAGCTCCCCTTTTTTGTTATAGAACTGCCCCTGGGAGACGCTTTCCAGATAAGTATAATCTTTTTGCTTATTGGACCAACCCTTTTCCGCATAGAACGACCAGACCTTTTTTCCTTCTTCGTGCCCGCCGATAAAGGCCTGCTTGAACTCCAGTATTTTTTCTATGTTCTGGAATTCAAAACCGGCCTGCTTGGGCAGGGTGATGAAGTAAACGATAAAAAGCAGTAAGAGCGACGCCGCCGCGCCGATCATCACGGGTTTCCAGGGGGTGTGTTCCACGAGTGGATTATAATTGAGTTGACGCACTTTCGCAATTGATGATATAATCACAAGTTCCGGTAAAAAAGAAAGGGGAGAGTGTATCATGGCGAAGGTAAAAGTGGGCATCAACGGTTTCGGACGGATCGGCCGTCAGGTCTTGCACGCGATGGTCGATAAGGGAGTATTGGGGAAAGAAATCGAAGTGGTCGCGGTCGTCGATATCTGCACGGACGCTAAATATTTTTCATACATGATGAAATACGATTCGATCCACGGCCGGTTCAAGGGCACCGTGGGGGCGGAGGGGGAAGACGTGCTGGTGGTCAACGGCAATAAGATCAAATGCATTATGGCTACCAAAGAGCCCAGCCAGCTCACCTGGAAGGACCTCGGGGTCGAATGCGTGATCGAATCCACCGGACTTTTCCAGGATGCCGAAAAAGCCAAGGGCCATCTGGCCGCGGGCGCCAAAAAAGTCGTGATCACCGCTCCGGGCAAAGGCGAAGTTAAAACTATCGTCATCGGCGTAAACGACAATGAATACGATCCGTCCAAGCACCACATCGTTTCCAATGCTTCCTGCACCACCAATTGCCTGGCGCCCTTAGTGCACGTTATAGTGAAAGAAGGGGTGGGGCTTGAGACCGGTTTGATGACCACCATCCATTCTTATACCGCCACCCAGAAGACCGTGGACGGTCCCTCCAAAAAGGATTGGCGGGGCGGGAGAGCGGCGGCTATTAACATCATCCCTTCCACCACCGGAGCCGCCAAGGCAGTGGGGGAAGTGTTGCCGATCACCAAGGGCAAGCTCACCGGAATGTCTTTCCGCGTGCCGACTGCCGATGTTTCGGTCGTGGATCTGACTTTCCGTTCATTAAGGGATACCTCGATCGAGGAGATCGATGCTTTAATGAAAAAGGCGTCCGAAACTTATCTAAAAGGCATCCTGGGCTATGGCAATGAAGAGCTGGTATCGACCGACATCATCCACGATGATCGTTCGTCGATCTACGATTCGCTGGCCACCATGCAGAACAACCTCAAGGGTGAAAAGAGATTCTTTAAGGTCGTATCCTGGTACGACAACGAATGGGGCTATTCTAGCCGCACGGTGGATCTGATCAAGCTGATCGCCGGCAAACTGTAAATGGCCAAAAAGACCGTAGAAGATATAAAGGAATTAAAAGGTCGGAAGGTCCTGGTCCGGGTGGATTTTAATGTCCCGCTGGACGATAAACAGAACATTACCGACGATACCCGCATCCGGGCCGCGATCCCCACCATTAAATATCTATCCGATAAAGGCGCGCGGGTCATTCTGGTCTCGCATTTGGGCCGGCCAAAAAACGGACCGGAAGATAAATTTCGGCTGGCTCCGGCGGCCAAACGCTTGTCCGAACTTCTTAAAAAGCCGGTAGCCGCTACCAAGGATTGCATTGGTGTTGATGTGGATAAAGCGGTCGCGGCATTAAAGGATGGGGACGTGCTTCTTCTTGAAAATGTCCGGTTTTACAAGGAAGAAGAGAAGAACGATCCGGAATTCGCCAAAAAGCTGGCCTCCCTGGCCGAGATCTACGTCAACGACGCTTTTGGCACTGCCCATCGCGCGCATGCCTCGACCGAAGGGGTCACCAAATATCTCAAAGGATACGCGGGATTCCTGATGGAAAAAGAGATCAAGTTCCTGGGGCATCTGATCGAAAACCCGGCCCGGCCGTTTGTGGCGATACTGGGCGGGGCGAAAATCTCCGGCAAGATCGATGTCATCAAGAATCTTCTTCCTAAAGTTGACACCCTGATCATCGGCGGCGGGATGGCTTACACCTTCTTCAAAGCCCGCAATGTGGAAGTTGGCAAATCTATTGTGGAAGCGGACAAAATACCGCTGGCTAAAGAGATATTGAAACAGGCCATTGATCTCAACAAGACCATCATGCTGCCCATCGACCATGTGATCGCCGATAAATTCGATGCTAATGCTAATTCCCAGATCGTGACCCGCGCCGGGATATTGCCGGAGTGGCAGGGCATGGATATCGGGCCCGAAACCGTCACCAAGTTCGGCCATGCCATCAAAAAAGCTAAGACCATATTCTGGAACGGACCCATGGGGGTCTTTGAGTTCGACAAGTTCGCGAAAGGCACGATGGCGATCGCCAAACTGGTAGCCGAAGCTACAGAAAAGGGCGCGGTCTCGGTGATCGGGGGCGGGGACTCGGTGGCGGCCATTGAGAAAGCCGGCCTGGCCGACAAGATCTCCCATATCTCAACCGGGGGCGGGGCTTCATTGGAGTTTGTGGAAGGCAAAACATTGCCGGGCATCGCTTGCCTTCAAGATAAGTAGTGGGGGTGTAGCCCCTCGACTCACTTCATTCGCTCGGGGCCTAACACTGAGCGAGCGAAGCGAGTCGAAGTGTGGGGGTGTAGCTCAGCTGGGAGAGCGCGGCGTTCGCAACGCCGAGGCCAGCGGTTCGATCCCGCTCACCTCCACAATTTCACCGGCTCTATAGCAAACAGTGTGCCAAATAGTAAACGATAATTAATTATTTTTCCTTGCAGTTATGAGAAAAATCAAGAAGAGATGCAGGTAAAAAATGGTTAACAGAAAAAATGACATGAGAAATCAGGAAACCCGCGATTTATGATAAGATACCCCAAGATATGAAAACTTTTTTGTACATTATCCAGATCGCCTCGGCCGTCACCTTAGTGGGCGCGATATTGCTTCACACCGCCAAAGGCGAGGGCATGGGGGGCATCGGCGGGGCGGCCAGATTGTTCGGCACGCCCAAGGGGCTGGAAGAGGGTCTGGATAAAGCCACCTACGGAGCCGCCACGGTCTTTGTGGTGGTTTCTTTGATCCTGGGTATTATTTCTTAAAAGGAGAGGTTTATGACTTTTGAGGCCACCTCCGTTTCATTGCTGACCTTTAATTCACTCTTTTCCATGACTTTAACCCCGCTCTTGAACCTGCTCTATATCCTGATAGCTGTTGCGATCGGCATCGGGGTCGCTCGGCTCATCCAGACCCTGGTCACCTGGGTTTTGCAAATGATCCGATTGGACGAAATAGTCGATATTTTAAAAATAACACCTTATCTTACCAAGGCCGAGATCAAGAGAACCCCCTCCAAACTATTGGGCGACGCCGCTTACTGGCTGTCCATCTATTTTTTGATCATGGGAGTGCTGGTGGTGCTGGGCCTGCCGATCGGAATGGCCCTGGATAAAGTATTCTCCTACGCCGGAGTGGTCCTGCTGGCGGCGGTGATCTTGAGTTTGGGATCGTTCTTGGCGATGTTCATCAGCGGGCTGGTTTTCCTGATCACCGCAAGTTTGGGGATCTCCGGGGCCAAGACCATCTCCAAGATCATCCAATACGCCACCATCATTTTCGCTTTCCTCTTGGCCTTGGAACAACTGGGCATCGGCCCGGCGCTTTTGGTGCCCTCGATCGGAGTGATCATCGGCGCTTTGGGCTTGGCGGTGGCCATCGCCTTCGGCCTGGGCTGCAAGGATATCATGGCGGATTTCGTTTCGAATTTGATCAGGGGGAAATAGATGGCTGAGAAAGAAATCAACAAAGATCAACTTCAAATTCTGTTAGAAGATATCAAGGGGAAGGTTAAGCAGGTCGCCGAAGGCCACTCGACCATCTTATCGAGAATTGATAATATGGAGAAAAATCTAAAAAGCGAGATAAGCATTGTGAACTTGGCTGTTAATGTTTTGGGTAAAAGGATGGGAACGCTTGAAGATCAAAATGGAAGGATAGAAGAAAAGGTTGATAAAATTGATAATAAATTGGAAGATCATATCAAATATCATCCTGGTACCATTGGACAAATCAGCCAACCAGTAAATCCATGAAAAAACTAGGGTTGAAGAAAGAGAGCATAGAAAACGGCCGAGTTGGTTTTCTGATAATTAATTAGGGGAGGTGATTACCGGATACTGGTAGTGGGTAGTTTGGTGATCAGGATAAAAGAGAGGGAAAAAGATGAAAAAAATATTAGTAGCTTTGTTGGTGGTTGGATTGATGGCTTCGGTATCTTTGGCGGCAAAGGCGCCGGTGGCCAAAGCGGCTTCCGCCAGTGAAAGCGGCATGAGGATCGGTGTGGGAGTTGAGAGCACGCCGATAAGCAGCGCGGCTGGATTGCCGCTGGCGGGCTTAAATATGGCAACTATGAGGTTTATGGGAGATTCTTATTCCGGATCAGCGGGATTACTCTTCCAAACCGCCAGCGGAGGCGGGGTTTCGGGCACGGCGATAGGATTTGGAGGGAAATTCGCCTTTAACTTGACCGGAGGAACGGTCCCCACCCATGCCGGCGCCGGATTAACGTATATCAGTTATCAAACTTTAGCAGCAGGAACTCCCACTACTTCGGGATTCACCTTGGCCGGCATTTATGGCGCTGAAACCGTTATTGGAGATCATTTGAATATCGGTGTCGATATTTATCCGATAAGCTTTACTTCGGTGTCAACGGCAGGCGCCAGCATGACGGTATTTTCAGTACTGTCGGGTACCGTATACGCTGCTTATCTGTTTTAAGGGGTAATAAAGAATGAAAAAGGTCCTGACGCTAACTATTTTACTGATCGTCGCTTTGTCGACAGCTTCCTTTGCGGCGATATCGGTTAAAGGCGGCTTGGCCGGCGGTGGAATACGACTGGCATTAGCGGCCGATCTCCGTCAGATCAAGCCCGACCTGGGCCTTTCCGGAGAATTGGGTTATTCCATCGGCAACA
Organism: Candidatus Saganbacteria bacterium; assembly: GCA_016223205.1. Lineage (GTDB taxonomy): Bacteria > Margulisbacteria > WOR-1 > XYC2-FULL-46-14 > WPAF01 > JACRPM01. Next base: position 187,024 of record JACRPM010000001.1, read on the forward strand.
GCTATTCGATCTTAACCGCGGGGTTGGGGATCGCCAAGAGTATCCGCGACAACCTGGCGGTCGGCCTCCTGGTCACCTATTCGAGTTATACCGAAAAGGTCAGGTTAAGCCTGCCTGCCATCGATATCAACGAAAAGAGCGGGGTGGGCGGGGAATTGTTCGTAAAAATGACCCGGGACAAAATGTACGGCATTATCGGGTACGATACGCGTTTGGGCGTGGTAGCCGAAGCCGGTCTTGTGGTCAGAATGTAGTTAATGTATTACCTGTTCGCGATGGCGGCGGCCCTGTCAGCCCTTTTGACAGGGCCGTTGCTTTTTGTATTAAGACGGATAAACGCCGGACAGATCATACGAGAAGAAGGCCCCCCAGAACATAAAAAAAAGAGCGGCACCCCCACCATGGGGGGGCTGGGATTTTTGGCCATTATTTTTTCTTTGGCACTGCTTTTTGTCGATTTTAAATACCTGCCAATATTGCTTATCACTTCCGGTTATGCATTGTTGGGATTTGTTGACGATATCCTTAAGTTGATCAATCATCGCAATTTGGGACTAACCTTCTGGCAGAAAATAATTGTCCAAACCCTGCTGGCCGCCATATTATCCTTATATCTTTTATGCGGTGGAATGGGTTTGGACCTGCCTGCCGGCAGGCAGGTTATGACATTTGGATTTTGGATCTTCCTTATAGTCGGTTCAGCTAATGCCACAAACCTGACCGATGGATTAGATGGGCTCCTTTCCGGAACCATGATCCTGGCTTTATTGGGCTTTGCCGGAGTGTATTTCAAGAACGCGCAGATGGGGGCCATGGCGCTTTGTTTCATCTCTGCCGGGGCGGTCTTCGGTTTCTTGCTTTTTAATTTTCCCAAAGCCCGGCTTTTTATGGGGGATGTGGGCTCATTATCTCTTGGCGCCCTGCTGGCAGGCATGGCGATAATCACCAGGCATGAATGGTTTTTGGCAGTGATCGGCGGCGTCTTTTTGCTTGAGGCGCTTTCTGTTATAATACAGGTGTTTTCATTCAAGTTCTTTGGGAAAAGAGTGTTCAAGATGGCGCCCCTGCATCACCACTTTGAACTGCTGGGCCTATCGGAGACCGTGGTGGTGCTTATCTTTTGGTTGGCGCAATTGATCTTGAGCATAATAGGAGTTTGGATCGCATGACCAAATGGGAAGGGAAAAAAGTAACCATCCTGGGGCTGGGTAAATCCGGTGTGGCGGCCGCCCGCCGCCTGGTGCCGCTTAAAGCGCTGGTGACCGTTTCCGAGGCCTTAAGCGAGGATAAGCTCGACCCCGAAGCTCTTTCCCACCTTAAAGCCCTTAAGGTCACCCTCGAAGTCGGGGGCCACACCTTAACATCGCTTGAAGGATGCGACCTTTTGGTGGTGAGCCCGGGAGTTCACCTCGATATCCCGATCATCCTGGAAGCAAAAAAACGAAATATTCCGGTGATCTCCGAGATTGAGCTCGGCTGCCGTTTTATCCATAAACCGATCATCGCCGTGACCGGCACCAACGGCAAAACCACCACGGCGTCGCTGCTCGGTGAGTTCCTTTCGGCCGCAGGGAAAAAGGTGATGGTGGCCGGTAACATCGGTTTTCCGCTGGTCGAGGTAAACGACGCCGACCTGGATTTTATCGTGCTTGAGATCAGCTCTTACCAGCTCGAGACCATTGTCACCTTCCGTCCCTGGATCAGCATCCTCCTTAATTTGACCGAGGACCATATCGAACGCCACCGGTCGATCGAAGAATACGCCGCCGCCAAAGCGCGCATCTTTCTTAACCAGAAAAAGAACGACTATGTCATCTATAACGCCGAAGATGAGCTGGTCTCCCGGATCGTGACCAAAGCCGAAGCCCGGCAAATATCTTTTTCCGTCAAACGCCCTTTCCTGGATCCCAAAAATATCAAGATACCCGGCGAACATAATCTCCAAAATTCGCTGGCGGCCGCGCAGGCCGCGCTCATCTGCGGAGTTCCGCAAAAGACCATCGATGAAGTGCTTCAGACCTTCTCCGGAGTGGAGCACCGCATCGAGTTTGTGACCGAGAAGAAAGGCATAAAATTCTATAACGATTCCAAAGGGACCAATCCCGATTCCACGATCGTGGCCCTTAAATCGCTCTATCAAAAAGGTAAGAACATCATCGTGATCTTAGGGGGACGGGACAAAGGTGGGGATCTGACCGACCTGGTCCATCTGGTGGGGGATGCCGCCAAAAAGGTGGTATTGATCGGCGAGGCCTCGGAGAGATTCCATAAAGAATTAAAGAAAGACGGTTATAAGGACGTGGTATTGGCCGGAAATTTCAAGGAAGCGGTCAATACCTCATATAAACTGGCTAGGTCCGGGGACATTGTCCTGCTCTCTCCCGCCTGCGCCAGCTTCGACATGTTCAAGAATTTTGAGGAAAGGGGTAAGACCTTTAAGGATCTGGTTTCCGCCCTCCCCACATGAAAAAACAACCCAATATCATCTTTTTGATCTTAACGGCGGCGCTTTATATTGTCGGGGTGTTGATGATCTTCTCCGCCAGCCCGTCATTGGCGCTCAAGCTGGGCGACAGCTTCTATTACCTTAAACGACATATTTTTTATTCGATACTGGGATTTTTCGGGCTCTATTACGCCTTTAACCTCGACCTGAACAAATTAAAAAAATTAGCTCCCTGGCTTTTGATCGTCTCGTTAGGCCTGCTTTTGGCCTTAAATCTTCCCGGAGTGGGCAAAACCATGGGCGGGGCCACCCGCTGGATGGACCTTTATTTCTTCTCGTTCCAGCCGGCGGAATTGGCTAAGTTCTCTATGGTGCTGTTTTTGGCCGTAACCCTTTCTGCCAAAGGGGGAGGGCCTGCCTGCCGGCAGGCAGGGATCAAGGATTTCTTCAAAGGCTTGTTCCCCCAGCTGGTCCTGGTGGGCCTCATTTCCCTTATTATCATCAAACAGCCGGACATGGGTACGGCCTTATCCATAGCCGGGACCTCGTTCATCATGTTTTTCGTTGCCGGCGCCCGAATGGGCCATTTGCTTTTCATTTTAGGGATCGGGGCGGCGGCAGTGCTGGGGCTTTCGGTTTCATCTCCCTATCGGATGCGGCGCCTTTTGGCTTATCTGGATCCCTGGAGCGATCCGCTCAACGTGGGTTTTCACATCATCCAGTCGCTTTTGGCCATCGGCTCGGGCGGATTATTCGGCCTGGGTTTGGGCAATTCCCGCCAAAAATTCTTCTATCTGCCCCAGCAGTACGCGGATTTTATCTTCGCGGTGCTTTGTGAGGAATTGGGCTTCATCGGTGCGGCGGGGCTGATCGTATTGTTTTTGGCGTTCTTCATTTCCGGTATCAGGATAGCTTCGCAAAGCAAGGACGCCTTTTCCCAACTGCTGGCTTCCGGCCTCATCGCCATGTTCGCCGTGCAGACCTTTATGAATCTAATGGTAGTAACCGGGCTTTTACCCACTACCGGCATACCGTTGCCTTTTATCAGCTATGGCGGCACCGCGCTTATCATTAATCTTTTTTCCGCCGGTTTGATCCTCAACATTTCACGGGGGACTAAATGAAGGTCGTCATCGCGGCCGGCGGCACCGGTGGACATATCTATCCGGGCATTGCTATCGCCGAAGAGCTCAAATTCCGCGATCCGGACAATCAGGTGCTTTTCATCGGCGGTCGGGGAGGCCTCGAAGATGAATTGATCAAAAAAGAAGGCTTTGAGATAAGAACGATCGCCGCCCGGGGTCTTTTGCGAAAGTTTTCCTATAAAGCGATCTCCGCGCCATTCGTCACTTTTAAGGGATTATTCGACGCACTTTTTATCTTAAGAAAATTCAGGCCCGACGGCGTCATCGTCACCGGAGGATATGTCAGCTTTCCGGTCATCGCCGCCGCCAAGCTTTTGAGGATACCGGTCCTCCTCCACGAACAAAACACCCTGCCGGGATTCACCAACCGGTTTTGGAGCTCCTTTGCGGACGTGGTAACGCTTTCTTTCGATATCACACAAAAATATATAAAGGGGACGGTGACCGGCAACCCGGTGCGCTATCGCATCCGTGAAGCCAAAAGAAAAAATAACGACAAGAAAACCTTGCTGATTTGGGGTGGAAGCCAGGGCGCGAGAAGCATCAACCAGGCGATCGTCTCCCATATCGATAAGCTTTCCGAATGGCAAGTTATCCATGTGACCGGAGAGCGGGATTTTGAGTCGATAAGCTCTCAAATAGACCGCACTAAGAATCTTGCTTATCGCCTCTTGCCTTATGTGTATAATGTGGAAGATATCCTGTCCCAAGCGGACCTGGTGGTATCGCGGGCCGGAGCGACCGCCATCTTTGAAATGTTAGCATTAGGACTGCCTGCAATTCTCATTCCTTTCCCGTATTCTGCTGAAGGACATCAGGAGCTTAATGCCAAAGTCGTAGCCGAAGCGGGTGCGGCCGCGGTCTTGGACCAATCCAATATTGATGAACTTTCCGGTTTGATAGAACGAATAATGAACAATGAAAACAAATTAGCTGAAATGGGCCGGGCGGCAAAAAAGCTTTTTAGGCCGGATGCGGCAAAGGTGATCGTGAACCTGATCTATGCGGTGGTAAAGCCATGATACCGGACTTGCCGAAGACCAAGAATATCTTTCTGGTGGGGATCGGGGGCTGCGGGGTTTCGGCTATCGGCAAGGTTTTGCACCAGATGGGCTACAAGGTCTCCGGCTCCGACCTCAAAGAATCGAGCAACACTATCCGATTGAAAGACCTGGGGATCAAGGTCCACATCCCGCACGATAAGAAGAACGTGCGCGACACCGACCTTCTGGTCTATTCTTCAGCGGTCAACAAGACCAATCCGGAGCTGGCGGAGGCCGAATCGCGCGGTATCCCCATGGTGCGTCGCGCGGAGATGCTCTCGTGGGTGATGAACCGCTTTCCTCATCGGGTCGCGGTGGCCGGCACCCACGGCAAGACCACTACTACCTCCATGATCGCAAAATTGTTGGTCGAAGGCGGAATGGATCCCACCTACCTGGTGGGAGGGGAGACCGATTCGGTGGACGGCAATGCCCGGCTGGGGAAAGGGGGTTGGGCGGTGGCGGAGGCGGACGAATCGGACGGGTCATACCTCGAACTTGATCCCACCATCTCGATCGTAACCAATATCGAGCCCGATCATATGGAGTATTTCGGCTCGGTTGAGAATCTTTTTAAGGTCTTTGAGGATTTCGTAAATAAACTTTCACCCGAGGGTTTGCTTATCATCGGCATCGATAATCCCGGCTGCCGCTCCCTATTGGATAAGATCGGCCGGAAAAGGATCACCTACGGTCTCACCCCCGAAGCGGAGGTGGTAGCCGGCAATCTCGCTTTTGACGGCACGACCACCCGCTTCGACGTTCATTATAAAGGCAAACCGCTGGGCGAAGTGCGGCTCACCATCCCCGGCGAACAGAACGTGGTCAATTCCCTGGCGGCGCTTATCGTGGGGATGGAAGCGGGCTTAAATTTTGGTAATCTGGCTAATATCCTGCACTCTTTCTCCGGGGCCAAGCGCCGTTTCCAGATATTAGGCGAGGTGAATGGTGTGACGGTTATTGATGATTATGCCCATCATCCCACCGAGATCGCCGCCACCCTCAAGGCGGCGCGTCTCGCCTGGAACGGCGACCGCCGGATCATTTCGGTCTTTCAACCTCATCGCTTCACCCGCACCTTTTACCTGGCCGAGCAGTTCGGCGGGGCTTTTAACGATGCGGATCTGGTTATCTTAACCGATATTTATTCGGCGGGAGAGACGCCGATACCGGGGGTGGACGGAAAAATGATGGTGGACCAGGTGGAGAAGCAAAAAGAAGTCCTCTATTTGCCGCGCAAGGAGCGCATCCCGGAATATCTGCAAAAGATCGTCAAGCCCAATGATGTGGTGATCACCATGGGGGCGGGCGATATCAACACGGTCGGCCGGGAACTGCTTTCCCGGCTGAAGCTTAAACATGAAGCGTAACGAACCGCTTTCCAAGCACACTACCTTCAAGATCGGAGGGCCCGCCAAATATTTTGTTGAAGTTCAAACCGAAAAGGAACTGCTCTCTGCTTTGGGATTCGCCAGGGAAAAGAAACTTAAAACCTTCTTTCTTGGGAAAGGGTCCAATGTGCTTTTTTCCGATAAAGGTTTCCCCGGATTGGTCATAAAACCGGTATTTTCGCGTATAACTATCAAGGGCGAGATAATGACCGCGGAAGCCGGGGCTTCGTTGCACAAGATCGTAAATGAGGCTATGAACCATTCGTTGGCCGGCTTGGAAGCGGTGATCGGCATCCCGGGATCGGTGGGAGGAGCCATTGCAATGAATGCGGGAGTGGGCAAGAGTGCTATTGGGGATCGGGTGGTCCGTGTTTGGGCTGTGGACAAAAGTCAAAAGTCAAAAGTCAAAAGTCAAAAGGAATGCAAATTTGGATATCGGAAAAGCATTTTTCAGAAGGATAAATACTTCATCATTAAAGTTGAATTGAAGCTGAAAAAAGGTGATAAGGCAGATATCCGTAATACTATCAAAGAAATGTGGCAGAAACGACTGGCCAAACAGCCTTATGATATGCCCTCCGCCGGTTCGTTCTTCAAGAATCCAAAAAGCAAGTTTGCCGCCCAGTTGATCGATGAAGCGGGGCTAAAGGGGATGAGGGTGGGGGACGCGGAGGTTTCGACAAAGCACGGGAATTTTATAGTTAACCGGGGAAAAGCCAGGGCTTTGGATGTTCTAAAACTGGCGAAAAAGATGCAGCAGAAGGTTATGCGAAAGTTCGGGGTAAAACTGGAACCGGAAGTGAAAGTTATTTAACGGACTTGACCAAGTCATCCGGTTAAAGTATTATTCCCAATACTGAACGAGACCAACCATGGACAAAGAATTAAAAGAACATTTGGACAGAATTGAAAGCCGTTTTGACGAGATGGCTGCAAAGTCCGATATCATCTTGGCTAGAAAGGATATTACCGCCTCAATCAACGAAAAAACAGCCTCGCTAAATGCCAGAATAGCTGAAGTTAAAAAAGAAATGGCAACCATAAAGGATGTTGAGAGGTTGGACAATAAGATTGAAAAAGGCAACAAGGATATTCTTAGATATATTGAACAGCTCGACAACGACCTTCAAGAACACCGGCACAATAGCGAATCACACTTAAAGGTGCCCTCGCTTTAATTAGTGCTTATTAGAACTTCGCAGGCGGAGTTATATGGCAGGGGCTGTGGATGGTTCTATTTGTGAAATTGATCGCGATGTCGCCTCTTTCACCCATCTGATTATAGATAATTGGGCCGTACCGGCCGATTCCGGCCACTACATCAGCTTTAATCTCGTCGTCTTTCCCACCGTAATTACCGATTACGCCGGAGAGGCCGATGCGTAGGTCGCGCGATTTGCCGTTTAAGGCATCGAGGGCGAACCGAAGCGGCTTGATAAAATATTCCGCGAAGTAGATATGGATCACGGCGCCGGCCAACCGATTGACGTCGACCAGCGCGATCGCCAAGCAGCAGCTGACGCCGACTGTGCGCAGAATATTGGGGAATTCCGAAACGATGACCGTGGCGTCCGGAGCGGTTAGGTCGTGCCCCTGGAGGTTGCGCCTGGTTATTTTTAGTTCTTCTTCTTCGATGTCGCCTCTGTCTATATGCCAGGTGATGACCCGGGTCCTATCGCGGCTATTCCTGACAGTCGGTAGGCGAGGTTCGATAGCTTTACCCGGCCTGGGATTAAAAGTCCTTAATTTGATCGGATTTATCACGTATAATCATCGTTAAAATAGCAGCCTGATTTCAGGTTGAAGCAAATATTTTTCATGATATAATAATCCAAATGACTTCTCCCCAAAAGATCAAAGAACTGGAAAGCTCGGCTCGCTAAACAACCCTACGATCTTCCCTCCGCCGGGTCGTTCTTCAAGAATCCCAAAGGTAAATTCGCCGGGCAATTGATCGATGAGGCGGGGCTAAAGGGGATGAGGGTGGGGGACGCAGAGGTTTCACAAAAACACGGCAATTTCATAGTAAATCGCGGGAGAGCTAAAGCTTCAGATGTTTTGATGCTGGCGAAAAGCATTCAGCGTAAAGTTCAGCAGAAATTAGGAATTAGGCTTGAGCCCGAGATAATCATAATTTAAACTCAATAAAGAGGACAGGGGGAGTAGTATTCAGAAAAATTTGTGGCGCCTACTATTCTTTCTATTGCTTTGCGGGCGGCTTTCCTGGCACAGGCATCCGTATCAGATAATAATTCAGCCAATGGCCCTATAGCTCTTTCATCCTCTGCCAATCCTAATTTGAATGCGGCATAAGCGCGAATTTCGGGGTCGGGGTCTCCTAACCCCTCAATCAATGTAGTCATCGCTCTATCAATTATTGATTCGTTATCACTATATTCCGTAACACCCCAAATATTGTCAATCATTGTTGACCGAACAGATTGGTCATTATCTGTCATTAGAACATCAATAAAAGCCGTTAAAGCTTTTTCGGTATTTTCTCCAAATAAATAGTCGCCTGCTAGTCCGCGAATTGCGGGATCGGAATTGTGCAACAATTCAATTAAGGGATCGGTTGCTGATTCACCTAAATTTGATATAACATAAACAGCGGCATTGTAATAAAGATAAGCAGGATCGTCATCTTCCCATCTACAATTATTCATAAAGACAACCAATGGTTCAATGACGGAGGGCCCTATCTTTACTAATGCATTAACTGCTAATGATCTGATTGATTCTTCAGGGTTTGTTAATAAGGCGATCAGCGGTTCAATCGCTGTCACACCAATGGAAGCCAGTATTTCAATAGCGGTGTTTTTTTGCTCTGTTGAAGTATTAGAACTAATCAAAGCCGAAAGGTTTGTTGCAAGGATGAAATTAATAGAACAATCTATTAATCCCTGGCAATCGGTAAGAGTATATTCCACTAAATTAATCCTTCCATCCTGATTAAGGTCGTAAGTTGTTATTGCTTCAGCGCTCACCGAATCACGTGAATCAATCGATCCGTCCCTATTTATATCATTTCGATTAAAATAATTAACTGCATCGGTTACTGCTGAAATGGACATGTTTGCCTCCTATTTCCTGTTGACCCTTGAACCACTGGTAGGGGTATCCGAAACTCTCTCTATATAATATATCGGCATTATTATTGGAAAATTTCAGTGGAGAGTGATATAATTCTTTACAAGTGCAAGAAGAAATTGACAAGTGGATTCGCCAAGCCGACCATGATTTGAAAATGGCAAAAAGTATTCTTGAAGACGGCGGTTATGATATTTGCGCTTTTCTATGCCAGCAGGCCGCGGAAAAATATCTTAAAGCCCTTTATATCAACAAACGGCAAAAAGCCGCCCCTAAAATTCATTATCTGGATGAATTAGGGAAAGAACTTAATTGTCCTCAAGATATTATGGATTTACTTAAAGAACTTTCCGCGGACTACATGATTGCCCGTTATCCTGATGTGACTACCAGCGCTCCCTTTGAGGAATATTCAAAGGAAGACGCCCAAAACAAGATATCGAAAGCAGATACAATTATTGGATGGGTCAAAAAGCAGATAACAATATGAGCAAGGAAATTAAAGATAAATTTATAAAAGAATTTTTAACGAAATACAGGAATATAATTAAATCCATCTACAATCCTTATGGCGTATGGCTGTTTGGGTCCCGGGTAAGCGGCATTCCTAAGGAGGAAAGTGATATTGACATGATTGTTGTTTCGGAAAAATTTAGAGGAATAAAATTTATATACAGAATGGGCGAAGTTCTAAAAAATATCGATTTCTCGAAACATATAGACGCAATTTGTTATACCCCGGATGAATTCGAAAAGAAAAAGAACGAAATCGGCATGGTTAAAGAAGCCATTGAAAAAGGATCAAAAATCATCTAAATGACTTCTCCCCAAAAGATCAAAGAACTGGAGCAGACCGCCAATAAACTGCGGCGGCATATCATTGAGATGATCTGCCGGGCACAGTCGGGACATCCCGGAGGTTCGCTTTCCGCTGCCGACATCATAACCGTTCTCTATTTTTACAAATTAAGACACAAGCCCCAGGAGCCCAATTGGCCGGACAGAGACCGCTTTGTGATGTCCAAAGGGCACGCTGCCCCGGTGCTTTATGCGGCCCTGGCGGAGGCCGGCTATTTCCCTCTGGCTTACTTAAATACCCTGCGGCAGATCGGCAGTTCTTTGCAGGGCCACGTAGATATGCTTTCTCTGCCGGGGATCGAAATGTCCACCGGCTCACTCGGAATGGGGCTTTCGGCCGCCAATGGAATGGCGATGGCCTGCCGATTGGATAAGAGACAAAATCGGATCTATTGCCTGATGGGAGACGGTGAAATTCAGGAAGGACAGATTTGGGAAGCGGCTATGACCGCCGGCCATCAGAAACTTGATAATTTAACCGCTTTTATCGACCATAACAAATATCAGATCGACGGACAGGTTTCGGAGATCAAGGAAATACAACCCATAGCAGATAAGTTCAAGGCCTTTGGCTGGCATACCTTAAGCTGTGATGGCCACAACATGAAGTCCATCATCGAAGCGCTGGAAAAAGCCGAAAAATTAAAAGGCAAACCGACGATCATCATCGCCGAAACCGTTAAAGGTAAAGGCGTTTCGTTCATGGAAGAGCGGCCGCTCGATTACCACGGCAAAGCGCCCACCCCGGATGAAGAAGAAAAAGCGTTGAAGCAGTTGTGCGAGATCGAATTTAAGGAGCAGAAATGAAAGTCGCCTGCCGCGAAGTTTACGGTAAGACCCTGGTGGAATTGGGCAAGACCAATCCCGATATCGTGGTGCTGGATGCGGACCTTTCGGTCTCCACCAAGACCTCGACCTTTGCGAAAGAGTTTCCCAACCGCTTCTTCGACATGGGTATTGCCGAACAGGATATGATCTCTACCGCGGCCGGCATGGCCGCCTGCGGCAAGATCCCTTTTGCCTCTACCTTCGCGGTGTTCGGCTCGGGCCGCGCCTGGGACCAGGTGCGTTTGACCTGTGCCTACACCCGGCTCAACGTCAAGATAGTGGTGACCCACGGCGGCATTACCACCGGCGAGGACGGCGCCAGTCATCAAGCCAACGAGGACCTGGCTATTATGCGGGCCATACCCAATATGAACGTGATCGTGCCGGCGGATGGGTTTGAGTGCGCCAAGATCATCCGCGCGGTGGCCGCTTATCACGGCCCGGTCTATGTGCGCTTGCCGCGCCTGGCCACCCCGCTGATCCATGAGAACGATAACTTCGATCTAAAATTGGGCAAAGGGATAGTCATGCGGGAAGGGAAAGATACCACTATCTTTGCCTGCGGGATCATGGTGGCTATGGCCATGGAAGCAGCCGAAGAATTATCAAAGAATGGCGTTGAAGCCCGGATCATCAATCTGCACACGATAAAACCGCTCGATAAAGAATTGATAATCAAATGCGCCCGGGAGACCGGAGCGGCCGTCACGGCGGAAGAGCATTCAATAATGGGCGGATTAGGCGGCGCCGTGGCGGAAGCGCTGGTTGAAAATTGCCCGATCCCGATGGCGAGGGTGGGCATTAAAGACGTTTTCGGGGAATCCGGCAAGCCGGATGAACTGCTGGTCAAATACGGGCTAACCGCCAAGGAGATCGTCGCCGCGGCTAAGGCCGTCTTAAAACGCAAAACATGAGCGAAACCAGACCCTCCTGGGACCAGTATTTCATAAAGATCGCGGAAGACGTGGCGGAGAGGGCTATTTGCGTAAAACGCAAGGTGGGAGCGATCATCGTCAAAGACAAGCATCTGCTCTCCACCGGTTACAACGGCGCACCCAAGGGCTTTGCCCATTGCACGGAAGAAACCTGCATCCGCAAACAGATGAACGTTCCTTCCGGCCAGCGGCACGAGCTTTGCCGGGGACTGCACGCCGAACAGAACGCTATTGTCCAGGCGGCGGTCTATGGGGTCGCCATCGAGAATGGTACGCTCTATGCCACCTACCAGCCCTGCGTGATCTGCGCCAAGATGATGATCAACGCGGGGCTTAAAAGATTGGTCTATACCGGCGGCTACCCCGACGAGCTGGCCGCCGATATGCTTAAGGAATCCAAGATGGAGGTAATCAAGCTATGAAAGTAGGATATCTCGGTCCGGAGGGCACTTTTTCCGAAGAGGCCGGGAAGGCCTACGCCAAAAAGCTCAAAGGCAAAGTCGAAATGATCCCTTATACCACTATCCATGACCTGCTTTTCGCCACCGACCGCGGGCACGTAGCCGAAGCTATGGTGCCGATCGAAAACTCGGTGGAGGGCACCATCGGGGTGGTGACCGATATGCTGGTCAAGGACGTCGATCTAAAGATCAAACAGGAGATCGTTCTGCCGGTGTACCACTACCTTTTGGCCCAGAAAGGGGTCAAGCTCTCCGATATTACCGATATCATATCCAATCCTCCTCCCATCGACCAGTGCCGGGAGTTCCTGCGAAAAAAACTGCCCAAAGCCCGTATGCACCTGTCGTATTCCACCGCCGAAGCCGCCCGCCAGGTGGCTTCATCCCTGGGTGAAAGGATTCTGGCCCACGGCAAGATTAAGGGGCCGGTCTTTGCCGCCATCGGCACCGCCGCTTCGGCCCAGCTATACGGGTTGCAGATCGTGGCCTCCAAAATAAACGCCCGGGAGAATTCCACCCGCTTTGTGGTGCTGGCTAAAGGAGATGCCAAACGCTCCGGGGCGGACAAGACCTCGATCGTTTTTTCCATCCTTAAGAATAAGCCGGGCGGCCTGCACGATATTTTAAAAGAATTCGCCGACCGCAATATCAACTTGACCAAGATCGAATCCCGTCCCAGCAAAAAATCCCTTGGGGACTATTATTTCTTCCTGGATTGTGAAGGACACCACCGGGACCGCAAGCTGGCGGAAGTCCTAGCGGCGGTCAAAAGGAGAAGCTCTTTTTACAAATTGCTGGGCTCTTACCCGCGGGTAAAGTATTAGGAGGCGCAACATGTCCGAAGAAAAGTCCAGTTATTTTGAAGGTTTGATGCTGGGAGGCATTCTGGGGGCGGTGGCGGGGGTGCTTTTGGCGCCGTTGGCCGGAGAGGAGATGCGCCAGAACCTCAAGGCCAAGCTGGAGGAGTTGGACCTCGAAGGGATAGGGAACAAATTCTCCCGCGCTTTTGAGGAAGGCCGCAAGGAAATGGAGAAGACCATGAAGGAGCAGGAGGTAGAGTAACATGGAAGCGATATTAAAGAACATCATGTGGTTCTCGCTGATCTTGCTGCTTTTGGCGCTTACGGGGGCCGTGATCCAGGTGGTCATTATCCTGCTCGATGTCCGCAGCGCCACCAAGGATTTAAAGAAGAAGCTGAAATCCTTGACGTCGGTCTTGGACATAGCGACTATGCTTATGGGGGGGCTGGAAGGAATAAAGCGGCGGGCGATCAAACAAGCTATTCCCAGCAAGGCCACGCTGGTGGGATTTTTTGCCGGAGTGAAAAAAGGCATGCAAGTACTGATGGGAGGTGAAAAATGAAAAAGTTCATAAAGAATCTTTTTGTGGGCGGGGTTTTGGGCTTTATCGCCGGGCTGCTGTTCGCGCCGTCTAAGGGGGAAGAGACCCGCAAGAAGGTGGAAGAAGCCGTCCAGAAAGGCAAGGAAAAGTTCGAAGAGATCAAAAGTTCGCTTAAAAAATGAAGGCCAAACTTGCCGAGCTGGTCTCACGCTCAATAAGGGAGATTTATCCTCAAGTAACTTTTCCTGATGTCCAGATCTCCATTCCTCAATCGCGTTATGGGGATTTTGCCACCAATATCGCCTTGCGCCTGGCGCCTCAACTTGAAGGGGAGCTTCCCAAAATAACCCAGGAGTTGGCGGCGACTATAATGCAGAACGACGAGGGGCGAATGCTTATCGACTGTCAGGCCACCCGCACGGGGTTCATAAACTTTAAACTATCCGATAAATTCCTTCAACACCAAATAACTCTTATCAGGGAAAAAGACCGTCATTTCGGCCGTTCCGACCAGGGGAAGGGGAAAAAGGTGCTGATCGAGTTCGTCTCCGCCAATCCCACCGGCCCGCTCCATATCGGCCACGGCCGCTGGGCGGTGATCGGCGATGATATTGCCGCCTTGCTTTCGGCAACTGGATTTGCGGTCGAACGCGAGTATTACGTTAATGACATCGGCACACAGGTAGAAAAGCTGGAAGAATCGGTCCGGGCGCGGGCGGAAAGCCGGGAGGTGCCCGAGGGCGGGTACGGCGGCGCTTATATCTCCGAGGTCGCAGAAAAATTGCTGGATCGGATCGGCCGCTCCAATTTCCGGGAGATACTGCTTTCTCATATGCTCAACGACCATAAACGCGTGCTCGAAAAGCTGAAAGTGAATTTTGATAATTATTATCGCGAAAGTTCTCTGCACGGCAGCGGAAAGGTTAAAGCAGCGCTCGAGGAGATCAAGGCCAAGGGGCTGACCTTTGAGGAAGACGGCGCTTTGTGGTTCAAATCCCAGGAATTGGGCGACGATAAGAACCGCGTGCTGGTAAGAAAAGGAGGCGAGACAACCTATTTTGCCGCCGATATCGCTTATCACCTGGATAAATTCCGGCGGGGTTTCGACCGCCTCATCAATGTCTGGGGAACCGATCATCATGGCTATGTCCCGCGCTTAAGGGCCGCGCTAAAGGCGCTGGGATTGCCGGTCGAGCATTTTGAGATCATCATTGGACAACTAGTCGCACTTTTCAGGGGTGCGGAGCCCGTGCGCATGTCCAAGCGCACCGGAGAGATGATAACGCTCGAAGAAGTTATCGAGGAGATAGGACCGGATGCCACCCGCTTCTTTTTGACCATGGTATCGGCTAACAGCCATCTGGAATTCGACCTGGAGCTGGCCAAACAAGCCGCGCCCAGCAATCCGGTCTATTATGTGCAGTATGCCCATGCCCGCATCTCCAGTATCTTCCGGGAAGGGGTAGAACGCGGAGTTGGGATCGAAAGATCGGCGGACCTTTCACTTTTGATCCATCCCGCCGAACGGGAACTGGTGCGGAAGCTCATCGATCTGCCGGATGAGATACTTTCGGCCGCCCAGGCCCGGGAACCTCATCGGATGGTGATCTACGCCAAAGAGCTGGCAGCCATATTCCACAATTTCTACCACAAATGCCGGGTCCTGTCGGAGGATGAAAAGCTGACCGCGGCCAGATTGCAGCTGGTTGATGCCACCCGGATCGTCTTGAGGAATGTATTGGAGCTTTTAAGCGTTACCGCCCCGGAAAGAATGTAGGTTACCGGCTTAGTTCTTTTACTTTCTTCAGATAATCCAATGCCCCCTGGACCTCTTTCATATCCTGCCAGGTGAGCCATTTGGGAGAGCCCTTTTCTTTGGATTGATTTCTCAACAAGTATGCCGGGTGGAAAATAGGCATGACGGCTATCTCGGTACCAGGCAGCTTGGTCCACTTGCCGCGCAGATCCGACATGGGTTCATCGGACTTTAATACTGCTCTAACCGCTGGAGCACCCGCCAGCAGGATTATCTTGGGCTTAACCAGCTGGAAGATCTGGGCCTCCAGGTAAGGCCAGCAAGCGGCCTGCTCGGCCGGGAGAGGTGCCCGGTTCTCCGGAGGGCGGCACTTGACCGTGTTGGCGATATAAATGTCGTCAGGGCGTTTGATATTTATCGATTCCAAGATCTGGGTTAGGAGCTGCCCGGCCTTGCCCACAAAGGGCAGGCCCTGCAGATCTTCCTGCTCGCCGGGGGCTTCTCCGATAAGCATCAAGTCGCAAGGGTGGGGGCCGTTGCCAAAGACCACTTTGGTCCGCTTTTTAGAGAGGTTGCATTTGACGCAGGTGGACGCTATCTTCTCGACTTCCTCATAAGAGAGGTTCATTTTCTTAATTCTAGCACACCTTTTGACTGGTTTTTTACGTTTTCAAAGTCGCGCCTATGCTTGAGCAGGGCGAATTGCCTAAGGTTCTCACCGGCGTAATCCTTGGGGTTGTAATTAGCCACATTATATTTATCTTTGAGCAGTATTTTGAACAGCTTTTCGGCTTCCAGATTGGTCCGGCCTTCGATCTTCTGCCTTATCACCTTAAAACCGGCTTCTTTAAGCGACCGCTCCGCCGCATCGAGGATATTGCCCTGGCAAAGATGGAATTCCGTGGTATTCTTTTCGGCCCTAAGCTTGCGGACGGACAATAAGGCGATCTGGCCGACGGATTCGGCGATCTTTTGGTTGCGCAGCCTTTTGTCTTCCACATTGAAGGCGGAAAGCGGGACTTCGGAGGTAAAATCGTGCCGGCCGTCGGTAGCCAGGATCAGCACCCCGCCATACAGCGATCCCGACCCGGCATCATCCATTTCTATCACTTTTGGAGCCATTAAGATATTATAACACCCCCTCTGTCCCTCGCCAAAGCTCGGGACATCTCCCCCTTGATAAGGGGGAGAAAGAGAGGGGGTAAAAGAGTATAATTAAAACGTGGAATATATCATAAAAACCAAAGAAGCAGGCCAAAGATTGGATGTCTTTATTTCCAAACAAGATTCCAAGCTTTCGCGAGCGTTCGCCCAAAAGCTCATCGACAAAGGCCGGATCCTGGTCAACGATAAGCCCAGCCATTCTTCATATAAGGTGAAATTAGACGATAAAATAACCATCGATATCCCTCCACCCGAGAAATATGAGGTCCAACCGGAAAACATCCCGCTCAATATCGTATACGAAGATGAGGACCTGCTGGTGGTCAATAAACCACGAGGTTTGGTCACGCACCCGGCGCCAGGTCATTATAAGGGAACGTTAGTCAATGCCTTACTTTACCATGTCAAGGGTCTGGCGGCGGTGGGTGGAGTTGAGCGTCCGGGTATTGTCCATAGATTGGATAAGGATACTTCAGGATTACTTTTAGTGGCAAAAACCGACCTGGCGCATCGTTCTTTGAGCAAACAGATCAAAGACCGGACGGTTAAACGCTCTTATGTGGCTTTGGTTTACGGCGTGCTAAAACAGGACGACGGCTTTGTACAGGAGAAGATCGGCCGCCATCCCGTTCACCGCAAGAAGATGGCGGTCATCAAGCAGGCGGGATTGAAAAGCCGGGAAGCCCTGACCTTCTACCGGGTGCTAAAAAGATATAAGGATCATACTTTAGTCGAGCTCCAGCTTAAAACCGGCCGCACCCATCAGATCCGCGTTCATATGAGCCATATCGGGCATCCGCTGGTGGGGGATAGGACTTATGGCAAGATCCAGGGTTCTTTTAATATTGAAGGCCAATTGCTGCATGCCCAAATCATCGGTTTTGTGCATCCACGGACGGGGAAGTATATGGAGTTTTTTGCGCCCATGCCGACCGAGATGGAAGAGGTAATTAGAACATTAAGTAAGGGGCAATGAATCCCAGGATAGCCGGTATCCCTACGATCAGGTAGGTCTCGAGGTTCCCCAAACTCACTCCGATCAGCTTAAGCAATCCCAAAAAAGCCAAGCTGATGACTATGCCGGTCAGACCGCTGATGATCTTTCTTAAGATCGTGTTTTCGGGCTTGAGATCCGGAGCTTTTGATACGATCTGGGGCAGGGCGGCCTCGGGGTCGGCCCTGATTATCCTAACGCTGATTGAAGCGGGGACTTTTATCATATAAATCTCTCTAATTCATTATCGGAGCGTATTCCGGAAAATTTCACTTATTATGGTATAATTTTCCATGCGTTTATTGGCGATCGATATCGGCAACACCTCTACCGTTTTCGGCCTGTTTAAGGGTGCAAAACTCAAAAAGAAATGGCGTGTCCCCACCGAAAAACTCGCAGGAAGGGTGAAAAAAAACAACTTTCCGGTCGTGGTTTCTTCCGTGGTCCCGCAAGCGGACAAAATCATAAAAAAACAACTGCCGCAAGCCCACTTTGTTACTGCCAGCAATATCAAAGGAATAAAGATAAAGATAAAGATCAGGAACAAAGCGGAGGTGGGGGCTGACCGTGTGGTCAACGCTTTAGCCGCCTTAAGATTGTACGGCAAACCCGCGATCATAGTGGATTTTGGAACGGCTACGACCTTCGATGCCTTATCCTCAAAAGGCGAATATCTGGGCGGCGCTATAGCCCCGGGGATCGCATTAACCCGGGATATATTGCACGAGCGGACGGCCAAACTGCCGAAAGTAAAGATCGCGCCTCCCCAAAAAGTGATTGGCGATTCTACGGTAGGGGCCCTCAAATCCGGCCTGGTCTACGGCTATGCCGCCCTGGTGGAAGGGATGATCGTTAGATTCAAGGATCAACTGGGAGAAAAAACTAAAGTGATAGCCACCGGGGGCTACGCCGAATTGATAGGGAAATATGCGCGGGGAATTGATATAATTGACCAAGATTTGACCCTAAAAGGATTAATGGAATGTCTGAAGAATTAAGCGATCTGTTAAAGGTCCGCCGCGAGAAACTCCTGGAATTCAAAGCCCAGGGGATGGAACCCTTTCCCTATAAATTCGAACGGGATTCGACCGCATCGCAGATCCAGGAAAAATACGGCCATCTCCAGGGACACGACGAAAGCCCCAAGGAAGTTACCTTTGCCGGAAGGATCATGACCAAGCGCGGCCACGGCAAGGCCTCTTTTGCCACCCTCCAGGACGAATCCGGGCGCCTGCAGATCTATGCCAAGGAAGACGTTCTGGGGAAAGATAAATATGAACTTTTCCTCAAACTGGACATGGGCGATATCATCGGGGTGACCGGAGTGGTGTTCCGCACCAAGATGGGTGAGCTGACCGTTCGGGTCGATAAATGGACTTTGCTTTGCAAGTCGCTCCATCCTTTGCCCGAAAAATGGCACGGTTTACAAGATAAGGAACTTCGTTACCGCGAAAGATATGTAGACCTCTTGGTTAATCCCGACGTCAAAGATGTTTTCGTCAAGCGCTCCCGCATATTATCCTCTATCAGGAAATTCCTGGAGGGGAGGGGCTTTATGGAAGTGGAGACCCCCTTGCTCCATGTGTTGCAGGGCGGAGCCGCGGCCACTCCTTTTGAGACCTATCACGACGCCTTATCCATGCCGCTTTTTCTGCGCATAGCGCCGGAGCTTTATTTAAAACGCCTGATCGTGGGAGGTTTTGAGAAGATATTCGAACTGGGCCGGGTCTTCCGCAACGAAGGGATGTCCTTCAAGCACAATCCGGAGTACACCATGCTCGAGGTCTACGAGGCCTATGCCGATTATCATGACGTGCTGAAAATGACGGAGGAGATGATCTCCACAATCATCAAGGAAACGACGGGCAAGTTTAATATCGAATACAAAGGTGAAACCATCAACTTCGAGCCCCCATTCAAGAGGATCCCGCTCATTGAGGCCCTCAAACACTTTGGCAATATCGATATTTCAGGGAAAACCGAAGATCAGATCCGCAAGATCGGGAAAGATAAAGGCATCGAAGGCGCCCTGGAGATAGGAGCGGGCAAGATCATCAACGAACTTTATGACAAGTTCGTGGAGCCCAATTTGAGGCAGCCGACCTTCATCGTTGATTATCCCATTGAAACTTCTCCTCTGGCTAAGAAGAAAAGGGACAACCCCAAATTGGTGGAAAGGTTCGAGCTCATCGTGGCCGGAATGGAGATCGCCAACGCTTTTTCGGAATTGAACGATCCACTGGACCAGCGGGAAAGGTTCAAGAAACAGGCGGAGCTAAAAGCCGCAGGGGATGTGGAAGCCGAATCCATGGACGAGGATTTCCTGCGCGCCCTCGAATATGGAATGCCTCCCGCCGGAGGATTGGGTGTGGGCATCGACCGGCTGGTGATGCTGGCGACAGACTCCCCCTCGATCCGCGATGTCTTATTTTTTCCTCACATGAAACCGATATCCAAGGTGGTGGAGTCCGAAGAGATGGAGATCCTGGACCAGAGTGAAAGTAAAAGAAAAACTAAATAAAGGCCGACCCACAATATCCTTCGAATTCTTCCCCCCCAAGACCGAAGAACAGGAAAAGCATCTCTTTGAAGTGCTGGTGGAACTCCAGGCCTTTAAGCCGGATTTCGCCTCGGTTACCTATGGGGCCCTGGGCACCACCCGGGAAAGATCTTTCCATTGGATAAAGGTGATAAAAGAAAAATTCAAGATCGAACCGGTGGCGCATTTAACCTGCGTAGCGGCGACCAAAGATAGCATTGCTGTCCAGCTCAACGAGCTGGAAGGGATGGGGGTCGAGAACATCCTGGCCCTGCGGGGCGATCCGCCGGAGGGCGCGACCGATTTTACTCCTCCGCCCGATGGGTTCCGTTTTGCCAAAGAACTGGCGGCGTTCATCAAGAAGAATAAACCGAGCTTTTGCCTGGGGGTGGCGGGTTTTCCCGAGGACCAGACCAAGATCGGGTATTTAAAGGAGAAGATCGCGGCGGGCGGGGAATATGTGATCACCCAGCTGTTCTTTGATAACCGTTATTATTTTGATTTTGTGGAAAACTGCCGGAAAGCCGGGATCGTTGCGCCGATCATTCCCGGCATCATGCCTATTGTCAGCTTAAAGCAGATAAAAAAGATGACCAAGATCTGCGGAGCGAGCATTCCGGTTGAATTGTTCGATCGGCTGGAAGCCCCAAATGCGGACGTTGAGGCATTAGGAGTGGAATACGCCATTGCCCAATGCCGCGAGCTTTTAAATAATGGTGTTCCCGGCATCCATTTCTTCGTCATGAACCAGTCGGGGCCTATATCCTCCATCCTAAAGAATTTATCCTTTTAACTGAAATTATTTAACCTTACTTACGAAAACCATACAGGCGATAAGTATGCCTATTATCGGAGCTAAATCACCAAAAAACGTGTTCCCTGCACCCCCTCGGGCCGTAAGGCCCGGACAGCAGCGGGCTATACAAGAGCTGGTCAAATGGGCCAGTGATCCGCGCCTATTTTTTGCCGTAAGCGCTCCTCCCGCCTCACCCGACTTTAGAAGGTTTGAAGCTCTAAAAGAAAAACTTAGACAGGGTTATTTGCATCCTGAAGGCGGACTTCAACAGGAACTTACTGCGTCTTTACCCGATTTTACGCCTTTAGATCACCTGCATCACATGGCCAATTACGCCCATGCCGGCAAACCCCGGGATACCGGCGAACCTTATATTATCCATCCTTATGAGGTCTGTGAAGCAATGGCGAATGACGGCTTGATCGAGATAGTATCCCAAGCGGGAGGGATGGGACATGATGTTGTCGAAGAGACCGAGAATTGGTCGGAGGCCAATCGGATCTTGCCGGAAGATATAAGATTTGATCTGGTATCGAAAGGGGTTGAGGCGGGCACCGCCAAGGAAATAGCCGACCTGATAGACGGGCTGACCAAGGTCAGGAAATGGGGGAGATCCAGGACCAATCGCCTGGTGCAAAGCCACATGAAAATGATCGAGATCACCCGGCATGATCCCCGGGTGATGATCATCAAATTGTACGACCGCCTTTGTAATTCGCGATCTTTTAACCGGATCGATAAAGAAAAAGCAAAAAGGATCGCGCAGGAAACATTGGACATTATGGTGCCGTTCGCCAAGGGATTGGGTATGTGGGAGCTAAGACGGGAGCTTATGGAGAACTCTTTTGAGGTCCTTTATGAGGAATATGCTACGATAAAAGCTTTTGTTGAAAAAAGGATAGAACGCGATAAAAAAGCTATCGAGGACGCCAAAGCGCGCCTGGCACAAATGTTCGGCTCCGAGAACGTCCGCTATACCCCCAGATCGGCGGCAGAAATATTTGACCAGTATTTAGCTATTAAGAAGAAAAAGCCGGCGGAAGAAGTGGACCTGGAAGTTTTGATCAAGGGTATTCACAGCTTTGCGGTAGTCCGGGAGAACAATGACGCTTGTTTTGGGGCGTTGGGAACACTGCATTCCCCCGACTGCGGGTTTATACCTGTGCCGGAAACTTTTGTTGATCATATTGCCGAACCCACCGAAAATCTTTACGAAGCACTGCATGACATTGTGGTGGTCCCGCACCTCGGCCATGTTCTGGTCAAGATCATGACGCCGGCGATGGAAAGATTGTCCCGGCTGGGAGCGGTGAGCTTTTATGACCCCCGGCATCCTAATCCGCAATGGTATAAGAAGATAATCGATTCTTACCCCTGGTTGAAACAATATGTGGACGATCTGCGAAGCCGCGGAAAGATGACCGAACATGATATCCGCGAAGCCACTCAAGGGGCCGTTTCCTACATGTTTGTTTTTACCCCGATGGGAGAAGCCATAAAGATCCGTTTTGATTCAACTGTGCTGGACTTTGCTTTTAGGGTCCACAAGAAGCTGGGATTAAAAGCCATCGGGGCCCGGGTGATGAGAAGGAGAAGAGCTTTTGTCGCAGGTTTGGATTTTCAGCTTTCTTCAGGAGATCAAGTAGAGGTGATCCGTGATCCCAATTTGCAAAGGCAATTGACCGATCTGCAGAAAGTCCGAACCGACCGCGCCAAAAGAGCGATCCGCTCGTATTTAAGATCGAAAGAGCGCAGCCAACTGGTCAGCGAGGGAGCCAATGCCATTTCAAAGGAAATGGAAAAGTTGGGACTGTATCTGTCTTTTGAAGATCTAAGCAGCGCAGAATTCAGGTCGTTTCGCGCTCGATTGTTGGCCTTTTGTCCCTCCTTTCCACAAAAAGAAGGGGAAAAAGGCACCAGACAGAAGGCGAAAACCCTGGCCGATGTCGCTTATCTGGTCGCCATCGGCGAGAACTTCAAATCGGAGGAAGCTTCCGCGCCGCAGGTTATCGCTTTGAGCTTAAAGTCATATCTTGACCGACTGGATCAATATTCTAGAAAGAATCCCGAAAAAGCAAGGATCTTTTCAATAAGATTTGAATTGCCTAATCGACCGGGGATCTGGGCGGCGGTTTCTTCGGGAATTGCCAGTTTAAATCTGGATATACCGGGGAATAAGGTCCGTTATAAGATCGAGGATGGGGTAAAAATAGCTGATCTGACACTTGAGGTGGAGATCTTCAATGACGTTCATAAACTTCAAGTTAAAAAAATTATCAGGGATATTAACGCGGCGGTTCTATCTACCTCCGACGACCAGGCCGGGGATCCTTAAGGTCGGCTGGGCGTCGGCGACCGGGACATGATCGTATTTGCCGCAAACTCCCACTTGAAATTCCAGATCCGTTCCAACCAGGTCAATGATCTCCAAAACTTTAGGGCCGTTGCCGGTCAAGACCGCGCCGCGGACCGGATGTGAGATCTTTCCGTTCTCTATCAAATAACCTTCGGTTACTTCAAAAACAAAATCACCGTTGGTGACGTTAACTTCCCCTCCGCCCATCCTCTTGACCAAAAGGCCCGACTTAATGGAAGAGATGATATCATCCGGCGAGGTTTTACCGGGGGCGATCAGGGTATTGGCCATGCGGGGGACGGGTTTGGTGCGGAAGGATTCTCTTCGTCCATGGCCGGAAGAAAGAAGACCCAAAGCTTTTGAATTGTAGCGATCGCTTAAATAATTCTTGAGAATGCCGTTCTCGATCAGGATATTAGTTTTTGAGGGTGTCCCTTCGTCATCAAAGTTATAGGAGCCGAATTTCCCGGGAAGCGACGGGTCGTCTACCACCGTCACCAGCTCCGCTGCCACTTTTTGTCCCAGCTTTCCGGTAAAGACCGAGGTTCCCTTGAGGATAAAGTCCGCTTCGAGCGAATGTCCGCAGGCCTCATGGATCATGGTCCCGCCGGCGGAAGATGAAAGAATTACCGGCATTTGGCCGGAAGGGGCGTGCCGGGCGGTGAGCATAAGCAGGGCTCGCTCCGCGGCTTTACTGGCCATTTTTTCTGGAGGGTGTTCTTCTATCAGTTCAAAGCCGACCGAGCCGCCGGGGGCTTCGTAGCCGGTCTGTAGGGTCACTCCGTCGGAAGCAATGACATTCACATAATAACGGGTCGAGAAGCGCTGGTCTTCCACATAAATGCCGTCCGAATTGACGATAGTCAAGGCCTGGGTGGTATCGCTATAACGGGCGGAAACCTGCTTGATCTTTTCACCGAATGAGCGGGCGGTCTTATTCAATATCTCGACGACTTGGACTTTTTCTTCTATCGGGACCTCATGGGGGCGCCGTTTAACGGCGGGCAGGGCAGGTATTTGTGGGACCAAAGGCGGCAATTTGAGATTTATGCTCCCGTTGATGCCCGAAGCCGCGGAAAGTGCGGCCTGTTTTAATCCGAAAAAGGAAAGATCGGTCGTGCAGGCATAGCCGGTCTCCCTGCCCAACATCACGCGGATGCCGCAACCGGCTTCGGTCCCCAAGATTATCTTTTCGAGCCGGTTATCTTCCAATCCCACCGAGGTAGAATTCTTCTCTTCCAAAAAGATCTCCGCGAACTCCGCGCCGGTCTTCAGGGCTTCTTGGAGGATCTCTTCCAGTTGTTGTTTGGATAACATTGCGGTGATTATAGCATTTTCCACGCAATTTCCTTTTCTTTTTTGGCATTGCCCAAAAAAGAAACAAAAAAAGCTAGCAGGGGCTCCGCCCCTTGCAACCCCGTGATAGGGACTCCGTCCCTACTACCCTGTGTTCAAGGAATAAATATTAGGCTATCCTCATCCCTTGGCTCCCTGATAGCTTCTTCTATTTCTTTCCCCCTTCTCCTTTCAAAGGAGAAGGGGGATCAAGGGGGTTGAGGATATTCTAGTGTCGCATTCCTTATTGTATTTTCTCAGGGGTGCAGGGGACGGAGTCCCCGCCTCGGGGGCGTAGTCCGCCGCGGCGGACACGAGATTCTTTTGCTTCTTTTCTTGGCGATCCAAGAAAAGAAGAGAAAAATGCGTCGAGAATCTGATAAAATTGGAAAAATGACAAATTTAAAGTATTGGTTGGCTATAAATAACATAACTAATTTGGGCCCAGTTACCATTAATAAACTTTGGGAGCATTTTGGTGACATAAAGACAGTTTGGGAAGCAAGCAAGGGCGACATACAAAAGATTGAAGGATTGAGCAAACCGGCAGTAGCGGCTTTTCTAGAGAAAAGGGATAAGATCGATCTAGAGGAACAGCCCGATTTGATCAGAAAGAATAATGTTAAAGTAATCACTATTGAGGAAGAAAACTACCCCGCCAATCTAAAGAACATCTATGCCCCTCCTCCGGTACTCTACATCAAAGGTTCATTATTCAAAGCGGACGAAAAGGCCTTGGCGATCGTGGGGACTCGCCGGGCTTCGAGCTATGGGCTGGAGATCGCAAAAAGATTGGCATTTGAACTGGCGGGATTGGGGATAACGATAGTGTCAGGTTTGGCTTCGGGAGTGGATACTGCCGCTCATAAAGGGGCGTTGGAGGCCAAGGGCAGGACCTTGGCGATATTTGGCTGCGGGGTGGATATGATCTTTCCCGCAGAGAATAGAGAGCTGGCTAAAGAGATAGAATCCTCGGGCGCCTGCGTTTCAGAGTTTCCCATGGGTGCTCGGACCGAAAAGGGCAATTTCCCGAGAAGGAATCGGATCATCTCCGGTCTAACGCTTGGAACTATTGTGGTTGAAGGAAATTATGACAGCGGGGCCATGATCACCGCCAAAGACGCCCTGGAACAAGGCCGTGAGGTCTTTGCCGTCCCGGGTAACGTGGAGGCCGATCAATCTAAAGGCCCGCATTGGCTCATTAAGCAGGGGGCTAAACTGGTGGAGTCGGTAGATGATATTCTTTCCGAACTGGAACATATTCTGGGACCGTATAAGATCCGTCCCCGGATAAAGGAAAAAAAAGACCTGTCAGGTCTGTCGGGTGATGAAAAACGGATCGTGGAGGCCTTGGTTTCAGAGCCCAGACATATTGATCAGTTAGCCAATTCCCTGAAAATGGAAGTTCAAAGCGTTTCCAGCCTGCTTATGATGCTCGAGCTTAAGAACTTCATAAAACCACTTCCGGGTAAATTCTACACTGTGTTATAATCATTAAAGCATGGTTTTATTCTCTGAAATGTTCGTTTCCGATCTCATCGGCGACCCGGTGGTGGACCGCGTGCAGGAGCCGGTCGGCCGGGTAAAAGATATCATCATCACTCTTGGTGAAACCTTCCCTAAAGTGACCGGCCTGCTGATCAAGCGCGAAGACAACAAAAAGGAAGCGATCCTGCTTTTAGCCGAGGTCGACCTTATCGGCCCGCAGTTCGTCACCACCCGATCGGTGAGATCGCGCATCACCTTTACCGAATTACGGGATGGGGAGGTGCTCCTGGAGCGCGATATCTTCGACAAGCAGATCGTGGATGTGGACGGCGCCCGGGTGATCCGCGTTAACGACCTTAAACTAGCCAAAGTGGAGCAGGAGGTTCGGCTCATTGCAGCAGATACCGGCCTGGCCGGGCTGCTTAGGCGATTGGGAATGCTCCGTTTGGTCAATTGGATCCTCAAGTTCTTCGGCCGGCAGACACCCGAGACCCTGATCGGCTGGGACCATGTAGAACCGCTCAAGACCGATTTCAATAAAGGATACATTGCCATCCCCCATAAGCGAACCGCCGAGCTCCACCCGGCGGACATCGCCCATATCATCTCCCAGGTTAACCCGGACCAAAGGAAAGAGCTGTTCACTTCGCTTTCCGAAAAAACCGCCGCCGAATCTCTCCACGAGCTCGAGCCCATGATCGGGGCCATGCTGCTCCAGACCATCGACACCAAAAAAGCCCTGGGTATCTTGGAGAAAATGCCGGTGGACGAGGTGGCCGACCTTTTGGGAGACCTGCCTCCCGAAAGGACCGAAGAATTCCTGCGCTTGATAAGGATCAAAAAATCGGCGGAGATCAGGAAGCTGCTCAAACACCACGACGAGACCGCCGGAGGATTGATGACCACCGAGTTCATCACCCTGCCGCAGGGGCTGACGGTGGAAGAGACCATCAACCGCTTACGCGAAACCGCACCCAGCGCCGAGACCATCTACTATCTTTACGTGGTGGACGAAGCGGAGCGCTTGGTAGGGGTGCTTTCGCTAAGGAATTTGATCATTTCTTTACCCGAGAAACGGCTCGAAGAGGTTATGATCCGGGATTGCATTACGGTGACGGTGGAGATGAACCAGCGCCAGGTAGCGGAAGTTATCTCCAAGTACAATCTTTTGGCCGTGCCGGTCATCGATGGGGAAGGTCGCGTGCAGGGGATCGTCACCGTGGACGACGTCATCGACCTGATGCTCCCGCCGGTTTCCCGCCGCAAAAGGCAGATGCTGGGATGATGAGGTTTTTGCGGCTCCCCAAATTCAGCCGCCGAATATTGATCTTTTTGGCCATTATGGGTCCCGGCATCATCACCGCTTGCGCCGATAACGACGCCGGCGGCATCACCACTTATTCTGTGGCCGGGGCCAGCTTCGGTTATGAAATGTTGTGGGGGCTTTTTCTGATCACCATCGCCCTGGCGGTGGTGCAGGAGATGTGCGCCCGCATGGGGGCGGTAACCGGCAAGGGACTTTCGGACCTGATCCGCGAGAACTTCGGCGTGCGCTGGACGATGTTCGCCATGGGGATACTGCTCATCGCGAACCTTTTCACCATCATCGCGGATTTTGCCGGTATCGCCGCCAGCGGCGAGATCTTCGGCATTTCGCGTTTCTTTTTTATCCCGCTAATGGCGGGGGTCATCTGGTTCACCGTCCTGCGCGGTTCCTACAAGATCGTGGAGAGGGTTTTCCTGGGATTCTGTCTGGCCCAGTTCGCATATATATTTTCCGGCTTCATGGCTAAGCCCGACTGGTCATTGGCCCTGCGCCACACCTTTGTCCCCACTTTCCGGATGGACGCGCACTTTATCTTGATCTTTATCGGGGTCATCGGCACCACCATCACGCCCTGGATGCAGTTCTACATCCAATCCAGCATCCGGGATAAAGGGATCACGGTAAAACAATATAAATATGAAAGATTGGAAGTCCTGTTCGGGGCCTTTTTGACCGATTTCGTATCTTTCTTCATCATCGTGGCCTCCGCCGCGACGCTCTTTAAGTACGGCATACACATCGAGACCGCGCGTGATGCGGCGGTGGCATTGGGCCCGCTGGCCGGGGGATTTGCCGAAACGCTTTTTGCCCTGGGATTGTTCGGAGCTTCCACCTTAACCGCCTCGATCGTTACGCTTTCTTCCTCATACGCGATCTGCGAGGCCTTCGGCTGGGAAAGCGGGATCAACAAGAATTTCAGGGAGGCGCCCATCTTTTACGGCCTTTTCACTTTCTTGATCCTGATCGGGGCCGGGGTGGTGCTGTGGCCTAAGCTCTCTTTGATCGTGGTGATGCTGCTATCGCAGGAAGTGAACGGCATCCTCCTGCCTTTTATCCTGATATTCATGCTGATCCTCATCAACAACCGGCGCATCATGGGAAAAGAGGTAAATTCCACTTTTTATAATGTGATAGCCGGGCTGGTGGTGGCGGCGCTGATCGTGCTGACGTTGATATTGGTCGTTACTTCGCTTTTCCCCGCTTAAAAACAAGAAAGCTGTTCCAGGGTCGCGAACAGCTTTCTTTAAGAGTGCAATTACTTCTTCAGCAGTTTGAATTTCTTGATGACGTTCCAGATCTTTTTGGTCATCTGGGTCACCGGGAGGGGCTTGGCGCCGAAAACCTTTTCCAAGGTTTCATTGCGGCCTTTGAAGTTTACGGTCATTTTCTTTAATCCGCCTCTTGCCATTTATTTTCACCTGCCTTTTAAATTGCCGATTTGTCCCAATTATAGTATAATGTGCGCGGATTGCAAGGGTTTTTTAAGGTAAAATGTTCAATAAAATATTAATAGCCAACCGGGGGGAGATCGCGGTGCGGGTGATCCGCGCCTGCCGTGAGCTGGGGGTGCGCACCGTAGCCGTCTACTCCGAAGCCGATCAGGACTCGCTCCACGTAAAATTAGCCGACGAATCCTACTGCGTGGGTCCCGCCGCGCCCAACCAAAGTTATCTCAATATCCCGGCGATCATTTCCGTGGCGGAGATCGCCGGGGCCGACGCTTTGCATCCCGGCTACGGCTTTTTAGCGGAGAACGCCAAATTCACCGAGATCTGCGCCGAGCACGGCATCAAGTTCATCGGCCCCCACAAGACCGCTATAGAAAAAATGGGCGATAAGTCCACCGCTAAAGAAACCGTCAAAAAGGCCGGAGTCCCCGTGGTGCCCGGTTCCGACGGCAATGTCCACGACGAGAAAGAAGCCCAGCGGATCGCGGAAAAAGTGGGCTATCCGGTATTGATCAAAGCGACGGCCGGCGGCGGGGGGAAAGGGATGCGGGTGGCAAAGAGCGCGGATGAACTGATCGAATTCACCAAGACCGCGCGGGCCGAAGCCCAGGCGGCTTTCGGCAATGCCGACGTTTATATAGAAAAATACGTGGAGGATCCGCGCCATATCGAGGTGCAGATCTTGGCGGACGAACACGGCAATGTGGTCCACCTGGGTGAGAGGGATTGTTCCATCCAGCGGCGCCATCAGAAGCTGGTCGAGGAATCGCTCTCGCCGGCGGTGGACAGAAAATTACGGGATAAGCTGGGCGGGGCGGCAGTGCGCGCGGCGCAGGCCGTTAAATACACCAACGCCGGCACGGTCGAATTTATCTTCGACCGGCAGGGCCGTTTCTATTTTATGGAAATGAACACCCGCATCCAGGTGGAGCATCCGGTAAGCGAGATGATCACTTCGATCGATATTGTAAAAGAGCAGATCTTGATCGCGGCCGGTGAAAAGCTTAAGTTCCGGCAAAAAGACATCCAATTCCACGGCCATGCTATCGAGTGCCGCATCAACGCCGAAAATCCGGATAAAAATTTCCTTCCTTCTCCTGGAGAGATTTCCATCTACTTGCCGCCGGGAGGGCCCGGGGTCAGGGTCGACAGCCACGCCTATCAGGGGCTGCGCATCCAGCCGCATTACGATTCGCTCATCGCCAAGCTCATCTGCTGGGGGAGGAACCGCGGGGAGGCAATAGAGCGGATGCGGAGGGCGCTCGATGAATTTGTCATTGACGGGGTTTCTACCACTATTCCTTTTCACTTGAAGGTCCTGGATAACGAGGCCTTTCAAAAGGGCGATATCACCACTCACTTCATCGAAAAGCATTTCGCCAAGGGCGGCTGATGGCAAAACGCTCCACCTCACGCCGGATCGCCATGCAGGCGCTGTTCCAGGCCGATCACGCGGGAATTCCCATCAAAGAGGCTTTGGAGTTGCTCTTTGAAAGCGAGAAATTCGTTGAAGAGACCCGGCTTTTTGCCGAAGAATTGGCGAAAGGGGCATGGGATAAGAAAGAACAAAGCGACCGGATCATCAAAAAGCATTCGAAGGACTGGTCCATCGAGAGAATGGGGGGCGTGGACCGCAATATCCTGCGTTTGGCTTTGTTCGAATTAATGGAAGGGGAGACCCCCGTGCAAGTGGCGATCGATGAAGCCGTGGAGCTGGCCAAGAAGTATTCGTCGGATGAAGCGGCCAAATTTATCAATGGGATATTAGGGGCTTATGTCAAAAGTCGCTAAGCTCTTACTATTGGCGTTGATCTGCTCGCTTCTGGTATCTCCGCATGATGACGCCCAGGCAGCCAAAAAGAAAGCATTGCGAAAAACTCGCCGCTTCTATTACCGCAAGCGAACCCCTTTCAAGGCCTACCAGGAATATTTCATAAGCCCGACCATCAAGGAAACCGATATGCCGGTGATCGAGGAAGTCCTTAAGGACCGCGGGGTTTTATCCATTAAATTCGATCTGCCGGACAATTCGCTTATCCTCCAGTTCAAGGCCGCGGAAGTCACCGCACTGGATCTGATGATGGCCCTTAAGGATCTGGGCTACACCGTCACCCGTATCAATTGATTCTCGGCTCCCATCGTGATAAAATAGCAAGGTAATATGTTCACCGGCATCATAGAAGAGATAGGAGTGATCGCCGCGCTGGTGCGCAACGGCCGCGCCCTGCGGATGGGCGTCCACGCCAAAAAAGTCATCGTTGGCCTCAAGGTCGGCGACAGCCTAACCGTCAACGGAGTTTGCCTTTCGGTCGTAGAAATGGGCCGCACCCATTTTGTGGTGGAAGCGGTGGAAGAGACCCTGAAAAAATCCTCTCTCGGAGCCCTGCGCCTGGGTGATAAAGTAAATCTCGAAAGGGCCCTGCTTTTGACCGCCCGCCTGGGAGGCCACATCATGACCGGCCATATCGACGGGGTGGCGGAGATCAAAGGCATACTTAAGAAAGACGATGGCTTTGAACTGGTGCTGACCGTTTCTCCCCACCTGCGACGTTACATTGTTCCTCAAGGGTCCATCGGAGTGGACGGGGTAAGTTTGACGGTTTCCCGGATCACGGCCGAAGGAGTCCACCTGGCGATCATCCCCATCACCTCCCAGCAGACCAACCTGGGAGCTAAAAATATCGGAGAAAGGGTGAACCTGGAGGTCGATGTCCTTTCCAAATACATCGAAAATTTCATCCAGGGCGGAGAGGCGCCGCCCTCTCCCGCGGAAAAGATGATGCTGACTTCCGGCTTTTTCCCCATGGGGATCTGGGACAACTAAAGTGAAGTTCGATCCTATAACCGCCGCCCTCCGCGACATCAAGAACGGCAAGATGACGATCGTGGTGGACGACAAGAAGCGCGAGAACGAGGGCGACCTGGTGATGGCCGCCGAAAAAGTAACCCCCGAAGCCGTCAATTTTATGATCACCCATGGACGCGGCCTGGTTTGCGTGCCGCTTTCGGCCGAACGGATCGAAGAGCTGGGGCTGGCCCCCATGGTGGCGGAAAATAACGAACCGCTCCACACCGCTTTTACCGTATCGGTCGACGCCGCCCGCGGGGTCACCACCGGCATCTCACCGGCCGACCGGGCGGAAACCATCGAAGTTTTAATTAATCCTCTTACCAAGTCCTCCGACCTGGTCAAACCCGGACATGTTTTCCCGCTTAAGGCCATAGACGGAGGCGTTTTAAAACGGGCGGGACACACCGAAGCCGCAGTCGACCTGGCCCGTTTGGCCGGGCTGTATCCCGGCGGAGTGATCTGCGAGATCATCAAGGACAACGGCCAGATGGCCCGGGTGACGGACCTTTTATCATTTGCCCGTCAACATGGGCTTAGGATCGTAACCATAGCCGACCTTATCAAATACCGGGTCCGGCAGGAAAAGCTTATAAAGAAGATCTCACAGACCACGCTCCCCACCAAGTTCGGGGATTTTACCGCCGTAACTTATGAGGACGACCTTACCGGCGACCATCACCTGGCGCTGGTAAAAGGCAAGCCGGCCGGAGCGCGCGACGTCCTGGTTCGGGTCCATTCCGAATGCCTTACCGGCGATGTTTTCGGCAGCAAACGGTGCGACTGCGGCCAGCAGCTGGCGGCCGCACTGGCCAAGATCGAATTTGCCGGACAAGGTGTCTTGCTTTATATGAGGCAGGAAGGGCGGGGGATCGGTCTGGCCAACAAGCTTAAGGCCTATGCCTTGCAGGATAAGGGATTGGATACGGTCGAAGCCAACGAAAAGCTCGGCTTTAAGGCCGATCTTAGGGATTACGGCGTAGGCGCGCAGATCTTGGCCGACCTGGGATTGACCACCATCCGCCTGCTGACCAACAATCCCCGGAAAATAGTAGGGCTCGAAGGATACGGCCTCAAGGTGACGGAGAGAATACCATTGGAAATTAAACCCAACCGTCATAATGTCCACTATCTGGCCACCAAGTCAAAAAAATTAGGACACGTGCTTAAGGAGGTGCGTAAGTATGGCAAAAGTGATTGAAGGGAATCTGGACGCCAGCGGATTGAAGGTGGGTATCGTGGTTTCGCGTTTCAACGAACTGGTCTCCAAGGGACTGCTCTCGGGAGCGCTGGATTGCCTAAAAAGGCATGGCGCAGCGGAAGCTTCGATCGAAGTGGCCTGGGTGCCCGGCTCTTTTGAGTCGCCGCTCATCGCCAAGAAAATGGCCTCTTCCAAAAAATATGACGCGCTCATCTGTCTGGGAGCGGTGATCCGCGGGGCGACGAGCCATTTTGAATATGTGGCGTCCGAGGCCGCCAAGGGTGTAGCCAAAGTGTCGCTTGATACCGGAGTGCCGGTAGTGTTCGGCATCTTGACCTGTGATACACTGGAGCAGGCGTTGGAGAGAGCCGGGGCCAAACCGGGGAACAAGGGCTTCGCGGCCGCCCAATCGGCGATCGAGCTCGCGAACCTAAGTAAACAACTATAAGAAAGGAGCATCTTTCGTGGCCAGGGTCTTGCTTGAGAATGTTACCAAAAAGTTCGGCGACGTGGTGGCGGTCAAGGGGATCAATTTAGAGATAAAAGACAAGGAATTCATGGTGTTCGTGGGCCCCTCGGGCTGCGGCAAGACCACCACCTTGCGGATGGTGGCGGGATTGGAAGAGATCACCGAAGGCAAGATCTACATAGATAACAAGCTGGTGAACGACACTCCCCCCAAAGACCGCAACATCGCCATGGTCT
Organism: Candidatus Saganbacteria bacterium; assembly: GCA_016223205.1. Lineage (GTDB taxonomy): Bacteria > Margulisbacteria > WOR-1 > XYC2-FULL-46-14 > WPAF01 > JACRPM01. The sequence continues at coordinate 220,520 of JACRPM010000001.1, forward strand.
TTCAATCTTACGCCCTTTATCCCCACATGTCGGTCTACGACAACATGGCCTTTGGCTTAAGGCTTGGCGGCACCAAAAAGAAGGAGATCGACGAACGGGTGGCGAACGCCGCGGAAATGCTGGGGCTTTCGGAACTTTTGACCCGCCTGCCCAAACAGCTTTCCGGCGGACAAAGACAAAGGGTAGCGGTGGGACGGGCCATCGTGCGCAATCCCAAGGTCTTCTTGATGGACGAGCCGTTATCGAACCTCGACGCCAAACTGCGCGTGCAGACCCGGGCCCAGCTGCAGAACCTTCATCGCAATTTGCAGACCACGGTGATCTACGTCACCCACGACCAGACCGAGGCCATGACCTTGGGGCAAAGGATCGCGGTCATCTTGAACGGGGAATTACAGCAGGTGGACAGCCCGCTTAACGTTTTCGGCAAGCCGGTCAACCGGTTCGTGGCCGGGTTCATCGGCTCGCCTCCCATGAATTTCATCAAAGGGAGCATTAACAAGGCCAACTCCCATTACTCGTTCGAATGCGGAGGGTTTAAGCTGGAGATCCCCGAGGATCTCTCACAGTATTTAGCCGGTTATGAGGGCAAGGAAGTGATGTTCGGGATACGACCGACGGACATCTGGGATGTGCCTTCTTCCGCCTGGATAGACCGGAGATTCACTATCGACGCCAAGGTGGACTTCCGCGAACTGATGGGCTCGGAGACCTATATGTACTTAAAGATCGGGGCGATCCCGCTGGTAGCCAGGGTAGGGGCGCTCAACGATGCCGCACCGGGCAGCAAGTTCACCGTGGTCTTCAATATGAGAAAAATTTATATCTTCGACCCCGAGACCCAAAAGGCCGTAATCTAGATGGTCTCTCTTCCCGGCTGTGACGTCCCGGAAGAGCCGCTCCAAGACCTGATACCGGCCGATCTTATCCGTCGGGAGCTCCCGCTTCCCGAATTTACGGAGCTGGACGCGGTCCGGCACTTTACCCGCCTCTCACAAAAGAATTTCTCGGTGGATACCCATTTTTATCCGCTGGGCTCCTGCACCATGAAGTACAATCCCAAGGTTAACGAAGAGGTCGCCAAATTCCCCGGATTTTCCGAGGTGCACCCCGGGCAAGATGAGAGCGAGATCCAGGGAATGCTGGAACTTCTTTACGACATGGAAAAATACCTTTGCGCCATTTTTGGCTACGAGGCTTTTACCTTCCAGCCGGCGGCCGGGGCGCATGGGGAACTGACCTCGCTTTTGATGATCAAAGCTTATCACCGGGATAAAGGACAGGGGAAACGCTATAAGGTCATTATCCCCGATTCATCGCATGGGACCAATCCGGCCTCGGTGAGCATGGTCGGGTACAAAGCGGTGGTGGTCAAGTCGAACGGGCGGGGGAACATCGATATCGATGCGTTAAAGAAAGCGGCAGGCGATGATACTGCCGGGTTGATGCTCACCAATCCCAATACCCTGGGGCTTTTTGACGAGCACATCGAGGAAATTGCGGACATTATCCATAAGGCCGGCGGCCTGCTTTATTACGACGGAGCCAATGCCAATGCCACTTTAGGCGTCTGCCGCCCGGCGGACCTGGGCTTCGATGTGGCGCATTTCAATCTGCACAAGACCTTCTCCACTCCGCATGGGGGAGGGGGGCCGGGGGCTGGCCCAGTCGGCGTTAACAAGACACTGGAGCCATTTTTGCCTGTTCCTAGGGTTATCAAGGCCAATGACAAATTTCAAATGACAAATGACAAATTCCCGAAGTCGATCGGAAGAGTTCATTCTTTCCATGGGAACATCAACGTGATCGTTAGGGCTTACGCCTATATCCGCTCTCTAGGATCCCAGGGGCTTCAGGAAGTATCTAAAAAAGCGGTCGAGAACGCCAACTACATGATGAATATCCTCAAGAAGTACTATTATTTACCATACGATCGGCCCTGCCAGCACGAGTTCGTCCTCTCGGCCAAATGGCAGAAGGAGAAATGCGGCATCAAGGCGCTGGATATCGCCAAACGGCTGATCGATTATGGTTTCCATCCTCCGACCATCTATTTCCCTCTCATCGTGGAAGAAGCGCTGATGATCGAACCCACCGAGACCGAATCCAAAGCGACACTGGATGCTTTCTGTGACGCCATGATCAAGATCGCGGGAGAATGCGAAACCAACCCCGATATCATCAGATCCGCCCCGCATTCTACTCCGGTGGGCCGTTTGGATGAAGCCAAGGCGGCCAGAGAACCGGATTTAAGGTGGTTTAAGTCCAGTCAGGGGTAGGTTGATCCATTAACTTCTTTAGTATCTCATGAGCCAGGGAAATTATTAAAGGATCAAATTGGCATTCTTCCAAGATTTGGACTGCACCCCTTAGGATTGATCTTCCCTCGGCAATTTTATAACCGAATCGAAGCTTTCCGCTTTCAATGGTCGCCGCCATATGGTGATTCGTAACAAATGGCGGGGTGGTTTCTTCAACCCAGAGGGGAACCTCTTCTAAATGGGTAGCCAGGATTGAGCGAGCATTGGGTTGGTCGGCAATAAAGCTTGAAATGGCAATGGCAGTGGCTACTGCTTCGGGATGGTTGGTACCCCTGAATATCTCATCCATTGCAGCGAATACCTTGTCTCCGCTCTTTGACGCTTCGGTTATTTGCTGCATGCGGTCTTTTTCTGAATAATATAGGCTTTTCCCGGCAGAAAGATTATCAACGATATTTACATTGGTGATGAGTTGATCAAAAGGAGTAAAACGCATGGTTTGAGCGGGAACCCCGCCTCCCATTTGCCCCAGAATTATTGCCAGTGCGGCGGCCTTTAGTATGGTCGATTTGCCTGACATATTTGATCCGGAAAGGACCATAAAACGAGCTTGATCGTCCAGTTCCAGATCATTTACAACCGGTTTATCCAAAAAGGGATGCCATAATCCTCTGGCGATCAGCAAAGGCGCGCTTTGCTCTTCTACTTGAGGGAAAGCAAAACCATATTTTTCCGCCGCTTCCGCTTGTGAGCAAAGGCAATCCAGATCACCCAGATTGAACATTAGATCGGTAACCATTCTTCTATGACCGCCCTGTATGAATGCATGATCCAGAGGAATAGTTCTGTGCCAAAATGATCGGCCATACTTTTCAGCTCTTTCAACAAATCCTTTGGTTTTACCGCTTTTTATATTTCCAAATATGGAGGCCATCTCGTGTAATTTATTTGATCCTGTTTTCCGCAGTTGTTGATTCAGCTCATCAGCCAATATAAAAAGCCGTCTCAATTCGCGGGTGCTTGCTTTCACCATGGACATTTTTGCCCGAAATTCAGGCAGGTATTGCGTGAGGTAAAGCAAGGTAGTCACACAAACTGAAGCGACCAAACCCGATTCATATACGGTGAGTTTGTGATCATTTGCAGCCTGGATCGCTTGCGGATTATTCATTATCGTATAAAATGCGGCTACTATGAACGCTAACGGAATAGCCCCTCCCGCTAAATGAATTGGCAAATGGATAGCCAATGTTGAAAGATTGCTCCGACCATATTGAAAGAATGGTTTTTCTCTTTCCCGTAAAAACTGCTCGATAATCGATAGCCGGGGAATAAAATATGCAAATCCATCCGCTTGCCTCAAATAGACCTTCTGATTGTAGATTTCGGACAATTTGCCTTGGATTAAGGATCGCAAGGCGGGGTCTTCTTGTAATGTTTTTACCGCTTCTTGTCTTTCGCGTATTTCTCGTGGGTCTCTAAGCGGCTTTTCCAATAAATGCCAGAGCCGGGCTTGGCCGTAAGCGGTGCGGGTAAAATCCAGCATGTCAAATAAGGTCCTGGAACCATAGCCGGAAAAGATCTCCAAATCGGCCAAAGTACTAGTATCCAGTGCCAATCCGGAATGCGTGGACCAGGCTTGCATTTCCGGAAGTATTTTTGCGGTAATTTCATCCGCTGGAGCGGTTTTGGGTAATAATTGGGGATGGGTCACCTGGCGTGAAGGGCCAGGGCGACCGACTTGCGTTCTTTCTGAACATCTAATAGAAGATACCATTGTTATGGCATATTTTCGTTATATCAAACCGGTAATTTCAAATTATTATTTGTTAAAATATATACTGGCTTGCTTTTGATTTCGGGTCTTGCTAGGATTGGAACAATGTCTGACTGCATTTTCTGCAAGATCATCTCCAAACAAATAACCGCCAAGATCGTATATGAAGATGAGAAAGCCCTGGCCTTTGAGGATATCCATCCACAGGCGCCGGTACATATCCTTATCATACCCAAAGAACATATTCCCGATATAACCAAGATAAAAGATACCGAAACAGTGGGATACTTGCATAAGATCGCCAATAAGTTGGCCGAAGAAAAAGGAGTTTCTGATACGGGGTACCGGCTGGTGATCAATTACGGCCCCCATGCCGGAATGGCGGTCCATCACCTGCACCTGCATTTGCTGGGAGGCAGGCCGTTAAATTGGCCGCCCGGATAGGTCAACCGTCGCTAGAATTTTGGGGCCGGATTCATCTTTCAACGCACCCTGCAGAATAATGATAACTTCATTATATGTTTTACGGTTGGTAGCCGCCAAAATAAAAGGCAGATCGAAGTCATTCTCCGCTGCGGTTTTTAGATCCACTTCTTCCAGATTGGTAGCGCAGCGGGCTTCCTTTAATATGGCCAACGCCGCCGCCACCTCCCAGATCGCCGGCCGGGATACGGCGAAGAATCTTAACGCTCCCTGGGCCACATCGGCCAGGGAAGAAGCGATCGATCCCGGCATGCGCAGGTTTTGAAAACGGGTCAGCAGGCCCGGCAGTCCGGCCAGAAGCGGGTCTTCGATATCAGAGCGCAGTTCGAGACCCCCAACCCGGGAAGCGGGTCGGTGAGGATTATAGGGCCGACCGTCCACTTCCAGTCCGCAGCCGGATAATGCCGAAAACACTGAAAATCCTTTCGCGGTAGGTTTAACGACCACTCCCAGGATAGGTTGCCCCCCGTAGATATATCCCAGGCTCAAGGCATATTGGGGAAGGCGGTGGGCATAGTTGACCGCTCCATCCAAAGGATCGAGCACCCAATAGCCGGGATTTTCGGGAACCAACCGGTTATTGGCGCCTCTGCTGATAAGCTGGTCGTTGCGGAACGGGCTGCGCAGGAGCGCGTAGCAGAAAGAACGCTGGATCTTGTCGGCCGGGGAAATTGAACGCCCGGCCGCCAGGTGAGGGGACATCCTTTGGGCGAAACGTTTAGCCCAATCGTAGCGCGCTATAAGAGCTGGTCCGCATCTCATGTTGGTATTTCGTTGTGAATAGCTGCGGATTTCAAGTATAATTTAATTATGCGGAGCGCGAATCTGCTTACTGACCGTCGAAAATCCGGTTCCCGGCACATGCAGCAGGATATCGACCTGTTCAATGATCATGAAAAGGGCCAAATACCTGCTGTTTTACGCGTCTATTCCTGGGATCCGCCCTGCATTTCACTCGGTTATTCCCAAATACTCGAAAATGAAATAGATATTGAAAAAGCCAAAAAGCTGGGCTGGGATGTGGTTAAAAGGCCGACCGGAGGAGGCATCGTCTTTCATAACGAAGCGGAAGTCACGTATTCCCTTATAACCGGAATCGACCGTCTTCCCGCCGGGCTTATACCATCATATAAAAAGATATCTGAAGCGGTGGTTACGGGGTTGAGTAAAATAGGGATTAGGGCAGAAATTAGACCACAGAACATAGAACACAGAGCACTGAACACAGGGTTATGTTTCTCGTATCCCGCCGAATACGAGATCGTCGTGGACGGACGGAAGATCGTGGGCTCCGCGCAAAAAAGGGGACGGCGGGCGCTTCTTCAGCAGGGCTCGATCTTCGTGAGGCCCACCGATCACCGGCTTTTCTCCGTTCTCATGAAACCTCACGACCCCGAAAACTCCGTAAGTGTGGAGGAAGTATTGGGCAGGAAGGTCGGCTTTGACGAATTAAGCCAGGCATTATCTGAAGGCTTCCGGGAGGGGTTGGGGATTGAAATTTAAATATTTGTTGTTTGGTATTTGTTTGTTATTTGTATCTTGGTTATTGGTTTTTCCGTGCGACGGCGCTACCTGGTTAGACCCCTCCTTGAAATGGAAGACCATCGAAACCCTCCATTTCTCAATTCACTATTATGACGGCCTGGAGCCCATGGCCCGTAAACTGGCTCCCATCGCGGAAAACACCTATTCGCGCCTAACCCCTTTGCTCAAGGACTATCCCTGGCTTAAGACCGATGTGGTTTTGCTCGATACTTATGATTTCACCAACGGCTTTACCACCGTCATCCCCAACCCCCTGATCACGCTCTATGCCGCGGACATCGGAGGGAATCTAAAACCCAGCTATTACGATGATTGGCTGGCCTTTGTATTTCTCCATGAATATACTCACTTATTGAATTTGGATTATACCCCGCCGGGATTTTACCTTCTGCGGACGCTTTTCGGCCGGGTAGTATTCCCCAACGCCATTGCGCCTTCCTTTCTCATAGAAGGCCTGGCTACTTATATGGAAACCAAATATAGCCGGGGGGGCAGGGGGACCGATCCCAGATGGCTGGCCATGATCAGGATGGATGTGCTCGAAAACAATATGAAGTCCCTGGACCAGGCCTCGGTCGATACGGTGCGCTGGCCGCAAGGCAACCTGCGCTATCTTTATGGTGTCATGTTCTATGAATACCTGTCGGAAAAATACGGGGAAGAAAAACTCCTGGAGTTCACGCGGACCTATGGTGATTACATCCTCTCATATGGGGTGGATGCCGCTTTCCACGAGCTTTTCGGCAAGACCCTGATCGAATTGTGGGCCGACTGGCAGGAGTATCTCAAAACCAAATACGGGGATGAAAAACGCAAGATATCCGCTTCCGGATTGACCGATTTCACCCCTTTAACCACCGGCGGTTATCTTCACCTTAATCCCTGCTGGTCGACAGATTCGAGATATTTATACTTCAACCGATCGAACGCCGACACCCACAGCCAGATCAGCCGATTTGACGTGATGACGGGAAAAGTTAGCGAGCTGATCGACGGGATCGTTTACGATGACGCTTTAAATGTCCGGGGTGACGATCTCTATTTTACCCAGGGCGATATCGACCGCAACTTCTATCTATTTAAGGATCTCTACCGATTAAACCTCACCACCCGTAAGGTTTCGCGCTTGACGCAGAATTCGCGAGCCGCCGACCCCGCGGTCTCTCCCGACGGCAGGCAGATCATTTTTAATACCGATGAGAAGGGAGTGCGTTCCCTGTGGATCTCGGACCTAACGCTAAAAAATCCCCGGCAGATCGGGGTCAATACCGATAACTCTCAATATCTTTCTCCCCGCTTTTCACCGGACGGGCGCAAGATCGTTGCGGCCAAGTTCACTTCCGGCCATACTAAGATCTATCTTATCGATGTTCAAACCGGGGCCGAAGAGGCGTTGATCAAGGGAGATATGGGAGTGGAAGCCAATCCGAGCTTCACTCCCGACGGCAGGTTCATCTTGTTTGACAGCGATGTCAGCCAGGTGGTCAACCTTTACGCCTTTGAGACAAAGACCGGCAGGATCTTTCAGGTTACGAACGTGCTGGGATCGGCTATGATGCCCGCGCCTTCACCGGACGGCAGGAAGCTCGCATTTGTCAGCTATTCTTCCCGGGGATACGACCTGGCGGTAATGGATAACGATCCTAAAAAGTGGAGACCGATGCCTGGGATAAAACCCTTAGATCATCAACTGCCGCCGCCCATCTCGCCGGAAGCGGTGATACTCGGAAAACACGATTATAATCCCTTGCCGGCCTTAATCCCCAAATTCTGGATCCCATATTCCTATTATAATGAGAATGCTTACCATACACTGGCGGTAACCGGCGGATTGGATTCGCTGCAGCATCATGTCTACAACGTTCAAGCGGGTTACGACTGGACGGCCAAACGGCCGTCTTATTATATCGAATACATCAACAACCAGCTGCTTCCACAAATAGCCGTTGCGGCTTCGGATGTAGCGGTCCCTTATTCCTGGGACAGCAATACCGTCACTTATTGGGAAAGGCAGCGGAGCGCCGGCTTGTTCGTTTCACTGCTGGATAACCGGGTGCTCCATTATTACGATAGGCAATCGGTGACCCTGGGCTATCAATGGACCCATTTAAGCAATATTACCCCCTTGTCTTCTCTCGTCTTACAGCCCGATCTGGGCGATCTGGCAGGAGCGATCCTGGTCTATCGTTATTCCAGTTTGCGCAGTTATGGATATTCGATCGCACCTGAAGAGGGGGTGTCGCTTTTCGGCCGGATGGATATGTATTCCAAGAATTTGGGAGGAAAATTCGACCTGACCACTTACTTGGCGGGAGCTAGCACCTATCTCGGGATGCCGGTGAAACACAACGTATTAAAGCTGTCGCTAAACGGCTTCTACGGCCGCGGCGACCGGATCGTGCAGACCGACCTGACACGCACCTATTTTAATGTGAGAGGATACCCTTACGGCCTGCCGTCAGGCAATAAGGCGGTGGCCGGGACCATGGCATATTATTTCCCCATCTCTTATCCCGAAACGGGCTTGGGTTACGGATATTTATTCTTCGACCGTTTATTCGCCAATTTCTTTTTTGATCAAGGCGGGGTAACCACAGGCTCGCTTTCCACATTGGATTGGAAAAGGGGAGTAGGCGGTGAGCTCATCTTAACTACGATCAACGGCTTCGGTTATTTCCCGGTCAATTTGATATTGGGCTATGCTAAAGGATTGGACCAGGGCGGCGAGGACCAGATCTATGTTAATATATCGATGTAGGGATTCCGGTACCTGCGGCTGAACGCCGCGGTTCCGGATCCGCGAGGTTTACTCGCGGGAGGTATCAAATGGCTAAGTGGCAGGGGATATTCGAAAAGATCGACAATTGGCGCTGGAAGATCCCGCGAAGTTTTAAAGAGGGCATGCGGACCGACGTCCTCATTTATTCCAGCGAAGAAATGCTCGAACACATCGTTTCCGATAACGCTCACCTTCAATCCGTAAATGTCGCCTTTCTCCCCGGGATCGTCGGCAATTCCCTGGCCATGCCCGACATCCATCTGGGTTACGGTTTTCCCATCGGCGGGGTGGTGGCCTTCGATCCGGAAGCAGGCGGGATCATTTCTCCCGGCGGAGTTGGTTATGACATAAATTGTGGGATCCGCGTGCTCCGCACCGAGCTGACTCACGATGAGATCAAACCAAAAATACGCGATATCGTCAGTCGCCTGGCGACCAATGTTCCATCCGGCGTGGGCTCCGAAGGGCCGCTTTCCCTTTCTTCCCGCGATCTGGATAAACTTCTAGTGGATGGCGCCCGGTGGGCGGTCTCTCATGGCTACGGCGAGCAGAATGACATTGACCATACCGAAGATGGCGGAGCTTTGGCCGGGGCCGATCCTTCCCTGGTTTCCCAGCATGCCAAGGAAAGGGGAACCAGCCAGCAGGGAACATTGGGAAGCGGAAATCATTTTCTTGAAGTCCAATTCGTGGAAGAGATCTATGATGAAAAAGTCGCGGCGGAATTCGGCTTGTTTAAGGATCAAGTAACCATAATGGTCCATTCCGGTTCCCGCGGATTGGGCCATCAGGTCTGCACGGATTACATCAAGGTGATGAATGAAGCCATGCATAAATACGACATTCATGTTCCCGATCGCCAGCTGTGCTGCGCTCCAATTAATTCACCGGAAGGGAAGGATTACTTCGCGGCCATGGCGGCGGCCGCCAACTTCGCCTGGGCCAACCGGCAGATGCTCATGCACTGGACCAGGGAAAGTTTCTCCCAAGCCCTGCAATCGTCACCTAAAAAGCTCGGTATATCTTTGATCTACGATGTGGCCCATAATATCGCCAAAATGGAAAAACATAAAGTGAATGGCAAAGAGAAGACCTTATGTATTCATCGTAAAGGCGCCACCCGATCCTTTCCCGGCCAACCGGTCTTGATCCCCGGAGATATGGGCAGATATTCCTATATTCTGGTGGGAACTGAACAAGCCATGAAAGAATCCTGGGGTTCGACCTGTCATGGGGCGGGACGGTTGATGAGCCGCGCGGCGGCCACTCGGGCGGTCTCTGTCAACCAACTTCTAGCCGACCTCGAAAAGAAGGGCATCGTCGTCATGGCTGCTTCCAAAAAGGGCTTGGTGGAAGAGGCCTCCGAGGCCTATAAGGATGTCCGCGAAGTGGTCGATGTGGTGCACAATGCAGGTTTAGCTAAAAAGGTGGCGCGGATGAGGCCGTTGGGAGTGGTGAAGGGATGAATAATCTAAAAGAAGCCCTCTTATATAAGCAACTAGATGGCGGCAAGGTTCACTGCTATCTCTGTCCCCGGGATTGCAAGATCGCCAAAGGCGGGGTGGGGTACTGCGGGGTCAGGCAGAATATCGACGGCAAGCTCTTCTCGCTTATATATAATGTTGTCTCCTCTATAGCCAACGATCCCATAGAGAAAAAGCCGCTTTATCATTTCCATCCGGGAACCATGGTTTTCTCGGTGGGCACCTACGGCTGTAACATGCGCTGCGGGCATTGCCAGAACTGGCAGATCGCACATGTGGTCTACGCCAAACAGAAACAGTCCAGCGAGCTCATTACCCCCGAACAGCTGATAGAAATGGCCAAAAAGGAGGGTAGCGCGGGGATCGCCTGGACTTATAACGAGCCCTGCATCTGGCTGGAATATGCTTTGGATGGGGCGAAACTCGCTAAAAAGGCCGGACTTTATACGGTCTGGGTCACCAACGGCTACATGCACACCGAAACCATCGACCTGATGGGGCCTTATCTCGATGCTTTTCGCGTGGATATCAAGGGTTTCACCAAAGAGTTCTACATGAAACTGGCTAAGGTGCCGGACTTTCAGCCGATCCTGAAAGCTACCATATACGCGAAGAAAAAATGGAACATGCATGTGGAGTGCATCACCAACATCATTCCCACCCTGAACGATGATGACGAGCAGTTAAATGGCATCGCCGGGTGGATAAAAGAAAATCTGGGAGCAGAAATTCCCTGGCACGTGACCCGTTTCTTTCCTTATCTCGAATATGCCCACCTGCCTCCGACGCCGATCGAAACACTAGAGAAAGCTAAAGAAATAGGGTTAAAAGCAGGTTTGCAGTACGTTTATATAGGTAATGTTCCGGGAGTAAGTTAAGCGGCTTCTTCGACCGGAGGTTTGGCGGGCTGAAGCACCCCGCCCGAGACCACATACTTAAAGGCCTCTTCGATCTTCATTTCCAGGATGATAACTTCTTGCACCGGCACCATCACCAAAAATCCCGTGGCGGGGGTGGGAGTGTTGGGAACAAAAACATTGATCAGCTTGCCCTTGGCTTTCTTCTCGATCTCTTCTGAAGCGTCTGATGTGATAAAACCAATGGTGTAAAGACCTTTGCGCGGGTATTCGATCAGGCAAGCATGCCTTAATTCTTCGTTCCCTTTATGGATAAAGAGCACCTCATTGACCTGCTTGGCGGCGGAATAGATGCCCTTGACGATCGGCACCCGGAAAAGCAGCTGCTCACCCAGCTGGAAAAGTTTGGCTCCGAAGATGTGGGTGGCAAAATAACCGGTGATCAGGATCAATAAGATGATAGCGACAAAGCCCAGGCCGGGCAGGGGGTGGCCTACGAACAGGGTGATGATGTTGCCCAGGATGCCGTCCAGGAAACTGTACATGAACCAGAGCAGCCAGATGGTGACCAAGAGCGGAAGCATGGTGATGAGCCCCCGCAGGAAATAATTGCTCAATCTGCTCACAATTTTAATTATAACACTTGACACCTTTTGAGGCAACCGCCATAATCTGGCCACTAGGAGGGGATCCCATGGCAACAGGCACGTCCGCTTATATTTTGATAGAATCTTTTCCCGGCAAGGCGATCGAGCTGGTCAACGTCATCAAATCCATACCCGGAGTAAAAACCGTGCACCTGGTGACCGGTCCTTACGACGTGATAACCTTCGCGGAAGCCGCGGACCTTAAATCACTGGGAGAGATGATCGTAAAGAGGATCCAATCCACCGGCTTTGTGGCCCGCACCCTGACTTGTATTACGGTCGAACAGTAAGCAGGCGGTTGATCGCCGCGAGATAAGCCTTAGCGGAAGCAATGAGGATGTCGGTCGAGGCCCCGTGTCCCACGAAAATGTGATCTGCTTGTTTTATCCTTACCGTAACTTCACCTTGAGCATCGGTCCCCCCGGTTATGGCCTGAATGGTGAAATCCACCAGGTTGATCTTCTTTTTAGTTAAAGCGTCGATCGCCTTAAAGACCGCATCCACCGGCCCGGCGCCGATCGCAGTATGCGATATCTTTTCTCCCTTATAGACCAGCTCGACCGTGGCCGAGGGCTGGATATGGGTGCCGGATTTGATATCGATGCTTTCCAGCATGTAGGTTTCGGGCACGATATACACTTCTTCCGCTACGATGATCTCGAGATCACGGTCGGAGAGGTCTTTCTTCTTATCGGCCAATTCTTTAAAGCGAGTAAAGGCCTTTTCTAAATTCTCCTCGCTTAACTGGTAGCCCATATCTTTCAACTTATCGGCCAGGGCATGGCGGCCGGAATGTTTGCCCAAGACCAAACGGGACTCGGTCAACCCGATGTCCTGGGGCGACATGATCTCATAAGTTTCCCGCGCGCGCAAAACCCCCGCCTGGTGGATGCCCGCCTCGTGGGCGAAGGCATTGGCCCCGACCACTGCTTTGTTGGGCTGGACCAAAAGCCCCGTCAAATTGGAAACCTGGCGGCTGGCTTTGTAGATCTCGCGGGTATCGATGCCCGTTTCGCATTTAAATATATCTTTGCGGGTCTTGATGGCCATCACCACTTCTTCGAGCGAGGCGTTGCCCGCGCGTTCCCCGATGCCGTTGACGGTGCACTCGACTTGACCGGCGCCCGCCATAACCGCGGCCAAAGAGTTGGCGGTGGCCAATCCCAGGTCGTTATGGCAATGGACGCTGATGATGACGCCCTTTTCCTTGATCTGGGGTACGTTCTTGATGATCTTCTCGATCAACTCACCGAATATCCAGGGAGTGGTATAGCCAACGGTATCCGGTATATTCACAGTTCGGGCTCCCGCCTCGATCACCGCCGCTATTATTTTGTAAAGAAAAGCCGGATCGGAACGGCCGGCATCTTCCGCGGAAAATTCCACATACGGGCATAGCGAACGGGCGAACTTGACGCTTTCCACCGCGGTTTCAACCACCTGGTCGGGCGTCATGCGCAATTTTTTCTCCATATGGATGGGGGAGGTGGCGATAAAAGTGTGTATGTACGGCCGGTCGGAGAACTTGACCGCGTCCGACGCCGCCTGGATATCCTTCTTATTGCAGCGGGCCAAAGAGCAGATCGCCGGTCCTTTGATCTGCTGGGCGATGGTTTTGACCCCCTCAAAATCCCCCGGCGAGGCGATAGCAAAGCCGGCCTCGATCACATCTACCTTGAGCTTGGCCAAGGTGCGGGCGATCTCCAACTTTTCTTCCGGGTTCAAAGAGGCCCCCGGACATTGTTCGCCATCCCTTAAAGTGGTATCAAATATTAAGATTTTTCTGGTCATGATGGAATTATTATATCACAACTACCCGCTGATGGATAAGCCCGTGACCAGGAGGGTGGGACTGCCTAAGTTCGCAGAAAAGGGGACAAAACGCAGGTCGGAACAGATAACCTCGATCCCTTTTAAAAGATCGGTCAAATTCCCGGCAATAGTAATGCCCCGGACTGGATAGGTTTTCTCCCCATTTTCGATCATGATCCCCGCCGCCCCGATAGAAAAATCCCCGGAAATGGGATTTACCATGTGCATCCCCATCACCCGCGTTATATAGAGTCCTTTACGGCAATCGGGAGAGCTTTTCTCTCCCGGTTTGATATAAATATTGGTGGGGGCTATTTCCGGCAGGGATTTATAAGAAGTCCGTTTGGCATTGCCGGTCGATCTAGTTTTGCCTTTCACCGCGGTATAGGAATTAAAGAGAAAACTTTTAAGAACGCCGTTCTCGACCAGGATCGTTTTCTGCGAGGGCGTTCCTTCATCGTCAAAGGGTGCGGAGGCCACTCCATTCTTCAGTTTTCCATCATCGATCAGGACCAGAATGTTTGACCCCACTTGTTGCCCCATTTTATCGGCAAACAGCGATTTGCCTTTTTGAACAGAATCGGAGGAGAGAATGGGGGACAGGGTCCCCAATATCTGCGCTCCAACTAAAGGATCGAGCACCAACGGTATCTTTTGCGGACCGATGGTTTTTGCGCCCAAAAGCTCGCCGGCCCGCCTGGCCGCTTCTTCCCCGACATCTTTTGCCTTAAGGTCGGCAAAGCGGGTGACGTACGAAATGCCCAGACCGCTCTCGGCTTCACTTCCCTGTTCAGCGATCACGTCCGCCGAGGCGCCGCAATTATTGGTCTTATAATGTATATCCAACCCGTTGGAATTTACTATCCTGACCTCGGTTTCCGAATCGGAATAGGATATTTTTTCCGTCTTTTTCACCCTTTTATCATAATTGTAGGCGGCCGACTCGACTTGCATGGTCAGATCGATCTTTTGCTTTAGCGAGGCAGAGGTGATAGAGGGGTCAAAATATTCAGCGGATTTCGAGGGGACAGGACCGGGAAAAGAATGGTTCTCATCGGGTTTTGTGAAACGAGCATTGGCCAGCGCCGCTTCGGCCAGCCCTGGCACCATATGGTGCAGGGCGAGGTCCTCTTCCGGTTCGGTGGAGTAAGAAAAACCCAGCCGTTTTTCTTTATCGATGACCCTTAATCCCAGGCCGCCATCCTGCAAATTATCGATCGATTCGATCTTTTGGTCCAGTACATCGATCTTAAGGGTTTTGGAGTTGATCTGAAATACTTCCGCTTGAACCGCGCCGGAGCGGAGAGCTTTGCTGATCAGTTCTTGAAGATCTATTGGCATTGAACGGCGGTGATAGCGGTGACGTTGACGATGTCTTCCACACTGCAGCCGCGGGAAAGATCATTGATGGGTTTCTTGAGGCCCTGGAGGATGGGACCGAGGGCAGTGGCCCCGCCCAATCTTTCGGTCAATTTGTAGGCGATGTTGCCGGCGTCGAGGTCGGGAAAGATCAAAATATTGGCGGCCCCGGCTACCAGAGATGCGGGAGCTTTCTTTTTGCCCACGGAAGGGACCAAAGCCGCATCGGCCTGCAGTTCCCCATCCACGCACAGGTCCGGTTTTCTCTCTTTTACGATCTTTAGGGCGGCCGTCACCTTGTTCACGTCCGGATGCATGGCCGAGCCTTTGGTCGAGAACGACAGCATGGCCACGCGCGGGCTTAGGCCGACCAATTTACTGAAAGAAGCGGCCGTGCTGATGGTGATCTGGGCCAGCTGATCGGGATCGGGATTGGGCACCACGCCGCAGTCGGCGTAAAAAAGCAAGCCGTCTTCGCCGTATTCGGGATATTTGGTAAGCATTACGAAGAAACTGGAGATCACGGCGCTCTCCGGGGCATGTCCCACGCAATGGATGGCCGCGCGTAAAGTGTCGGCGGTAGTATGGTCGGCGCCCGAGACCATCCCATCGGCCTCGCCGCTATCCACCAGCATGGCGGCAAAGAAGGGGTAATCGGTGGTCAATATCTGCCGGGCCTTCTCTTCCGTCATGCCTTTCTTTTCGCGTTTGACCTTATAGCTGGTGATGATTTGGGGGGTCTTAGGGTAGGTGAGGGGATTGATGGTCCGGGCGCCCTCCACCTTGATCTTATTTTCATCACCTATGAGTATCACTTGGGCCAGTTTGCTTTTTATGATAAGCTCCGCGGCCTGTAATGTCCGAGGATCGTCGGTCTCGGGAAGCACGATCTTGCGGTACTCGCGTTTGGCCTTGGCCCAGATGTCGGAGATGAAGTTCATGAAGTTATCTTCCCCAGGTCCTCACGGGAGCAGATGCCCTTCTTATCACGCAGTTCAGGGATGAGCTTGAGCCACAATTGAAAGGTGGTCTCCACGTCCCCCAGGGCGCGGTGAGCGTTCTTGACCTCAATGCCGAAATGCTGCGCCATGGACTTTAGCTTGTGGCTGGACAAGCCGGGATAGAGGAAGCGGGAGGCCTTTAAAGTGCAGACCGTGGTGGGATTAAAATTCTTGCCGCCGAGGAGCGCATAATGCTGTTTGAGGAAAGGAATATCGAAATCAACGTTATGGCAGACCAGGATGGTTTCCCCGCTGACGAACTGAAGGAATTTCTGCGCGACCTGGCTAAAAGATGGCTGGTCGACCAGCATGTCGGGTGAAATGCCGGTTAAAGCCTCGATCTGCGGGGTCACGATGCCGCGGGGCTTGACCAGGGTATTAAAGACATCCTTAACTTCAAGATTCACGATCTTTAAAGCGCCGATCTCGATGATCTCGTGAGTGGCGGGGTCCAGACCGGTGGTCTCGAGGTCCACGATGATGTAGTTCTCATGCTCGAGCTCAAAGACCTTGCCGCGGGCGCGGGAGAGAAAGGGATATTCTTTTTCCAGCTTCAAATATTCTGCGTTGTTAAGCAGGTCCTGTATCACGGCTCAATTATACAACTATTGTCAAGTATGGTGAAATTATTTATGAACGCTTACGATAATGATACATGAGTATTATACGAAAGGCGGTCAGGTTTTCACCGAGAGTGGGAATAGACGGGCGGGATATGGCGGCGTTCAACGATCCAATCGTCCGACGGCAATTCTTTAGGACCATCTCTGATCGTATTGCTAACATTTACTCGAGCATAAACGCTTTAAGCCGGAAAGGCCCTCAAGCTCCCGGCCCTTATTTGGCCATGCACCGGGAGATCTCCCAACATTTGGACACTCTTCGGGGCATAAGAAGCCGCCGTTTAGCAGTTCCCAATGAGCTCTTACAAGATGTTATCAATGTTAAATTAAAACTTAAAGATATTCTAAAAAGCTTGGAGGTTTCCTGTTCCGATCAATAAACCGGCTTTTGCCCGCTATTCATCGCAGCGCGGAGAATGGTGAGTTTTCTTCTTAAATCCTTTATCTCATCACGAACTTGAGAGGTCATTTGATATTGTTGTTCGAATTCATTCAAAGCCCCATGGGCTTGAGAAACCCAATCCTGCCGCTTCCTGCCAGTTTCAGAATAATAGACATTGGTTAAATGAAATAGCAATGAAGCACGATAATATGGAAAATCAACGAAAGAATAGTACCCATCCTCTCCGCAATCGTCGCCCCCGGTTGCATATTGATGGATAAAATCCGCTCCTTTATCTTTTAGGGCGGCCAAAACAACACCAGGAGCCATATCTTCAAAAACCGTAACAAAACCAAGCTTAGTGAGCAAGCTTAGGGCTGATTCATGATTCTTTAGTTCGGTTTCCGCTTCGATAAGGTCAACGTAAACAATATCAGGGGCTTTTTCTGCTCGGGTTAAAGCCATTGCCCGGTTCCATGCTTCACCGGAGTTTTTTCGGTCCCCCGATCGAAAAGCAGAAACATATATTAGCGCATAATTCCCTGCAGGGTTGTCGCTAATTGCAGCATATTCTATGGCCTTCTCGTATTTTTTCTCATTTACCAGGCGATCAAAGATAGTTCTTTTTAGGGTTTCGATACGGGTTCGCAGATCACTGACCAGTTTTTGGGTTTGCTCGGTTTGAGGATATTTGCTGGCGAATTCCTGGAGGGCGCCGGTCGCAGTATTTAAAAGCGGCAGGGCGTCATCATAATTCAACGGGTCCATTTCATCGAGCGCGGAAAGCTCATGCAAGCGCACCAATCCAAAAGCTCGATAATAGGGATGTCTAATATTTTCGAATATGACGGCGTTTTCCACATAATCCTTCGAATCGATAAGGCCTCCAATCGTACTTTCTAATAATTCCAAAATATGCCATTTGACGGATATCAGGTTCAGCTGTTCAAGCACGAAATCATAATCGCCGTCGCTATTTGCCTGGGACAAGACGGTTTTGGCCATTTCAGGCAAGTTTATGTTGGCGATTTCCAGATTTAACAGCACCTGGATTATCTGTTCGTAAAACCAGAGGCTATTATCTCTCCGGCCCTCCGCACGCAATTTATCGGCTGACCCGAAAATTAGATTTAATAATATATTAAGCAATTTTCCAGCGGCTTCGGTTCCCAGATCACTTGCCGTGGATTCAATAATTGTTTTGATAAACTCATATGATTTTGGGTTCTGGGAAAACAGGCAGTCATGTATTAAGGTCAAGGTATTTCGCCTGCGCATTTTTGGGTCTTGCACCAAACGCAGGGCTTCGGCGGCGCGTTCAATATTTTCTTCTTTTTTATAAGATTCATAAAGCTCTATGGCCACCCGATCCCCGGATGACCTAACAACTTCCCGGGCCTCTTCCAACTGGTTCGATTTAAGAAGATATTCGACGACTTCCCTGTCGCTCATGTTAGAAAAGCGCACGTCCACTGCCGAGAATTCTTTATCTGAAAGCGGGAACCTGATCCAGAGCTCCGTCTTTTCGGCGTTCGTTTCCATTCCTACCTGCGCCCGGGCCTCGATGACCGCCCGTTTTAGTTCCAGCAATACCAGGTCCCCGTTCGCTTCCAAATCCCGCACTAACT
The DNA here is from genome assembly GCA_016223205.1 of Candidatus Saganbacteria bacterium. GTDB lineage: Bacteria > Margulisbacteria > WOR-1 > XYC2-FULL-46-14 > WPAF01 > JACRPM01. Next base: position 239,158 of record JACRPM010000001.1, read on the forward strand.
GCTCGCTTTCATCCCTGGATCGAGGTGAGGGCTCCAGAAAATTGGAGGTCAGCCGGTTTTGGTCTTCGGCTACAAGGGGAGGGGAAGATATTTTGATCTTAAGCTCGCCGCTGTTCAGGTCGTGTTCGATATGCACAAATGGGCTGGGGCGGCCGGTATTGGCGCGTTTAGCGTAGGCCGATAATTGCCTCAACCAGGAGCCGATCACTCTTTTGGCATTGGCGTTTAAACTCAAGTTCTCGATCAGGGATTCCAGTTTTTTTACCTGTTCATTGACCTGCGGGTCTTTTCGGGCGGGATCAAAATTGGAAAGCTCCGCTTTTTGCGCGGTCAAACCTTCGTTTCTCTTTAAATAATCGAGCAAGACCTCGGGCGGTACCTGCAATATCTTTCTGATATCCTCTACGGAGACCGAATTCCCGCCGGGGTCGTCGAGCAAATTAAGCACCTTTCTCATCAACATCCCCGGACGTCCGCGGGTCAGGGTAGGGATAAAATCGGTTTCTGTTGAAATCCGGTTCTCCACGGCAAAGATCAATTGTCCGTTCTTTGCATTGACCACGACCTTTTGGCCCTTTTTCAATTTTCCGCCAAAGAACATATCGGTCAAGGGAGTGGTTATTAAGGAGTCAATAGCGCCCACCAGCGGACGGGCGCCCAGCTTAAGGTCAACCCCCGAATTTAATATGTGCTGACGGGCCTCGGCCGTAACTTCCAGCTCGATCTGGCGATCTTCCTGCAAACGTTCCGCAGTTTTTTTAAGTTTAAGTGATAATATTTGATCGGCCATATTGCCGTTCAACTCATTGTAATAAACCAGTTTAGTGAGACGCCCGATGAATTCTGGGGGGAAACCATGGTTTATCATGGCCTTTTCCAGCTCTCTCTTTATGCTCGCGTCCGCCGCCTCCGGCGAGCGGGATTCCTTTAGTGCGGCCTGAACTGCCTCGGTCCCCAGATTGGAGGTTAAAATGATGATAGTGTTGCTGAAATCGATCGTTCTTCCCAATGGCGTGACGGACCGGCCGGTATCAAATATGTTCATAAAGAACTTATAGATGGGCGGATAGGCTTTCTCAAATTCATCCAGTAAAATTACCGAATAGGGACGCTCAAGAATCACATCCAGCTCCGATCCAAGCTCCGAATCTTTATAACCGCGCGAGGCCCCGGTCAGCCGATTCAGGGCGTCTTCCTTGGCGTATTGATTCATATCCAACCGGACAACTGCTGATTCATCCCCGAACAGGGCTTCTGCTAAAGCCAGAGCGGTCTCGGTCTTACCAACCCCAGTGGGCCCGGCGAAAAAGAACACCCCGATGGGTTTTTTGGGGTCCAAACGTGAAAAGAAATTTCGTCTGGCGGCAGCCGCTAATTCATGTAAGGGAGCACTCTGGCCGATGACCCTTTTCCCCAATTCGGCTTCCAAGTTTTGATATCTTTCCATGTCTGATTGCTGGAGTTTTCCAAGGGGTATCTTGGAAAGGTCCGAAACCGAAGCCAGTATGTCCTCTTCGGTTATCTCGATCATACCGGAACGGCCGACCTCGTTTAATTTGACCTTAACTGACAGATATTCTTCAACCAATGCGGCTACCGCCCGCTTGGCCTTAACCGTTCGGCTGCGGCGGTTGATCTCGATGGCAATACGGGTTAAATTTTCTTCCAGTTTGGCTTGAAGCGCGGAAGGGAGCCCGACCTTACGGGAGATCGCCATTTTCAGCAGTTCGCGGGCCTTTTCCGGCAAGAAGCGGCTGCGCAGATATTTGGCGGAATATTCCGCGGCCTTGCGCAGGGCCGCACTATGTATGGTGACCGGCATACCGGCTTTCTCTGAAAAATGTTTCTCGATTCCCGGTTTTTCTTCTTCGAGTATATCCACGGTTATATCAACAGAGGGCTCCTCCACTTCCAGCAAACTAAAACGCCGATTAAGCGAGGGGTCTTTCGTGAAAGTATTATTATATTTTTCGCGGGTGGTCGCGCCCACAATGGTCAATTTCCCGGAGTCCAGCGCCGACCTTAAAGAGCCGACCAGCCGTCCCGATTCTCCCTGGATCTCATAGAATTCTTCGATCTCATCAATGAATATTATAGTGCGGTCTTCAGCGGTCAATTCCTGCAGCTGTCTAAAACGGGCCTCCAGTTCTTTGAAACCCGTGCGCAGGTCGTGAACGTTAAGGCGTAAAAGTCGATATCCCGCAAAAGACCGGTGCTGACCGGAAGCGATCTCATGGATAAAATGATCAATGATGCGCGTTTTTCCCACTCCTGATTCACCGATCACTATGACGCTGTTATTCCCTGGCTGGTTCAAAGCGTCGGCTATCTTACTGCAAATAGCGCTCCTAAGCGGGGCCCGGCGTATCCTGCCGGCTTGATATTCTGCCCGCAAGTCAGTCAGATAGAAGGGCAGGGTGGAGCCCCGAGCCGAGCCGCCGGCCTGATAAGGTTTTCGCAAACGCGAAACGCCGGTCAATAGATCAAATGAAGTTCTAACTTTCATTCCCTTCTGCCTTTGCTTTTTCCGCAACTGGGGTTTGAACGGAGCCGGAATTTTCGGGTGACAGGGTTTGAATCGCGCTTTGATATTTGTTCCACCATTCATCCAGCGAACCGAAGACATTCAGGCCCAGCAATAGTTTTTGCAAAGCCAGCCGATCTTCGACCAGAAAAAGCCCCCTGGAGATCAAGCGGTCAAGCGCTATCATTTGCATTCCGCCGGGATCGGTTTTGCCGTTATTATCTTTTATTGCTTTAAGCAGTATTTCTACCAATATTTCTCCCAATTCGTGAGTATCGACTCCCGCGGTCTGAAAGGAGCTGTCTCCTTCGACGATTTCCGCTATTTTAAGGATAAAACGGTCGATCAAGCCGGTTAATTCTTCAGTGGCCCGATCGACGAACTCCTCGACAGGAATTTGTTTCTCAACAGTTTGCAGAGCGTCTTTTATTCCCTGCTCCAATCTTTGCTTAGTGGCAGTTTCGGCCTGGCTGACGATCTTTTTATGGGCATGGTCGAGAGCGGCGGTCGTGCTTATCTTAATTGTCCTCTTAATTTCAACGGCCCGAGCTTCCGCTTCTCTTACCGCATCATTATTGGCCGCTTCTTCAGCAATAGCCATCCGCAATTCTTCTTGGACCCGTCTTAATTCCTCAATGGCGATATCATATTCATCCGCTGCCGCTTGCGCCCGGCGGGCCTGCTCGGCGGAGTTTCGCTGGGCCGCTTCGGCCGTAAGCCGGGCCTCGGTTGCCCGGCGAACGGCCTCTTCCGCTCTCTGCGTTTCTTCCGCGATCGTGGTATTGATCCATGATCCGTAATCTTCCACTTTGGTTTGCGCCAATCTTACTTTCTGTTCCGCCGTGCGTTTGGCCGCTTCCAATTGAGCTCTTTTACGGGCGGCGGTTTGTGCCTGGGTGCGGAATTGCCTGAGAGTAGCTTCGATCTCGCTATCAACCACTCTTCGTAAGGTGCCGTCGGTTATTTCACTGTTGAGGAGGGTCGCGGCTCTGCCTGCAACACCGGCAGCATTAGTAACTAAACCATCCCGATCGATGCGGATTTCATATTGGCTTCTAAGGGAAGCCATGACCCGTTCACGAATAAAATCCCGCACGGCGGGAGCCCAGCAGGTCCCGAGCATTAAAGGAGGAGCTTTAGTAAGCGCAATCTTTGCGGCCACTACCGGCAGTGCGGCCAGGTTGTCGTTGGCAAATTCCAACCAGTGGGCGTTGCGGCGTAAGGATTCATAGGCTCTGACCCTAACATCTAGAAATCGAGCCCCGGCTCTTTCAAGGCGAATACCCATGAATTTATATCGAGGGGAGAAACGAATAATTTCAAGTAATTATGTGTAAATTATATTGTATTCTCTCGAACCCAGCCCGATCGTTTCCGCATAGTCCAACTGAACATTCCAATTCACCGCGGGATATAACTTACGAAAAACATCATGCCCTGCTGCTTTATTCACCAAGTCCACCGAGGCTTGATCGATAGCTACTGGGTCAAGCGATGCCAAAATCCCTATGTCCGGTACGACTGGAGGATCGTTATGCGCGTAACAATCGCAGTTGGGGCTGATATCTATAATAAAGTTTATATAGCCGACTTGCTTGCCTTTCACCGCGCCGTAAACATATTCCACCAGCTTCTCCTGTACCAGGGTGGGGGAGCCGATCCAGCAGGACTCAATGGTCAAATTCTTCTTGCACGTCTTGACTTCAGGACAGTTAAGGCAGTCCTGGTGCATCTTGAGCTTTCCTTTCCTGGTTCCCAGCCCCATCCCCACATTCTTTAACGCTCCGCCGAAGCCGGTCAATTCATGCCCTTTAAAATGGGTAAGGACCATCATCGCGGGCGCCCTCATGGCCGCTCCAGCCAGATAGACCTGTTTGAAATGCTTCAGGTTTACCGGAACGGTCACGCAGTCGTCTTCCTCCGAGATGATCACATCCGAAAACCCATGCTTTCCGGCAACTTCACGGTGTTCTTTCGAATTACTGCGGGGACCGCCATAGAGCGTATTGGCGTCGGAAAAGAACGGCTTTCCTCCCAGCTCTTTGACCTTATCCCTTATCCCGTTCACCCTTTGCGGCTTTAAGTATGCGGTATTGCCCGGCTCGCCGAAGTGGACCTTTAAGGCGACCGGATCTCCAAAGTTTATTAAATTAGGAAATCCGCATTTGTCAAAAAGGATTGTCGCCGAAGTCGGACTATCGGCATAAAATACATTTTTCATTTTATATTGTGAAATTAAGGCGGTGTGGAATGCAAATCTCTCAAATATCTTATGGAAGCCCTACGAAATTCACTTGGCCCCCCATAGGATTCGATAATTGCATTAATTCTATATACAGTTTCACGTGCTTCCGTCTCTGTCAAACCTTGATCATACAAATCTTGTAAAAGAGGAATGAGAGTTGAACGGCCCTCTAATTCGTCGCATCGTCTTATTATTATTCTGTCGCTGGGATAATCATGATCAATAAGCGCATAGTGCCGAAAATAATTGCGAAACATTTGCTCTTCGGAAAGAGGCGGGGAAGAGTAAAGCTCCAATTCGGTTCGACCCAGAAAAAGAACATCGTTAGGGATATAATAAAGTCCAAATGACTTAGCGGATTGCAAATCATCGCTATGAATGATTCCTGTTCCTCCCCCGACAGTGGGGAATACGGCCCGCGAATGCCAGCCGCCCGCCCTTGTTTCTGGAAAGGAACCTTCTTTTACGGGTATATTTATACTTCGTAAAACAGATTTAAAAACCGCTGTAGTCCCATGGCATCCATAAATGATACTTTGCCAAATAAAACGAGTGTCTGAATACCTGGGAGTCAATATCTTGTCAATTGGCGGCGCACCATTATATTCATAAATCGTATGTAAAGGGGGATCCTCGGCTTTAATATGTCTTAGATACTTTCTTGTCCAATCGGTTAAGGCATAAACAGTTAAGGTTTGATTTTCTTTGATCATATTACGGGCAACCAGAAAGTCATAACAATATTTCGGATTCCAAGCAGTTGCCATGCGGAAACGCAAATCGAAATCGCCGTGCGAAAAAATCTCATAGTTGTCAAATAAAATAGCCAATTGCTCCGATGTATAAGAAGTTATTCTCCATGGAACCAAGCGATTGGCTTCAACGAATAAACTAAAAGCAATATTGGCTAAATATAAATGCCAGCCGTCATATTGAGATAGAATAGTTGTGTAATCGTCCGATCCGGCTTGGGGAACGGGTGGTTCATTATATGGATAAGCGCCTCCTGTTTCATATATAATCAAAAATTGAAACAACATCTCCTTCATCGCCGGTGACCAATCCGAATCATAATGATATAAGTGTTCATCGCTGCCAAAATTCTGCCAAACGATGGCATTCCTAATATTTGGATTACCCCTTAAAAAATTAGTATACTTTTCCCGCACTCTTTCTGCCGCCATCCGCGCCAACTCTCCACTTGAGAAGGTTCCAAGTCGCACTGCTTTTTCACCTGGCAGGGGAACGCCAGTAGGAAATGGAGGAGGGGAAAAATCGTCTATATGTCTTGGGGTCATGGTTTCGTTTCCGATCTGGACCTCCAAATAGTATTTGCCTGGAGCCAAATTGATAGAGGAGGTTTCTCCCAGCTTTGCTCCCATTAGACCCTGGGAATCAGGGGCCACTTCTTTATGCTCGGTCCAGAGCGGGGTGCCGCCGGTTGCGGTTTTATAAATCCGGAAGGTGATCTTGGTTTTGGTGGTTATCGCCTTTCCCGTTTTATCGGTTAATTTTCCCTGGAAATTATAGAGGTTCGCGGATTCTGCAATGGAAAACAAAAAAATAAGAAGCAATCCGATTGTGGCTATCGCCGTTCTTTTCATTGCTTTAATTTTACTAAAACCAACTTTCAAAGTAAAGAACGAAATGTTATAATATTATCAAAAATGAGAAGCATTATAGTATTTCTTTTGATATTTTTGCTGCTCATTGTATCGGCTTTTGCACAGGAGAATGTTGCTCCCCCGATAGATGAGAAAAATCTCGCCCCCCAAAAAAGCGTGCTTGATCAAAAGGATACTTCTACTACGAAGGATAATCTGCAATCACCTAACTATAACTTGGATATTAAAGAAATCACCCCGGAATTGGAAAAGGGAAAGGCAGGTATTCCGCAAACGCTCCCCAAAGCAGAAAAGCCGGTTCCGGTGGGAAAAGAAATAGCCGCTCCGGTGGAACCGGTTAAGGTTGTCGAAGAGAAAAAGATCAACCCGCCGCAGATCAAGGAAATCTATTTTGGGAACAGGAAATATCAAGAAATAGGAGAGCCCTTCATTATTTCCAACAGGACCAAAATTAAATTCAAAGTGGAAGGGGCGGATGGGTTTGCCGCCAATAGTGTTTCTCTGGCTATTGATGAAAATGCCGCCGACAGCAAAGCCCTAAGCAGTAACGATCTTACCGCGGCGGTTCTATCAGGCGCAAAGGATAATCCTACCGCGGCAGAATATGAATATAAGGGAGCGGAATTTAAGGAAGGGGAGCATATCATTACCTTTAAGGCCACGAATGCCGGGGGTTCGGCCCAAACCACGGCAAAAGTAAGTGTGTTGGGAGGCCCTCCCAGGGTCATAGGTATTCCCTTGGCTTTTCCCAGTCCCGCTAAAATCCAAGATCAAAAAGTAGTTTTGCAATATCAGTTATCCAGCGATGCGAAGATCGCTGTCTATATTTTATCCACCAATGGCATAGTTTTAAAGAAATTTACTTTTGAGCCCGGGCAAGAAGGGGGAAGCGCGGGTTATGACAAGATCGTCTGGGATCTTAAAACCGATCAGGGAACGAATGCCGGCGGCGGGATATATTTATTCAATATAGTGGATCTTGAACAACAAAAAGTCATGAACCGGGGCAAGATCACGCTGGTTTATTAATAGCATTTCTGATAAAATATTCCCAATATGAAGTACGCATTTTTCAAAGGAAAGATAGTTCCCTTTGCCGACGCCAAGATCGGCATCATGACCCACGGCTTCAACTATGGCACCGGCGTGTTCGAGGGCATCCGCGGCTATTACAATAAGCAAATGTATATCCTTAAACTGCGGGAGCACTTCGAGCGGCTGCAGCACTCCGCCCTGGCCCTGAAAATGGATATAAAGTTCAAGATAGAGGAACTGATGGATATCACGGTGGAACTCTGTAAAAAGAACGATTACCATGAGGATATCTACATCCGGCCGATCGTTTATAAATCCGCCGAAAAGATCGGGTTGGGGCTCACCGGTATTCCGGATGATTTCTGCATGTTCGTGGCGCCATTCGGCGCTTATCTCGATATCAGCAAGGGCATCCGGGTGTGCGTGTCTTCGTGGTGGAGGATCTCCGCGCAATCCATTCCCCAGGGAGCCAAGATCACGGGCACCTATGTGAACTCTTCCCTGGCCAAGGCCGAAGCTCTGGAAAAAGGGTACGATGAGGCCATCTTGCTTTCGCATGAGAAGACCGTGGCCGAAGGTTCGGGTGAAAATCTATTTTTAGTGAAGAACGGCAAATTTATCACCCCGCCGCTTACCGAGACGATACTTCCCGGCATCACCCGGGTGTGCGTGAAAGAGATCGCGGAGGGCGAGTTAAATATACCAACCGAAGAGCGGCAGGTTGTCCAAAAAGAACTCTACGAAGCCGATGAGCTTTTTTTCTGCGGCACCGGCGCCCAGATCTCGCCCATCATCGAAGTGGACGGCAAGAAGATCGGCAATGGGAAAGTCGGACCAATAACCCGAAAACTGCAGGACCTGTATTTCGCCGCGGTAAAGGGCGAAAATCCGGATTACCTGCACTGGCTGACCCCAATCAAATGATCAAAGGCTTGGGTGTGGATATTATTGAGATAGACCGGGTCCGCTCCGCGGTGGACCGCTATGGCGATAAATTCATCGGAAAGATCTTGACCCCGCGCGAGTTAAAATACTGCACCAACCGCAAGGCCTATAAATATCCCGAAATGGCCGCGCGCTTTGCCGCCAAAGAGGCCTATTCCAAAGCCCTGGGCACCGGCATTGCCGGAATAAAATGGCAGGAGATCGAAGTGGTGAACAACCGCCTTGGCCAGCCCCATATCGCCATTAAAGGTAAGGTCAAGAAAAAAGTGCAGGTCTCACTTTCTCATTCTCTCAATTACGCTGTGGCCTCGGTGGTGATCGAAAAGTGAAACTGCCGAAAAGGAAACCCAATACCCACAAAGGCGATTACGGCAAGGTCTTTGTATTAGCCGGTTCGGAGGGAATGCTGGGGGCGGCGATCCTCTGCAGCAGGGGGGCTTTGAGGGTAGGGGCGGGATTGGTCTATTTGAGCGTACCGGGAAATCTCCGGGACACAGCCAACCTGGCCGCTCCGGAAGTTATCATCTCCAATTTCGATCCGGCTTATTCCGCGGATGCCGTTGTGATCGGGCCGGGGCTGGGGGCCAGGAGAAGGGATGCCCGCGACCTGCTCTTCAAGCTTAATTTAAAAAAGTTCAAAGCGCCCATCATTCTGGATGCCGACGGTTTGAACGCTTTTCTGGAGGATAAGGAGTCGTTGAAAAAGCTCGATCTTGATCTCGTCTTGACGCCCCATCCAGGCGAATTAAGCCGTCTGCTTGACCGTCCGATCACCGATATCCAGAAAAACCGCGAAAAGTCGGCGGTAGAAGCGGCTAAATTATTCAATTGCCTGGTGGTTTTAAAGGGGCACCGGACCGTCATCGCCGATAAAAGCGGTAAAGTGAAGATAAACCAGACCGGCAATCCCGGGATGGCGACCGCCGGAGTGGGTGATGTTTTGGCTGGGATGATCGCCGGATTGGCCGGACAGGGAATTAAAACCCATGACGCTGCGATCTTGGGGGTTTATCTCCACGGGCTGGCGGGCGATCTGGCCGCCAAGGAAAAGGGAGAATACGGCATGATCGCGTCGGATCTCGTCGAAAAAATACCCGCGGCGATATTGAAAGCGAAATAATGATAGAAAAATTAGGGCACGCCACTCTCGATTTTTTGGAAGAGTTCGGGCGGACTTCCCAGCTTTTCCTCAATACGATAGCCTCCATCCTTTCCGGCAAGACCAATCCGCGTTTAGTGATCGAACAGATGGTCAAGATCGGGATCGACTCCCTGCCCATTGCCTTGACCTCGGCCGCCTTTGTGGGGATGGTCTTTGCGGTGCAGATCGCGACAGAATTCGTAAGGTTCGGCGCCAGCAAATATGTCGGCGGAGTAATGGGGATCGCGGTTGCCCGGGAGCTGGCCCCGGCCTTGACCGGGGTGGTGATCGCCAGCCGGGTGGCCGCCGCCATCGCGGCCGAGATCGGCACTATGAAGGTCACCGAACAGATCGATGCCTTAAACGCACTGGGCACCAATCCGGTGCGCTATTTAGTGATCCCGCGTTTTATCGCCTGCACTTTGATGCTGCCTATTTTAACCATCTTCGCCGATATATTATGCTTTTTTGGAGGATATGTGGTATCGGTCTATCTTATAAAGATAAACGCGGTGGACTACATGAATTCCGCACAGCAATTGATGAAATATAGCGATGTTTACGGCGGGATCTTTAAATCGCTGATCTTCGGCATGATCATCTCGATCATTGCCTGTTCGAAGGGACTCGGCACCAAAGGAGGGGCCAAAGGGGTGGGGGAAGCGACCACTTCTTCGGTAGTGGCCTCGCTGATGGCGCTGTTCGTGGTGAATTACTTCCTTTCGGTGCTGTTATTTAAATGATCACCTCACCCCTTCGCTTCGCTCTTCCCCTCTCCATCAAAGTTGGAGAGGGGCTATCAATAATAGGAGATGAGTCAACAATTAGAAATACCCCTCTCTACGCAGTGGAGAGGGGAAAGCCCGAAGGGCAGGGGTGAGGAATGATAAAGATCAAGGACCTGCATAAGAACTATAACGGCCTGGTAGTACTCAACGGGGTATCGGTCGATATCCCCGAGGGCGAGACCCTGGCAGTCATCGGTCCCTCCGGCTGCGGCAAATCTACCCTCCTGCGGCTGATCTTGCGATTGGAAGAGCCGACCAAAGGATCGATCGAGATCGACGGCCAAAATATAGCCCGCCTGTCCGAGGATGGGTTGATAAAAATCAGAAGAAAGATCGGTATGGTCTTCCAATCGGCCGCCCTTTTTGATTCCATGTCGGTTTATGAGAACGTGGCTTTTGCTTTGCGGGAGCAGAATCATTTCACTGAAGCAGAGATCAAAAAAGTAGTAAAGCAAAAACTGGAGTTGGTGGAGCTTCCCGGAAAAGAGAACGTGATGCCCAGCGAGCTTTCAGGCGGAATGCAAAAAAGGGTCAGCATAGCGCGGGCGCTGGCCTTTGATCCGAGGATCATCCTTTATGACGAGCCCACCACCGGATTGGATCCGGTAACTTCGACCACGATCGAGAATTTGATCAACAAATTGAGCCGGGAGCTCAAGGTGACCTCGATCATCGTAACCCATCAATTGAGCACTATCTTTAGGACCGCCCATCGTATTATAATGTTGGATCAGGGTCGGTTCATTTTAGGCGGAACCGTGGCCGAGACCAAACGATCGGACAATCCGATCATTAAGAAATTCATTACCGCAGGAGGGGAGACGTAAAAAATGAAATTATCAACCGCGGCCAAAGTCGGCATCATGACGCTTATCGGGGTGATCGCCCTGGCGATGATCATCACCTGGAAGAGCAACCTTTTTTTGATCGCGGAAGGCATTGAGCTGGTAGGTTCTTTCCCCAACATCGAGGGTTTGACGATCGGCTCCGAAGTCCGTTATCGCGGCTTTACGGTGGGTAAAGTAATGCGGATCGATCCGGGCCCCAGCGATATCAAGGTTTACGCCACGGTTAAAAGAGGGCTCAAGATGCCGCTGGATTCGACATTAAGGGTGGGATTTGACGGTATCGTTGGATTAAAGTACCTGGAGATCAAACCCGGGTCTTTGGAGGCGTTATATAGATCGGGAACGGTAATGCAGGGCATCTCCACCGCCGGGCTGGTTGATTTTGTGGATGTAGGGACCCAGAGTTTAAAGGAAACCAAGGCGATCCTCGAAGAATTCCGGCGATTCGTTTCCAATCCCGAACTGCAGGAGGCCATCAACAACACCGCCACCAATACCGAAAAATTGACCTATGAATTGCGCGAGACCAACGCCGGCATAGCTAAGATCACCACCGACCCTAAATTCCAGGAAAGCGTGAAGGGAACCGTGGCCGAGACCAATAAGACGCTGGCTTCCGCCAATCGCTTCTTCGAAGGATTCGGCAAGCTGAACATCAAGCCCAGCGGCGACGTACAATATGGTTCTTCCGCTAATAGCATACGAGCCAATGTGGATGTGGCCCAAAGCGAGGCCGATTATTTAAGGATCGGGATAGGGGAGGGTCCTACCCGAAATTTGAGCTTATTGGATGTCCTGCTCTCCCGCCGTATATTGCAGAGCTTTGGATTCAAATTGGGAATGATTAACACCTTCTTGGGCGGCGGTTTGGACCTTTATGCCAATCCTAATTGGATATTAAGCGGCGACATATATGACTTTAATAATCCCAAGCCGGCCGTTCCCAAGATCAGGGTTACCAGCGCCTCGGAGATCACCGATTACACCAGCATCTTGCTCCAGGCGGATGACATCTTCAATTCCGGCCGCAATTATTCTTTCGGATTGCGCATCCAGGGCGGGAAATAGGTCAGGTTATCCGGGTATCCGGTGATCCGGGACTGGAGATTGGGATATCCGGTAATCCGGTCCGGAATATTCCTGATACCCTGATCACCCGATAACCTAAACCTGATACCCCGATAACCCGATATCCAAAGCATATCTCCAATAATTATCTATTAATTCCGGCTCTCATAAGAGAATAAGGACTGCTTACTACGTCGTATAATATATCTTATGTCAAGTATAACGAAGGTGACGAATAGCTATTTTATGGCTATATAGAGCCAAATATTGAATATTCTGCCAGTTGTCCACAGAGGTTTTGAACAGGTATCTAGAAGGACTTCCCTATATTGAAATCGATCTCGCTTAATAAACCCTTTTCATTGATCCTATTCAACACGTATTTGGGTGAAAAGATCAGATCCCAGATGAAATAATCCAGGGAAACGGCCGTATAATCGCCTTTATAGTTCTGATTTTCGCTGACCAATTGATTGACCCCGGACATGTCCTTAAACACGACATCCCGGCTGGGTGTGAAGTTAAAATAGCCATAATGACCGTTCACCTTGAGGTTTGGCGCCAATCTAAGGCCTATTATGGCCCCAAAACGCGTGGCGCTGATGGTTGCCGAGTAATTGGCATCGGTCATTATTTGATAGATTTCCAGGCCGATATCCATGTCATAATAATGAATACCGCCGTCAACACCCAAATTCAGCCCCAAACCGGGACCGTTTACAACTCCCAAATGAAAATCGCCCATATAAGGCAGATTTTCGATCTTCATAGCGATGGCAGAGGAACATAATAAAACTGCGACTAAAGTCGCGGTTAAAAGACGCTTCATTTCCGTGAGGATAAGATCGATCTAAGGATGAAAAGACCATCTTCAGAACCCAAAACCGCTTCCGATGCTCGCTCCGGATGCGGCATCAAGCCCAGGACATTGCCTTTCTTATTGATAATGCCGGCGATCGAGGCCATGGAGCCGTTGGGGTTCTCCTTATGATAGGTGAATACGATCTGCTTGTTCTTCTTCAATTCCCTTAAGGTTTTCTCATCGCAGGTGTAATTGCCTTCTCCGTGAGCGATCGGGATGTTGAGAATTTGCCCGGGCTTGCATTTTTTGGTGAATTTGGTCTTATGGTTCTGGACCTTTAGCTCCACAGGTTTGCAGATGAACCGAAGGTCCTTGTTCCTTTGCAGGGCTCCGGGCAGCAGGCCGGCTTCCGTCAAGATCTGGAAACCGTTGCAGATGCCGATGATCAGTCCCCTGCCCTTCTCGGAGAATTTTTTTACGGAATCCATAATAGGGGAAAAGCGGGCAATGGCTCCGGTCCGCAGATAATCTCCGTATGAAAATCCCCCCGGAAGCATCAAGCAGTCAAAGTGGTCCAACTTGGTATCGGCATGCCAGATATATTCCACCGGTTGTTTTAGGACATCTTTGACGACGTTGAAACAGTCCTGATCGCAGTTGCTGCCGGGGAAAACGATTACGCCGAATTTCATGTCTCGACTTCAAAGCGATACTGCTCGATGATGGGATTGCTTAAGAGCTTTTCGCACATCTCTTTTACCTGCTGTTTGACATCGCGGCCCTCGATCTCAAGTTCGATATATTTGCCGATGTGGACATCGGAAACATTCTTATATCCCAGGGATTTTAAGGCGGTCTCCACCGTTTTGCCCTGCGGGTCTAAGATACCTTTTTTATGGGTCACATAGATCTTAACTTTTGCCATTTATAACCCCAATCTTTCGAATATGGTCCCGATATTCTTTAGATAATAGCGGAGATCGAAGGCCTCCTCTATTTCTTTTAAGGAAAGCTTTCTCATGATCTGCGGGTCCTCGATCACCATGGTCTTAAGATGCTTGTCCAATCCCCGCGCCCGCATGGCCGCCCCCTGCACCAGGCTGTAAGCATCTTCCCTTTTGAGCCCCTTGTCCACCAGCGCCAAAAGCAGGCGCTGGGAGAAGATCAATCCGCGGGTGGCGTCGAGGTTGCGCTTCATGGCGTTGGTGTTTACTACTAGATTGTCCATGACGTAGGTTATCTTTACCAGCATGTAATCCATCACCGTGCAGCTGTCGGGAATGATGACCCGCTCGGCGGAAGAATGCGAAATGTCCCGTTCGTGCCAGAGCGCCTGATTCTCGAGCGCCACCTGGGCGTTGCCGCGTAAAAGGCGGGCCAGACCGCAGAGGCGTTCGCAGGTGATCGGATTTTTCTTATGCGGCATGGCGGACGATCCCTTTTGCCCTTTGCGGAACGGCTCTTCCAGCTCGCCGATCTCGGTCTTCTGCAGGCCGCGGACCTCGAGAGCGATCTTTTCGAGGGTGCCGCCGATGACCGCTAAAGTGGTCAGGAATTCGGCATGCCGGTCGCGCTGTAATATCTGGTTCGATACCCGCGCCGGTTGCAGTTTAAGGGTTTTGCATGCCAGCTCTTCAATGCGGGGATCGATATTGGAATAAGTGCCCACCGCTCCCGAGATCTTGCCGGAGGAGATAACGTTGACCGCTCGCTCCATTCTCTCCAAATTCCTCTGCATCTCGGTCATGTACAAAGCCAGCTTCAGCCCAAAGGTCATAGGTTCGGCGTGCACCCCGTGGGTGCGGCCGATCATGGCCGCGTCGCGGTATTTAACGGCCAGGCGCTTGAGCACTTTGATAAAATCCTTGATATCGGCCGCGATAATCAGCCCGGCTTCGCGCATTTGGAGCGCCAGCGCGGTATCTACCACATCGGATGAGGTCATGCCCATATGGATAAAGCGCGAATCGGGGCCGACTTTTTCCGCCACCGAGGTTAAGAAGGCGATCACGTCGTGATCCACGGTCTTTTCGATCTCGGCGATGCGCTTGAGGTCGAAATTGGCCTTGCTTTTTATCTTGGTCAAAGCGGCAGAAGGGATCTTTTTCAGCCGACCCCAGGCCTCGCAGACCGCCAGCTCCACCTCCAGCCATTTGCGGAATTTGTTCTCTTCCGACCAGATCTCGCGCATTTTGGGCAGGGTATATCGGTCTATCAAGTCATTTCCTCCATTTATTTTATTGCCAGACTCTCTATCTCATCCACTAAAGCATCCACCATCTCGTCTTCCGCGACTTTCCGCACCACTTCCCCCCGTCGGAATATTAACCCAACTCCCCTGCCCCCCGCAAGCCCTACATCGGAGTCCGCCGCCTCTCCGGGTCCATTAACCTCACAGCCCATGATCGCTACCTTAAGCGGAGTTTTGATCTCCCGGGTGCGCTCCTCCACCTCTTCCGCAATGGCTTCGACGTCAATATCGCATCTTCCGCAAGTTGGGCAGGATAAGATAGTAAGGCCGTGCTTGATGAGCTCCAACGATTTCAATATCTCATACCCCACCCTCACCTCTTCTACCGGGTCCCCGGTCAACGACACCCGGATGGTGTCCCCCAGACCTTCTGCCAAAAGAACGCCTATCCCGACCGCCGAACGCACTGCGCCAATGCGGGGGATGCCGGCCTCGGTTATGCCCACGTGAAGGGGATATTTAACCTTTTTGGCCAGCATTCTGTAGGCCGCGATGGTAATGGGAATGGAGGTGGCTTTTATCGATATAACAATGTCCTTGAACTTCAGATCCTCCAGAATTTTAATGTTCTTTAACGCGCTTTCCACCAGGGCCTTGGCGCTGACTTCCCCGTGTTTTCTTTTGATCTCCTTTTCGAGCGACCCCGCATTAACCCCGATACGGATAGGGATCTTTCTTTCTTTAGCCGCCGCTACCACGGTCTTGATCTTGTCCAGGTCGCCGATGTTGCCGGGATTGATACGGAGCTTGTCCACGCCCATCTCGGCGGAGATCACCGCCAGCTTGTAATTAAAATGGATGTCGGCGACCAGTGGGATATTTATCTGTTTTTTTATCTCGCCTAAGGCATAGGCGGCTTTTTCATCCGGCACTGCACAGCGTATTATTTGGCAGCCGGCGGCCTCGAGCTCGTGGATCTGCGCGACGGTGGCAGACACATCGGCCGTGTCGGTTTTGGTCATGCTTTGCACGGCCGGCGGCCTGCCACCGCCGATTAATACATTTCCGATCCTAACTTGCTTTGATAACCGCTTTGTTATTTGGTCTCCTCCGCGTAAGCGGCCGCTATGGCTCCCACTCCCAGCGGCATGGTAAGAAGCGCTCCCACACCCCACAGGATATTGCCCAGGCCGGAAACGATACCTGCCAGGATCACCAAAACCAGGTGCATCCAGAAGTTGTTCTTGGCCACCAGCTCCCGGCTGGCTTTGAGCCCCTGGTTGATGGACAATCCCTTGTCATAGATCAAAAGCAAGGCGAACATCCAGCTCACACCCAGATAAATGGCCAGGAGAATTGCGGCGACCGATAAAAGCGACCCCACTAGGTTCCATCCCAGATAGAAGCAGATGACGGAAGGGACAAAGGTTAGGGCCAGCAAGATCGCGATCCAGGCGGCGCCCAAAGCGATAGTGATGAACTTACTGAAGGGGGCAAAAACATCGTTAAAAGCGATCGTTCCTCCCCTTTTGGCCTTGATGAACATCATCTGGAAGCCCACCAACGGGCAGATGAGGAATCCGAGGAGAAAGGAAACGATACTGGCCAACAGGATGATTATGAAGTTTGAGGAAACGATGCCGGCCAACAGGATGATTAAGTTCTTTATATAAATATTAAATGAATCCGTGAATGCTTTTCCTATGTCCATTATTACCTCCCAAAGTACACATGAAACCTGCGACTGAACGTCGCGGTTTCTATTATTTTCTATAGCACCCCCTTTCCAGTAAGCCGTTTGAAGGCCTCCAGGTATTTAGCTTGTGTCTTTTTGACCACTTCGGGAGGAAGCGGCGGCGCGGGCGGCTCTTTGTTCCATTTGATGGACAGCAGGTAATCCCGCACGAATTGTTTGTCGTAGCTGGGCTGGGACTTGCCCGCCTGATATTTATCCGCCGGCCAAAAGCGGGAAGAATCGGGAGTTAATATCTCGTCGATCAAAATAATGCTTTCGTCGGGCAATTGTCCGAACTCGAATTTGGTATCGGCAATGATAATGCCGCGGGATAAGGCATAGTCGGCCGCGGCCTGGTAGACCGCCAGGGTCTTCTCCTTTACGAATTCCGCGGCTTGTTTACCGACTTTGTCCGTCACGCCCTGCATGGTAATGGGCAGATCGTGGCCGAAATCGGCCTTGCTGGTGGGGGTAAAAATAGGTTCAGGCAGTTTATCCGATTCTTTAAGCCCGGCCGGAAGTTTAACGCCGCTGATGGCGCCGGTCTTTTGGTAATCGCTCCATCCGGAGCCGGAAAGATACCCGCGCACCACACACTCTATAGGCAGGACTCGGGTCTTTTTGACCAGCATGGAACGGCCGGCCAGGACTTCCTTTTGGTAACTATTCGGATAATCTTTGATATCGGCTGAAACCAGATGGTTGGGCACGATGTCCTTCGTGAAATTGAACCAAAAAACCGAGAGTTGGGTGAGGATTTTGCCTTTATCGGGGATGCCGTTGGGCATGATCGAATCAAAGGCGGAGATGCGGTCGGTGGCGGCGATGATAAAATGCTCGTTGACATCAAAAATATCGCGCACTTTCCCGCGCTTAAAGACCTTAAGTTGGGGTATTTCTATCCTAAGGACCGCTTCCGGCTCCATATATTGCGATTATAGCAAGGATTTTATAAGAGTCAAATAGAGGAATTTGGGCAAGGCCAGCTGCCGCTTCCAGCGCTGGGGCTCGGTTATCAGGCGATAAAGCCATTCGATATAGAGGGCTTGGATCCAGCCCGGCGCGCGCTGTTTTATTCCGGCAATAACGTCAAAACTGCCCCCCACTCCCACGCTCACCGGCACATTGAGCTCATTTAAATGCGCGGCCAGCCATTTCTCCTGACGGCCCGCCCCCAGCCCGGCGAAGAGGATGTCTGGTTGCATTTTCTTGATCTGGGCAATGATTTGAGGAGCATCAGCCGGTTTGAAAAATCCGTGATGTGTGCCGGCGATCAGGAGACTAGGATATCGGGTGATCAGGTTCTGCGCGGCGGCTTCAGCTACCCCTGGAGCGCTGCCCAAAAGAAATATCTTCCACCCTTTTTGAGCGGCCAGTTTCACCGAGGCCAAAAGGAAATCAATGCCGGTCACCCTTTCACGAAGCGGGGTCCGCAATATTCGGGAAACCACCACCATAGAGATGCCGTCCGGCAGGCGTAGGTGAGCGTTGTTTAAGATATTAAAAAGCTCTTCATCCTCCTGCGCGGCGACGATCATCTCGGGGTTGGGGGTGGCGATTAAATGCGGCGACTTTTCGGTTAGGAATCCTTCGAGTTTAGCTAGCGCTTCTGCTAGGGTGATATTATCTACCTTGACCCCGGCCAGCTCGATCGTATTCATCACCTGATAGTTAAGATAATGTCCGTTATTCCGCTGCGGATATAGTTGACGGCGATGGCGGCCAAAAGGATCGTCATCACCCGGGCGATGATCTCCGTGCCCCTCTCTCCCAGCAGTTTAAAGAGCGAATCCCCGAAGAACATGGTCACAAAACTGATGCCGAAATTGATGACGATGGCCGTCAGGGTAATGGTCGGCCCGTACAATCCCATAAGCACCATGGCGGTGGTGATGGCGCCGGGACCCACCAAAATAGGCACGCCCAGCGGCACCGCGCCTACCGGATGCGGCTGGTCGCCGTCCTCTATCCACGAGCCGCGCACCAATACCAGGACGGCAATGATCAAAAGCAGAATGCCCCCCGCGATCTTAAAATCGGGAAGGGTTATATGGAAAAGCGAGAGGATGAACGTGCCCAAGACCGCGAAGACCACCAGTAAGGCGAAACCCACAAAAGTGGCTTGCAGGTAGGTTTTATGCTTTTCTTCCTTTGCTTCCTTTTTGGTAAGGGTCTCGAAAATCGGCAGGTTGCCTATCGGATCGGTAATAATAAAAAGCTGGATTATCGCGACCATCAAAATATACAGGTCCATATTAAACTCCTTTCAACATATCGATCATGCCGAAGTTGAGCTGGGCTTTGCCGTAAAGTTTGCGGCGGGCATCTTGTAAGCTCAACTTAACTCCGGCCTGATTATCCCATAATTGCCGGATAAGTAAAAGCAATTCACCTGGATTAATAACCTCTGCGGATAGGTACGGCAGGCTCACTTCATCGAGGAAAGACGCCACTTTGGGGTCGTAGGAAAGCCCCATCGCCGGGACCAGGGATGAGACCGCGAAGATCAAAGAATGCAGGCGCATGCCGACCAAAAGGTCCATTTGCGAGATCATACCCAGCATTTCCCGCGGCGATAATTTATCCTCCACGATCTCCGCCGGGACCAATAGGTGTTCTTTCAGCTTTCGGGAAGGACCAAGGTCGCGCTCGGGTTGGAAGGGAATGATCACTACTCGGGCTTTTACTTCTTTGGCGAACTGGTCCAGCGTTTTTGCTAAATTGTGGACCGACTTCATCTCCCGTATGCATACTCCAATCAATGGAGCCGCGGCGTTTAGCCGCGGGATAGCAGAGATCGGCGTCAAAAGAAAGGCGGGATCGGCGGTCTCTACCACGCGGGGATTATTAAAGTGCAGGGATTTTGCAAAGTTGAAGGAATGCAGGTCGCGAACGGTAATGACGTCCACCTGGTTCAAGACCCGTTTCAATAAAAACCGGTTATAAGGTTTGTTGACCGGTCCAATAGAGGCGGCGAAAACAAATACCTTCTTCCCCAACATCTTCGCTAGCTTGATCAATCCCAGATAATAAAGGAAACTGCGGGTGGAAGTTTTATCCTGCAAGAGCCCTCCCCCGCCGGAGATGAAGATATCACAATCCCAGATCATCTTGAAATTGAAGCGGTTCTTGGCATCCAGGATAAGCAGTTCACCTTTGATATTTTGGCGCAGGGATTCGAGGATGGCCTCATCGCCCGTGTTGCCGAACCCGTAATAGCCCGAAACGGCGATCTTCATTTTTTGATAAATCGGTCCAAAAGATAGGTGATGATACTCCCGATCACGATCCCCAGCACCAATCCCGAAACCGAACGCGTGATAGAGATAACGACCGGGGTATGGACGTGGGTGAAGGTATTGAGGAGCGATATTGGGCCGATGACCCCAATGGCCAAAAGTACCCAGAGAAATTGGGTCTTATTTTTCAGCAAACACCACCCCGCGATCGCCAGGAAAGGATAGCCGATCAGGAATTCCTTGGTACGCGGACGCACGCCGAACCAGACCTCCAGAAGCTCCCGGGCTTGTTTCTCGAACCCGGGCACCGGTAAGGTAAAGTTGCCGCTGCGAGCCACTAAAACATATAATCCTCCGAGGATCGTCAATCCCAGCAGAATGGACAGCACCGGAACCCGGGAGCCGATAAAAAGCAGGGTCTTCTCTTTTATACCTTTTATTGTGATCGGCTCCTGGTTCGGTTTCAAGAAGAAATAGA
The DNA here is from genome assembly GCA_016223205.1 of Candidatus Saganbacteria bacterium. Taxonomy (GTDB): domain Bacteria; phylum Margulisbacteria; class WOR-1; order XYC2-FULL-46-14; family WPAF01; genus JACRPM01. The sequence continues at coordinate 259,822 of JACRPM010000001.1, forward strand.
GTGCCACGATCAGCACTGGAAATGTCAGCGCGATCTTGATCCCCGCAAAGGTTTGAGAGCCGATCAGGAAATCCGTGTTGGACAGCAAACCGATGATCAGGAATATCCCTATCGCCGTTTCCATTACTGAATTGATCACCAAGAGCCATGGCGCCTGGCCCCGCGGCTTGGAATAGGTCGAGATCACTCCATAGGATGGGAAAACGATGGCGGCCAGAAGCGCCAATCCCTTTTCGAGCGGATAGCCATGACTGAAGGCCCCGACATAAAGCATGCCGAACAATCCTCCGACGAGGGCCGGCCAGATCAGGTACCAGGGAATGTGAAAGAACAGGTCGATCAGCAGTATGGTGACGATTAGGACCCCCACCCCCAGGACCAGGATCTGCCAACCGTCGGGGGTAAGTTGGCCCGGGGTGCTGGCTTTCCCGTAATCGTAACCCGCCTTCGCTAAAGCTCCGGCGGGCAGGCCTGCCTTAGATAAATAATCCAGATTGTAGGTGACCGGGTCCTCTGTTATTTGAGGAGGAAGGAACGGGCGAATATAAAGCAATCTTACCCCCCGCTCCCGCACCGCTTTGGTGAAGCGGGCCAGGGCTTCGTCCTTGCTGATCTTCAACAGCTCGTCTTTGGGCACGCTGTGCACCCGGACAATATCCTGCTTCATCAGAGCGCGCAGTTTCTGGTCGCCGTCCTGCTTAATGATCTCGATCCAACCGTATTTAATGCCGGTCTTTTTCATCGCTGTGGAAAGGAGGTTTAGCCGGTCGGGGAAACCGGTGATCTCGTCGCCGTCGAAGATCACCGTGTCATAACCCTTTAACGCCCCGATCTTGCTTCTTACGTCATAACGGGGATCGTTCCATAGGCGGGGAACTATGCGGAAGCCCTTCTTAATAAGGTATCCTGAAACATTTTCGGAAAGGCCCAGGCCCACTTCCCGCAATCGGACTTCCGCTTCGTTGACCTCGATGACGTTCTCGCCCAGGGTCTTAACCTCGTCCTTGATGAGGATGAATTGCAGTTGTTGTTTGATCCTTTTCCTGGCCGAGGAGTTCAAGCTTAAGATATAAGTAGCCGAGGGTTTGATCTTCTTTTCGATGATAAGTTTGTCGAGGATCGGGCTTAGGCCCTTGAGCCGCTCGATGCCGGTGCCGCCCGCGTAAACGATCTCCCCCAGCGCCTGCGCGTCCGGCAGGGTCTCTTCCAGCAAGCCGACGCTGACAATCCCTCGAGATTTGATCTCATCGAGCAGTTTGTCCAGAGGAACTTTGGATAAAGCGGAAAGCATTTGCAGGTCGCGGAAATCCATGACCAGTTCCACGGTGCGGCTGCCCCCTTCGGCCCCATGCTTCTGGTAGGCCAGCCAGCCGCCCACTCCGATGGATAAACACAGAAATATTACCAGCAGGGCCCTGGTCAACTTATCCAGCATTTACGCGCCCCCTTTCCTTAACATGGCTTCGATGAAAGGATCGATCTCCCCGTCGATCACCGCCTGTACGTTGCCCACTTCCACTCCGGTGCGATGGTCCTTTACCAGGGTATAGGGCTGAAATACATAGGAGCGGATCTGGCTGCCCCACTCCATGGCGCGCCGCTCCCCGCGCAGCTCTTCGATCTTCTCTTTGCGCTGAGCCAGCATCATATCATAGAGACGGGCTTTGAGGAGACGGAGTGCGTTCTCGCGGTTTATGTGCTGGGAGCGGTCGATCTGGCTCTGGGTGACGATCCCGGTGGGGATATGCGTAATGCGCACCGCGGAAGACACCTTGTTCACGTTCTGTCCGCCCGGTCCCGAAGCCCGATAGGTATCGATCCGCAGATCGTTGGGATTGATATCCACCTTGATGTCCTCGGTGACCTCGGGGATCACCTCGACCGAAACGAACGAAGTATGACGCTTGCCTTCGGAAGAAAAGGGAGAGATGCGCACCAGCCGGTGGATCCCGCTTTCGGACTTTAAATATCCATAAGCATAGGGACCGGAGATCAGAAGGGTCACGCCTTTTAAGCCCGCCTCTTCCCCGTACGAGATATCGGGCATCTCGATCTTAAAGCCCTTGGTCTCGGCCCAGCGGGTGTACATGCGCAATAAGATCTGCGCCCAATCCTGGGCATCGGTGCCCCCTGCCCCGGCGTTGATGGAAAGGATGGCATTGCTCTGATCGTAAGGGCCCGAAAGCAAAGTGGTCAGCTCTAACCGCTCGGTCTTTTCGGCCAAGCGCTTCAATTCCTGGGCCAGCCCCTTTTCATCCTCGTCTTTGGCCAGGTCCAGCAGCCCCGCCAGTTCTTTGATGTCCGAAGACAGCATTTCCCATTCCTTCACTTCTTTTTCGAGGGTCGAGAGTTCCTGCAGGAGTTTTTTGGCGCGGGCATTATCCGACCAGAGAGCGGGATCGGAGGTCTCTTTTTGCAGGCCGCCGATCTTTTTCTTTTTATCATCGATCTTAAGGAAGGTCTCGAGTTTTCCGGCTTTCTGTTCAAGTTCCGCGAATTGCTTTTTTATATCATCCAGCATTTTATTTTAACACCGCCAGTTTCCCGCGGCCCAGTATTCGGGTCCCGTTCATTATACGATAAAAATACACCCCGTTAGGTATAAGATTATCGAAGGCATCCCGGCCGTTCCAGCCGACGGTATTGCTCCCGCTTAAGCCGCCCGCCGCTCCGGAAGGATAGTTTTTCGTAAAGACCAGCCCGCCGTTGAGGTCGAACACCTGCAGCGTGATGGCGGCGTCGGCAGTTAATTGGTAGGAAAAATACAGGTTTCCGCCGGAAGCGGGATTAAAAGGCGAAGGGCCGCTAAGCGGGGTTCCCGTAATATTGATCGCCGGCGCAGTTGGAGCGGGAGCCCCGGCCGCCAGGGCGGCGCGGGCATTTATCCGGCCTTTTCCCATCGAGGGGCCCAGGCCCGGGTCGTCGGAAGTGTTGCGGATGATCTCGATCATTTGGGCGGGGGTCAGGGACGAATTGTAGGATTTGAGCAAAGCGGCCGTTCCGCAGACCAGCGGGGTTGACATCGAGGTGCCGCTTTCATACCCGTAATCGGTGCTGAACCCGATCTGGCCGTCGTTAAAAAAAGTGCTGTAGATCGCGCTCCCCGGAGCCGACACGTCCACATAGGTTGCCCCATAATTGCTGAAGCCGGATTTCATGTCATTTTGGTCCGAGGAAGCCACTCCTAACACCCGGTTGTCGCTGCGGTCGTTGCAGATGGGGGATTGCGGGTCGGCATCAATATCGATATTATCGTTTCCCGCCGCCGCCACAACTAAACCACCCAACCCGTGAATGTAGTCGATGATGGTATCGTAAGAAGACGAATAGCCGCCGCCGAACGAACAATTGATGATCTGCGCCCCGTTATCCACCGCGTATTGTATGCCGCTCAAGGCCCGGCTGGTGGTGCCGCTCCCGCTGCTGCTTAGGATCTTCACCGCCATCACCTTGCACTTCCACCCCACTCCCGCCACCCCTACCCCGTTATTAGTGACGGCGGAGGCAATACCGGCCACATGGGTGCCGTGGTTCACTCCGTCATTATCACCCCCGCCGGGGACCGGTTCCGGGGTTTTGTCGTTGCTCACGAAATCCCAGCCGTAATAGTCGTCAATATAGCCGTTGCTGTCATCGTCCACCCCATTATTGGGGATCTCGTCGGAGTTGGTCCAGAGATTGGCGGCCAGATCGGGATGATCGAGGTCGATTCCCGAATCCACGATTCCGATCACCACTCCGGTCGAGCCCTGGTTTAAGTCCCAAGCTGCCGGGGCTTTGATATTGTCCAAGTGCCATTGCTGGGTGGCATAGAAGGGATCATCGGGAGTGGCGCTCGCATAAACATAATAATTGGGCTCGGCGAACTCCACATTGGGGTCGGCGGAAAAAGCCCCGGCTACAGCTTTGGCGTCCCGGGTCGAAGCATAGGTTATGCGGTAAAGCAGGGAAAGGTCGGGCAGACCCTGGGCCAGGGCGCGGATCGAGGTTTTGGTTTGGGTGAATACCTTTTCGGAGGTTTGGACGCCGAATTGGGATTTAAGATCATCGACGGAAGCGGCGGAAATTCTCCCCGGTTTGAATTTGACCAATATTTCTCCAGGAACATATAGTTCTTTTGCGAAAGCGGGGATCGTCAGAAGCAGCAAACCAAGAATGATCAGCGGAACCTGCGACTGAACGTCGCGGTTCCGAAAAATGGAGCCGAGGCGTTTAGCCTCAGGCTCCATTCGTTTATGAATTACATATTTCTTCCGCAGCACTTTTTATATTTCTTTCCGCTCCCGCAGGGACAGGGATCGTTTCGGCCCGTTTTTTCTAAGTCCGGAGTTTTCGATTTGGGCGTCGGTGGGTTATCGACTAACTGCACTTTGAGCAGCATGTCCAGTATCTCGGAGCGCGCGGCCTCCATCATCTCCTGGAACATGCCGTAGCCCTCGATCTTGTATTCGACCAATGGATCGCGCCCGCCGTAGCCGCGCAGGCCGATGCCGTCGCGAAGATTATCCATGTTATCCAGCTGTTCAATCCATTTGGAATCGATCACCCGCAGCATCACCGCTTTTTCTATCTCCCGCATCACCGCTTCCCCCACTTCCGCTTCCTTCTTGGCATAGGACTGTTTAAACTCTTCAAGCCGGGCGGGATCGGCGAATACCTGCCCGGCCATCTCCAATACTTTTTCTTTGAGTTCCCGGCCTTCCAGTATCCTGCGGCGCAGGCCGTAGATGGTATCGCGCTGTTTGTTCATCACATCGTCGTATTCCAATATCTGTTTGCGGATGCCGAAGTGGTATTGCTCAACTTTCTTTTGAGCGTTCTCTAAAGCTCGCGAGATCAAAGGATGTTCGATAGGAGTGCTCTCTTCCAGTCCCAGCCGGTCCATCACCCCCGCAATGCGGTCGGATCCGAAAAGCCGCATCAGTTCATCCTGTAAAGATACATAGAAGCGGGTGGATCCGGGATCGCCCTGGCGGCCGGAACGGCCGCGTAATTGGTTGTCGATGCGGCGGGACTCGTGCCTCTCCGTGCCGATAACATGCAGTCCCCCCACCTCCACCACGCCCTCCCCCAGCACGATATCGGTGCCCCGGCCGGCCATGTTGGTGGAGATCACGACATTTCCCTTTTGCCCGGCCTTAGCCACGATCTCGGCCTCTTTTTCGTGTTGTTTGGCGTTCAGGACACTGTGGGGAATGCCCTTGCGGAAAAGCATTTCGGAAAGGAGTTCCGAATTCTCGATCGAGACCGTACCCACCAGCAGCGGCTGGCCGACTTTATGCCGCTCTTCGATCTCGCGGACCACGGCATTGAACTTTTCTTTTTTGGTCTTATAGATGACGTCCGAGAGGTCGCTCCGCACCATGGTCTTGTGGGTGGGAATGACGTTCACTTCGAGGTTATAGATCTTCCAGAATTCCCCTTCTTCGGTCTTGGCGGTGCCGGTCATGCCCGCCAGCTTTTTGTAAAGCCGAAAATAGTTTTGCAGGGTAATGGTGGCCAGGGTCTGGGACTCCTCGCGGACCTCCACGCGTTCCTTGGCCTCGATGGCCTGGTGCAGGCCGTCGCTGTATCTTCGCCCCGTCATTAGTCGCCCGGTAAATTCGTCGACGATGATGACCTCGCCTTCCTTGATGACGTAATCCACGTCTTTCTTGAACATATGGTGGGCGCGCAGGGATTGGATCACCTGGTGGGCCAACTCCATGTGCTGGACGTCGAACAGGTATTCGATGTTCATCAGCTTCTCGATCTTCTTGATCCCCTGCTCGGTTAGGACCGCGTTCTTCTGCTTCTCATCCTCGGTAAAATCCAGGTCCTTCACCAGCCGTTTTACCAGCTCGTTGGCCTTGTGGTAAATATCCACTTTTTCCTCTACCATGCCGGAAATGATGAGCGGGGTGCGGGCTTCATCCACCAAAATGGAGTCCACCTCGTCCACGATGGCGTAATTGAGCTCCCGCTGGACGCAGTGTCCCAGGTCGGTCGCCATGTTATCGCGCAGGTAATCGAAGCCGAACTCGGAGTTGGTGCCGTAGACGATATCGCCGGAATAGATGATCCGGCGCTCGGGAGGTTCCATCCCGTTCTGGAGCGCGCCGACTTTAAGGCCGAGCGCCCGATAGATGGGCGCCATCCACTCTGAATCGCGCCTGGCCAGGTAATCGTTGACGGTGATAATGTGGACCGGACCGCTTAAAGCGTTTAGGTACACCGCCAGTGTAGCCACCAGGGTCTTACCTTCCCCGGTCTTCATTTCGGCGATCTTGCCCTGATGGAGAACGATCCCCCCCAAAAGCTGGACGTCGAAGTGGCGCAGGCCGATGGTCCTTACCGATGCTTCCCGGACCAAAGCAAAAGCCTCGGGCAGCAGATCGTCCAGGGTTTCCCCGGACTTTAAGCGTTTGCGGAATTCTTCGGTTTTTGCTGCCAGTTCGAAGTCGGATAGTTTTTTGAGGTTTACTTCGAGCCCATTTATGCGGAGGACGAGCGGGTCATACTTTTTTAAGCGCTTCTCGTCGGTGTCCCCGATAAATTGGGTGAGCCACTTAAGGACCATGTATCAGGCCGCGGGCTCGATGAGTCCAAAGTTCCCCGACCGTCTTTTATAGAGCACGTTCATTTCGTTGGTAGCCGAATTGAGGAAAGCCAGAAATCCAAATTCTCCGCCGTTTAAGTGCTTGAGGGCCTCGTCTTCAGAGAAGGTCTGCGCCGCTTCGGGCCTGATGATCGTATCCCCGTGCACTACGTTGATGTTCCCGCTCTCGGCGTCGCGGAATAGGAAGAATTCGTGTCCCAATTTCTGCATCTCCAGCAGGGCCTCTTCCCTGGTCATAGTGGTGATGTTGAACCTTTTAGATTTTACTACGACCGGACCGGTAGCAAGCGGGGCGGGCTCTGCCTGCCGGCGGAATTGTTTTTCTTTTTCTGCGGACCGGCGGACTTCTTTTACGTGTTTTTCCTTGTGCTTTTTGATCTGCTGTTCCAGCTCTGCGCAGACCATATCGATCGAAGCGTACATATCCTGCCCGGCCTCGCTGGCCCGGATCACCTTTTTGCCCGCCAGCCACATGTTGACCTCGCACACCTGGGAGCGTTTGAACTCATCGAGGTTGCGCGCATCGAGGATGACCTGCGCCTTCTGGATATTGTTAAAAAATTCCTGGAGCTTGCTTACCTTCTTGAAGGCGTAATTGCGGAGCGCCTCGGTCAATTCCATCCCGTGTCCTTGTATGTTTATTTCCATACTATTATTATACCACAACTCGGGAGAGGGTTAAGATATGGACGGCCCGCGCTCCCGCCGACTTTAAGACCCGGGTACATTCGCCTACCGTGGAACCGGTGGTCAAGATATCGTCCAAAAGCAGGATGTTTTTATCTTGCAATATCTGTCCCCCCTTCACTTCAAAGGCCCCGCGGATGTTCTTGAACCTTTCGGCGCGGGGCAGGTCGAACTGGGGATGGGTGTGCTTTACGCGGAAAAGCGTTCCCGAAACGGTGGGAACATCGTAGTATTTGGTAAGCACCAGGCTTAAAAGCTCGGCCTGGTTGAAGCCCCGTTCCTTCATTCTCTTTTCGTGCAAAGGGACGGGAACAATGAGATCGATCAGGTTCATGTCGAGGTTGCGGCTCAAATATTTGACCATCAAGACCCCCAGCGGATCGGCCAGCCGGGTCTTTCCTTTGAATTTGAAACGATGGATGGCTTTTTTCAACGGGCCCGCGTATTCCCCCACCGAATGGGAGAAAGCTGAAGGCGAAAGGTAGGTGATGTTTTGTGCGCAATCCGCGCAGAAAGCTTCCGGCCCCAGGCTACGGCAGGCCTCACAGTGAGGAGGAAAAATTAAATCCAATAAAGAAGAAAACAACTTCATTTTATATATTATAGCATCTTAGAGGAACCTGCGGATGAACGACTCGACCGAGCTCTTCGTGCTTCAGTGGCCCTTTTTATCCTTCTTCTTCTCAATGAACTTAGTTTTTTCCACAAGCAGATCAAAGTCGCTGACTGGTTCTGTTGTTTCAATCCGCCGGATATTTTCCTCATATTTCGCGAATGTTTGTTCCGCCAGCTCTTTGGCCACTTCAGCTGATACCTTGCCCGGATTTTTCAAAACATCTTTCTCGTTAAAATAAAGGAACGCGTCCAGCTTTGAGACCCAGTCAGTCATAGACATAGCGTGCTGGTTTTCCGCCTGCATTTCGGCATAATCCAGGTACATGGAAACGATGCGGTTTAGCTGCCTCAATTCTTTTTCGTTCAAATAATTCTTGGCGATCGCCACATCGGTTTTGCGGATTTTTCCTTTTGGCCCATTTTTCCAGGTAGTTAATCCCATGTGCGGTTTCGCGGCGTCGGCTCTACGGACAATTAATTCCGCGGCGGTATGGCCGTGAATGGCCCAATGGAGTTTATTTTGAACGGTAGCATAAAAATCCTGGGTTATTTTTGAATGCGGGTCGTAATCGGCGCTGCACTGGGCATAAATATCGGTGATTTTCTGGTAAAACAGCCGTTCTGAAGCTCTAATATCCCGGATGCGCTCTAACAACTCATCAAAATATGATTGGCGTAATGTTTTACCGGACTTCAATCGCTCATCATCAATGGCAAATCCCTTAATTATATATTCGTGTAAAACCCGGGTTGCCCAGACGCGGAATTGGGTTGCCCTTTCAGAATTGACCCGATAACCGACAGAAATTATGGCATCCAGACTATAGTACTCGACTTTGCGTTTTACCTCGCGCCCACCCTCTTTTTGAACTGTCATAATTTCTTTGACAGTTGCTTCCCTGCTTAATTCACCCTTATCATAAATATTTTGCAGGTGATAGCTTACATTTTGTTTTGAAGTGCCGAACAATTCAGCCATTCTATTTAAGGTAAGCCAGGCGGTATCTCCTTGAAAAAACACTTCCACCTTAACCTGCCCGTCTGGACTGGTGTATAGAATAATGTCCGATTTCTCTTTTTTATTCATTCGTTCTCCTCCCGCCCTTCTTCTTTGGGCGCGTTAATAATATTTAGATCATGGTTGCCCTTGCCGAACTCACGCCTGCCTAATATCATCTAGTGGCCGCTTTATATTTACGCCTCTCGCGCTTCCCCTAACGATTCGCACTTCGCCACCGCCTCCCCACTTCTCTCCCCAACCAGAGGTATACACTTGACCCCATTGTCTAGACCACTTTTATCCTAAGTTAAGATATGGAAAAGGATACTGTCCCTTGGCCCTTTTCCCGCTAATTCCACCTCCCTTTTCCGGAGTATACCTCAAATGGCGTCTGGTAAGCCAGTGATT
>JACRPM010000005.1 GCA_016223205.1 Candidatus Saganbacteria bacterium
CAACAACAAGATCAAGATGATTAAGCGCATGAGCTTTGGATTCAGAAACGTTCAGACTTATATCAGAAAGATGATGATTGCTTTTATCCCTATAACTTTGCTGGGCGGCTTAATTTGGCACACTTTTTGTTAAGGAACCAAATAACCATTGACAGATCGCCGATTATTTACTAAAATAAAGGCGTCAAACGATAGTGAATTAGTTCACATATGAAAAAAGATCATTTATGAAAAAAGTTCTAACCACCTGTACTTACTGCGGCTGCGGCTGTAATTTTTACCTGCAGGTAAGGGAAAACGAAGTGGTGGGGGTCTATCCCAGCAAAGAGCACCCCATCAGCCAGGGGATCCTGTGCGTCAAGGGCTGGAACGTCCACGAATTCATCAATCATCCTGCCCGGCTTAAAACCCCCTTGATCCGCAAGAACGGGGAGTTGGTCCCCGATACCTGGGAAGCCGCGTTAAAATTGATTGAGGTCCGCTTGAATTCCATCAGAAAGGAATCCGGCCCGGATGCTTTGGCCTTCCTTTCTTCGGCCAAGTGCACCAACGAAGAAAATTACCTGATGATGAAATTGGCGCGCGCCGCCGCCGGCACCAACAATGTCGATCACTGCGCCCGGCTGTGCCACGCCTCCACGGTCGCCGGTTTGGCCCTGGCTTTCGGCTCGGGCGCTATGACCAATTCCATCAACGAGATCGAAGATTGCGACGTTATCCTGGTTACGGGATCGAATACCACCGAACAGCATCCCGCCACCGGCAACCGCATCATTCGCGCGGTGGATAAAGGAGCGCGTTTGATCGTGGCCGACCCCCGCGAAATACCGCTGGTCAAATACGCCTGCCTGCATATCCGGCAAAGACCGGGAACCGATATCGCCCTGTTCAATGGGATGATGAAGGTCATCATCGACGAGAAATTGCTGGACGAAGAATATATTGAACTGCGAACCGAAAATATCGAGGAGCTTAAGAAGATCGTCGACAAATATTCGCTCGAATACGTGGAAAAAATTACCGGGGTCCCGGCCGCGGACATCAAAAAGGCCGCCCGGTTGTACGCTTCTTCCAAAAAGGCCTCGATCATTTATTCTATGGGGATCACCCAGCACACCTGCGGAACCGATAATGTTTTAACTCTTGCCAATCTGGCGCTATTAACCGGCCACGTCGGCTTTCCCCATTCGGGAATAAATCCCTTAAGGGGGCAAAACAATGTCCAGGGGGCCTGCGACATGGGAGCCCTGCCGACCGTATTCTCCGGTTATCAAGCCCTGTCCAGCGAAGATGTCCGTAAAAAGTTTGCCAAAGCCTGGGGCGTCGATAAATTACCGGATAAAGCGGGCTTAACGGTCGTGGAAATGATCAATGCGGCGGCGGAAGGGAAGCTCAAGGCGCTATATATAATGGGTGAGAACCCGATGCTTTCCGATCCCAATACCGAACATGTCGAGGTTGGGCTGAAAAAGCTGGATTTCCTGGTGGTCCAGGATATCTTTTTGACCGAGACCGCCCGGCTGGCCGATGTGGTTTTGCCGGGGACTTCTTTCGCGGAAAAAGACGGCACTTTCACCAATACCGAAAGAAGGATCCAGCGGGTCAGAAAATCTATCGACCCGGTGGGGGAATCCATTCCCGACTGGCAAATAATCTTAAAGATAGCCAAGCTGCTCGGCTACGACATGCACTATGACAACCCTTCGAAAATAATGGAAGAGATCGCCTCTCTCACCCCCATCTATGGGGGGGTCCATTTTGATCGTCTAAAACTTTTCGGCCTGCAATGGCCCTGTCCCAACCGCGAACACCCCGGCACCCAATTTTTACATCGCGAGGCCTTTTCCCGCGGCAAAGGCAAGTTCTCCCCGATCGAACATACTCCACCCGCCGAAGAGCCGGACCAGGAGTTCCCTTTTATCCTGACCACCGGGCGGATGTACTTCCAGTTCCACACCGGCACCATGACCCGCAAGACCAGCCAGCTCCACCGCGAACATCCGGAAGGATACGTGGAGATCAATCCGGCGGATGCCAAAGCGCTGGGCTTGCGCGGCAACTGCCAGGTAAAGGTTTCAACCCGTAGAGGGGCGGTCATAACCCGGGCGCAGGTCTCGACCATCGTGCCGGAGAAGATCGTCTTCATGTCGTTCCACTTTGCGGAAGCGGCGGCCAATCGTTTGACCAATGACGCGCTTGACCCCAAATCGAAGATCCCGGAATTTAAGGTTTGCGCGGCCAGAATTGAGGCGGTACGATAATGGGACAGGTATGTGCGATCGAAACCAAAGCCATAACGAAAGATAATATCCGGCCCTGGCTGGCGGCCATGCTCGAGGAGACCAAGGTGATCGCGCCCGAAGAGAGCCATGGCGATATCCTTTACGAATTTATCGACTCGGCCGAGGAGGCCTTCCTCGATCACTACGAAGTTCCGCCCTGGATGTCGATCAAGCGCTTTTTCTTCCCCCAGATGGACACGATCTTAAAATACAAAAAGGGGCCGGCCGGTATTATCGTAGAACCGGCGGTTTCGGAACTAAAAAGGGTGATCTTCGGGGTGAGGGCCTGCGACCACACCGCGCTGACTTTCTGCGACAAATGGTATACCGCCGACGGGCTCAAGGATGTTTATTATCTAAAAAGAAGGGAAAACTCGACCATTATCAACCTCGCCTGCAATAAACCGGGAAAAAATTGTTTTTGCGTTTATGCCGATTCCGGTCCGTTCGCCAAGACCAATTTCGACGTCCAGCTGGTCGATTTCGGGGATGAGTATCTGGTCGAGATCGGCTCTCCCAAGGGAAGGGCGATCACGGGAGGGAGATACGCTGCTTTGTTCAAGCCCGCCCCCCAAAACGCCGAAGAAAAGCGTTTTGAGCTGCTGCTCGAATCCAAAGGCCAGTTTAAGACCTTTGTCGACCAGAGCACGGTGACGGATAAGCTTAAAAAAGACGAAGTTCCGGATATCCTTTGGGAAAACATGGCCAAACGCTGCCAGAACTGCGGCGGCTGTTCTTATGTCTGCCCCTGCTGTATCTGCTTCAACGTCGTGGACAAGCAGATCAGCGAACACGAGGGGTATCGCATCCGCACCTGGGACAACTGCACTTTTGCCGGCTACACCTTGATGGCCGGAGGCCACAACCCGCGCGGGAAGCAGAAAGACCGCTTTATGAGAAGGTATTATCACAAGCTCTTCTATGAATTCGACAAGTTCGGGGAGCGGGGCTGCGTGGGCTGCGGACGCTGCACCACCACCTGTCCCGGCAAGATCGATATGGCGCGGATAGCCCGCAGTATTCTGATGAGGGGAGCCTAAATGGAAAACCTTTATCTTCCCAAGATCGCCATGATCGATAAGATCTCCCAAGAAACCCCCGACGTTAAAATGTTCACCATAAAATACAAGGATCCGAAAGACGAATTTCATTACCAGGCCGGCCAGTTCTTTATGGTCTCGGTTTTCGGCTTCGGGGAAGCGCCGATCTCGATCACTTCATCCCCGACCCGCAAGGGCTTTGTCGAGCTGGCGGTCAAAAACGCCGGCAGCTTGACCGCGGAATTGCATAAAATGAGACCCGGGGCCGAGATCGGCCTGCGCGGGCCGTATGGGAACGGTTTCCCGCTCAAGGATCTAAAAGGATTCGACCTGCTTTTTGTGGGTGGGGGGATCGGGCTGGCGCCGTTGCGGTCCCTGATCAATCAGGCGATCGACGAAAAAAGCAACTACGGCAGGATCATGATACTGTACGGAGCCCGGACCCATGCCGACATGGTGTTTAAAACGGAGGTATCCCAAACCTGGCGAAAAGCCGCCGAGGTCATAACCACGGTGGATATGGGCGAGAATCTTTGCGACGGCAACGTCGGCCTGGTCACGACTTTACTGCCCAAGGTTAAGATCGACGTCAAAAAGACCAAGACGATAGTCTGCGGACCGCCGGTCATGATCCCGTTCGTGCTATCCGACCTTTCAAAAATGGGGCTGGCCGACACCGATATTATCTCTACTCTCGAGCGGCACATGAAATGCGGAGTGTGCAAGTGCAACCACTGCAACATCGGGCCCAAATACGTTTGCCTGGACGGGCCGGTCTTCACTTATGCGGAAATGAAATTGATGACGAGGGAGTTTTGATCAAATCGTTAAGGAGGTGAGTTGAATGGCAGATTTTTTTAGTCCCCAAGAAATAGCGCAAAATATACTGGCGGTAGGGAAGAAGAAATGCAGCTTGAATTTCCTTTCGGTGATCCTGCTGGGCTTGCTGGCCGGGGTCTACATCGGCTTTGGAGCGGAACTTATGACCATGGTGACCCATGACCTGGGCAAGTTCGTGGGTCTGGGGTTTGCCCGTTTTATGGGCGGAGCGGTGTTCAGCGTGGGCCTGATGCTGGTGGTGATCGGCGGAGCGGAACTTTTTACCGGCAACAACCTGATCTTGACCGGAGTGATCAAGGGAGAGGTTTCCTGGCTGGATATGTTTAAGAACTGGGCTGTGGTTTACCTGGCGAACTTTGCCGGATCGCTGATCCTGGTATATATAATGTATTATTCCGGGTTGTGGGCGTTCAATCAGCTGGGAGTAGGCGCTTCCGCGCTCTCGATCGCTTCCGCCAAGGTTAACCTGACCTGGATGGAGGCCTTCATGCGGGGCATCGGCTGCAACTGGCTGGTGTGCCTGGCGGTGTGGCTGGCCCTGGCGAGCAAGGATGTTACAGGGAAAGTTTTCGGCATATTTTTCCCGATCATGGCCTTTGTCGCCTCCGGTTTCGAGCACAGCGTCGCCAATATGTATTTTATTCCCATGGGCCTGCTGTTAAAGTCCAACGTGGCGGTGGTCTCCGCTTCCGGGGTTGCCGCCGAGAAGCTGGCCAATCTTTCTTGGCGCGGCTTTATTTTCCATAACTTGATCCCGGTAACTTTGGGCAATATTGTGGGAGGAGCGGTATTCGTGGGTGCGGTTTACGCTTTTGCTTATTTAAGAGAAACCACCTGCGCTCCGAAATAATGTGAACCTTATTATTCTGGCCGGCGGCAAATCCAGCCGGCTGGGAAAAGATAAGGCGTTCGTGAAATTTGAGGGCGTTCCCATTATCGAGAGGATACTTTCGGTTTTGGGGACGCTCTTTGGTAAGTGCCTTATCGTGACCAATACCCCCGAAAAATACGCAGACCTGGGATGCCGGGTCGTGACGGATGTTTACCAGGGGGTCGGACCGCTGGGAGGTTTGCACGCCGGCCTTACGGCCTCGGATTCGGAGCGGAACCTAGTGACCGCTTGCGATATGCCGTTGATCAATCAGGAATTGGTTAAATATCTTATAAACGTGAAAGGGCAGGATGCCGTGGTGCCGGTCGTTAAGGGTTTTCCCGAACCGCTCCTAGCGGTCTATTCCAAGAAATGCCTGCCGGCGATAGATAAAATGATAAGAGGCGGACAGTATAAGATCAGCCGGCTGTATGATAAAGTTGCAACTAAATTCATCGATGAAAAGGAATTAAGGGAAATAGATCCGGAACTTTTGTCGTTTTGCAACATCAACACCTTGAACGCGCTTAAAACCCATGAAAAATAATATCGAGATAATTAGGATCAAGGATGGGATTTGGGAGAAGATAGGCGACCTGGTGGCGGTTGAAGTCCCGCTGACGATCGTCCTAAACGACGAACAGCTGTTAACCCTGCTTTGCAGTCCGGATAAAAT
The DNA here is from genome assembly GCA_016223205.1 of Candidatus Saganbacteria bacterium. GTDB lineage: Bacteria > Margulisbacteria > WOR-1 > XYC2-FULL-46-14 > WPAF01 > JACRPM01. Next base: position 5,710 of record JACRPM010000005.1, read on the forward strand.
GGAATATCTGGCGATCGGATTTCTGCTTTCAGAAGGATTTATTAATGCCAAAGAAGATATCGAATCGATCTTGTTCGACAAAAAGACCACGACCGTCCGGATCAAGATCAAGGATATTCGAAAGATCGAAAAAGAAACGATCTTCGGCAGGCGGGTCATTACCTCCGGCTGCGGCAAGGGAATGACCTTTTTTGATTATAAGGATTTCAGCCAATGCCGGAAGATCGTATCGAAGCTGGTCGTCGCGCCGGAAACGATATTATCACTGATGGCCGAATTCCAAAAACGATCGGCGGTCTTTAAAGAGACCGGAGGCGTGCATAGCGCCGCCTTGTCGGACGGTCGGCAAATATTGTCGTTTGCGGAAGATCTGGGGCGTCATAACGCCTTGGATAAGATCTTCGGCGAGGCCCTGGAAAAAGAGATCGCCTTATCCGATAAGCTGATCTTAACCAGCGGCCGGCTGACCTCGGAGATGGTGTTAAAGATATTAAAAAGGGGAGTGCCGATGCTGGCCTCGCCCTCGGCGCCTACCGACTTGGCCGTAAGGTTGGCCAGGCAAATGGACCTAACGCTCTTGGGGTTTGCCCGGGGAAAGAGAATGAACCTGTATTCCGCCGCGCAACGAATAAAGTGAAAAGATTCACATGTAGGCCATAATCCGCTTGACTCGCGGAGCGGGGCCCGGTAAAATATGATCGTCAGCAAGAAAGGGAAGGGAATAAAATGAAAAGGATCTTAGCGGGAATGCTCTGTTTGGCAGTGTTGGCTTCGGTCTCCTCTGCGGCTGCGGTGAAAAAAAATGAAGCGGCAACGGCGGTTAAAAAGGTTGAACAGCCGGCTCCAGCGGTTGTCCCGGCGGCCAAGGACGAATCCCTCCCGTCTTTTGTGAAAAAGCTAACGACCTCCGGGTATCTCCGGGTGCGCTACAGCGCCTGGGATTCGACGGCAGTCAACGATGCCTTCGCGATCTCACGGGCCAGGATCAAAGTGACCGGCGAATTGACCCCGGATCTGTTGTTTTTGATCCAGCCGGATTTTGCCGGTCTTTCGACCGGCGCCACCGTAACTTTGGCCGACGTTTATGCGGAAGCAAAGATGTCTTTCGGCGCAGCCCGCTTTGGCCAATTCCTGCTGCCTTTCGGATATGATTCGGTTAAATATAAGACCATTTACAGCATCGGGTTTGTTCCCACCCATTATGGAACGATAGTTCCTTCTCGTGATTATGGGATAAGGGTGATGGGCAAAATACCCGCTTTATCCGGTCTCTATTATGATGGAGCGCTGATCAACGGTACCGGAACGGCAGATAATAATAAATCCAAGGATCTGGTCGGAAGGATCAATTATAAGAATGATTCCTTGGATATTGGGATCTCCGGCTATTACGGGCATGCCGGCGCAGGCAGCATCGAAAAGAAAGATGGAGGAATGGACGTAGAATATAAGATCGATTCGGCGACAGTGGTGGCCGAATATATGGTAGGCCCCAACCTGGCGGCAACCTCCAGGGTTTCGGAGGCCTCCTTACAGTTGTCTAAACTGATCGACAAATATGAGCCGTTGGTAAGATATGAAATATACGATCCCAATACGGCCACTGCCGGGAACGTCGTAAATACCCTAACCCTGGGCGGCGCCTATCTTTTCGACAAAACCACCAAACTGCTCTTGAACTATAATCTGGTGGGAGAAGAAACTACCCAGATCAACAATAATAATCTGCAGATAGAATTACAGGCCCAGATCTAAGCTGAATTGATTTCTCCGATCCCGCCCGCCTTAAAAGGTGCGCGGGACGATAGGGCCAGGCCGGAAACAGCCTGACCTCCCTTGCCCCGAGCGCCGTCGAGGGGCTTTTTGGAAAGGAGAACCATATGAAAGTAAAAGTATTTCGTTTGGTATTCTTGCTACTGATCCTTTTGGTAACTTCCTCGGTTGCGGTAGATAAAACGATAATATTGGCGACCACCACCAGTACGGTGGATTCCGGCCTCCTCGATATACTCCTGCCGGTCTTTGAGGAACAGACCGGGATCAAGGTCAAGACCATCGGGGTCGGCTCCGGCCTGGCGATGGAAATGGGACGGCGCGGCGAGGCCGACATCCTGCTGGTCCATTCCCCGAAAGACGAAGAGAAATTCATGGGCGAAGGGAACGGCATCAACCGGCGGGCCGTGATGCACAACGACTTTGTCCTGCTGGGACCGGCGGACGATCCGGCCGGGGCAAAACGGGCCAAAAGCATTGGCGGAGCTTTCAAGTCGATCGCGGCTGCGGGGACTGTCTTTGTTTCCCGCGGGGACAAGTCGGGCACCCACGCCAAGGAACTTTCCATCTGGCCGTACGCCGGATCGATCATATCCAACCAGTGGTATCTGGAAAGCGGTCAGGGGATGGGGGCCACACTGCTGATTGCCGACCAGAAAAAGGCGTACACTCTCGCCGACCGGGCGACTTATTTAAGCTTTCGGGATAAGATCAAGCTGGTCATCGTTTATGAAGGAGATAAAAAGCTTTTAAACCCGTATCACGTGATCGAAGTCAACCCGGACAAGCATAAGGGAGTGAATGCCGCCGGGGCAAAAGCCTTTGCCGATTTTATCACTTCCGACACAACTAAAAAGCTGATAGCCGGTTTCGGCAAGGAGAAATTCGGCTCCTCCATCTTTTTCCCGGACGATGATTGATCTCAACCTATTAATAGTCATCCGCACCACACTGCAGGTCACCGGCAGCGCTTTGCTGATCTCGGTAGGTTTAGGATTGCTGGCGGGGGTGTATATCGCGCTCAACGACTTTCCCGGCCGCAAGGTCGTAGTAAGTATTATCAATACCGCGATGGGTCTGCCGCCGGTCGTGGTGGGCCTGCTGGTATTGCTTTTTCTCTGGCGCGGCGGACCGCTCGGCTTTCTTCGCCTGATCTATACTACCCAGGCCATGATCATTGCCCAGGTATTTTTGGCCACGCCGATCATTGCCGGATTGACCCTGGCGGCGATCCAGCAGATACCGCAGAAAATGAAATGGCAGGCGAGGGCTTTGGGGGCCCGGGGGGGGCAGCTGGCTTGGCTACTTATGAGAGAGGCCCGGTATTCTTTGCTGGCGGCGGTGATGGCCGGTTTCGGCGGGATCATTTCGGAGGTCGGCGCGGTCATGATGGTCGGGGGGAACATCAAGGGGGATACCCGGGTCTTAACCACCGCCATTGTTCTGGAGTCGCAAAAAGGCAATTTCGAGGCGGCCATCGTGCTGGGGCTGGTCTTGCTTTCGCTCTCATTTTCGATCAACCTGGGGCTGACCTTCATCCAACAAAGGAAACCGGGGACATGATCAAGGCGCTATTGGGCCCCAACGGAGCCGGGAAAAGCACTTATCTAAGGCGATTGATGGGATTAGATACGGGAGAAGTAGATCGAAATGCGGCCATGGTCTTCCAGGAGCCCTTGCTTTTTGATCTGACGGTTAAAGAGAACATTGCCTTGGGACTCCGTTTCCGTCGTGACCGCGAAATTAACCGGAAGGTTGAACTCTGGTTGATGAAAATGGGGATCGAACCGTTAGGTTCGCGCCGCGCGCTCACGCTTTCCGGCGGCGAAGCGCAAAAGGCGGCCCTGGCCAGGGCCTTGGCGATCGAACCGAAAAGATTGTTGCTGGACGAGCCCTTTGCCAACCTGGACCTGCCTTCGCAGATCGGTTTGCGCGAGGAGCTGAAAGCCATCATTGCAGATAAGGACATCGAAACGATCTGGGTGACGCACAACAAAGCGGAAGCCCTGGCGGTGGCCGATCATCTGATGATAATGATGGACTTTAAGGTCGTTCAGGAGGGGGCGCCGCAAGCTGTTGTCTCTAACCCGAACTCGGTAGAGGTCGCCGCCTTTTTGGGCGTTGACAATCTTTTCTTTGGCCGGGTTGCGGCGGAAAATGGGCGCCGCTTATTTGAAAATCAAAAGGTCCGTTTTGAGACGGCAGCGGAGGTAAAAGACCGCGCCTGGGCGGTGGTCCATCCGGAAGATATCATACTTTCACCGGAGCCCTTGGCCGGCACCAGCGCGCGCAATTGTTTGCGCGGCAAGGTCGCCGAGATCATCCCGCTCGGCCTGACCTACCGGCTGCGGATCGAGGCCGGAGAAATATTCATGGTGGATATTACCAAGGTATCCGCCGAGGAGCTGCGGATATCGTATGGTCAAGAACTCTTCCTCATTTTCAAAGCTACCGCGGTGCATATCATATGATTAGCGCCCAGCAGGCACTGTACATTGTACTTTCAAGATCCGAACGGCTGGGCGTAGAGCGGCTGCCGATCGAAAAAGCTTTGGGAAGAATGCTGGCCGAAAAAATCCGATCGGATATGGATACCCCTCCCTTCGATCGCTCGGCTATGGATGGATTCGCGATGAATTCAAATGACAGATCGGCGGCCTATAAGGTCGTAGACGATATCCCGGCGGGGAAAATGCCGAAGCGCCAGATCGGGCAGGGCGAATGCGCCCGGATCATGACCGGAGCTCCACTGCCGCCCGGAGCGGATAAGGTTGTAAAGGTTGAAGATACCCAGCTTATCTCGCGCCACCTGATCCGCATTAAGCATTTTGATAACAAGCCAAATGTTTCCTGGAGAGGAGAAGATGTCCGCAAGGGAGAGATCGTGCTTAAAGCGGGGATCAAGATCCGGGCCCAGGAAGTGGCGATACTGGCAACCTTTGGGAAAAGAAAAGTTAAGGTATTCAGATATCCGCGGGTGGGGGTGATCTCTACCGGCTCCGAGCTGGTCGAGCCCGGGAAAAAGCCGGGTCCGGGAAAAATAAGGAACAGCAACAGCTTCATGCTGCTGGCACAATTGAAAAGGTTGGGGATCGATGGGATCTATCTGGGGATTGTCCGCGACAACTTCCGCGAGACGGTTAAAAATATAAATAAAGCTATAAAGGTGTCGGACATCTTGCTTTTAACCGGCGGGGTCTCGGTCGGCGATTACGACTTCGTCAAGGAAGCGATAAAAAAAGCAGGGATCAAGCTGCATTTTAATAAGATCGCCGTTCAGCCCGGCAAACCGACCTCGTTCGGGACCAAGGGGCGAAAAATGGTGTTCGGGCTCCCCGGCAATCCGGTTTCCTCTTTATTTATTTTTGATTTGCTGGTAAGGCCGGCTATCGATCGCATGGTCGGCCGGAAAGCGAAACAGCATCTTGGCAAATCCATTCTGGCCGCTGATTTCGAGCGCCGGCACACCGACCGGGAGCAGTATGTTCCCGTTATTCAAAGCGACAGCCGGGTGCGGCCGATCAAATTCCACGGCTCGGCTCATATGCAGGCCTTGACCAAAGCTAACGGACTGATGCGTATCAAAAGAGGAATAAAACGTTTATTAAAAGGGGCAACAGTCGATGTTAGACCGATTTAATCGGGAAATATATTATCTGCGGATCGCGGTGACCGACCGCTGCAATCTGCGCTGCACCTATTGCATGCCGGAAGAAGGGATCCAGCTTAAATCTCACGGTGAGATATTAAGCTATGAAGAGATCGAGGAGATCGTAAAGGCAGCCGTGCGGTTGGGATTTACTAAATTCCGACTGACCGGGGGAGAACCACTGGTGCGCAAAGGGATCGTGGATCTGGTCGGGAAACTGGCGGCGATCGACGGGGTAGATACCCTGGCCATGACCACCAACGGCCTTTGGTTGCCGGAATTTGCCGCCCTTCTCAAGCGCGCCGGGTTGGATCGCCTAAATATCAGCCTGGATTCACTTATTCCGGAGCGTTACCGTGCCATTACCCGCGGCGGGGACCTTAACCAGGCCATAGCAGGGATCCAAGCGGCTCAATCCGCCGGGTTTGAAAAAACCAAACTGAACGTGGTCCTGGTCGATGGGTTTAATGAGGACGAAAAGGAAAATATCAAGAAATTCTCCGAAACAAACCGGCTGCGGGTCCGTTTTATCAAAAAAATGGACCTGAAGACCGGCGATTATTATGGAGTGGAGGGAGGAGAAGGCGGGAATTGTTCTATCTGTAACCGCATTCGACTTACGGCAGACGGAAAAATTCGCTCCTGCTTATTTTCCGACAACGAAATAGATCTAAGGCAGGAAGGTTTTGAGGCCGGCTTTAAAATGGCTATTGCCGACAAGCCCGAAAAGGGGCATAGATCCTTAAAGAGGGAGATGATCCAAATTGGCGGATAAATTCAGTCACACGGATAAACAAGGCAAGGCCAAAATGGTCGATGTCGGGGGTAAGCCGGACGTTTTGAGGACCGCGATCGCAGTGGGGAGCATCGCGTTGGCCCCGGCAACGGTCAAATTGGTCAAAACCAATCAAATGAAGAAAGGCGACGTGTTGACGGTCGCGAAAATTGCCGGGATCCAGGCGGCCAAAAAATGCGCCGAGTTGATCCCGCTTTGCCATCCTCTGCTTTTATCCAACATCGAAGTTGACCTGATGGTCAAGAAAGACCGGGTCGATATCGAATCAAAAGTCGAATGCCGAGGGAAGACCGGGGTCGAAATGGAGGCCCTGACCGCGGTAACGGTCGCTGCCTTGACCATCTATGACATGTGCAAAGCGGTCGATAAAAAGATGGTCATAGGAGGTATTTATCTATGGCAAAAATCGAAGATGCCGAGCCCCGTCGAAGCGTCAAAGCAACCTGTATAAGTAATAGCAAAGGCCAAAAGTCAAAGGTCAATAATATTAATTTGATCAAGGACCTGGGCGTCGAAGGCGATTTCCATGCCAAGGGCGGCGAACGCCAAGTCAGCTTGCTGGCAGCAGAGAGCATCCAAAAGATGAAAGATAAGGGGTTAAAATTGGAAGACGGCGCCTTTGGTGAAAATATGGTCACCGAGGGAATAGACCTGCTCGGCTTAAAACTTGGACAAAAGCTCACGATCGGCGCGGCAGAAATTGAAATAGCCAAGATCGGCAAAGAATGCCCGGAGCGCTGTTCGATTTATTATGCCGCCGGGGATTGCATCATGCCGCGCGAGGGAGTATTTGCTAAGGTGTTGAAGAGTGGAACGATCAAGCCGGGAGATGAGATAAAAATATGAAGGTGGGGATCATCACAGTTTCGGACAAAGGATCAAAAGGCGAACGGGAAGATCTAAGCGGTCCGGCCATTAAGGCCCTGGTCCAGGCCGATTCTTTCGAATATGCCCTGGTGCCGGATGAAACCGATAAGATAGCCGGTGTGCTTAAGGAATTCGTGGATATTAAGGGTTGCGACCTCGTATTTACCACCGGTGGAACAGGATTATCTTGCCGGGACGTGACGCCGGAAGCCACCCGACAGGTGCTGGACCGGGAAATACCCGGAATTTCCGAAGTGATGCGAAGCGAATCATTCAAGACCAAAAAAACCGCCGCACTTTCGCGGGCCATCGCCGGCCAACGCGGCAAAAGCCTGATCATTAATCTGCCGGGGAGCCCGCGAGCCGTAAAAGAATGTTTAGAGATAATTATGCCGGTCATCCCGCACGCGCTCGAAGTCCTGAAAAAGGGGAGCGCGGAGTGCGGTTCTCTCTAGTGGATAATATATCCTTCTAAGAGAAAATCCTCGCCAATCTTCACCGCGGAAACATCTTTTAATTTAATGGCCTTGGCTAGGGAATCGATCCCTTCGCCTTCAACCGGAGTGGGGGAATCCGCCCCGCCGATGATCTTGGGAGAGACAAAAAAGTTCACTTTATCCACAATGCCGGAGGATAAGGCCCGCGCATTGGTGGTGCCTCCGCCTTCGATCAAGATGCTGGCGATCTTCTGACGGCCCAGCTCTTTCATTAGCTTATCCATGGGAAAGGTCCCGTTCTTGCTCTTTAAGCCCAGCACCTGGGCTTTTTTGGCTTTGATCTTCTCCAGCCGGCTTTTGGGCGCTTTCTCCGAGACCACTACCAGGGTATTCTGCGGTTCGATCTTTAGGACCTTGGAACCTAAAGGCAAGCGGGCCTGGGGGTCGAGAATGATCTTTTTGGGGTTTTTAACACGGCCTTCGATCTCGCGGACCGTCAGTTCCGGATTATCCATTATTATGGTATTGATCCCCACCAGCACCGCATCCACCGTGTTCCTCAAATGATGTCCCTGCTGGCGCGCTTCGATCCCGGTGATCCAAAAGCTCTCCCCGGAAGAAGTTGCGATCTTGCCGTCCAGGCTCATGGCGGTCTTCAAAATGACGAATGGCCGGCCAGTGGTGATATATTTTATGAAAATCTCATTCAGTTTCCGGGCCTCTTCCTCCAGCATCCCCACTTCCACCTCCACTCCCGCCTCTCGCAGTTCCGCGAACCCTCTCCCGGCCACCGAAGGGTTGGGGTCTTCCATGGCGGCGACCACTTTCTTTATGCCGGCTTTGATTATGGTTTGCGTGCAGGGGGGATTGTTCTTGGTCTCAAAATAACAGCAGGGCTCCAGGTTCACAAAAAGCGTGGCGCCGCGCGCCGCCCCCCCCGCTTTTTCAATAGCCCAGGCCTCGGCGTGGGGCGTGGTTACCTCGGCATGATAGCCGGCGGCCAGGATCTTCCCGTCTTTCACCAGCACCGCGCCCACCAGCGGATCGGGAGAGGTGCGGCCCTCGGCGGATCTGGCCAACCGCAGGGCCTCACGCATATATTTTACAGTTTCTTCATTTGCCATATGGCTTCTTTATAATCTTTCGCATAGAATATCGCCGAACCAGCGACCAAAACATTAGCGCCGGCCTTGACCGCTTCTCTGGCAGTTTCAGGATTGATCCCGCCGTCCACTTCTATATCTATGTTCAATTTTCTACGTTCCACGTTCTTTTTCAATTCCTTAATTTTAGGAAGGACTTCGGGCATGAATTTCTGCCCCTCAAAACCGGGATTGACGGTCATCAGTAATACCATGACCACTTTATCCAGAATAGGAAAGACGGAATCAATGGGGGTCCCGGGGTTGACCACCACCCCGGGTTTGACATTGTTGCGCCTGATAAGTTCGATATCCTCTGATAAGTTTTTACTGGCCTCGACCTGGATGGTGATGATATCCGCCCCCGCTTTGGCGAAATCGGGGATATAACGGTCGGGATTTTCTATCATCAAATGGACATCGAGCGGGAGCTTGGTCATCTTCCGGCAGGCCTTGACCACCAGGGGGCCGATCGTGATATTGGGGACAAAATGCCCGTCCATCACATCCACGTGAATAAAGTCCGCTCCGGCGGCCTCCACTTTTTTGATCTCTTCTCCCAGGCGGGAAAAATCGGCGGAAAGGATCGAGGGCGCTATTTTTACCATATGGGCTCCTCCTTGGGTATTTCGGGAGAGGGTTCGGGCGTAGCCGAATGGGTCAAAGGCATCACCTGCGGCTTGCCCAATATCACAAATACGGGTCGGCCCATCTTAACTGTCCTTCCCGGTTCGGGGCGCTGGAAGGTCACCATATCGGAATTTTCTTCGTAAGCGCTTTCTACCTGCAGTTTAAGCCCCTCCGCCTCGACCCTCACCCGGGCCTCGCTTTCCGAAAGCCCGATCAGGTCGGGAACGGTAACTTCCGGCAGGGAAGAAAAGTTCATGGTCAGATAGCTTAAGATCACCGGCGAGGCGATCAACAGCATCATAATGAAAATAAAACGCAGGGGCCGTTTTATCTTAAGCCGCGAGACCAGGGCGGCGACCGCCAGAGCCACCACCACCACGAACAACAAATAATATATTAAAAGTTCGCGCATGACCGCATGATCAACATATAGATCAATCCCGCCAATATGGAAAGCCCGATCACGATCAGGAGAAAGAAACTGCGTTTGCGTTCTTGTCTTACCACTACCACTTCCTGCGCCTCGAGCGGGGGCCGGTTTTCGAGCTCAATGGGAGGAAAATCGATCATTTCCCGCTTTTCAACCAGGGTCTTTTGTTTTAAGCTTTGGAGAAGATCTTCAATGCTCCTAAAGCGCAGCAGAGGATCGGGCTGCAGGGCTTTATCCAATATATCTTCCGCATATTTGGGCAGTCCCGGGGGAGGGGGCAGGGGGCCGTTAAATTTGGGAGTGGGCGGGAAATCCGTAATGCCGGTCAGCATTGCGTAATAGAGCAGGCCGACGGAGTAAATATCCGAAGAAGCGCGCGCCACCTCTCCTAAGATCTCTTCAGGGGACATGAACTGCGAGCGGCTCAACACCACTACCGCTTTTTGGGGAAGGGCTTCCTTGACCTCTCCTTCGATCGTAAAATCTACCAGCTTTATTTGGCCGTCACCCAGGATAAAGACGTTCTCGGGCTTGATCGCCCCATGCACTAGTCCGGCCCGGTGGGGAAAAGAAAGGGCTTCGCAGACCAGCCCGATGATCCGGTCGGCATCAAACAGCTCGGCTTCTCCTAAAGTCCGGCCCTCTACGAACTCGCGAACATAGTAAAACCCCTGCCAGCCGTAGTCTCCGTCGTAGAGCTTGGCAATGCCGGGATGGTCGATCTCGGAAAGCAATTTGACCTTGGCCTTCATGTTCTTGATGAGCGCGGAATTCAACGTCCCGCGCTTGTAGATCTTGATGATGACCTGTTTTTCACCGGAAAGAAAGGTGCCGCGATAGGTGAGAGAAAAGGGATTTTCCCCGATCTTGGGCCCGGTCTTGAACCTGGATTTAAGGAACTTTTCCATCAGGCAAAAAGCTCTTGCTCGATCAAAGAGCAGAGGATATGGCCGATTAAGATGTGGCACTCCTGGATGCGCGGGGTCGCCTTACAGGGGGCGACGATAGGAAGGTCCGCGAGCTCGCCGATGCGCCCGCCGTCACAGCCCAATAGGCCGATGGTCTTACAGCCCTTTTCCTTGGCTTTTAGGATCCCCTCGATCACGTTTTTGGAATTGCCGGAGGTGGAAATGCCGAAAGCCACATCTCCCTTTTCCGCCAAGCCCTCGATCTGCCGGGCAAAGATCGTATCGAACCCGTAATCATTGCCCACCGCGGTCAAGATCGAAGTATCGGTGGTCAGGGCAATAGCGGGCAGCGAGGCCCGCTCTTTCCGGTAACGGCCGATAAGCTCCGCCGCCAAATGCTGGGAGTCGGCGGCCGAACCGCCGTTGCCGAAAAAAAGTATCTTGCGGCCGGCCTTTAAGGCCTCGATCATCAAGCGGGCGGCTTCTTCGATCTTGGGGGCCAGGGTTTTGGCGGCCAGGTTCTTGGTCTCGACGCTTTCCTTGAATTCGGCTTTAATAATATCCTGCATTTTATTACCCCCCCTTGATCTTGAGCAGCACCACCTGGGCGCTGCGCTCCCTCTCGGTCAATTGCATCCGGATATGGGTCAAATTGCGGGTCAATTCCGGGATCAGGACGTATTCCAACGCGTTCACCCGGCGCCGCGTCTCGGTGATCTGCACTGCGATCAAACGCAGGGAGCGGCTCGCCGCGGCCAGCTTTATCAAGTCCGGCAGGATCCGGGTAAAACCCCGTCGGGCCTCGTCCAATTCCACGGTTGCGGAAAGAGGATTAAAGCCGGGCTCCCCGGTAACGGTCAACCGGTAATTGGGGATCCTTACCCCCATGATGTTCTCGATCCGGGTCTCAACCTCCGCCTGCGCGGGCTCCTTGCAAAACAAAGCTTGCGCGGGAGTTAAAGCCGAAGCCGTTACGGACTTAAAAAATATTTGGGTCAGCCGGGGCTCCAGCTCCTCGTGCAGGGAGAGATAATCCCGGCGGATCTGGTAGAATCTCTGCAGGAGACCGTCCAGCTTGTCCTTTAGGAGCTTATGGCCGCGACGCGCCAGCTCTACCCGGCGGCGCAGGCGTAAAAGCTCGATGCGGGTGGGGCTAACCTTGATCCGCATATTTATCGATGATCTCGCTCTTGATGCGCTTGAGCTCTTCCCGGGGCAGGAGTTTGAGCAGGTCCCAGGCGATCTTCAGGGTTTCTGTGATCGAGCGGTTCTCCCGCTCTCCCTGGCGGATAAAGCGGTCCTCAAAGGCCTGGGCAAAGTTCAAATATTTGCGGTCCAGCTCCGAGAGCGCGGCTTCTCCCAGTATCACTACCAGCTCCCGTACTTCCCGGCCCCGAGCGTAAGCGGCAAAAAGCTGGTTGGCCACACCGGCATGGTCTTCGCGGGTCTTGCCGGGTCCGATGGCCTTGTCGCGCAGGCGCGATAACGAGGGCAGGGGGTCAACCGGAGGATAGATCCCCGCGCGCTCGAGTTCCCTTCCCAAAATGATCTGCCCTTCGGTTATATAGCCGGTGAGATCGGGAATGGGATGGGTCTTGTCGTCGTCCGGCATGGTCAGGATGGGGATCATGGTGATCGAGCCCGGCTTATCCTTGATCCGGCCGGCGCGTTCGTAAAGCGTCGCCAGGTCGGTATAGAGATAGCCGGGGTAGCCGCGCCGGCCGGGGACTTCCCGGCGGGCGGCCGAAACTTCCCGTAAGCTTTCGCAGTAATTGGTCAGGTCCGTCATGATCACCAGGACATGCATGTCGAGCGTAAAAGCCAGATATTCGGCGGCGGTCAAGGCCAGGCGGGGGGTGGCGATACGTTCGATAGCCGGGTCCGAGGCCAGGTTGATGAAGAGCACCGCGTTCTCGATCGCTCCGGTGCCCTTGAAGTTGTCTATAAAAAATTCCGCTTCCTCAAAAGTGATGCCCAGCGCGGCAAAGACCACCGCGAACTTTTCTTCTTTCTTTAAGACCCTAGCCTGGCGGGCGATCTGGGCGGCCAGGTGCGCGTGCGGCAGGCCCGCGCCCGAAAAGATCGGCAGTTTCTGCCCGCGCGAAAGCGTGTTCAACCCGTCGATGGTGGAGATGCCGGTTTGGATGAAATCATCCGGATAGTCACGGGCATAGGGATTGATGGGATCGCCGTTCACATCCAGTTTGGCCGAGGGGATCACCGGGGGCGCCCCGTCCAGCGGCCGCCCTAATCCCGAAAAGATGCGCCCGATAAGGTCGCGGGAAACCGGCAGCTCCAAGCCCCGCCCCCGGAAGCGGAATTTTAAGGTGGCCACATCCAAGCCCTCGGTCCCCTCAAAGACCTGGATCAGGGCCTTATCATCCAAAACCTCGAGCACCTTGCCCGAGCGGATCTCGCCTGATCTTAATTCCACCTCAACCAGTTCATCGTAGCCCACGCCGGATAATCCTTCGGCCAAAACCAGAGGCCCGGCGATCTCCAGGACTTTAGGCATGTTCTGCTATCTCCTTTTCTGCTTGGTCGTGACGGGAGAGGATATCTTTAAGCATCTGATGCTGGTTTTTAAGCGTTGTGTACTGATCAACTTCGTCATAGGCGTTCTGGTAAAGGAAATCCTCCCGCAGGGATTTGGCGGTCTTTAATATCAATTGTTCCCGGGGGGAAAGCGATTCGATCCCCACCAAACGCACGATCTCTTCAAGCTCTGCTTCGCGGGAGAGCAGCTTTAAGGCCTGCTCGCGCAGGGCGAGAAAATCTTCGGCCACCTCGGCGGCAAAGAAGGTTTTTAAGTTGTCCACGTAGAGCGAATAGGATAGCAGCCAATTGATGGCCGGGAAATGACGCTTGTGGGCCAAAGTGTCGTCCAATCCCCAAAAGACCTTGGTGATGCGCAGGGTATTTTGCACCACCGGCTCCGACAGGTCTCCCCCGGGGGGCGAGACCGAACCGATAATGGTGAGCGATCCCTCTCGTTTGGGATTGCCCAGGCATTGTCCGAACCCGGCTCTCTCGTAAAAATCCGCCAGCCGGGAACCCAGATACGCCGGATAACCCTCTTCTCCCGGCATCTCTTCCAAGCGGCCCGACATCTCGCGCAAGGCCTCCGCCCAGCGCGAAGTGGAATCGGCCATCAGCGCCACGTGATACCCCATGTCCCTAAAATATTCGGCGATAGCCGAGCCGGTATAGACCGAGGCCTCGCGGGCGGCAATAGGCATGTTGGAAGTATTGGCGATGAGCACCGTGCGCTCCAGCAAGGGACGGCCGGTCTTGGGATCTTTAAGATGGGGGAATTCCAAAAGCACGTCGGTCATCTCGTTGCCCCGCTCCCCGCACCCTACAAAAATTATGATATCGGCATCGGCCCATTTGGCCAGCTGGTGCTGGATCACGGTCTTGCCCGCGCCAAAAGGGCCCGGCACGCAGGCCGCCCCTCCCTTGCCCAGCGGGAAAAAGGTGTCGATGACGCGCTGGCCGGTGACCAGCGGATATTTGACCGGGGATTTTTCACAGAGAATGCGGCGCTTTCTTACCGGCCATTTCTGCAGCATGGTGACGGGGGTCTTACCGACCAGGGCCACCTCTTCTTCGATGGTAAAACTGCCGGCTTTTATTTTTTCCACGCGGCCCTGGACGCCCGGGGGGCACATGATCTTGTGCGAGACCAAGGCCGTTTCCTGCACCTCTCCCAAAATATCGCCGGGCTCAACCTTATCCCCGGTCTTGACCCGGGGCGCGAATTCCCATTTTTTATCGCGGGGGAGGGGATGGACCTCCACCCCGCGGGCGATAAAAGCGCCGCTTTTTTCAAACAGGGTCTTAAGCGGCCGTTCGATCCCGTCGAACAGCGCGCCGATCAGGCCCGGCCCCAATTCTACCGAAAGCGGAGCGCCGGTCGAGACGACCGGATCGCCGACTTTAAGACCGGCGGTTTCTTCATAAACCTGCACCGAGGCCAGGTTCCCTTTGAGCTCGATGACCTCGCCGATCAAATGCCGCTCCCCCACCTTTACCAGGTCGCCCTTGCGGGCGCCGGGGATCTCGGCCACCACCAGCGGGCCGGCAACTTTTTTAATCATGGATCAGCCCTTTCAATTTTTCCCGATACATTCCCAAACTGCCGTGATGGTCGGGCAGCAACACGATGTTCAGGTCCTGCTCCTCCGCCGCGGCGATCTCTTCGGCAAAATCTTCGGCCAGGCGCTCGGTGATAAAGACCACGGCGTGCTCTCGTTTTTCAAGCAGGGCCTTAAGATGAGCACAGCCCGCGGGTCCCGAGTCGCAGGCCACCGCATCGATCCCGCAGGCCTTGAGCGGCTCGGTTAAATACGCCGGCCCTAATAGCGCGATCTTAGACATAGCTCAAGCGCAGTCTTTCTTTCAGCGCCTCCGGCGGGACCTTCATTTTTTTCAAGGTTAGGATCAGCCGCACGAGCTTATGCTCGATCTCTTTCGCGTAAAAGAAGCCGACTAGCGGTTCGATGCCGAAAGCCGTATATTTGGCCCGCTTGAGGGTTTCCATCAAATAATTATCGATCTCTCTTTCCAGTATGAACAAGCTGCCGGTCTTTTGGTAGCCCGCCATCCCCCGGCTCACCGCTAATCGGTAATCGGTATAACGATAAGCGGACTCGATAGCTTCGGGTTCAAATCCGCCGCTGATAAGCTTGAGCCGCAGTTCATTGAGCAAGATGAAGCCCCGGGCATATTTTTTAAATAGGGGAACGGGGTGATCTGCCAGCGCTTGCTTTAAAAGCTCCAAATACGATGTAAGTTTGAGGTCCGGCTCGTATTTGCGGTAGAGGACGGTAAGCAGGGGATGGTCGGGCGCCAGGTTCTTTAAAAGCGCCAAGGCGGCGTCGCGATCGATCTCGAGCAACCGCTCAAAGTCGAAGGGCTGCTCCAAACGATCCAATTTTTCCGCATAAGCGGGATTTTCCCTAAGCACCAGGTAGGCCGATTCAAAATCCCGGCTCTCGGCCAGGCGGAGCACCTGGCTCTCGCCCAGCAAGTGCGCTTCGAGCGCCCGGATCCTTCCTACCGCGTAAGCGAATTCAACCATACAAGAACCTGGCCACCTCGATCTCTTTTTTCTCCCGGATCTCGGCAGACATGCCGGCGAAGACCAAATTCAGCAGGCGGTGTTTTTCCTCAAGCAGTTGCTGCTTGGCCAGCAGGTGCACCGGGGTCAAAAGCGTGCGTTTCTCCTCCTCCGCCTGCCGCGCCCCCTCCGCCAAGATCTTCCGGCGGAGTTCTTCGGCCTGCAGCTTGGCCTCCGCGAGATTCCGGCCGATTTCTTTTTCGGTCTCGGCCCGCAAGCGGGCGGCCTTCTCTTCCGCCTCATCCAGTATCTTTTTTTTGATCTCGGCTATGCCCATTAAACCTTAATGCCCGAGACCAATAAGATGGTGGCTAAAAGTCCCAACACCGCGTAGGTCTCGACCATGGCGGGCAGGATAATGGCTTTACCGGTCTCCTCCGGCCGTTTGGCTACCAGGAATATCCCGGCGGCCGAAGCGCGGCCCTGGTAATAACCGGAAACCAACCCCGCTACTCCCACCGGCAATCCCGCAAAGAACAACTGCAGTCCCGCATTGAGCGAGACCGGGATCCCGCCTCCCAGGAGATTGATCTTCATCATTATATAGAAAGCGCCCAAGAAACCATAAAATCCCTGGGTGCCCGGCAGGGCGATCATTACCAATAAGCGCCCGAATTTATCCGGATCCTCGGTCAATACTCCCCCCGCCGCCTCCGCCGCCACCGCAATGCCCCAGGCCGAACCGCAGGCGGCCAGGAAGGCCGCAAAAGAGGCGCCGGCGATCGCCAAACCCAATCCTATTTCCATGATATTACCTCCCGTTACTTGATCAAAATGTATTTGGTCTCGCGTCTTAGCGGCCGAAACTCCCGGCCGCCCCCCTCGTAGAACTTGCCGAAAAATTCCACCAGCTGCAGGCGGGCGGCGTGAATGAACGCCCCCAGGACCGAAACGATCAGGTTGAAGGCGTGCCCGATGACCAGGACCAGGAGCATTATAACATAACCCAAAATCGGGATACTATCCTTGGTAAGCATGGCGATGATGTTCACCACCATACCGATTATGGAGGTGGTCATCATCAAGGCCAAAAGCCGGGAGTAGGAAAGGGTGTCCCCCAAATAACCGGTGGTCTTATACAAACTTAAGAGGCCGAAGATCGCCTTTTTTAATATAGTGGGTTCGGAACGCCCCTGGGTTATGACCAAAAGCACCGCGCCGATAATGGAAAGCCAGGAGAGCAAACCATAGGCTGGGGATTTTAACGCTCCGGCCACTAAAAGTCCCACCAGGCAAGAAAGAAAATAGATCCACAGTCCATAATCCAGGACCGCCGAAACATATTCCCGGCTTTTGATCTTCCAATACATGCCTAGGCTTACCCCGAAAAGGTTTTGGATAACCCCGCAGGCCAGGGAAAAGATCAATACATTCAAAGGATTTTTTATCGGATCGATGATCTGCAGGGATTTTAAGGGATTCCCCACCGCTGGGGGTAGAGTATTAAGGTCCAAGCCGAAATAACCGCCGGTCAAGATCCCCACCAAGACAGTAGCCACCCCTCCCCAAAAGAGCAGCAATATGATCTTTTTCCCGCCTTCGGTAAGGGTGAGTTTTTTTAAAAGATAATAGGAAACCAGGGCCAGGATCACTCCGTAGCCCACGTCCGATAAGCACAGGGCAAAAAAGAACAAATAAAAGAACGAGAGGGGGGCGGTGGGATCGATCTCATTTTGCCGGGGCAGTCCGAAGATGCGGGTTATGATCTCAAAAGGATAAAATACGGGAGGATTTTCGATGAGAGTGGGCGGGGTCTCCCCTTCAGCCGGGGAGATCGGCTGGACCTCGGTCAAGGGCGAAAGTTTGGCTAGGCCGGACTTTAATTGGGCCAGTTTTTTCTTGGGGATCCAGCCGGTCAGCCAAAAGGCGTGCTCGGTGTCGGCGATCTTCTCTTCCGCCCGGCCGAGTTGGATCAATATCGATAAATGATCGTAAGCCCGGTTGAGCTGGGGCAGGTATTTGAGCAGGGCTTGCGCTTCTTTTAAGAGCTTTTCCCGCTCGTTCTGCGCCTCGCTCCGGAGTTTCTTTAAATGTTCGATCTCCCGCGCCGGCGTGCGGGGCGCGGCCGGCAAAACGATCTTTTCCACCTGGGTCTTAAGTAAAAGGTCGGTTAAGGGCTTCTCTTCCGCGGATAGATAATAAAGCAAAAAATAGGTTTTATCTCGGGCTTCCGAGACCTCCGAAAATTCCACAAATGAAGAAAATCTTAACAGCTTATGCTTGACCTCGTCCCGATCTTTGGTCTTTACCGCGCCGGGGAACACGCAGACCTGCCGCTCGCAGTTAAGTTCTTCCAGTTTAATTCCCAGCTCCTGCCAGGGGGCCAGGTGGTCGATCTCGGAGGTAAGGCGGGCTTCCAGGTTGACCAGGTTGGGCAGTTGTCCTTCTATATCCCGGACCGACTTAACGATCCCTTTCCAGTCGAATTCTTTCACCGATTGCAGAAGGAATTCTTCCGTGACCGGTTCCTTGTCGGGGGCAAAACTTTCGATAAAACCTTTTTTCCGGCCCGAAGCGGCCTCCAGAAATTCGATAGCGGACCTTAGCTCCGCCTGCTCCATCTCCAATTCTGCTTCCTCTGCCTTACGCGGGGCTCCTATTGAAAGCGGAGAAAGTTCCAGTATCCCGATCCGGCTTAAGTGATTGAGCAGGGACGATTTTATCTGCCGGTGACCCCTCAAGGCCACCTTCTGCATGGGGACTACCGGCATAGCTCCTGCGCCTTTTTGATCTGGGGGAGGGTGTTTTTATTTAAGGCCTCGACCTCGGCCTGGGCGGCGGTCTCGAGCTGTTGCTTCTCGGTATCCGCTTGCCGGCGGGCTGCGTCGATAAGCGTTAAAACTTCGCTGCGGGCGGAAGCTTCCGCTTTATTGATAAGGTCCCCGGCGGATTTTTTTGCCTCATGGAGGCGAAGCCGGCGCTCCTTTTCCGCGGTCTCCAAAAGCTTTTGGGCTTCGGCCTCGATGGCCTGGATCTCCTTGAAAGTTTCTTCAGCCCGGTTGGGGGAGGAAGTAGTCATACCGGAGAGAAGTTTATCATAAATAAAGTGAAATTTCCAGAAAAAGCGGTCGATATATAGATGAAGGGACATGCAACATGGCTAACACGGAAAAAAAGATCGATTTCGATACCTACAGCATCCAGGGAACCACCTGGAAAAAAGAGGTCTATCTGGGACCCAAGACCTGGAGGACCATTAACGATAAGGCCCCCGGCAAGTTCGTGGACATCCTGGAAGCCAAATTCTCGGAAGCGGCCCTGCTCCAGAAGATCGATATCAATAAGTAAGGTGAAAAAAATGGATCAGACCAAAGTATTGGAATATTTAACCCAGCATGTAATGCTGGAATATCTTAAGAGATTATCCGGCGCTAAGTTCAACAAGCTGGTGCTTTATTCGGCTTTCCCCATAACCTCGGCCGCCAACTTGAGCGATCCGCATTATCTGGCTGTTTTGGAAGACATCAGGTCGCTGACCACTCTCGCCTCCGCCGAGCTTAATTAACCCCAATAAAGCTTGGTGCGCAGTATTTCCCAAAGGTCATAGGTTTTAAGCCGCAAAAATTTTACGCTTTCCCGGCTCAAGTCCGCGGTTAACAGATCGCCCTCTTCTAATTTAAAGATCTCCTGCCCGTCCAGGGTCAGCAACACCCCGCCCTTTTTCACCCTTACCGTTACCGGTTCCGCCAAAATGATGGAGCGATTGGCGCCCCGGTGGGGAGCGATGGGGGAGATGACGAAGGCCGGAGAATGGATGGGTAAGATGGGCCCTCCCACGGCATAGTTGTAAGCGGTGGAACCGGTGGGAGTGGCCACGATCAGGCCATCCGCCACGTATTCCCCCGCTAGGCGGCCTTTTAAAAATGCTTCCAGCTTAATGGTGCGGGCGATATCTCTTTTGCCCACTACCGCATCATTGAGCGCGATGCCGCGCTTGATGACCCTCTTGCCGCGCCGCACCTCCACCTTAAGCAGGCGGCGCTCGTCGATCGTACACTGCCCCTGGGCTGCGGCTTTAAGCGCGGCATTCACTTCTCCCAGGGTTATCTCGGAAAGCAGGCCCAGCCCGCCCATGTGGACGGTGAGCAGGGGTACCTTAAACTTATACGAAAGCCGCGCCGCACGCAAAATGGTGCCGTCCCCGCCCAAAGTGAGGATGAGGCGACAGCGGGAATTAGGGGTGGTGACGTTGTGGCCGGCGGCCTTAAGATCGCGCGCCAATTTTTGGGCCGTGCCGGCGATCAACCGATCTTCAGATTTATAAATTATTCCCAAGCGCATGGTTATACCAATTTTAGCTGGATCAGCAGCCAGATTATACCAGCAATTATAAGTATTATGAACAAGGCGACCAAATACAATAAAAAGGCCTCGCTCTCCGGCCGGGGCAATTCCAGGCCGATCTTATGGATCTTGTGGTTTTCGAGGTCCACATAGAGCAGGTGTGGGGTTTTAAAAACAAAGGCGGTCTCGGTCAATCGGCGGCGTAAGACCGTATCGGTTGGATCCAACACCGGGCCGGAGAGCACGGCATAGCCGGCTTTTTCTTTTTCCACCAGCAACTCCGCGGTTATTTCCGAAAGGTGGGATTGGCCGTCCGCCTTGATGAGCAGAGGACGTTTTTTATCCCTGGACAAAATGCGATAACCGTTGCGGACTAGAAGATTTTCGGTTTCAGAAGCGGGTTTCACGTCGAACTGGCGGCACGCAGGAAGCGGGCGGCTTCTTCGGGGATCACGCTATTGATGAAGATCCCGGATCCCAGCTCGAAGCCCGCCACCGAGCTGACCCGAGGTACCAATTGGATGTGCCAATGATAATATTCCACGTCTTTTTCGTGGCTGGGAGAGGAGCGGACCACGTAATTGTAATCCGGGTCGCGCAGGGGCTCGTGGATCTTGCAGAGCACGGTTTTCATCACAAAGCCCAGCTCTTTTACCCTTTCGGAGGTGATGGATTGGAACGAGGAATCGTGTTTTTTGGGCAAGATCCAGGTCTCAAAAGGAGAACTGGCGGCAAAGGGCACAAAAACCGAAAAATTGTCGGTCTCCAAAACTATCCGCTCCTTGAAAGCGGATTCTTTTTTGATCATGGCGCAAAAGACGCATTCACCGGTGTCGTCAAAGTAGCGCATGGCTTCTTCCAGCCGGTGACGCAGATGCATGGGAGTGATGGGAGTCGCGATGACCTGGGAATGAGGATGGCGCACCGAGGTGCCCGCCGACCGGCCGTGGTTTTTAAAGATCATGACCATTTCAAAGCGCGGATCCTGGCTTAAGGTAATAAAACGCTCCCGATAGGCCAGAAAGACCTCTTCCACCTGTTTTTGCGACATGGTGGCCAGGCTTTCGTTATGGCGGGGCGATTCGATGATCACCTCGTGCTCGCCGACGCCGTCCATATAGCGGAAAAATTCTTCCTGCTTGCTGCGGCGCACGTTGCCCTGGGGCACCAGCGCCGGGAACTTGTTGGGGATGATCCTGATCCACCAGCCGGGGGTATTGGGTTTGGAGCCGTAGGAGCGATAAGCCAGGATCTCGGGGGGGGTAAGCGATTCATTCCCCTCGCAGAAAGGGCAATGATTTTTAGTTTCTTCTTTTTCTTCCACGACGGGAGGGGCGAACTCTTCCGGCCGTTGGGCCCGTTCGGTGGCGATGATCACCCATTCCTTGGTGGCGGGATTCTGGCGCAATTCCGGCATGGGGCTATTCTAGCATAGGAGCCGTTTTTGTGGTAGAATTTAAATCGCCGTGAAAAAAATCATCGCCCTAACGGCTGTTTTTTTGCTTTTTAGCGCAATTGCCTGGGCCGACGGCGCGCAGGATCTCTTGGCCGGCCGCCGACTGCGAGAAGAAGATCGACCTCAAGATGCCCTGGGTTATTTTACCCGCGCTTTATCAGATGATAATTTCCTGCTCAAGGAATATGCCTTGTTCGAGATCGCAGAGGTTTATTATAGTAAAGGGGAATATGCTTACGCGGCTTATAAGTACGATGAATTCCAAAAAAGTTATCCGCAAAGCGCGCTCGCCCCGCAGGTAAAATCCCGCATAGCCCAAGTTGACCAGAAGATCAGGCCGGTGAAGAAGGTTAAGCTCGCGCCTGCGGAGCTATATCGGATGGGCAAGGAATATTTCAAGCAAAAGAATTACGAGAAAGCCGAAGAGCTGTTCCTGCGTCTGGCGCGGGAATACCCCCGCCACCAGCTGGTGAAAGCTTCTCTCGAACTTTTAGGCCGGGCGGAGTATCAGAGCGGGAAGCTGGAACCGGCCATTGCCAACTTTAAAAAGAGTTTAACCCAGTCCCCCAACGCCCGTAAATTGTATTATCTGGGGAGAGCGTACGGGCGGCGGGGACGTTATTTCCCGGCTATCGATTATATGCGGAGCATTCTGGGAAAATATCCCGCCTCCGCCTACGCCGACGATGCCCGCTATTACCTGGCCCTATATTACGAATTGACCGATAGCCCGCAATCGGCGATCACCTCTTACCTGGGATTGCTGAATGAATATCCCAACAGCGCTTATGCGGACGAAGCCATCTGGCGGGCCGGGATGCTGCTTTATCAAAGGGCGGATTTTGAGTCGGCGTACAAGGTCTTTTCCCAGGCGGCGAAGGCGCGCGCGGGAGAAGAGACCCCCAAATGCCTGTTTTGGTGGGGCAAGCTGGCGGAGCGGCTGGGCCGTTTATCGGATGCCGCCGGAGTATATTATTATTTGGCCGATAGGTTCGATCATACCTACGCCGCTTATCGCGCCAGGTCGCGGCTGACCGGCCTGGGATATGCCGCTCCCCGGGCCAAATCCGCCCCGGCCGCCGGAACAGAGCTATCCGGGATCAAAGGGGGAGAAGATAATGACCGCGAGGAGCTTGAGGCGGTCATGGAAAAGTGGGAAAACCAACGTCAGTCGGGAAACCGGGATGACGACCTCAACTTGCGCCTTTTAAAGTATAAGGCGCTCATGGACTTGGATCTTTTGGATTATGCTCTGGGAGAAGCCCGGGTCATCATTAGAATGACCGGAGGGGTCTCGGAAGAATCCGCCCAGCTTTCATTAGCCAGGGCCTTGCATCGGGTAGGGGAATATGGCATCCCTATCCGCTTCAGCGAAGGCAAGATCAAACAAGCAGTGCTTTCCGGCAAACCGGAAACCGTTTCACTTACGGTTTGGAAGCTGGCTTATCCCAAAGGATATTTCGAAAAGGTAGAGGAATATTCCCGGAGCTATGGGCTCGATCCCTACCTGGCCCTGGCGGTGATCAGGGAAGAAAGCCGTTTTAATCCTCGCGCCACTTCCCATTCCCGGGCCCACGGCCTTATGCAGATCATCCCTTCGACCGGAAAGATCCTGGCCAAACAGCTGTCGATCTCCCCTTATCGCCGTTCCAAGATGTATGAAGTCAATACCAACCTGCGTATGGGGATCTATTACCTTTCGGGCCTGATCAAGCGCTTTGACGGCAATGTGGCTCTGGCCCTGGCCGGCTACAACGGCGGTCCGGTGAGGATAAAAAAGCTGGTGAATAACTGGTATAATGGCGACATGCGCAACCTGGATATCGATGAGTTCATCGAATTCATCCCCATGCGGGAAACCCGCTATTATGTGCAAAAGGTCCTGGGCAGCTATTATGAGTATAAAAGATTATATGAATGAAGAAGATATCGTCTCCCTGCGTCCCAAGAAACTCGACTCCTTTATCGGCCAACAGCAGATCATCAAGAATTTAAAGATCCACATGGAAGCGGCGAGCAGCCGCGGGGAAGCCCTCGAACACTTGCTCTTCTACGGCCCCCCGGGCTTGGGCAAGACCACCCTGGCCAATATCATAAGTTTCGAGATGGGGGTCAACATCAAGGTGACCTCCGGGCCGGCGATCGAGCGGCCGGGGGATCTAGCGGCGATCCTTACCAACCTCAAAGAATCCGATATCCTCTTCATCGACGAGATCCACCGCTTGAACCATGTGGTGGAAGAAGTGCTTTATCCCGCCATGGAAGATTTCGGCCTGGATATCGTGATCGGCAAGGGACCCAGCGCCCGAAGCATCCGGCTGGACCTGCCCCGGTTCACCCTGATCGGGGCCACCACCCGCATCGGCCTGCTTTCCGCTCCCCTGCGCGACCGATTTGGGATCGTCAACCGGCTGGAGTTCTACGACCAAAAAGAATTGGTCCAGATCGTTGTCCGCGCCGCGCGCTCTTTGGATATTGAGATCGAGCGTGAGGGGGCGGAGGAGATCGCCAAACGCTCCCGCGGCACCCCCCGCATTGCGCTCCGGTTTTTACGGAGAGTGAGGGATTACGCCCAGGTCAAGGGATCCGGCCGCATCGACCTTAACATCGCCAAGCAGTGTCTCGATTCCATGGAAGTGGATAATTTTGGTCTGGACAAGGTGGACCGCAAATATCTGATCACTATCATCGACAAGTTCGGCGGGGGCCCGGTGGGGGTGGAGACGCTCTCGGCCGGCATCTCCGAAGAGATCGAGACCATCGAGGATGTTTACGAGCCGTATCTCATGCAGATCGGGTTCATTGAGCGGACTCCCCGCGGCCGGATGATCACGCTGGCCGCCGCCAACCATCTGGGAAAAAAGATCAAGGCCAGAGGGGCCGGCCAGGCCCCGGCACCGGATGGTGCGGGGCAGGAACAGCTTTTCAAATGAGAAAAACAAAATTACAGAGGCAGACCAAGGAAACCGATATCAAGATCGAATTGAACCTTGACGGTAAAGGTAAAAGCCGGATCAAATACCCCATCCCTTTTCTGGGCCACATGTTCACCCTTTTCGCCAAACACGGGCTTTTTGATCTCGTCCTTGCCGCCAAAGGCGACCTGGAGGTGGACTTGCATCATTTGGTGGAGGATACCGGTCTGGCATTAGGCGAAGCTTTTAACCGCGCGCTCGGCAAGAAATTAAGGATCGAGCGTTTCGGCCATGCGGTACTGCCCATGGACGAATCGCTGGCCGAGGTCCGCGCGGCGATCGATATCTCCGGCCGTCCGCATTTTACCTTTAAGGCCCGCTTCGAAAAAGAGCTGATCTACGCGCAATTGGGAAAACAAAAGGTCAAATTGTTCCTCGACGCCGAGATGCTGCGGGAATTCTTTGAATCGTTCGTTTATAAAGCGGGCATCTCCCTGCACATCGACCTGATCCGCGGCAAGAACACCCATCATAAGATCGAGGCCATCTTTAAGGCCCTTGGCTTGGCGCTGGGTCAGGCCTGCGCTATCAATCCCCGCAAAGCCGGGGTCCCTTCCACCAAAGGCCGATTGTAGCGATTCCTAACTAGCCCGACAAGATTCCCATCAAAACACCCGCCTTTTCGGCCTAAAACCTTGGCATGGTAATTGCTGTACCGGGTCTGGATGAAAAATCTGGCTTATACGATCTTATTGCTGATGTCGCTGGGGCTTTCGGCCTGCAGCCCGGCCCCTTCCCCTCCGCCGGAAACACCGGTCGTAGAAGAAAGGCCCGCCCAGCAGCGTTCCGCCCTCTATGTTTACCAAGCCCACGACCAAACCAATTCACCCTCCTTAACATTATATATGGGGGCCGAACCGGTAGCTTTGGCTTCCGGGTATGTTCGCCTGGCCGGGGTGATAGCCGGCAAAGTCGCCCTGGTCGAGATCGGCGGCCGGGGAGCCCAGGTCGGGGTGGGGGATAGTGTTGGAGATTATTCGGTCCAATCCATTGAAGAAAGCGAGGTCAAGCTATGCTTAAAAAAATGATCCTGTTCTGGATGATCTGTCTGCCGCTCCAGGCGGCTTCTGCCCTGGAGCCCATTCCCCGGATCGATTTTGTGGATGCGGGGGTATTAGATGTGGTGCAGGTGCTGGCCAAACAGGCCGGTCTCGATGTGGTGGCCTCCGCCGACCCCTCGGCCTCTGCCAAGCGGGTGACCGTCCATCTCAATCAAGTAACGGCCGAAGAGGCCATCGATCATATATTAAGGTCCAACGGTTTCAACTACGAACGTCGGGGACGAGTTATCCTGGTATCCACCCTCCCCCAGGATCTCTCCCCGACGGCCTATAAAGGAGGATCCCGCGTAGTGAAATTGAAATATCTTTCGGCCGACCGGGTGTGCCAATTGCTCGCCAAGCTGAATCCCCAGGTGGTCTCTCTTTCCGGGGAACGAGCCAATACTCTAGTGTTGCGGGGCAGGGATTCGGACCTGTTGGAAGTTGAAGGGATCATCGAGGAGATAGACCGGCCGACTCCCCAGATATTGATCGAGAGCCGGGTGGTGGAGATCGCCGAATCCGACGCCATCCGCCTGGGCATTAATTATAATAACGGGGCCTTCAAGCTTCTGACCGACAAAGACACCCGGAAAACTTCGTTGGGAGAAAGTTTATCCACCATCATCAATTCCCTGGTGGGGGCAGGTAAAGCCCAGGTGGTGGCTTCTCCTCGCATCGCTACGCTCGACAATCACGAAGCGGTGATCAATATCGGCAACCGCATTCCCTTTTCCGTCCCGGTCTCCTCTTCCGGATCCCAGACCCAATGGACGGTGGAATATATCGATGCGGGGGTCAAGCTCAAGATCCTGCCCAAGCTGGGTGAAGAGGATCACATCACTGCGGATATTCAACCGGAGGTTTCTTCCATCTCCGAATGGCGCGCCACTCCCGCCGGCGAGTTCCCGGTGATCTCCACCCGCAACGCTTCCTCAACGGTGAGAGTAAAGAACGGCGAGACCATCGTGGTGGGAGGGTTGATGTCGGAGACCGACCGGGTAAATACCACGCGCGTCCCGGTCCTGGGCCACATCCCGTTCCTAAATTTTTTCTTTCAGAACCGGACGGTCGAGAAGGCCAAAACGGAGATAGTGTTCCTGATCACGCCGCATGTAATTTGATCTTGCCGGAGATCCCCATCTGCTCCCCCTGATAGATCAAAATGCCCGACAGTCCCTTTATCTTCCGGGCTTTTTTTAATCCTTCTTCGATCGAAAAGTTTAAAAGTGCGGCGGCCGCCGACGAAGCCAGCGCGCCGGACGGCGAGATAACCACCACCCCCGGCCTTACACAGATCCCGCAGGGCGTATCTTGGGCATCGATCTCGATCGCCAGTTTATCCGAGAGCTTCAGTCGGCGCGATCCTCTCACCCGCAAAAAATGATTTACCCCTTTTTCCATCGCTAATTCTTTGGAGTAACGCAACAGATCATGAGCTAAGCGATCAAGCAGCGCCCCATCCAGAACTTCGAGCGGTTTGGCCCGCGCCCGGCCCGCCGCCCAGCGAATATCCCTTATTATCCGGGGAGCAAAAAGGGGGGCTTTTTCAATTTCCGGCAGGTATTTATTGACGAAGTCCAAATGCTTCTTAAGCGAAAGGTGGGCCCGCTCGGTCAGGTCCCCATCGGCCTCGATCAATATGTCCGCGACGGTAAAACTTACCATGCTATAATTCTACCATGCGCTACGGCATTATAGCCGACATTCACGGCAACCTCGAGGCCCTCCAAAAGGTGCTGCTCCAGGTCGAAGGGAAAGTCGATCAGATAATTTGTCTGGGAGATATCGTGGGCTATGGGCCTGACCCCAACGAGTGCTGTGAGATTTTAAAAAAGCGAAAGATCCTCTCGGTGGCGGGCAATCATGAAAAAGGGACCCTCGGAGAGCTGGAGCTCGCCTGGTTCAATAAAAATGCCGCAGAGGCGATAGGTTGGACGCAAAAGGAACTCCGACCGGAAAATCTTCAATTTATCAAGGGCTTGCCAATGACTCTGGACTTCCCCGAATTTCAGATCGTGCACGGCTCGCTCCTCAATCCGGTTAAGGAATACTTGACCAAATTAGAAGAGGCCCTGCCGACTTTTGAGCTTATGACCAAGCCGTTGTTGTTCGTCGGGCACACCCACCGGCCGCTCGAGCTTAAGGATAAAGGAAAAAAGATCCTCAACCCCGGCAGTATCGGCCAGCCGCGCGACGGGGATCCCCGCGCCGCTTATTTGATCTTCGACGCCCAAAAAGGGGATGCCGAATGGCTGCGCGTCGATTATAATATCGAGGCAACGCAGGAGAAGATGAGACAGGCGGGACTGCCGGTCTTTTTGGTCGAGCGATTGAGGAGGGGAGTTTGATGAAAAAAGCGATAATATTATTGGCGTTCCTTTTGATCGGTCAAGCATCCATGGCTTACCATGTTGCTTTTTTGGGAGGGGTGCGGGAAGGTTTTGCGGTCGGGACGTGCCTGGAGAATCCCTTACCCGTCGAATGGGCGGAATTTAGGTATGGCTTGGAAGGCTCAACCGGCCCCGACCTTTCACTTCTGGGAGACAACCCGTTGGTGCTTTTTGGGGGATTTGAACTCCCGATCATGAGAACGGCGACCGGCTCGCCTCTCTATCTAAACCTGGGCGCGGTTGCTTATTCCGGCACCAATCCCCTGTTCGGCCCGGCCGCATCCTTGCGTCTGGAAGGGATATTAAACCGAAAAGATCTATTCCTTGAAGCGGGAATGGACTTTATGCCCGATTTTACTCGCGTCCAGGTCCAGTTGGGGTATAAGATGCTGGGGAATATCCCTGAAGTTCTGTTAGAATAAAGCTTCTCTGGCGGCTGCGAACATTACCTCTAAGGGCGCGGGTTTGCCGGTGAAGACCGTAAACGCCAAGGCCCCTTGCCTTACCAACATTCCTAATCCCGAAACTGCATTGGCCCCGGCCGCTTTCGCTTGCTTTAACAGCTTGGTCTCGGCGGGATTATAGACCAGGTCGTAAACCGTCATTTTATTATGAAGTTTAATATTTTCCGGCAAGGGCGAGCTGTCTATTTTGGGATACATACCGATGGGGGAAGAGTTTATCAGAAGATGGATTTTAGGTAGGGAGGCCGGTATCGAAGCTAGAGGCAGGGCTTGGATGGTGGAGTCAAAATTATCCGAAAGATAATCCGCCATTTCTTGGGCTTTTTCCTCAATGACATCGTAGATCAGGATCGTTTTAGCGCGGGATTCGGCCAGCCCGGCAGTCACGGCCTTGCCCGCGCCGCCCGCACCTATTACCAGGCAAGCTTTTCCTTTGGGATCGAATCCCGCGTCTTCCCTTAAAGATTCCAAAAAGCCGGGAGCATCGGTATTGAAACCAACCAGCTTCCCTTCTTGGTTCTTGACCGTGTTCACCGCGCCGACGGTCTGCGCCAGTTTGGTGATATCATCGAGATAGGGCATCACTTTTTCCTTGAAAGGCACGGTCACGTTGAAACCGGCAAAATGCAAAGCCCGCAGGCCGTCAATAGCTTTGGCCAGGTCGTCCAAAGCGACCTCGAGCGGAACGTATTCGAAGTCCAGTCCCAGCCGCCGGAAAGCGGCATTGTGCATGGCAGGAGAGATGGAATGGCTAAGCGGATAGCCGATCAGAGCCACGGTTTTCATGTTTGAAATTCTAGCATACTTAAGTTATAATAAAAACATGCCGCGGGTATATATTATTGACGTTACCAACCGGGACGGCGTGCAAACCAGCCGCATCGGCCTGTCCAAGCTGGAGAAAACTCTCATCAACTGGTATTTGAATGAAATGGGAGTTTTTCAGTCGGAATTCGGTTTCCCTTTCACTTTCCATGAAACCAATTATTTAAATGCCAACTTGGATCTGGCGGAAATGGGCGTGCTCAAGCCCATCCGGCTCGAGGGCTGGGTGCGAGCCTTAAAGTCAGATGTGGATCTGGCCTTCAAGCTCTGCCCCCAGATCAGGCACCTCAATCTTTCGATCTCCACCTCTCCCATCATGCTGGAGCTCAAGTTCCAGGGTAAGTTCTCTTTTGCCAGCGTGATCAAATCCATGCAGGATGCGGTCAAGGCCGCTTATGCGCAGGGCGCGGAGACCGTGGGGGTCAACGCCGAAGATGCCTCCCGCACCGGGATCGAAAGTTTGATCGAGTTCGGCTTGGGAGCCAAAGAAGTCGGGGCGAAACGGGTGCGCTACTGCGACACTCTGGGCGCGGACGATCCTTTAACCATTTACACCCGCTTGAAAGAACTGGCCCAAAAGACCAAGATCCCCTGGGAAATGCATTGCCACAACGATCTGGGAATGGCGGTGGCCTGTTCGGTGGCCGGGGCGCGGGGGATCGTCGAAGGCGGCCAGGATGCTTATATCAACACTTGCATCAACGCGGTGGGAGAGCGGGCGGGGAACGCCGACCTGCTGTCGGTCCTGCTGGCTCTTAAATATGCCAGCGGGTTCAAGGAACTCGATCTTTTTCCGCCGGAGATCAAGCTCAATAAGATCTGGGCTTTTGCCAAATACGCTTCCTATGCTTTCGGCTTGCCAATTCCCTACAATCAGGTGGGGGTGGGGAGCAACGCTTTCGCGCACGAGTCCGGCATCCACGCCGACGGCGCGCTAAAGAACCGCCGCAACTACGAGCTTTATGATTATGAGGAGCTGGGCCGGGGCGAGCCCGAGCTGGTGGAGACCGGCCGCATGATCACCGTGGGCGAATATTCCGGCATCAAGGGCTTCCGCAACGTGTTCGGCAACCTCGAGGTGGAATTCAAAAATGACGCCGAGGCCACCCGCGTTTTGGAGCTGGTGCGCTACGCCAATGTTCACACCCAGAAACCGCTCACCCGGGAAGAGCTGATCTTTGTGGCCAAGTATCCCGACCAGGCCAAAAAGATCATGACCGTAACCCCTCCATGAAACCGCGCGTCGGTATAATCGTCGGCAGCCAGTCGGACCTGCCCAAGCTCGAGAAAACCACTCAAACGCTCAAGGATTTCGGGATCGATTACGAGATGACCGTCGCCTCCGCCCATCGCAACCCCAAAAAGGTGACACAGTTCGCGAAGGAAGCCGAGAAAAAATATGATGTCATAATCGCAGGAGCCGGGATGGCGGCGGCCCTGCCCGGAGTGGTTGCGGCCCATACCCATTTGCCGGTGATCGGACTGCCGATATCTTCTCCCGCGCTTTCGGGACACGATGCGCTCTTTTCGATCGTGCAGATGCCTCCCGGGGTGCCGGTGGCCTGCGTGGCCATAGACGGCGCCAAGAACGCGGCCATTTTGGCGGCGCAAATCTTGGCGCTCAAGTATCCCAAACTTAAAAAATGTTTAACTCGATAGACCTGGCGATAGGCGCCGCGCTGCTCCTGTTCTTTTTATTCGGCCTAAAGACCGGCTTGTTGCGCAATTTCCTCTCTATCCTCTGGATCTATTTCTGCGTGTATTTTTCCACCGCCTTTTCTGCGGTGGTGATCGCGGCGGTATCCTACCTGCTCTCCGACGAGCGCAAGCTCGGCCAAATCGTGCTGACGTTGGCTTTGTTCGTGATACTTTATCTTCTCGGGGAATTTGTTCTGGCTCTGCTGAAGAATGTGGTAAGCATCAAACTATTGGGCCCGCTGGACGGCCTGCTGGGGGGATTGTCGGGAGCCATCAAGGCCCTGCTGATCTGCGGATTTATCATTGAGACGCTCTTACTGCTCCCCCTGTCGGAGACCGCTAAAAAAACCATAAATGAATCACGCCTCAAGGGCTGGGCGTCCTACACTTTGCACCGCACTTATCCTCTGGCGCTTTCGGCCGCGCCGCAGATAAAGTTGTTCGTCGACCGGAAACTGGCCCCGGTGGTTGAAGAAAGCAAGGTAGTCACCGCCGAAGCCGGCCCCGCACCGTATGGTGCCGGGGCCGGCAAAGTTGTCCAAACCCTAAAACGTTTTACCCCATGAAGTATCTGGTGCTCATCGGCGACGGGATGAGCGATCATCCACTAAAAGAATTGGGCGGAAAAACTCCGCTTGAATACGCCCAAACACCCAATATGGATTTTCTGGCTAAGAACGGGCTGTGCGGATGGGTCAATAATGTGCCCAAAGGCATGTCCCCAGGTTCAGATGTAGCGGCCATGTCGATCTTTGGTTACGATCCGAAAAAATATTATACCGGCCGCGGGCCGCTGGAAGCCGCCTCCTTGGGCATAAAGTTAAAAAAAGACGAAGTAGCTTTCCGCTGTAATCTGGTGACCATCGAAGACGGTAAGATGGCCGACTTCACCTCGGGCCACATCACCACCAAAGAAGCAGATCAAATTCTCAAAACCCTCAACAAGAAATTGGGCAGTAAAGATGTTTGTTTTGTGACAGGCTTATCTTACCGCCACCTTTTGATAATTAGGCATTCGGCATTAGGCATTCGGCATTTAAGAACCACTCCCCCTCATGACATCACCGGTAAGCTTATCGAAGACCACCTGCCCAACAACGACCTGATAAGACGCCTGATGAAAGAATCGATAGTTCCTCTTTTAGAACATCCAGTGAACAAAAAGCGGATCAAAGCCGGCAAAAAACCGGCGAGCATGATCTGGCTATGGGGCCAGGGGGCGGCGCCCAATCTTAAGCCCTTCAAGAAGCAATACGGCAAGTCGGCGGCCGTCATCACCGCGGTACATCTTTTAAAAGGGTTGGGGAAAATATTGGGGATGGAAGTCATCAATGTGCCGGGGGCCACGGGTTTTCTCGATACCAATTACAAGGGCAAGGCGCAATACGCGTTGCGCGCGCTACAAAGGCGCGACCTGGTCCTGGTCCACGTCGAAGCCCCCGATGAGGCGGGTCATATGGGCGACGTTAAGGGGAAGGTCAGGGCTATCGAGGACTTTGATGCTAAAGTTGTGGGCACGGTATTATCAAAACTTCGTCATTGTGGTTTCGACATTCGGATTTTAATCCTACCCGATCATCCGACACCGATAAAGCTGATGACCCACACTGCCGAAGCGGTCCCCTTCGTGATTTATCAGTCGCGGGTCGCAGGTCGTAAGTCGCAGGTGAAGGGCTTTAATGAAAATGCCATTAAAAGCGCCAGGTTGCGGATAAAAGACGGGTGGAAGTTAATGGGAAGGTTTCTTCGATAAACCCCTTGACCATTCTGTAGTAGTGGTATAGAATAGTTGGCATGGAGATAAAAAGGCATATTCTGGCTAAATTATTAGATGACCTTAAGGAAAAATACGTCACAATTTTGGTCGGCGCCCGCCAGGTGGGCAAGACATTTTTACTCAAAAAAATCGAAGCGGAAGCCAAAAGCCAAAACTTAAAAACAGCTTTCTTCGACCTCGAACAACCCGAAACGCTCTCAAAATTCAATATGTCCGACGCCGAGATAGTGGTATTGCTGGCCGAAGCAGGCGACGTCGTCTTTATCGACGAATTTCACTACCTTAAGAATGCCTCGCGAATTTTCAAGGCGCTCTATGATAAGGGAGCAAAAGTTAAAATATTTGCTTCCGGGTCATCATCGCTGGAGATCCACAAACATCTCAAAGAATCGCTGGTAGGAAGAAAGATGGTATTCCAGATCCCCCCTTGTTCACTGGCCGAGATCGGCCAGGCGGCAAAAGGGGAAGCCTTTAATTATTACTGCCGGTTCGGAGGTTTGCCGGGATTGATCCATTTTGAGGATGAGGAAAAGAAAAGGCGGCTTTTGGCCGACATATTGCAATCCTACCTGTTGAAAGATATAAAATCGCTGATTAAAGAAGAGAACATCAGGGCCTTTAATAATCTTCTCTATCTTTTGGCGCAGAGCCAGGGTTCGATCACTTCCACCGCGAGCCTGGCGAATGAAGTTGGATTGACGGCCAGGACCATAGAATCCTATCTTGAGCTGCTGGCGCAAACTTACGTCAACCATCCTCTTCACAGCTTCAGCCTTAATTACGGCAACGAATTAAAGAAATCGAAAAAATATTATCTTTTCGACCTAGGTCTCCGTAATGTTTTATTGAAAAATTTTGCGTCGCTAAAAGACCGGCAGGATGCGGGAGTGGTTATCGAAAGCTTCGTGTTTTTGGAACTGCAGAAATTATTGTCCCCGGAAACGGAATTGAGATTCTGGCGCTTAAAGGACGGGACCGAAGTTGATTTCATTTGGGTGAAAAATCAGGAACCCTACCCGATCGAGGTCAAAATGACCTCCCGGCCCGGCGAAATTCCCGATGGGTTAAGGGCCTTCATCAATAAATATCCCAAAGTGAGAAAGGCCTTTGTAGTCGGCAGAAATAATGAGGGCCAAGTTCGCTATCGCGACACGGTTGTATATTTTGTCAAACTGGAAGATGCTTGCCTGATTCCTGAAAGAATTTAATCCACACTTCCCAGCCCCGTGGTTTCAGCGAACGCCCCCTCAAAAACGCCAAGTTGCGGATAAAAGATGGCTGGCGATTGATGGAAAAGTTACTGCATAAGACCGGTTGAAAAATTGCAGCAATTAGCTTATAATAAACAGTGATGAAATGGATCTCAACCAAGGTTTCGCGCGGGGGAGATTTAGCTTAATATCCAGCTATTATAGCTGGATTTTTTATTTATAGGGGGTATTTATAATGAGGAAATTAAAGATCGGTCTCGGACTATTGATCGCCGTGGTAATGCTGGTGGGTGTGGGGTGGGGAGCCGGACCTACTCCTCTTATTAATTACAGCCAAATAATGAATATACAAGGCAAATTAACTAAAAGTCCCAGCTTGGGTGGGGGAGAGCTTCCCGATGGATTTTATGACATGACTTTTACCCTACAAAGGTCCTTGATAGGCGCGCTTCCCAGTTGGGCTGATGCTGGCTGGACGGAAACCAAGAGAGTCATTGTAACAAAGGGGATTTTCAACGAACAACTCGGCGAAACCGCGGCTTTAGCATTGCCGGTATTCGATCCCCAATACGATTATCAAATGCGAATTACCGTCAATGGCGAGAACCTGGGAGCGCAAGATATGGTTGGCATCCCCCTGGCCCGGGCGGTAAGAGGGACAGCTCTCAATTTTAATGATTATCCCGTTGATGCCAGAATCAATAACACCGGTAACGCTCAAAACGCGATTTACGGAGAGACGAATGGCTCGGGTTTTGGATTAAACGCAAAAGGGATAGGGAACACTTCCGGCGGCATCAAGGGTGAAGTAACAACCGCGACCAATTCTAATTACGGGGTTTATGGATATACGGCTGGAACAGGTGCCGCAGTTTATGGGAACAGCGTCGGGGGATACGGTATTTCGGGTAAAGGTCCAACCACGAAAGGCGGAGTTGTCGGCACGACCAACTCATCTCTAACCTCAGCTTATACTAATTTTGGCGTGCTGGGAGATTCAAGCGGGGGATATGGTGTGGTTGGGAACAGCTATAGTTCCTCTGGTGTTTATGGCAAAAGTGTCAGCGGGAATGGCATCATTGGGGCGAGTACCAGCGGAAATGGTATCTATGGAACAAGTACCAGCGGATATGGTTTGTGGGCAGAGGGGGCAAGGGGCGTAATAGGGTTTGATAGAGCTAATTCAATTGATGCAAACGGGGCCTATGGAGTATTAGGAGGGCTCCCTCTTCATACCAGCGCAACCGAGACCGGGGTTCGCAAATACGGAGTGTTCGGGCAGGCAGATGGTAATAATAGGGCAGTATTGGGTTATTATCGCCTGGCAGATGGGGCAACAATACCAACTACTTATGCCGTGTATGGATACAGCGTAGATGGCACCGGCGTTTATGGATTTATTAACAGCGTCAAGGCTGATGGCAGTACTCCGAATGATAATACAAAACCAGCGGTTTATGGATACAATTTAAGTCCGGCACCAGGAGATAATCCCGGGGTCAAAGGAGAAAGTGCGAGCGGGCATGGAGTATACGGAAAGTCACAGATCTATGGCAAGGCTGGTGTCTATGCCACTAATACTTATTCTGGGACTTATGCTCCGGGATATGGGTCCGCATTAGAGCTTGGCCAAGGCGCACTAAAGATTGATAAAGGTTATGCATTACAGCCTTCAGTTAACGGTGTTGTTACAATAGATAAAATATGCGGAAGGGTAGCGTTAAGATCGGGAAGCGATGAATTATATATTGCCAGCAAATATTTAAACTTTAATTCTGTTGTTCTAGTTTCCATGGAAGACAATCTGCCTAATGGTATTAGATATTGGAAAATAGGGAGTTACACCAGCGGGGTACTGCTTCATGTTAAATTTAATGGCATTATAGGATCAGGTGAAAGTGCGATAGTGCATTTCTTAATTATTAATTAATTGACTTTAAAGATTAATAAAGCGTATAATTATTCCGTAATGGCAGCAATCTTATCGTTATACGGGATTGGTGCGAAATAGCTGTTTGATGATCCAGCCGTAGGGCTGGATTTTTGGTTTTATGCCGAGCAACGTCGAGGCATTGTGGTGAGCGAGGGAACGAAGTGGACGAGCCGAACCATGAGGGAGCATAAATGGCGGAAGAAGTAACGCTAAATCAAATAGGGACGATGATCGAGGGGCTTAGAGGCGATGTCAAGGCTGTGGCGGAGGGCCATGGCGTTATTCGCTCCGAGATGAAACAAATGAGAACCGAGCTTCTCGAAAAGATCGAAGAGAATAATGCGGCAATCAAATGGGTGGCCGAGGATCTCAAGGAAGTCAAGGAGAAAGTCGGCAAAATAGATCGAACGCTGGAAGAGCACGTTAAGTTGCCGGCGCATGTGTGAAAGCAGGGAGGTCCCGACGTAAAGTCGGGATCCCGCAACACATAAGATTCATATAATAAGGAGGCGGGACAAATAAAATGAGAAAATTAAAAGTTGGGCTCGGACTCTTGATCGCGGCGGCAATGCTGGTGGGGATAGCGGGGATGGGGTGGGGTGTACCGAACATTGTTAATGTGCAAGGAAGGCTGGTGGATAAAGCCACCGGAAATCCCATCGCAAGTCAGACGCTCGATGTTACTGTCAACTATTACCAAACGCTAACCGGAGGGAGCCCAATATCTGGCATATCGGGCGCGGGTTATTCTCCTGCGACCGATGCCAACGGAGTATTCAATCTAGCGCTGGGGGAAGGGCTTCCAGATAGTAACAAACCGGATTTTTCAGCCGATCTTTATGTTGAGTTTGTCGTTACTGCTCGAGTTGGGGGCGTATTAAGAACCGAAACTTTGGCGCCCCGCCAGAGGATGGTATCTGTCCCAGGAGCATTAAGTGTAAAAGGCGTGGCGACCAACTTTAATACCACTCCGGTTGATGCTCGGATCAGCAATGTTGGAAATTCCCAGAATGCCGTATACGCAGAGACTAACGGATCGGGATTTGCCTCATATGGCAAAGGGACCGGGAGCACTTCTGGAGGGGTAAAGGGAGAAGTGACCAACACGACCAATTCCAATTATGCGGTTTCTGGTTATTCTGCCGGGACCGGTGCAGCGGTTTACGGGAATAGCGTCGGAGGATATGGTATTTCGGGTAGGGGTCCAACCACCAAAGGCGGGGTCACAGGGACAACCAATGCTTCTCTGACTTCAGCTTTTACCAATTTTGGCGTGCTGGGAGATTCAAGCGGGGGATATGGTGTGGTTGGGAACAGCTATAGTTCGTACGGTATTTATGGAATAAGCGTTAGCAACTCGGGTATCTATGGATCAAGCACAAGTGGCTCGGGCATCTTTGGAGACAGCGCCAATGGTTCGGGAGTTCGCGGAAGAGGTGCTGGGGGATCTGGGACTGCCGGGGTTTGGGGCGAAAATGTCGCCGTTTCTAATGGTTGGGGGATTTATGGTACAAGTGCAAATGGGTATGGAGTGGGCGGAAATGGCGTAAATGCAGGAGTTTGGGGGACATCAACCGGGACTGCGACATCTGCTCTTCCTATGTTGGGAGCGGGTGTGTTTGGCAATAATACCCAAACTACAATTCCAACTGGCGGAATTGCTTCTCCCGGGGTGTATGGGGCTAGCGCTTCTGGACCAGGTATTCAGGGAAATGGAAATAAAGGGGTTGTTGGGACTGGAACTACAATTGGGGTCGACGCAACCGGCGGTACTATGGGAGTGAAAGGCGAAAGCAATGGGGTGGCTGGTGTGGCGGCTTATGCCAGAGCTGCTTCTGCTTCTGCTCTGCTGGTTCAAAATACAGTTGATGGGACTGCTATAGATCTCGTTCAAGGGAAAATTAAGATTGCCGCGTCAACTGGTATGGGCACTTCTTCGGTCCCCAAGAATACACCAGCCGGCACATTTACAATTAGTGGAACTACTTCCCTTGGTGAGATCATATATAATACTTATGTGACCGCAAATTCAATTATTCTTTTATCGGTGCAGAATAGCAGCGCAGCTATTCCTCTCTATGTCCGAACAAAAAGTGCGGGTAATTCTTTTACGGTAGCATGGTCAGGGAGTGCCCCAATAGGTACCTCAGTCGGCTATTTGATAATTAACTAGTTCGGAGAATCCTTTTCAGCGCCGCCTGCCCGCCGGAGCTCAAAGAGCGTAGGAGGGTCTGCTGTTCGAGGTTCTTTAAGAGAAGGGGGGCCGGGACGGGACGTCCTCGGAATCCCTTTTAACGACTCACTCGGAGTCGTTTAACGAATTCATTATATTTTTCAGAATGGCCCTCTACCTTGGACCAGCGCTTAACTTCTCTCAAATCGATCTTTTGTCTTTTGGCAACCAATAGAGCTTGTTCAAGTGACTGGGGATCATTCCAATGATAATAGGCCGCCAATCTGTCCTTAACACAATCAGTGGCGCTTAATATCCGGAAAACCAAACCGACAGGACGGTCAATACACATTATTGTGTTCATATGGACACAATAATGTGTTTAATGATTATTTAGTCTCCAACAGCTTCCGCAGTGCGGCCTGATATTTCAGGTCCACCTTGTGATCGATAGCCGGAAAGCCCGAGATCACTGAATTTGCCGGGATGTCTTTGGTAACTCCTGATTTGGCCATCACCACCGTATTCTCACCTACAGTTATATGCCCATTAAAGCCCGCCTGGCCGCCCACTGTCACATGATTACCGAAAGTAACCGACCCCGCAAAGCCCACCAGCGCGGTGATGGCGCAGTCCTCGCCGATCACGCAGTTGTGGGCAATGTGGGTTAGATTATCTATCTTGGCGCCCCGGCCGATCACCGTATCCCCGATCGTCCCCCGCGCTATACAGGTATTGGCATAGATCTCCACATCATCCCCGATGACTACCGAGCCGATCTGGGGGATCTTTTCGTGAATGTTCCCCGCCGGCGCGAAGCCGTAACCATCAACCCCGATGCGCGCTCCCGAATGGATGATCACCCTTTTACCGA
This sequence comes from Candidatus Saganbacteria bacterium, assembly GCA_016223205.1. GTDB lineage: Bacteria > Margulisbacteria > WOR-1 > XYC2-FULL-46-14 > WPAF01 > JACRPM01. Next base: position 44,567 of record JACRPM010000005.1, read on the forward strand.
GTTTAACTCCTGGATAAAGTGTGACCTGGGGATGGATGATCGACTCATCGCCGATTATTACTTCCGGTCCGATATAGGATAATGCGCCAACTGAAACATCTTTGCCCAGCTTGGCGGTATTATCTATCACCGCGGTTGGATGAACGCCGGGCTCAACTTTAAAGAGGGGAGGGGTGAATTCTTTCAGGATGCGGGCTAGGGCCAGACGAGGGTTCTTGACCAGAATGGCGGACTTTTTGCCGGTATCCGTGCCTTTTATAACGACCAGAGCAGAGGCCGGGGACTTGAGCGCGGCGGACAGGTTGTTCTTTTCGAGGACAAAGACCAGGTCGCCATTTTTGGCTCCTTCAAGGGTCGCAATGCCGTCAATCTTTGCTTGAGGGTCGCCCTGGACTTCGCCCCCCACCAGAGCGGCGAGCTCCGCCAGGGTCATGGCTATTTGTTAAGTTCGGAGACGACCATGTCGGTCAGGTCCGTGCCGCCGGTGATGACCACCTGTTTGTCCACCACGACCTCTATCCCCATCTTCTTAGCCACGGTGGTGACGGCTTTGACGATGTCCTGTTGGAGCCGGATAGTGAGCTTTTCGTTGGTCTTTAAGAGCTCTTCCCGCTTGGGGGCCAGCTTTTTCTCGAGGTCGTCTTTCATTTTATCAAGGTCTTCTTTGGCTTTGCCTTGCTTTTCGGCCTCCTGGAGCTTCTTCTGGGACTCGTCAAATTCCTTCTTAAAGGCCTCTTCCTTCTTGGCCAGCTCGCCCTGCGCCTTGCTGGTCTCTTTGTATTCCTTAAAAACCTTCTGCACGTCTATAAAACCCATGCCCACCAGGCCCTGGGCGCCCGCCATGGTCGCCAAAAATCCGGACAAAATGATCGCTGCCAGTAATTTTTTCATTATAGGATCCTCCTTCTATTTAACAAGCAAAAATTATATCACAGGACGATTTTCAAATCTAGTGAAATTTTCGCCGTCCCCTGCCGATAAACAAGGAGGAGATAGATATGTCGGGATTTCATATAACTTTGAACGAAGGGGAATACGAAAACAAGTATAGGGCGGCCCGGGCCGTGCTTACAAGGATTTGTCATGTCGAAAATCCTGATAGCGCGCAGCAGCAGGCGGCCGCCGACCTATTGGTCGAGGAAAATCATCAGCATCTGTCCAGCGACCACTCGACTTGGAATCCCTTAAGCGACGAATCGGCGACCGAATCGGAATGGCCGGCCGATTGGGATACCCGCTGGTTCGCCGATTTTTATTCAGATACGGAAATATTTGTTCCGGATGATATCTGCCGGGTTGCGCCCGAACCGCAGCCGGTCCAGGTCCAACCGGAGCAATCACCGGTCACCCCCCCGCCTCCGCCCGCCGATGCCGGCACCCAGCCCGACGCGGGAGCGGATGATCAAGATGCGGGGGCCACGCCCCCAGCCCAGCCCGACGCCGCAACCACGACCGGGGACGCCGGAGTAGATGCGGATGGTGATTCGGTAAATGATGCCGACCAGGCGGAGGCCGACGATGCCGCCCGCCGAAGAGACGCCCAAAGACGCGAAAACGGCAACGGCCATGAGACCGGAACGCAACCGAGCGATGCCGGACGGCCCGAAGCGCCGGTAATTCCGGGAACATAAGGAGATAAATATATGGATGTCAGGTCAATTTGCACCGAAAGGGGAGTAACGATCCGGCCCCTGCCCGAAGGCCAATTAATGCCGGAAGAAAGCATTTCGGTAGAAGGCCAGCTGGCCACTCTTACCGAGCTTGATTTCGCCCTTAACTCTTTAGTGCAACTTATGCAGCTTGACCCTCAAGTAAAAGAGATCCTGGGACAGCCGGGACAGGCAGGCGGACTGCGCGACCATACCTGGGATATTTGGGTCGAAGCCACCAATGCGCTTTCCGAACAAACCGGTATCGCTCCGGCCGAACTTAACATCGAAGCCCTGGTCAAAGAAGTCGTAGGTCGGCTGACAGCCGAAGACAATTCCAGCAACGCCGGCGATATCTTCAAGCTCAATGGATTGCTCGAGCTTTTAGCCGGTGTTTACGGCCCCATCCGCGAAGCCCTGCAGGGAGACCAATATCCCCAGGCCGCGACGGTTTTCTACGCGACCTATATTGAAAACCGCTCTTTCAAGCTTACCATCAAGGCCATTCTGGAAAAATTGAACCAAGCGCTTTCCACGGAAGTTAGTTCCCGGATCAATCTCTCGCAGATCGATTGGAGCTCCCTTTCGGCCTTGTCCGTGACCGAGGTTGTTTCTCGGGTCAACTTACTGATCAGTGAGTCCTGCGCAGACTACAGCGCGATGGTTCCCCAACCGCCGGTTATAGTCCCGCCTCCTCCACCGCCACCTCCGCCCCCGCCGCCTCCTCCTGCGGATGAGCTGGAATTCAATTTTGCGCTTTCCCTGGCGCCGGCCTACGGGTTGCTGGTCTACGGCGACCAGCGGCATTCATCTCTCGAAGCCGATTTCTCTTTGCACGGCATGGCCGGTGCGCGGTTGGATTTTAACAAAGAGCTTTCTCTCCAGATCGATTATTCCGGCCTGCACAATGTTTCCCAAGATTTTTCTTACAGCCGGGTAAGCCAGGATTCGGCTTATGTTTCCCTGGCGATCGATAATTACATTCCACAATTGGGCTTCTTGACCCAGCACGATAATTTAAACGGGGAAAGAAGCTTTTTGGGAGCGGCCGGATTGGGGATCAATTTCTACGATGGTTTGTTATATCCCTTTGCCGGGGGCCTGGCGGGGACTTCTTTCGGCGGATACATTGGGATCCGTTCATCTTATACCTGGGAAGAATTAATGAAGCTAAATGTATCCGGCCAGCTTTTCTACAGCTATTTAGACGGTCACGAAGCGGGCGCTTCGGCTTCCGTTTCATTTAGCCCGGTCTCCTTTTTGGGTAATGATCTTCAGATAGGGATTGGAGCCGGCGGCGCCTATGCGGATGATTCCGCCGGTATATTAGCCGGTCTCGTCCTAAGTTATGGGCCCCTGCTCGCTCCCCAGCCCGTTTCGGTAAGGCAATTAATAGGAGGATATTGATGCCCGGAGGTGCCCAAGCTACTAGAGTAAGATTTGCCGACACGCACCCGACTGCCGCCAGGGTGGGGCGTAAGGTCGCTCGCATCGGCGCGCCGTTGGCAGCGGGAGCGGTTTCAGCTATTTCTTTTCTGGCGCTATCTTCCGCAGCCGCTCCCCTGGCCGGGTTGGTAGTCCTGACAGCTGCCGGATTATTGGCCGGCGAGTTTGTGATCGCGCGGCCTATCGCTAATCATTTTAGATTAAAAAGATTTGATCCGGGAAAGCTTGCGAAACTGGAAGCCGGGAAAAGCGATGCGGAAAGAAGGCTAAGAGACCTTTCATTTGACGGCGGGAACAATGTCCTTATAGGGTCGTTGGGCGGCGGGGGCATGGCCTACGTGTTGAAGGTCTTTAATCGGGGCACGGAAAAAATGCGAGTTTATAAACTCCCCCGGCCGGAAGTGTTGATAAACCCGGAATACCTGGCCCGTTTTAATCGCGAGATGGCGGCGATGCGCACCCTGGAAGACCCCTCCATTGTGCGGATCGAGGATGTTATTAATGTGGATCACGAGACCTATTGCCGACTTACCCATCAAGACATAGCGGCATATTTAAAAAGTCTTCCTGCGGAACAGCGGAAGCAATTGGTCGTGCCCCTAAGCATTCCCGGCATAATCATGGAATACGTGGATAGCCCGACCTTGAGGCAATATTTCCAAATGGGCATAAACTGCTGGGATAACGCCGAAAGATTGAGAGTGGGGATAGCTATTGGACAGGCGATAAAAGGGGTCCACAGAAAAGGAATTATTCACCGGGACCTCAAGCCCGAAAACATGTTCGGCATCCCCGACCCAACGAATCGCTCCCTGCTTCATCCCATCAATCCTATAAAGCTTTTTGATTTTGGCATCACCAAGAGAATAGGGGACCAGGGACTGACCCAGGATGGAACTGCCATGGGGACTCCCGAATATATGTCCCCCGAACAGGCCAAAGGCAGTGATTCTCTTGATAAAAGGTCCGATGTTTATTCCTGGGGAGTTATGCTCTGGGAATTATTGGCAGGAGAGCCGGTTTTTGGGATCTGCGAGGACGGCAAGACGCCCGCTTATTTAGTTAAGATTTTAACCAAGCCGATACCCAAGGTTGAGGCGCTGGGGTTCGGGAAAGGCGATCCGGACCTGGTAAAGCTGATGCAATGGTTCTTTGATAAAATATTGGCTAAAGATCCCAACCATAGGTTCTCCACGATCGACGAGGCCTTGCCCTATTTAGAAGAAATGTATTCGAGATCATAGATAATGTCCCTAAGGAGGAAATAACATGGTAGCGATCGTAAAAGTTCCCGGAATGATGTTCCAGCAAAGAGCGGTCACGATTTCCCAGGGTGAGCCGGCGGAAAATGACAATCCGCCGCCTTCCCCGTCGGAGGGCGGATTACAAGGATCGATAGGCCAGGTGTGGCAATGCACGGCCTTTAGCGCCGGCCCGGCCCCCACCGAAGATGTGCAGGATGCCGGGGATTATGATTATTTTCCGGATGCCGAGGACCAGCCGGACACCATCGAAGTGGATGTTGACGGCGACGGCGAAGCGGATCTCGAAGTTACCGATGAGGCGGATATTCCCGATGAGGGAGTGATCGTCGAAGACGGCGATACCCCGGATGTTGATGAAGATGGAGACGGTGAGGTGGATGTGGATGAGGACGGCGATACTGTTCCGGATGGGGAAGATGCGGATGTGGCTGAAGATGGGGAGGTTTCGGGGCCTTGCGATCACGCCCCCTTTGTGGACCCCCTGCCTTTCTATCCGGCAAGGGGAGCGACGGATGTGGCGCTTTCTCCCTCTCTCACCTTCGATTGGCCCGATGGGGCGGAAGTCGATCCGGGAGATTCGATCGCAAGCTATAACCTTATTGTCAGCGTCAATCCCGACCTTAGCTCCCCGGTGATCAACGTAACCGGATTGCCCTCCAGCGAATACCCGGTTCCTGCCGGAGCCCTGGCGGATGCGACGACCTATTATTGGGCGATGGAGGCAGTGGACAATTGCGGACGAGTGACCCGTTCCACGATCTGGGATTTTACCACTGTTCGAACCTGCTTACCCTACACCTTTATAGATACCGATTTCACGACCGGCGCCCTAAGCGGCGGCGCGATAAATGACGTTGGAACCCTAAGATTAGCCGAAGATACCAGCGCCTGGACGGGGAGGTATGAGGGGGATGTTTTGCCGGAGGCGGCGGGGTTGACCAGGACGGGAACTTTTTCTACCGCTCCCGCAAGCGACGGCGATATCTTGACGGCCGGCACCCTGGGAACCGATGCCCTGGGATATTATGAGACCAACGCCGGATTAGATAATGCGACCGGCTGGGTGGTGGAAGCCAGGGTGAGAATAGATGGTCAGGATGGAATTACCCCCCCCTATAATGTTGGGTTTACCTTAAGAGCGGACGACGGCAGGAGGGCATTGGAATTTAGGATAGATGGAGGATCCAGCGGTCAAGTGTGCGAACCATTTAATACTGGCGGATGTTATCCGATAACGACCGGTTTTCATACTTATAGGATAGAATCACAAGGAGATAACTTTATATTATATGTTGATGGCTTGCTGGCTATAGATGGTACGGGCATGTCTGGTTCCGGCACTAGTGGTACAAATCATATTAGGATAGGGGACCAAATAACCAATCCGGATAGCTCCTTTAGCATTGATTATGTTCGCTGGTACAATCTGGATGATCAGATTCCCTATGTTAGCCCGGGAGCTTATGAGGGAGCTACGGTTGACACCGGGATGGTTGATAACGATCTGACGGGATCAGCCGTCAGTTGGAATCCGGCTTCGATTCCGGGCGCGGTGTCGGTAGCGGTCAGGGCCGGTAACTCACCCGATCTTACCGCTGTTCCCTGGTCAGCCGAACTAACCGACAATCCGGCTATGCTTCCGATGCTGAATGGGCAGTATATTCAATGGAGAGCTACTCTTACGGCGCCATCGCCGGCCGTGACGCCGGTGATCGAGGATGTTTCCGGCGGAACAATTTGCCCCTAATTAATTATCAGATAATTAAAATTGATGTTGGTTGGGGCTTTCGTGGTCGAGTTCGTAAAACTAACCGTAAAACTACCGTCAGATATAATAGGGGCAACCAGGGCCTCGTAGGTAATCCCCGTGTTTCTGGTTAATGGCGTAATAAAAATATTACTATTAGCAGTTGCCGCAGTGTTGGTAATCGAAACGTTAGAGCCACCTGAAAGTATAGTTCCCGTCCCCACGCAAAACCCCGTCCCCGTCCCGCCGGTTTGAAACTTGTTTATTTTAAGGGTTTCAGTCGAGGTCGTGCCGGTGGTTGAAATGCTGCCGGAAGTGGCGATCGTGATATTGCTTGCCAAGCTGCTGCCGCTGATGGATCCGGCGGCCACCGTGTCCGCGGAAGCCGCGCTGTCGGCTTTGATGGCGTAAGCTACGGAATTTATTTTTAAACGGGGAGAAAGCGTTTCGCTCTCGACTGCGATCTCCAGCCATCGGTCATTGCCGTCAAAAACCGTGGTAGGGGAAGAGATCGGCCCTAATTGGGCTGTGTATTGGCCGTTAGAAGCGGTTATAGAGGTTGGGCCGAAAGAGGCCTTTTCCGTGCCGGCGGTTGAGGCATCATAGATCTTAAAGGTCATGGACTTGGTCCCGGTGACCAGATTCCCCGCACTGTCCCGCAGAGTCCCCTGATAAGTTAGATAGTAAGGCACCGTGGACCCGGCCATTGTGGCGCCCAAAAAGAAAACCGCGATCATCAGCAGAAAAGACCTTGAATATTTCTTCATTTGCAACCTCCCGGATGCCAGATATGATAGCACTTCGAGTGGATATTTCAAGTGCCTTGACACCTCCCATTTTAACTATATAATGTGGGCAGATTGAGAAGAATAATCGCGGCAATAGCGTTCTTTTTCCTGTTGGCCGGGCTTTCCTCGGCCTACACGGTTACCGGCGAGTCCTTTGCCTCTGCCGGAGGATCTTCAACTTCCGCTAATTATGCATTGTACTCTTCGATGGGCGACGGTTTGGCGGCCTCCGCGGTTACCGGAGAAGCCGTTTCACCCACCATCAGCAATATTCAATTTGACGGCAAGACAGTTATCAGCGGTGATTATGTTTCCGCAAATCCCACCATCACCGCCACCATTACCGACGATTCTTCGGGGATCGACACCGCCCGCTCGGCGGTAGAACTTGATGGGAGTTTTACTTATTTGTCCGCTTTACCGGCGGGATCTTCCTATTTGGCCGGCAGTTTAAATTATAAGCCCGCCCTCACGGTGGGGACGCATTCTATAACATTCCATGCCGCGGATCTGGCCGGCAACTGGGCCACTTCCGAGGCCCTAAGCTTCAAGGTTGACAGCGGAGAGGTCAAGATCTCGGGCGCGGCCCTCAATTATCCCAATCCTTTCAATCCCGCTTCCGGGCAAACCACCGAGATCAATTACGAGCTGAATATTAATGCGGATATCGTGATCTATCTTTATGATCTTATCGGCCGGCCTATCAAGAAGATCACTTGTCCTTCCGGAACCGATGGGGGAAGGGCTGGTTATAATCGCGTGACCTGGAACGGCATTAGTGATTTTGGGGAAATAGTGGCGAATGATGTTTATATCGCGCGGATAACCCAGGGAGGCAAGCAGATCGGAAAATGCAAAATCGCGGTCTTAAAATAGCTGTTTTGGCCTGGCTTATATGCTTTAGCGCAAGCCAAGGGGAGGTCTTGGATCCCAGCCGGGTGGGGATGGGAGCGCGCACCCTGGGATTAGGCCGGGCGCAAGCGGCTCTGTCCGACCTTTCTTCCGCCTTTATCAACCCCGCCAACGCCGCCCAACTGGACCGTCTTTCCATTTCCAGTATGTATACCAACCTTAACGAAGATGTCGCTTACAACATGATAGGACTGGGGTTTCCCATCGGGGATGGAAAATCGGGTTCTGTGGCTTTCTCATATCTGGGAGCGGGGGTGAGCGGCGTTCAGGTGACCTCGCGCGACGCCGACAGCCGCACTATCGCGACTTCCTCTTCAAATTATTCCAGTAAACTGGCGGTCATAAGCTATGGGAAAAAGGTGTTTCCCCAGGCCTCTTTCGGAGCGGCGCTTAAGCTGTACCTGCGCTCATTCGATTCGGTGAGCGGGGGCGATGCCCAGGGCTTCGATCTCGATGTGGGGGCTCTGTTTTATCCCCGTGACAACCTAAAGGTGGGAGTAGCCCTGCAAAATATCCTGCCGATTGAGGCGGCTAACTTAAAATGGGGCACCGGGCTAAAGGAAGACCTGCCGATAAATATTCGCGCAGGGATTAATTATTCTCCACGCCAAGATCTTACTCTGGTAGGAGATTACGATGTCCTAAGCGGGATTCACGCGGGAGCGGAATGGCAGCTGCACAAATTCTTTTGTCTCCGGGGCGGGGTGGATATGGTTCCTACCGGCAAAAACTCTTCCGCTACCAATTTTTCCGCCGGGGCGGGATTAAAATATCAGGGAATCGCTTTTGATTACGCCTATTATTATGATTCAACGATCAATTCCATCTCTTCGCATTTCTTCTCGCTGGGGTTTGAAATGGCGCCTAAAGCGGCCCCGCCTATTAAAATAGAACCCGTTAAAATTATTACTCCCGAGGTAAGCGCTCCGCCGGTTCCAATGATCGTCAAGCCCCTTCTGCCGGTGATCAAAAAGAAAACAGTCCCGCCCAAAAAGCCGCCGGTTAAACCCAAGAAGAAGAAAATCGCCGCGATAAGAAAATATTCGAGACACCGCTGATTTGTAGGCGCGCTTGCACAAAATCCAGTGCAATGCTATAATCACTACCTACGGCCTAACGGGTGGCCAAACATGACTCCTAGTCAAATCAACAATCTGGAGTCCCCAACCCGGCTTAGAGGAGAGCCCCGCCAGGGGTGTAAGCTTTTATCAAACAAGTACTAAAAATCGGCAGGTCTAGCATCAAGTATATTAAATAGTATATATGGTATAATATATATAAATGAGGCGGCATATGAATAAAAAAGTGTTGGCGTTGGTCTTATTGGCGTTTGTGGGGGTCGCAGCTTTGGTCGAGGGTTGCGCCAAGGTCCAACAAATCAGCGGAAACGCAGGAACGATTTCGGGCTATGTTTATTGTGGGGCCACTTATAACTCGTCTACCAAAACTTACTCGGGCACAGCGGAAGCCACGATTATGGCGGGAGGCAAAACCGCCACCGCCGATTCCAGCGGGTATTTTACCCTAAACGGAGTACCGGCGGGAGAAATTGCGGTAACCGCATTTAAAAATGGCTACGCATCGCAAACCATAGTGGCCGATAACGGCACCATAAGTTTTATTTTATCTCCTCAACGAAATTATAGTAATTCTTCCAGTAGTGGCGCTGCCACCCTAAGCGGCACTTTGACGGGGGTTCCCGGGAGTTTATCAGTGTACGGTACCGCCTATTCAAAAAACAAATACTCCTCCAATTTGTCTTATAATTCAACCACTCAAACCTATACTATGACCGGCGCCCCGGATGAAGGGGAGGTTTACGTGGCGGTCTATTACAGCACTTATGAAGCGGGTTCATATATAAACAAGTTTGCTTACGGTAAAACTTCTGCCAATCCAGGAGAAACCAAAACCCTCAATATTTCATTCGGCGACTATAGAAGTTTAAGCGGCAGTATTAGCTTGCCTTCGGGGTTCACCGCAAGTTGGCTTCCTGCCAGTTTATACAAGGGATATCAATATCGCGGTCCTTTGAGTAGCGCGAGCAATCCAACTTCGACCTATCAGATCAATTATTTGCCGCCCCTAGAATCGGGCGATTCCTATTCTATTGCCGTGTACGCCTCAAACTCCGGCGGGGACCAGATCAGTAAACGCTATTATAATATTACTGGAACCACCCAAGATGTGGATTTGTCTTCCTTAACTTTGCCCACTCCCGCCTCTCCCAGCCCTTCCGACGGCGCTAATTTGGCGGGAGCCCCGCCTTCTTTTGCCTGGGATAAGGTAGCGGGAGAAAATATTGTCTACCAAATATCTCTATATGAATATTCTACAAGTGAATCAAAATCCATCTGGTCGGTTTGGACGCGGAATAACAGTATCGCTTTTCCATCAGGGTTAATCGGCAGCGGCGCATTGGAATCCGGCAAAACCTATCGCTGGAGTATTAACACGGGCTCTTACAGTCCGGCAATTGAGTTTAATGACGTAGCGGCTTTTATAAAGAACATTCCGGATGATTTTCACACAAACTATTCATCGAGCTGTAAAGTGAGAAGTTTTGTCTTTTAGGAGAGCATATTCCTTTGGCCTTTAATATTATAAGATACATCGGCTGCACCTGGGCGCTGGAGGGGCATAGTTTTCCCAGTCCCACTTTCCCCTTATTCATCAATAAACTAAATTTTCTGCAATCCAACCCCAAATCTGACGATATATACATTAGATGGACAATGATCCACGCAAGGAGATGGTAATGAAGGCCCTAAGAGCTTTACTATTGCTGATAGTTATTTTCCTGGCGGCCTCGCCGGCCCTAGGAGCGACAATTACTTCTGCAATTTCTGGAAATTGGAATGATGTGGGGACATGGGTGGGGGCCACGGTTCCTTCTTCGACGGACTCAGTTGTAATCTCATCGGGACACACGGTTCGTTTTGACAGAAATGACGCTTCAACAACTTGCGGACCGATTAATATAAATTCTAGCGGAACTTTAATCTTCGAATCGACCCCCACCATCCCCAAAACCATGCAGGTTAAAGGTGATATCAATGTCTATGGGACTTTGGAGCTTAATCCGGGATCGACCCTTAAGATGGAATGTGAAACCAATGGACAGTATGGAATTATTATTCAAGCAGGCGGAACATTAAGAGGTACCGGATCCGTCCCGACAATATTAACCACGCTTTCTGCTCCATTGGCTATTGGTGGGCAAACTATCACCGTTGCTAGCGCATCAGGATTTGGGGTGGGAGATATTATCACATTAGGATCTGGGGCGAGCGCAGAGGGATTTACCGTCTCCTCGATTGCGGGGAATACAATAACATTGAATAGGAAAGCATTGAATGCCCAAGAGATTGGAGCTGAGGTTTATAAAAATGCAACCGTGACAACTTCAAGCATATCTCCTGGACAAAGGACGTTTACGGTAGCGGATGTGGGGGGGATTATGGTGGGGGACATACTCATTATTACAGCAAATCCCACGGACTATTATTCCTATACAGAAAATGTTATTGTTGAATCCATTGCTTCCCCAAATATAATAACCCTTGCTAGTAATGTTCAGTATCAACATGATTGCAATTCAATTGTTGCAAAAGTAAATAGAAATATATCGATAACATCAAAAACCCAGGATAATTATCATAACGGCTACATTTTAATTAAACCATCAGGAATTCTTGATGTAAAATATATAACAGCGAGTTATTTAGGAAAAGATTATAATGATGTCGACGGTTGGGATAAAGCCGGGATAGCAATAAAAAGCAGCGTTAATACAGCCCCAATAGTTAGATCATCAATTCTTAATAATTATTGTGGCATATTCAATTGGGCCGAGAAGCTATCAATTGTTTCTAATGTATTGTTGAATAATCGTATTGGGATTGGGCTGGGGAGTAAATCGAGTATTATTTCAAATATATTCTCAAAGAACTTCTGGCCTTTACATAATTCAATATGGAATGTGTTAATCAAAGATAATTATTTTGTAGGGAATTCATATTGGGCCAATGCAGGGACAAAAAGTATAACTATAAATAATGCGTTCCTAGGAAGCGGATTAGAGGTAAATGGTGGGGAAGAAAATATAATTGCAGGAAATATCTTTAAAGTATCACATTATTCTGCCTTTTTTTCTGCGGTATTCATTTGTAACAAAAATAATTTATTTGCGAATAATCATTACGAGGGTGGTACAGGGGTTGAAACAAATTATTCATCTACTGGCGGGAAACCGAACATATTTTGTGATTCTTATTTCAAAAATGGGATTGATTTTGCGATAGGATATTGGTGGTGGGGGAATGAAGCAAAATTAATATTAAGAAATAATAGGTCGGAATCATCAAATTTAATATCGGGCGCTCCATATCAAAATGCAAGCTACATCTTAGTACAAAATTATAATGGTTTGAAAGGGGCAACAAAAATATATGGAGACTTTATTGCTTCTTCTAACGAATATAACTATAATTATTCAACCCAAACATATTCAAGCTCCGCAACAGTTCCTCTCCTCTTCCGCGGCTCCGATCATACAATATCTGCCATTGAAACGAATGACGGAACAACCACTACCGAGGTCTGGTTCGTAACATATCGCTCAGCGACTTCTAATTGGGAAATTAAAGGAACTGTATCCGGCTTGCAAACCAATCGGGCAACCTCGGGAGTTGCTTATACATCTGACGCCGGGCAAGTAAGGCTCACCATAACTCAGGCAGCCGGAGTTCAAGAAGGAGACCAATTTGTATTTGCTACTATTGCCGCGGCTGGAGATGCCAATACACAGAAGAAGATATTGTTCGGCCCAAGCGCCATTCCCGAATTTAATAATCAATCCAGATTGACGGTTGATCCGGGCGGCAAAGTCGAATTAAAAGGATCGGCTGACTATCCCACTTTGATTGATTACGATGGAGACGGCGCTTATGGTTTTGTGATATCGGGCGAGGTAGACGCGCAGTATTTTGATTTTAACCAAATTAACGCAGGGGGAGTTAAAATAGACCCGACCGCCACCATAACCAGGTTTGATAACGGCGCCATCAGGAATGTTAAGGGTGCCGGCCCCCATTTATCTATCAATGGGAAGGATCATACTTTCAATTATATCAATTATGACAATACCGGGACTTATGATGTTAAGGCGCAAAACGATGCCGATTTGGTCTTTATAAGATCTCAAAGAGGAACTTTTGCTGATCAGGTTTTAGACACTTCTTCGGTATCCTGGGATGATCCTGTACTGGGTTATACTCAACCTAAAGTAATAGGAACTCTTTTATACGATTCGGGCACGAGAATATTAACTATTCCTTTCAAAATTAAAGACCCGAATAGTACAACTTGTACTTATAAGGCAAATAGTTTTCAATATTCAACAAATGGTGGATTAACATGGGATTCTGTTTTAGATACGGATCTAAGCGGAATTGGTGCCTCGTTCGCTTCCAGCACGGATTATGGATCTGCTCCGGAGCACACTATCTATTGGAATACCGGAACAAATTATGCCAATTTAGAAGCCAATCTTGCCGTAAGATTCAGAGTTAATAATGGATTTATATATGGTGATTACGGCAGTTCCGAGGCTATTCCCTTTAATCTTGTGCCACCCGTTGTCCAAGTATTAAGTCCAAACGGCGGAGAAATTTATAGGGGAGGGGGATCAGCCACAATTACCTGGTCGGCGGCTGATGAGGGCAGCGGGATTGCGGATAATTCTATCGCTCTCTATTATAACATTAGCTCCGGGGATGTCTTGATAGCGGATAATTTGCCTAATACCGGCTCATATACCTGGACTGCCCCGGCAATAACCACCAGCGAGGCGAGGGTAAAAATAACTGCGCGTGATAATGTTGGGCAAACCGGCCAAGATATCAGTGACGCAGTTTTCTCAATTGATTCGACGCCTCCCAATCCGCCGACTATTAACATTAGCACGATTAAGACCCCAACCCTGATAAATTATCAGACCATCGGCGGCTCAAGGACGACGGACTCCGCCAATATTGTGGCCAATGGTTCATCTGACAGAGTAAGTTTGCCGACTTCCACCACCTGGACCGTACAAGTGACATTAGTTAAAGGCAGAAATAATGTAGCTATCAAAGCAGTTGATTCGGTTGGCAATGAAAGTTCCCCTGAAGTTGTGATTATTGAAGGGGCGGATAGAACATTTACGGATAGCGTTTCAGGGGCTTCGGTTGCCATTCCCTTTGGGGCGCCGACGGTTGAAGTAGAAAGTGTTAATTTTGACAGAATCGATCTGCTGATCCCTCCGCCCCGGGGAGCCAATTCTACCGGCAAGGCCTTTAAAATTATATCAATCGTAGATGCGTTTTCACTGCCGGTGGGAATAACCCTGCCCAAACCATCAGGCATATCAAATTTGCGGTGTTATACCTGGAATTCTGCAAATAGATGGAATAGAAATTCCATCAAAGAGGAAGACGACAATAGCTTTGCTTTCGATTCAAACATACTGGGCACCTATACTATTTTTGAAATAGTGGATTTCAATCCTCCCAATATCGGGGATATAAAAATTGACGGCCGGCTGGTATCGGCAGGGGATTCAATAAAGAACCTGCCGGTCTTAACAGTTAATATAAGCGACGACTATGGAATGGATCTATCATCAAATCTATTTTCGGTGGATGGCGGGGTTGACAAATCCTTGAATGCAAACCAGGCGCAATCTGTAGGGGCCTCTGTAACCGGCTCTTATGCATTCTCTGAGGCTGAAAAGCTTTCCCTGGGATATCATACATTTAAAATAATGGCTGCTGATGAAGTGGGGAATACCGCAAGCTGTGAAGCCACCCTTTTTGTGATAGGCGATTCTATTCCTGGGCTGATAATATACCCCAACCCCTTTAAGCTCGGCGCCGCCGGCGGAATTAAGTTTGACGGCCTAACTGAAGACATTAGAGTGCGCATCTATGACATTGCGGGGGATCTGGTATGGAGCGGACAAAATGCTCCCGGCTCGGCCAGCTTGACCTGGACTGCGGTGAATTCTTCCGGCGCTCAAGTAGTGCCCGGGGTATATCTTTATGTGGTTACCGCCAACTCTGGAGGAAAAGCCAGTGGTAAAATTGCGGTTATTCGCTAGTTTAATAAGTATCTTTTTGTTGGCAGTTCCGGTCCTGGCCGGGAATGAGAGCACCGGCACGGTCGGAGCGGCATTTTTAAAATTGGGCCAGGGGGTGCGGGCGCCCAGCATGGGTGAGGCCTTCACCGCGGTGGCGGACGACGCCACGGCTATTTCCTGGAATCCGGCGGGCCTGGCCAAATCTTCCAGTTCCGAGATTTCCACCACCCATAATATCTGGCTTTTAGATACCAGCTATTCCACCATACATTATATAAAGCCGTGGGGGCCGGGAACTTTGGGGGCCGCTCTCTTCTATTTGAGCTACGGGAGCATTGCCGAAACCACGGATACTCAGCGCCTGGGAACCGGCCGCACCTTTACCCCTTCCGCTTATGTGGCCACCCTGGCCTGGGGGCAAGCTTTAAATGAGGATTTGTCGCTGGGGGCCTCAGCCAAACTTTTCAATCAAAACATAGATAGTTATAGTGAGGGCGGGGCGGCTTTGGATGCGGGAGTTCTATATTCTTATAAACCCTGGGATCTCCGG
The DNA here is from genome assembly GCA_016223205.1 of Candidatus Saganbacteria bacterium. Classification (GTDB taxonomy): domain Bacteria; phylum Margulisbacteria; class WOR-1; order XYC2-FULL-46-14; family WPAF01; genus JACRPM01. The sequence goes on from JACRPM010000005.1 coordinate 60,044, forward strand.
CTGGGTGGGGTTATTCAAAATATAGGCGGGACGCTCCCGCAGACGATTAAAATGGGGGCCTCAAAAATAATATTGGATAATCGTCTGAATTTGGCTTTGGATATAAATATTCCTAAAGACAATAAAACCTATATTTCTTTTGGCGGGGAATTTAAAGTTGTTCCGCAATTGGTTATCCGGGCGGGATATAATACCAAGTCGGAGGAAGGCGCGGGGGGCAATTGGGGAGTGGGGTTGGGGCTAAATATTTCTCGTTTTTCGGTTGATTATGGGTACGTGCCCTACGGGGACCTGGGCAGTGCGCACCGGGTGGGGTTGAGGGTGGGATTATGAGGTGGGTATTACATGAAATGGTCGGGGAGATCTTTGATTCTGACCGCCTGATAAAGCAGGAAAACGGAAAGCAGAGCAATGATATGAAAAATGTCATTATGATTGAAAATAAGGAATCTAATGTTTTGGGTTTGAATGGCCCCAGCCAGGATAAAGATTAAAGAGGACGAATAAATGAGGATGGATTTTTTGCCTGGCAGGCCGCGGGCATAGGCAATGAGAATGATCGCGATGCTTGAAAATTGCATTATGATGAACGGTGTGAACGAGTTAAAGCGGATCGTAGAAAAGTAAAACAGCAGAAAAGAAAGGGGGAGGCCGGAAAGAGTGAGGGCGATTTTAGGCCTGAAGTTATCGAAAAGAGCGGCGAGCGCCAGGGAGGCGCTGAACAGGCCGCCGAAGATCAGGGTGCCGTATTTCTGGGAAAATAAGAAAGTGGAATTGTTGATATGATAAAGCATTCCGCAAAAAGACATGAGGAAAAGGAAGAAAAAGGACATCGCGAAAAAGAAGGAATGAGATTTATCCCCACACCAAAAATCTTGGTGTGGGGATAAATTTCGGATAGCAATGAAGCAAAACAAGCTTAAGAAGAGGATGGGTAAATTGGTTAAAGCTGTGACAGGTTCTTGAATGAGCATTGGCGAAAGGATTATAGCAAAGGATGTCTAGACATGAAAGAGAAAGGGGCAATATGATGAAGGGAAAGACAGGCCTGGCTTTATTGGGGCTCATTATTCTATTGGGTGTTTTGGGGTTGGTGGGGGGGTGTTCGACGTTATATGACGAGGTCAGCTACCAGGCACCTAATTGGACCCCCGAAGGATTAATTTATTGTGCAAAGATTGTAACTCAATATAGAAAGGAACCCATGGGCACAATAACACTGGGAACCAATTATTATTATGTGACTATGGATACGGATGGCAACAACGAAACTACTCTTCCTTACAATAGTTATCCATACTATTCCCCTAAAGGAACTTACGCGGCTCTTATAAATGGGAATAAAATATCAATAATAAGAAGATCAGACAATCAGGAAATATATAATTTTAGTCCTACAATTAAAACCATAAATGAGTTGGATTGGGGCCCGGAGGAAAATAAGTTGGTATATTTAAAATCCAATGGAGATATTAATATTATCGATATCAATGGGAATAATGATCTGAATCTTGCATCAAGCGGAGAAACAGTAAGTTGGAAATATGGGGACAATATTGCATTTCAATATTTGGACGGGTTATATACACCGCTTGCGATAATTAGATATGATGGCTCCAATAGAATAAATATTTGGAGCGAAGGAGTTTCAAGCCCCTGCATCTCCAACTTGGCAACAAACGAAGTATATGGTAGCCATGCAACAGAATATGGATATACCGATGTAAATGTCAACCCTCCAAAATACAATCAAATATTTGCCGACTTTAGCGGTTCTTCCCCCAAAGCGAATCTTAATAAAAGAAAAATAGTCTATAGTAATTATGGCGGGGGAATTTGGGCAATTGATATTGACGGCACAAATATAAAACAATTAAAATGAAATGGTATAAGTCTTTAATGGCAATAGTAGTCTTTTTGATGTTCACCATGTCAATTTCAGGGGCCGAGTATCTTGACAATATTGAGTATGCTAAAAAGCATTTAATAATATTAGTCCACGGTATTGGGGATGATCATGCTTGTTTTGATAAGGTTAAAGCATATCTTGAAGGACAAGGTTTGGCCGGGTATGTCTTTGCTTATGAGTTTTCTGATCCCTTTTTAAATATTGAAAAAGAGGGATGGGAATTTGGGGACAGAGGACACGATAATCCGGAGGCAGTTAGTAAAGATAGCGATACTTAAAAGAGGAAGGGGCAACATGATGAAGGGGAAGATAGGTTTGGCTTTATTGGGGCTCATTATTCTATTGGGCGTTTTGGGGTTGGTGGGGGGGTGTGGGGCGCGAATCGTGGATGTGGTTACTTATTCCGACCCCAATTGGACGCCCGAAGGTAAAATATACGCCAAAAAAGTTGTAGCGCGCTACGTTGATGAATGGCAAGGGCTATGGCTTGGCGGCATGAAGCAAATTAAGGAAAGCGAAACGACCTCATATCAAATAATGGATATTGACGGGAATAATGAACAAGCCCTGTCTTATCCATATTATCCCTACTATTCCCCTAAGGGAACATATGTATGTTATGTTGATACAACATCGACCTTTCATATTATAAGAAGATCTGATAACACACAGCTTTATAGCTTTCAGCCAACGACGGAGGCAATAAGTGAAATAGATTGGGGGCCGAACGAGGATAAGTTGGTATTTTTGAAAGCCCAGCGATATTACTCCGGACATTTAGGAGTAGTAGATATTACAGGAGCAAACCTTTTTGATATCCTTGCTGAGGCAGCCAGTCCAACATGGAAATATAACGCAAAAGTAGCATTTGAGAACGGAACATTGGGAAACCTTACGTTTTTGGATGTTTCTTCCCAGACTCTTGAAACCACCTCAATTAATTATGGAAACATAGGGGCCAATCTTCAATATTATAATTCTGGCGACTATTTGTTTGCTGCTGATAGAGAGAAGTTTTATAAAATCAGCGTAGCAGATAAGTCGATTATTCAAAATAGTACGCATAATTTACTCGCCTCAAATCCTAATATTGCTTTGGCAGAGATGAGGTTATCGCCCAATAGCCAAAATATTGTGGGTGGGATGGCTGAAGAAGGCGGAATCTGGATAATTAATGTTGATGGATCAGGATTTAATAAAATTAGATGATGAATCTAAATGAGAAGCATTTTTAAGACAATTATTATTGCGGTTATATGTTTATTGATAAATAATGCTTGCCATGCAGATCTTGCTTCGGATAGGGCCAGAAACATCGAGTCTATCAAAAACAACTATTTAATCTTACTGGTTCATGGGACAGGAGACGACGATAAATGTTTTGATAAAGTATATGACTATTTGACAAAGCCAATATCTGGTGGAGGGCTAGAATTAGGCGGTTATGTTTATAAATATCGGTTCAATGATAAATTCGGCAGCATCAAAGGGTGGGCAAAGGAACTTAAAGGTTGGGTTCCGAGGGCAAGAGAAGATTATAAACGGTATCTTGTTAAGCAAGGATATTATGGGAGCATTGACCTCGTTCCAGATTCCGCAGCCCCCACCCAATTCATCCTTATATGCCACTCAGCCGGGGCTCTAGCGGCTCGATATTATGTGATGGGGAAGGATGAAAGCGGGATCCCATTCTATGAAGGAAATGTCAAGAAAATTATAATGGTAGACACCCCGAATCTGGGAAGTTCGGCGGGAGAGGCAGCGGCATGGTCGGAAGAACATCTGACGGAGAGGTTCATGGTTCCATACTCGATGCTTATAGCAAGCATATTTATGCCGAAGGATGCAGAATTGACCAAATATTTGGCGGCGGATTCAGCATGGGCAATAGCATCCTATGGGACTACTGGAATATTACTGGAATATTTAAATCGTCATGCCCGTCAACCTATAGTACAAGAACAGAAGCCGGAAAGCGCTTTTTTAAGAGAATTAAATTCATTGACGGATGTACCGGGAACCTATGAGGCGCCCAGTTACAGCATTATAGTAGGGCGGGGAGTTCCAACACCAACCACTACAGATACGCTTAAAGGCGTGATCATGAATTCGGATATATTTACTAAAATGGTTGTAACCATAGCCAACACTTTAACCGATGGGGAAATGGATACTTACGAATTAAAAATCGCCAGTATGAACCTGACCCTACTGTCGGGATATCCATTTTTTGACGAGGGAGATATGGTAAGTTCCGTTTCCAGTCAAAAAGGGGAGGGGATTAAGGCCCTGGAGGAAGCTAAAAGATATGAGTATGAATTCAGAAGCAATTCTTTAGTTGCCGCCTATACGGCTGCCGATGCTGTTATTACTTACATATATTTTATTAGCCCGCAGATGTCATTTTTTGCCGGTTTTGGGACGGCTTTAGCTGCGGCCCTGGTAACAGGGGTAGCAGAAGATTATCGTGACTATATATTTGCTCATACAACGATGAAAGATAAAATAGTTATTGATCACCCGACAAAAGATGCTCCTCCAGGAACATTATTTGCGACACCGGCAGAATATGATTACGATGCCCCAACTATGCTTGAACAGGCCTTGTTTGACAGCCCACTGATTGGTGCGACCAGCACTTCTTCCATTAATTCGCAGCCATTTATCTTAAGCACTAATGTTACCAGCGAGGGTGGAGCAATTAAAGCTTTAAGCGTAAATCGCGAAATAAAAATTGAAAAAATGACGGAAGGGACAAACCCAACAAAACCCGGTGCGCTTATTGAAATCAACGGCCAGGGGAAAAATATCGAGGCCTTTACCGTTAAAGAGCCGCCTACCCGCATCGAGGGTGTCCTCCGCGACTTTATGCCCAAGAAGATGCAATATTTCCAGTATTCAGAGAATTTCGCTGCTTGGAAAGACATTAACATTCTTGATGAGTACGGACATTTCATTGTTGATGGTCTAAACCTGGCCGAAGGGCAAAATGTGATCGCTTTCAAGGCGAAGAATAAGGTGGGGTATACTTCAAATCAGTATCTCACCATCACCGTCAACACCATCCCACTGCTTCCTTCCCAATTTCAGCCGGCGCCGAATAGTTATACGAAAAATAATCAGCCGGTGTGGGAGGTGGTTCTCGCTAAATCCGCCTACAGCAGTTCGCCATTGGAAAACATACGGGTAAATAGAGTCATATTGAGAAACAATATTACCGGCGAGGAATGGGATATCACCGCTGAAGTTGAAATTGAAGAAAGCGGTGGGCCGTATGATAAAAGGATTAAGATCAGATGGAAATCAAAGAATCCTCTGCCCGACGGGCAATATACTATGCTGGCTGTGGTTGATAGCAACGTCGGCACAACCCAGGCCATGTGGGGCGCTACCATCGACACCCAGTCCCCAATCGTTGCCATAGATCCGATCAAACCCTATTCTCCCAGAGCCCCAACAGTTATCCGTTACACCGCCTCCGATCCCTCGACTTCGCTCGGGACAAGTGAAGCGGCCTCGATCCTCGGTTCCGTCCGCTGTGATTTATACAACCAGTCAGGAAATCTCATAAAAGAAATTGCCACCGACGAAGGTGTTGCTTCCGGCGAACATTACTTCAATTGGAACGGCGCGGGAACCCCCGACGGCACTTATAAAGTCAGGATCAAAGCGTTTGACCTGGCCGGCAATTATACTGTAGCCGAGACACCGATCATTATCGATTCCACTCCGCCGAATGTGATCTCGGCCAACGTAACCCCCAATCCCATGTCCTCGAAGTTCGACGAGATGAAGCTGGAGACCGGTGTATCTGAAAAAGCCCAGGTCTTTATAAAGATGACCAATCGCAATACCAAGAGCACGAAGGTTTATTTGATAAACACCACCCCCTCTCTTATCTCCCCCTTGGTAAGGGGGAGAAGTCCCGAAGGGACAGAGGGGGTCTATACCTGGTCTTACAACAATTCCTTCCTTCCCGGCCCCGAAGACGGCCTCTATGACATAGAGATCGCCGCCCGGGACGAGGCCGGCAATGAAAGCGTCCCATACAAATTAGAAAGTATCCGCATCGACCGCACTCCGCCGGTCGTCTACGCGCAGGCCACTCTCCCTTATGTGCTTTCTAATTCAGGTATGAATCCATATTCTACGACGTTATCTTATCGGATATCAGAGAGCAATGATGTTGCAAGTAATAGGATATCAGAAGATCAGGGAATCAGTGGGCAGAGGATCAGAGATCAGGATATCAGGATAAAAATCAAGTTATATAATGAAACCGACCACGAGCTAGCGACGGTATGGGATTCGGCGCCGGCATCACTTGCCGAGATCAATCGTGTTTCATGGGATGGAAATTCGCCCGATTATTCCAAGGGCTCTTATCGCTTTCAGATCGTTGCCGAAGACGACCTGGGCAATCAAAGCATATCTTATGCCTCCTGCGTCAAAGACGGTATCGCGCCGGTCATTTCCTTCCCCTCCGAAAATGGGGCGGAGATATCAGGCGTAGTCGCCATCCGCGGCACGGCGATAGATCCGGATTGGACCAACTCCAAACCATTCAAACAATATCGGGTTTATTACAAAGAGGGAAGGGGAGCGCCGATCACAAGTCCCGGGGCAGATTGGAAGACCGAGGCCCTCGAAGTTCCGCTTTCTAATAGGGCAGAGGGCTCGGTAATGAGTAATACCGGCCAAAGGCCCCTGCAAAACGATTCCACCCTGGCCTATCTCTATACCAATGCCCTATCCCCTGGCCCCTATACCCTGTTGGTGGTGGTGGATGAGGAAGGTGGGGAATCCATTGCGACTACTCGCGTAGTTGAGGTAAAAAACGATCCTTTTGCGGCTTCCGTTCCCAGCCCCTACGTCAAATTGTATCCCGTGCCTTCCGATGTCTCCTTCCGGATGGACAATTCGACCAAACTGCCGATCCGTTTTCTAAACAGCGTCAAGCCGGCCAATGTGCATGTTGAAATGACCAAGGGAAATGAAGTGGTCTTCTACAAGTATTTCCCGAATTTAGCCGGCGCGCCATATATCGGCCGGCCCGAATATAGGTCGGGGTCTGATCTGGGCTATTTTATTTGGGAGGACGAGGAGGGGTGGCATGTACGATGGTCTTCCGATGGAAATTCTCATCGCTTTAGCGGAAACCTGATCACTATAGGAGGAAGCATTACCCCTCGCCCTCTGGGAGAGGGGCAGGGGGTGAGGGCTACCGGAAATGTCATCAGTTGGGATTCGAATAATACTGGCGGCTTTGATTTCACGGTTGCTAATGGCAAACAGCTCATGATCACTCCCAAGATCGACGAGGACCCGACTTCACCTTCGCCGTACGCTTCTAATATCTATTTGGGCATCTCCAAGGCCTCGCAGGAGTTCATTCCTATAATGATAGATCTCGAGAATCAGAAGATGATGGATCTTGCATCTATGGCGTCGGGCGGTAGCGGTGGCGTCGAGCGAAACGGAGGGCGCTCTGCGTCGAGCGGGATCGAATGGGATGGGAAGCTCGATACTGGAGCATTTGCCGATGATGGCGAGTATCTTGTTAAAGTAAGGGCGGAAGGGGTGGATGGGTTTGGCATTGCAACCGATGAGGCACGGGTCAGGGTTGTAACCCCATTCGAGCTTAAAAAAGTAGAAGCCATTAACCGGAACTTTAGTCCGCTTTCAGCGCCTGATAGAGTATCAGTATCTTATAATCTTTCAAAAGATTCTCTGGTTTCAGCTTACGTCTTTGACGAAAGCAATAATCTTATCTCCACGCTTTTGGAAGGGGAGAGGATCCCCGGCGCGCTTAACCCCAACAATAAATATTCTCTTTCCTGGCGGGGCAACTATCCGGCGCCCAACAGCGCCACGGTGGTCACTTCCGGCAGATATTACCTCAAGCTTATCGCCCGGGCGGTGGATGGAGCGGGAGGGAAGATCGAGGAGATCCGCGATATCTCGGTAGTGCCTTATTATCGCAACGAAAGTTTTGCCCGTCTCGATCCTCTGGGCAATGACGCGACCTTGAACGGCGAGCGCATCCGCCTGGCGGAAGGCGAATCCCCTTATTATTTTGAGGCCAAAGGTTCCGGCCTTTATTATCCACCCAAAGATTTCTCTTATACCTTATCCGCTACCGGCAAACAGCGCTTCACCACCTATCCCTATGTGCCCTTTGCGGCGCTGGTGCATAGGGGTTTCAATAAGGTTAAAGTTAACGCAGTTGTCACCCTAAAAGTGCATTACCGCTTTAATGACGGCTACAGGGTTCTTGAAGGAAACATATATGCAGACGGGGACTATGAGGATGTAAAAACCACAAGATTTGAATTTACTCCGAGTGATCCTCTACTGCCGGACATTCGCAAGGTTTACCCGAGAAAGCATGAAGGAAGGATTAAAAAAATAGAAGCTCGAATCGATGTTTATGCGGCAGACGGCGGATATCTTCTGGATACTACTGAAAAGTGGTTCACTTTGCCCCTGTCGGCAGACGGACTTTTAACCGATAAAGGCATGTTTAAGATCGCCGGCAATGAATATGAACAACCGGAAGCTTATGTTTGGACCTATGAATTTATGAGCCCATTCGGGATTAGCGGCAAACAGATACAAGTGCCGACCCAATGGCCGCATATTGCAAATATTGAAGTCGGTTTGGCTTCTCCTATCCAATATTCCCGCCTTACTAACCGCTTTATCCCTTGGGTGGATTATGTCTGCGCTAAAAGGACGGTTGCTAAAGACGATAATTTTTCCGGTTATATGAATCGCTTAGATAAATTAGGTTTCCCGGGAAATACTTATTTCAATGGGCCCTCAACTGTTGCTAAAAGCGCCGATGCACCACATAAGGATAGTTACGATGCCGGTTTATTCCCTGGTTCTGCATCGTCTTTGGCGGAAAAAATCGCCGGCGGTTTTGCGCGGCCCAAGGCAGGGGAAATCTACAGCAAAACCGATACTCGTTTTTCCTCGGATTCCGCTACGGATTATACGGCCTATCTTTCAGATGAGTATCTGGAATTTATTCCTATCACTGCCCCAGAAAATGGATATTATGAATTCTCTGACGGCACTAAAATAACTGATTCTGTTAAACGATATGAGGGCTATAAGGATCCTTCCTCTTTTAATGCTAAGGCGGTTACTCCCGTAAAGATGGTGCAATCGCCTCCTGCGGGAGAATCCCAGACCCCCTTTATCTTCGCCTGGCCCGGTCCGGATATTTCTTCCTGGAACCTGAAATATGGAACGGGAGGGGAAAATTACCGCAAGCTGGTTAAATCCGCCGGCGGTGATCCGCAGAAATATGACGGCTTCGGAAGTTTAGCCAATATCTGTTATTACGAATTGGACCAAAACGAAATCACTGCGCATGCCGGGGAGGCCCAGGGCTCTATTGACCTTTCCGGTAAAACCCTGCTCGATAAAAACAGCAAGCGGAGCGTCTGGAGTTCCGGCAAATCGATCGGGGAGCTTTTGGAAGTCAAAAACTATGTTGAGGATCTAGCATATTCGATCTCATCTTCGGCCGCCAATCTTGAAATCAGCCTGACCAGCGCCGGCCGCAGCGGCTACGTCCAGGCCGAGGACACCAACAGCCCGTTAAACTGGTCAACCGAACAGGACACAAATTTATCGGAGAATCGCGGTTTTATCAAAAGCGACTTTAGGTTGTTCAATGATGAGGATTTCAGAGGAAAAAGGACGCTCAAGATCGCAGAACCCTATCGCATAAGCGAAGATTATCTATCGGTTCCTGCTCTCAAATATACTTTCCTTAAATATAATCCATTTTCCGCCGACGGCAAAACGCCGATCGATAATCCCAATGTTGTGCTTAACAGCTGGGATATTTCCGTCAAGGACCGCAAGGGTCTATAACAAAAAGTGTGCTAAATAGATAAGAAAAAAGTGGTAGGTTTGTCCTATCTTACACAAAAAAGAGAGGGGCCTACCACATGAAAAATGATATATCAAAAATATTCCGTCTGCAAGCCTTTCGGGTTTTCAAG
>JACRPM010000006.1 GCA_016223205.1 Candidatus Saganbacteria bacterium
CCTTCCCTAAGTGCCTCAAGCGCCACCCGGGACTTAAAATCCGCGTCAAATTTCTTGCGCATCATAACTGTTCCCTCCTGATTAAAATTGTAGCAGTTTTTACATCTTAACCAGTGGTCCAGTTTTTGGGGTCAATTATAACGATCGTAATTATAGACGATCGGGGAGAGAAAATAAAAGAGGGGGTGGTAAAAACAGACGAAGATGAAATTAAAGGATTCTTTGCTCCATATAAGGAGAATGTGTCCGCGGTAGTGGAAACCTGTCTTAATTGGGTATTCGTCCACCGGACCTTGAGGGGATATATCCGGGAAATCAAGGTAGCCCAGACCTACAAGTTGAGGATAATCGCCGAAGCGAAGGTGAAAACGGACAGCATAGACGCGAACACGTTAGCCCAAATGCTGCGAATCGGGTATATTCCGGAGATTTACGTGCCGGATGATAAGACCTTGAAGCTGAGAGAGCTGATTAGGGCGAGGATCTATCTGGTCAGGTTGAAGACCAGGTTAAAGAACAAGATTCACAGCGTTTTAGATAAAAATGGCTTCCGCAATCCTCCTGGAACAGATCTGTTCGGTAAGGCCGGGAGACAATTTCTGCGGACCATGACTATCGGCAATCCGGAGGAAGGAATTATCGCCAGATATCTGGAGCTGATCGAGAAGCTTGAGGAGAACATCGAGGCCTTCGAGATTATTGTAGGGAACAATGTCGATGAGACGCCGGAGATCAAGTTGCTGCGCAGTATTCCCGGCATCGGCCGGATCAGTTCGCATTTGTTGCTGGCCGAGATCGGCCCGATTGGAAGATTCAGAAACAAAGAGCGGCTATGTTCTTTCGCCGGGCTCTGCCCGAGGATTTACGCGTCCGGCGAAGTGGAGCGGCGCGGGCACATCAGCAAGGCCGGCAATGCCTATATGCGCTGGATATTAACCGAATGCGCCCAGGTGGCCAGCCGGCATTCTCCGGGATTGAGAAGAATCTTTTGTCGGATTCAAAGACGGCATGGCGGCAAAGTAGCCGTTATAGCCGTGGCCAGAAGAATGCTGGAGATTGTTTTTGCTGTCTTGTCCCGAAAAGAAGAATTCAGTGAAACCAAGGCGTTTCCCAAATTGTCCCGATACGCTTCTAAATTGTCTACCTCCAGGGAGAGGTCTTATATCGTTTAAGCGATCGGGAATGAACCTTTAACATGCCCTGAAATAAGGGCGTATAGGCGTGTATTGAATGCCGTTGTTATTAAGGTTTAAAAGGAACCGCGACGTTTAGTCGCAGGTTCCTTGACTATTGCTTTCATAGGCGTCAATTTTGGGGGAGGATTTCAGGTAATTCGGGGTTTAGGCTTAATATAACGTTGGAAGATCTCTCCGATTGGAAGGATGAAGAAATCCGCCCAGGTGATTGCGTGGAATTTTTGCCTTATCTCGCCCAGGATAGCCGGAGTTATAGTTACATTCGGATCAGCGGCGAACTTATAAAGGCTTTTAAGCTTGAAGCCAAAGGCCTCTTCCCTATTTATCCCGTCAAAGGATTCGTCAAATTCACCAATGAGCATGATGATCTCGTTGGCTCCCCGGTTGGGGATGGCCACGTAATATTTTCCAGAAAAGGCCGCTCCTTTCGATTCATCTATTTTATCTATGAAGATCTTCAGGCCATCATTGGTTTCAATAAAAATGCCGGACTTATGGTCGGTAGCCCGTACGATCTGGTCGTCCGCCCGCGAGGGATAATGCACCGCGATCCCCCTTTTGGACCCTTTCCTGACCCGTAGATAGGGGTGCCTTTTTCCTCCTTCCGGCCGCTCCTCGATGTCATAAACAAGAGAACCCAAAACATTTTTAAATGCCCGGCGTAGAATGGCGACCTCGTGCTGGTGCTGTGGGTCCAAGCCGGCGACCAGGCCGGGGACCTGCAGGAGGTGCTCAATATCAATTACCTGTTCAGGATGCTCTAAGCTATAAGCGGCTACGCTTAAAGGCGCAATGAAAGCCGGGTCGCTCTTTAACTCAAACAGGTCCAGGGTGTCTTCTTTTAAGTTTAATTCCACCTGGAATCTCCAGGAAGGCGCGGTGATCTTTTCCCGCAAGGTCTTGAAACCCCCAGAGGGCAGGGGAGCCAAAGTAACTTTTTCCCCGTCATTTACGGTCAGATCAAAATTACCATCGATCACGGTGCCCGGCTCCACAAAAAGCTCGCCGTTCCCTTTGATCACGATCCGGCAGTGCTCTTTTTCTTCAAATTCCCCCTGCCAGTTCTTATTCCTGTCCAACACTTTCTTGCGGCCGGCATTTCTCACGGCCAGGTTATGGATACGGACTTTACCGGCGCGGCCGGGATCGGGTATGATCGCTCCCTGGTTGTCGGCCGCCAGCCGGCTGTCGCCGATCTCGTTCTCAACTACAACCTGCAGGTCTCCGGAAAGGTCCAAATTTCTAACTTCTGCGTGGAAACCGGACAAGTATAGGGTGCTGCCTTCCGCGACCCTGCCGCCCCTCACTTTTGACCTTAAGAGGTCTTCACGCAGGGAGAAAGCCGGGGTGAGCTCGATAACGCTTTCGGTCGATGGGAATTCTTTGCCGCCTAAATCCGGCTTCAATCGATGCTCCACCTTCACTCCGGCCGAAAGCAGCCAGGCCGCCGCCCGATCGGAATAATTTTGACGGCAGGTAGCGACGGTGTCGACGGGTTTTTCGGGCTCGTTTTTAAAAACATCGAAATGGCTGGAAGGATGGGAACCCCGCTGTCCGTTCATGACAAAAACCGGCAGTTCTTCAGGCCTGCTCGCGGTTATCACTTCCGCCAGTCCCTGCATCTGCGCTTCTCCTCGGCCGCCCCTAACTTCTTTATGATCGGCGTGGGAGGTTTGCATTTTTCCAAGATTTATTATTTCTCCCGGGAAAGGATCTCTTTCAATTATCGGCCTGATCCGGCTGGAATCCGCAAAAAGAAAATTTAAATTGTTGGGATTGCGGGAATATCCGGTGTTTGGATCGGCATCATCTCGTATCCCAAAGCTATTCAATACCGGATATTCGATATTCCTGATCGAAAAGGAGCCGTCTCCGTTCTGCGCCAAAACCACCGATCCCTCCGGCGCTCCCGCTCTGCGGGGAGAGGTGGAGAATCCAAAAGCCGCATTTCTCATCATTCCCAGCCCGGCGAATTCGAGCAAGTGAGCAAAAAGGAACGGGTTGTTGCCCTGCAAGACCAGGGTGAATCTTTTCAAATCTTCCGCCAGCTCCGCCTGTGCGGCACTGCTAAAATACAGCCGCCAGAAGTCGCCGTGTCCATGGGGCTTGGTGTTCAGTTCGTAGGGGCCCTTCCGCAGCCATTTACCCTCTGCCGAAACCACGGGGATAAGCGGCTGGCTTACGCGGCTGACATTCTTTCTTCCCAGACCGTAATATCCGTGTGCTTCAAAATCTTCGGCAATCCTGGTATCCGTGAGGTGGCTGGTCATCATGAAGTAGGGAATTTGGACGCCCCGCTCGGCCGCGGCCTGGGTTAAATAGAACAGATTTTTAATGGCTAAAATTGAATCCGCATGAAGCCCGAAGATGTTCCGACGTGAAAGGGGCAGGAAAGGATAGGTCGCCTGGGGCAGGGGCCTGCCTTCGGCATCCATATATTTTAATCTTTCGGCGGCGCCGCCCACTACGGCGGCAAAAACCACCTCATCCAGCCGGGACAGGGCGGTAAGCAGGGCTTTCTTGATCAGAGGGATGTCTTCCGGCTTTACATCGCTGACTTCGGTTACGGGCGGGGCCTGCAGGGATTTTAATACCGGAGGCGCAATTTTCCCTTCAGCGGTATCGATCAAAAGATTAACCCTTTGGCTGTATTCCTCGATCCCGATGAAATCATCCAGCTCCCGAAGTTGTTTGAGTAGCCCCTGTTTTTGCGGCAGATCCGCCTTTCCTGCGGTCCAGTCCCCAAAAACCGCCTCACCCTGGTTAATGGTCGTCAACCGGGAAATCAAGTTCCAGTCACTTTTGGATATAACACCGTCGAATAGATCTTTTAATAGCTCGATCTTCCAGGCCGGGGCGTCGATCTCGGTTCGGTTGGCGATCGCCCGCAAATCGGTATCGGCTGCCAGCCGCGCTTCGTAACCGCCAAAGAGTATGGATTCAAATAAATCCCGTTTCTGCTCGTAAAGAAAACAGTGTTCAATTAAGTAATCCAGAGTATCACGATCAATGCCGCGGCGGACCTTGGCCGATTCGAGATACTGGTTGGTGGCCTGACGAATGGTGAGTTCGCCCCGGGTGAAGGCCACTGCGGATTGCTGAGTTCGGCGCAGCGCTTCACCGGCGCCCATTTGCCCCCGGGCAATCCTGAAAAGATTTTCCAAGGCATAGGCCGCAGTCCGGCGAGTGGTTCGAGTCAAAGTAGGATTTAAGATCGTGTATTTCAATGCATTTTATCCTTTCTAAAATGTATTTCGACGAACCGCCTAAAAAATTTCAGCTAACTTTTGGTCGGATGCGGATCGGTAATATCCGCTGGGTGGCGAAATAAAAAACCAGGTCTTTACCATCGGGCGCGAACTTCAATTTTCTCCAAAAAGTCGGGGTGCGGGGCTGGATGATCTTCATGCCTAAAAGTCCCTTTCTTTTCCCCCAAGAAAGCGCCAAGGAGACCAGGCTGCTGCCGATCCCGCGGAGGTGGGCGCGCGATTGCTCTGCCACCTCTATGGCCGGACCTTTGGTGCAGGAGCTCCATTCGGATAAACTTTCAGCAGAGCTGAACTTCAAAGTCCCATAATGGACATACATCCATCGGCCCTCAAGGTTAAAATCAAAATGGCCGGCATAGTGGTTTCCCTGCCGAGCTTCGACATAATGCATGCCGGTCATGTGGTCTATTTGAACTCTAAAGCTAAAAGCGGGGATTTTCCCGACGCGGGGCAAATTTCTTTTCGCCAACGGTCTTTCGGTCACTACCATTACCATATGCCTGGTTTTCGGCCTGATCGCCGTGAAATTTCACCAAAAGCGAAATTATTTCTTGGGCCCGGCCGTACTTTTTCTTTCTACCAGCTGGACCGGCAGGGTATGCCGGTAGGCGATGGCGCTGGGGTTCTCGATCACATCCAGCAACACCTTCACTGCGGTCCTTCCTAAATTCTCCACATCGACATGGACGGTCGATATTTCCGGCAAGTAAGGGGCCACGTAGAAAGTGGAAGGAAGGTCGTCAAATCCCATGATAGAAATATCTTTTGGCACCTTAATTCCCTTTTTGATAAGGCGATCATAAGCGATATAAGCGATGGGGTCGCTGATACAGAGCAGGGCGGTGGGAGGATCATTGAGAGCCAGCAGCTTATCTACTGCGGAGCAGGAGGCCTCATATCTTATAAAATCGGCCTGGACAATATATTCTTTGGGAATTTCCAGCCCGGCCTCGAACATAGCAAAGCGATAGCCCTCCAGGCGGTCGGCCACCACCGGGTCGAAGATCGGGCCGCCGGAGATAAAGGCGATTTTTTTATGGCCGAGGGAAATAAGATGTTTAGTAGCTTCATACATTCCCGCCCGGCCGTCGGGCATGACGGTATGGGTCTCAAGCCCCGGCACTGGATGACCACAGAGGACCAAAGGCAGGTTGCGCTGTTTGAGCATTAATATATGCTCGCGGGGGAGGGGGCCGAGGACCAGGATCCCGTCAATTATATTTTTAGATATTGCCCGGGGAAGTTCCTCCTGCTCTTTGGTAAAAGGTTCGAGGATCACATTAAAGCCCTGTTTTTGCGCTTCCTCTAGCACCCCAACACTTACCCGCCCGTAAAAATCGGTAAAGGGGATATAGCGGTCTAGGGCCAGAACCGCCAGGTTGAGATGCCTTTTGGTACTCGCCTTTTTATGGGCATATCCCAGCTCGGTGCAGATCTCCAGTATCTTCTGCCTGGTCTTGCGGTTCACTTCGCGCGGATGGTTAAGGGCCTGCGAAACGGTAGCCAGTGAAACCCCGGCCTCTTTGGCAATATCTTCGATTAAAACCTTTTTCCTTTTCATTATTCGATCACCTTGCATATATATCGGAGGGTTTTATGGAAAATTTCATATTATTTTAGATTTGGTTTTAGCTAATTTTAGCCATTATTATAAACCATCGGCTTAATTATTTGCCGAGATAATGAAAAATATCAATGGTTGTCTATTTTGTCTCGCCCGGGCAGGTGAAATCGCCTGAAATATTTTAGGAAAATTATGTGGGAGCGCAAAGGAGGCGACGAGATCGTTAAGCTCCAAGAGGTCCCAGAGATCGGAATAAAAGGAGGAAAAGAGAATGACAATCAGGAGAGTTCACTTAGTGTTTAACCCAAATAATAGAGTTGTGCCGGTTCGAGTAGAGGGAGGCAGGGTGAGGAGCGATGTAGTTTCTATAAATACGAAACCAGATGAGAGATTGGCGGGGGTGATAGGACATTATCGAGGCAATTTAACTCCAGAAAGGGCTCACGAAATATTGCGAGATCGTGTTCAGGTGGATGGGTCGGCACGCGAATTCGATGGAGATTTATTAAGAATTGGCGTGGTTCAAAAGGCAATCCAATTCAATGTAGATTTAGGGATAAAGATGATAACGATACCGGGCGACGAGTTTGTTTTCCAGGGTGTGCGAGGCGTCTATCATAAAGCATTTAGAATTGCCGAAACGGAAGTTACTAACGGCCATTTTAGGTTTCTATTAGAAAGGGAACCGAAAGGTTTAACAAGAATTCTAGGGAATCCGAAAGGACGATTAAAATACTCGTTATCAAAAGTTGACCCGCAATATAAGCATGAAGCCGAAGATTGCCCAATGGTGGGTTTGTGTCAAACAGAGTGGGCTGTAATAGCCGAATTGTTGGGAAAACGATTGGCCACCGAGCTGGAATGGGAAAGAGCTGCGGCCGGGAAGAAGGGGAGAGTATTTTCATTCGGTGATAAATTCGACAAAAATAAAGTAACTTTTAACGGCGAAGGGACAAGAAGCGTATACGCTCATCGAGATGCGGCCACGCCGGAAGGAGTGCTTGATTTGTCCGGAAATGTCTGGGAATGGACGAGCTCAACTTGGGGCGACATAGATTTATCCGATCCTAAGAATCCCCGATTCTCCAAAATTGGTGAAGAAAAAGTTATACGCGGTGGTTCTTGGGGCGGCTTTCCAGACTTCTTAAAGGCCTCGTACCGGTTCAGACTTCCTGTCGAGGAGCTGGGATCTGCCATTGGCGCCCGTTTCGCCGAGGGAGGAGGCGGTCGTTATCCTTATATTAGATAAAATACATTGAAATTTTCGTGAATTGCGCAGGATAATTAGTTGCCATGGAACTGTGTTTAGATAGGGCCGCGATCCGCCGCCGGATAACCAGCAATTTGAGGTACTTGAACTCAAATGAGCGGTTGCACGGCTATTACGAGGGCCGCTATGTCCGCGACCGCGAAGAGCTGGCAGCCAACCGCGTAGCCAGGGACAAGGTGCTCGGCTTACCCACTCCCGGGATGATATTGGCAGTGGGGCCGGATCAGTTTCGCGGCGAGGTTTTAGAGGGAATTGAGCGCGTACAGCAAGAACTGGCGGCAGAGCCCGCGGTTTTCAATTTTACGCCCGGCTTTTTCCATATGACGGTACAGGTCCTCAATCCTTCTTTTAATACCGACCTGGCGGGGGCCGAAGGGGAAAAAGCCCCCTATACCGGGCCGGACTTTTTACGGGGAGCTAACTTTTTAAGATATGACTCGGTCATTCGCAGGTTATTGGCCGGCATGAGGCCTTTTGAGATATATTTTCAGGGCTTGGGAATGTCCCCGGCGGCCGGTTTTATCCAGGGTTATGACCGGGGCATCCTGAACTCCTTGAGGATCGACCTGTTGCAAACCCTGGAAGATGAAGGATTGGACTTTGCCGACAAACAACCGGAAATTGTCCATGGAACGATCTCCTCTTTCACCTCGCCGTTGAGCGATCCGGCAGGATTTACGGCTCGGATCGATGCCTTAAGGGATAGAGAATTAGGCGGTCTCACGGTAAGAAAGATTTCACTGATCGGGGTTAGGGAGATGGGGCGGTCGGTCGAAGTGCTGCAAGAGTTCAGATTGCAAGTTTGACTTAGATTACCTCATAAAGTAAAATCACCACATGCGCTTTGGCCATTATGATGGGGAAAAGCGGGAATACGTGATCACCCGCCCCGACACCCCTTTGCCCTGGATCAATTACCTGGGAGAATCCAAATATTGCGCTTTGATCTCCCAGACCGCCGGCGGCTACAGTTTCCTTTCCGATCCGCGCGATCAAAGGATCACCCGCTACCGCTACGACAATATTCCCTTCGACCAGGGAGGTCGTTATCTTTATATCCGCGACGACGAGACCGGCGAATTCTTCTCTCCCAGCTGGGCTCCTACCTACGGAAGTCAAAATTCAAAAGGCAAAATTCAAAAATATGAGTGCAGGCATGGGATGGGGTATACCACCATATCTTCGGAGCATATGGGGATCTCCGCCAAAATAACTTACTTTGTGCCGTTGGGGGAGGACTTAGAAGTTTGGAGAGTTGAAATTCAAAATTTAAAAGTCAAAAGTCAAAATATTTCCTTATTCTCATTCGTCGAATTCTGCTTATGGAATGCGGTTGAGGACCAGACCAATTTTCAGCGGACCTGGTCGACCGGGTTGGCTCACTGCGAGGGATCCACGATCTTCCATACCACCCAATATGGCTACTGGAAGGATATTTTTGCTTATTTCTCGGTCTCGGAGAAGATCCACAGTTACGACTGCCAGCGGCGCGATTTTCTGGGGGATTTTGGCTATGGGACCTTGCAAAGGCCGAAGGCGGTGGTGGAGGGAAAGTGTTCCAATTCTAAAGCGATAGGATGGGCGCCGATCGGCGCGCACTGTCTTAAGCTCAAGCTTAAACCGGGAGAGAAGAAGACAATTATATTCGTGCTGGGGTGCGCGACAAAAGTTCAAAATTCAAAAGTCAAAATTCAAAAGTTTACAAAGCCAAAGGTTGTTGATCAAGAGCTGAAAAAGCTGAAGGAATACTGGGAAGAGAATCTCTCCAAACTTCAAATAGAAACCCCGGACCCCGAGATGAACGCACAGATCAATGTTTGGAACCAATACCAATGCATGCAGACCTTCAACTGGTCGCGCTACGCCAGCTATTACGAGGCGGGGATCGGGCGGGGGATGGGCTTCCGCGATTCAAATCAGGACACCTTGGGTTTTGTCCACATTCTACCCCAGCAGGTGAGAAAGAGGATACTCGATCTGGCGGCGGTGCAGTTTCCGGATGGCGACACTTATCACCAGTATTCTCCTTTGACCGGGCTGGGAGCTCTTTACGGATACTCCGATGATCCGCTCTGGCTGGTGTTTTCGACCGTAAATTACATAAGGGAAACCGGTGACTGGTCGATCCTTAAGGAAAAAGTGCCGTTTGCGGAGAAAAAATTAATGGTTCCTGTTCAACAAGGACACCATGAATTTGGATACAGAACACGGAACACTGAACACAGAACACGGAGCATAGGGACCTTGTATGAACACCTAAAGCGGGCAGTCAACTTTGTGGCTAATAATCTGGGCCCACACGGACTGCCCAGATCCGGCTTTGCGGACTGGAATGATTGCCTGAATATGTTGGGGCCGAAGGGAAAGGCGGAGTCGGTTTTGGTGGCGGAGATGCTGGTTTTGGCGGCAAGGGAGATGGAAGAGATCGTAGGGAATTGGAAAATAGAAAGTAGAAAATTGAAAATAGACAATAGGAAATATGGAAAGATAGCTGAAGAGATGATAAAGAGGGTCAGCAAACACGGATGGGACGGCGCCTGGTTCCGCCGCGCATACGACGATTCCGGCAGGCCGGTCGGCTCTAAAGTGAACAAAGAAGCGCAGATCTTTCTCGAAACCCAGCCCTGGGCGGTCATTGCGGGCGCGACCGACGAAGAAAAAGCAAAAAAGTGCATGGATTCCGTCTATCAAAAGTTGTTCACCCG
Source organism: Candidatus Saganbacteria bacterium (assembly GCA_016223205.1). Taxonomy (GTDB): domain Bacteria; phylum Margulisbacteria; class WOR-1; order XYC2-FULL-46-14; family WPAF01; genus JACRPM01. The sequence continues at coordinate 10,005 of JACRPM010000006.1, forward strand.
GCACGGGATAAAATTATTAACTCCCGCTTTTACCCGTTTTTATCCCGAACTCGGCGAGATCTCCACTTATCCGCCGGGATTAAAAGAGAACGCTTCGATCTTCTGCCATCCCAATCCCTGGGCCATGATCGCGGAATGTGTTTTGGGCAGGGGGGAGCGGGCATACGATTATTACCGGGCTATCCTGCCGCTCGCGCATAATGATCAGGCGGAAGTTCGAAAAACCGAACCCTATGTTTATTGTCAGATGGTTGCAGGGCCGGATCATCCGGATTTTGGCGAAGGCAAGAATTCCTGGCTTACCGGTTCAGCCGCCTGGGCTCTGGTGGCCGCCTCGCAGTGGATATTGGGCATCCGTCCGGAATACGATGGATTACTGATCGATCCCTGCGTTCCGCGCAAATGGAAGCAGTTCAAGGTCAAGCGCGTCTTCCGCGGTTCCACTTACATTATAAATATCAAGAATCCCTACGGGGTTTCAAAAGGAGTGAAATTGGTCAAGGTGGATGGACGACAAATAGTAGGCAACCTGGTCCCGGCCATGAAGGCCAGAAAGGAATTTCATGTCGAAGTGGTTATGGGCTAGTATTTTAACCGCGATCTTAAGTTCCGCGGTCCTCGGGCAAAATCTCCTGAAGAACGGCGATTTTGAGGGGGGATTGATGGGCCGCATTCCCCGCAACTGGGGGACCGAATACTATAATTCATCCCTGGTCCCGGGCGTTTCGGGAAAATCAGCCCTTAAGATCGAGAATAAGATCCCCATGATGTCGCTGGGGGCGCAAACCGTTCCCCTGGACTGGCGCAAATATCCCAAGGTCTCGTTTTCCGCTTTTATTAAATTAGAGGATGTCATACCCGGCCCCGAAACCTGGAACAAAGCCAATCTCCAGGTGTTGTTCTTCGATGCCAAGGGAAATCAGCTGGGCGGCTGGCCGGAGCTGGGGCCCTGGGCAGGCACTTTCGACTGGAGGAAGGTCGGGAAAAATCTTTATGTCCCGAAGGGGACGGTAAAAGCCAAAGTGGTCTTTGGGCTTTATAATGCCCGGGGAGTTGCCTACTTTGATAAGATCGAATTGAAGCCCCTCCTGCAGGGTGAAGCCGCCGATCCCTACAACCTGCTTTTTAACGGCGATTTCGAAGTGTGGGAGGGTTGGGCTTATGGGGGCAGCAACGACTGGGGCATCGTTTTTGACGACGTAAAAGAGGGTAACGGCGCCCTGTGGATCAAGAACACCAAGCCGATCTGGTCTTTTGCTTCGCAATCGGTGACACTCGACGGCAAAAAAGTGAAGCGCATCAACGTCAGCGGCTATATCAGCGCCAAGGATGTGGAACCCGGGGTCAAGCCCTGGCAGCTGGCGCGCATCAATCTGGAATTCAAGGACGGCAAGGGCAAGCGCATCGGCGGCTGGCCTATTGTTGAGGCCTTTTCCGGCAAATTCGGCTGGAAGAAAATATCCCGCGATTTCGAAGTGCCCCCCAATACCCGCCGGGTCGATGTTTTTGCCGGGCTTTTGGAATGCACCGGCCAGGTGTGGTTCGACGGCCTTAAGCTTAAGGGTTTTACTGCCGACGGCAAGCGGGTAAAGCTCGGCGGGACGGTCTCGACCGATACCCGCGGCTGGTATGCCTTTACTCCCGCGCCGGAGGACTATGCCTCAAGGACCCCGGTTGACGTAAGTTTCTTACTGGATGCGCCGGCCGGCAAACACGGCTTTATGCAGTCCAAGAACGGCCATTTCTATTTTGAGGACGGCACCCGGGCGCGGTTCTGGGGCACCAATATCTACGCGCCTTACGTGCTTCCCAGCAAGCTGGAAGCCGAAAGGATGGCCGCGCGGCTTTCCAAATACGGATGCAATCTGGTAAGGATCCACCATCTCGACGCTTTTTGGTCCGATCCCAATATTTTCGACAAGAACTTCGACGACACCCAGCACCTTTCTGCCGAAGCCCTGGAAAAGCTGGATTATCTTATCTACCAGCTAAAGCAAAAGGGCATCTACATCTTTATGGACCTTTTGGTGGACCGCGTCTTTAAAGAAGGGGACGGCGTGGCGGATTACCTAAACGTCGAACGCGGCGCCAAGATCTCGGGATTTTTCGATCCCAAGGTGATCACCCTGCAAAAGACCTATGCGCGCGACCTGTTGACCCACACCAATCCTTATACCGGCCTGCGCTACATAGACGATCCGGCCATCGTTTCCGCCAAGCTCATCAACGAAGGGATGCTGTTCTATATCGGCACCCAGTTCGGGCTTTCAAATTATTACCTGGAAGAATTGGACCATCTTTTCAACGAATGGCTGATCCGCAAATACAACGATCGCGGCGGGCTTTCCCGCGCCTGGACGGACAGATACGGCCGCGGAGATCTGGGGCCCGAGGAAGACCCCCGGAAATACAATGTAAAAAGGGCGGAGACCCCGCTCAAGTACCAGCGGGGCGGGGGAGAAAAACGCGAGCCCTTCCGCGTGGCGGACACTTTAAGGTTCTACGAAGAATTGCAGGTCGACTATTTTAAGGACATGGAGATGTACCTTAAAAGCATCGGCCTCAAGGTGCCGGTCTCGGGTTCCAACCACTGGGTCAACGTAGTGGCGGATGTCAAAGCCAACGCTACTCTCGATTATATCGACCGCCACCGCTATTACGATCATCCGCAATTCGGCTACGGGGTGCAGGTGGTCTTTGAGGACCAGCCCATGGTCTTAAACCCGGCCGACGGCCTGCCCAACAACTTTGCTTTCTATAAAGTCGCCGATATGCCCTTCGTGGTCTCGGAATGGAACAATTGTTTCCCCAACGAATATCGGGTGGAAGGCCCCCTGATGATGGCGGCCTACGCCAACCTGCAAGATTGGGATGGGGTGTTGCAGTTCTCCTTCAACCATGCCGGGTGGAAGACCCCCATGGAGGACAATTTCGATATTTCGGCCTGGCCCAACGTATGGAGCCAGTGGCCCGCGGCGGCCCTGCTGTTCCACCGGGGCGATGTTTCGACCGCGAAAAATCTTTATCAGCAAACCCTATCCGACCAGGACCTTTACGGGCCGATAGAAGAAGATAAACCCCTGGCCGATGAACCGTTATTGCCTCTTATAACCCGCACCCAGCTTGTGTTTGGGGCCGAATCCAGCGCTCCCGACACCAAATATTTCATGAGCAATTTCAATAAGCAGAAGACCGCCTCATCCGACACGGGGGAGCTTAAGTGGAATTACGGCAACGGGGTGTTCACGGTCAATACCCACAAGAGCCAGTCGGCGGTGGGATTTTTGGGCGGACGCAAGATTGACCTTACCGACGTAAGCTTCAACGCCAAAACCAAATTCTGTTCGCTGTCTTTGGTGAGCTTGGACGACCAGCCCATCTCGCAGTCGGCCCAGGCCCTGCTTACCGCAGCGGCGCGGATCGAGAATAAGGGGCAGAAATATAATGAGAGCAAGACCCAGCTTAAGGTGGTGGGGACGGGGCCGATATTGGTGGAAGGGGTGGAGGCGCGGGTTACCCTACAGCGCTCTCCCGCGGCGGTCTATGCCTTGGATATCGGCGGGAAACGTTTAAAAGAGATCAAGACCTCCGGCGGAAGCTTTGATATAAAAGGAACTGATAAGGCGTTCTTTTACGAGATAGTGTTTTAAGGAGCAAGTTGGGTCAAAAGATAAAACATAATTTCCTCGGCCCGGGCTTCCTGTCCCAGTGAGTGGGCCTCAATGATTTTATTAATATCGGGAGGGATAACTTCCCTTATCCCGATCCTAACGGAAGCATCCTCGATGGTAAGCGGCAGACCGGCGGCCTTAAGTTTGGAAAAGAATTGTTGCGGCCCCTCGGGATAAAGTTCTTGCATAGCTAATAGGCGATCCGGTTCCACGCCCAGATCAAGGACATAACCTTTTTCATTGATCATTTTTAACTTTCCCGATTTATCCACTAATAAGGTGTCGGCCAGCGCAATCAGGCCTTTTAGATTGGGAGTAAAAGTAAAAGTGCCGGTAAATAATTGGACAAGTTTATAATCTGCGTTTTGATAAATGGTTTTGGCTGAAAACGGATGGGCATTATTCAGCACTTGGAATTTACCGTTAGCGGCCAGGTAGTCCGATAAGTCCTGCTGCCCCTGGTCATTAAGTATAATATATTTGGAAGGATCCTCGGTGACCCCCACTCCCAAAGGGGTGGAATCCAGATAGAGCTCCCGGTCTTGACCTTCCACCTGGAGCGGGACTTTTACGATGAAATGATTGCAGTAAGTGCCGATATGTTCTTCCCGAACAAAAACCAGGAGCACCGTAGCGCGGGAGTGCACCCCATCGTCCCGAAGCACTTTGTTGGCCATAAGCATGGTGAGGAGCGCGGTCTGTGCGCAGAGCGTACCTTTAAGCTGGGACATCTCTTTGAGCGAGGCGGAATATTGGGGTAACCCATAAAATATTTCAGATAAATCCTCGAGTTGGACTTGATCAGGCCTTAAATCTTTAGCTGCCAGTAAGGTGGTCAGCGTCTCATCTGCTTTGCCTTTAAAATCCAACAGTCCGGTCTCCCTGACCTTACTGGTTTTAAGAATGGAATAGAGGCCGTAATTATCCTCGGGGAAGGCCGATCCTATGGTTTGGAGTTTAACTTTAATTTCCTCAAATTCCCTTTGGGTCAGGTCGGTTTTTAGGGGCGGGGGAGAAGTTGAGGTTGTGCGGTCAATTGAGCTTAAAAGATAAAAACCTGTGCCGCCTATGGCCGCCGCCCCGGCGGATTTAATAACCATTTCCATAAAGGCCCGACGGCCAATTCTGGTCTGTTCTTCAATTTGGGGAGCCAGCCTTTTTTCAGCTTTTTTAAGAGATAATTGCCCAGCTTGTAGTTGAAGCCCCCTTACAGCCAGCCGAGCCTGCCGCCAACGGTAGTATGGGGCCGTAAAGAATCTTAGGGGCTTAGATGGCATAGATGTTTTTTGATTTTACGGCCACTACAGGACCTTCTGATATCTTAATTATCCAGCAGTAATTCATATAAAGAGAAAGCGATTCCCGCTTCGGCGTTATGAAAGCCGTAAGTGCCGTTATTTTCCGGGTCGGGATCGGTATAGGGAAAGCTGCCGTTTTGCGCCCGCTGAGTAAGCATAAAATCTAATAATTTTTCGGCTTCCTGACGCAATTGAGCATTGTCAACCTTGGCCGCAATTAAAATCAACCCCTGGGCCATCAGCGCAAATTCATTGGGGCCGTAGCCCCGCCGGCGGATCGATCCGGTGTTTTGTTCCCCGTTCTCCAATTCCAAAGGTATGGAAACCTGGTCTTCGGCGATTCTGATATTCCTCTTGTACCAGGAAACAAATTTATCCAAAAGCTTTTTGGCATTCTCATCTCCGGTCAAATAATAATAATGAGCTAAATGAGCAAAAGTGCGGTATTGAAAACCCATCCAATGAGTGTTGGGGTCATCTCCTTCCCAGCCCCAATTCCCGTCTTTAAAGACCGGCATGAACGGCCCGTCCTGCCGATATAACCTTTTAAATTTCTTCTGGGCGTCGGCCAGGAATTTAACCATGTTCTGGGCCCATTCATGTCGGCCGAAGATCTCCCAGGCGGCGGGATTTTGATAGCCGGAATATAACTGGTAGGTGGTGCCGCGGAAAGCGAGAGCGGGGGCCTGGTCTTCTCCCCAAAAGATGGCAAAACGCATGGTGTTTGGATAGCTCTCGGCATCGGAAGGCGTTAATCCTTCACTTAACCCTCTTCTTAGATTCATCAAGAAGGTTGCGGCATCTCCCAACCCATATCTTTGAGCCCAGTAGGCCCCGTCAGCCAGCCATTGATCGGCATCCGGAGCGGAGGAGAAGGAAGCAGCATGTCGCCCCCCGCCGACTTGTCTTTGGGTTAAATCCACCTGCCCGCTAGCGTTATGCGCCACCGAAGCATAAGGTGGGGAAGCAGGGGTGGGGTCATACCTGTTATAGGTGGTATTCTCCCCGAACACTCCGCTGCCCGGAGTCCCATCCGGACAAGTACGCGCCTGGGCTTCACCCGATAGGTCGATCATCCAGTGCATGAGAACAGGATAATTATCGCCCGCGCCCAATCGCGAGTCGGGCAATTGCGGGCTTTCTGCGCCGTCGTGCGGCATCATAAAGTAGCGAAGATAGGCATAGGCCTCGCGGGCGCCCTCGGTGTTGCCGGTAAGAGCCGCGTAAAGCGTCATGAAGTTAAAGAATAATGCTTGGGTTTCGGAAGTGGTAGCTCCGCCATTGCAGAGGTGCGTGGCATTATCTTCATATAAATGATAGGCCGCTCGGGCCGCGATCCCGTTGATTTCCGTTCGGCGCGTGGCATTGGGCGGATTTCCCTGATTGTTCAGAAAATAATCACCCAGAGCTTGGACGGCTTGAAGATAACGACCGCTTTGGCGGTGCCCGTCCACAGCGGTTACGGGCATCAGGGGATCAGCGTCAGAAACCGGAGGGGAGGAAGCCTCAGGCGTGGCTTCTTCCCCTGCAGTGAATTTAATATTATCGATACTTAGGTCAATGCTGGTTCCCGGTTGGGCTGTCCATTGCATTTTGCTGATCTGTCCGCTGACCGCTTCTAAACGGATCTTCATATGATGGTTTTGCGGTATCGCTTCAAACCAGCTCTCAAAGCTATTTCCCGAAAAGTCGGTAAGTTCCACTTTCATCTTGCCGGAAAACGATCCGCGGATATCAAATTCCAGAAAGCGGCAGCCGGTGGCGTCAAAGGCTTCGCCGTTATTGCCGTTGCCGGTGTCCACCCCAAACCCCGACCAGGAAGAGGCCGTGCCTTTGACCCGCAAAGCTTCTTGCGTGCCGACCAGTTCGAATTCTCCAAAGGCATACCAGTAACGGGTATGGCCCCCGCTGAAATCCTCTTGTATCTGTCCGCAAAGGCCGCCTGCGCTTGCGGGAGGTGGTGCGGCCGCCGGGCTGATTTGAGGAAGAGGGACCCCGATATCGAAGATGTCATTGGGATTCCTATTCAGCTGGGTCGGGAGTTGGGATGCCGCAGATCCGGCGGTGGGGTGGGGCGGTATGGGATTTGATTCCTGGGCTCTGCCCTTGCCGCAAGCCCCCAGGGCTGCAAGCATTATCGTAGTTCTTAGTAGATTTGCGAACGGGCTGATTCTTCTTTCAACTCTTAAAGCCATTATTGATTTACCAGCCAGAGATTCCAGATGGATAGCGGCCGGTAATAAGTACCGCAGCGAAAACCGACCATAGAATCTGAACTCCCATCCCCCGAATCGAGAGTGATGGCTTCCGGAGTTCTAAAGGCCAGTCCGTAATTGTAAGTGGCATTGTAAGTGCCGTAGGCAGTTCTCCATCCTTCTTCTTTCAATCCCAGAGAGATCATGGTTGCGGCGGCGGCGTAGCTGGTACCGATCCACATTTCCCTTTCCTGCTCGCCTTCGATGACCTCTCCATCCCGGGTCCCGGTCACCATTCCCATATAGCCGTTCCCGAAGCCCAAAACATTATCCTCATAGACCGTGCGCAGGGCCGAAAGGGCCTGATCTTCAGGTATGGGGGCAGGAAGATTGGAAATCTCGGTATATAAAAGTCCCAGATAATCGCCGAATACGTCCGGATTGCCGTCATGAATGTCGTAATATTCCCCATTCCATAATCTTTGGTTGAAGCTGGCCTGGGCGGTATCATAAACATACTGCAATCTATCGGCGGTTTGCAGATCACCTTGCATTTCGGCCATTTCACGGGTGGCGGAAACCGCCGCCAGGAAGCGAAGGCCTTCGTATAGGGTCATGCCGGCCACTTTCCAATTATCGTAGGTCCAGTCCGAGACGTTGCCACGGTGGTCGGGTATAAAATCCCCATCCCGGTCCATCTGTTCCAAATAACTAAAATTCGCTAAAACCGCCGGGTAAGAATCGGAAATCAAACCCGAATTAAGTTCTCCGCTTAAGACATAATCCCGATAGATCCTTAAGGCCAGCCCGGTTTGCAATCCCGGCCAGATATTAGGATTCTGCCAATTATAGGTGTTTAATGAATAAAGCGGGTCTTCATTAAAAGCGCCGATATCGTGGGGAACGGCATATAAGCTTTTTCTTTCGGCGAAATAGACATCTCTCACCTCTTCAGGAATGGGGGAGGTCCATTGGTAAATATTATATAATCTTTCGTTAGGGTCTTGTATGAATACCGTTTCGGCCAGATGTTCTACCATGCGCTGCTCAATTTCCGGCCATAATATTGCGGTAGCGGGAGAATAGGATGCGACATCGGTGGTTTCGCTGTGCACATAATCCCTTTCGCTTTCGGGCACGGCAAATAGGCCGGATTCGGCGTCCCATACCAGGGAAGCCGCACTTAAGTAATAGAGTTCATTAAGCATGGCGCCTCGCGCCCAACTGGGTATATTCTGATTGTTTAAAACCGGTTCCTGCCAGGCGGCTATTTGCCGATCCCATTCCTCATGGTTTTGCAGCGCTTCACGTGCGATATCAAAAGAATGTCCGCCATCATTTCCAAAATAACGGGTGTAATACCGATCATAAACGATGTCTTCGCCGTATTCGGTCTGCGGAAAGTCCCAAGAAAGAACGATCGGAAATTCTTTTCTCTCTCCAGGAGCCAGACGGACCGTAACCGCGATAGCAGCGCCGATATTTTGCCCTTCTTGAGCGACAGTGTGATCATCCGTGTTGGGAAGCCTTCCGGTCAGCGAAAAGGGAGTCCAAGCTTGGGAGCCGTCCCCATCCGTATTGAAATTTGTGAAATAAGATATTTCGACCCCCGGTTGACGCTGGGTGGCCAGGCAAAATTCTCCATTGGTTGAGATATTATCCGGACGGTTACCGGTCAAGATGACGGCTTCCATATCTCCTTCCATGCGGTGGTAATTGAAATTGCCGGCGCTTTCCATGTTCCAGCCGGTCTGATACACTTTGGCTTGCTCGCCTCCAACCACGCGGATGCCCGGCATTTCGGTTTGCTCCACTACCTCTTGAGGGATCCAGCCAGTCATGTTCTGCCAGGTCAACATCACCGAAAAGACCACTTCTTTGTCGGTGGGATTTTCCGCTACCCATTCGAAAACCGAGACCGGTAGAGAGGTTTCGCGATAATTGCCGGCGATGATGGGGGAGAATTGCTCCACCGCAAAACGGGCGGGCATTTCAGGATGATCGTATTCGTACCAGGCGCGAGGGTACAGGGCATGGTAAGTCCCGGCATTGTCGGGATAATCGAAATTCCAGGAAGCCAACCGGTCGCCTTCGGGATGTCCGGCCCACAGAGTTTGGGCGTAAGAGACCCCTTCTTCGGGGATGCCTTGATAAACATGGAACTGGCAGGCGGCGGTATCATTATCATTGTAGACATGACGTCCAGGGACGATATCGACTACCGGGAAATTGCCGTTGTAAGTTCTTTCAATCCCGCCGGCAGATCCGAATCCTCCCAAGGGAAGGCCCTGGATGGGGCCGTCGTCGGTCATGGGCATATAGCCGATGCGGGTATGGGCGGTCTCGCTCCACGAATAATCGTCTCCAATGCTTCGGTCATAGGCTTCACCGGGTATGTAATAAAGCGGTTCATTTGGAACTCCCAGACGATTTGCGATCTCTTCATCGCTAAGATAAGTCAATCCAACCAACCGTTGTTCATCAATTACTTCACCATCGGGAGCCACGATACCTTTTTCCACCAGCTGTTCCCGGTGTTCGGCAATTACCCTTTCTTGGTTGGCCTGGATAGTTTCATCGGAACAGATTTCCGTCGGTTCGTTTCCTGCATGGGAATAATAATAGTTATTGTTGCTGGAATAATACGAAACCGGCGCAAATTCAGCCATGATCTTGTTCCTTATCCCTCACTAGTGGGGCTCAATCTTAAATTACGAAGGGTCAAATCTATGTTCGTACCGGCAAAAGTTGTAATAAATAATGAGCGTACTTCGTTTATGCGCAAGCCGACTAGATCAAAGACCAAAGCACCGCTTCCCGCTTCCATAAATCCATCGACATTATGGGTCCGATTGATTGGTGCAACTCGTGTACCGTTCAGATCAAGGGCAAACATATAGTTGCCCCCCCAACTCCCGCCCCAAGAGCCGGTCCCATCCTCAATGTCAATCCATAAATATGGATGAGTCGTCGGTACGTCAACGATCATATCCCAACCATAGCCCTGCGAATCATTTTCCAGGGTTCCTCGAATGCGGACGCCGTCGGATAAAACCTCTAAGTTTATCCCGGGCTTATGCCAGTCGGTCGAGGGCAACCCTAAAGGGATGGGGATACTTCTGCTGCCGGTTTCTTCGGTTGCATCTGCCTCAACTCTATCGGTAGAGTCAAGACAGCTGGAAAGCCCCAATCCGGAAAATAATAATGCTAAGCTTGAAACCGTTCTTCTTTTCTCGGGATCAAAAGTAATCCTGGGACTGTATTCTCTAGCGGGACCAGCTAAATATCGAGTCACTTTCTTTGCGGTACTTATAATCCTATCAATAACCATATCATTACCCCCCTATATCTATATTCGATACCTAATCAGGAAAATTTCACTTTATTTACGGCCGCCAGCGGGCTTTGGCGCCGAGCCGGATCAGACAGATCGCGCTAAAAGATTGCGGACGTTTTTAGGGTATTTTTGGGCGGCCATTTTTAATCTTTTCTTGTTTAATCGGCTTAAATTAAACTCATCCAGGGAAGGAATATATTTATCTTTTTTCAATTTAATATATAAATAATCCAGCAGGGCCTTCTCGGCGGTTGCCCGGAGAATCCCCCTGTCATTTTCGAAACCATTGAATAAGCGGGGCTGGAGGTGATGGAAAACTATTTCTCCCAGCGGCGTTTTTAAATTCTTAAGCTTCCGCGTGGTCGCGCAGGTAAGCATAAGCGGCGCCTGGGAAACGATACCCCGGTCTTCGAGCGCGCTCTCAAAAGAAATATAACAGGGCTTGCCGTAAAACATGGCCACTTCTTCGAGTGAGGGGAGGGAAAATTTGTTGGCGTAAGTGTTTTTGTAAATCTTGACCAGGTAGCTGCGCCCGACCAAGCGCTGAACGGCTTTTGCCGCCGCTTCCCGATTCAATCTGCTGGCTCTCTGTAAGGTCTGGGGGGAGAGAATATTTTGTTTTTCCTTACCCAGCTTCTGGAGAAGCTCCAACCAGGAGGATAAAGTAAAATATTTCTTCACAACGCCTTCATTCCTTCTTCAATCAAGGTTTGGGCCTCTTTCAGCATGCCGGCATAACCGTCGGTCTCAAATTGCCGACGGTAGCGAAGAGGCAAGAATCTTTCCATTTCATTATTAAGATTTTCCGCCGAAGCGAGCTTCAGGCCGCGGGCCAGATTTGCGGGGGATATGGAATAGTCCTTAAATTTTTTCTTTAAAAGGTCGGCGTCAAGATTGATTCCTTTTTGCTTTAACAGCCAGAGATCGAAATAGTCCCGTCCTTTGCAAAACGGGCGGCCGGCAATGGCGCCCAACTTATCAGCCAGAATTTCTTCCAGCCTTTCTGCGCGTACTAAGGTGAGCGGCAGTCCCGGAAGTTCTTTTTGCGGCCGCAGGGGCGCGACATTTAAAGTATAGGCCGGGTAGCGGCCAAACTCCACGCTTACGAAGAACGAATCGCGATAATTTTCTTTCTCATTGTGAATTCGGTAGCGAAAAAAAGTCGGGGACTCCTTTTGTTTTTTGACGATAAATTCCCCGCCAAAGAGCGGCTCCAGCCGGGCGAGCGCCTTGGTTAAGCCATCGATGATTCGATCAATTTGGTTATCGTCGGCGGTGGTCACAAAATCGAGGTCCTCGGAGTAGCGCACCCCATCGTAGACCAGCCGCAGACAGGTGCCGCCCTGAAAAGTAAGCTGGGTGGATTCGGGCAGAGCGAACAGCTCGCTCAAAATATAAATTTGCAGGGCCTCTTTTTCAATAATCTTCAAGGGGAGCCCTTCCTCATGAGACCTGGCAATTAAATCGTCTTTAAGCATAACGTATCTCCCAAACAAGACAATATCGTCCTATTTGGTAGATGTATATTAGCGGAACAGATCAGGAATGTCAAGTTCAATAGGGGTGATTTAAGATCACGGCCACCATCTGGCTTCGGTGCCGAATTTGGTCTTTAAAATAAGACCCCCCACCACATCCCGCACATCGTCCAGCGTTCTGGTATTTAAATAAAGCATGATCTCCGAGAAAGCGCTGTCCGAGTGGACGAACCCGGTCCAGAAGAACAATCCCGGTCCGGGATATTCTTCGATCATGGCCTCATGGGTAGGGATGGGGACAAAGAGCTGGACATTCCAGCCCCACCAGGGATCGGGGCGGATGGTGCCGTCGAGTTTGCCCAAGATCGTAACCGCCTGATCGGCCCCGGCGCCGTTGGCGTATTCGATCCCAATTCGAACATTCAAGCGATCGTTTTCCAGTATGGGGAAACGGGCATAAAGCTGTTCGGACACCCGCGTTTCGTCACCGAAAGTTTGGACCAGGCCTCTCATGATGAACTTTTCCGCCAACTCCGCGTAAGTAAATTCGATAGCGGAATCCCGGTGCGTTCCATCGGCCGTTTCCCGGTCAGCTATCTGCAAGCGGCCGTAGAGCGAACCCCCGCTGGGTTGGAACCACCTGAATTGCAATCCTCCGCCGTAAGTGGTCGCGTATCTTTCCGGATAATAGAACTGCGAGGGGTCCGCGGGCGGGGCGGAATTGTTGACCTGAAAATATCTAAGCAGGAGCTGAAAATTGGGTTCCAAGACCGGCAGATATCCGCCTTCCATAATATTTTCTCCATAGCACTGGGTGGAGGCCAGGTATACCAGTGAATAATCTCTGCCCTCTTCCGCGGGAGTTATTTCTGCCGGCTGCAGAGGCCCTAAAATAGGGAGAGAATAATTCCCAGCGACTGGTGTTAAGGCCTGGTCTTCCTCCGTCCCAAGCTCCAGTTGCAGCGGAGGAAGGTTGAAGCCGTATTTGATAGGGTTGATGTCCATGCCAAGTTATCGGATGGTTATTTTGAGAATTTCATTTAACGGAGAATTAATTCTCCGTTAAATAATTGCGGCTCTTGCTTTTGCCCCCAAAAAATCATAAAATGATGATCGATGTTCAAAAAATGGTGGAAACGGGCAGTCAAATACCGGGTTGCCTACCTTTTCATCCTGCCGACGATTATCGGCATGCTCATTTTGCACGTCACTCCCATCTTCCAGGGAATCTATATGTCTTTCCTGGATCTCTCGCAGTTCACCCTCAACCAGTACCTGGCCGCGCCCTTTGTTTGGTTCCAAAATTATTACGATGTCCTGATCAATCCTAACAGCCCGGTGCGCATCGGTCTCTTCGAGGCAGCGCGCAATACCGCCATCTACACCATCGTGGTCACCTTTGGCACCTTGTGGATCGGGCTTCTGGCGGCCTTAATGGTCAACCGCGAATTCAAAGGCAAGGGGCTGGTCCGCACCCTTTTCCTTTTCCCCTGGGTGGTGCCCACCTACGTCACCGGTATACTGTGGGGCTTTATGTGGCAAAAGGAAGTTGGCATAATCAATATTTTATTGAAAGATGTTTTCCATATCGTGGCGGAAAAACCCTTCTGGCTGATCGGTCCCAACACTCTCTGGGCCATCATCATTCCCACCATCTGGCGCTACTGGCCATTTTCCATGCTCCTGCTTCTGGCCGGCCTCCAACAGATACCCGAAGAGCTTTATGAGGCGGCCGATATCGACGGCGCTTCCCCCTGGAGAAAGTTCTGGATGATCACCTGGCCTTTGCTTAAGCCGGTGTGGGCCATTCTCATTCTCTTCGGCCTTATATATAATGTATACGCTTTCAACATCGTTATCATGATGTTCGGCTTCGGCGCCGGGTTCCCGGGAGAGTGGGGGGACCTCTTGATGACCAACATCTTCCGTAATTCCTTTATGCAGTGGAACTTCGGGGTGGGCACGGCCATCTCGGTATTGCTTATGATCACCATGATCATCATCGTAAATGTCTGGTTCATCTATTACCGAAAAGCCGAGGAATCAACTAAGTGAGCGCCTCACCCCTTCGCTTCGCTCTTCCCCTCTCCATCAGAGATGGAGAGGGGTTATCAATAATAGAACAGCCGACAGCTTTGAAATCACGACCGTATATAAGTAGAGCCCCTCTCCACAAAGTGGAGAGGGGAAAGCCCGAAGGGCAGGGGTGAGGTAATGCCTTATTATCTTAAGAAGCGCATCATCGATTGGATCATTCATATGTTCATGTTCGGTCTGTTGGCGGTAACGCTTTTGCCCATCGGCTGGATGATCTATTCTTCGCTTAAAGAAAATACCGATATCCTGATCGGCAAGATACCTCTAAGCAACGCCCGCAATAACGTGTATGAGATCATGCTGGACGGTCCAGATCTATGGGTCTTAACCTCGGACGGCGGAATAAATAAATGGGACAAGAACACGCTTAAAGAAGAAGACCACGCCACCGCCCAGACCATGACCACCCACTTTTTGCTGGACAAACAACATGTTTGGGTTTCTTCCGCCAACAAGCACCTGCAGAAGTTCGATAAGGACGACCTGAAAAAGTCCAAACAATTCAACCTGCCTTTGCCGGATTTTGACAAGGCCAAAGTGGTCAACTCTACAATAGTTTCCAGGCAGGGCAAGATCTATTTCACCATGGGCTATAAGGGCTTTGAAGAACTGCTGGAATTCGATCCCGTCCAGGAAAAGGTCACCCGCAGGTTCAGCTTAAAGAACAAATTATCGCCTACCCAGATCCGCTCCCTTTTGCCTTATAAAGACAAAATGCTGGTGGGCCTGGATAAGGGCCTGCTCAAGCTGGACCTTAAGTCCGGCAAGGTGGAAGCGGTCTACAATCTGGTGCAATATCTGCCTATCGGCATAGCCCGCCTGCGCGCCATCAACGGCAAGATCGTGGTCTCGGGCAATACCGGCGCTTTTCTCTTTGACACCGAAAAAGGCAAGGTGACCAAGACCCTCTATACCGGGAACGCATTGGGGCTTAGGGTGCATGGCGATAAGGTCTATGTGGGGACCAACCGCGGATTTAAGCTCTATGACCTCAAGACCGGCAAAATGCAAGATCATGCCCAGCTTTTCCGCCAGGTGCGGGTGGACGGCACGGTGATCAAGGACTCGGAATTCGCCCCGGCGGAAGTGGCGACCCTGGCCTTTAACGGCGACCGCCTCTACCTGGGTTCCACCTACGGACGCGTCTCTATATATAATGTAAAGGACCAACGGGTGGTAGGCGAGGGGGCGGCGCGCATGGGGCACCTGGTCATCTCGTGGGTCAACTATATCGACATGTGGCGCAATGTGGATTTCGGCCTGTACCTGCGCAACTCCTTCTTTATCTGCGGGTTGGCCATGGTCTTTGCCATGGTGTTTGCCACCCTGGCGGCCTATGCGCTTTCCCGCTTCGATTTTCCCGGAAGTAAGAGCTTTTCCATGATCATCCTGGCAACCCAGATGGTGCCGGGCATCATGTTCCTGATCCCCACTTACTCTAACTTCGTCAAACTGACGGAGATGACCGGTTTTCCGATCAAAGGCACTTATTATGGCATCGTCTTCGTGTATTCGGCTTTCTTTGTTCCCTTCTCCATCTGGATATTGCGCGGGTTCTTTGCCGCGATACCGGTGGAGCTGGAAGAGGCGGCGCGCATCGACGGCTGTTCCCCCTTGCAGGTCTTCTGGCATGTAGCCCTGCCTTTAGCCATACCGGGCATTATCGCCACCGGCATTTACGTGTTCCTGCAGGCCTGGGACGAATTGGTCTTTGCCTGGGTCTTGACCTCGGCCGATACCATGACCATCCCGGTGGGCATCCGCAACTTTGTGGGCAATTACCAGAACCGTTTCGACCTCATCATGGCGGCGGCCACCGTGGCCACCATCCCGGTTATGATATTATTCTTCATGCTGCAGAAGTATATAGTTAAAGGTCTCACCGCGGGCGCGGTGAAAGGTTAAGTGGGCGGGGGGAATAAAAGCCCTCACCCCCTTTCCCCCTCTCCCAGAGGGAGAGGGGGAGCATGTTGAGTTTGCCCTCGCCCCCTGGGAGAGGGCCTTTAATCGACAGGGTGTCAATTATTGGTTAGTGGGTGAGGGCTTTGTGATCAGTAAGAAGGTTAAGTGAAATTTCCCGGAAACCTGTAAGATAAAGAGAAAGAGAGGTGAATGACATGAAAAAGATTGTTTTGGGTTTGTTGATCATTTTACTTTCGGGCTCGATGGTTTTGGCGTTCGGCGGCCCGGCTCCGGAGGCGCCCGCCAAAGCGGCTTATCCTTACCTCATCGATAACTTTGAGGACGGCACCTACACCAAGGATCCGGAATGGTTCTCGTTCGACGGCATTGTTCCCAGCATCGTTAAGACCTCCACTTTAAGAGAAGGCGATCCCAAGGTGGTAAGCTTGATCGGCCAATATGCTTTAAATCTCACCGGCAGCGCCCGCGATTGGTATGTGGGCGGCCTGGGCACGGTTTTGGGCATAGACGCCTCGGGCTATTCCACCTTTGAAATTGACGTGTATGGGTACGGCGAGCAGAGCGGAAAGCTTAAGATCGAGCTTTACGACGATGACAACGGCAACGCCGACATCGAAGTGGACAAGAGCTTTAAGCCGCTTTATGACGATCTGTTCAGCAAGGAGATCGACGTGAACTGGACCGGATGGAAGCATCTTTCCATTCCCATCTCCGAGTTCACGATCGAGGGCAGAGGCGGCAAGAAGTGGGATCCAACGCTTGCCAATGGCTCGGGAGGATTAGTCAAGATCCAGCTCATCTCGGTTGCCAATTCCCAGACCGGTTCCATCAATTACACGGTTGATAATCTCGAACTAGGCCTCGCTAAGTAGTTAATTGGTAGGGAACCGCCCCGGCAGGCCGGGGCCGGTTCCCTACTGATCCTCCAAACCGGCGGCTGAACGCCGCGGTTAAATTTCCCCAATTCGCCTGAAATTATTCCCGCATTTTGAAGATATATATGCAATGGGAATTAGCATTGATAGGCCTACAGGCGCACGCGTTAACCCTCCTCCGCGCAAACCGATGAATATCGGGAAGAAAATCCTGTTAGTTGTCGGCACTTGGATGGGATTGGGGGCGATGGTGGGGGCCTGGGCCGCTCATGAAAAAAATGTTGAGTGGAACACCCGACCGGAGATCGAGGTTACCGGAGGGAACAGCGGGAACGGATTCGTACTCAATGTCAGGGGCAAAGACCGGGACATCACCGGTTTGGATGTTGAGATGATGCTCCAGCGGTCCCGCGAAACCAAAGTGGTTCCCGGTGAGCCGGAAAAATGGACCGGGGAACCCTGTTGGGAGGGGGAAGAGAATCCCGTTAGCGGAGGGGCTATCGTTGGCGATGCCGTCAAGTTTAATATTAATGAAGACCGAATCGTGAACACTTGTGACGTTCGAGTAGTGCTGGGAGGACAAAGCTATCCTTACACTTATGATGCAATGCTCATGCCGACGGTGGTCGGAGAAAAGCCGGGTTGGCCGACGATCACAGTTACGCCCAAAAAAACGGGACCGGGGCGTTATCTGCTGACGGTAGAGGGGCTGGCCAGAGGATATAAATGGAGGGTGGGTGTGGAGCGTGAAAGCGGAGCCCGCCGATTGGGCGGAGGAAGGTCTCTGGGCCGCGGCCGGTTTGAATATGACATAGATTCCAGCGGGATGCCCCGGGGAAGCTTGGCCAATGTCAACGTCCAGCTGACCCGCAGTGACGGTGAGGTCGAGAACTATTCATTTATCGATCTTTTCGGTCCCTAAAAAAACTTTCTATTAATTCTCCAACTTAACTGAAATTATCCCCTCTGCTTTCCGATATATATACGTTGGAGGTAAATATTATGACAGAAGGAATATCAGGAAGTTATTCAACAGCTTATTCGTATTATTATCCGTCTAATAATGGGCAGATGTGCTATGTGGAGGAACAGTATTATACTCCTCAACCGCCGCAGAGATCTGATGCGCCAACCTCGCCAATTCGTGTCGATTTTTCACAGACAGAAGAAACCTCTCCTCCGCCTTCCTTGGCCCAAGGAACGCTGGGTGGGGCTTTTTCTTTTACCTCCGCGGCTTGTGATTGCCATGGAATTACTTTATTGGGTGATGAGGATGCATATGATTTTGTAGATGTGGAAATAGAAACGCCGGTTGATGCAGACGGCGATTCGCTGCCGGACCTGTCCGACGAAGTCCCGATGGATATCGGGACGGAGTCGGATGAAGTTGACAGTGAAACAACCGAATGTGAATGGGGATTGCTAGGAGATCCAGTGAGAGTTACTGATAATATTAATAGGGCTGAAGAATCAATCCCTTTTGTTTGGACCGGGTCAGAATATGGTGTGAGCTGGGGCAATAATTCCGAAACAAATCCAGAAATATATTTTACTAGATTAGATAATATGGGAGATAAAATAGGAGTTGATATAAGCGTTTCAAGAGTTAGCGACATTCATCCCGCCCCAGCGTCCTTGATATGGACGGGATCTGAATATGGCTTATTTGTTACCTACCCCGACAGATTTCTTGTCAGATTAGATGGGGAAGGTGATAGTTCCCCTAGGATGCCTAGCCAAACCACAATTGTTTGGTCAGGTTCCGAATATGGCTTCACATGGAACGACTCGCGTAGCCCTGATAGTTATGGAATATATTTTGGCAGGTTAGATAGTGAAGGCAATTTAATCGGAGAAAATACAAGGGTAGCATCTACATATTCATATCACCCCTCTCTTGCCTGGACAGGATCAGGATATGGCGTTTGTTGGGCAGATGAACGCGATTCTCTTGGTGATCCCGAGATATACTTTGCTAGATTGGACAGAGAGGGCAATAAAATAGCAGATGACGTACGAGTAACAAACGCTCCACGACAATCATATAATCCCAATATTGTTTGGACAGGATCTGAATATGCTATTGTTTGGGGCGATACTAGAGTTGGCATGGGTGCTGAATATGCAGAAATATATTTTACAAGACTGGATAATCTGGGCAATAAAATTGGTGAAGACATAAGATTAACTAATGATACTGTTCCTGTGCTTTCATGGGGTGGCAATCTTTCTTGGACAGGGCACGATTATGGTTTTGTTTGGAATGATATTGTGGATATTGATACCGTTGGCCTTCATTTTGAAAGACTTGATAATTCAGGCAATGGATTGGAAAGCGATTTATTAATATCTAGTTTTCCCGGGGGTACTTCTCGTGCATCGTTATCCTGGACTGGAACAGAATTTGGAATGATATGGAGGGAAGAAAATAACTTATATTTTAATAGGGTGGGATGTGTTTCAGGCGGGAGCGCAGATTGAGGCCCCTTAAAATCTTTCATTTCATGTGAAATTTTTGGATAGGATGGCCGATATATATACGGATAAGAGTGTCATAGGAGGAAAACACAGTTGATTAGAGCGAATCCGATAGGAAGATTTTATCGGGCAGTAACCTTCGCCCAGGACCGCTCCATTTGGCGGCAATTAAAAGGCGAAGTGCCTCCGCGGCGGGCAATGGGCACCGGCAGAAAGATCCTTTTGGCATTGGGTGCCTGGATGGGTTTGGGGGCGATGGCCGGGATGTATAGCGCCCAGCAGAGCATTGAGCAATATCAAGCCCGGCCGAAGATCGCTGTTGAGCCGATAGTGGAAAGTGAAAATATCATTAGGTTAAATGTTCGCGGATTGGACAGGGATATCGCGAATTCTAACGTAAGAATGGGTCTGGAGAAGGGTTGCGGAGCAAAAATGCTGGGTAAAAGGATGGTCGATGAAATGGTCCAGTTCCGGGTGGATTTAAGCGGGATGGTTTCATCCTGCGACGTCCGTCTGATGGTGGATGGTCAGCCTTTTACTTATAAGAACGCCTTTACGAGGTAAGGAGGAAAAAGATGTTTCAAATTTCTAAGGTTGGATCGGTACAAGCAAATAAGATCACGGTGAATTTTGATCAAGCCGAAGAAGATTCAAATTCCCCGCCTTCTGTTGCGCAAGGTGTTTTGGGTGGCGCGTTCGGCGCGGTGGGCGTGGGTTGCGGCAATGTGGGCGGCGGAGAATCCGTTGCTTGCACCGACGAGATCCCTCTTTATGCCACCGACGAAGATCTGCAAAGACAATCTACCCAGGCCGTACAGGGATTGCGGGAAGGCGCACCGGTGGTCGAGACCACGGTCAGCGTTCCCGGAAGCGGCACGGGCTATGTGGAAGTATTAACTCACAACGGTGTTCAGCTCCAGATCCAGGCCACTCAAGACAATGGCCGCATCGTGGCCAATGAGAACGGCTCGTTTGCCGACGAGCAGGGTGTGGTGCAATTTGCGGATACGGAAGGGACGGCCTGCACGGAAACCGTGGCCAGTTGTTCGCCTTATACCAATGTAGACAACTCGGTTGTTCCTCTGGGATATGTACGATTGAATGTCAACGGCATGGTCATACTGCAAAGGGTTAGCGACGGAAAACTGGTGGCTTACGGTCGCCTGCGCGATAAATTCTGGAGTGAGCCGGTTCAGCGGCTCAATTATGACCAGAATGGAGATGGAACACCTGAAGAACATTTTGTGGTGGGACATCAGGTGGGCAGGTGCGGGCCGGATTGTGAGCCCGAAACCTTGTATTTTGAGACCACCCGGGACGGCATATTGTTGCAGGATGACGGCATCACGCTCGTTGCAACTCTAGAAGATGCTAATAACCGCCTGCCGGTTTATAACGAAGCAACCGGAGAATGGGCTACCCCGGCTACCGGCGGATTAAGAGATGTAACTGTTCAGGTAAGGATCGCAGGCGGAGCGACTGCCCTGCACCCGGCACATTCTTATTACGAAGTGACCGGCAGCATTGATGAAGTGAGTTCTACTCCTATTGCTGCCGCGGAACAGCCCTGGAACCAGGATTATATCTTCCTGGTCGATCCCGGCCGGCCTCTTAGCGCTAATTTTACCCCTGCCCAGTTGAGGAGTATGGCCATCCCAATTGAGAACCAGTTTACCATCGCCGATATAAGCGGACGGAATTACGAGTCGCAAACGGTGGGAGCGGATGGAATTATCGATCGGAGATTTTACAGTACTGACGGGTCTTTTTCCCTTAACATCACCCGCCGGGTTTCGATGGGCGGATCGTTGGATGATATTTTAGATAGTCCCGAACCGCAGAACGAGATCGTCTACGGCTCGGCTGACAACGTGGGATTGGGTTTGGTGTGCGGGGAAGAGGCCGGGGAAGATGCGGGATTTGATTACGGTGATGCTAATGATGGAGATGCCGGTGAATAAGTCCCTCGACTCACTACGCTCGCTCGGGACAAGGAGGGTTGATAAAATGGCCGGAAAGTGCTATAATTCAAGGGTTTCCGGGAGGTCTATGTTCAAGAAACTGCTCTATGCTTCCGTGTTTGTTTTGGTCTTGGGAGCGGCGTCCTTTGCGGCGGTAACCTATCCTGTCCAGAGCGCCATCAGCCCCAAGGATATGTTTCCTGGCACAGACCGTGCCGTGGGATATCTATTCATTCCGGACACCCTCGATGGGTCCAGCCGCCTGATAATCAAAAAGGTTTTTAGCGACACCACCCCCGCCGAAACCGCGGCCACCATTTCTCTGCCCGGCAAGCCCTTTGGCATAGCGGTAAGTCCGGACGGAAAGAAAACCTATGTTGCAGTATCCGGTGCTACTCAAAGTATTAAGGTATATTTATTGAATGAAACTACTGGGACTTGGAGTGAAAGTACTCCTGCTATAACTTTCAGTGGTTTTCTCGGATTGCGCGGATTGGCGGTGGCTCCAGACGGCAAGCGGCTATACGCGGCCGATGCTCTGGCCAATAAGGTGCATGTAATAGATATAGGCCCTATGGGAAGTAGAACCGTAATTGCCAGCATCGATGTGCCCGTGGTCTCCGATGTCTACGGCGTGGCGGTCAGCCCCGACAACGCCCTTTTGGCAGTTACCCGCAAGACCACTTCCGGTTCGCTTTTTGTCTATCGCATCGAGCGCGAACTGGACGGCACCATCTCTTATCCCCAGCTCTGGAGCCAGAGCGGGCTTTATTATCCGAATTATCCCATTTTCTCTCCCGACAGCAAACGCCTGTACGTGAGGGTGCATGAGTTAAGCGGAAGCTACAACGATGTTAACATTTACGAAAATCCCAATCGCCTTACGGCCCCAACTCCGCTTGCCTTCCGGGTGCCTTATGATATAGCTACTTCCGAGGCCTACACCGGAAACAATCGCGGCGGCGAGGCCCTGACGCTTTCCAGTAACGGCCAATACCTGTATCTTATCCATTATAGAGTTTATACTTCGCCCACCAGGCCGGTTGAGGCCCGTTTTTACCGGGTGAGCAACTTGAACCGGGACGGTTCGGCGCGCACCAATTACAGTGATTACCCCAGGGTTGGAGGAGCTGATGAGCTCAACGAAGGGCTGATGTATGCCACCTCGCCCGGCACGCCAACGCCTTACGACGGCCTGGTTGCGACCCCGGATGGAGCGCGGGTCTGGATGACCTGTTCCGAAGGGGGATATTCCGGATATGTGCGTTACACCGGCTTTACCGAGTATCCCAGTGGGGTTTTGACCAATGCCGTCCCCGGAGAGCCGGGCATCGTGCATCCGGCCTCCGCCAGCGGAGATAATTTAAACAACTATACGACCGGGGCAGTGCAATGGACCGATGGGGTGGACGACAGCCCGACTATCAACTATCACTTTGAAGTCAGCTACAAGAGGACCAGCTCTTCCACCTGGACGACACCAACGGATTTTGCCTGGTTGCCCAGCACTACCCATAACGTCACTTTACCCACCAGCCTCTCTTACAACCAATGGTATGTGGTGCAGGTGAGGATGCACGACGGCACCTACTGGAGCGATCCGGCGTACTCCGAACCCTTTAAGAAATCCTTTCCGACCATAGCCTCGATCGAGGTGGATGCCAACGGGGATCCTACAGTAAGCGACTGGCGGACATACGATTATGGTGACAATATCGGCCACATTTACGATACCGTCAGGATCCGGGGCTCCGGCTTCGGGACGGTAAGCTCGCCCTGGACCAGCGGTGACGGCGACCATAGCCAGATCCAATTCGGTGTTGCCGATAAATTTGGCAATTATTACTATTATGTGATGCCGGGCCAGGAAGGAGCCGACCGCCGCATCCTTTCCTGGGAGGACAGCGAGATCATCATGATGGTCCCGCGCGCCTTTAAGGACGGCACCATCGTGAAGGCCAACAATGTGAGGGTCAAGGTAAAATCCAACGACCTTACCAGCTCCTACAAGCAATTCCGGGTGGGCC
The DNA here is from genome assembly GCA_016223205.1 of Candidatus Saganbacteria bacterium. GTDB lineage: Bacteria > Margulisbacteria > WOR-1 > XYC2-FULL-46-14 > WPAF01 > JACRPM01. The sequence continues at coordinate 33,345 of JACRPM010000006.1, forward strand.
CCGTCATCACCGAAATGACGCCCCGCAACGGGCTGGCCGGGGATGCTTCGGTCACCATCACCGGCGCGGGCTTCAGCGGAAGCGCACTGATGGATGAGGTATATTTCTTCAATAACCAACTGGCTTCCATAACTTCGCGCACCAGCACGGCCAATTACGATCAATTAGTGGTCTCGGTGCCTTCAACCGCCACCACCGGCCGGGTCATAGTCAGGAACAACAGCATCGACAGCGCTGCCGAATACCAGGGCAACCCACACGGCACTTATAATGAACCGGTCGTCTTTACGGTTGATGGAGTGGCGGTGCAGAACGTGGCGGTTACTTCGCCCAACGGTGGAGAAACCTTAACTGCCGGTTCAACCGCCAATATCACCTGGACCTCGTCCGGCATTACCAATGTGAGGATCCGTTATTCCACCAACGGTGGAACCAGCTGGGGAACAGTGATCGCTTCCACCCCGGCCGCAGCCGGCACCTATGCCTGGGTAGTGCCTAATTCGCCTACTACTCAAGGCCGGATAGAGATCAGCGACGCGGGTGACAACACTCCGCTCGATACTTCCGATGCCAATTTTACTATTCAGACGGGCGGGACCACGCAGGTATTGATCGATGATTTTGAGGGTGGCACGGTGGATCCGACTACCGGCTATTTTGCTCCGTTCGGCACCAATCCAGTCACCCGCACTCGCCAGAGCACAACGGTAGATAGCGGTTCTTATGCCATGCAGGCCCTCTATTCCTGGACCGGTGGGGATCCCGAGGTAAATTGGGGTGGGGGCTGGGGCGGAAGTTTAAGGACCAATCAAAATATAGGGATTACCGGGCTCGATCGCGTTAAATTCCGCGTCCGCGGTGATACCGGATTGAACGTCACCACCTATTTTATCCAGGTGACGACCACGGATGACAAAGCTTATCGTTCGGTCACCAAGACACTGCCGGCTACCACTGCTTGGACGACCGAAGAGGCCATGTACACCCAGATGTGGAACGAGATGGGTGCCACTCCTAACGGCGCGCCGGATCCCGGGGAAGAGCTATTCTCCGCGCGGACCGACAAGACCATAAAGAGCTATTCCATCGTGTATAATGGGCATAATACTACGCCCATTACAGCTAACCATTACATAGATAACATCGTGGCGGCCTCTTCCGGGGCGCAGCCGAGCTCCATTTCCACCGCGATCGCCCGCGCGGGCGACACCGTGGGATCGGGCATTAACTTGAGCTGGACCGTCAGCGACGGGTACGCCGGCACTTATAATATTTATAGAAAAACCGGGGCCTGGGATGCGGCGGATGGGGTGTTCAACACCACAGCTGCCAGTTGGGGCACTCCGTGGAGGTCCAGCGTGATGAGCCCGGTAACCGATGACACGCAGGTTGGGCAGGGCACCCAGACCTATTACAAGGTAGTGAAAAGCGCCGAAACCTTGTCCGATGCCATGTTGCTTACCGATGTGGTCGGTAAGTTCGACCTGGCGGTCGGCCCTTCAGATACTCAGCCGGAGAAATTCTTCATTTCCGTGCCCTTGGTGCCAATCGCGCCTCTTACCGATTTCCTGACCGATGCTTTCGGCGCGCAGATCGGCGAGGGAGACGGCATCCTTACCTTTAACATGAACAAGGATGTCTTGACCGGCTCGCTTTATTCCGGAGGGGCCTGGTCGGCTTTCCCGGGAGCAACCGCGATCACCAATGTTAGTTGGGGACGGTCTTATGGGTACCTGACCATGACGGAAAAATATCTGACCGTGGTGGGCAAGGTGCCGGAAAGCCCCAACCTGCTCTCCTTGACCGGCGGTTGGGATGGGACGCACGATTATGCCGCGGTCGCGGAATGGATCGCCAATTCATATCCCGTGCCGGTGACCATTACAACCTCTGCTCTGGGGAGCTCGACTTCCCGGGGCACCAGCCCGCTGGATGGCGGAACGGTCTATCAGTTCAATGCCAACGCCGACTTAATGGGTGGCGTGGACGGCATGGCCGTGAATACCGCCGCTGGATGGGTCAGCGGGACCTTGACCGATCCCTCGACCCTAAGGCTTGTTCCCGGCAGAGGATACATGTTGAACGAACCGGTAAACAGCGCGTTTACCTGGGCGCAACCGAAGCCGTATTAAGGAGGAGGAAAAAATGACCATGAGAAGCAGAATTTCAAAAGCGATAGGAGGGATGATCGTAGGGCTGATGCTCGTGATGTCGTTTAGCACCGCCGCTTATGCGGTGGCCGTGACGATCTCCTCAAGCGGTACCAATGTCCCGCCCAACCAGATCTATAATAATACGGGTGTGGGCGGTACTTTACTGGCCACGGGCGCTTTTGTCCAAATTATTCAATCTCCCGACGGGACGGCCGGCGATCCGGACCCGACCACCGGCGCTCCGGCGGGGGATACGATCATTACCCCGACTGGAACGCTATCTGCCCCTGGTACTTTTTCCGCTTCCCGGAATATTGCCGCATCCAATTATGTGTATATCCGTGCCTGGGAGACCTGGAACGGGGTCGGGGTCCCCTCTGGTCGTTGGGGAACTTCCACTCCCGCCAGTGTCGGGACCGGATTTGCATTTACTTATAGGCCGGCTAGCTTTGCTACCACGGTAACTTGGGCACCCCCGTCTGCCGGCACGCTCCAATTCAGCGCCGCCACTTACAGTGTAGTTGAAAATGTTGCGACCGCCACCATCACCGTTACCCGCACGGGTGGAAGCAGTGGGGCAGTGGGCGTAAGCTATGCTTCAAGCAACGGCACCGCTACAGCCGGATCCGACTATACCGCGGCCAGCGGAACCTTAAGCTGGGCCAGCGGGGATTCAGCCAGCAAAACCTTTACGGTTGCAATCACACCAGATACTATCGATGAACTTAACGAGACCGTGATCTTGACTTTGAGCGCTCCCACTGGTGGAGCTACCCTAGGTTCTCCTAACCCGGCAACACTTACTATTACTGACGATGATCCAACACCTCCGGGAGATTCAGTGACGGTAAACACTCCTAACGGCGGTGAGACCTTGGATGTCGGCGCTACATATAACATAACCTGGACATCATCCGGGATAACCAATGCCCGCATTCGTTATTCCACCGATGGTGGGGCTACTTGGACGGTAGTCATTGCCTCTACCCCGGCTGCAGCGGGAACCTATGCCTGGACGGTTCCTAATACTCCTACCACACAGGGTAGGGTGGAAATAGCAGACGCGGCGGATAGCACTCCGATTGATACATCTAATGCGAACTTTACTATTCAGACCGTAACTCCCGCTACCTCGGTGCTCATCGACGACTACGAGGGAACGGCGGTTAATCCGCTCACCGGCTACTACAATGCCGGTTTTTCAGGGGTTGGCACGCCCGTGCCCACCATGACCAGGGTGACCGGCGCCGCAAATGTACACGAGGGTACCTATGGCATGAATACAGTTTATGCGGCAGGGGCGGCCTCGCCCAACGATTGGAGAGGCTGGGGTGGTGTTCTGACATCAGCCAAGAACATTTCCGCCACCAATACCATCTCCTTCTGGCTTAAGGGCGACGGCTCCGCCAATAAGGTGAAGATCCAATTCAAAGATGCCGACGGCAGCAATTACGGCGTGACAGACGCCGATGCCGTATCTCTAACTGATACCACCTGGAAGGAATACAAGATCCCGGTGAACCGCGTGACCAACCAGATCACGGCCGGGACCACTGCCGGGCTTGACTTGGCCAATATCATTGAATACCAGTTCGTGTTCTCCGGCACCGCCGCCTCCAGCGGGGTGCTGATAGATTATGTGGTGGCTACCACTGAAATAGCTTCCACCAACCCGCAGATCATAAGCATTACGCCGGCTACTGCGGCAGTGGGAGATACCATAACCATCGCTGGCGCCAACCTGGATGTTGCCGGCACGGTGCAATTTATAACCGAGGGCGGAGTGATCACCGCGGTCAATTCCACTGCTACCAATACGCCTATCACCGCTTGGAGCGCCGCCTCGGTAACGATGCGCGTACCCAGCATGGGACCGGGTGCCAAGTCCGTTAAGATAGTCCGGTCTTCGGATCTTCTGGAGAGCAATGAGGTGTCCTTTGAGGTCACCGCCACTGCGGCTCCGGCCGACTCGGCCACCAACGCTTATCCCAATCCGTTCAATCCTTTGGGCGGCGAGACCACCAAGATCGTCTTCTCGCCGGGATCGGCAGCCAAGGCCGATATCTACATCTTCGATATGACGGCCAAGCTGGTCCAGAAACTCAACTGGCCGACCACGGGCTCCACCCGTCCGGACGGACGCGTGGAAGTCACCTGGGACGGCAAGAACTCCTACGGCGAGATCGTAGGGGACGGCGTCTACCTCTACCGTGTAGTCGACGGTGGAGTCCGCAAGGGCAAGATCCTTGTGGTCAACAAGAAGTAAGGAGTGAATGCCATGAGAAACATCATGAAAAAGAGCATCGCGATCCTGGGAGTGATAGGACTGCTGGCCGGGGTTTCGCTGGCAGCCGATAATTTATTGATAACCGATCCTACCTACATAGGCACCGGCGCTCGGCCGCTGGGCATGGGTAAGGCGTACGTGGCGCTGGCCGAGGACGCCGACGGGATATTCATCAATCCCGCCGCGCTCGGCAAAGTGGACCAGCCCAAGCTTACCTCCATGTACTCGAACGTCCTGGGAGATGTGAACTATGTGGTGCTCGGCGGGGCGTATCCGGTCGGCCTCAATTCCGCCATCGGAGCCGGTATTGTCCGCTCCGGAGTGGACGGCATTGGTCTTTATGACAATTTGGGAACCAGTTTAGGATCGGGCAGCTGGGGCAATTCCGTCGCTTTCCTTTCTTACGGACAGAACTTCGCCGACGGCAAGCTGTCTTTGGGCGCCAGCATGAAATATTATAACCAGGGCGGCACCGGCACCGCGACCATCGAATCCGCTTCGGCCTCGGGCCTGGGATTCGATCTCGGCGCCATCTATTCGCCGACCGAAATGCTTTCTTTGGGTATTTCGGCGCAGAACCCGTTGGGCACGCGGCTTGAGAACGGCCTGGGAGCGGAAAACAAGATCCAGAGCATCGTGAAATTGGGCGCCAACGTGAAACTGGAGCCCTTCGGCACGCAAAAGATGAACGTGGCGATCGACGCGGACCTTTCGGCCCGCCGTCCCACCACCTATCACGCCGGTATCGAATATATGCCGGTCAACAACATCGCCCTGCGGGTCGGTTTGGACCAAGATCCGGGGGTGGGGGGGTTAGTTGAAACCAATCCTACCGCGGGTGTGGGACTAAAAGTGGGCGGGATGCAGGTCAATTACGCGTATCACCCGTATAGCGGCATTGCCGATAATGCTACTCACTATATCTCGCTTGCTTATGTGGGCCCCGACAAGCCGGTGGAAGAGGACATCATCGAGATATCGCTTAGCAAGCCGATAGATAAATCCGTGATCTACGCCGACAATGTAGAAGTGGCGGGATCGGTGAAGAGCAAATCCGCGGTCTTTCCGCTCAAGGTCAACGGCGTTTCCGTACCGGTTGATCCCACCGGCAAGTTCTCCTTTAATGTGCCGGTAGATAAGGTGGGCAAAAAACTGGTGCTGGTCGAGGCCTCTACCAAGGACGGCCGCCAGATCAGAGAATCTCGCCGGGTACTGCGCCTGGTGCAGTTCACCGATGTGGGCGAGAGCTACTGGGCTCGCAAACCCATCGAGTACACCGGCACCGTAGGCCTGGTGCAGGGCTATCCGGACGGCAAGTTCAAGCCCGAAGCGTCCTTAACCCGCGCCGAAATGGCAACTCTCTTGGTGCGCGCCGAAGGGATGAAACTGCCCTACAAGCCGCGCCAGGTATTTAAGGACGTCAAAACCTCCCACTGGGCCGCCAACTATATCGAAATGGCGGTGAGGATGGGATTGGTCAAGGGTTATCCGGACGGCAAGTTCCGTCCCAACAACAAGATCAACAAGGCCGAAACCGTGGCGGTGCTGGCGCGTTACGACAAACTGGCGCTCAACCCCGTGGAGGTCAAGCCCTACAGCGATATCAAGGCAACGCACTGGGCGGCCAAATATATCCAGGCGGCCAAGGGGTCGGGGATGCTGGGCTACATCGAAGGGACCCGCTTAAGGCCCGCCGAGGAGGTCAACCGCGCCGAAGCGGTGGAGATGTTGAGCAAGACCAATATGGCCAGCAAGGCCGTCAACGACCTGCTCTCCTGGGACAAGGGCTACGAGTTCGAAATATCCAGGCCGACCATCAGGGCCAGTATTTACTAAGCCACAGTACAGTTTAACGGTGAAACCCCCCGGTGAACCCGGGGGGTTTTTCTTTTATTAGGGTGAAATTTTCCTCATAAACCGCGGATAATCATACGGGTGAAAATGAGTGCCAGCAACGCGCCGGACCTTAAATATTCTTCCTTATAAAAGACAGCAGATCGCGCATGAATTGTCGCGTCCAGTGCGTGGATTGCCGGTTCGAGGACCAAAACACGAAATAAATCCTGAAGCCGGTTCCATTAAATTGGCTGCGCTTATCTTTGTAGCCGCCGGCGCTTTGGGAGCGGGAGCGGGGGAATATTATTTTGCCTACCACAAGGTTAATGGCGCCACAGATCTGGAAAGGGTAGGTACGCACCTGCTCGAGATGTCCGCCTGGAAGCGCCAATATCACCGTATGGTTCCCGGGGCGATGGGCTTTGCCGCCGCCGAGGCCTTGACATTGATCTGCTGGGCGGCCTACCGCCTGATCTGCTCTCCCTTGGGAGGCAGGCCTAAGATAGAAGATCCAAACCTAAAGGATTATATTCTTGAAAAGAGTTTGGGAGCGGGGGGCATGGGGGAGGTCTTTGAGGCCCGTCACAAGAAGACAAAGGAAAAAGTGGCCATTAAGAAACAGCCGATCGTGGATGAGCGTTGCCGAGAGCGATTCCGCAGGGAAGCCAGGATCCTACAGCAGATCGAGCATCCCGGGGTGGTCGGCTATAAAGGTTTCATTGATACCCTCGGCGCCGATCATGGTTATCTCATTATGGAATATCTGGAAGGGAAGGAAATAGATGTATTTTTCAGTGAAGAAGAATTAATTGTCGGCAAAAGCCCCCATCAAACGTTGCGGTTTAAGCTCGGACTCATAGAGCAGGTAAACCAGGCCCTGGGGTACGTGCACCAAACCCAACAGATAATTCATCGCGATCTCAAGTGTGCGAATGTCTTTGTGGTCAGGGGAGCCGACGGCCGGCTCCGCGCCAAACTTTTGGATTTCGGCATCGCCAAAGATCTGGCCGAAAATATGTCGTGCGCCGGCAAACTGACCTTGGACCGAACTTTTCTGGGAACGCTGCTTTATGCCGCTCCGGAGATGTTTTGGGGCTGGATGGGCAACGATCCGGAGGGAAGGTCCTTCGAATGCAAGCTCATCGACCACCGGGCGGACATCTATTCTCTGGGTGTGATCTTATACAAACTGCTGGTCGGCCGGGAGCCGTATGGGCAGGATGAGGTAACCAAAGCTCATATGGCGAAAAGGCCGACTCAAATATCCTTACCCCGGGACCTGCCTCCCCAAACGCAGGCGCTGGTCCTTAAGTTGCTTTCCCGCTATCCATCCGAAAGGCCCCAGAACTCGGTTGAAGTGCAGGCCTTAATTTCTTTGGCAAAGAGTGAAATTTCGGGGATTGGGAGCCGATAATAAAATACGCGAGGAGGTGAATCTAAATGAGAATGGGTCATTCTGGTTTTGTGAATGCAGAAAGAAATCAATTTGTTAGAGATGGCATGAAATACGCCAATAATCGGGTTTTTATCCGCGGCGGAGGCCATAGGAATTCCATATTGAGATATGTGATACTACCGGGCCTAGTGGCCGGCGTTTTGGCGGCGGTGGCCGGTCCCGCATTGGCAGCGGTGGCGTTGGGCGTGGGTTTGGCCGGATTGGGCGGCAAAGCGATCGCCTCCAAGAGCAGGCTCAATAGCGTTACTCTGCGCGGCACCGGACAGGTAAGCGAAGGCGGACCGCAGATCACATCTTTCTTGAAGTCGTTGAGACAAAGCGATCCTATTGCGTACCATCGTATCAGAGAGGCGCTTTATACTGATCCTACCCGACGGAAAGGGGTGCTCACCAACGTCCTGTTTGCCGGTCCCCAGGACGGCACCCGGACGATCGCTGATTTTGTCAGCAGTCAGATCGACCAATAATTGTCTGTTTTCCCTACGGGCGCTAACTAGAGTCATTTAGTTAGCGCCCATTTCTTATATTAACTGAAATTTTTTTCGGCATTTATCGATAATGATACGGAGGAATAACAGCTTGTCAGGTTTTAGGGTAAATCGAGTTCAACAAATCGATGCGCGGCGAATAAGAGCACAGCGGGGCTCGGCCACGCCCAAAATTTTGGGCGGAGTTCTCCTGGGAGCGGCGGGAGCCGCCGCGGGCGAAGCTCTTTTTGCCCATCGCAAGGTCAACGGCGCCACCCAGTTGGAAAGGGTGCAATCCCATCTTTCAACCTTGAGCGAGATAGCTTATGCTTGGAATCGCGGCTTGCCCGCACTTGAAGGTTTTACCGCCTTGGAGTTGCCGTTTTTGGCAGTTTTGGGCTTGAAGAGGCTGTTCCGCGGCGGGCGAAAGGCCGCGACCCCAGGAAGCGCACCTCTTCCGCATATCTTACAGCGAATAACCGGTCCCCATTCGATCGCGGCCGTCAGTATACAGCAGGCAGTTCCCAAGCCCTCGGACGGCAATCTTAAAATAGGCAGTGAGGTCAAACTGGATTCCGTGGTGTATGTTATAGAGAAACAGTTGGGAGCGGGCGGCATGGGTACGGTGTGGAAGGCGCGCAATAATAAGGGGGAACCCGTCGCCGTCAAGCAATTGAAAATCGATAATCCGGATGCGCGGGCGCGTTTCAGAAGAGAAGCCGAAATTATTGAGGGCATTGGGAAGCTGCCGCGGAGGCAGGATGGAGAGTGGGATCCCAAGGATGGAGTGGTGGGCTATAAAGGGTTCGAAGAAGTGGAGGGCACCAACAAAGGTAATCTCTTTATGGAATATGTCGACGGCAAGCCGTTAGGGGAGTTCTGCGAAGAGCTTAGGAAGGCCTATATACAGGAACTGGCCATGGAAACCGGAGCCAAACTCCGCCAGGTTCAGCTGGCGATAGTAACCCTCTTTCATTACATAGGTTTATCCCTGCAGGAAGCATTCCTCCAAAAAAATATAATTCATCGCGACCTCAAATTGGATAATGTCCTGGTAGCCATAGATCGAAAAAGGATCGCCCGGCCTAAGATATTGGATTGGGGATTAGCCAAGGATGTGACCGAGTATTTTGCGCAGGCCGGCCAGGCGGGATTGACCCAGGACGGCAGCTTTTTGGGGACCATGTCTTTCGCCGCGCCCGAGGTGTTCTGGGCCTACCGCGGTTTAACGCCGAAAGATAAGACGTTTAAGCGCAGCGATGTCACCATTCAGGCGGATATGTATTCGCTGGGGGTTATGCTTTATAGCGTGCTGGTAGGCAAGCATCCCTTTAAAGAGCAGAACCAAGTTGTTGATTTCTATCAATTACATACCGACAGCCAGGAGCCCCAGCTTATAATTCCCGAGATCGTTCCTCCGAAAACCGGCGAGCTGCTGCGTCGGCTTTTGGCTCGCTATCCGCAAGACCGGCCTCAAGATTACGCCGAGTTTATCGCGCTGATAGAGGCCGCCGAAAGTGAAATTCTCGGCCTAAATTGACGATATATATGTAGGGAGAGGATATCGGATGATCAGGGGATCAGGATATCCGGAAAGAAAGGGGTAAGGAATTGTTAAAAAGATTAAAGGGGATGATCGATATGGCCAGAATAGAGCCGAATTATGGAAGCAATTACTGGGCGAGACGGACGATCAGAAACATCGGCCGTGGAGTTTCTGGAAGAATAGGACAAACGGTGGTTCGCCCCGGCGGCACCGTGGCCGCGATGGGTACGGCAGTATATTACCTGGAAAAACGCTACGATGTCATCCCGGAAGGGCACCGCTATCGGAATTTAGCTATTTGCGCGGCGGGCGCAGTTGCCGCGGGCGCTGCGGTCCTTCATGTCCTGGCCCCGGCCATCCTCTGGCTGGCGGGAAAAATGGAAAATGTAGAGGTGCCCCCGAGTATACGCGATATCCGCCTTTTGAGAAAGGCGTTTAAAGGCTTAAGCCGCGATCTCGGAGATCTCCATCAATTCCGCACCGATCTGGAAATGGCAGCTACCAGGACACCCGGATTGGCACATACCGCCGCTTTGTTGAGTGCGGCGATAGCGGGCGGAAATTACTTAGAGGCCAGGGATATTCTTAATACCAACCTTACTCCCGCGGATGTTGAGACACATAATCGATCCCTTGCGGGGGACCTGGCTAAAGAAAGTTACGGCTTGGATCCCAAACGTTATTACCGCGCGCTTTATCTGTCCACTTTAAAATCGGCTAGCGTTAGTATCTGTCATGATCTTGGCAGAAATAATTCGCATATCGGGACGGTTTTGGATGAAACCCTGGCTATATTAGACAAAAAAGAATTGAATGGAATTGTCAACTTTAGCGGAAGATTTAGGGCATTGATGGGCCGCGCTACCGAAGCGGCCTGGGGACTTTCGAGGGTTGCGGCCACGCCGGCTGCCGTTGTCGCACCTGCCGCTGCAACACCGACAACGCCATCAACCCCACCGCCAACCGCAACGCCTCCGGGAGTTCCCTCGGTCCCTCCTCCACCGGCGCCGCCTGCGCCGGCGCCATTTCCGTCCAGATTTGGTAGGAGAGGGGGGCCTTAAATGCCCGGCGCGCCGGAAGCCGTTCGCGGCCATTACACCCGCAGGTTTTTCCGCGGCATCGCCCGCGCGATAAGCAACCATCGGGTGGTATCGCATGGTTTGATCCCAAGCGCTGTCACCGGGGCGATTTCTACACTAAAATTCATTGAGGTCCAGCATGCCAATGTATTCCGCGACGCTTTCTCTGCCGAAACTCTTATGGGTCTGCCGCCTTCGATCCACCTGGCGATAATTTCAACTGCCAAGCTTGGGGCCATCGTCTTGGTTGGGATGGAGCTGCTGACCACCGCTTTAGGGATTAGGCGATTAAGAGAGCTTGATATCCCATCTTCGTCGCCCGCATTGGGAATTGACCTGCGCGGTCCGATATTGCAAGCCATCGGAATGGAGACAGATTTTTTAGCCAGACCGTTGGCCGAAAAAAAGATCTCCCTGAATGGGCTGATCGATCAAATTAAAAACGGCTGGGAGCGCCTTGCAGTGGATGAGCAGAATCTAGCTACGGCGTTTTTAGACCGTCTTGATCAAAATATCAATGAAGAAGAAGCTCAAGCCGCGGCAGCCGTGCCTCCTCCTCTTCCGGGCAGTCCTTTTGCCGGGATAGCGGGAGTTTCTGTGCCGCCGCCGCCGCCAAGTTTTAAACTAGCGCCGGGAGCTGATCCTACCATGCTATCATCTCCGCCTCCGAGAGCGACGGTAGTGCCGACCGCTCCCGGCCCGGCGGGGCCGCCGGTTGTCATGGTCCCACCTCCTCCGCCGTCGGCGCCTCCAGCGAAAGAACCGTCGGCTATAATTAGAGCAGGGCGAGCATTAGCTAGAGGAGCGGCCAGGTTGGTTGGTAGAGGGCCTAATCTTCCGCCTCCGCCAGCCGGCGCCGGACAAGCCAGCGCGCCACTGCCGCCTCGGCGCAGGTTTCCCATTACCGATCCGGATTTTTATGCGGCTTTTCAGGCGATCCAGCAGGCGCAGGAGAAGGGTGGAGACAAAACTAAAGCCCTTCAAACCCTGGAAGCGCTCAAACAAACGAATAAACTTAGCCCTCAACAACTGAAAGATGTTGAGGAATATATTGCCAAGATAAATGAATACCTGCAATTAGAAAAAGATATGAAGACCACTCCCGACCCGGCCTTACAAGCGCGGCATAAACTATACTTAATAAGGCTTAACGAGGCCGCCAAACTAAAAGGCGATGAGATCTCGGTGGCGATTTTGGCGGGGCAGGGGGGGATTTCTAAGGATGACGCGACAGTATTTATCCAGGATGTGGACCAACAGATCCAGCAGAGATGGCAAGAATTGCAAATCCTTTTAGCCGGAGAATCCCAAGATTCGATCGACCAGACCAAGGCCGTCATGGCGGGCGAGCTTTGGGAATCGGCTCCCACGGTGAATGTCGATCAAAAGTTGGCCGGAGCTTTTAAAGCTTTTATTAAGAGGGCCAAAAAAGCAGATCCTTTCGCACTGGATTTGATCACCCGCTATTTTAATAATGGCCACTTTAAGACTCTGCTGAATCGTCTGAAACAAGAATCTGTGATAAAGAAGTTGGGGATTGTCGAAGATGATCGTTTTGAGGAACTTCTGCGATTATTGCGTAATTATACCGCCGGTTCGGGAGGGAACTAATGCCTCCCGCCCGCATTGAGGCCTTTAGAGCGCATCTTTCCCAGATAAACGATTGCCGCCTCAACAGAACTGCCCGTCGGTTGCAACTGGAGGACCTCCATACTGATATTCAGCGTGGGTGGATCAATCTTCGGGGAGTGATTTCCAACCCACATTTACAAGAAGCCCTCGACCCTCGTCTCACTCGCTCCGCTCGTAAATTGGCCCTAAGTGAACTTTTTGAGACGGATCTAAATATTTTAACTGAATTAGAAAGAGATTCTATTAAGGCACTTACCCTGCCGGTTAAAGGCGAGGAGGGCATTTCCCAATTGGCTACTGCGATCATATCCCGGCTGGCTCCTTCTCCTTCAATTTTTTCAGATGATGCCTTTACGGTGCGCCATAGCCCTCCCAAACCTTCACCTCCTCCCCCCCGCCAGGATGACCTACGAGACCTGCAAGAACTGCAGGCGCTTTTGGCCAGAAAGCCGGAGATCAAGCAAAGAACGGAAAGATTGACCGCTGCCGCCCGATTAATTATGCCTTATCTGGCGTGGGGAGCGGAAGTGGAGCATGCCCTTACGCAATTGAATCGAGAGTACGATGGGGCAGTGACCCTGGCCGATCGCGCGGCTGTTTTGCATGGAAAGACCTCCAAAAGCGCACCCGCGTATTTAACCGGGATCAAATTTTTCGAACTGCCCCAATTCCCGACGGCGGCACCTGGTCGCATAAGAATAGATACGGAACTGCAGGAAAATGAAATAGCCGCAGTTCGAGCCAGGTTCAGGGAAATCATCATGCGTTTTAGTGAGATGAAAAGCGCGGTGGAAACTTATGTGCTTAAGCTGGCGGCAGGGAGCGTTCCCAAGATAAATATAGACGAAGAAGTTAAATCCATGCAAACATTCCTCGAATCCTTGCGATCCCTGATCCAATACCTGGAAATTGATCGTTCATTTTTATCCAAACCCGAAAACAAATATCAATTAAAGGGAACGGCCAATTTAACCATTGCGGCTCAATTCTCCGCCCTCCAGGATTTGATATTTGAGATCGGCCAGGCCTATGGGGCGGCGGATCGCAACTATTCCGAAGCGCTTAACTTCAATAATTCGGCAAGGGGAAAAATGCTCCAGATGCTTGAACAACTAAAAGCTTATTCCGATCTGAGCGGCATCAAAGAAGCGGTGGCGGCATTGGAAAAAACGGCCGAAAAAATGAATACCGATTACACGAATGCCGGTCTCAAAAATGCCCAAGAGCACCGGCAGGCAATAGACCAGGTCAAAGCCGCCTTTAATACGGTTGTGCAATTGAGGCCGCAGGTGCAACCTCCGCAGCCCGTTCCGCCTCCCGCCCCGGCACCGTCTGGTGCGGGGCCCGCGCCGCCGGAGCCACCTAAGATATTGAATTATTATTTCAAGGCAATAGGACATTGTGAGGAACTGACCAGGCTGCGTTCGACCTTGAGCGATACGGTCCGGGGCATCATTGAGGAATTTACCGCTGAACAGATAGCCGATATGAAGACGCAAGAACCCACGCAGGAAGATGCGATCCTGGTCGCCGATTGGGCCCTGTCGCGCCGCAACCAGGTGGGAACGCTTTCCAAAGAGGCCGTGGCGCTTTTGGAAAAGGTACAGCATTGCATGGAAAAATACCTGGCAGAGAACTTCAGCATATTAGTGATCGAACCGACGGTTGGTACCCAATATCACCGGATCCAAACTTTGGCCGACCAAGTTGGGCAGGAGATCGGCAAGTATGGCGAAGTATTGCGAGTGGAGTCACTGGGCTTTACCGATAAGGATAATAAGGTGGTCAAGAAAGCCAAGGTTGTCCTCGGCGACGGAACGGTATTTACCGATAGGGCCTTTGATACGACCGGATCTGCTGCGCCCGATTCCTGGTCCCGGGTACCGCCGCCGGCTTTAGTTGCTCCTTCTCCCGGCGCTACGTCAGCAACTTTGCCTTCTTCTCCACCTATGCCCGCCGTTCCCCGTCTTTCTCTCGGCAAGCGGGTCAGAGGGATTGGACAAAGGATCTGGAAGGGCTGGCTAACGGTCAACGGGGCCGTGGCCCGTTTCCAAAACAGGGTAGTGAGAACCGTAGTAACAGTCGCTAAAAGAATAAATGAGCAAGTCAACCGCCTGGGTCGCTGGGAGGATTTGTTAGTGTGGTCGACCAAAGAGCTTCCTCAACCTCAAAACCTCCTCCAGATTGATGCCTTCTCCGGGAAAAAATGGGTCTCGTCCGACACCCGGATAATAAAAGAATCGAGGAAAAATAGGAGATTGGTCTGTCGGCTCTCCCCGGATGGTGACCGTCTGGCCGAAATACGTAAAGTCGGCTCGGAGTATTTCCTCAAGGTTGTTGGCAAAAAAGACGTCTGGATCAATGGATCTCACGTTGCCAAGAGGCAAAAGATAAACAGCGGCGATGTGGTACTGTCGGGCGATCATTCTTTCGTTATCGATATCTTACCCATTGACCGCAGCTTTAAAAGGGCGGAAGGCGTGGAATGGGTGGCGGGCGGTGAGAATGGAGAGATTGTTGTCGAACATGGGGCCTTGCTATCCTATCGGGCCGGGCGCACTCACAACGAAGACGCAGCGGGCCATGCCTGGATAAATGAGGATGAGGAGTTGTTTATGATAGGGGATGGCATGGGAGGCCATGCGGCGGGAGAGATCGCCAGTTTACGCCTGATGGAAACTATGGTTGCCGAAATGAGAGGAAGCAGGGAGCTGTCTGGCGCCATTGAACGGGCTTCGGAAATAATATACCAAGAATCAAAAAGTAATCCCCTCCGAAAGGGAATGGGCACTACCGTGGTGGCCGCCCTGCTTAATCATAAAACCAAAAAACTCCAAATGGCCTGGGTGGGCGATTCGCGCGGGAAATATATACCGCAAGATGCCGCGCAGGAAGCCGCACTTTTGACCCGTGATCATACCCCGTTCTGGACCAACCAGCACTTTGGAATAGAGCCCTTGGCAGAAAAATTACCCATTGAAGAATTGCGCCTCGAGGAGATGACCAGACTCGAGAACGGGTTCGAAAATGACCCGATGTGGAAAAACTTCAATCATAGTATAACTAGTGTCGTGGGGCACCCCAAAAAACTTGTGATCCATGTAGTGGAGATGCCCTTTTTGCCGGGTCCCCCGGTCAACTACTTACTTTTATCCAGTGATGGTTTGCGCAGAGGATTGACTGAAAGGTGGATAACCGAATTGGTCCGTCAAGGCGGATCTCCTGCAGCCATTGCCAGGCGTTTGAAAGATGCCGCCCTTAAACTGGGTACCAATGACAACGTTTCTATAGCAGTCATCCCGGTGCCGGCACTGGATCTGGCCCAATTAACCGAACGAATATTCGACAATAATAAGTGAAATTTCCTGGAATTAGTCACGATAAATAACCAGTATGAGCATAAGCGGCATTTCAATATATAAATCGGTAATATTAGGCGGCTCTTGTGGAACGCAAAACGTCAGTTTTTCCTTGAATCCGACCGACTTGCAGGTTCTTAACCAGCGCCTGCGGCAATTCGGGTTTAACGAATCCTTATCGCTTGACAATCTATCGGCCCAGGGCCTTTCCCGCGCTATTTTCGGCAATAATGACGGAGTGGTCATGATTACCCGCATCGCAAAGAACGCTGAAGATAGCATTTTTTCGATCTTTGGTTGGGATGGGGACTTGGCCTCTGCCGACATCACGCTGAAGCTCCCGGCCAACGCTTCGGCCGAACAGATCGATCGCTTAAGGGAAGTATTGAATGCTTTGCATTTACAGTGCAATTTGCCTGTGCCGCCGTCACCTCCGCCGCCTCCGACCCCTCCCACGCCTCCGGTGATAACTCCGCCGGTACAGCCGCCTCCGGTCCAACCGCGGGATGCCGGGACACAGCGCCCGGAACGGGATGCTGAAGTTGAAATTGAAGATAATGAACCACAGCTTGTTGCGCCCGGGATTTCTCTGGGAAATTCCAATTACGACCCCGATACCGGGAGAATGACGATAAACATCAATGTCCGCGGGCAGGATGTGACTGCGGACAGTGATATCGAGGTCGTGATCTCTTCCCGGGCGGTCCGCATTATCGGATCCCCAGAGGGGGAGGATGGATCCGTAAGTTTATTGCTTGATACCGCCAACGCCGATCCGGGAAGCTCCTTCAATATATCGGTTACGATAGATGAGAACCGGCTCGGCTCGGTGAGAGTCCAGGTTCCCGAAGAATCGGAAAATCAGTAGGAGGAAAAAATGGTGCGTTTTGTTGATAGATCTCGCGGTGTGGAAGGTCGGAGAATTCACCCCCCACGGGCGGGAATTAGGATTGCTTTGGGTTTGACAGCGACGGCACTGGGAGGCTGTGCGGAGAAGGCCCCACCCGTTCCCGACGCCCTGATCCGGATGGTTGACGCGGGCTTGCCCGATGTACCGGTTTCAATGGTGGATGCGGGCATGGCCGATATCGAGGCCGAGATCGCGGCCGCGACCGGCGCGCCTCCCGGGAAGATCTTTGATCTGGGGAACCATGCCGAAGCCCTGCGCGTCAATCAAATTATGCAAATATCATTTACCCTGCCGTCGGAACTTAAAGCGCTGTTCGATAAGGTAAAATTTTGGGGAATAATTGGTCCGAGGGTCGACAGCGAAGGCCGCAGCCCTTTCGAACTTATGGATTTTATCCTAGACCGCGAGACCGGAGTGCTGAAGGCGGGGGTAAAACCTCTACCGGGGGCTTTTGTAGAAAACGAGCCGAATCTTTGGAAATTCATTGCCGAAGTAGGGGAAGGCGCGGAAACGAATTATTGCGCATACGGATTGCCGGTAGCTGATGAGGGAAGAGAAATACCCGATGCCGGCACCAGAAGAGATACCGGGCGCAGAAGGGAAGATGCGGGCACCAGAACGCCGGATGTTTCGCCTCCATTACCAGATATCAGTGCTACAGCCGAAGCTAGGGTTAGGATACGGCCGTAAAAAATAAGTGAAATTTCCGCCAGAAATTGACGATATATATGTGGGAGAGATAAAGGCCTCTAGAGGCCTGGAAGGGGGGAATAAAAATGTTAGATAGAGTAGGAGCGGTTGCAAGAAGAGTTGCAGAGAGGATGTTCAGGCGCGCTCCGCAGGTAGCGGGAGCAAGCGGGGGAAGCGTTCCTCCCCGCAGAACAGACTCCCACAGAATAGCATATGGTATAGCCGCCGGATTAGCAGCAATGGCGGCTTGCAAAACCTATACCCCTCCGGATGTTATCTCCGATGTTCCGGCTTCCGTGGCAGATGCCGGTAGTTCCGATGCCGCGGTTACAGCGGCGGTCAGGGAATTGACCCATGCACCGGTTACCAGCATTTTTAAGGCCGGGGTTAACAGCACTCCGTTAAAGGTCAATCAGTCCACCGAAATTTCATTTGCTTTGCCCCAGGAGCTTAAGGATCTTTTTGGCAAGGTCAAATCTTTCGGGATCATCGGCACCCGGATGGACCAAAATAATCGCTCGCCTTTTTCGATCGACGGATTTAAAGAAGAAGATGGAACCGTATCAGCCTCGATCAAACCCCTGCGCGGCGCTTTTTCTTCGGCAGAGGATGCGGGCAACACCTGGCATCTGGTAGTAGGCCTGGGCGAAGGTGAAGAGGCCAAATATGCCTGGTATGAGTTCGTAGTAGCCGGAAGAACAACTTCCGATGATGCCGGCACTCGAGATGTTCGCAGAAGGGAAGATGCCGGAACGACAGAACGGGATATTCCTCGGCCCCCGAGAGAAGTAACTACTCGTGAAGCCGGAGTAAGGATCCGGCCGTAATAAATGTTTTCCTGGAGGATGGTTAAATGACAAGAATAGATCCGATTGGAAGAACCCTGCAGAATTATGCCGCGGCCGTGGCCGATTCGGATAATGTCGCCAGCGAAGAAGAACTTAAAGAGAACGGATTGCCTGCTTCCCGGCAAATCCCCCAGAGCGACGACGATCGGGCGGTCAGTGCGGAGGAGCTGGAGGATTACCTTTTGGATCTGGCTTCCGCTCACGGCAGAACTATTACCATAGACAACCTGGATTACGCCGTGACCGATCCCGACAACACTATCACGGCCGCCTGCCAGACCTCGGCAGTCGATATTCAATCCATGCGGAGCGTGGTGGAGTTGCTGCAGATAATGATGTCCACCGGATCGTCAATTGGAGAAATCACCGGTTATTTAACTTATGAGGGAATGGAAGGGCATGACGATTCCTGCGGCGCCTTTTCTTTTATTGCCGCAAGCGGTCAGCTGATGAACGAATTGGCCGGATTCGAAGCTCCCGACAATCGGCCGGCTTTGGCGAATTTAATGATCAGGTCAATTGCCATCCGCATGGGAGGGCTTACCCGCGCTTTAAGAAACGGAATTCTGGGAACCCGCGGGAACGTGGCCGATGATTCCTCTGCCAGAGAAAGTATCTTGCAGGGCATTCTATTGGACGTGGATTTATATCCTGTGATAGAGAATATTGATAATTTTATCTCAATTTTGAAAGATAAAATTGAACAGCTAGAGCCCGGCAGCAGCATCTTGCCGGTTCTAAATGACCTCTATATTTTTGCTTTGATATTAAAGACGGCCGCCCATTTGGAAGAGGCCTTTATGGAAGTAGTGGGCGACGATCCGGAACGCAGTGGGAGGACCATAGATTTATATAGGAGGACCATCGGAAGTCTCATGTCGGCCTATATCGGACAACGTCCGGAGTTGGCCGCGGTTTTATCGGATATGATAAAGAGCCTGTTGGAAGCTGTTTCTCAATTGGCGCCGGGCTGCCAAAACATACTTCCTCCCATTCCCGAAATCCTTCCGGTGGACACTTCGGATGAAGAGCGGGTCGCACAGCTCGAAGCGGCATGGGGCGATTGGTTAATAAAAGCCAAAGCAGCATTAATGGCCCAGGTGCGCACCACGCTGCCACCTATTGAGCAAGCGGAACAGGGGCCAACCACAACGGAAGTCACTTTTACCCCTATGTTCGTTGATGATATAAACCTGATCACCAAAGATAAAGTCCAGGTCGTGGATTCTGCCACCGGCCAGCCCGTTGCCGGCATCGTTATAACGAACGTTAGGGCAGATGGGAACCGCTTGGTAGTTTCTTTAACTATTGATGAGGGCGTCCAGTTAGGAGATTATAGCGTCCACTTGATCGGTGTAGGATCTTGGCACAGCACGCAAATAACCGTTAGGCCTTCGATATCTGCGAATCTACCCCTTGATGGAGTAGATTTTTCCGTAACTGCGGAACACCAAGATATAGAAATTGCGGCCGTAAGCTTTGTAGAATCCAGCGGTGTTGAGGCTGCTCTTCTCCAGGCGGTGAGGGACCGCGCGGAACTGGTTCGCCTGGCCGAATCCACCGTCGAAGAACAATGGCTCGATCCCTTACAGGAAGATAACCTGGAATTCACCGCCCGCACTTACGGCACCTTTGCCGTCTCTCCCGATGTGGACCGCCAGGTGGCGGGCCAGCCGGACGGGGAAAAGGATATTACCCTTGGCGGGGGAGTCGACGCCGCTTTCAGCGCCGGCTTTTTGACGGATAATTACCGCCTCCGGCTGGGTGTCCTCGGTCGCGGATTGTTCGAAGCCGCGCCCGGCGAAGGGCCCAATGCCGGAATGGCATCGTTGAGGGCTGGGTTCGCGGGAGCCAATCTCTATCCTTCTTTCATTCCTGAATTCAACCTGGGATTCGGCTATCGCCACAGTTGGAGCGATGCCGATACCCCTTCGCATCCACAGGGAGACGCGCTTTCTTTCGACATCCAGGCAAGTGAGGTCTTTCCGCTTACGTCGCGCTGGGGTCTGGGACTTACCACAGGATTTAGCGTGGATTACAGCGTCAACAGCGACACTTATGGTTGGGAGGAATGGCTGGTGCCGGCGGGAGCGCGCCTTCGGTATTCATCCGATGACGCGGCCCTGGACCTGGCCCTGGGATTCCTCTATAAATCCCGCGCGATGCGCGAGATGACCGGGATCGATTCCCATGCCAACGCACTCGAAAGCTACGGCTTTTTTGCCCAGGCGCGGGTCTATACCGGCCAGGGCGGGGGCAACTTCCTGCTTGATGCCGCATATCTCAATAATCCGGAAAGCGGCCGTGATTCCGCATCGGCCCGCCTGCAGTATATGTATCCTTTTGACAATTGGAGTTTAGGAGGCGGGGTGGATTTTGAACACCAGGATTATCTGGGTCCCACGATCGACGACCTGCTCTTTAACCTAAAGGCGGAAGGAGAGGTATTGCCGGCATTCAATCTTTTCGGCCAGGTTTCCGCCGGACCCACCTGGATCGATTATCCTGAAGAAACATTAGAATCCCAATCCGGTGCGACCATTCAACTGACCCTGGGGGCAGCGATAGGCGGCAGTTCGTCCATAACCGATGAGCTCGAAGAGAGTTCACCCTCGGGTAATCCGATCCGGCTGACCGAAGAGCAATATTTAATGTCGGATACCGCCACCGGACGCGCCATCCTATTTGACGATCCCTTTATCGCGCGGCTTTTTGGGATCGGGGCGCGCGACCTCAACAACGCCATTGCCCTGCGCTACCTGCTGGCCTTTAAGATGAACCTGCTTAAGGCGGATTACACGCTCGATGAATCGCTTTTGCCGGCGGATATTTCCCGCGCCTTTACCGATGCCGATACCGAGGGTCCTTACGGCTATGGAGTAGGGGCGGCGGGGGGCGGAGAATTAATGCCTCCGCGGGGTGACGGCGTGTCCCTGGGAAGCGTGGCGCCGGTAGTCTGCTATTTGGGATATAATCCAGATCCGGAACACCAAGGCCTGGTCGACAACTATACACCTTATGATGCTCAATATAGGGATCGTTTTGAAGATGAGCTTTATATGTTCGAAGGACGCGGCGAGAAATTGCGCGTGCTCACCGTGGGGGCCAACCGCCGCTATGTGATAGAGCAAGAGGACCTGGCGGTCCGCCCGGTGCACGACGGCAATTCCATGACCGCGGATTTGATCGGCGCGGTGCTGGTGATGATCGAAGCCGACCAGCGTTTTGACCGGGTCTCGCTAGATATCTTCCTGGATAAGAAAGGGCTCGATAACCGCAGCCGCTGGGACCACATTTCCGAGTTCTTCGGCGGCACCCGGCGGGAATTTGTCAACCAATTGATGGCCGAACTCCAGGGTGAAGTAGTGGGCCAGGCCATGTGGGCCATAGTTAAATGGTCGCTCACCGAGCAAGGCAAACCTCTCGCAGAAGGAATAGAATCTATAGATGAAGATCAGGTGGAGCTGGTAATGCTCCAGGCCTACGATGAGCGCCTGCGCCAGATGCCAAGAAGGAGTGATGCCCAGCCTGTCCCGGCACCTACTCCAACCGCACCTGCGCCGGCACCCGCTCCGGTTGTACCCACGCTTCCAGCAGTTTCAGAGGAGCCAGATCTAGTTCCCGCGGTCTCACTCGCGGGCGGAGCTCCCGTCATTGAGACGGGAGCCGAACCTCCTGTCGGGAGGGTACTTTAACCCGGCCCAACTGCTGACGGTTTGGAGCGCGCTCTATACCAATAGATATCTGACCCCGGTCGGCTCGACCGGCGCCTTGCTCGTCACCGATCCTTCCACTTCTGAATCCGAAATGACGCACCGCACCTCCGAGGGCCTCGGTTATGGGATGCTGATCTCCTCTCTTCTGGCTTCCACTCAAGATCAAGATCTGGCAAAACTTCAGGAGCAATTCGACGGTATGCTTATAGCAGTTCGGGAAGCGATGCGCCTGGGGGAAGGATTGCCGGCCTGGTCGCTGGATATCCGCAACGGCGAAATAGTTTTAAACGATGCCCACCCCGATTGGGGACCGCAGAACTCCGCCACTGACGCGGAACTGGATATCTGGTTCGCTTTAAAATTAGCCCTGGATCTGGTGGCGCAGGGAAAATGGCAAAGCAACCCGCAATATCAAGAGATCAAAGATAAGATCAAGGAATTGATCAAGGATCGCGCCGTTACCGATCTGGGAAACGATCAGTTGGTGCTCGATCCTTCCGAAGATTGGGGTTCCCGGTCGGGACAGGTACACTTGAATCCTTCCTATTTGAGGATCGCTTATTTTAAAATGATGGCCGAGGAAAGCACCGGCGAAGAAAGAACTTTTTTCGAGGAACTGGCTCGCGACAGCTTAACGGTCTTGAACAACATCTATGACCGCTACGGCGACATCCCGGATTGGGTGGAAGTCAGGGGCGGCGATTTAAGGGTATCAGATTCCGAGACCCCCGGCCATTTAACGGAACCGCGCTTTGATAGCTTGCGTTGGCCGATCGGAGTGGCCATGTCCGCGATCCTGTTTAACGATCAGGAAGCCAGGGAATTCTGCCGTAAAGTTTTGGAAAAAGCCGGCACTGATTCTTCCATTATCTGGCAGACGAGCGGAACCGATCAGGCGGACAATGCTATGGCATACCTGGTGGCCTTAGGAAGCGGGGAGGAGAGATTGATCGAGGCCTATTCTGCGAAGGTGAAGGGGTACTTTAATTCAAATTCATTCGGGGAAGCCGAAAGATATTTCAATAATTCTTTGCCTCTAATAGCATTGCTTTTGGCCGAATACATGAGACGGCAGCCTCCAGCGGTCGTTCAGCCTGTCCCTACTCCCGCTCCGCTCATGGACCCCGCTTTGGCCGCGAGCATGCGCGAATCCGCGATGCATCCTACTGTTGGAACGGTCCATACCGGCAGGCCGATGGTTGGCGGACAAGCGGTCTCACAATCGAGCGACGTGGGCGAAGAGTTGACCGCCAAATTAGAAGCTATTGTTCAACCATTGATTTCGTCCTCTAGCGAATTGCAGGCCGGACAGGTCATTCGTGTAAAAGTAAATGTCCATTTTCAACGGGACGAATCAGGTGAGTGGGTGAGCGGCCAGGTGACTTTTCCTGATGTGGTCACGGGAGAGGAAAGCCGGCGGCCGATCGACCGGTCGGTCCTGGATAGCATCCAAGCGGCGGTGAACGCGGCTAATATTTCATTGGCTCCGATCTCCGACCAGGATAAACAGGATCTTTACAAATTGTCCGGATTGGCCAACCTGACATCAGATTATCAACAGACCGGCGTCATCATCAATTTTGATTTCCCTATTTTGGCCGATAATTGATATAATAGCTAAGTGTCGGGAAAGAAATACTTCAAGCTGATCGCGGAGAACCGCAAGGCCTTCTTCGATTACCATATCCTCGAAACCTTCAAAGCGGGAATAGAACTTTTGGGCTCCGAAGTGAAATCCCTGCGCCTGGGACGGGTCAACCTCAAAGATAGTTTTGCCCGCCTGGAGAGCGGCCAGATATTGCTATATAATATGCACATCAGCCCTTATGAGAAAGCGAGGTCGGGGCTCGATCCTCTGCGCAAGCGGAAGCTGCTCTTGAACCGAGCAGAGATGAAGAAGCTCTACGGCAAGGTGGCGGAGAAGGGCTTGACCCTGGTGCCTTTGAAATTGTATTTTGAGGGGGATTGGGCTAAAATAGACCTGGCGGTGGGGAAGGCCAAAAAGAAATTTGAAAAAAGAACGAAATTACGGAAAGAAGCTGTCGAAAAAGAAGTAGAGAGGGAATTCAAAGAGAAGTTGCTAAAATGACGGAAATACAGAAAACACAAGGCAAGACCTATACCGCCAAGGATGTCCTGCTCGAGGCGCAGAAAGCCATGCGCCGGGAGCTCGAATCCATGCAGGGACGCCCCTTGACCAAAAAAGAGAACGAGCAATTGGAACGCGTGGCCCAGAGCTTGACGGTCGACACATTAAAGAACATGGGAATAAAGGTGTAATTATATGGTAAGAGTACCCGGACAGGGCCCGCACGTTCCGCCTCCTATCCCGCCCAAAGATATCAAGCCGGCCAAGGCGGCGGAAGAAGAAGTCCGCCCGCAGGCGCCCAAGGCCCCGCTTCCCGGAGAGCAGATAGGGAAGGGGCCGGAGCTCGACGCGCGGGCGATCGCGGTGCGCATGGCGGTTTTGGCGGCCGAAGCCAAGGAAAAGGAGCTTAAGTTCGAGGAGATCATCCAGCGGGTGATCGACGAGACGGGCATGACCAACCCGCAAGAAGCGCTCGAAGAAGCCAACCGCAAAATGCAAAAAGAGATCGAAGATGTTTTGGAAGAGATCAAGTCCAACAAAGACCTCATGGAAGAGGCCGAGGCCTGGGAGCTTTTCGGCCGCATCCTCGAGCACGAACTCAATCAGGAGCAGATCGAGAACTTTTTGGGGCTTATCAAGGAACACATCAAGGGGCTGTAAGGGTTTTGACGGGGAGGTTTGGGGTACGGGCTGCGAGCCGAGGATGTCATCTAACCTCGTAAAATATGGTGGCAAAACAAATAAACGCAGACGTCAAGTCCGCACTCGCAGGGGTCGTGTGGATGAAAGATGCCACTCCGGCCTTTGCGATGGCTTCCTAATAAAATAGGTTAGCCGCGCTGGCCGGTTTTGCCGATAGGGTCGGATAACCAGCGTTATAATATCGGATACCCGGCCGGATCTTTCTGCAGTTCGGCCGGGGAAAAAATATGCGGGATCACCTCCAAAAGTCCCCGCTTCGGGACAACCTGGAGGGACAACTAAATTGAAGCTACGCTCGTAGCGGCCTGTACAGCTGCCCCTCCGGACGCGGGTTCGACTCCCGCCAGCTCCATTCTCCTTCGCTCCGATGCTTCGATCGGAGCTTCGGAGAATTAACCCTCCGAAGCTTCAGCGAAGGAGGGGTTGACTTCCCTTTTTTACCTCGTATAATATACAGAACATGGCAGAAAACTCCATTCTGGGCATAGACCTGCGCGTTACCTCGGTCAAAGTGGTCGAGATCAAGCGCGGCTCCAAAGGTTTTATCCTCAACAACTGGGGAATGGACGAGGTCCCCTTCGAACTTTTAGACAAACACCCCGATAAAGAAGCCGCCCAGGCCAAGATCATCCAGCGAATATTAGCCGTCAACCGCATCAAGACGCGGGAAGCGGTGGTACTGGTGGGAGGGTCGGACGTCTTAGTCCGGCAGATGTCGTTGCCGGCGCTTTCGCGCGGGGAATCCCGCGAAGCGATCAAATGGAAAATGAAAGATGAGATCGCTTATCCGCTCGAAGAAGCGGTGGTGGATTTTATCCCGCTGGGCAAGCCCGCCGCGGGCAAGGCCGAGATAGATTTTTTGGCGGCGGCGGCGCATAAGGACACCATCCATCGGGTGCTCGAGGTCGGCAAATTGTCCGGAGTTTCCATCCGTTCCATCATCCCGGTGCCCTTTGGCATAAAGGAGGTCTTCGGCAAGGAGATCGCCTCCGGCATCACCTGCCTGGTCTATATGGGCAGGCGCACTACCAATATCAGTTTTTTCCGCGAAGGCCTGCTGCAGCTCAACCGCGAGGTCCCCATCGGTGGAGAGGACATCACCAAAGCCATGACCTCGGTTTTGGTATCCGAAGAAGGGCGGCTGGAGCTTAAATACGACGAAGCCGAAAAGATAAAAAGGGAATACGGCATCCCGGTGGACTTGGCCAGCTATCCCAAGCTGGGGGATATCCCCATTTCGCACCTGCAGGCGGTGGTGAGGCCGGCGCTCGAGAAGATCGAGGACGAACTGCTGCGCACCATAGAATATTACCGCGGCATTGCCGGCGACATCAAGATCGAAAAAGTGATCCTAACCGGCGGTTCTTCCCGCACCCCGCATCTATTGGAATTCTTAAGCTCCGGGCTGGGTATCAGCTTTGTGACCTTCGATCCCCTGCGGGAGATGATCATCGACACCCGCATCCGGGAAAAAGGCGCCTTGACCCTGGCCGCCCCGCAGATGACCGGGGCAATGGGTGCGGCGCTTTCGTATTTTACCCCCCGCAATATCAATCTCCTGCCCGAGGAGATCCGCGACCGCTGGAAGCTGTTCTTTAAAAAGCATGCCAATCCGCTGGAGCTTTCGATATTATTTGTCGTCTTTCTGGCCCTGGTCTACGGCCTGGTATTCGCGCAAGGGTATCTGGTCCGCTCCCAGATAGAATCGACCAAAAAATCCATTGCGGACCTCAAGCCCAAGCTGACGCGGCTCGAAGAGCTGGAAAAAGCGGTCAGGGAAGAAGAAGGCCGCATGGGCATCTTCAAGAGCATCGAACTCAATCGGGTGCAGCTCGATTCCGTGATGGAGGACCTAAGCTTGAACCTGCCGCCCTCGGTGCTATTGACCAATATTAATTTTATCGAGGCCTCCCGCTCGGCCAATTTCTCGGGCATCGTCTTTGCCCGGGGGGATTCGGCCGAGAATATACTTTCCCGCTTCGTCCTGGACCTGTCCCGTGCGCCCAGTTTTGAGAAGATCGAGCTTAAACAGGCCAACCGGGTGGAGGGGTATCTGATGGAGTCCTTTACCTTTGAGATCGCCGCGCAGGTAAAAAGAAAATGAAGCTCAAACTTTCGGACCGCGAACGCTGGCTTTTGTTCGGCACGGCGCTGGCGCTGGTATTCTATCTTTTCTATACTTTCCTGCTCAATCCCAAGCTTTCGGAGATCGATTCCCTGAACCAAAAAGCCCTTTCGTTGAACTTGGACCTTAAGGTCTCAAAAGAGAAAGTAAAGATATTACAAAGCCTGGAGCTCTTGCCCATGGAAAAGATCCGCGCCAAAAAGACCAAGGAAGAACAGACGCTCGAAGCCCTAAAATATATAACCGGTGAGATCAGCAAGCTGGACCTTAAGCTTTTATCCCTGCGGCCCCGGGCGGAGGAGCGCGCGGTGGGCTCGGCCAAGGCCATCTATTTTGACCTCACCTTTACCGGCAAGTACAATACCATTTATAAATATATGCAGTCGCTCTCCAAACTGCCTATCCTGATCCTGGTGGATTCGCTCACTATGACGAAAAGTGAGGGGCCCGATCTGGGCGTGACCATGGTGGTCTCGGTGTATTACTGATGAGCAAAGCCGGCAATTATATAATGGCGGCAGGCGGGGTGTTGATCCTGGTGGTCTACATTCTGCTCTATACTCCGCTCTACGATCTGCTGTTCAATGTGCGGGCGGCGCGGCCTAATTTGGCCATAACCCGGCCGGCCGCAACCAAACCGCTTTCTTTCACCTCTACCAGAGAAGCGGTGAATGAACCCGTAAAACCGCCGCTCCCGGTAGTTGAGCCGGCTCCCAAGTTCGTCGTTTTAAGGGATCCCTTTCAAGTGGATTTTAGCTTTGTAAAGGGGGAAGAAAAGCCGGTCGAGGGCGCGGCTCCCGCCGAAGCGCCCAAACCTATGCTGGTCTTACAGGGAATTTTCTTGAGCCCGGGGGTGGAAGCGGCTATAATAGACGACCAGGTGGTGAACGTGGGGACCCGGGTGGCCCTGGGATGGAAAGTGGCCGAGATCGGAACCGACCGGGTGATCCTCTCCCAGGGTGGGAAATGGAAAGTTCTTAAGATAAAATTGGGGGTAGAGTAATAAATGACAAATGACAAATTACAAATGACAAATTGGAAATTGGGAATATTAATTTTTCTGGTGATGGTCATGCCGGCGGTGGGAGCACCGGCGGTCAAGGAGGAAACCCCCAAAGTAAGCAGCGCCGGTAATTTGTCTTTCCGCTTGAAAGACGCCGACATCAAGAACGTGTTGCAGATCTTCGCGCGTCAGTTGGGGATCAACATAGTGGCCGGCGAAGGGGTTGCGGGTAAGGTTTCTTTTTCATTTACCAATGTGCGGCCGCGAGAGGGACTGGAATCGGTTTTGCGCGCCAAAGGATTTGATTGGTTCCAGGAAGGCGATACCTTGGTCGTGACCGCCAAGAAGACGGTGCGCACCTATTTGCTGGAATATGCCAACGCCAAGGAAGTCAAAGAAGCTTTGGACCTGGTAGTGGAGGGCGGCGATTCGGTCTCGAATATCGATTCTTATAACGCATTAATGGTGAAGGCCTCAACCGAGAACATCGCCCGCATCGAAAAAACCATCAAGGATATGGATATCCCGCCCAGCCAGGTGCTGATCGAGGCCAAGGTCATCGAGGTCAAATGGAATGACGGGGGGCATGCCGGAGCAGACATCAATTATACTCGTCCCCAGAACGCCAACGACTATGCCCAGACCAAGAATCTGGCCGAACGGGTCACCGACACCGGCGCCCAGGGATTTTACGCGCATGCCATCACCACCAACGTGGAAGCGTTCGTTTCAGCGCTTGAGACCCAGACCGGGTTTAACCTGGTGGCCTCTCCGCGCCTAACCGCCCTCAATCATAAAAAGGCCTCGATCTTGATCGGCTCCAAACTGGGCTATCGCACCGCGGTGATCACCGATACCGGCACCGTTTATCAGGTGAACTTCCTCACCACCGGAACGGAGCTTAAACTGACCCCCCATATTTCAGAGAGCGGCTATGTGCGCTTGGAGATAGAACCAAAGATCAGCGAAGGATCGGTGACCGCCGACCAGCCGGTGGAAAGCACTACCGAGACCAAGAACGAAGTGCTGGTGAAGGATGGCCAGACCGTGGTGATCGGCGGTCTTATCAAGAACTCGGAAACCCAGACCGATACAGGGGTCCCGATCTTGATGAACATCCCCCTGCTGGGGGGATTTTTCCGCAAAACCACCATCAGCAACGAAAAGCGCGAACTGATGGTGATCGTCACCCCTCATATTTTAACGCCGGAATATTTGAACGAAATGTCCAAAGACATCAAAACCCTGGACCAGAAAGAGAAAAGTCAGGGGGCGGGGTTCATTCACTAGCGGGGGTGCGGGTCATAAGGCCGGCCAGGGCTTGATAGGGATCGAGCCCCTCGAAAAGCACCCGGTTCACCTGCTCGGTGATGGGCATCACGATCTTGTTCTTCTTAGACAAGGCCAAAGCGGCCCGTGCGGTCGGGACCCCTTCGGCAACGTCTTTCATGGTATTTACGATCTCGGCCAGCTTCTTCCCTTTGGCGATCTCAAAACCCACCCGATGATTTCTTGAAAGGACGCTTTCGCAGGTGGTGATAAGGTCTCCCATGCCGGAAAGCCCGAAGAAGGTCTCGGTTCGAGCTCCCAGGGCCACGCCCAAGCGCGTGATCTCGGCCAGGCCGCGCACCAACAGCGCGGATTTGGCGTTGTTGCCCAGGGCCAGGCCGTCGGCACAGCCCGAGGCTATCGCGATTATGTTCTTAAGCGCCCCTCCCAGTTCCACGCCCACCACATCCGTATTGGTATAAATGCGGAAGCGTTCGCGCATCAGGAATTTCCGCGCTCTCTCGGCGGTGACCACCGCGGCGGCGGGTTTGCCTTCGGCGATCTCACGGGCCAGATTGGGACCCGACAATGCCGCTATATCACCTTTGAAATATTCGCCGATGATCTCGGTCGGCCTCTTTAAGGTTTTTTCTTCCAAACCTTTGGATGCGGATATTATCAGCGCCGCCGGATCGATCTTGGCGGCTTGGATCCGGCTTCGAAGATGTTGGGTGGGGACGGCCAGGATCACCAGTTCCGCCCCGTTTAATGATCTTTCGAGGGAACTTTCGATCTCGATGGTCTCGGGGAGGGGGAAACCGGACAGGTACTTTTTGTTTTCCCTAAATTTTACCATCTCGGGGACCAGGTCGGATTCGTACGACCAGAGGGTCACCTTATGCCCTCCCTCCGCTAAAAGGACCGAAAGGGTAGTGCCCCAGGCGCCGGCCCCGATCACCGCGCATTTGCTCATATTTTTCTCTCCGTGCCGGCCATCAGGCGTTTGATATTGGGGATGTGGCGGACCACGATCAAGGCCGCGGCCAGAAGGGAAACCATGGCATAGGGGAGGGGTTTGCCTAAAATGAACATTAAAGTCGCTACCGTAACGGCGCCAAAGATCGAGCCCGCTGAAACATAGCGGGTGGTAAAAATCAGGATCACTACCAGGATCGCGGTGAAAGCCAAGATGTCGGGAGCGATAACGGCGAGAACCCCTAGACCGGTCGCTGCGCCTTTGCCACCTTTTCCTTTTAAAAAGATCGAGAAAGAATGTCCAAGTATCGCCGCCAGGCCAACCAGTATCACTTGCAGGGGGTCATTAAGGTAAAATAAAGCGGCCAGGGTGGGGGCCAGGCCTTTAATAAAATCCAGCACAAAGACCAGTATCCCGACGGCCGGCCCCAAAGTCCGGAAAATGTTGGTGGCGCCGATATTTCCACTGCCGGTTTTCCGGATATCGATGCCTTTTGCCTTCGCTATCAAATAACCAAAGGGGATCGAACCGGATAGGTAGCCGAGAATGATGAATATTAGCAGGTTCACGGACCCATTATAGCAAAAAAAAGACCGGGCTGTCGTCTAGCATTAAGGATCATTGTGGTGAGTTCCTGAAAGCATGTCACGACCAGCCCAGTCATATATATATCGGCGGTTTTTTTGGAAAATTTCACTGCGGTTAAAAAAGAAAATAGCGGGGGTGGGATTTGAACCCACGACCTCAAGGTTATGAGCCTTGCGAGCTACCGGGCTGCTCTACCCCGCGATGTTCATTAGGTGTGAAATTTCTTTGAATATTATACGAAAAATGGGTAGAATAGTCAAGCTATGGAGATACGGCACGAACAGAATTTAGAGCAGTCCCTCCAGCTTTTGCTTTCGCCAAAGCTTTTGGCCATGCTGCGGGTCCTGGCCCTGCCTTACATCGAAATGGTGGACGAGATCAAGCGCGAATGCGAGGAAAACCCCCTGCTCGAGGTGGAGCGGGCCGATACCCTGGCCGAATACCTCCGCTACCTGGGTACGGACAAAAAAGCCAAAAAACAGCTGGACCTGGCCGAATATCCCGGCATGGAAAATGTAAAAGCCGTAGCTCACAACCTCACGGAGCATCTTTTGGAACAACTGAAACTGGTTAACCTTCCACCCGGCGTCCTTAAAGCCGGAGAATTCCTCATTGAAAACCTGGAGCCCAATGGTTACCTTAAAAATTATCAAGAGTTGAAGCCGGCAGCGGTAAAAAAACTCGAGGTTGATGAAGCGGCGGTCGATCGCGCGCTCTCCGTTATCCAATCCCTTGAACCGGAAGGGGTAGGAGCGCGGGACCTGAAGGAATGCCTGCTCATCCAGGTGCGCGAATATAACTTTGAAAGCGAAGAATTGCAGGCTATTTTGACCCGTACCATCGAAAATCATCTCGATGACCTGGCCGACCAGAATTTCGGCAAGATCGCAAAGGCGCTCAAGATCTCCGAATCCGGCGTGTCCGAGATCGCTAATTACATAAAAGAAAACCTGAATTTTAATCCCGCTTCCGGATTCGCCGAAGAAGTTCGTCGGATCATCCCTTCTTTCGCCATCGAAACGGACGGTAAAGGGGCGGTTATAGGCACCAATCTCGAAGAGAAATACGGGCCCAAGATCAAGATCTCGACGGAATATGAAAAGATGCTCAAAGATCCCAAGACCGACGCGAAAACCATTAAATTTCTCAAGGAAAAAATGGAGCGCGTCAAGGACCTGATGGAGACCATGGCTAGGCGGCAGGGGACCATCGATGAGATCTTGAAGATCATAACCGAGACCCAGCAGGATTTCGTCAAAAAGGGGCCGGCCCACCTTAAGCCCCTGATGCAGAAAGACCTGGCGGAAATGATCGGGGTGCATCCTTCCACCATCTCCAGGGCGCTAGCGGAAAAATACGTGCAGACCCCGCGGGGGCTTTTCCCCGCTAAGTTCCTTTGTCCGCGGGAGGTCTCCGGTTCCACTCCGGAGCGTATCCGGTCCATCATGCTTGAAACCATAACCGAAGAAGATAAGCTCCGTCCCATCTCCGATGAGGAGCTTAAGGAATTGTTAGCTAAAGCGGGAGTGAATATCGAACGCCGCACGGTGGCGGCTTACCGCAAACAGCTGGGGATCTTGCCGGCCTCCGAGAGGCATAATCTATGAACCCGGACAACAAAGCCACCCTCTTGATAGTCGATGACGAAGAAGGGATCCGCGATTCCATGCGGATGCTGCTCCAAGACCGGCACCGCCTGGTGTTTTCGGGATCCGGAAAGGATGCGCTCAAGCTTTTCCGCTCCGAATCCCCCGACCTGGTGCTGCTCGATATCCGCCTGCCGGACATCGACGGATTGGAAGTGCTTTCCCGCATGAAAGATTTCGACCCAGAGGTCGAAGTGATCATGCTCACCGCGCTCAACACCGTAAATTACGCGGTCTCCGCCATGAAGGCCGGGGCTTACGATTACCTGACCAAGCCATTTGACATTGAGACGATCCAGTCGGTGATCGAAAAAGTGTTGGAAAAGAACTCGCTGAAAAGGCAAAACCTTTACCTGCGGGAAGAGATCGAGAAAAAATTCTCTTTTGAGAAGATCGTGGGACGCAGTAAACCCATCAAGGAGATCTTTGCCCTGATCTCCCAGGTGGCTAAAAGCGATTCGACCGTACTGATTTTCGGGGAATCCGGCACCGGCAAGGAGCTGGTGGCCCGCGCCATCCATAATCTAAGCAAACGCAAAGAAAAGCTTTTTGTACCGGTGAACTGCGCGGCCATCCCGGAAAATCTTTTGGAATCGGAACTTTTCGGCCATGAGCGGGGCGCTTTTACCGGCGCTTTCGATCGTAAGCCCGGCAAGTTCGAGATTGCGGACGGCGGCACCCTATTCCTGGATGAGGTCGGGTCGCTTCCGCTTCCCATGCAGGGTAAATTATTGAGGGCTTTGCAGGAAAAAGAGATCGAAAGGGTGGGCGGGACCAAGACCCTGCCGGTGGACGTGCGCATTATCTCCGCCACCAACACGGATCTGGGCAAGGACAAGTTCCGGGAAGACCTGTTCTTCCGGCTGAACGTAATACCCATTAAGGTGCCGCCCCTGCGGGAACGCCGCGAAGATATCCGCCTGTTGATGGAGCATTTTCTCGGCATCTTTAACCGCGAATTCGGCAAGAAGATCAAGGGCTTCACCAAAGGAGCGGAAGTTGCGCTCATCAACTACCGCTGGCCGGGCAATGTGCGGGAATTGCAAAATCTGATCGAACGTTTGGTGGTCTTGCAGAACGAAGGCTTTATTTCGGAGGAGCACCTGCCCCGCGAAGTGAGCTCCGGGGAAGGCGAAACGCCGGTATCTTCCGAATTCAGCGACCTGGACCTTAAACAAGCCAGCATGAAGTTCGAAGCCTCGTTCATCAAAAAAGCCCTGCAAAAGGCCGGCGGCAACAAGGGCCAAGCCGCGAAACTGCTCGGCATCCACCGCAACACCCTCCTGCAGATTGAGAAACGTTTAAAACATTGATATAATACCCAATCGGAAGGGGTATTATATGGATTATGACATCAAGGATAAAGCGCTTTCCTCCAAAGGTAAAAAACGGATCGAATGGGCCGACCGCGACATGCCGGTCTTGGCTCAAGTAAAAGAAAGATTCGCCAAAGAACAGCCTTTACGAGGCCTCCGCATGTCGGCCTGCCTGCATGTAACGGCCGAGACCGCCAACCTGGTTAGGACGCTTAAGGCAGGCGGCGCTGAAGTGGCGCTGTGCGCCAGCAACCCGCTTTCGACCCAAGACGACGTCGCCGCTTCCCTGGTTTTGGATTTCGATATCCCGGTCTTTGCCATAAAAGGCGAGGATAACGAGGTCTACTATAAGCATCTCCACGCGGCGCTCAAACACTCTCCGCAGATCACCATGGATGACGGGGCCGACCTGGTATCGGTCATCCATAAGGAATATCAAAAGCTGATCCCCCAGATCATCGGCAGCATGGAAGAGACCACTACCGGAGTGATCCGCCTCAAGGCCATGGAGCGCGACGGGGCGCTCAAGCTCCCGGTGATCGCGGTGAACGACGCCGCCACCAAGAACCTGTTCGACAACCGCTACGGCACGGGGCAATCCACCATCGACGGCATTGTCCGGGCTACCGATGTCCTTTTGGCGGGAAGCGTGGTCGTGTCGGCCGGTTATGGCTGGTGCGGCAAGGGATTCGCCATGCGGGCGCGGGGAATGGGAGCCAATGTGATAGTCACCGAAGTCGATCCCGTCAAGGCCATCGAGGCGGTGATGGACGGGTTCCGCGTAATGCCCATGGCGGAGGCCGCCAAGATCGGCGATGTCTTCTGCACGCTCACCGGCGACGTCAACGTGCTGGATGTCGAGCATTTTAAATTGATGAAGGACGGCGCCATCGTATGCAACTCCGGGCATTTCAACGTTGAGATCAACATTCCCGGGCTTAAAAAGCTGGCTAAACAGGTAAATCCCGGGGTTCGCAACTTTGTGGACGAGTATGTTCTGTCCGACGGGCGGCGCATCTATCTTTTGGCCGACGGACGGCTGATCAACCTCTCGGCGGCGGAGGGGCACCCGGCCTCGGTGATGGACATGAGCTTTTCCACCCAGGCGCTGGCCGCGGAATACTGCGTCAAGAACAAAGGTAAGCTCCAGCCCAAGGTCTATTACGTACCACAAGAGGTAGAGGATTGGGTCGCGAAGCTTAAGCTCAAGTCCATGGGGGTCTCGATCGATGAGCTTACCGCAGAGCAGAAAAAGTACCTGTCCAGCTGGGAGGAAGGGACTTAATGGAGCAGGAGAAGCTAATCGAGGCCATTGAATGCATCCGCCGGGACAAAAAAGATCCCTGGCGTTATATTTTATTCACTTTTTTGAACGGCATGGCGCAGGGATTGGGTGTGGCGCTGGGAATGACGCTGGTTTTGGGATTGGTGATCTATTTTCTTACGCTTTTTATTTCCCGCATGGTCGATTTCCCGGTGATCGGCCAATATTTTGAGCAACTCGGCAAGCTGATCGACGCTTATTCCAAGGCGGCGCCGGCGGTAAAATAAAGTGCTTTTCTGGGCCGGAGCTTTAGCGGTTTTTGCCCTGGACCAGATCACTAAATACCTCGTCCACCTACGACTGACTCCCAACCAATCCTGGTGGCTTTTTACCTATGTCCAAAATCGGGGCGCGGCCTTCGGATTATTCCAGGGAAAGCGATTTTTCTTCGTGGTCGCCGGGGCGCTGGTGATCGCCCTGATATTTTATTTTCATTCCAAGTTCAAATCTTCCGACCTGCTGCAGCTCCCGCTGGGATTGATGCTGGGCGGAAGCGCGGGCAACCTCATCGACCGGCTGGCCCGGCGCTATGTCGTGGATTTCATTGACTTTCGCTTCTGGCCGGTGTTCAATGTTGCGGATACCGGTCTCAATATCGGGGTGGGGTTGTTGATCCTGATATTCCTATTGAAAAAGGAGGGATAAATGTATCCGATCTTGTTGAAGCTCGGTCCTTTAACCCTTTATTCTTATGGGCTGATGGTGGCTTTGGGATTTTTATCGGGCATTATCCTGGCGGCTTACCTGGCTAAAAGATCCGGGATCAAGCCGGAGCTGATCCTCGATATCGCGCCTTTTGTGCTTCTCGGCTCGCTGGTGGGGGCGCGGATCTTCTACGTGATCGAGTTCTGGACAGAGTTCAGAGGGAATCCACTCGAGATCTTCGCGATCTGGAAGGGCGGGCTGGTATTTTTTGGCGGCTTGCTGTTCGCTATTTTAGGATTGATGCTGGCGGTTAAGCTCTTCAAGCTGAATTTCTGGAAGACCATGGATATCCTGGCGCCGGCCACGGCCCTGGGGTATGCCATCGGCCGGATCGGCTGTTTCCTAAACGGCTGCTGTTACGGCATCGTGACCAAAGTTCCCTGGGCGGTGAAATTCCCGACCGAAACCGTTTTGCGTCATCCCACCCAGATCTATGCCTCGCTTTCCGGCCTGCTGATCTGCGGCATCCTGCTCCTGGTCTTCTTTAAATACAGGAAATTTGACGGGCTGGTACTGGTCCTAGGGCTCTTACTTTATGGGACCTATCGGTTCCTCATCGAATTTCTCCGCGTCAATCCGAAATATTTGTTCAATCTTTCCGGCGCCCAGTGGCTATCTTTGGTAATGATTTTACTGGCGGCAGCGCTATACTTTAAACTGCGCAGGAGGTAAAGATCATGGAAAATATTTCCGCGGCGATCAAATTGGCGCTCCAAATGGAACATAAGGGTTACGATCTCTACATGAAGGCCGCCCAGAGCACCCTAAACCGGCTGGGACGGGCCACCCTCGAGGCCATCGCCAAGAAAGAACTGGACCACATCAAAGCCATTGAGGGATTCAGTAAGGGAATAAACCTCACCCAGGCGACCGCGGATATCGATCCCAAAGACCAAAGCTATTATTTGCGGGAGATCATGGATAAGCTGGCGGGGAACCTCGAAAAACAGGTCAAGCCGGATTCGGACCTCGAAAGGGCTTATAAGGTGGCCCTGGACCTGGAGAAGGCCTCCTTTGAGCTTTATAAAAAGCTGAACGCCGAATCCTCCGACCCCCAGGCCAAAAAGTTCTTTGAGTTCCTGATGGGGGAGGAGAATACCCATTTCGAGATCTTATCCGACACTTTGGAATACCTCAACGATCCGGGAGAATGGTACCGCCTGCAGGAAAGGTGGATCGTGGAGGGCGGATAAGGGCTTGACAGGGCCGTTTCTAAAATCTATCATATATGATAGAAAAATGAAACTGCATGAAATACAAAATAAAATAATAGAAAGCCGACTGAAGATATTCTCCAAGCTTGAGTTTAAACGCCTGCTGGGAGTTTCCGAATCCTCCGCGCAACAGCTTTTGGAAAGATACACCAAGAAAGGAGTTCTGGCGAGGCTTAAGGGAGGATTGTACGCCCTGAAGCTGAATTATCCCTCGGGATATTTGATCGCCAATAAACTATACGAGCCATCCTACATTTCCTTTGAAACAGCGCTTTCTTACCATAACCTGATCCCCGAAACGGTTTATAGCTTTATCTCTGCAACTACCAAGGTCACTAAAAACTTTAGCGTTGGCAATCAATTATTCAAATATCATAAGATCAAGAAAAGAGCGTTTACCGGATATAAATTAACGGATGTCGCAGGCGAGAGGGTACTTGTGGCGGAAAAGGAAAAAGCGCTGGCGGATTATCTTTATTATGTTTTCCTTAAAAAGAAAAGTCCGAATGAGCGTCTCCGGCTCAAAGGCGTTAAGCGCGATAAATTGTTGTCCTATGTTTCCCTTTTTGAGATGCCTAATTTCATGAAATGGGTGAAAAATGTTATCCGAACAACAACTTAGCGAAATAGCGATAAAAACGCAAGGCAGTTTCATCAATGTTGCGCGGGAGTATGTCCAACACCTGTTCTTGAATTATTTTTATGCCCAAGAAAATTCAGGATCGATTTTATTTAAGGGCGGGACGGCCTTGAGGATCCTTTATAAAAGCCCGCGTTTTTCCGAAGACCTGGACTTTTCTACGCCGATGATCCGGAAGCAAGTGATCGAGGACCTTTTGCAGGAAACTCTGGTGAAGCTCGATCTGGAGGGTATTGGGATCGACCTTGAAGAGTCGACCGCGACCACCGGCGGTTTTTTGTGCATATTAAATGCTCAAATCGCAAGGCATAAATTTGATATCTCTATCGAGATCTCTTCCCGGAAGAAAAAGCCGACCGGGCAGCTGATCGTAGTGGAAAATCCCTATATCGACACTTATACGCTCATGTCCCTTAAAAGGGAGGAACTGATCTCCGAAAAGATAGAAGCCTTGCTTAACCGGAAAAAACCGAGAGATTTCTTTGACCTTTATTATATGCTTCGTTCAAATCTGATGCCCGAAAAGTCGGTTCTCAAGAAGATATTGCCTATTGTCGAAAAAACGAAAATTAATTTTAAAAAAGAATTGGGCGAGTTTCTGCCCCAAAGCCATCAGCGAATTATTAAGGGATTCCGGGACGTCCTGATATCGGAAATCAAAAGATATATTTAGCGTAAAGCTTGATTTGACCTACATTATTGTATATACTACATAATTGTATGGGCCTCCAACAAGATGTTAAAGTCAAAGTGCTGGTGGATGTTGCGGAAGCGCTGGCCACTTCATTAAACCTCGAAAAAAGTTTGTCTTCCATTTTAAAGATATTGGCGGATACGCTTGAAATGCAGAGGGGGACCATTACCCTGGTCGACCCCAAAACCAACGAACTGCACATCGAGATCGCTCACGGATTGACCCAAAAAGAAAAAGAACGGGGGCGCTATAAGATCGGGGAGGGGATCACCGGCAAGGTGGTGGGATCCGGCCAGGCCATGGTCATCCCCGATATTACGGCCGAGCCGCTGTTCCTCGACCGCACCCAGGCGCGCCAAAATCTGATGGAAAGAAAATTCGCCTTTCTGTGCGTTCCCATCAAAGCGGGGAACCGGGTGATCGGAGCGCTGTCGGTGGACCATCTTTTTAAGGGTGAGATCTCTTACGAAGAAGATGTGAATCTTTTGACCATCATTGCCGCCATGGTAGGGCAGGCGGTGAAGCTGCGGGAGCTGGCCGAAGCCGAAAATATCAAGCTCCGTCGGGAATTGAGCGGCAAATATAAGTTCGACAATATAGTTTTTTCTTCTCCCCTGATGGAGGCGGTGCTGGATGCCGCGGTGCAGGTGGCGGAAAGCTCGGCCACGGTGCTTTTGCGCGGGGCTTCGGGCACCGGCAAGGAGCTGATCGCCGCCGCCATCCATTATGCCAGTCCGCGGGCAAACCGGCCGTTCATCAAAGTGGCCTGCGCGGCTCTCCCGGAAAATCTCCTGGAATCCGAACTGTTCGGCTACGAGCGGGGAGCTTTTACCGGAGCGATGGAGCGCAAGATCGGCCGTTTCGAGGCGGCCGATACCGGCACCATCTTCCTGGACGAGATCGGGGACCTGACCCCCTCCACCCAGGTCAAGCTCTTGCGGGTACTGCAGGAGCGGGAATTCAACCGGTTGGGAGGCAATCAGACCATCAAAGTGGATGTGCGGGTCATCTGCGCCACGCACCGGGACCTGGAAAAAATGGTCAAAGAAAATAAGTTCCGCGAAGACCTTTTTTACCGCATCAATGTTTTTCCCGTCAAACTGCCGCTGTTATGCGACCGCAAGGAAGACATACCCCTGCTGGCCGATCATTTTATCGGAAAATACAACAAGCTTAACAAGAAGAAGATCAAAGGCCTTACCCGGGCCGCCCTCGATCGCTTGCTGGCTTACGACTGGCCGGGTAACGTAAGGGAGCTTGAGAACGCGATTGAGCGGGCGGTGGTGCTCTGCCGGAGAGACCTTATCGGACCGCCGGAGCTGCCGGCTGGTCTTTCGTCCCGGATAGAGGTGGAGACCCCGGCCGTAGGCGCCACCCTTCCAGAGGTGGTGGCGGCGGTCGAGAAACAGCGTATCGAAGAAGCTTTAGCCAAATATAAATCCCAAAGAAAAGCGGCCAAAGCGCTGGGCCTTACCGAACGGATACTGGGCTACAAAGTCAAAAAGTATAAATTATGAAACTCGCGCTGGCACAGATCAATCCCACGGTCGGAGACCTGCCCGGCAACACCCGTAAGATCATGGATTTTATTTCCCGGGCAAGGGAGCAGGAAGCCGACCTGGTAGTTTTTCCGGAACTGGCTATAACCGGCTATCCCCCCGAAGACCTGTTGCTTAAACCGCAGTTTATCTCCGACAACTTGGCCTCCCTTAAGGAGATCGTTAAATTCAGCAAAGGGATCGCCGTTTACCTCGGATTCGTCGATCGGGACCGGAAAGGCATCTATAACGCGGGGGCCTTTATCGAGAACGGCCGCCTGAAAAAAATTTATCACAAGATCAATCTGCCCAATTATGCGGTCTTTGACGAGAAAAGGTATTTCCTGCCGGGCGAAACACCCGCGGTAATCAATAAGATCGGATTGGGTATCTGCGAGGATATCTGGGTCAAAGGCGGGCCGTACCTGGCGGAAGTAAAATTGGGCGCCAAGCTAATACTCAATATCAACGCTTCTCCCTATCACGAAGGCAAGATAAAGGACCGACAAAAACTGCTAAGTAAACGTGCGCGCGAAAGCCGCACCCCGCTGGTCTATGTCAATATGGTCGGCGGGCAGGATGAGCTGGTTTTCGACGGCGGCAGTATGATGTTTAATGGGCAAGGGCGGCTTTTGGCCGCGGCCCGGCAATACGAAGAAGAACTGCTGCTTTGCCATCTTGGCCAGGCGCCCATTAAGGCCGAATGGCTCGAGGGCGAGGCCGAGGTCTATGAAGCATTAAAGCTGGGCGTTAAGGATTACGTCAACAAGAACGGTTTTCGGGACGTGTATATCGGAGTTTCGGGAGGGATCGATTCGGCGCTGACCTTGGCTATTGCCGCCGATGCCCTGGGCAAGGGCCGGGTGCACGCGGTCTTTATGCCTTCCAAGTTCTCATCCGAGTTGAGCCGTAAGGACGCGCGGCAAGTCGCGAAGAACCTGGGGGTGGAGTTCTCCGAGATCCCGATCGATAAGATTTTTGAGGAATATCTGGCCAACCTGGCTCCGTCCTTTGGCGGACGGGAACCGAACATCGCTGAAGAAAATCTGCAGGCCCGCATCCGGGGCAACACCCTGATGGCGCTTTCCAATAAATTCGGGCGGCTGGTGTTGACCACCGGCAACAAGTCCGAGACCTCCACCGGCTATTGCACCCTCTACGGCGACATGGCCGGGGGATTTAATGTCTTAAAAGACGTTCCCAAACTGTTGGTCTACCGGCTGGCAAACTGGAGAAACGCCGAGAAAGCGGTGATCCCGGAATCCACCATCACGCGTCCGCCCACGGCAGAACTTAAAGCCGACCAGACCGACCAGGACACCCTGCCTCCTTACGAAGCGCTCGATCCCATCATGCAGGCCTATGTGGAGGAGAACCTGGGAGTGAAAGAGATCGCGGCCCGGGGATTCGATGAGGAGACGGTCAAAAAGATCGTTTCACTGATAGATCGTTCGGAATACAAGCGCCGCCAGGCCCCGCCCGGCCCCCGCATCAGCCCCCGCGCCTTCGGCAAGGACTGGCGCGTGCCCATCACCAACGGCTATCGCTGATCAATTTCGTAGATAAAATCCGTCAATTTATACAATATTGTAGAACCTCGCTCGTGGCGCAGGGATTGCTATTGCTTTGTGTCCGCGCAGTTTAGAGGAGGGCTAAAATGGATATAGCAAGTTTAGGCGCATCAATAAATATGGTTTGGCTGCTGGTCACCGGTTTCCTGGTCATGTTCATGCAGGCGGGTTTCGCCCTGGTCGAAGTCGGTATGACGCGGATCAAGAATGCCAATCACACCATGCTGATGAACATGATGATCTACGGCATCGGCATCCTCGGCTTCTTTTTAGTGGGATTTGGTTTGATGTTTGGCGGGGTGGGCGCGCTTCCCACACTGGGCGTGGACGGTTCGGTCTTGAGCCGTGAATTCACCGTTAACCTCTTCGGCAAAAGCTTTGGGCTTTTCGGCTTGACCGGATTTGCCCTTAGCGGCATTACCAGCATGGGCGTGATCGGCTTCTTCCTCTTCCAGCTGGTTTTTATGGACACGACCGCGACCATCCCAACGGGGGCCATGGCGGAGAGATGGAAATGGCTGGCTTTTGTCATTTACGGATTTTTTGTTTCGGCGATCCTTTATCCGCTTTACGGCAACTGGGTCTGGGGCGGGGGATGGCTTTCACAACTGGGCGCCAACTTCGGCTGGGGCCATGGGCTGGTCGATTTTGCCGGTTCATCGGTCGTCCACATGGTCGGGGGGGTCTGCGCAATGGCTGGAGCTTTGGTGATCGGGGCGAGGGTCGGAAAGTTCAGGAAAGACGGGACTCCCGTGGCTATTCCAGGCCACAATATCCCCATGGCGATCCTGGGAACTTTTATCCTGGCTTTCGGCTGGTTCGGTTTCAATCCGGGCAGCACGCTGGCGGGGACCGACCCGCGGATCGCGCTGATTGCGGTAAATACTTTACTGGCTTCCGCTGCCGGAACCTTTGTCGCCATGCTTTATATCTGGCGGCAGCAGGGGAGGCCCGATCCCGGGATGTGCGCCAACGGAATGCTCGCCGGGCTGGTGGCGATCACCGCCCCCTGCGCATTTGTTTCGCCGCTTTCGGCCTTGGTTATAGGGGCGATCGCCGGCCTGCTGGTCTGCTGGAGCGTCTGGTTCATTGAATGGAAAATGAAGATCGACGATCCGGTCGGGGCTATCTCGGTCCATGGGGTGAACGGATTCTGGGGGATATTAAGCCTGGGGATCTTTGCCGACGGAACCTATGGCGACGGATTAAACGGGGTAACTGGAATGGTGACCGGATTATTGCACGGCGACCCAAGGCAATTCCTGGCCCAACTGATCGGCGGGCTAATTTGCTTTGCCTTTGTGTTTGGGCTGTCATTTATTTTCTTTAAAGCGCAGGATCTGATAATGGGGATCCGGGTCTCTCCGGAAGAAGAAGTGCTTGGTCTGGACCGCGCAGAAATGACCTCGGTAGCTTATCCGCGGGACATAATGTAAGGAGGGCGAGGATAATGAAAAAGATCGAATGCTTCATTCGGCCGGAGAAATTGGAAGAGGTAAAGGCCGCCCTGATAAAGGCCGGAGTGGTGGGTTTGACCATATCGGAGGTTTATGGCGCCGGGCGGCAAAAAGGATTTGTAGAAAAGTATCGCGTCAGCGAGGTAACGGTCAATCTTCTGCCGAAGATCAAGGTTGAATTGTACCTTAAGGACCAGGAAACAGATAAGATCTTGCAGATCCTGGCTGCCGCCGCCAAAACCGGTGAAGTGGGCGATGGCAAGATCTTCGTGCTGGACGGGGTTGAGCAGGCCTTAAGGATCCGAACCGGGGAAAGAAATGAAGCGGCGCTTTGAATTCCCTTCAAATTTGTATTCGCGGGCGTAAGCTTTTTACATTTTTGTCGGTTTTGTATGGAGCTTACTCGTGGCGCAGGAATTGCTTATAACCCGGTATAATGCATATTTTATTTTATTCGATAGTAATGATGGTGGCGATCGGGGTCCCGGTATTGGGTATTGTTTTGAACAGTAAAAAGACAAAGGAGACTAATCATGAAGAACAACTGTTTGTGTAAGATCGCATTATTACTGATCGCGCTGGCGGGGGTTAGTTATGCCACTCCCTCCACCAATATCTGGAACCCCTCGACCGACATCCAGGCCGCGGGGACAATGCATCTGGGGATCGATAATTACTTTACATTAGATGGCCCGGCCCAAGGGGGGTACGCTTTCCCGACCGATACCGGTTTAACCTACGGCGTTTTTCCCGGATTGGAGATCGGTCTCGATGTTTTTCTCCCCCAAACGGCGCCCTTTGTGGTTAACGCCAAATATGGGGTGGGTGAGAGCGGAATGCTGCCGGCCCTGGCGATAGGCGGATTCGGTTTCGGCACCCAACTGGGCGTGACCGACCAGAATGTGATCTATGGAGTGGGTTCCAAGATTTTCCCGGTTATGGGAAGGATAACGGCGGGCTATTTTACCGGCAACGGAGCTAAAGATAACAGCGGGCTGATATTGGCCTGGGACAAGTCGCTTAACGACAAGCTCTGGGTCTCGATCGATTACGCCGGGTCCAAATCGGCGCTGGGAGCGACCTTCTACGGCTTTTCCTGGCTCTTCGCGCCTAACACTTCGATCATTTTTGCTTATGGCACTTATAACAGCGGAGCCCAGCCGACCGTAACCACGCAACTGGATATAAATATATGATAAATAGCGGCGATACGGCCTGGGTTTTGATCTCGACGGCCCTGGTGATCCTGATGACTCCGGCGCTGGCTTTCTTTTACGCCGGGATGGTGCGGAGGAAAAATGTCCTTTCCACCATCATGTTATCGGTGGCGATCTTGGCTTTGATCTCGGTGCAATGGGTGCTCTTCGGCTATACCCTCGCTTTCGGCCCGGACCATGCGGGATTGTTCGGCGGGCTGAACTGGCTGGGGTTAAACGGGGTGGGCCAGACACCTTATCCGGGTTACGCGGCCACCATTCCGCACCTGGCTTTTATGGTCTTTCAGCTGGCTTTTGCGGTGATCACTCCGGCGCTCATTACCGGAGCATTTGTGGAAAGGATAAATTTTCCGGGATTCCTGCTGTTTACCCTGTTATGGAGCACTTTTATTTATGATCCGGTGGCTCACTGGGTTTGGGGGATAGGGGGATGGTTGAGAAATCTAGGCGCATTGGATTTTGCCGGAGGGACCGTGGTGCATATTACTGCCGGGGTCTCCGCCCTGGCCCTGGCCT
The DNA here is from genome assembly GCA_016223205.1 of Candidatus Saganbacteria bacterium. Classification (GTDB taxonomy): domain Bacteria; phylum Margulisbacteria; class WOR-1; order XYC2-FULL-46-14; family WPAF01; genus JACRPM01. The sequence continues at coordinate 77,914 of JACRPM010000006.1, forward strand.
TGATCATCGGGCGGCGCAAGGGGTACGGAAAGTTCCCCATGGAGCCGTCCAATATCCCTTTCACCATATTGGGAGCTTTCCTCCTGTGGTTCGGCTGGTTCGGTTTTAACGGCGGCTCGGCCTTAAGTTCCGGCGGGTTGGCAACCTCCGCTTTGGTGGTGACCAATACCGCAGCGGCCGCGGCGGCCCTAACCTGGATGCTGATGAGCTGGATCCATAAACGCCCGAGCGTGCTGGGGCTGGCGACCGGCGCGGTGGTGGGATTGGTGGCGATAACTCCAGCCTCGGGATATGTCAGCCCGCTTTCCGCACTGGTGATCGGGGCGGTGGCGGCGGTGGTCTCATATTATTCCATATTGATTCGCGTCAAGAGCGGCCTGGACGATTCGCTGGATGTTTTTGCCTGCCATGGGATGGGGGGAATAACCGGGGCTCTTTTAACGGGGGTCTTTGCCGATAAGGCGATAAATTCCGCCGGGGCCAACGGTTTGCTCTTCGGCAATCCCCAGCAGCTGCTGATCCAGGCGATCGCGGTCCTGGTGGTGGCGGTCTTTTCTTTTACGGTCAGTTACATATTGGGGAGAGTCATCGATGCGGTCTTCTCGCTGCGCGCCCGGTCCGAAGAAGAGGAGATCGGCCTGGACATAACCCAGCACGGGGAAGCGGCCTACAGCTAATGGGCTTTAAAAAAATAGAGGCAATAATCCGGACCGAGAAGCTGGATGAGGTGAGGATGGCGGTGGAGGGGGTGGGGATCGTCGGCATGACGGTGACCGAAGTAAAAGGTAGAGGCAGCCAGAAAGGGATACTTCTGGAATGGCGGGCGGGCGAATATCGGGTGGAATTCTTGCCCAAATTAAAGCTGGAGCTGGTAGTGCATGATGTGGATCTGGAGAAGGCGGTCGAAGCGCTGTCTGCTGCCGCCCGCACCGGAAAAGTCGGGGACGGAAAGATCTTTATATATTCCATGGAAGATATTGTGCGCGTCCGAACCGGCGAACGCGGGAGGCCCGCAGTTTAAGTTGATGTGAGGGGGGGGCCACCTCCTAATCGTGGTACGGCCCCCCTTTTAACAAAATTGTATAAATCCGAAGTTGTTTCGTACATTTTTGTCATAATGTCGAACCTTGAAAATTAAGTATTTATCGGCAGTCCGCTAAAAATTATTTGGCGGGAGAATTGCTTGTCTACCCTCAACGATTAGGAGGATGACAATGATCAATTCCGGTGATACCGCCTGGGTTCTGATCTCCACGGCTTTAGTTATCTTAATGACCCCCGCTTTAGGTTTCTTTTATGCAGGCCTGGTCAGGAAAAAGAACGTGCTCTCGACCATCATGCTCTCTGTGGCCCTGCTGGCGCTGATCTCCCTGCAATGGGCGTTTTTCGGTTACTCCCTGGCCTTTGGAGCGGACCGGGGCGGCTTGATCGGGGGATTGAACTGGCTGGGACTTAATGGAGTAGGACAGGCTCCGAATGCGGCTTACGCGCCGACCATTCCACATCTGGCATTCATGGTCTTCCAGCTGGCTTTTGCGGTCATTACTCCGGCGCTGATCACCGGGGCGTTCGTAGAGAGGATCAATTTTTCCGGATTCCTGGTCTTTACTTTTCTCTGGGCGACCTTTATTTACGATCCCTTGGCCCACTGGGTTTGGGGTGTAGGCGGTTGGCTTAGGACACTGGGGGCGCTGGATTTTGCCGGCGGAGCGGTGGTCCACATCAGCGCGGGATTGGCTGCGCTGGCAGTAGCCCTGGTCATCGGTAAACGCAAGGATTATGGAAAGATCCCGATGGAACCCTCCAACATACCGTTTACGGTACTGGGAGCGTTCCTGCTCTGGTTCGGTTGGTTCGGATTTAACGGGGGCTCGGCTTTGAGCAGCGGCGGATTGGCGGCCTCGGCGCTGGTGGCGACCAATCTGGCGGGGGCGGCGGCGGCCATCACCTGGATGGTGATCAGCTGGATCCACAAAAGGCCCAATCTTTTAGGTTTGGCGACCGGCGGCATTGCCGGATTGGCGGCGGTAACCCCGGCTTCGGGGTTTATCAGCCCGCTTTCGGCCATGGCGATCGGGATGGTGGCGGCCATTTTCTGCTATTATATGATCATCTTTCGGGTGCGGGTGGGGCTGGACGAATCGCTCGATGTTTTTGCCTGCCATGGGATAGGAGGGTTGTGGGGCGTGCTGGCGGTGGGCTTGTTCGCCGAAAAGGCGGTGAACGCCGCCGGGGCCGATGGGCTCTTTTTCGGCAATCCGGGGCAGCTTGGAGCCCAGCTGATCATGGCCGCGTCGGTGGCGCTGTTCTCTTTTATTGCCACCTATATTTTGGCCAAAGTGGTGGACGCCATTTTTGTGCTGCGGGTAAAAAAGAACGAAGAGGAGATCGGGCTGGATATTTCCCAGCACGGGGAAACGGTGTATTAATATGAAAAAGATCGAAGCGATCATTAGGATCGAGAAATTGGACGAGGTCCGGGTAGCTCTGGAAAAGGAAGGGTTTGTGGGGATGACCGTGACCGAGATCAAGGGCCGGGGATCCCAGAAAGGAGTAATGCTGGAATGGCGGGCCGGTGAGTACCGGGTGGAGTTTTTGCCCAAGCTGAAGATCGAGCTGGTGGTTAACGGGGATCGGACCGAAGCCGCTATCCGGATCATCGCCGAGGCGGCCCGCACCGGAGCGATAGGGGACGGGAAGATATTCATCTATCCGGTGGAAGACGTGGTGCGCATCCGGACCGGGGAACGGGGGATTGAGGCGGTTTAAATTTGTGGTATAATAAAATCGAAAGAAAAGGAGTGAAGTAAAATGATAACCAAAGAAGAAGTGATGAAGCAGGTAAAAGACAATGGAGTGGAGTTCATTCGTTTGTGGTTCACGGATATCAACGGGATACTGAAAAGTTTCGCCATCGGCCCCGATGAGCTGGAGGGCGCCTTAACCCAGGGAATGGGATTTGACGGCTCCTCTATCACCGGTTTCCAATCCATCGAAGAATCCGACATGATCGCCATGCCCGATCCCAATACTTTCGCCATCCTGCCCTGGCGGCCGGAAGACAAGCCGGTAGCCCGCATGATCGCCGACATCCTCCAGCCGGCGGCCGGCAAGCATAATCCCTACGAGGGCGACCCCCGGTACGTTTTAAAAAGAGCGCTGGCCAAAATGCAGAAAATGGGCTTCGACCATTTTTATGTCGGCCCGGAACTTGAATATTTTTATTTCAAGGATTCCAACGGCACCGAGATCCTCGATCAGGGGGGCTATTTTGACCTGACCCCGCTCGATATGGCCAGCAACCTGCGCCGCGAAACGGTTTTCGCCTTGAGGAAGCTGGGCATCGTGGTCGAATACTCTCACCACGAAGTCGCCCCTTCCCAGCACGAGATCGACATGCGCTACAACGATGCCCTGCCGATGGCCGACAACACCGTTACCTATCGTCTGACGGTCAAAGAGATCGCCTCCAAGAACGGCGTCTATGCGACCTTTATGCCGAAACCGATCTTCGGCCAGAACGGGAGCGGGATGCACTGCCACCAATCTTTGTTCAAAGGCAAAGTTAACGCTTTCTACGACGCCAATGACAAATACAATCTCTCGCCGATCGGCAAATCCTATATTGCCGGCATCCTGAAGCACGCGCCGGAAATGGCTTCGATCCTGGCCCCGTGGGTCAACTCCTACAAGCGCTTGGTCCCGGGTTACGAAGCTCCGGTCTATATCGCCTGGTCGAGAAGGAACCGCTCGGCGCTGGTCCGCGTCCCCGGCTATCAGCCGGGCAAAGAAGCGGCGACCCGCATGGAGCTCCGCTGCCCCGATCCTTCGGGCAACCCATACCTCCAGTTCGCCGTCATGCTCCAGGCCGGCCTCAAAGGGATCGAAGAAGGGTACAAACTGCCGGATCCGATGGAATTTAACCTCTTCCACCTGTCCGAAGAGGAACGGCAGGAGAAGGGCATCAAGTCGCTGCCGGCCAGTTTAGGCGAGGCCATTGTGATCACCGAAAAGAGCGCCTTCATGAAAGAAGCCCTGGGCGACCATTGCTTCAACCGCTATATCTCTATCAAGAAGCAGGAGTGGGACGAGTTCCGGATCCAGGTGACAGAATACGAGCTAAAAAAATATTTGCCGATTCTGTAGTAAAACCCTATAATTGATAGGGTATGCATAAGCCAGAGGGTTTATACGACCCAGGATTCGAGCACGACGCTTGCGGAGTGGGGTTCGTGGCGGATATCAACGGCCAAAAGACCCACGCTATCGTCCGGCAGGGGATCAAGGTACTGGAACGTCTCGCTCACCGCGGAGCGGTGGGGGCCGATCCTTTGACCGGCGACGGCGCCGGGATCCTGATCCAATTGCCCCACGAATTCCTGGCCAAGGTCTTCCCTAATATAACCCGGCCGGGAAGCTATGGGACCGGAATGATATTTTTCCCCCGTGAAAAAGAAAAATACCGTCAAGCCAAAGAGATCTTGACCGAAGAGATCGGAAAAGCCGGCCAGAAACTTTTGGGCTGGAGGAAAGTCCCGGTGAACGATTCCGGCATCGGGGAGACCGCCCGCAAGACCCAGCCGGAGATCGAACAGGTGTTCATCGGCAAGGGCTCGACCATAAGATCGCCCCTGGAGCTGGAAAAGATCCTTTACCAGATCCGCCGGGCGACGGAACGCCGGATCGATTCCGAGGGCTTCTATATCACCAATCTTTCCGCGCGAACCATGTCGTATAAAGGCCTGCTCATGCCCGCCCAGTTGAGCGAGTATTTTCCGGACCTTAATGACCCCGATTTAAAAAGCGCCCTGGCTTTGGTGCATTCGCGTTACAGCACCAACACTTTCCCCACCTGGGACCTGTCCCAGCCCTTCCGCTTTTTGGCCCACAACGGCGAGATCAATACCCTGCGGGGGAACATCAACTGGATGAAGGCCCGGGGGATCGACGTGATAGTCCCGGGAGGCAGCGATTCCGCCGCCCTGGATAACGCCTTTGAATTGCTGGTGCTCTCCGGCCGGTCGCTTCCCCACGCCATGATGATGCTCATCCCGGCCGCCTGGGAGCAGAACCGGGCTTTACCCCAGAAGCTAAGGGATTTCTACAAATATCACGCCTGTTTTATGGAACCCTGGGACGGACCGGCGGCGGTGGCCTTTACCGACGGGACCAGGATCGGGGCGGTGCTGGACCGCAACGGCTTGCGGCCCGCGCGTTTTGTGGTCACCAAACAAGATCTGGTGGTCATGGCTTCGGAAGTGGGGGTCCTGGATATTCCCCCCCAGGATATTATCTCTTCCGGAAGATTGGAGCCGGGTAAAATATTCTTTATCGATACGGAGGAAAAAAGGATCATCCACGATGAGGAGATCAAAGATAAGATGGCGGCTCGCGTTCCCTACAGCGCCTGGATCAAAGACAACCTGGTGGAATTTGATAAACTCACTACCCCCTCTGTCCCTTCGGGCCATCTCCCCCTTGCCAAGGGGGAGATAGAGAGGGGGTTCAAAATCTTCGGCTATACGCGCGAAGACATGAAATTCATCCTCCAGCCGATGGCGGAGGAAGGCAAAGAGCCGGTGGGCTCCATGGGCAACGATACGCCTCCGGCAGTGCTCTCGCAAAAACCGCAGCTGCTCTACAATTATTTTAAACAGCTTTTTGCCCAGGTCACCAATCCGGCCATCGATCCCATCCGCGAAGAACTGGTGATGAGCCTGGACAGTTTCGTGGGGGCGCAGAAGAACATACTGGAAGAGACGCCGGAGCACTGCCGAAAGATCAGGATCAAGACCCCGGTGCTTTTTAATGACGAATTGGAAAAGATCCGGCAGATCGACGAAAAGGGATTCAAGGCCCAGACCCTCTCCCTGCTGTTTGACGCCGAACAGCCGGACGATTTTATGAGGAAACTGGACGAGGTCTGTTCAGCGGCGGAAGAAGCGGTAAAGAACGGTTTTACCTTTATAATCTTGAGCGACCGCGGGGTGAACCGGGAATTGGCCGCGCTTCCGGCGCTTTTGGCCTGCGGCGCGGTGCATCATCATCTCATAAGAGCAGCGCTGCGCACCCGGGTGGGGATCGTGGTCGAGAGCGGCGAGCCGCGCGAAGTCCACCACTTTGCCCTGTTGTTTGGGTTTGGCGCGGATTGTATCAATCCCTATCTGGCCTATGAAGCGGTCGAGGAACTGGGCCTTAAGATCGAAAATTACCGCCACGCGGTCGAGAAGGGGATATTAAAGATCCTTTCCAAGATGGGCATCTCCACCCTCAACAGCTATCGGGGGGCGCAGATCTTCGAGGCGCTGGGCCTGCACGAGGAAGTTATTGAAAAATGCTTTACCGGGACCCCCTCCCGCATTGGGGGGGTAACTTTGGATGGGATCGCGCAGGAAACCATTAGGCGGCATCAAGCGGCGCACCAAAATGGGGATCTGCTGCCGACCGGGGGACTTTACCAGTGGAAAAAAGACGGGGAGTTCCATTTGTGGAATCCCGACAGCATCGCGGCCCTGCAAGATTCGACCAGGAAGAACGATTTCACCAGATTTTGTGATTTTTCCCGGCTGATCGACGACCAATCGAAAAACCCCGCCACCTTGCGCGGACTTTTAAAATTCAAACCGACCAAACCCATCCCGGTTGATGAAGTCGAGCCGATCTCCGAGATCTGCAAGCGCTTTGCCACCGGGGCCATGAGCTACGGCTCGATCAGCCGCGGCGCCCACGAAACCATTGCCCGGGCCTTGAACCGCATCGGCGGCCGGTCCAACACCGGCGAGGGAGGCGAAGATCCGCAGCGTTTTAAGGACGATCGCCGCTCGGCCGTCAAACAGGTGGCCTCGGGCCGCTTTGGGGTGAACACCAATTATCTGGTCAACGCCGATGAGATCCAGATCAAGATCGCCCAGGGAGCCAAGCCCGGAGAAGGCGGGCAGCTGCCCGGCCACAAGGTGAGCGCCACCATTGCGGCCACCCGCTTCACCACCCCCGGGGTGACCTTGATCTCTCCGCCTCCGCATCACGATATTTATTCGATCGAAGACCTGGCCCAGCTGATCTTTGACCTAAAGAACGTCAATCCGCGCGCCCGCATCTCGGTGAAACTGGTCTCGGAAGCGGGGGTAGGGACAGTGGCGGCGGGAGTGGCCAAGGGCCACGCGGACATGATCTTGATCTCGGGCGGCGACGGCGGCACCGGGGCTTCTCCCTTAAGCTCCATCAAGCACGCCGGGCTTCCCTGGGAATTGGGCTTATCCGAAACCCACCAAACGCTGGTTTTAAACGATCTAAGAAGCCGGGTGCGCCTGCAGACCGACGGCCAAATGCGAACCGGCAGGGATGTGGTGATAGCCGCGATCCTGGGAGCCGAGGAATTCGGCTTTGCGACCGCGCCTTTGATCGTGATGGGCTGTGTAATGCTGCGCCACTGCCACCTGAACAACTGTTCGGTAGGGGTGGCGACCCAAGACGAGCTGTTGGAGAGCAGGTTTAAAGGTGGGGTGGAGCAGGTCGTCAATTATTTTACCTTTGTAGCCCGGCAGGCGCGCGAGATCCTGGCGGAGCTGGGGATTAAGTCCATCGATGAATTGATCGGCCGAACCGATCTTTTAGAGGCCAAAGCGAAAGGCCTCGATTTTTCCCGTATTCTTTATCGCCCCGAGGCGCCGGAAAGTGTCGGCCGTCGCCAAACCAGGGCGCAGGATCATCAGATCAGCAAAGTGCTGGATCGCCGCCTCATTGAGCTGGCCCAGCCGGCGCTCTGCTTGCGCGAGCCGGTGAGGGAAGAAATCGAGATCAAAAATTTTAACCGCACCGCCGGCGCGATGCTTAGCGGCGAGGTCTGCAAGGTCTTCGGCGAAGAGGGGCTTCTCCCCGATACCATTCATTTTATATTCAAGGGAGAAGCCGGCCAGAGCTTCGGCGCCTGGCTGGCCCGGGGGATAACTTTTGAACTGGAAGGGATGGCCAACGATTACGTGGGCAAGGGCGTCTCGGGCGGCAAGATCATTATCTATCCTAACCGCCTAACCACTTATCCGCCCGGATCCAATATCATTATCGGCAACACCGCCTTTTACGGGGCGATCTCCGGCGAGGCCTACATCCGGGGCGTGGCCGGAGAGCGTTTTTGCATCCGGAACTCCGGCTTGAATGCGGTGGTAGAAGGGGTAGGCGACCACGGCTGTGAATATATGACCGGCGGCCGGGTGGTGATACTGGGAAAGACCGGGAGGAATTTTGGAGCGGGAATGTCGGGCGGGATCGCCTATGTTTACGATGAAGATCGGACCTTTAAATCCCGCTGTAATCCGGGAATGGTTGAACTGCTTAAGCTTACCGACGAAGATCGCTCGTTGCTTAAGGAATTGCTGGCCAAACATCATACTTATACCGGAAGCGAAAGGGCTAAAAGCGCCGAAATCGAACGTTTCGTAAAAGTTATGCCGGTCGAATATCGTAAGGTTTTGGAACGCAAAGCGGCCGAAGAAAAGACCGCAGAGGCGGAGGTTTCCGATGGCTAAAGACCTGCGGGCTTTTCTAAAGATCAAGCGGGTGGAAGAAGAACACCGCCCCGTGAATGAGAGGATAAAAGACCATCAGCCGGTCTTTATACTGCGCGACGAAGACCGGTCCAAAGAACAATCCTCGCGCTGTATGGACTGCGGGACTCCCTTTTGCCACTGGGGCTGTCCGGTCGGAAATTATATTCCTGAATGGAACGAAGCGGCTGCGGCGGGCCACTGGGAAAAAGCGTATGATCTGCTGGCGGCCGCCAATAACCTGCCCGAGGTCACCGGCCGGGTTTGTCCGGCGCCCTGTGAATTCGCCTGCGTGCTGGCTATTAACGACGATGCGGTCACTATCCGGCTGAACGAGCTGGCAATCATTGAAAAGGCCTTTAAGGAGGGCTTGGTCAAACCCCGCCCGCCTAAAACCCGCACCGGAAAAAAAGTCGCGGTAATCGGTTCGGGCCCCGCGGGCCTCTCCTGCGCCGCGGAGCTTAACCGCGCCGGACACCAGGTTGTGGTCTTGGAGAGGGACGATCGGCCCGGCGGGATCATGCGTTACGGCATCCCCGATTTTAAGCTCGAGAAAGAAGCGCTCGACCGCCGGATCGAGATCTGGAAAAAGGAAGGGATCGAATTCCGCACCGGCGCAAATGTGGACAAACTGCCGGATGGATTTGACGCGACGGTTTTGGCCGGAGGGTCGCGCCGTCCCCGCGATCTGAAGATCGAGGGGAGAGAGCTTAAGGGTATCCATTTTGCGATGGAATACCTGGCAAAAAGATCGGTCAGCGCGGAAGGAAAGAAGGTGGTGGTGATCGGCGGGGGAGACACGGGATCCGATTGTGTGGGCTGGGCCAACCGGCAAGGGGCGCTAAGCGTAGTGCAGATCGAACTTTTACCGCAGCCGGGCCTCTGCCGGCCGGAATTAAATCCCTGGCCGACCTATCCTTTGATCCTTAAGACCACCACCAGCCATGAGGAGGGGGTCAAGCGGCTCTGGTCGGTTAAAACCGAGGGTTTCCTCGGTCAGGCAGGGATGATCAAGGGGTTGCGCTGTGTGAGATCGGATACTGGGGAGAAAATTGAGATCGAGGCCGACCTAGCGCTCTTAGCGCTGGGTTTTCTTGGGCCCGAAACCGAACTGCTCAACCGCATCGGGGTCGAACTGGACGCGCGGGGTAATGTTAAAACCGACGGGAACTATCAAACCTCGATAAAAAATGTCTTTTCGGCCGGGGACATGAGGCGGGGGCAGTCCTTGATCGTCTGGGCGATTTACGAGGGGCGGCAGGCGGCGAGCGCGATCAACTCTTGTATTTAGGAGCCCTTCCCAATTCTTTCAATAAGCCGTTGATCTCTTTTTCCCGCTCCATCATCTTAAGCTCCCGCCCGATGGCCGCATCGTTTATGGCCTTTAGCTGGTCTTCGGCCTGCTTGCGGGCGGAAATATCCGTCACCACCCCCAGAATGGCGGGATTCCCTTTATGATCGATCAGCCGGGTACAGATAACCGAATCGATCCGTGCGCCGGCTTTGGTCGTTAAAGCGTATTCGACCGGCGGGACCTCATCACCGCGCATATGCTTTTTGAGATTGTCATTAATGGTATTCAGATATTCGGGCGCGATCAGACGGCGGAAGTCAAAGCTCGGATCGTAGAATTCCCTTCTACTATAGCCCGTCAGTTCTTCCGCTTTTTTATTAGTGTAAACGACCTTGCCGTTCTGGTTGATGAAAATGACATTGGGCGATTGTTCCGCCAGGTTTCGGAATAGTTCCTCGGAACGGGCCAGCTCGGCTTCGGCCAGCTCCCGGATGGATCTTTCGCGATTGATCATCAGATAGATCGCGATCGAACTTATGATCAAAAAGGCGAATCCCTTGTAGGTTTGCCAGATAGTGAGGCGGCGGATGTCGGAAAAAATATTCTCCAATAGATAATCGGTCACGATAACCCAGAGCATGCCCAGGACCAGGTAGAAGAGGGCTATCCGCGCGGCGAAAGAGGCCGCGGGTTTCTTCATAATGCCGGCCGTTTGGCTTTGAGCAGTTTCCCCACAATATCGAGAACTTTTTCGGGGGTAAAGGGTTTTTCAATGAAAGCGTTGAGCTTGTACTGGGCGATGCTTTCCATGATCTTTTGCACCTGGCCCTTTCCAGTGATAAAGGCCACCGGCAGGTCCGGATACATGACGCGCGCCTGCTTCAATATCTCATAGCCATCCAACTTAGGCATTTCCAGATCGAGCAAAACCAGGTCGTAGAGGTTTTTCTTGATCAATTTAAGGCATTCTTCCCCGTCCCCGCACGATTCCACCTCGTAGCCGCCTCCCTTGGTGAGAATGCCTTTGAGAGAATCCCGCACCACCGCCTCATCGTCGGCTATCAGTATTTTCATGATATCATCTCCCTGCAGGCCCAATTCTATACCCGCCTTAAGCGGCAGGCAAGCGGAAATAAAAACGCGACCCTTTGCCCGGCTGGGACTCCACCTTAATGGTCCCGCCCTGGGCTTCGACCGCCATTTTACAAAATGCCAATCCCAGGCCGGTATCAAATTTAGTTTTCAGTGATTGCTGCTCCACCATAAAAAACTTTTCAAATATCCGGCCCAAATATTCACCGGGGATCCCTTCTCCATTATCTATCACTTCGAAAAGCGCCTGGTCCCCGTCTTTTCTGATAATAAGCCGAACCGTCCCTTGGGAAGGCGTATGCTTCAGGGCGTTGCTGACCAGGTTTTCCAATATGCGGACAATCAGGTCGCGGTCGGCATTGAGGCGCAGTCCTTTTTCTATTTGAATTACTATTTGCTTGGCCTCGCTTTTAGCCAAGCTCTCAAACCAAGACAGTTCTTTTACCAGCTCTTCCATTGAGAAGACGGTTTTTCTGACTTCCATTTTGCCGGCCTCGAATTTGTCGACATTGAGGATGCTATATATAAGATTGGTCAATTTGCGGGAGCTGATCTTTATGATCTCCAGATATTTTCTTTGCTCTTCGGTCACCGATCCCAAGAGGCCCTCCAAAAAAAGCTCCACCGCGGATACTATCCCCGTTAAGGGATTTTTAAGATCGTGCTCTACCATACGATTGAGGTCCGCGCGCCAATTCTCCAGGTCAACGAGCTTGGTGATATCTTCCGCAACTTTGATGTAGTGGGTGGTTGCGCCGTTGATGTCGCGGAGTGGGGCCAGCGAAACGCTTTCCCAGTATGCCGAGCCGTCCTTACGCAGGTTATGGAAACGGCCGCGCCATTCCCCCCCGGCCCGGAGAGTTGCCCATAGCTCCTGGTATAGTTCCGGCGGTTGATCTCCCAGCTTGAGCAGCCGGACATTTTTGCCCAGCACTTCCTCCGGGGTGCGGCCGGTTATCCGATAAAACTTGGGATTGACGTAGTCAACATTCCCTTCTTTATCTGTGATCATAACGGTGCTGGGACTTTGCTCGACCGCCTGCAGCAACTTGTGCAGTTGCTCTTCCAGGGTGCCGGTCGGCAGGTTTCTGGCATCTTGAGGCATGCATGAATTGTATAGCAGAAAAAGCCGGCTTTCAACTTATTTGAAAGAATATCAGCAAATTTGTTAGAACGATATTTTAATTAGCGAGGAGGCCGAAGGCAGGGGCAGGTCGCCCGCGGCCTCGACCGGCGCCTCAACCAGGATCCCGGCCAGGTTGGACTTGAATTTACCGCTGATCTTATAAGGGACGCTTTTTTTGCCCGCCGCCACTTCCGCTATAAGCTCGGCCGTGGTTCCCAGGGCTTTAGCCAGGTCTACCCTGGATTCCAAAGTAAAACCGGTTTCTCCATTTGGGAGCAGGTCAATGGTCGAAGTTACGCCGGAGGTGAACTTTTGGCCTTTAAGATAAAGATCATATTCGACGCTGCCCTGCATGCCTACCGGGTTGGGATTCTTGATCTTGAAGTGGGAAGTTGCTTGAACGGTGGTTACCGATAAGATCCTGACATCGGTATCTATGTATGTTATTTTGGGGGATTCAACCGAGATGCAACCGGTCAATCCGATAAGAATGATCAGCAGGATCGAACCAAAAAATATATTTTTCATAGCTGAAAAGATTATATGATAAAATAAATCTCTATGCAATTGCGATCTGTACTTATATTATTCATAACCCTATTCGTGGTCTTGGTGGGATTCGGGATAATCATCCCGATCCTGCCGTTCTATTCCATCAGCTTGGGGGCCACGCCGTTCGAGATCGGCCTGCTGATGGCCAGCTATTCCCTTATGCAGTTCATCTTTTCTCCGCTGTGGGGCGCGCTTTCCGATAAATACGGCCGCAAACCTATCATTCTGGTAGGTTTATCGGGTTTCGCGGTCACCTTTACGCTTTTCGGGCTGGCTACCAATCTCCCCCTGCTGTTTGCCGCGCGGATCGCGGGGGGGATACTCTCATCCGCCTGCCTGCCCACCGCCATGGCCTACGTTGCCGATGTGACGACCGAAGAAGAGCGGGGCGGGGGGATGGGGATGCTCGGGGCGGCCATGGGGTTGGGATTGGTGGTGGGGCCGGGAATAGGCGGATTGCTAAGCGTGTGGCATTTCGGTTTGCCCTTTTTCTTTGCCGCCGGCCTCGCGGCGATCAATTTTGTTTTTGCGGCGCTGTTCCTCAAGGAGTCCCGCAAACCCCATAAAGTTAGCGAGATAAAATATGATCGCTTCAAACACCTGCTTTCCCTGCGCGGGTTTATGGCCTTGGTGTTCTTCCTGGTCTTGCTGCAATCTTTTTCGATCAGCACTTATGAGAGCACCTTTCCGCTCTTTGCCCGGGAGCGCTTCGGCTACGGCGCCTACGACATGGGCGTTATTTTCACCGTCATGGGAGTGATCGGGGTCTTGGTGCAGGGTTTCTTGATCGGCCGCCTGATAAAGCGGCTGGGAGAAGAAATGGTGATCAAGATCGGGATAGGCCTGACCACCTTAAGTTTTTTCCTCACTCTCCGCGCTTTCGATCTCTTGACGCTTACCTTGTTCATCAGTTTGGCGGTGGTGGGACAGGGTTTGATGCGGCCCTCGCTGGCTTCGCTCATCTCCAAGGATACCGATCTCGAAGAGGGTGCCACCATGGGAGCCATGCAGTCGGTCGATAGCTTCGGCCGGATATTGGGGCCGGTTTTGGGCGGGGCCTTGTTCGGGCTGGGGATGAGCTGGCCGTATCTTGGCAACGGGGCGCTTAATCTGTTGAGTTTGCTGGCAATGCTGTTCTTGGTGTAGTTGTATCAAAAATCCCGGGCAATTATCTTTTTCAGCTCCAACCGGTTGATCAGCCATACGCTCCCCGCCTGGTTGTTGCCCGGCTCTCCGGGGACGGTCCGCGTTACGATCTCCTTTAATTCCAACATGCGGGCGGTATTGCCCAAAATAATGAATTCTTTAAGCGAAAGATCGGTCTTCATGTTGTTGAGCACCACTTCAATTATGAACGGGACTTTTATAAAAGCCCGGGGAGAAGCCAAGGCGGATGCCAGGGCCTTGAGGAAATCCTGCTGGCGGCCGATACGGCCGATATCCGCCGAGGCGTCGTGCCTGAACCGTAAAAATCCTTCGGCCTCCCGGCCCGAAAGGCGTCGTCTTCCGGCTTTGAGATCGATATAAAGTTTCCCCGCCCGGTCAACATAATACAGGTCCTTATCGATATTCACCGTAATGCCCCCTAAAAGATCCACCAGCTTTACGATGCCCCGGGTGTTGATGATGATGTATTTGTCGATCTTCGCCCCGGTGAGGTTCTCGACCACCCTCAAGGTGAGCTCGACCCGGCCCAGGACATAGGCGGCATTGATCTTTTGCGGGTAATATCCCGGGATATCGACGTATGAATCGCGCGGAATAGAGAGCAGGCTGACCTTGGAACTTAAGGGATCGTAATGGATCAACACGACGGTATCGGCGCGGCCCACCTCGGAGGTGGAACGGCGGGTCAAAAGATCGTGGGTTACGTCGGTCCCCAGCACCAGGATGTTGATCGGCCTTTCCATTATAGCCAGTTTAAAAAGATTGGGGATCAATTTGGGAAAGAAGATGTTCAGGTGAAAATACACCACGCCCGAAATGAGGATCAAGAGGGCCAGCAGCCGCAGCCAGTCGGGCCGTTTCACTTTATATATCCGACCGGTATGAGGTACAGGGGATCGTGGGCATAGGGCAGGTCCAGCACGGCTTTGACCACATCATCCCAGAAGGAGCCGACCGGAGCAGCCCCGAGCCCCAGGGCTTCCGCTTGCAGTAAAATGTTCTCTGCGACATGGCCGGCTTCGAGGTGCACATAACGCTGGGCGCGGGCCCCGAATTTTACTTCGGTCTTTTCAAAATCGGCGGCGATCACGATCACCACCGGAGCGTCCCCCAGGAAATCCTGCCCCAGGGAAGCGCGGGTGAGCGAAGGACGGCAGTCGGTATCCTTGGTCTTTTCCAAGCTGTGGGTAAGCGGCAAATAATGGAAAACCCCGTCCCGTTTTACCAAATAGATCTCGAGCGGGTAGGTGCCTCCGGCCGAAGGAGCGGTGCGAAAACCCCAGGTCCGCTCGGTTATCCCCTGTGCGGCCCAGAGCAATTGTGCGATCTGTTCGTTGGTCAAGCCCGCGGTTTGGAAAGAACGCTCGGAGCGGCGATGGGCCAGGGATTCTTCAAGAGTTATCCTTCCGGTGTAGCGGGGATCGGGCAGGCGCTGGATGTCCCGCGCGGCAAAAACTTCCCCGGAACATAGCAAGAACATCAGGATAATGAGGAGGGATCTGACCATACCGCAATTATAATAAAAAAAGGGGCCCCAGGCAAGGTGAGGAAACCCGCCCGGGGCCGCGCCTTTAACTGGCTTTCACAAAGTCCAGCATCTGCAGCTGGTTAATGATCACTTCGGAAGAGGTCTTTTTAGCCCCATCCTTTCCTTCCCACTTGCGGATCTGGAGCCGGCCTTCCACCGCCACCATGCGGCCTTTTTTTAAATATTCGCCGCAGGTCTTGGCCAGGGGTCCCCAGGCCAGGCAATTGATGAAATCCACGGTCTTTTCCCCGTCTTTTTTGGGTATCCTTTCCACCGCCAGGGCGAAATGGGCCACGGGCTTTTCATCCTTGGTGTAGCGGACCTCGGGGTCCTGCGCCAGGCGTCCGGTCAATATGGTCTTGTTCAATCCTGCCATCTGATTCACCTCCTTTGTCTTTGTCCGGCTTCAAGCAATTTTCCTGCCGGAGAGAGCAGGCGTGAAATCCGGTATAAATGTCGGATTTGTTGACGGGGTAGACCAAAACGACATCACATTGTATAATCCTTTCGGGTGATAAAATGAACACGGCGATCGTCATAACGCTCATAATCTGCGGCACCATCATCGCGGTGACCCTGATCGGCATCTTCTTTGCCGGCTGGATCATAAGCAAGGGCATCGAGATGCAGAAAGGGAAGCGTTGAGCAGGATAGTCCGCAAGGAAAAGCTTGCCGAGAACATCCACTTGATCGAAGTGGAAGCCCCGCTGATATCTGGTGCCGCCCGGCCCGGCCAGTTCGTGGTCTTGCGGCTGAACGAATCGGGCGAACGCATTCCCCTCACTATTGCCGACAAGCATCCGGAAAAGGGAACGATCGAGATCATCTTCCAGGAAGCCGGCGCTACCACCAAACTTCTGGCCGGTTTTAAGGCCGGCGATGAGATCAAAAACCTGCTGGGCCCCCTGGGTACTCCCGCCCATGTAGAAAAAGTCGGCACGGTTTTGGTTATCGGCGGAGGGGTGGGGATCGCGGAATGCTTCCCGGCGATCGTCGCTTATAAAGCGGCCGGCAACCGGGTCATCACTATCATCGGGGCGCGGTGTAAGGAACTATTAATAACCGAAAGCAAACTGCGAGCGGCCTCCGATGAGTTCCACATCATAACCGACGACGGCACCTGCGGGCGCAAGGGTTTTGTCACGGACATCTTAAAAGAGCTGATCGAGGATGAAAAGCAGATCGACCTGGTCTATGCGGTAGGCCCGGTGCCCATGATGGAGGCGGTCTCAAAGCTTACTTATCCCCACGGCCTCAAGACCATGGTGAGCTTAAATCCCCTGATGCTGGATGCCACCGGGATGTGCGGGGTGTGCCGGGTGACGGTGGGGGGTAAGACGCTTTTTGCCTGCGTGGACGGGCCGGAATTCAACGCCCACCTGGTGGATTTTGCGGAGCTCAAACTGCGGCTTTCAACCTTTAAGGATAAGGAGAAGGAAGCCCTCGATCACGTCTGCCGGCTTAGTAAATAACCTTATTTAAAGGATATTCCACGATCCCCGATGCCCCGGCGCGTTTTAGGCGGGGGATAAGGTCACGGACCACTTTTTCCGAAATAATAGTGTCTACATCCACAAAACGCGGATCCGAAAGCTCGGCGATGGTAGGGGTCTGGAGCGCCGGTAATAGCGAAAGGATGGATTTGAGCTTCAACTTGGGCAAGTTCATCTTGAGGCCGACTTTTTCCTCGGCGTTGAGCGCGCCCTGGAGCAGCATCAATAAATTCTCGATCTTCTGTTTTTTCCACTCATCCGCCAGGGCGGCTTTGTTGGTCACCACCACGGTGTTCGATTCCAGCACGGTTTCGAGTATCTTTAATTTGTTGGCCCGCAGGGATGAGCCGGTCTCGGTGAGTTCCACGATGGCGTCGGCCAGCTCCGGGGGTTTGGCCTCGGTGGCCCCCCAGGAATATTCCACTTCCGCCTGCACTTTTCTTTCTTTCAGATAATTCTTAACGACATTCACCAGTTCGGTGGCGACCCGCTTGCCTTGGAGGTTCTTCACCGTTTTGATCTTACTGCCTTCGGGCACGGCCAGCACCCAGCGCACTTTTCGGAGTCCCTGCTTGGCGTAAATTAGGTCGGCGACCTTTGCCACTTTGCGGCCGGATTCGGCTACCCAATCGGCCCCGGTGATGCCCACATCCAGCACTCCGCTTTCAACATACCTGGGCATTTCCTGCGCGCGGATCAGCATGCAGGAGATCTCGGGATCGTCTATTTCCGGGTAATAGGAGCGCTCGGTGGTCCGCACCGAAAAACCGGCTTTTTTAAGCAGATAAATGGTGGTTTCCTGCAGCGAGCCTTTAGGGATGCCGAATTTAAGTTGTTTCATGCGGCTATTCTAGCACCGGCATAGCTTCCCCGGCAAGTCCCAATCTGTAATAATACTCCTCCAGAATATAGCGATAAAAACCGGATATTTTGGCTTTATTGACAATAAAATTGAGTATTTTCGGTCGTTTTTTTAGGGATTCAAAGATCCCCATGGCCAGGGGATTCATGCCCAAATAATACTTAATTTCCCGATTGGGGTGCTTTTGGTAGAAGATCAGGGCGGATCTGCCCATATGATACTTTCTTTTGAGCATATCTTCGGCTTCCACCTGGTGGTCGTGGAAATTTACCGCGGAGGGAAGGTAATAAAGGGGGACCCCGGCTTTGGACAGCCGATACCCCAGCTCGATATCCTCCCACCCATAGCCGGCAAAGTCCTGGTCGAATCCGCCGATATCCAAAAGGGTTTGCTTTCGGATGGAAAGGTTGCCGGTCAAGAAGTAGGAAAATTTAAGTTTTTGTCCGGGCCGGAGCTTCTCTTTTATATAGGGAGCGGCCTTTCCATTCTCCAGGTAGTTATAAGTTGATCCTTCAAAGGCGGCGGCGGGATGGTTTTCGTGCGCTTTGAGATGTTCATAAAGCAGGTTGATGTCGGCCAGCATGTCGGCGTCGGTCAGCAGGATGATCTCGCCTTTTGCTTCGGTTATACCCCGGTTGCGCGCGCCCGGGCGGCCGAGATTTTCTTGGCGGATGTATTTTAGGTTGGAGAACGTGGAACATAGAACGTTGAGCGTAGTGTCCGTACCATCTGCGGACATACTGTCCACCACTATGATCTCATAGAGGGCAGGGGACATGGTTTGTTTTAACAGGGACTGCAGGGCTTTTTCCAGTTTTTCTTTCTGGTTGTAAGTGCCGATGACAACCGAGAGCTTAATCATAGAAGCGGTATTTTAAAAGCGCCCAGATGGCCGCAAACCCGTCCTTCCAGCTGATCTTTTTGCCTTCGGAAAACTCCCGGCCGTGATAAGAGATGGGGATCTCTTTGATCTTGATCCCGCGCTTCAATATTTTGGCGGTGATCTCGGGTTCAAAATCAAAGCGGTTGGCCCGCAGGGGGATGGATTTTATAAGAGGCGCCGGGATCAGCTTGTAGCAGGTTTCCATATCGGTTAAGGCCGATTCATAAAGCAGATCGGTGATCCAGGTGAGCATTTTATTGCCCAGAAAGTGGGAGAGAGTGGAAAATCTATGCGCTCCCAGAAAGCGCGAGCCGTAGACCACCTGGGCTTTCCCTTCGATTATCGGAATTATCAGCTTAAGATATTCCTGCGGATCGTATTCGAGATCGGCATCCTGGATGATGATGTAATCGCCGGTCGCATCCATAATGCCGCGCCGGATCGCCGCGCCCTTGCCCTGGTTTTTCTCCTGCAAAGCGATCTTGATATTCTGGGCGGTAAAAGAGGGGAGCAGATCGCGGGTGCCGTCGCTGCTGCAGTCATCCACCAGGATGATCTCTTTTTCGAGGTCCACCTTTTGCACGCGGTCGACTATCTCTTTAAGCGTGTTCTTTTCATTGTAGACCGGGATGATGACCGAAAGTTTCATGGGTTTATTTTACTATCGATTGGTAAATAAGACAAAGTTATTTTTACGGGAGAGGACTTTGAGCTTGAGGTTTTTGAGCGCGTCCGGCTCCTCGGTAACCGCCAGAACCTTCGCCCGGCCGTAGAGCAGCTTTTTCAGCTCGGACTCGTTATCGATCGTGATTACTTTTTGGTCGAGATAGAACATCATGAAGTGATCTTCGAAACCGCAGTATTTGACGATCACATCGCCCGGCTGATAGAGAGCGTTTATCTTGAGTGAATATTCCTTGATGGGGTTGGCTTCTTTAAAATATACGGCTACCAAGGCACTCAAGGCAGTAAAGGCGATCAAGGCAGAAAGGGTGAAGGATTTAAGGGCTAAAAGGGATCTATGGCGGAACCAAAGCACTACCGAGACGGTCATGCCTATTGAAAGCAGGGCCAGAAAGGGCAGGAGGATGGGACGATAGCCCGCTTGTTCGGCGGGAAAGGCATAGATCAAATAGAGCGTGCCCAGAAAGAGCAGCGGGATTATAAGGGCGGTGGTAAGCCATATGGAAACCTTCATCGGACGCTTGAACTTTTCCGGATCGTCAATATAATCCAGCCAGAATTTGGCGACCAGGATGGCTAAAGCAGGGAAGGCCGGGAGGATGTAACGGCTGATCTTATAATTTAGCGAGAGCGAAAAGAAAAGGATCACGCCCAGCGACCAGCATAGGATGAAGAGCATCTTTTTATCGCGGATATATTTAAACCAGGCCGGATAGATGAATCCCGACCAGGGAACCGCCAGAAGAATTAGCTGGAGGAAATAGGCGTAGAAATTATATTGCGGCCGGATAACATTTTCGGCCGAAGGCTTGCCTATCAAGTCCACCGGAGAGAAGAACCTCCCAAAATGCCCGCTCCACATGGCCTGCAGGAACCGGTTCCCCAGGATCCGATATTCGGCAATGAACCAGGGGGCGGTCACCAGAAGAAAAGCCGCCGCACCCCCGACCAGGTGCCGATTAAAGAACAGCTTCCATTTTCTGCTTATGATGACGTAGGAGAGGACCACGACCGCGGGCAGAGCCAAGCCCACCGGGCCTTTGCTCATCACTGCCAGGCCCGAAAATAAGCCCGCAAGATAGAAAAACCAGGGATTGTTTTTCTTTTCCCAGACCACGAAAGCCCAAAAGCAGGCCGTGACGAACAACGTCAGCGGCATATCTTGTAAAGGCGATCTCCCCTGATAGAAAAATTGCGCAGTCGTCAATAAGATCAAACCCGACCAGAAAGCGGTCCTCTCATCAAAAAGCTCGCGAGCGACCAGATAGGTGAACACCACGGTCAACGCCGCCAGGATCGAATGGAAAATGCTCAAGGCGAATTCGTTGATGCCAAAAAGTTTGAATCCGATAGCGATCATCCAGGGGAAAAGCGGCGGCTTGTCGATGATACGCGCCGGATCGACGAACTTTAAAGTAAGCCATTCGCCGCTGGTCAGAATGTTCTTACTGATACGCGCCCAAAAAGCGGTATCCCCATCGAGGATGGGGGTCGAGCCGATCTTCCAGGTAAAGAGCATCAGAGCCAGCAGGAAGAGCAATAGCAACCGGCGGCTAAACGCCGCGGTTAAAATTCTCATAAGTAGTTTCTTCCCTTGAACCTGCCTATATAATAGCCCAATAGCGTGGAGGCCGAAAAATCACGGCGTTCTTTTTCGGAGATCAAAAGCGGCGGGATGGGGGTTTGGGGAATGGAAAATAAGCGGGCCAGGATGAGGGCCGGGGATGAGGCGTGCCCCACCCAGTGAATGATATTGATATCCTCCAGGGTTATTTGCCGCAGCAGTCCCCTCAACGAAAGCGCGTTTTCCAGCTTTACCGCGTTGAAGCCGTTATACGATAATTCGCGCACGATCTCGTCGCGGTTGGTCAAGATATTGGCGGAACGCTTGAACCAGTCCAGCCGGGCTTCGGCCAGGTTAAGGTTCCCGCCGCCGGCCCTTATCGTCTCTATCCCTTCGATCACGTCTTCCACCGTGATCTCTTTGAGGCAATCGTCGAAAGGGCAATCGGCCGGCAGGCACTTTTGCCGGCACTGCGAGGCCTTCCTTACAATGACGTGCCTGGTCTGCCAGGGTCCCCATTCGGAGGGCTTTACGAATTTGGAAGGAAAGATCGCGACCGTGGGGATCTTTAAGGCGGCGGCGATATGGAGAGGTCCGGTGTCCACCCCGATATACATACTGTAGGTCGCGATAAGATCGATCAATTCCGGCAGGGTGGTTTTATTCACCATGTTCACCGGATGGCTGCGGCATAGCGACAAGATCTTGTTCGCGGCATCGATCTCTTTGCCGGAGCCGGTGAGCACTACCCGCGCGCCCTTTTCGGCAAGATGGTCCGCGACCCGGGCGAACCTTTCCGGCAGCCAGGCGCGGTTGCCGCGGCCCGTGCCCAGATGGATGCCGATGGTATTTCCCTGGGGGCGGGGCTTTACTCCCAACTGCAGGGGAGGGGGAGTTTCGGGGAGATCGATTCCCAGCGGCTTTAAAAGCAGGATGTTATGCTCCACTTCGTGCAGGGTAAGGTCGCTCCAGCGGCGGTCGCTTTTTAAGTTATAAAAGGGCCTAAGCAGGGGCTTGGCGGTATCACCCAGGCGATATTTTATCCCGGCCTTGCGCGCGGCCAGGACGTAAGGCAATTCGTTATAAAAATGGATGGAAAGGTCGAACTTGTGGTCCCCGATCTCCTCGATCACTTCGGAAACCTCTAGGTTGCGGGCAAAAACCGCCCGGCTGTATCCCCGCGCCAAAACCGTGATCTCGGAGGCGGGGAATTTTTGCTTGAGCAGGGATAGGGCGGGAGTGATGAGCAGGCCGTCGCCGATGGCGTCGGGACGAATCGCCAGAATTTTATTTACAGAAATCATCGATGGCTCCCGTTAGTTTTTCCCAATACAGGGTGGGGATAAAATCCTTGATATTTTGCCGGATCTTTTCTCTTTCCGAAGCGTTCTCCGCCAGTCCCAGGATGTTTTCCGCGAAGGCCTCCGCGTCGCCGCAAGCAACTACCCGTCCCAGGTTTTTTTCTTTTATGATGGCAGAGACGGCATCCCCCGAGGATGTGACGATCGGCAGATTAGCCCACAGCAGGTCGAGCGCGCGCGTTCTCCAGGCAAAATGGGTCTCCAGATTGTCGAAATGGGACACCACTCCCAGATCAGCCCAGGCCAGCCAATTTCCCCTTTCGGCATAGGGGATCCATTTATCTATCATCAGCACATTTTCCGACCGAGGGATCTTTTGGCCGGCCTTGGTATTGGCGCCGAAAAACACCAGCTTGATGTCCTTTCTTTTCCGAGCGACCAGCGACAGGGCTTTGACCAAAGTAAGGTTATCCAGCCAGTCCCACATGCCGCCCCAGGAAACGACAATAAATCCTTCCGGCAGGGGTCTTTTGCTCTTTTGGGGAGGGACACTCGATATTCCCACCGGCACCAGGCCGATCTTTTTATCGAGGTCTTCATCCTTTCTTCCCGCCGCCAGCATCAATCCCAGATAAAGATCTTTTTGCCTCTCGTGCGCACAGATAAAATAGTCGCCTTTTAGCAAGAGCTCGTTTATGCCTTTGAGGTCCACACTTTTTCCGGTCACCAGATCTTCGATGAACCAGGGCCCGTACAGGTCGATGACCAATTTGGTCTTGATCTTCGATAATCCCAGCGCCCGTAAGATCCTCCCATGGGTTATGACGGCATCAAAACGATTAAGCTCTTTTAAAAATGAGGGATTGGGAAGGGAAGCTTTTATCAAAAGGTCCAAACGATGGAAAGCCGGAATCTTCAATACCTCGACCCGCGGGGGAGGTGAAAAATCGGTTTCCACATATTCCCCGGCCAGGGTCACCTGGTGTTTTTGCGCCAGGGCGCGGGCCAGTTCATAATAGCGGAGCATAGGCCCGGCCATATTGCTGCTTAAGGGAGAGTCGACCAGCAAGACCAGTTTGCTCATAAGAGTTCCTGCGCCGCCTCGGCCACTTTCTGCGGATCGATCGCGTTGAGGCATAAGATCTCGCGGCATTCGCGATGCGAGCATTTAAGATCGCAAGCCCTAGGAGGGGAGACGATCGCCTTGAACACGGTTTGCCAGGGGAGCCAGCGGTTGGGATTGACGTCTTTGGCTGTATAGATGGCGACGATCGGGATATTAAAAGCGGCGGCGGCGTGGAGGGGGCCGGAATCCACTCCAATGAAAAGTCCTAATCTTTTTACCGCGGAAAAGAGTTCCTGCAGGGAAAGTTTATTAACCATATCGATAAAAGGGACTTTAAGTTGGCTTTGCATTGCCTTTAAAGTCCCAATTTCCGCCGCTCCGCCCAACAAAACCACCGAACGGTCAGTTTTCTTTGCCAGCAGATCGACGATCTCGGCGTAGGTTTCGGGTAAAAGCGCGCGATTGCCCCCGCCGGTGCCGATATGGATGCCGATAGCCTTAGCCGGGATAAGTTTCTCCATCTTTTTTTCTGCTACCGGATCGGGATTAAGTTTTAAAGGCGGACGAAGGTTAACAATGCCTGATGGTTCCAATAGGTTCAGATAAAGTTCCACATGGTGCAGGGAGGGATCGGCGGAATTGAGCCAAACGCCCCAGTTATAGATCCAACCGTATAACAGGCGGCTTTTGTCCCCGATCCTTTTTGGTATGCCGGCTAGAAGGGTCAGATAAGCCCACTTGGGCGTTGGATTGTCTTCTAGAACCAGCGCCAGGTCGAATCTTTCCGCTTTTATCTTCTTTAGTAGCGACCAGTAATTTTCGAGGAGAATATAGCCCGCCACCTCGGGATTGTTCTTTACAACTTCTTCCATCCCCGGCCGCATGAGAAGATATATCCGGGCCTCGGGGAATTTTGTCTTTAAGGCGGAAATCACGGGGGTCAACAATATGGTGTCCCCGATCATCTCCGGCCTAATTATTAATATTTTCATATACTTTATAAACCTGATCGGCGGCATACTTCCAATCAAACGACCGCCCGCGCTCCATCCCTTTTTTCTTAAGGTCTTCCCGCAATGATGTGTTGTTCCTAATTTCCGTGATCCGCTTGGCTAGAGCTTCGGGGTTTTGTTCGGCAAAGACCAAGCCCGCATCTCCAATGACCTTGGGTATCTCCCCCGATGAAGAACCTATGACCGGCACGCCGCAAAGCATGGCCTCCACCAAAACGCGCCCGAACTGCTCCTTCCAGGTCTTGGTGGTGCGGGAGGGGAGGACCAGGACATCCAATGCGGAATAATAGCTGCTTATCTCGTTGGGGGTGACCGCGTCAAGCCAGATCGCTTCCGGAACCTGCGACTGAAGTCGCGGTTTGACCGGCCCATTACCCACGAAGAAGAATTGATAAGGGAAATCCAATTGTTTACCGGCAGCGATCAGGTCTTCAATTCCCTTCTCCTGGGTCATTCTGCCGAAATAGCCGATAGTGAACTCTTTTAGTCCCAATTTGGCCCGCAATTCCCCGGCGTCTTGAGGAGAAAAAAGGCGGGTCTCCACCCCCGGATAGATAACATGGATGGGCTTATTGTATCCCCAGTGGAGCAAGACCGCTTTTCCCTCATCCGTGCAGGAGATCGCCGCGGAGGACCTTTCGAAAGTTCTCCTCTGGGTCCGGATCCAGTTGGGCCGGTAATCTTCTACCTGGTTCTGAAAGGTTTGGAAAATAAGCTTGGCGGCAGGGCAGATGATCTTCGACCAAAATGTCAGGTAAGCGGCGATATTGTGCCAGGGCTCCTCGAAAAGGTGGATGATATCCGGCTTCTCTTTCCAGAGGAAATAGGGAAGGGCGGGAGGAAAACTGGTTAGGTTATCGCCGGAAAGGACGGTCTTCCCGACTAAAACCTTATACTTCGCGTTTTGCGGGATAAAGGCCTTGAGATAGCGGCTGCCTTCTGTGCTTGCCGGAGGGACCAGCAAAGTAATATCCAGATCGGGATGCTCCGCCAGCTCGGCGATGTATTTTTGATAGGTCGCCGCCACGGCGGCGTGCCAGATAAAGAGAACTTTCATGAGAGAAGTTTTACGATATCCCGGCTGATCTTGGGGATGGCGCCTGCTTCCCCCATGCGTAGCTTGCCTTCCCGGCTCATGTAATTGTAGCGGCCCTGATCGGTCAATATCTCCCAGGCCTCGTCCGCGACTTTCTTGGGATCGCGTTCGACCAATGCCAAGGCCCCGTCTAATAATTCCTGCTGCGCCCGGGCAAATCGGCGGTTATACTGCGCGCCGCGGCCGGGGAAAGCGACGATCGGCTTTCCCAATCCCGCCGCCTGCTCGTTGCCCGTGCCCGACAATCCGATCACGATATCCGAGCCGTAGATCACATCGGCAAAGGGGCGGACCTCAAAAGGGGTGGGGCCCACTAAAAGTTTGGGCTGTTTAAGCGCGATCAGGAACTTAAAATTACGGTCCAACTGCTGGAGGACCTTTACGATCCTCTCAAAATCCTCCAGGTTTTTGGGGACATCAGCTTCACGGGTGCCCGGCAAAAAGCCCACCACTCTTTTGACTTCCTGCTCCCGGTAGAGCAGTCCGGGAATGCCGATCGTGTCCATCAGGGGATTTCCCGCGTATTCGACCTTAAGATGCTCGGCGGTCACCCGGTCGCGGGCGTAAACCTTTACCGCGGACTTGAGCAGCCATTTTTCCCAGGGCGTGTAGCTGTAACTGAAAGTGTGGTAATAATCGGATTTGTTGACCCCCACAAAGACAAAGGGGCTTTTGATTTTTTTACACGCCAGCAAGGGGACGAGGTCGCCGATGCCCACCGCCAGGTCGAATTTGCCGCGGTTTTCCTCAAGTATCTTCCATTGTTCCCGCAAGGTCCCGAACAATCCGGAGTAAAGATCAAGCGGCAGCGTCCAGAGATTGCGGGCCGAAAATCCGCCGCTCGGCATAATTTTGCGCGGGCCGATGACTTTCACCGGCAGGGAGTCGAAAATCTTCCCGTCGCCCACCAGCGGCAAGACGGTAATATCCAGGGTGTTGGGCAGAAGTTTAAGTATCTCCGCGGCGACCTGGTCTTCGCCGTGGCCGTTAGGCAGGAATATTATTTTCTTCATCTTTGAATTGCATCTCGTACAGCTTGGCATAGAGCCCGCCCTTTTCTATTAATTCCGAATGTTTTCCGACCTCCATTATCTTCCCCTTATCGAGGACCACGATACGATCGGCGTGCTGGACGGTAGAAAGCCGGTGGGCGATGATGAGGGTGGTGCGGCCCGCCATTAAATTATCCATGGCTTCCTGCACCAGCCGTTCCGATTCGGCATCGAGCGCAGAGGTGGCTTCGTCAAAGATCAAGATGCGCGGATCGGCCAGTATCGCCCGGGCAATGGCGACGCGCTGTCTTTCTCCTCCGGAGAGGCGGACGCCGCGCTCTCCCACCAGAGTATCGTAACCCTCCGGCAGTCCCATAATGAAATCGTGGGCGTTGGCGGTCTTAGCGGCAGATTCGATCTCTGCGGTCGTGGCATCAGATCGGGCATAGGCGATGTTCTCCCCGATCGTTCCGGAAAAAAGAATGGTCTCCTGCGGCACCATGCCGAGCTGGGAACGCAAACTTTGCAGTTTCACATCCTTAAGATCATGGCCGTCGACCAACACCATTCCTTTCTGCGGATCGTAGAAACGGGGGATGAGATTGACCAGGGAAGATTTCCCCGCGCCCGATCTTCCCACCAGGGCGATTATCTCTCCCGGCTTAATTTCAAGATCGATGTCGGTGAGCACCGGCGCCTCACCTTTTTCGTAGGAGAAGGTGAGGTTTTTAAACTCCACCTTACCCGATATTTTATTTAATTCCCTGGCGTCCGGTCTTTCTGCTACCGAGGGCTTGATGTCGATCACCTCAAAGATGCGCTCGGCCGAGGCCAGGGCGTTCTGGATGACGGTCGAGATGTTGCCCAGCCGCGAGGCGGGATCGGCGATCAAGGCGATACCCGCAAAGAAGGCGATGAGGTTCGAAGGGGAGAGGCGGCCCGACACCACTTCAAATCCGCCGTACCAGATGATGGCTACGATGGCCAGGGCGTTTAAAAATGCCAAAAGCGGCGTTTGGGTCACGGTGATCTGCGACTGCTTTAAGGTGAGCCAGAAGCTCTTCTCCGCTTCCTGGTTGAATTTCTCTATGACGTTCTTTTCCATGGCAAAGGATTTGACCACCCTTACCCCGGCCAAAGATTCCTGCAGCAGGGAGGCGATGTCCGCCTGTTTCTTTTGCGATTCCCGCGAGACCTCCCGCATCTCCCGGCCGAAGATCTTGATGACAAAGCTTAAAAGCGGGATCACGATCAGGGTGATGAGGGTCAACCGCCAATTAAGATAAAAAAGATAGCCCAAAACCCCCAGCAGGGTTATCAAATTGGGAAGGATCTCGGTGATGGCGGAGATGGTCGCGTTCTGCACCACATTGATGTCGTTCATCACCCGCGAGATCACTTCGCCGGTGCGCCACTTGGCGAAAAAATCCAAAGACAGGTCTTGCAGGTGGCGGTAAAGCTGTTTGCGCAGGTCCGTCACCAGCCGGTGGCCGGCATAAGCCATCAAATATCCCTGGCCGTACATGCTCAAGCCCCGTAAAAAGTAGATCGAGACCGCGCCGATCACCACCAGGTTCAGCAGGCCGAAATCGCGGTTGCCGATCGCTTCCGACAGCTTGCCGATGAGGGGGATAAGCAGGATATTAGCCACAGAGAGGATAAGCATGGAAAGCGCGGCCCAGAAGATCTGGATTTTATAGGGCTTCAGGTATTCAAGCAGGCGCAGATAAAGCTTCATTAAGCATAACCTCCGTGATATGGTCCGCCGCTCCGGGAGCTCCCAAAGATACCAAAAGTTCCCGGCTCATCCGGTAGAGCCGGTCCGGATCCCTCAACAGCCCCTCAATGAGCTGGGCCACCCGGACGGGCTTTATTCTACCGCGAAATTCGGGAATAATCATTCTATCGGCCTTGATGTTGGGCAGGGCGAAAAATTTGGTATTTTTATTTACCGCGTAAGCGACCGCTCTTTTCACTAAACCGCCAAAAAGGGGAACGATCCCCAGATAATGCAGAAGACCCTCAAGCGGGATGACCTTGGGATCATCGAGCGGAAAGATCATCACCTCCGGCACGCCCAGCAGTGCCAAATGCGCGGTGTTGGTGCCGGGAATGGTGAGCGCCAGATCGGCCGCAGTGGCGGATTCCAGCGGGGCATAGACATCAAAAAGGTGCCCCCGGGCATGTTTTTCGATCTCCGTGACCGAGGTGAAGGGGGCCACGATGACCATGGTCTGGAGGTCTTTTATTTTTCCTTTAAGGAGCTTAACTATCTTTTCATAAAGCGGCAGCATATGCTTGATCTCCCAGTCGCGGCTGCCGGGCATAAGCGCCAGGGTAGGGCGGGCGGGATCGAGGTGCCATTTTTGCCGGGCTTCGGCCTTTTCCAATCCCTTCACCGAATCCACCATCAGGTCGCCCACGATCTGCAATTTTTCATCCGGAATATCCTGCTTGGCGAACAGATCGTAAGCCACATGGTCGGGAATAAAGAATTTTTCATAGAAGCCGACCCAGCCGATGTGACGCCCTGCCAGATAAGCATAGGCGGGGAAGCCCAATTTCTTGGCAATGAGGGTGGCGTGCAACAAGTCCCCGCCCAAAAAAAGCACGGCGCCCAAAGCGCCGAATTTAATATCCCGCGGGAGCGTCCCGCCCAGGACCCACTTTTTATATTCTTCCGAAGAGATCACCTCATTTACCTGCAGGTTCTTTTTGGCAAACTCCACCTCGCGACCCGAAGAATACTGGCAGGGGGTGAGGAATAAGGTTATCCGGCTATCCGGCGATCGGCTACGGAATTTTTCGGCGATGGGCTTGACCAGGGAGGTGAGCTCGCCGGGACTGTTGGCGACCAGGACGATATCCAAACTAATATCCGAGCTCCCTGACCACCGCTTCGAGCTTACAGGGAAGTTTAACGGTTTTGGTAGTGCAATTTTTAACCGCGGTATCGGGGTCTTTAAGCCCGTGGCCGGTAAGGATGCAGACAATGAGCGAACCGTCGGCTATTTTGCCTTCTTTAACTCTCTTGAGAAGACCGGCGACGGATGCGGCCGAAGCCGGTTCGCAAAACACTCCGGTTTTTGAGGCGATCAGGTTATATGCGGCGATTATTTCTTCATCGGTCACGATCGAGATCGAACCGCCCGAATCCGCCGCGGCCGCTTCCGCCTGCTTCCAGCTGGCGGGATTGCCGATGCGGATGGCAGTAGCGATGGTCTCCGGTTTTTCAACGATATGCCCCAGCACAATGGGAGCGGCGCCCTTGGCCTGGAAGCCGGTCATCTTGGGAAGTTTGCTGATCTGTTTGCGGTCGTAATATTCTTTGTAGCCCTTCCAGTAGGCGGTGATATTGCCGGCGTTGCCCACCGGGATCAGGTGATAATCCGGCACGGCCTGGAGCTGGTCGCAGATCTCAAAGGCGCCGGTCTTTTGCCCTTCTATCCGATAGGGATTGATGGAGTTTACGATCTCCACCGGATATTTTTCGCCCAGTTTCCTTACCAGGTCGAGGGCCTGGTCGAAGTTGCCCGCGACCTCAAAGACCTTGGCGCCGTGCATCAGCGCTTGCGCCAATTTCCCCAAAGCGATCTTGCCTTCAGGGATAATGACGATGCAATCGAGCCCCGCCTGGGCGGCGTAGGCGGCGGCGGAGGCAGAGGTATTGCCGGTCGAGGCGCAGATGACCGCCTTCTTTTTGGCTTCCACCGCTTTACTGATAGCCAGGGTCATGCCGCGGTCCTTAAAGGAGCCGGTCGGGTTGGCGCCCTCAAATTTAAGATAAACCTGGCATTTGGTTTCGTCCGACAGGTGCCGGGAAAAGATCAGCGGCGTATTGCCCTCGAAAAAGGTAATGATCGGTGTATTTTCGGTTACGGGGAGATATTTTCGATAGGTTTCGATGACGCCCTTATACATCATATTGTTAGAAATTATATCATGAAAGATGTGAAATTAAAATCGGCGTTCATCGATAAAAAGCCGGTATGACTTCGAGAATCGATAGATTAGAAAACCGTCTGGTCACTGCTACCGCCGGCCGGATCATGGCCGGGGCAGGGGATCGCCTTAAGAAACATGACCTGTGCCGCCAGACCACCCCACAAAGGTTAGCCGCAACTTCGGCAGAGGTTGAGCGGGCCTTGCGGTTAGCAATCGATAACTATCCTTATCCGGTCAGGGCCACCATCAGCAAAGCTTTGTTCAGCAGTTTTTTGGTTTCCGGCATAGTTATAAGATCCCATGCCGACCATATCAAGCAGGTGCGCTCTGCGATCTTCAGGCGATTCAAGCCGGTGCTGGATGTCTGCTGGAGGATACATAATGGAGAAAAAGTCCCGCCAAGAACGCTACGGCAGGTTCAGGACCACCTCTACGGTTTGACCAGTTTGGAAGCCGATCGGATCGGAATAAACAAACGGGTTTTGAGCGAGTTCGACCACTCGTTTTTCAAGGCGCTCGTTGATTCCTTTCCCTGGTTAAAGTTGGAGCGGGCCGGCTTTGCCGTCAAAGATTGGTCCACCCGCGAGCAGGCCGTGGCCAATATCCGTTTCGGAGTCCTGCGCCACAATCCGGATATCGAAGAAGAAATACTCAAGTTCGAAGAGGCGAACGGTTCCGGAAATTCGGTCGAGAAATGCAGATATAATGAGATCCGGCAGAGATTGCTTAGGATCGGCAAGCTCGATCTGGGCACCTACGGATTGGGGGCTTATTACCGGTCCGGCTATTTTGAAGGTCCGGAAGACGCGGTCCGCCGGGCCTTCCCGCTTTTAAAACTGACTTCCTCGAAAAACTTTCTGGCGGGATTCGATCTCACCGATAAAGACGACCTCAATCTTTTCCTCGGGCTGGCTTTAGAGAGGGCGGGACTGCCGAGCTTGCTCTCCGTGGAGGTATCATCTCCGAAATTTTTCAGGCCGCTGGATTTGGACGGCGACCGGCTGGCGATGCGCTCGATCCTCAAGAGAGTGAGAGAGGTTTTCTGCGAGACCTGGGAGGCGGGCAAATGCCTGGCCAAATCCGGCCGCCGGCTGGAACAGAAGGAATTCCGCCGCTGGCTGCAGGAGCTGGTCTTGGACTCTGATATCCGCGAAAAATTGGTTCTGGAATTTTTATATATCCTGCAAAACCGCCGGGGCAACCCGGAAGATATCATAAAAATGAACAGCAGTTTTATCGCCCGCTACGGCACCGGGGTGATAAACGATCTTTTCGGAATGGACTTGAGGACCTTTTTAAGAAGGAACGAGCTGTTTAAGGATCAGCTTAGGTCTAAGCCCAAAAATACCCTGCCGAAAATGCTGGCAATTTCCGATAAAGTCGCGATCATGGAAGGCGAAGTTACCGCGGGCTTGTTTAGACGAATAATGCAGGGATACGAGATCACGGGCGATGGGGCGGATGATCTGCGTGCGATGCTTAACGACCCTTCACGGGCCGCCGAACCGTTGACCTATACCAGCTTGATGGACGGCCGGGCGCTGGCCAGACGCTTTAGCAAGCATACCGGCAGAAGGTTTAGAGTGATGGCCAGGGGGGACTGGGATCTTGCGCTGGACAATAAGGTCAGGCAAAAGATGTCGGGTTACCATTGGAATTGGGCGGAAGAAGAAAGTTCTCCGGGCAGCGGTTTTTACCAGCTTTATTCTTTGGCGGGCGGCAGCAAGACCAGCCTGCCCGATTTTCGTTACCCCGATAGTGCGATCCGACTGGTGGAAGACCTTTAATGGAGGAGAAATCATGCAGGATATAAGAATAAGTGCCGCGAATCTTGCGAGGATCAGGGTGGAAGACCGGAACATCTTGATCCTGAACCGCAACCGTCTTAAAAAGGGACAGAGAGTATTAACGCCTTTTGGAGGAGCGATCGAGTTCGAACCGTCAGCCCGGCCGTTTTTGGCGGGATTGGGCACCGCTTTCGAGAAAGGCGCCGACTTGCGCCTAATTATTCCGCAAGAACGTTTGCCCGTTTTTGAAAGATGGTTCTATTTAAGGCAGGAAAGAGAAGTTTCCCCTTTTCGCGAATTAATGGAAGAGTTGGTCGAGGAAGAAGCGATCTTACCGCACCTCTCCACCGATCAAGTAGCCGCCCAGCTTCTCTGGACCGCCAAGCCCCCTCAAGGGCTGACGGATCGGGCCGGATCCGAGGGGGTGCTGACCCAGCGCTACCTCGAGATATTTGAAGTCACCCTGGTCCCCGGCGTGCACAACCAGATCATCCAAGCTCTGGCGGTCCCCGAGGCAAAACTGATGGCCGTTTCTCAACAGGAAATATTAGCCGGACAGACAGCGGATGGCAAAACCGAGATTGGCTCTGTTAGTAGATATCTTCTACAACGAGAATAGTTTTACTGCTGACCGCGGTCCTTCAAATAACTGCTATATTCTCTCTCTGCCGGTGTAGGGAACATGGAGAGCAGGCCGAAGGCGTTCCAGAAGCTGGGCTGGCGGTCCTTTTTGTCCTTTTCCGCTTTTTCTTTTAGATAAAGAGCCGCCTGGTTTTCCCGGTCGGTATCGCCGGCCAATTTTAATTTGTCATATTCGTTCTCGTATTCCCGGGAGCCAAAGAAAAGGTCAGCGGTACCCCAACCGAAGGTGAGGACGCCCGGCACCCCGGTAATGACGCTTAAAGGGATAAGCCCCATCGCGGCCAAAACGTTGCTTTGTGCGGCTTGCCAGAGCCCGATACTGGTGCCAATCAGCAGCCCTCCCAAGAACATTTTTCCGCCGGCGCTCATATATCTCCAGCCGGTCTCTTCGTTCGCCATATTCTTTACCCGGTCGGCGGCGGGGAGGGGCTCGGCGAAGGCGGAAAGTGTGAAGGAAAACACGAACAGGGAAAGCAGAAGAAGCGCGATGTATTTTTTCATAATGCTCTGATTATATATTATTGGGTATTGCGGCGCAATATGTAGCCCTTTTTGTCGTGGGTGTCAATAAACACATCATTTTGGCCTAAAAACCTCCTAAAAACGCCGGCATATAAATTGCTGATATTTAAAATAGGAGGGAATTTTAAATGAAAGATATCATTCCGCAAGAGAGGATCGAGAGCAAAATATTCCTTATACGCGGCCAAAAAGTGATATTGGATGTTGATCTGGCAAATTTATATGGGGTTAAAACCTTTGTTCTTAATCAAGCTGTCAAGAGAAATATTGAGAGATTCCCGGATGATTTTATGTTCCAGCTTAGTAAAGAAGAGACCAACATCTTGAAATCACAGTTTGTGATATCAAGTTGGGGAGGCAGGAGAACATTCCCTTATGCCTTTACGGAGCAGGGTATAGCTATGCTTTCGGGGATTTTAAACAGCAAAAGAGCGATTCATGTCAATATTATGATCATGCGGACTTTTATCAGGTTGAAACAGATGATAACTACCCACAAAGAACTAGCTCACAAAATCGAGGAACTGGAGAGAAAATACAAAAAGCATGATATTGAGATCGAGACGATATTCGGCGCCATCAAGAAGATGTTGGAGCCGCCGAAATCCCCACCCCGCAAGTTCGGTTTCCAGCCTTAGGGCTTTGGAGAGGGAAGGATTTGAACCTTCGAAGTCGTAAGACGCCTGATTTACAGTCAGGTGCATTTGGCCGCTTTGCTACCTCTCCTTAAGAACGTCGTGCGTTTGGCGGTCGCGACGCGCGAAACGTCTGGTGTAAAGCGTCGAGGGGTATTATAACGTAGAGGCGGATTTACTGCAATATAAGCAGAGGATTACCAATGCATCAGTTCCCAGCGCCAGTTTTGGCCCAGAATGTCTGCCAATATTTCGTGACCGACGCCGCCCCGCTTTTCCAGCGTAGAAAAGGTAGCTTTCATCCATTCGTCACGGGGAATGCCGATGCCGATCTTTGCTGCACCGAATCCCACTCGGTCAAATTTCCAAAGTTCAGTTAAGATATCGGCCAACCAAACCTCATCCGGCCGGCCCCTTAATCCCATCATATCCACCAGATCCTGGTGTTCATTCGAATCCCGCAGGACAAAAAGCAGATCACTTCTGGTTTTATCGATAAGCGCGTAAGAGAGGGTGCGCATTTTGAGGTCGGCTGCTCCCCAGCGGATAAAGACCTCCGCCAGCCGGTTAATATATCCATACACATACCGCGAGGCAGGAATACGTGCGGGCGCTGTTGGATTGGGGCGCGGTATTATCCGCGCGACGGCTTCGGTCATGATATTTTCTCCATGATTATTTATCGACTGATCTGCTTGAAATTTCAAGGAGATTTGCTAATATTCGAGAAACCGGGAGTTGATCAATATGAAAAAGACCCTCTTTCACTTGGTTATCGCCGTTTTGTTGTTCTCGAGTTTGACAGGATTGGCTCAAGCCGCGGTCACGCATCCCACCCGGGAAGAATGGCTGGAGGTCTGGTTAACCCATAAGATCCAGAAAATGGTCGATCCCATGGAGCCAAGAGTGACTTTTTTGGTAAATGTCCTTTCCTCGACCAAGGAGATCATCATCACTTACATGCCGGCACAGGGTGGGAGATTTACCGATCCGGAATCGGTCGGGGGAATTATCAGGATCCCGGCAGAAAAAACCCTTAAAGATTATCCTTGGGCCCGGAATTACCAGCTGACCATAAAATACATCGAACCGTTTTAAGCGGGGGCCCTTATTTGCTCCAGCCCCGGATCCAGCCGCCTAAGGCCTTATAATGGCCGCCCTTTAATTTGATAAGATAAGCGGTGCCCCGATCGCCCGTTTCGAACTGCGGGTCCTGAACGTCGGCTTCAAGATCGGGGTTTAGTTTGGCGAACTCGACAACTATTTGGGGGCCGGGCTTTTTGCCTTTCAGGATCTTGTCCACCTTTATTTGAGCCAGATGGACCTGTCCGTAAAGGCCGTCAACCAGCCGCTTCTGCGCCCCGGTCGGTGTAACTTTTATCACTTTGCCGGTGATCACCAGGTCGGCCTTTTTAGTCAACTGCTCGGGTGAATAATAGACCGCTTCGGAGAACGAGAAAGATACGAGACTGATCAGTAGCAGCATAGATAAAAACGCTTTTTTCATAGTACCCTCCTTCTAATCTTCTATTAGATTTATTATCAAAGCAATTATCGGAAAAAGGAATGTGCATTTTTTGCACCTTCCTTTCCTCCTTTTACTTCAGTTTCCTGAACGCCCAGGTTCCCGCGGAAATAAAGAACAAAGCGAAAGCCCCCAAGATAAGAAAATCCAATCCCAGCGGAAAGCGGTTCAGATGGAGAAGTATCCCCCGCATCGCGTCCACCGCGTAAGTTACCGGATCGATGAAAGTAAAGAACTTGAGCCAGCCGGGCAGATTTTCCAGCGGGAAAAGCGCTCCCGAGAAAAAGAACATGGGGAAGATCAGGAAACTAACAAAAAGATTAAAGCCCTCCAAACTGTCGATCAGGGCCCCGATCATCAATCCCAAACTCACCAGAGCGGCAGACAATAAGAATAATATCAGCATCGCCGCTACGACCGAAAAAATGGAATAATGTATCCCGAAAAATAGGCCCAAGGATAAAAGTATGGCGCCCTGGATCAGGGAATCGGTGGTCCCGCCCAGCATCTTGCCGGTAAAAATGGTTACCCGGGAGAGAGGCGCCACTAATACTTCTTTGAAGAAATCGATGCGCTTGTCCCAGACGATATACAGCCCAAAAAAGATCGAGGAGAAAAGCACCGACATGCAGAGGATGCCCGGGAACAGGAAGGTTTGATAATTTACTCCCTCCACGTGCGATACCGTCCCCATGCCCCCTCCGAACACCACCAGCCACAGGATCGGGGAGAAAAGGGAAGAGACGATGCGCGATTTCTCCCGCCAGAAGACCAAAAGTTCCCGGTACCATAATCCCAATAATCCTTTAAGTTCTCTCATCGGTTCTTCTTGGTGAAATTCATGACCTTTTGCATAAATCCGCCCTCCGCCGTATCGCCGCTCTCCCTTAATTGCTTTCCGGTGTAATAAAGGAACACATCGTGCAGGGTGGCCTTGAGCACTTCCGGCGGCCGCTTTGGCTCGGGGATGCCGGTCTTGAGCTCCGTTGGGGTGCCGCTGACGATGATCTTGCCGTGATCGATAATGGCTACCCGGTCGCAGAGCCGGTCGGCCTCTTCCATATAATGAGTGGTGAGGATGATGCTCACTTTTTCCACTTTTACCAGATTTTCGATGTGGACCCAGATGTTCTCGCGGGCCTGGGGATCGAGCCCCAGCGTCGGCTCATCCAAGAAGAGTATCCGGGGTTTGTGCAGGAGCCCCCGCGCCAGCTCCAGCCTTCTCCTCATCCCGCCGGAGTATTTCTTGAGCAGGGCGTCTTTCCATTCGGTGAGGTCCACCAGTTCCAGCGCCCATTTAATACGGGGACCGATCTCCGCATTGGGAACATCGAAGAGTAGGCAATGGAGCAGGAGATTTTCCCGGCCGGTCAAGATATCGTCGGAGCTGGGATCCTGGAAAACGATACCGATCGAGCGCCTGACCGCGGCGGGATCCTTCTGCACATCGTGACCGTTGATAAGGGCGGTTCCGGAAGTGGGGCGCAGGAGAGTGGAGAGCATGGAGATGGTAGTGGTCTTGCCCGCTCCGTTGGGGCCCAAAAGCCCGAACACGCAGCCCTCGTCCACCTCAAAGTTGATCGAATCAACGGCGGTGAAGCCGTTGAACTTCTTGGTGAGGTTTTTAACTTCGATCACCGGGTTGGCCATGGAAGCTATTTTAACATATAATAATGTTATGCTACTGAAGTTTATTCCGGGGTTTGCGGTAGACGAAAGTGTTTGGGAACCCCCTCTGTCCCTCGACTGCGCTCGGGACATCTCCCCCTTGGTAAGGGGGAGATTAAGAGGGGGTTCCGAAGTCCTGATAGGATGGTCTATGGGGGCGGAGGAAGCGGTCGATCAATATCTGAATGATCCGGAAAAAGTAAAGGCCCTGGTGCTGGTCTC
The DNA here is from genome assembly GCA_016223205.1 of Candidatus Saganbacteria bacterium. Lineage (GTDB taxonomy): Bacteria > Margulisbacteria > WOR-1 > XYC2-FULL-46-14 > WPAF01 > JACRPM01. The sequence continues at coordinate 115,116 of JACRPM010000006.1, forward strand.
GGCCACCCCCAAGTTCCTCGGGCCGCCGGTGGGTATCTCGTCGGCTTTGTTGAGGAATCTGGAGAAAAAGATCGAGGCCAATTTTGAAAGAGGTTTGCGCTTTTTCTATTCGCTGATGTTTCTGGGGGGCAGGATACATCCCTTGATCAAAAAAATGGCCCTGCCGGACAAAGAGAAAGTTTTTGCCGATCTGGAACATCTCAAAGTATCCGACTGGAGAAATATATTGCCGGAGATAAAAGTTCCGGTCCTGCTCATCCATGGGGAATCCGATAAGATCTGCCTGCCGGCGGCGGCCGCGTATCTCCATGACGGGATAGCGGGAGCGGAGATCAAGATATTCGAAAGGTCGGGCCACGCGCCCTTCCTCGACTGGCCGGATAAATTCAACCGGGTGCTTAAGGAATTCATTTTGACTTTATGATCGATAAAGAAAAAGTTAAGAAACATTTTTCGCGCGGCGCAAAAAATTACGATGTGCATGCGCATTTGCACCGCCGGATCATCCACGATCTTTTGGCGCTGTTGCCAAACACCAAACCCGTAAACATTGCCGATCTGGGGTGCGGCACCGGGCTTTTGACCGAAGAGATCCGGAAAAAATATCCCCGGGCTCGCATCGTGGGTGTTGATTTAGCGCCGGGCATGATCGAGGTAGCCAAAACCAAGGTTTTGGGCGCGGAATTCATGGAATTCGACGTGGAAGACCTGCCTTTTGAGCGTTCTTCTTTCGATCTTTTAGTCTCCTCTTCCTCTTTTCAGTGGATGGACACAGAGAAAGTTATAAAGGAAGCGGGGAGGGTATTAAAATCGGGAGGCCAGCTGGTATTTTCAACTTTCGGGGAGGGGACCTTGAAAGAGCTGGAATCCCTGGGCTTTAGGATCCATAAGCTGCCCTCGCTTGAGGAGTGGAGAAAACAGCTATCCAAGCGTTTCGCGTCGGTTGAGCTCGAAAGCCGGACCTTTAGGGAATTTTTCCAGAGCGCCAAGCAGTTGACCGATTTCCTAAAGATCATCGGGGCGCGGGGGGCTTTCGAGGAAGGCGAGATCCGCCCGATCGACCGCTTGAAGTTCCTGTCCTTAAGGCAGACCAACGGGTTCATCGCCACTTTCAATGTAATTTATGGTAAAGCATCGACCCTGCACCTAAGCGCCCCGCGCATGGTGCAGGGTTGACAAAAGGGTAAAAGGGTTTAAAATATCTGGCAGAAGAGGTGGTAAACATGCCAAAAGCAAAGAAAGCCAAGAAGGCCAAGAAAGCCAAGAAAGTCGCCAAGAAGATTGTAAAGAAAGTTAAAAAAGCCGTCAAAAAGGTTGTTAAGAAGGTGAAAGGTCCCAAAGTGCTGGGGATGGTCGAGCATTTCTTCTCCGGTATCTCGGTGGCCGCAGTCAAGGTGAAGGCCCCTTTTAAAGTGGGGGATAAGATACACTTTAAAGGCCACACCACCGATTTTGAAGAAGTCATCGGATCGATGCAGATCGAGCACGAGTCCGTGAACCAGGTCAAGAAAGGCGACGACGTGGGCATCAAGGTAAAAGACCACGTCCGCGAACACGATCTGCTGCTGGAACCGGGACCGATTCCGATTTGAAAGCGATATTAGCTCTAGAGGACGGCACGGTTTTTGTCGGCCGATCTTTCGGTGCGCAGGGAGAGAAGGCCGGGGAAGTCGTTTTTAATACTTCGCTTACCGGCTATCAGGAAATTTTGACCGACCCCTCTTATAAGGGCCAGATCGTTACCATGACGTACCCGCTCATCGGCAATTACGGTGCCAATGAAGAAGACCTCGAATCGCAAGTCCCCCAATGCGAGGGTTTTGTGGTGCGGGAGAATTCCAAGATCGCCTCCAATTTCCGCTCCAAATTCAAGCTCGACGAATACCTGGCAAAAAATAATATCATCGGCATCGAAGGGATCGACACCCGGATGCTCACCCGTATCCTGCGCATCAAAGGCGCGCTCAAAGGGATTATTTCCACTACCGATCTCGATGAAAAAAGTTTGATCAAGAAGGCCAAAGCTTCTCCCGGGGTGGAGGGCGTCGACCTGGTAAAGGTCGTTACTTGTAAGAAACCATACATTTGGAACGAGACCGCTTTTGCCCGCCGGTTCTGCCAGATGCCCGTTAAATATAATGTGGTGGCGTATGATTTTGGCGCTAAGTTCAACATCCTCTGGAACCTGCAATGCGTGAACTGCAAGGTTACGGTGGTGCCGGCCGCCACTCCGGCAGAGGAAGTCCTGGCGCTCAATCCTGACGGTATCTTTCTTTCCAACGGGCCGGCCGATCCCGCGGCGGTCACTTACGCTATCGAGAACATCAAGAAGCTGATCGGCCTGCCTGCCGGCAGGCAGGCAAGAATGCCCATCTTCGGCATCTGCCTGGGCCACCAGCTATTGGGATTGGCTTTGGGCGGCAAGACCTACAAATTAAAGTTCGGCCATCACGGCGGCAACCAGCCAGTGATGGACCTTAAGACGAGGAAGGTGGCTATCACCGCGCAAAACCACGGGTTTGCGGTGGATATCGAATCGATCCCCAAAGGGCAGGTTGAGCTTACCCATATTAATCTTAATGACCAGACGGTCGAAGGCATGCGTCACTTGAAACTGCCCATATTCTCCGTTCAATACCATCCCGAGGCGGGGCCGGGGCCGCACGACGCGCACTATCTTTTTAGGGAGTTTGCGGAGTTAATGAAGAATGCCTAAACGCACTGACATTAAAAAAATAATGATCATAGGAGCGGGTCCTATCGTAATTGGACAAGCTTGTGAATTCGATTATTCCGGCTCCCAGGCCTGCAAGGCCTTAAAAGAAGAGGGTTTCGAAATTGTATTGATCAACTCCAATCCCGCCACCATTATGACCGATCCCGATCTGGCCCATCGCACCTACATTGAGCCCATCACGGTGGAGATGTGCTGTAAGATAATCGAAAAAGAACGGCCGGACGCTCTGTTGCCGACTCTGGGCGGGCAGACAGCATTAAATATCGCAGTAGGGATAGCCGAAACCGGAATACTCGAGAAATATAAGATCGAAATGATCGGCGCCGACGTCACCGCCATCAAGAAAGCCGAGAACCGCGAACTTTTTAAAAAAGCCATGGCCGAAGCCGGGCTCGACCTGCCCAAAAGCTCCTTTGCCCATAATTTTGCCGAAGCGCAAAAGGCCGTTAAGGAGATCGGACTGCCGGTCATCATCCGCCCTTCGTTCACTTTGGGCGGGACCGGATCGGGAGTCGCCCATACGCAGGAAGAATATGAGCAAATAGTTAAGAAAGGCCTGGAGCTTTCGCCTATCTCCGAGGTGCTCATCGAGGAAGACCTTACCGGCTGGAAAGAGTATGAGCTCGAGGTGATGCGCGACCGCAAGGATAACGTGGTCATCATCTGCTCGATCGAGAATTTCGACGCCATGGGGGTGCACACCGGCGATTCGATCACCGTGGCCCCGGTGCAGACCTTAACCGATGTCGAATACCAAAAAATGCGCGACCAATCCATTGCCGCCATCCGCGCCATCGGGGTCGAGACCGGAGGAAGCAACATCCAGTTCGCGGTCCATCCCGAAACCGGACGCATGGTGATCATCGAGATGAACCCCCGGGTCTCCCGTTCTTCGGCTTTGGCCAGCAAAGCCACCGGATTTCCCATCGCCAAGATCGCGGCGAAACTCGCGGTGGGCTACACGCTCGATGAAATCCCCAACGACATTACCAAAGAAACCCCGGCCTGCTTTGAACCCTCCATCGATTACTGCGTGGTTAAGATCCCGCGCTTCACCTTCGAAAAGTTCCCCGATACCCCGGTGGTGATCGGCACCTCCATGAAGTCGGTGGGCGAGACCATGGCCATCGGCCGCACCTTTAAGGAAGCTTTGCAAAAGGGCTTGCGGTCACTCGAGGTCGGCCGCGCCGGATTGGGAGCCGATGGCAAAGAATTCATCAAGGAAGAATTACTGATAGAAAAACTTAAGGTTCCCAACGACCGGCGAATTTTTTATATCAAGCACGCCTTGAAGACCGGGATGTCGATCGAAGAGGTTTATAAGTTAACTAAGGTCGATCCGTGGTTTTTGCAGAATATCATGGAGATCATTGAGGAGGAAAACCGGATCAAGGGACTGGGGGCTTGGGATTATCAGGCCAAACAGTTCGGGTTTTCGGACCGGCAGCTGGCCTATCTTTTGGGTAAAAAGGAAACCGATATTTATAAGGAGCGAAAAGACCTGGGGATTTCGGCGGTCTATAAGTTGGTAGATACCTGCGCGGCGGAATTCGAGGCCTTTACCCCGTATTATTATTCGACCTATGAGACCGAGGACGAAGTGCGCCCGTCTAAAAGCAAGAAAAAGATCATGATCCTGGGAGGCGGGCCCAACCGCATAGGGCAGGGGATAGAATTCGATTATTGCTGCTGCCACGCATCTTTTGCTTTGCGCGAAGAGGGTTATGAATCCATCATGGTCAATTCCAATCCCGAAACGGTCTCCACCGATTACGACACTTCCGATAAATTATATTTCGAACCGTTGACCCGCGAAGATGTCTTAAGCATAATCGAAAAGGAAAATCCCGACGGGGTGATCGTGCAGTTCGGCGGCCAGACCCCGCTAAACCTGGCCCTGCCGCTAGAGGAAGCCGGAGCCAAGATCATCGGCACCTCTCCCGAGCAGATCGACCGGGCCGAAGACCGCAAGCGCTTTGCCGCCATGCTCAAGAAATTAAAGCTCAACCAGGCGCCCAACGGCACCGCCTTTTCTCCCGTGGAGGCCAAGAAGATCGCCAAAAAGATCGGCTATCCCTGTTTAGTTCGACCCTCTTACGTTCTGGGCGGACGGGCCATGCGGCTGGTTTACGACGAAAAAGACCTGCAGGAATTTATGACCACCGCGGTCGAGGTCTCGCCCGAACATCCGGTGCTGGTCGATAAGTTCCTGGAGGACGCGATAGAGGTGGACGTGGATGCGGTCTCGGACGGCAAGCAGACGGTGGTCTGCGGGATCATGGAACACATCGAGGAAGCCGGGATCCATTCGGGTGATTCGGCCTGCGCCCTGCCGCCGTTTTCTTTAAGCCCCGAGACCGTCGAGACCATAAAACAGAACACTTACGCCATGGCCAAAGAGCTCAAGGTCAAGGGATTGATGAACGTGCAGTTCGCGGTGAAGAACGATAAGGTTTTTGTGCTCGAGGTCAATCCCCGCGCCTCCCGCACCGTTCCCTTTGTCTCCAAGGCCACCGGCATCCCCTGGGCCAAGATCGCTACCAAGGTGATGATCGGCAAGACCTTAAAGCAGATGGGGATCACCCGCGAGGCGGAGCCCAAGCATATCTCGGTCAAGGAGGCGGTCTTTCCCTTTAATCGTTTTCCCGGGGCGGATGCAGTGCTGGGTCCCGAGATGCGCTCTACCGGAGAGGTGATGGGCATCGACGATGATTTCGGCATTGCTTTTATGAAGTCGCAGATCGCGGCGGGACAGAACCTGCCGGTCAAGGGTAAGGTCTTTGTCTCGGTCAACAACCGCGACAAGCGGTCGATCGTTTACATCGTCAAAAAACTGGTCGACCTGGGATTTGAGATCGCGGCCACTTCGGGAACCTGCTCGGTATTAAAGAAGAACGGGATCGAATGCGCCCTGGTGCGCAAGCTCAAAGAAGGGGAGCCCAATGTCTTGGACCTGGTGAACAAAGGCGAGATCTCGCTCATCATCAACACCCCCGGCGACAAAAAGACCAAGGCGGACGAATCCAAGATCCGCTCGGCGGCGGTGATGCACAACATCCCGCTCATCACCACGATATCCGGCGCCCAGGCCACGGTCAACGGCATCGAGGCCTACAAGAAGAAAGGTTTCTCCGTCAAAGCCCTGCAGGATTATCATAAGTGAGGAGGTAAATATCATGGAACTGCACGTGCTCATAAACTGGATCGTCATGGCCATCAGCCTGATCGGTTCTGCCGTGATCATCTGGGGCATCCTGCTGGTCATCAAGGATTTCCTGTTCAATCTCCTCTCGGACGATCCCCAATCCAAACGGCTGATGCGGCAAAAGCTGGGATCCTATTTGATTTTGGGATTGGAGTTCTTCATTGCGGCGGACATTATCCGTACCATCATTAGGCCGGACTGGAACGACATCGGTATGCTGGCCGCCATCATCGCCATCAGAACAGTATTAAGCTATTTTCTGGGGATGGAGTTGAGGGAGAAGGCGTAAGATTATAATGCTAGATAATTAATGAAAGCAAAACGTTGTATATTTATAAGTTGCTTTTTTGGTAGAAAGGAAATATAATTGATACATGGTGGATCATCCCAAGCTCCATAAGTCCCCGCTTATCGAGTCTTTATTTGAAATCCAATTTAACCCTGTCTCGGATTATGCCTTATTTGCAGGGTCAGTTTACAGTTCAATAAAAAATGATTTTTCAAATACCGAATTACTCGTTCCTCCCGAATTGCCAGATATCGGTGAATGGCCCAAAATATTGAGGCATCGTTTTAAACGAAATGATGGTTCGGCATTATTTCAATTAGGAAACGGGATTATGTCAGTCAATCTAACTAAATATGATAAATTTACTCATTTTATCAGTTTAATAAAAAATATATTAAGAGAAATTATTGCTATTAATTCCAATATACAAGTTAATCGATTGGGATTGCGATATATTAATAGGATCCCATTAAACAATAAAAGCGTGGCTGATGTATTATCAATAAATATATCAACACCAACTAAGTTAAGCAATCAAATAGAAGCGATTAATATTAGAATCATGTTAAAACAAACAAAATCAGGGAAAATATTATTACGAATTACAAATCCAATAGAAAACGGAAAGCCATTAGATGAAATTATATTCGACTTAGATTGTTCTGTAATACTAGAAAATGTGCCCATAGACATAAGACATATTGAAGAATGGATAAATACGGCCCACGATTCAATTTATGATAACTTTATTGGCAGTCTTAATTCAGAATATAAAAAGGCTATCGAATGAACACACAAGTATTAAGAGAAAAATCACCCTTTGCATCTTCTGATTATGCGTTTGAGGATGAATGGCAAAGGAGGATTAATATTAGGGAGCATCCTTCTGTGACTTTGATTAAAAAGTATCCTATTTTGCCTTCAGAAAAGGAGTTTAGCGGGTACTATTACTTATCGGGTGAAAGTGTGCGTAGCATTCCTTTTTCTGAATTCCCAGAACTAGATGAATTTAAGGTATTTGGATATGGGGTGCCTGGGGAAGATATGTTGTTCGAAAGCCCAAATTTTATACCTAAAAGCTTTTATGAATTAAAATCGAGAGGCTTTAAAAGGATTAATGATCCAAGGCTTAAAATGTGATAATTTATGTATGCTGCCCCAAAAGAAAAAATTGACCAAAGTGATATATTTAAAAATATTTACTTCCATTCAATAGATAATACCCAAGAAGCAATTCTTATTACACCTATTTGTGATATGTATCAAGGCAAGGCAGATTATCTCATATTTTGTGGAGTATTTTTATTTAATGAAATCATCATGAAATTTATTGAAAAATGCTGGAAAGAAGAAATACCCCCAATATTTACAAGTAAAAAGAGGTATGAAGAATTGTCGGGGAGTCAAAAAAAGAATGTATCTAAGAGGATTGCAGAATTAAGATCCAATTTTCATTTTCCGCGATATCATTGGCTTGATCCTTTTCCTGGCGAAGAAGAAAGCCATATAATTGATTTTCAATGTTTAGCTTCAATAAATATTGACGAATTTGCTGAATCCGACCATTATGAGAGGCTTTTTAGTATTAATTCCCCGTACAGAGAACAAATACCTGCTAGATATAGTGCGTATATGTCAAGGGTAGGTACTCCTGATTCTAAAGAATCAGAAAAAATCATTGACCATGCTTCTAAAGATGCATTTAAAACCTTTAATTCCTAATTGATTAGTTAATAAAAGTTTAAAAATGGCAATATTTACAAATTCCGAATTATTACATAGATATGCATAATAATTGGACGCTTGAAGAGTTAAAAAGATATTTCACCTTCACGGCAGAAGATCAAAACACTTCTGACCCCGACATCCTCTATCGCGGGGAACTGATAGATGTGGAGAGGGGAGGGATAAGGTCCTATGAAGAGGAAAAGCCAAAAACCGCAACAAAATTCACGGAGCTTTCTCTGCCTCCTCCAACCCTCTACCCGTCAGACATAAAAACACTAAGACCCAAACCCTAAACTATCGGCTTTGAAGTATTTGCTCAACTCTTTTGTCAAGTTTTTCCATTTCTTGTAGGTAATTCATTTTCTGTCTTTCGATATCCAGCTCCAGTAAATATTTATTCAGGCCCTCGTCCTTAATGACGGTCAAGATCTGCTTTACCGGAGTAGTGCCGGACATAAAATATGCCGCCACCTTGGTGCTATTAAGGTCGGCTAAACTTATAACCATCATGAGGCGCAAAGCCCGAACGGTTTGCGCGGTAATGTCCTGCTTGCTGGGTACGGGCAGTCCAGATGAGGGATGGGAGTGGTAAAAGCCCAGAGTATCCATCTTATATTCCTCAAAGAACTGGTTGGCCCGCAGGCAATCGGTTTCCGCAATACCAAACTCATGTTTCTCCCTGAATTCGATGAAAGCAAAGTTGGGGACGGGGAAAACTCCAAGGATCAAATTGCCGATCCCGCCCAAAAAGCCGCCCGCCTCCGCCGGGTAGTTGTCCCGGCAGTGCGTAATTATCAGATCAAAGTGGCGCTTAATGATAATGAGGTCCATAAAAATAATGGGCGGGCCGGTAAGCCGGGTTCTGTCGTTGATCGACCATCTGTCTGGGATAGACATTGCTGGCTACCTCGGTGCGGCCTACTCGGGATCATAACGACGCGAGCTACGTCTTTCCCTATTTGGCCTTGCTCCGCGTGGGGTTTACATCCCGCCATGTTACCATGGCGGGACGGGAGCTCTTACCTCCCGTTTTCACCATCGCCTCTCCCCCGGTAAACCGGGGAAGGTGGGCTGTGTAATTTCTGTTGCACTTTCCTTCAGGTTGCCCTGAGTCGCCGTTAGCGACCACGCCGCTCTGCGGAGCCCGGACTTTCCTCCGTGAACCTAAGCGCTTGCGCGCATGGTTCACGGCGATCGACTGGCCCGCCCGGAGATAATTATAACACAGGGAACCTTTTCTGGATTATTATTGTCTAAGTAATGTGGGAGGTTGAATGGTAAAAGCCGATTTTGACCAGGTATATGAGGAACATAAGATCAAGGTCTGGAAGCTGGTTTCCCGCTACGTCTTTACGCGTGAGGATCGGGAAGACCTATTCCAGGAAATTTTCCTGAAAGTCCACCGGGCCCTGCCCCGCTTCCGGGGAGAGGCCGCACTTGATACCTGGATCTATAAGATAGCGGTCAATACCGCCTTAAATTATTTAAACCGACAGAACCGCTTCGGGTGGGCCAAGCAAATGCTCGGCAACCTGAGAATGGTTGAGGAAGAAGCCCCGGAGCCCGCCACAGACCTGGAGGAGTTGAAACCTCTTAAAAAATTGAACCCGCAACAGAGGATGGTACTGCTGCTGGCGGAGGTCGAGGAGAAAAAGCTGGAAGAAATAGCCGAAATGATGAAAATTCCTATCGGCACGGTCAAGTCCACCTTGTACCGCGCCCGGGAAATACTAAAAAAGGAAGCGAGGAAAAATGGGGGATTATGAGGAATATATAGATCGGCTTAAGGCGTCCGGCCCGGGATTCGACGACCAAAAGATGTCTTCACGGATCAAAGCTGGGATAACCGGACGAGCGCGGCACGCCAGGCTGGCCCTGGGAGGAGCCCTGGTTTTGCTGCTGATCGGCTCGGTGATCTATTTCAATGTTCTCCCCCATTTTTTCGGCAATGGCGTAACCTTGGCGGATTATGTCTTTCGGCAGAATGAAATGAATGGCGACCAGATCCTAAATTATATTTTTATGGATTAAATGGAACTTTTTAGCGCAGGGCGGCGTCTAATGGTTACGAAACATAAAAGGAGGAATCGGGATAATGATTAGAAAATATTTTTTGGCAATTTTATTGATCACAGTCGTCCTGTCGGGGATTTCTTTGGGGGTTCCTCTCTTTGGGCCGCCGAGAGACAAGGACCCCATGGCTGAGCGGATGATAGAAAGGATGGCAAAGGACATCGGGTTGACGCAGCAGCAAAAAGATAAGTTTTTGTCCGGGGCCAAGCAGATCGAAGAAGAGGCAAAAGAAATCCATTCCAAAAATAAGGAGCTTTTCGATAAAATCGAAAAAGAAATTCTCAAAGAATCGCCGGACAGTAAAGCTATATACGGTAATATGCAGCTGATCAGCCGGAATATGACTCAAATCCAGTTTAAGCGAATGGATCAAATTATCCAGCTGCGAAAAGAGCTGACTCCTGAACAAAAGGCAAAGCTTGAGAAAATAATAAGAGGAAGGAAAGAACGGGAAAAGAAAATGTTTGAAAAAATAAGACAAAAAGACCGGAAAGATAGGGGGTCGGGTGGTCCGGAAGGTCCTTTAGGCCCTGGTGGTCCTGAGGGTGTCGAGAGTAAATAGTTTATGGAGGTGATATTTATTTATTGTTGGTAGAATACGGTATTATTGCTTAATAAGGGGGTATGAAGCATGGATATGAAAATTAGTGGGGAAGCTCTTTCTCGAAAATGGATTAATGGCATTTTCAGTAAAGTGGACACGAATGCCGACGGGGAAATAAATAAAAGTGAATTTCTAGATGCGTTATCGAAAATAATGGCAGAAAAGACGACCGGGAAAAATGACGCCACTTCTAAAATTGATGTGGACAAGCTATTTTCTGAGATTGACCAGGACGGGGACGGGATCATTTCCAAGGATGAATTTACCCAGTTTGATGAAGAGAAAAAGAAAGTGCCCCCACCCATGCCTTTTGGGTTTAATTTATTAGATTTGCTTCTGTCAAGCAGCGATAGCGATAAATTCTCAGAAATTGACACGAATGGCGACGGAGTGATTTCGCAAGATGAGTTTGTCAAGTATATTGAAAAGCAGAAAGAGGCCTTACAGACAAATTTGCAGACGATGTTTGTCGGTGCCAGCGTCGATAACGATGTAGTTGCCGGTACGGCCGATACTGATACTGCCTTAAGTGGCGATAGCGCCGTCAGTATTGTTTAAGACGTAATTCAATTCTGCTTATCTTATCAGAAGAAATGATATAATTGCGGGATTGAAAGGAGCCTGGTTCTGAAAAGAATATTTTTAGCGATTATCATTATCTCATTTTTAACCGGGGAGCTATCCGCCTTCACCTGGCAGCAGGCCTGGGAGCTGGCAGAGCGGAACAATTACCAGATAAAGAGCGCCCAAAGCCAGACCGAGGCCGTGCGCTGGAATTATTATAAAAGCTTTACCCCTTTTCTTCCCCAGCTTTCCGCTTCGTTATCGATGGGGGAAAGTTCCAGCGGAAGTTTTTCCGAACCGGTAAAGAGCGATTCCTACGGCATCACAGCCACCCAGACGTTGTTTTCCGGTCTTAGCAATTATTTCAGCAACCTTTCCGCCCGCGCCGGCCTGGACCGGTCCCGGGCCTCGCTAGATCAGGCCAGATCAGACATTAATTTCAGCTTGCGCCAGCAGTTCGTTGAACTGGCAGTGGCCGACGAAAATCTCAAGCTTCTCCAAAATATCTTAACCCGGCGCCGGGATAACACCGCCCTGATCGACCTGCAGTTTCGGAACGGGCGCGAAGACAAAGGCGCCCTGTTGAGGACCCGGGCGGACGAGGCCGAAGCCGAATATAATCTATCTTCCGCCGGCCGGTCCCAAAAGCTTTCCCGCCTGAAGTTGACCCAGCTTTTATCTTTCGAGGTGGACCGGGCCGAGGGTGAAATGAAGGTGACCCCGCCGGCCCGGCCGAATTTCGAAGCTTTATTATCCGCGGCGCCCGCCTATACGATCGCGCAAAAAGCGGCCGAGACGGCGGATTTGGCGTATCAGGAATCGATCAGCGGATTCTTGCCGACGGTTTCGCTGAACGGCTCCATCCGCAAAAGCGGGACCGATTGGTCGGCCTTAAGCCGCAGCAACAGCTGGAGCTTGAGCGTATCCTATCCCTTTTTCCCGGGAGGGGGCAACGCGGCCGACCGTATCAGGTTCGCCGCGCTTAACGACCAGGCCCGGCAGGATCTTATAAAAGCCAAAAACGATTTGAGGTACGACCTGGAATCGGCTTACGAACAATTTAAGGACGCGCTGGAAGCGCAGAAAGTGGCCCGGCTTTCGGAAGAAGCCGCCAAACTGCGGGCGGAGATCGCCCGGACCAAGTACCTAAACGGCCTGATCGGCTACGATGAATGGGTCATCATCGAGAACGATTATATAAATTCTCAAAAATCGTCCCTCGCCAGGAGGCGGACGGCGCTATTGGCGGAAGCGGGCTGGATAAATTCCTACGGAGGTATTATTAAATGAAAATTCTTCTGGTTATTGTTTCTTGTTTCTTGGTTATTGCCTTCGGTGGATGTGCGGCGAAGAAAGAGAAGCCGTTGGAAATAGTTAAAGTGACCAGGGGCAATATCCAATCGAGCATTCCCGCCACCGGCACGGTGATGCCCCGCAATCGCCTGGAGATCAAGCCGCCGGTCTCGGGCCGCATCGAGCAGGTGCTGGTGGTGGAGGGGCAAAAAATAAGGAAAGGTGAAATTTTAGTCTGGATGAGCTCGCTGGAGCGGGCCGCGCTTATCGATGCCGCGCGGGCCGGCGGGGCCGAAGAGGTTAAGCGCTGGGAAGAGATATACAAGCCCACTCCAGTGGTCGCGCCCATCGACGGGTTTATCATCGTGGGGAACGTGGAGGCCGGGCAGACCTTTACCAGCAACGACACTGTGCTGGTGATGGCCGACCAGCTCATCGTCAAGGCGCAGGTGGATGAGACCGATATCGGGCGTATCCGGGTGGGCCAGCCGGTCGAGATCGTGCTGGATGCCTATCCCCAGGAGAAGATCGAAGGCAAAGTGGAACACATCGCCTACGAATCGACCGTCATTAACAACGTTACCATCTATACGGTTGATGTGATCCCGCGCCTGGTCCCGGAATTTTTCCGTTCCGGAATGAGCGCTACGGTGAATTTTTCCCAGACCCAGAGGGAAAACGTACTGGCGCTGCCGATCAAAGCCGTAAGAAAGCGCGGCAAGAACTCCTATGTCTTCAAGATAAAAACGCCGGGAGGAGCTCCGGAGCCGCTCCAGGTGGAAGCCGGGCTCGAGAACACCGAGCATATCGAGATCGTCTCGGGGCTGAACGAGGGCGATAGTGTGGTCATCCCCACCGATGAAATGGTAAAAAAGCTGGGGCCGCAAAGAGGAGGCCCTCCTTCCTTTAATCCCTTCGGCAGCCAGAGAAGGTAATAATGGCGCTGATCGAGCTCAATAAAGTAAAGAAAACCTACTACATCGGCGGCCAGATCCCGGTCCAGGCCTTGCAGGAGGTAACGCTAACGATCGAAGCCGGGGAATTTGTGGCCATCATGGGCCCGTCCGGTTCCGGCAAATCGACCCTTTTGGCGATCTTGGGTCTTTTGGACCGGCCCGATTCCGGCAGTTACCAACTACTCGGCAAAGAGGTTTCCCATCTCTCTGAACAAGAAACTTCCTGTTTGCGCAATCGCTTACTGGGTTTTGTTTTCCAATCGTTCAACCTGTTGCCGCGGCTCGATATCGTTACCAACACCATGCTGCCCTTTCTTTATTGTCAGGGGGCGTCCGTAGCCGAAAGGGCCGAAGCGCAAGCCCTGCTTAAACGCGTGGGGCTGGGCGATCGTCTGCATCATCGTCCCAACCAGCTTTCGGGCGGTCAGCAGCAAAGGGTGGCCCTGGCCAGGGCTTTGGCGAACAAGCCCCTGATAATCATGGCTGATGAGCCCACCGGCAATCTCGATTCGAGATCCGCCCGGGAGATCATCGATCTTTTCAAGGAGATCAACGAGCAGGGGAACACTATCATAATGGTGACCCACGAAGCCGACCTGGCGTCCCAGGCCAGCCGCATCATCAGTTTATCCGACGGCCGCATCGTCTCCGATCAAAGGGTAAAGGAACAAGCGGCCGGCAGGACGGCGGAGTTGCCCCAATTCAAGCCCCGCAACCTGAATCTTTTTTCTCTCGGTCGGCTGGCTAATTATTTCAATGAGGCCTATCTCTCACTGCTCACCAATAAATTGCGCTCGTTCCTGTCGATCCTGGGGGTGGTGATCGGGGTGGGGGCGGTGATCGCCATGCTGGCCATCGGTTTCGGCGCACAAAGACAGGTTGAAAAAAGTTTGGCGGCGCTGGGGACCAACCTGCTAAGTGTCAGGACCGCTCCCCGCCAGCAGGGAATTTCGCTGGGGGCCGACTCCGTCACTCGCTTCACTCTGGAAGACCTCAACGCGCTAAAGACCCTGGAGGGGATAAAAGCGGTAGTGCCCTATGTCCAGGGCCGGGGCCAGGTGGTCTATCTCAACCGTAATTGGAACACGCAGATCTACGGGACCAGCACCGACTATCCATTGGTGCGCGATGCGACCCCGACCAGCGGCCGCTTTTTTACCGAGACCGAAGACCATATGCGGAGCAAAGTGGCGGTGATCGGAGTAGAGGTGGCCAAACAGCTTTTTCCCGACGAGAATCCGGTGGGCAAGTGGATCAAGATCAACCGGGTGAGCTTCCAGGTGGTCGGAGTATTGCCGGAAAAGGGGGCGCGCGGCTTCCAGAACGCGGACGATCAGATCATCTTACCGCTTTCGACCGCCATGCACCGCCTGCTGGGCCGCGATTATATAAATTATTTTGATATCCAGGCCCAAAGCGCGGAAGACCTCTCCGGTATTCAGGAAGCGGTTTCGCCGCTTTTGGTCAAGCTCCACCGCCTGCCGCCTTCCCAGGCCGATATTTTCGATGTGCGCAACATGGCCGATATCCAGAAAGCCGCTTCCGAAACGGTGAACACCTTCTCTTTTCTATTGGGCGCGATCGCGGCGGTGTCGCTTTTGGTCGGCGGCATCGGCATCATGAACATCATGCTGGTGATGGTGATGGAGCGCACCCATGAGATCGGCCTGCGCAAAGCATTGGGAGCCGAGAACGGCGATATCCTCACCCAATTTTTGGTGGAGGCGGTTTTGGTCTGCGTTTTGGGGGGGGTGATCGGGATCGGGGTGGGGGCTTTGATCTCGTTTTTGATATCCTTTTTCGCGGGCTGGACGGTGCTCATCACCGGGCGGTCTATCCTTCTGGCTTTTTCTTTCTCGGTCTTGGTGGGGGTGGTCTTCGGCTTGTGGCCGGCCAGGCGCGCCTCGCGGCTTTTGCCTATCGAGGCCTTGCGTTATGAATAGCCCGGTTGGCCAGGTCGTCGGCGTGCTGGTTGTCTTCGCGGTATTTGTGGGTTATCTCGAATTTTTTGAATTTAGCGATCAACTGCCGGGCATGGAGGTGGAGCGGCTGTAATCCCTCGTTCTTGACCTTATATTCTCCCTTGATCTGCTTGACCATCAGCTCGGAATCCGAAAAAAAAGAGGCCTCATTGGCGCCCAATAATAAGGCCTCTTCCAATCCGCGTATCAAAGCCAGATACTCCGCAACGTTATTAGTGGCCCGGCCGATGTATTCGGCCACCTCTTTGATGACCTTTCCTTCCGATCTAACCACCACTCCCAAGCCGGCTTCTCCCGGATTGCCCCGGGAAGCTCCGTCGGCGAAGACCTCTACCTTCATTTCTTGACCGCTTTCATGACCGCCGGGACCCCCACCGAATCAATGGAGATCAAAAGGCACAGGATCGGCAAATCCACCGGGGTGTTGACCAGGCCGATCAAACGCAGGATGACAAAAAGAAGTGCTCCCATCTTTTCACCCCCTCGAATTAGCGCTTAGCATAGAGAAATTTCAAGAGCTTGTCAATCGGATAAGTGTTGATGACGTCCTTTTTCTCCAGCCAGCCCCGCCGCGCCGTGGCCACCCCGTATTTCATGTCGGAAAGGTTCCCGGCCGAGTGGGCGTCGGTATTAATCGAAAGCTTTATCTTAAGTTCCTTGGCCCGCAGGCAGTGCGCGTCATTTAGGTCCAGCCGTTCGGGATGGGCATTAAGCTCAAGGTAAGTGCCGGTGTCGGCGGCCGCTTTCATGATCTTCTCCAGGTCCACTTCGTAAGGGTCGCGTTTGCCGATCAATCGTCCGGTGGGATGGGAGAGGAGATTGACATATTTATTTTTGAGCGCGGCGAGGATCCTTCTCGTCATTTTATCCTTCGGCATTTTGAAATTGCTGTGCACCGCCGCGATCACCACCTCGCATTCCTTGAGGATCGCGTCCTTATAATCCAGTGTTCCGTCAGGGAGGATATCCACTTCCACGCCCTTGAGCACCCTGAAGCCCTTCAATCTGTCATTTAGTTTATCGATATACTCCAGCTCTTTTAGGAACTCCTTTTCGGTCTGGCCGCCGGCTACCCGGGTGGAAAGGGTATGGTCGGTGACGGCGATATATTGGTAGCCCAATTTGCGCGCCGCCTCCGCCATCTCTTCTATGGAATTTCCGCCGTCGGAATATTTGGAATGCATCTGCAGGTCGCCGCGGATATCTTGAAGCTCTATCAGGTCGGGGAGTTTTCCGGCTCTCGCGGCTTCTATTTCACCGCGACCTTCGCGCAGCTCCGGGGGGATGTAAGGCAGGCCCACCGCCTTAAAGACCTCTTCCTCGGTTTTCCCCCCGATCCGTTTTTTTCCGCGGAACACTCCGTATTCGGATATCTTGAGCCCTTTTTTTATAGCCAGTTCGCGGATAGCGATGTTGTGGAGCTTGCTGCCGGTAAAGTAATGAGCGGCCGCCCCGAAATTCTCCGGATCCAAAACGCGGAGGTCCGCTTGCAGGTTGTTCTTCAATATAACGGAGGACTTGGTGGGCCCTTCACCCAAAATACGGGCGACCTGCGGCAATTTTACAAAAGCGTCCAGCACGGCCTGGGGACGGTTGGAAGTCACCAGAATATCAAGGTCGCCGATGGTCTCTTTTTGCCGGCGGAGCGATCCGCAAGGAAGTATCTTATCCACTCCCTTTATTTTCTTTATTTGCGATATCAGGGCCTCGGCAAATTCGCCGGCTTCGGAAAGCAAGTAACGGCCGGCGACCTTCTTCTTGAGCTCCAGCCCCTTGCGGATATTTTCGATCTTCTTTTCCTTAAAGCCGGGCAGATTTTTGAGCAAGCCCTGGGCGGTGGCCTTTTCGAGCTTCTTTATTGAATCGATCTTGAATTTCTTTTTGAGCAGCAGGGCGGTCTTGGGTCCCAGGCCCGGCACTTCCATGAGCTCGATAAAGGAGGGAGGGAATTCTTCCAGCAATTCCCGGTATTTTTTGACCTTGCCGGTCTTGAGAAGTTCTACGATGTGTGAGGCGATGGCTTCCCCGATGCCCGGGACCTCTTCGAGGGCGGCCAGCCCGCCTTTTTTGTATATTTCTTCCAGGTTCTGCGAAAGCCCCTCCAGATTGCGGGCTACTTTCTGGTAGGCGCGGATCTTGAAGGGGTTCTCCCCCTTGAGCTCCAGAAGCTCCGCGATCTGCCAGAAGATCCGGGCTATTTCAGAATTTTCCATCCTCACCCCCGCCCTCGACAAGCTCGGGCACCCCCTCTCCATCCCTCGACTTCGCTCGGGATAGAGAGGGGGTAATGAAATGTTTGATAGCTTTGAGTGCAGAATCAAGCTCTTTTTCTATCTGTTCATTTTTTAAACGCAAGACCCTGATGCCATAGTTTTCAATGATGACCTGTCTTTCCTTATCGTGTTCAGGTTTATTATCATGGATTGGCCCGTCAATTTCAATTCCCATCCGTTTTTCCGGGCAATAGAAATCCAGAATGAAACCTGCGAGCGGGTATTGCCTGCGGAATTTAAATTGACAGAATCCACGATTGCTAAGATAACGCCAGAGTGTCTTCTCGGTTTTGGTCATTTCTTTTCGAAGCATTCGAGCAGCCTTAAGGTTTCGAAATTTATTACTTTTCAAACCGCAAGGCCTCCATTTATTGAGAGCCCCTCTCCATCTTTGATGGAGAGGGGAATGAATTCGCCGGAGGCGAAGAAAGGGGTGAGGAAAGAAGTCGACATATTGCTTCCCCAAAGATCTTGGCGTGGGCCGGGCCGTCCGCGGTCACGATCTTGCCATCCACTTCCACGCCTTTCCCGGTATAATTGGCCCCGGTTTTCTCGACGTCTTCAGCTACCCCTGCGAACGAAGTTACGGTTTTTCCTTTAAGCGCGCCGGCCTGGGCCAGGGTGTTGACGCCCGCGCAGATGCCGCCTAAAACTTTTCCGGCGGCGGCGGTTTCTTTTACGATCTTATGCGCTTTGGGATCGTGATGGAACTGGTAGGAACCCGGCCCGCCGATGAACAGGACCGCATCGTAATCAACAACTTGCACTTGATCGAGAGCAACATCCACCTTGGTCTTAAGCCCCAGCTTTCCGGTCGCTGTTCCGGTTTTTGTAGAAGCGGTGATGACTTCCACGCCGGCTTTTTCTAAAACATCTTTTGGCTCGGCATATTCTTCATCGCGGAACCCCTCAAAAGCTATGATCATTAAGACCCTCATGATTCCAACAGTTTCATGATGTCCCGCTGGGATATGATGCCGATCAGTTTATCGTCATCGATCACCAACAGGCGGCCCACCTGGTTGTGGGCGATCTTCTGCAGGGCCACGGCTATCTCCTCATCCTCGTGGATCAGCAGGTCGTCTTTGAGCTGCAGCATCACCTCGGAGGCCCGGCGGCTCCCCCATTCTTCCTTGGGCACTTCCTTGATATCGTGGAAAGTGACCAAGCCCAGCAGGGTGTCGTCGCTCAAAACCGGGAAAGAAGCGAAGCGATATTTAAAAAAATATTTCTCGACCAGGGCGGAAAGCAAGATATCGGCCGGCACCGCTATGACATTTTTGGTCATAAGATTCCTTACCTTGATGCCGGTCAAAAACCTTTTTATCAGCACGGACCGGTAGCTCATTTCCGCGGCCTGGTTTAAGAACAAACCGACAAAGATGAGCCATAAGCCGTTTATCAAGGTTCCCTGAAAGATCCCCACCAATCCCAGGCCGATCAAAATATAGGCCATCCCTTTGCCTAAACTGCTGGCGATCATGGTGGCCCGGCGAAGATCATTGCTTAATTTCCAGATCAGCGAGCGCATGATCCTGCCGCCGTCCAGGGGAAAGCCGGGCAGGAGATTGAACAAGCCCACGCCAAAATTCAAATAAGCCAGATAACCGGTGATACTGAAGAGGAATTTAGGAGCCCCGAAGCTGTAAAGATTAGCGGATAAAAAATAGAAAAAGATCCCGAGCGCCAGGCTCATGATCGGCCCGGCTATGGCCATCTTAAATTCCACTCCGGGATCTTCCGGTTCTTGCTCAAGGTGGGCCACGCCCCCAAAGATGAAAAGGGTTATGCCCGAGATGGGCAATTTATTCCTTTGGGCTACGTAGGAGTGAGAAAGTTCGTGCGCCAGCAGGCAAGCGAAAAGCAGCACCGCGGAAATAAGAGCCATCAAAAGGCGCAGGGGAGGGGCGATCTCGGGAGCGGCGATGGGGAAATACCCCGTGGCCAGCGTGTACACCACCAGCCCGAAAATGATGAACCAGCTCCAGCTCACGGTGACCGGGATCCCCAAAAGGGTGATAAGTTTAAACGACTTGGTAAGCATCGATAATATTGTACAGCCAAAAAATGACCGCGAACACGACGACCACGCCGAAGACCACCACAAAGAGGCCTCCGGAGATAATAAGGGAAGCATAGAGCAGGGCGGGCAGGGCGAAATAAAAAAGCAGCATGAACTTTATCGCTTTTTCACCCTGTCCCTTGAGGGACTGTCCTCCCCCGACCAAAAGCAAAGAAACCAGCGCCGGCAGCCATTTTTTCATGGGTCATAGTATAGCATACCTGCCTGCCGGCAGGCAGGTTAAAATTCCGCGGCTCTATAGCAAACAGTGTGCCAAATAGTAAACGATAATTAATTATTTTTCCTTGCAGTTATGAGAAAAATCAAGAAGAGATGCAGGTAAAAAATGGTTAACAGAAAAAATGACATGAGAAATCAGGAAACCCGCGAAAAATGGATAATAAAATAAATTTGTCCGGCGAGATCGAAAGAGTAAAGATCTATATCTTGACCAAACGTTTCATCCTCTGGATCAATTTTCCCCTGATCGTCATGATGGGCTGGTTTAAGATCATGACCGGGATACCCTTCTGGGCCGGTTTTACCGCCACGGTGCTGGCTTTGGCGGACAACGAACTGCTCAACTACCAGGTTAAGCGCGGGGTTTACCGGCGCATTTTAGTGTACCTCTCGTTTCTGGCGGATTTTACCATCATCTCTTTCGGGCTGTACTTTTTCGGGGGCGCCGAGCATACCTGGTGGTTTTTCCCGGTCTTCGTGATATTCACGGTCGGCTATGTCCTGGGCCTGCGGTCGGCCCTGGTATACGCGGCCTGCCAGATCATTTTCGTCGTCACGCTGTTCGTCCTGGAATATTTCGGGATGGTACCGCATCTTTCCATCTTCGGCTTTACCGCCAATTACTGGAAAAACGTCCAGTTCCTTTCACAATACGCCTTCGGCATGCTGCTTTTGTATTTTGCGGCGGCCATCATCAGCGGATATTTTAACGGGATACTTTCCGAGGCCAATGAACGGCTCGAAGAGAAAGTGCGGGAGCGCACCAAACAGCTCAAGGAAACGCTGGAGAAACTCTATCGCACCGAGAAGCTGGCGGCCATCGGGCAGTTGGCCGGGGCCATTGGGCATGAGTTGAGAAACCCCCTGGGGGTTATCAAGAACTCCGCCTACTTCCTAAACCTCAAGCTCCAGCCCACCGCCGACGACAAGATAAAGAAACACCTGGATATAATAGAAAAGGAGGTCGGCGCTTCTACCCTTATCATCGAGGATATTTTGAGTTTTGCCCGTATCAAGATGCCCATGCAGCAGCCGACGGAGATGATCCCGCTCATCCGGGAAGCGGTCGATAGCCTGCCGCCGCCCGAGGGGATAACCGTCGAGGTGCGGCCGGACGAGGGATTGCCGCAGGCGTACATCGATCGGGCGCAGATCTTCCAGGTGTTCACCAACCTCATCAAGAACGCCTATCAAGCCATGCCCCAGGGCGGGAAGCTTTTTATCTCCGCCTCACGAAAAGAAGAATTCGTTGAGGTGGACTTTACCGATACCGGATCGGGCATTGCGGCCGAAAATCTTAAGAAGATATTCGAACCGCTCTTTACCACTAAGGAACTAGGGACCGGTTTTGGGCTGGCGATCGCGCAAAGCATAATCGAAGGGCATAAAGGAAAGATCGAGGTTGAGTCGCAACCCGGAAAAGGCGCGACTTTTGAAATTTCCCTGCCGACAATGGAGGTTAAAAAGTAATATGAATAAAGTGCTGATAGTAGATGACGATATCGAGATGGGGGAGAGCCTGGGAGACGTATTGGAAGCGCAGGGATTGAAGATCGAGAAGGTGACCTCCGGCACTGCGGCGCTCGAAAAAATAAAGAACAACGGGTTCGATGCGGCGCTGGTCGACCTTAAAATGCCGGAAATGAACGGGGTCGAGACCTATAGAAGGATCAAGCAGCTTGCTCCCCGGGTCAAGGTCATCATGATGACCGCTTATTCCAGCGAAGACCTGGTGGCCGAAGCGCGCCAGACCGGGGAACTCTGCCTTTTTAAACCCTTGAACATCGACCAGGTGTTGAAAGAACTCGGCGCGGGGCAGAACTAAATGGCCAAGATCTTGATAGTGGACGACGAGGCCGGCGCGCGCGAGACCATCAAAGACATCCTCGCCGAAAAGGGCTACGAGGTTGTGACCGCGGGCACGGGCAAAGCGGCCCGGGAGATCGCGGCCAAAGATAATTTTGAAGCGGCTATCGTGGACATAAAACTGCCGGATGTTTTGGGGCCGGAGCTTTTAAGATCCCTCAAGGAGTTTAATCCTAAAATGGAAGGGATCATCGTCACCGGTTTTGCCTCGACCGAGAACGCGATCGCCGCCATGGACCAGGGGGCCTTCGCCTACCTGCTCAAGCCGATCAAAATGGACGAAATGCTTATCTCCGTCGCCCGGGCGGTCGAAAAGCATAATGCGGCCGTAAAATTGGAGGAGAAAAAGCTGGAACTTGAAAAATTCAACGAGCTCACCCGCGGCCGGGAGCAAAAGGAAACCGAATTGAAAAAAGAGATAAACGCGCTGAATGTTCAATTGGGGCGTCCGGAGAAATACAAATGAAGCCGCGGATATTGATCGTGGACGACAAAGTGGCCGATTGCGAAACGGTATCCGACGTCCTAACGCAGAAAAAAGATTATTCCTGTGAAACGGCCCAAACCGGGGCCGAGGCGCTTAAGAAAATAAAGCAGATGCCCTTCAACGCCGCGCTGGTCGACATTAAACTGCCCGATATCAGCGGAGTAGATCTTTTAAAAGAGATCAAAAAGCTCGCGCCGGAATGCGAAGTGATAATGGCGACCGCTTACAGCTTGCTCGAAGACGCCATCCGTTCTCTTAACTTGGGGGCTTTTTCATATCTTACCAAACCTTTCAATCCGGGGGAACTTGCCGTCAAGATCGAAAAAGCGCTGGAAAAGCAAAAAATGGCGGAGGCCTTAAAGGCCGAGGTCGAGAAGCTCGAAGCGGCCAATGCCCTGGCGGTGGAGAGGGAACTGCGGATGGTGGAAATGAAAAAAGAACTGGAGGCCCTGAAGGCGGAACTCAAAGCCAAACCGGCATGAAGGTCACCACCCGCCTTACTCTTTTGTTCCTCGCATTTTTGGTCTTGATCACCGGAGCCGTGTTTTTTTGGGGAATATCCGAAAACCGGATAAGGGACGAGCTGTTTAGCGAAAGAGCGCAAAAGACCGGCCGGATGTTCGATAAAATGCTGGAACTAAAGGGAAACTCGCTTAAGACCCTGGCCTTTGATTACACTTTCTGGGATGAAATGGTCAAGTTTGTTTCGCGCCCGTCCAAACGCTGGGCGGAGCAGAATATCGACATTTCGCTGAATACCTACAAAGTAAGCGCGGCCTGGGTCTTTAAGACCGATTTCTCAAAAGTTTATTCCGTCAATAATCTCAAAGACGATAAATTAAGCCAATCGCCGTTGGGCAAAGAAGAGCTTAAAAAGCTTTTTTCTCCCGGCTGGTTCCCGCATTTCTTTGCTTACACTCCGGCGGGGCTTTTAGAATTTAGAGGGGCTCCCATCCAGCCCAGCGCCGATAGCGCGCGGAAAACAACCCCGCAGGGATTTTTCCTGACCGCCAAATTGTGGGACGGAAATTATTTAAATGAAATAGGGGATATAACCGACTGCCGTCTTGAGCTTTTGCCCAGCGGCGCCAATAAACGGCCCGCGGACCGGATCGAGCCGGCCCAAGGCCTGCTGTCTTTTTCGAGAATATTGCCCGACCGGGAAGGGCAGCCCTTGGTTTATCTTCTGGCGGTTTCCGAGCTTCCCAGCTTTAAGGAATTTTCGCGCTGGGGACGCCTGCAGCTGGTCGGTCTGGTGATATTTTTCACGGTTTTCCTGGCTGCGGGATCTTCCCTGATCCTGTTCTGGATCGGGATCCCGCTGGACGAGCTTAACCGGTCGCTGAAACAGCGCGACCTCAAACCGATCTCCAAATTAACGAAGGACCGGTCGGAATTCGGCGACCTGGCGCGTCAGATCTCCAGGTCATTCGATCAAATGCAGGAACTGCAGGTCTTTCACGATGCCGCCGTGGGCCGGGAACTAAAGATGATAGAGAAAGAACAAGAGGTCAATTCGCTGTTAAAAGAATTGGGACGGGAGGCAAGATACAAATGACGATAAAATGCGGGGTTGGCTCCAGTTCATCTAAAGAAGTCGCGCAGGCGGCGACCGAGGCGTGCGTGGCGGCCCATCAGAGCATGGCGGGAGGGAGGGGGGATCTTACCCTTTGCTTCTCATCCGTGGCTTACGACCAGGAGAAACTTTTAGCGGCCCTTAGAAAATGCTGTGATGCGCCGCTTTTTATCGGATGCAGCGACGCGGGAGGCATTGTGACCGAGGGGCCTATCAAGCAAGGGGTCTGCATCCTGCGGCTTATGGCGGACAATATTAAATTCACTATCGGCGTTGGGGAAAATATTGCCGGCGATGCCCGCCGGGCCGGAATGGATATGGCCAAAATGATCAAGGGAAAGGATAACGGCATTAAATTGCTGATCATGCTGGCCGATGGATTGGCGGGGAACGGCGCCGACATCGTGCGCGGGATACTGGATGTGATGGGGGATAAATTCCCGGTGGTGGGGGGAGCGGCGGGAGATGATTTTCTTTTTAAAAAGACCTATGAATATTTTAACGGCAAGGTGCTGTCCGGCGCCGCGGTGGGGGTGGGGCTTTCGGGGGATTTTTCTTTCGGTATCGGGGTGCGCCACGGCTGGATGCCTATCGGCTCGCCTCTTAAGGTGACCCGGTCCAAGGGGAATGTGCTGTATGAGCTGGACGATAGGCCGGCCATCAAGATCTACGAAGAATATTTCGGCGAAGAAATGGCCCGCAAGGTGAGGGAAGAACCGCTGGCCCGCATGGCCATCACCTATCCTCTGGGCATGAAGACGGAGGAAAGCGACGAATACCTGATCCGCGACCCTATAACCGTTGACGAGAATGGGGCCATTACCTGCGCGGCCGAAATCCCGGAAGGAGCCGAGATCCGCTTGATGATCGGCGGGAAAGATGAGGCCATCTCCGCCGCGCGCGCGGCGGCGGCTCAAGCGGTGGAGCAGATGAAAGGCAAGCCCGTCCGGGCGGCTTTGGTCTTTAACTGCATCGCGCGGGAAAAGCTCTTCGGCAAAGATGCCGTAAAAGAGATCGAGGTGATCCGCGAAGTGATCGGCCGTGAGGTCCCCCTGATCGGATTTTATACCTACGGGGAACAGGCGCCGATCGCCGGAAAGATACATACCTGTTCTCCGGTCTTCCACAATGAAACCGTCGTCATTCTCACTCTGGGAGATTGAGTATTGCTAAAGGGTAAATATTATTTAAGGAACCGGGAGTTCCTGGAATTGGCCCTGCCGCTCGATACCATCGTGCGGAAACTTTTAGTCCCCTTCCTGTTTATTGTGGCGTCCGCCGCTTATTTTTATGGTCTTCCTTATCCGGTGGGGATCTTAACGGCTTTGCTTTTGGTTTTTGTCTTGGTCAGCGGCGGCATATTCTACGTTATCGATCGGGGACTGGCGCCGGCCGAGCCCGCCTATTTCGTTTTGTTGACAATTGATTGCGTTCTAACGGCAGTAACCACTTATTTCTCCGGAGGCGTGGAAAGCTTCATGCCGATTATCTACGGTATTATCGGGGTGCTGGCCGGGTTTACCCTGCCGCTCTGGGCGGTATCGGGCGTGGCGCTGACCGCAGGGGCCTCATATTTTTCCGAATTAATGCTGGAAAGATCCCACCTGATCCCGCACTTTATAATTTTTAAGGAGCACATCCCGTTCGAGGCCTACGCCCATTCCACTTACCTTTTGGTCATGCCCCTGGCGTATTTTTCCATGTTCATCGCGGTGACTTTTATCGCTTATTCCGTGGCGGAGATCTTGAGAAAACGTAAAGCCAGCCTGCTGGAGCTCAACCAGCAATTGGATATGAGTTCCAAACTTTTGGTCCGGCGCGATCTGGAATTAAACGATCTCAACCGCAGCCTCGATGAAAGGGTTGGCGAGCGGACGCGGGAACTTCAGGAATTTCATGATATAACGGTAGGACGCGAGATCAAACTCGAGGAAATGGAGTCCGAAATGAACGGACTGTTAAAAGAGCTGGGAAGAGAGGAGAGATATAAATGATCATCAGCAATAACCTGGATGTGGTCTTCTTTTTTTACGGCCTGGCATTCGTCGTATTGGGGATCGTGATCATTTTGCAGTTGCGCATTTCCAAAAAAAGCCGATTCGCCATCTTTAAACCGCTTTGGCTTTTGGCGTGGTTCGGTATTTTACACGGCGCCAACGAATTCTTGGACATGTTCCTCATCATCAAGGGCCGGCCGCTTATGCTCCAAATATTTTCTCCTCCGCTGTTAATGGCGTCCTTTTTGTTCATGTTTTTATTCGGACTGAAGGTAATAAATTTGGGCAGGAATAAGTTCATCGGCCGGGCGCTCCCGGCCATTGCCGTGGCTGCTTTTATTGCCGCTCCCGCCTTCCTGGGGATAAGATCGTTAGAGATCTGGCAGGCCTCCGCCCGTTATTTTTTGGGCTTTCCCGGAGCCCTGCTTTCCGCCCTCGGGTTGATCCTTTATTACCGGCAGAACGCGGAAAAGCTCGACCGTTTGTCGGCCTCGATCAAAATTTATTTCTTTTCTGCGGCGCTCTTTCTGGGGACCTATGCCTTTCTGGGCGGATTGGTCGTTCCCCGCGCCGGTTTTTTCCCCGCCACGGTTTTGAACTATACTTCCTTTTTTGCGGTAGTAGGCCTGCCGGTGCAAATGTTCCGCGGCCTGTGCGCCATACTGGTCGCCTGGTCGGTATTTTTTATGACCAATATTTTCAATATGGAGGCCACCCAGGAGCTGACGATCTCGGAAGAGAAATACCGCAAGCTGGTGGACAACGCGCTGGTGGGAGTTTTCACCAGCCGCTTGAACGGGGATTTTTTATACGCCAATGAGGCCCTGGCGAAGATTTATGAATTTAATTCGGTAGAGGAGCTGATGCACGAAGGGGTTATTAAAAGGTACCGAAATCCGAAAGATAGGGATAATTTCTTGGAAAAACTGAAAAAGGATTCCCAGGTAAGCAACTTTGAAATGGCCATGGTCACCTGTGCGGGAAAAACAGCATACCTTTCGGTGACCGCCACGCTCGAGCGGGATACGATCTCCGGCATGCTGATCGATATCACCGACCGCAAGCGCATGGAGCAGGAGCTCAATGAAAAAATGAGGGAGTTAAAAATCGTGGCGGACGTGGCGGTAGGCCGCGAGCTTAAATTGATCGATTTGGAAAAGGAGATAAATTCTCTGCTGAAAGAATTGGGAAGAGGGCCTAAATATACCTGAAAGGAGGATGGTAATGATAAGTAAAGAAGAGATCGACAAGATCATGCAGACCGAGGGCCAGGTGAAGGGGGTGGTTTTCCAGACCGACCGGGAATACGTGAAAAACCATTTCGGATACGAAAAGCTGAAGCTGGTCGAACAAAAGCTGGCGGATTGGGGGCATCCTTTGGTTTACGACAAGATCCAGGCCCTGGAATGGCTGCCTGCGGGGATGAGGGCGCTTTCGCTTTTGGCGGTCAAGGAAGCTCTGGAATTGAAAGATGAAGATATCAGAAATATGGGCGCCCAGGCCCCTAAGTTCTCTTTTATCATCCGCACCTTGCTGGGATTTTTTATGTCCATCGAGAAGATCGTTAAGACCTCTCCCGAGGTCTGGCAGAGGCACTGGACCGCGGGCCAGATCGTGCCTGAACAGATCAACGAAAAGTCCATTACACTGCGGATCGAAAACCTGAACCTGCATCCGCTCTTTTGCAAATACGAAGAGGGCTATTTCGAGCGGATAATGCAGTTCGTAAAGCCCGAATCCAAGGTCCGCGAAGTAAAATGCGCATTTAAGGGAGACCCTTATCACGAATATGAGGTAAGCTGGAAATAATATATGACCGAACCCGAATTGGAACTTTTTGAGCTCGAAAATTACATCAAGGACATCTGGCGCTTTTTGCCGGTGCCGATCTTGTACCTCAATCCCCTGGGAATGATTATCGACGCCGGCGAGATGGCCTCGGCCTTGTTCAATTTGCCAAAGGAGGAAATTATCGGAACTCGGCTGCGGAATTATTTTGATTCTCCGGAAGCGATCGTCTCCCAGGAGCAAGAATCGGAAAAGGCCGGAATGGCGCTTAGCCGGGAAGCGGTGCTTAAGCGAGGGGCGCCGGTAAGCATTTCCATTTTAGCCCGCAAAGACGAAGCCGGCGAACTCATCGGATTTTTCGTTTCTTTGACCGATCTGACGGATATCAAGACCTTCCAGCGCCATCTGGAGGAGAAGAACAAACAACTGGAGACCTTTAATGCGGTGGCGGTGGGCAGGGAAATTAAGATGATCGCACTCGAAAAAGAGGTGAACGGGCTTTTGGTCGAGTTGGGCAGGGAGGCCAAATATGGATAAGAACGAAACAGTTCGATTGCTGGCGATCCAGGGCAGGGTCAAAGGAGTGGTTTTTGAGACCGACTGTGAATATGTAAATAAAAAGTGGGGACCCAAGGGGGTTATGCTGGTAGAGCAAACCCTGCGGGAATCGGGCTGTAACCTAGAGTATGCCAAGGTCAGGGCTTTGAACTGGTATCCGGTGGGCCTGCGGGCGGCTTCTCTTCTGGCGATCAAGGAACAATTCAACCTTACCGATGAAGATCTGAAGATCATGGGCAACACCGCTCCCAAATTTTCTTTTATCGTGAAATTGATGATGAAGTTCTTTCTTTCCCCCAAAATGACGATCGAACATTCCCCGGATTTCTGGAAGAAGCATTATGAGGCGGGGAGGATGGAGACCGAATACCATGGCGATGAACAGTACGCGCTGGTCAAACTTTTTGATTTTGATCTCCACCCCGTAGTTTGCAGGTATTTGGAAGGATACTTCCAGCGCATCATGCTCTATTCGACGGGAAAAGAAGTGAAAAGCAGTGAGATCGAATGCGCCTTTAACGGCAAAGCGGCGCATGTTTTTAAATTGAGCTGGGCCTAAATGGCGTTCTTCTTCAACAATCACCTGGCGCGCGAGCTGAAAAGCGAAAAGCAGGCGCGGGAGGAGTTAGACCGATCAAAGCGCGCCCTGCTTAATCTAATGGGTGACCTGGAAGACCGGGTCAAAGAGCGAACCCGGGAGCTCGAGGAGACCCGGCAGGGCTTGGAAGCGCGGGTAAAAGAGAAGACCGCGGACCTGGAGCTGAACCGCCGGGCCATTATGCACATGCTCAAGGACCTAAAGGGGGACGTGGAAAAACTGCGGGTGGTGGATAAGATGAAGGATGAATTCTTATCCATTATATCCCACGAACTGCGCACGCCCATGGCCCCGCTTTTGGATTATATAAATATCCTGAAAGAGGGATTGGTAGGCGATTTCAGTATCGAACAAAAGAAGATATTTGAAGCCATGTACCGCTCGGCCAGGCGGGAGCTGAACCTGATCGACAGTTTGTTGGATTTTTCCCGCCTCGAAAGAGGGCTGTTCGCGCCGCATAAGACCCGGTTCTCGATCAAAAACTTGATACGCGATCTGGTGGAGAACGCCCAATTGGCCGCCAAAGAATCGGGGGTATCGATCAAGCTGGGGGAATTTGAGGAGGTCGAAGCGGAAGCGGATGAAAATCAGATCTCCCGGGTCATAGCCCAGCTTTTTGATAATGCCCTCAAGTTCACCTCCGGGGGAGGAAAAATAGAAGTATCCGCTCAAAAGACGGACCACGAGATCCGGGTCAAGATAAAAGACGAAGGCCTGGGCCTGGCGAAAGAAAATCTGGAAAAGGTATTTGACAAGTTTTACCAGGTAGATTCCGGCTACAGCCGGGACAAAGGAGGGATGGGGTTGGGGCTGACCATCTGCCGGGAGATCATCAAAGCCCACGGCGGGCGGATCTGGGCCGAATCATTGGGCCTGGGACAAGGTTCCACTTTTTGCTTTACCTTGCCGTTGACATCCTCACCCCTTTCTCCGCCTTCGGCGGATTCATTCCCCTCTCCATCAAAGATGGAGAGGGGCTCTCAATAAATGGAGGCCTTGCGGTTTGAAATGTAATAAATTTCGAAACCTTAAGGCTGCTCGAATGCTTCGAAAAGAAATGACTAAAACCGAGAAGACACTCTGGCGCTATCTTAGCAATCGTGGATTCTGCCAATTCAAATTCCGAAGGCAATACCCACTCGCAGGTTTCATTCTGGATTTCTATTGCCCGGAAAAGCGAATGGGAATCGAGATCGACGGGCCGATCCATGACAAAAAGTCTGAACACGACAAAGAAAGACAGATCATTATTGAAAACCATGGCATCAAGGTCTTGCGTTTAAAAAATGAACAGATAGAAAAAGAGCTTGATTCTGCGCTTAGAGCTATCAAACATTTCATTGCCCCCTCTCTATCCCGAGCGAAGTCGAGGGATGGAGAGGGGGTGTCCGAAGGACGGGGGTGAGGTGTCTCCCGTTGACAGCTATCTCTGCATAATATAAAATTAATATAATGAAAAGGATCATCATTCTCTTATTGCTAATGGCGCTGTTAGGATATGGAGCCCGGGCCGAGGTCAAGTTCAAGGACCTGCCGGCCGACCACTGGGCCGCCAAATCGGTATATAGCTTGGTAAAGATGGGGGTAACCTCCGGCTACCCCGACGGCACCTTCAGGGGCAAGAAGAACATCACCCGCTATGAAACCGCCATTTTTCTCTCCAAGCTGGCCGACCGCTTAAAAGACGAAGTAGCGGCCAAAGAAGATCTCAAAGAGCTCAAAAGCGAGATCGCCGCTCTTCGGCGGACCAGCGCGGGCGTAAACCTCAATGGGGCGTTCGAGCTGGACAATTCTCTGGCCAACCTTTTGGCCGGGGGAGGGACCATTACCGGTAAAGGCCCGGTAGTGAACTATCGCTTAAGGACCTCGCTTGAAAAAGAGCTGAACGACCAGGCCTCGGTCAAATTAAACCTCGATACCATGGACGCCGGCTACTATGGAGGGACCCGCGACCTCGCCACCCAGATGCTGGATGTGGCGGGAAAGGTGAAGATCAACTCCCGCGACCTGGGAGTGATGGGTGATCTGCTAAACTCCCCTTTAGACCTAACGATCCACTCCGGTCCCGGCCAGCTCCAGCACATTGATACCACCGGTCTTTTGCCGTCGGAGACAGGCGTAACTTACGACCGCCCCGATACCGGTTTCGACCTAGCGACCAAGATGTGGGGGGCGGAGGTGGGAGGCGGCTACAAGGCGCGCCGATATGAGGCCGGGAACTCCGGTAAAGTTGAAACCAACTGGCTCTATGGAAGAACAGGATACAATTTTAACGGTATTCCGGTGATCAGCAATTTAAAGTTGGAAGGCACGGCCGACATTTTAAGCAAAAATCCCGGCTCTTCCGGCCCCAAGGATCTGCGCGGCACTTTGGCTTTCAGCTCAAATATAACTCCCAAGGTCGAAGCCCGCGCCGCTTTGGGACTGGCCCGGGCCGAAGCCAAGGGTTGGATGGTGGAAGCCCGCCTAAAAATAACCGATTTTGTCGCTTCCGGCTCAAGTTTGATGATCCGCGGCGCCAAGGTGGGTTCGGAATTCATCAATCCCGCCCTGCAGGTTGAAGAATTCAATTTTGCCGGGTACGATGTTTTTATGCGTCCGCTGGAAAATTCCACAGTGAACCTGGCGGGCGAGCTGATCTATCCTTTTTCCGACAAATTGCGCCTGCGGGGCCTGGGAGAAGCCCGCCTGTCGGGGGATTACCGTTACGGAGCGGACCAGCCCAAATCCCGTCTCACCGGCCAGATCGGTTTGAATTACAATCTGGCCGCGGACACCATCTTCGAGACCTTCTACCGCGCCGAGACCGACCCCACCATCAGCGAGACCACGGACATCACCGCGCTGGGCCTCAAGTACAATTTCTGAAAATACTGCGCTATAAGGAATTAACTTCCACCCAGGACGAAGCCCGCCGCATTATCCCTAAAGCCGATGAATGGACGATTGTAACGGCCGAAACTCAATCCCAGGGCAGAGGGAAACCCGGCTCCAGTTGGTATTCGCCTTTAGGCGGACTGTATTTTTCCGTGATACTCAAACCCCGCAAGAATCCGGCGGACCTTACGCCGATCACCCGATTGGCGGCCAAAGCCGCGGCCCAGGCGCTGGAAGATCATGATCCCCGGATCAAACCGCCGAACGACATCCTGATCAAAGGAAAAAAGGTCTGCGGGATTCTGACCGAAAAAACCGCGGACGGAATTATTTTAGGGATCGGCCTTAATATCAATATAGATAAGTTTCCCGCGGATCTTAATGCGACCTCTATTTTCGGGGATAAAGAAACGATCTTTAAGGAGATATTAAGATGCTTAAAAGAAGAGTATTTAAAATATCTGGGGGTTGGGATATAATAACCTCACCCACCATCCCTCGGCTTCGCTCGGGATGGTCCCCCCTCTCCATCAGAGATGGAGAGGGCTGGAATGGGAGTAGACGAAAGATGATGAAATTAACATATGCGGCATTAGTTTCGGGGTTGGTAGAACCCTCTCCACGTAGTGGAGAGGGGGGACCCTCCGAAGCGGTAGCGAAGGAGGGTGGGTGAGGTGTTAAGAGGTGTAAGAGGCGCGACGACCGTTGGGGAGAACCGCAGCCGGGAGATACTTTCCGCTACCCGAGAACTTTTACGTGAAATGGTGAAAGCAAACCGGGTTAAGATCGAGGATGTCTCCTCGATTATCTTTTCTGTGACGGCCGATCTCAATGCCGAGTTCCCCGCCCGGGCGGCCAGGGAGCTGGGGTGGGGGAACGTCCCCCTGCTGTGCACTTATGAGATAAAGGTCCCGGGAAGTTTAAAAAAATGCATACGGGTGCTGATGCTGGCCAATACCAAGCAAAGCCAGAAAGCGATCAAGCATATTTATCTTAAAGGGGCGCAGCGCCTGCGGCGGGAGTTCAACTCATGATCATCATCATGAAGCCGGGAGCCACGGAAGAGCAGATCAGCGCGGTAACCGACAAGCTCAAGAAACACGGCTTCGGCATCCACTTAAGCCAGGGCGTGGAGCGCACCGTGATCGGCGCTATCGGAGATAAAAGGGCTATTGAGCTCGAGACCCTGGCCATGCTCCCCGGAGTATCCGAGATCGTCCCTATCCGCAAGCCCTATAAGCTGGTCAGCCGGGAATTCAAATCCGAGGATACGTTGGTCAAGATCGACGGCGACGTGCGCATCGGGGCGGGAGCCCCGCTTTGCGTGATCGCCGGTCCCTGCTCGGTAGAAAGCCGGGGACAGATAATGGAGATCGCGGAGATGGTGAAGAGCGCCGGAGCCCGGGCCTTGCGCGGCGGCGCCTTTAAACCCCGCACCTCGCCTTACAGTTTCCAGGGATTAGGGGAGGAGGGGCTCAAGTTCCTGGCCGAAGCCCGCAAGCAGACCGGCCTGCCCATCGTCACCGAAGCCATGGATACGCGCGAAGTGGAACTGGTGGCGAAATATTCGGATGTCCTGCAAGTGGGGGCCCGCAACATGCAGAACTTTAATTTATTGAAAGAAGTGGGCAAATGCGGCAAGCCGGTCCTCCTAAAACGGGGCGCGGGTTCCACCATCGAAGAGCTTTTAATGTCCGCGGAATATATTTTATCCGAAGGCAACCGCAAAGTTATTTTATGCGAGCGCGGCATCCGTACGATCGAAACCTACACCCGCAACACCCTGGACCTGGCCGCCGTGCCGGTCATCAAGAAATTGAGCCATCTGCCGGTGATCGTCGATCCCAGCCATGGGACGGGCAAATGGGACCTGGTGGCGCCTTTGGCTTTGGCTGCGGTGGCGGCGGGCTGTGACGGCTTGATGATCGAGGTCCATCCCCGGCCCGAAGAAGCCCTCTCCGACGGGCCGCAATCCTTAAAGCCCGATACTTTTGCGGAGATGATGAAGCAGATAGCGGCGGTGGCTAAAGCAGTCGGGAGAGCTCTTTAAACAGTTCCTCCCCGCCCAGCTTATCCCGGGCCGAGACCATCACCGCCGGATGATATTTTCCTATCAGGGACTTAAGCGGTCCTTTATCTTCCAGTTCGTCGATCTTATTAAATACGGTTAAAATGGGCTTGGAAACGATCTTTAACTCCATAAGAACTTCATAAACCGCGCTCACCTGTTCTTCCAAGAAAGGGGAGGAAGCGTCCACCACATGGAGGAGGACGTCGGCTTCGATGGATTCCTCAAGCGTGGCATGAAAGGCCTCGACCAATTGGTGGGGGAGTTTCTGGATAAATCCTACGGTATCGGTTAAGAGGATAACTTTACCTTCGGGAAGATACAGACGGCGGGTCACCGGGTCGAGGGTGGCGAACAGCCGGTCGGCGGTGTACACCTCCGCCCGGGTCAGCCAATTTAAGAGCGTGGACTTGCCGGAGTTGGTGTAGCCGATAAGCGCGGCGGTCTTGATGTTGGTGGATTTACGGTTTTGCCTCGCTCGCCGGCGGTGCTTCTCGAGATCATTCAATTCATCTTTCAATTCCGCGATCTTTTTTCTGATCCGGCGGCGGTCCATCTCGAGCTTGGTCTCTCCCGGTCCCCGCGTGCCGATGCCGCCGCCCAGGCGCGAAAGCGAGAGGCGGGAGCCGGTCAAGCGCGTCATTTGGAACTCGTTCTGGGCCAGCAAAACCTGGAGGCGGCCTTCCCGGGTTTTGGCGTGCTGGGCGAAGATGTCCAATATCAGCTCGGTGCGGTCCACCACCTTTAATACCAGCTCTTCCTCGAGGTTCCTGGTCTGGGAGGCCGAGATCTCGTGATCGAATATCAAAAGATCGGCGTCCAGCGCCCCGGAAAGCTGTTTCAATTCTTCCAATTTTCCCGAACCGATAAAATAGGTCTGGTCGGGAGATTCGCGGTTCTGCGTCAATTCTCCCACCACCTCCGCCCCGGCAGATTCTGCCAGGCGGCGCAGTTCGGGCAGGGAATGGGTGAGGGGGATCTTTTCTGATTTTAGCTTGATGCCGACCAGTATTGCTTTTTCCATCTTGACCTGATTTTCATTATAACATATAATCGGAAACAGCCATGGCGCAGAAAATATTGGTGGTGGACGACGAAGAAGATATTGTGACCGCGCTTTCTATCCGGCTCAAGGCCCTGGGGTATGAAGTGATCACCGCCGCGGACGGCATGGCCGCGCTCGATGTGGCGCGCACCCAGAACCCGGACCTCATTCTTTTGGATATTATGCTTCCCAAGCTCGACGGCTACAAGGTCTGCCGCATGCTTAAGTTCGACGAAAAATACCGCCACATCCCCATCATCATGATCACCGCCAAGGTTGCCGATTCCAATAAAAAGATGGGGGAAGAAGTTGGGGCCGATGCTTATCTCACCAAGCCCTTCAATCCGGAAGAGCTGGTAGCCCGCATCAAGGAATTGATCAGTGGCCGAAAAAAAACGTGACCTAAGGGAATCGCTGGTCTCTTCGGGGCTTTTGACCGCCGAACAGGTGAAAGAATCGGTCGAAGAAAGCCGCCGCTCCGGGGACAGCCTGGTGAAGGTCATCCTCCGCAAAAAACTCCTCGATGAAGCGACCATCGTCAAATTCCTCGAAGAAGTGATGGGTTTTCCCCGGGTATCTTTGGCCAGCTACCTGGTTGACCAAAAGACGCTGGACGCGGTGCCTCCCGCGGTGGTCAAGAAATACGGGGTGGTGCCGCTCTTTTTGGTGGAGAACACTCTTAGCGTGGCCATGGTGGACCCTTTCGACGTTAAAGCCCTCGATGAGGTGCGCAAGCGCACCGGATTCGATGTGGAGGCCATGGTGGCCGCTCCCAGCGACATCAACCAGGCCGTGATCCAGTATTACGGCGTAGCGGGAACGCTCGAAGAAGTGCTGGCCACGGTGGCCACCCCCGAAGCGGCCGCCGCGCCTTTGGCCGCCACCGAAGAAGCCCCCATCACCAAGCTGGTGAATCTGGTGATCGCCCAGGCCGTGGACGAAAAGGCCTCCGATATCCACATCGAACCCGAGGCCAAGCGCACCCGCATCCGCTACCGCATCGACGGCATCATGCACGAGGTTTCCTCTCCTCCCTCCCACTTGCACAGTTCGATCGTCTCGCGCATCAAGGTGATGTCGCGTATGGACATCGCCGAGACCCGGGTTCCGCAAGACGGCCGTTTTGAGTTCAAGTTCGAGAACCGGGCCATCGACGTGCGCGTTTCCACTTTCCCCATAATTTATGGGGAAGTGGTAGTGATGCGCCTGCTCGACAAGCAGGCCATGATCTTCTCATTGGCCGACCTGGGATTCACCGAAGAAAATCTGGCCAAGTTCAAAGAGATGTACAGCCGCCCCTACGGGATAATCTTGGTAACCGGACCCACCGGCTCCGGCAAAACCACCACTCTCTATGCCACGCTCCAGAGCATCAATTCACCCGAGCGCAACATCGTCACCGTCGAAGACCCGGTGGAATACGAACTGCCGGGCATCCGCCAATCCCAAGTAAATACCAAAGCCGGGCTGGTGTTTGCCAACGCCCTGCGGTCTCTTTTGCGCCAGGACCCGGACATCATCTTGGTAGGGGAAATAAGGGACCTGGAAACCAGCAGTGTGGCCATCGAAGCCGCTTTGACGGGACATTTGGTATTTTCCACCCTGCATACCAATGACGCGCCGGGGGCTTTGACCCGCCTGGTGGACATGGGAGTCGAGCCGTTCTTGATCTCGAGCTCCGTGGCGGGGGTCATTGCCCAGCGCCTGGTGCGCAAGATCTGCAGCAACTGCAAGGTGCCCCAGGAGGTTGCCAAAGATGTCCTGGATCACTTTAAGGAACTCAAGGATAAGAAGCTCACCTTTTATCACGGCAAGGGGTGCAAGACCTGCCGCAACACCGGCTATCGCGGCCGCACCGGAATATTCGAAATGCTGACCTTAAATCCCGAGATCCAGGACCTCATCATGAATAAGGCCCCCAGCAACCAGGTAAAGGAAGTGGCGGTGAGATCCGGCATGAAGACCCTGCGCGAGGACGGCATCTCCAAGGTGATCGCGGGAATGACCACTCTCGATGAGGTCTTGAGGGTGACCCAGCTTGACTAATGTCGAGGATACCCAGCGGGCGCTGGTCCATCTGCTCGAAGACGTGGAAGCCACCCGCAAGGAGACCGAGGAACAGCGCTTCAACCTCGATATGGTCTTAAGCAACCTGGCGGACGGGGCCATTCTGCTGAATTCCCAAAATAAAATCGACTACCTGAATCCCTGCGCGCAGCAAATATTTCCCGATCTTAAAGCCGGAGATGATTTTTTTATTTTTTTGGGAAATCAACCGGCTTTTTTCAAAGGCAGCGTTGAATTGACGGCCCTCCGGGAAAGGTTGAACAGCGGTGCGGCCCTGGATGGAGAGTTGATCCTCAATCCCGGAGAAGAAGAGAGCAATTATCAGATCGTTTTCGCGCCTTTGCGGCCCCATCGGGTGGTGGTAAGTTTGCACGATGTGACGGAGCTGCGCCAGATGGACAAACTTAAATCCGATTTCGTAGCCACGGTATCGCACGAACTGCGCACCCCGCTCACGGTTATATCGGAAGCGCTCAACCTTTTGCGTACCGAGGTGGTAGGTACGATCAATCAGGAACAAAAAGAATGCGTGGGCATGGCCAGCCGCAATATCGACCGCCTGGGCAAGCTGGTCAACAATGTATTGGACCTTTCCAAGCTTGAAGCCGGGCGGCTGGAGTTCCGTCAGGAAAAGGTGGAGATCACGCCGATCCTAAAGAACGCGGTGGAATCGTTCAAGCCGGTTTATGCCAAAAAGAATCTGGGCTTGGAACTTAAAGCAGAAGCGGATTACGCGGTCCGCGCCGATGTAGACAAGGTCGAGCAGGTAATAACCAACTTGCTTAACAATTCCTATAAATTCACCGAGCCCAATGGGCGGGTAGAGGTTTCGGCCAATTTAACGGAAGGAGGGGTGCGGGTCGGCGTTAAGGACAGCGGAGTGGGCATCTCGCAGAAAGACCAGGCCCGCCTGTTCTCCAAATTTGTCCAGGTGGGGGACCGTTACACCCGGCAGTCGGGCGGGACCGGCTTGGGCCTATATATAACCAAACGGCTGATCGAAGCGCAGGGCGGCACGATCGGGGTGAAGTCCGATACCGGCAAGGGCACCGAAATATTTTTTACCCTGCCGCTCTACAAGCCCGCCTAAGGCGGGCAAGGAGGAAAAATAATGGCAAAAAAGATCATGGTAGTGGACGACGAGCCGGAGATACTGGGGATCTTGAAATTCAGGATGAGCAGCTGGGGCTATGAGGCGCTGACGGCAGCGAGCGGCAAAGAAGCGCTGCAAGCCGCCGAAGCCAAGAAGCCCGACCTGATCCTGTTGGACGTTATGATGCCGGGAATGAGCGGATTCGATGTTTTACGCGAGCTTAAGGCCAAAGAGAGCACCAAAAATATCCCGGTCATCATGATCACCGTTGCCGCGGCCAAACACGAGGTGGATGAAGGGATCAAACTGGGCGCGGCATATTATTTGAGCAAGCCCTACGATGCGCAGGAATTGCTTAAGCGCATCCAAAGCATTTTAGGCCCGGAGGCCTGATGCCTACTTTTTCTTACAAGGCCAAGGACAAATATGGGGTGGGCATGGAAGGCGCCATGGAGGCGCCCTCGGCGGCGGCGGTCAGCAGCCGGCTTTCGGGCAGCGGTTATATTCCGGTTACTATCACCGAACAGGAGGCCGGCCTCACCGGCAACCTGGAAGATCTTTTGGCCCGCTTTGCCAGCATCAAGCCCGAAGAGATGATCGTCTTTACCCGCCAGCTATCTTCGATCTTGGGGGCGGGAGTGCCGCTGCTCGAATCGCTCGAAGCGCTCTACGAGCAGATGAGCAGCCGAAAGTTCAAGCAGATCATCCTTTCCATGCGGCACTCGATCGAGAGCGGGGCCAGCTTTTCGGAAGCGATGGAAAAAGAAAAGAAGACCTTCTCCATGGTATTTGTGGCCATGGTGAAAGCGGGGGAGCGGGCGGGCATCCTCGGCGAGGTGCTGGATCGCCTGGCCCAGCTGCTCGAGCGCGATTTTGAGAACGTGCAGAAGATCAAATCCGCCACCCGCTATCCGATGATGGTGGTCATCGCCCTGGTGATCGCCTTTTTCATTGTAGTGACCTTTGTCATCCCGCGCTTTTCCCAGCTCTATGCCAACTTCAAGACCGAGCTGCCTTTGCCTACCCGGATCCTTTTGGGGACCAACTGGGTGATACGCAATTACTTCATTTATATTATCCTCATAACCTCCCTATCCTTTTATCTCCTTAAAAAGTTCCTGGATACCGAGACCGGGAAAATGTGGTGGGACCGTTTTTCGCTTTCGGTCCCGGTCTTCGGCACCCTGGTGAACAAGCTGCTTTTGGCGCGTTTTGCCCGCATGCTCTCCGCTATGCTTAAATCCGGCATTCCCATCCTCGAGGCGCTCAACATTACCCGGGACACCATGGACAACCGGGTGCTGGCCAAGGTGATAAACACCATGCGCGAAGATGTGACCCGGGGAGTGGCGCTTTCGGAGCCCATGCGCGGCTCGAAAGTGTTCCCCCCCTTGGCCATCCAAATGGTGGCCATCGGGGAGCGGGCCGGGGCGCTCGAGAGCATGTTAAGCAAAGTGGCCGATTACTTCGATCGCGACGCGGATTACATGATCCGCAACCTAACGCCGCTGCTCGAGCCGCTGCTGCTTTTGATGCTGGCTTTCCTGGTTACCCTTTTAGCCTTGGGGGTTTTCCTTCCCATGTGGGACATGGTCAAACTGGTAAAAATGTAGTTGACAAAAATTCAGGGCAATCTATAATTGCGCAAAAGGGGAGGAATTAAATGGAATATTTGATCTTGGCCGCGATCGTTGCGCTCTTGTTCGGTATCCTGTTCCTGATGTCGCCGGAGACCCTGGGCAAGTGGGGGGAGGCCGGCAACCGGACCATCATGGTGCTCGACGAAAAACTTTCATCCATCCGTCTGCTCACGGGATTGGCCCTCTTGATATTGGGCGGCTTCATCATCTGGGCGGTCGCTCCCTATGGCGCGCTCTGGTATCTGCATCTCATCGGCATCATCTCCATCTTTTTCGGCATTCTCTATCTGGCGGCGCCGGAAGGGCTTAAAATGCTCTCCACCATCTTCAACGTGGTCTTGCTTTCGACCGACGAAGTGGTGCTGGCGGTGCGCAAGACAGCGGGCATCATCCTGCTGGTGGCCGGGGCCTACATCCTTTATTCGGTCTATTATCTGGGCGCTAAGTAGCGCAGATCTTTCAAGTTTTCAATAAGGAGGTGAGATAAGAGAATGAAGAGACGAGGTTTTACTTTAATCGAACTCGTGATGGTGATAGTTATCTTGGGTATTTTGGCGGCTATGGTTCTGCCGAGGTTCATCGACCTGCAGAGCAAGGCCAGGGAATCGGCCAGTAAGGGCTCCTTGGGCGCTATCCGCGCGGCAGTGGCGGTGACCTACGCCAGCAACGCGGCCTATGGCGATACCACTCCGATCCCGACCAATGTTACGGCCGACATGTTCCAGGATTCGACCGTCCCCACCGAGCCGATAAGCAGCAGCACGGTAATTACTCTGTTGACCACCCCTCCGGGAGAGACCGGATCGGGATGGAGATATGATTCGGTGAATGGGCGCGTCTGGGTGAACAGCAGCGACTATTCGACCTGGTAAGAAATAGAGAAGCTTCTTTATAAGCGAGGGCAACTCATTGTGGTTGCCCTCGTTTTTTTCTCCTCACCCCCGCCCTTCGGGCACCCCCTCTCCATCCCTCGACTTCGCTCGGGATAGAGAGGGGGTAATTCTAATTGCCGACCTATCTTCTTTTTATTGATGACCCCTCTCCATTTTCAATGGAGAGGGGAATGAATTCTCCGAAGCCGTAGGCGAAGGAGAAGAAAGGGGTGAGGTGTGATAAAATAGGCTTGTGAACCGAATAGTTGTTTTACTCCTGATACTCCTCACGCTGATATTTTTCCTGCCCTTTTTAAGCGGTGAGCAGGTCTTCGGCCTGCGCGACCACGCCCTTTATTTTTATCCACTGCGCCAGCTGATGGTAGAGCAGGTGAGGGCGGGGCATTTGCCGCTTTGGAACCCCTATCTTTACGGCGGCATGCCGCTTTTGGCATCCTTGCAGATCGGATTTTTCTATCCCATGACGTTGATCCATTATATTTTGCCTTTTAACCTGGCTTTCAACTGGTTCACCATCCTGCATTATTTTCTGGCGGGGCTTTTTACATACCTGCTGATGCGGCATTATAAGGCGAGCGAAGAGGCCTCGCTTCTTTCGGGGATCGTCTTTGCTTTCTCGGGATATTTGCTTTCGGTCTCCACCATGAACACCACGCTCACTTCCGTGGTCTGGCTGCCGCTCACGATCCTTTTTTGGGATAGGTTGTTGTCGGGCGGCGGGCGCGATTGGTTGTGGCTGGTCTTGACGATGACCTTAATGTTTTTGGGCGGTGAACCCACCATCTTTTACTCCACGATCCTGATCCTGATCATCTACGCT
The DNA here is from genome assembly GCA_016223205.1 of Candidatus Saganbacteria bacterium. GTDB lineage: Bacteria > Margulisbacteria > WOR-1 > XYC2-FULL-46-14 > WPAF01 > JACRPM01. Next base: position 156,495 of record JACRPM010000006.1, read on the forward strand.
TTTTTCATGGGGAAGATCGGGAAGTTATGGTATTTGTTGCCGGTTGTGCTGCTGACCTTGGGCCTGCTGGCGGCGCAAATATTCCCCCTTTTGGAATTCACTCTCAACTCGGTCAGGACCTGGAGGACGGAGTTCGATTTTATAAGCCATTCGTCCCTGCCGCCCCGGGAAACACTAAATTTCATATTGCCAAATTTATGGGGCAGTTTTCTTAACGGGACCTATTCGAAGGCGATCTTGGGAAGCGATATCCAGACCTGGATATTATCTCCTTATATCGGTCTCCTCTCCTTATTTATGGCCGGGCTGGGCGTGATCGCAGGCCGGTCCCGCCGCGCTTATTTTTTCCTGACCGCCGGGATATTATTTCTTTTCCTGTCTTTTGGGCGCTACACCCCGTTCTATAAATTATTATTCCGGGGTTTGCCGGGCCTATCTTTTATCCGCTATCCCGTCAAGTTCATGTTCTTTCCCACTTTCGCGGTGGCTATCCTTTCGGGTTTCGGCCTCGACCGGTTATCTCGCATTCTGAACCAAAAGGTATTATTAGCCGTAGGAAGCATTATGGGGGTGATCCTGGCGCTGGTGTTGGGATCGGGTATTTTTAAAAGATCACTGCACACCCTGATCTCCGCGCGCCTGGGCTTGACCGAAGATCTAAAATTCACCCTGGCCGCTTTGCTGAACGCCAACCTTACTAACTGGCTGATCATTTTCCTCCTTTTGCTTTTTGCCCTGGTACTTTTAACCCTTTATTATCGCAAACAGATCAAGGTGGGAATATTGACGCGGGGCTTGGTGGCCTTGGTGGCGTTGGACCTTTTAATCTTCAACTTTAATTTGAACCCGCCGGTCATAAAAGAGCTTCAAACGTTCGTGCCGTTGAATGCCGAGATCATGTTGAAGGATAGATCATTGTTCCGTTACTATGTAGACCCCCGCGTATATGAGAAGTCCGGCGGTTTTTACCGCGACCAAACCGAGGTGCTGGTCGGATTAAAGACCAAACTGATGCCCAACTTTATGATCCCGCACCATTTGAGCGACCTTATGGGCCGGGAGTCGATCGAACCCCTGCGACAGGTGCGTTTTTATTACGAATTCCGCGATAAGTTCTTGCCGGACCGACTGGACCTGCTTTCCAAAGCCAATGTGAAATATATCCTTTCATACGAAAGATTGTTCGATCCGCAGCTCAAGCTGTTAAGCGACCAGCAATTCTACCTTTATCAGAATTTATTGTATTATCCCCGGGCTTATATTAGAGGCGGCGAATGTCGGATAATTAAATATGAACCGAACCGGGTGGAGATCACCGCCAATTCAAAAAGCGGCGGGCCGCTGGTCTTGGCCGATAGTTTCGACCCCGGCTGGAAGGCGACAATTGACGGGAGGCCAGTTAAGATCGAGCTGGAAGAGCCCTTTTTCCGTCGGGTCTTGGTCCCGGCGGGAGAGCGCCGCGTGGTTTTCCGCTATTCACCCGATTCGTTGAAATGGGGAGCGCTCGTTAGTTTAATTAGTTTGCTGGTTATTATAGTAATTGGCTTTTGGAACCTGAGGCTGAACGCCTCGGTTCCAATTGGATTAGGGAGGAACCGCGACGTTTAGTCGCAGGTTCCGAAGGTTTAATGATGAGAATAGATAAAAAAGACCTATTTGTATATTTCGTTTACCTGCTAATGACAGCGATCTTCTTTTTCCGTTTTTTGGACGGCAGCGAGATCTTCGCCTTCAAGGACCTTTCGCGCTATTTTTATCCCTTGCGCCATCTGATGGTGGAGCAGGTGAGGGCGGGACATTTCCCCTTGTGGAATCCCTATATCTTTTGCGGGATGCCTCTTTTTGCCGCCATGCAGATCGGATTTTTCTATCCTTTAACGATTATCTATTATCTTTTACCTTTTGACCTGGCCTTCAATTACTACATCATATTGCACTATTTCCTGGCGGCTTGTTTCACTTATATGCTGATGCGTCATTATCAATTAGGTCGGCCGGCGGCTTTTTTGTCAGGAATGCTGTTCGCTTTTTCGGGATATCTGCTCTCGGTCTCCAATATGAACACCTCACTAAGTTCTGTGATCTGGCTGCCGCTGATTATGTTGTACTGGGACCGTTTTTTAGGGACGCGAGGGAGTGAAGGGAGGAGTAGGGAGAAGGATGGAAATTCGATCCCTCCTCCTCCCTCCTTCTCCATCAAATCCCTCCTGTCCCTTATATTATTCCTCTCCCTCATGCTCCTGGGCGGAGAGCCGACGATCATCTATGTCACGGTCTGGCTGCTTTTCTTCTATACCCTGGTCATGTCCAGGGAAAAACTAAAATCCCTGGGTTGGCTGGGAGCGGCGGTTGTGGTCGTGCTTTTACTCTGTATGGCACAGCTTTTGCCTTTCGCAGAGCTGGCTCAACTTTCCGACCGCAGCGGATTGGCGGGCTTTGAGTTCGCCGCCATGCGTTCCCTGCCGTTCCGCGAAGTGATCAATATGGTTTTTCCGTTCTTTTTCGGCAACATGAACGTCCCGGGCAGTTATACCCAGGGCTTGCTGGGAGCGCAGTTCCAGGACTGGCTGATCTCCCCTTATCTGGGTATCTTCCCGCTTTTCTTTGCCGTCCTGGGATGCTTTAAGCCGGATAAAAGGAACTGGTTCTGGGGCGGGGCGACGGCTGCGGCGCTGGTCCTGGCTTTCGGCAAATACACGCCGCTTTACGGCCTGCTTTACAAATTTGTCCCGGGAGTATCGCTCATTCGTTACCCCGTAAAATATGTATTTTTAGCTACCTTCTCGCTGGCGGTGCTGGCCGGATTTGGTTTTGATGATTGCCTTAGAAGGTTCAAAGAGGGCCGTTTAGGACCGGTAGTTTTTTCTTTGGGTTTGGTGTTCATCATCATGGGGGCGGCCGGCTTGTATGCTCGCCAGAATCAGTTCCACATCTATCAGTTATTGCGGGGGCTTTATCCGGAACTGCTTAAGTATCATGAACTGGTATTGGCGGGACTGGTAAAATTCAACGTCCAAAGCCTGTCCAATCTCACCTATTTTGTTTTTGCCGGGCTCTTTATCCTTTACCTGGCCTATAAAAACCTGTTCACTCCCGGTTCGCTGGCAATATTTTTTACGGCGATCATATTTTTAGACCTGGCGGCGGTAAATATCTCCATAAACCGCGCCTCCAACCCGATGGTTTACCATGAGGTCCCTCCCAATATTAAGATATTGCTTAAGGACCAGGGGTTATTCCGCGTCTTTTATACTCCCGAACTTGAAGAAACCAACCGTTTCGTTTACGGTTTCGATTTTAACCAGGCATTACTCGATAGCCAGGACCAGTTCGCCGCTAACCGCCTGCTTACCCTGCACCTTTTCGATAGCGGGGGCTACGAATCGATCTTGCTCAAGGCCATGCGGATCATGCGCTCCACCATGTTCGAGAAACCCTTCAAGAGCTACCGCCCCCTGGTGGACATGATGAACGCCAAATATGTGGCGGCGGAGCGGCCGCTAATTGAGCCCGGATTGAAACTGCTCAAACAGAGCGATTATGGGTATAAGAAAGTATATTTATACGAAAATCTTAAGGCCTGGCCCCGGGCCGTGTTGTTCCCCAAAGGCCGGGCCAGGATCGTGGGATATGCTCCCTGGCAGGTTGATATTTTAACCTCGCAAGACCGGCCGGGAGAGCTTTTTCTTTCGGAAACTTATTATCCGGGGTGGCGCGCTTTTATTGATGGGAAGGAAGTTAAGATCGAGCCCTCTCATAAGATATTCCGACAGGTCAAAGTGCCGGCAGGGGAACACCGGGTAAGATTTGCTTATGATCCTCTGGCCTTCAAGCTGGGAGCGCTCATCAGTTTGCTGACCTTGGCCGGGTTGGTTTGGGTAGGGATCAAATATAGATGAAGATATCCTGCTTTTTCCCCATGTACAACGAAGAGGGGAATGTCGAAAGCGTGGTCCGGCAGGCGGTAATGGTTTTAGAAAAACGGGCCGAAGAATTCGAGGTCATCATCATAAACGACGGCTCGACCGACCGCACGCGGGAGCTGGCGGAAAAAATGGCCAAGACCGATAAACGGATCAAGCTGGTCAGCCATCCCAAAAACCTGGGATACGGAGCCGCGCTTAATTCCGGATTCTCCGCTAGCCGCTTCGAGGTCATCTTCCAGGCCGATGGGGACAACCAATTCGACCTCTCCGAGCTTGACCGGCTTTTACCTTTTATTGAAGAGTTCGATTTTGTGATTGGTTTCAGGGAAAGGAGGCAGGACCCCCTTTACCGTATATGGGAAGGCAATCTTTATCGTTTTTTATTGGGGATCATGTTCGGCTTACGCCTCAAAGATGCCAATTGCGCCTTTAAGCTTTTCAAAAAATTGATCATGGATAAGATCAAGAGCTCAACCTCCGGAGCCCTGATAAACGGAGAGATATTCATCAAGGCGCGAGCCCTGGGATTTTCTAAAATAAAAGAGGTGGGCGTCACCCATTATCCCCGCAAGACCGGCAAGCAGACCGGCGCCAAACCGGGGGTCTTGTGGAACGCCCTTATTTCCATATTATATTTATGGCGGCGCTACCGGTGAAGGTCGCGATCGTGGGAGGCGGGGTCACCGGACTTTCCCTTGCCTATTTCCTGACCCGAAAAGGACATCGGGTCACGGTGTTTGAGAAAGAATCCCATCTCGGCGGGCTGGCGGCCACTTTCCCCTTTGAGAACACCCGGTTAGAAAAACTATATCATCATCTTTTCTCGACCGACCGGGAGATCCTGCATTTGATCGCGGAGGCGGGGCTTTTATCGGAGGTGGTCTGGTCGCGGTCTTCGATGGGGTTTCGGACCCAGGGCAAAAGCTATCCTTTTACTTCGCCCTTTGACCTTTTAAATTTTTCGGCGATCTCGCTCCGGTCCCGCTTTAGATTGGGACTTCTATCCTTAAAAAGCAAACGTATCAAAGATTGGCAAAAACTTTCAAGTGTCCGAGCAAGCGATTGGCTTAAGGCCGAAGCCGGGGAGGAGGCCTATCGGGTGGTTTGGGAGCCGCTGCTTTTTGCCAAATTCGGCAAATACAGCAATGAGGTGCCGGCCGGCTGGGTATGGGCCCGGCTAAACGCGCGGGCCGCATCACGCGGGATCGTTTCCGAGAGATTGGGATATCTGCGCGGCAGTTTTCAAATATTGTGGGATAGGCTGGCCGAGAGGATCAAAGCCGGGGGAGGGGAAATATTGCTTTCACAGTCGATCGAAAAAGCGGCCGAACTGTCCGCTTTCGATAAGATCATCCTGACGCAGGCGCCGCCTAAGGGTCTGGTGAGATACTTGGGGAATATCTGTGTGGTTTTAGAGACCGATAAAAAGGTCGGCGATTATTACTGGCTCAACATCGGCGAGCCGGGATTCGCGTTTTGCGCCCTGATCGAGCACAACAACGCTTTTGAAGGCCGGGCAATTTATCTTTCAAATTATCTCGACCAGGACGATCCGCTCTGGGATAAGAAGGATGACGAGATACTGAAGCTCTATCTTAAAGATCTTTTGCGGATCAAGCCCGATCTTCAATATGATCGGTCCTGGGTTTTCCGCGAACGCTTCGCCCAGCCGGTGATCGGGCTGAACTATCAGATCCCGCCGTTTGAGATCTCGCCGGGAAAGGTTTACATGGTGAACAACGCCCAGATCTATCCACAAGACCGGGGCTTGAACGACAGCTGTAAGCTGGCCCGCAGGTTTTCTGATATAATGTAATCCCGTGCCAAGAAAATATCTTTTTATCCTTTTGATCATCCTGATATTACAGCTGGTCATGCGAGCGCCCTTCTTATCCGAGCCCCTGGACCGCGATGAGGGAGCCTACGGTTATATCGGGCAAAGGATACTGGCCGGAGAGATCCCTTATCGCGATGTTTTCGACCACAAGACCCCGGTGGTCTATTATATTTATGCTTTTGTGATCAAGGCCTTCGGCGGGACGGTCCTGTCGATCCGCCTTTTCTCAACATTTTATAGCTTGCTAACCACCCTGGCGGTCTTTTACCTGGCTTATTTGATCTTTAATCCTCCGGTCGCGCTTTTAGCGGCGGGCCTTTTCGGGATTTTCTCGAGCGGACCCATGGTGCAGGGGACCGGCGCCAATACCGAAGTGTTCATGATCCTGCCGTTGGTTTTGGCCTTTATCTTTTTCCTGATCGGCCAACGCGAGAAAAAGCCGGCCTGGCTTTTCTGGGCTGGTGTCCTTTCGGGATTGGCGGTGATGATCAAGCAGTTAGCGCTTTTTAACTTTGTTGTTCTGTTAGGAATCGCTTTCTGGCCTGAGGCTAAACGCCTCGGCTCCAAATCGGAACCGCGAGGTTTACTCGCAGGTTCCTTACTTTTGTCCGGCTTCTTAGTCTTCCCTCTGGCATTTCTCATTTATTTTTCGATAAATAATGCTCTTTCGGATTTCCTCTACTGCACGGTTTCGGTCAACCGTCTCTACGCCTCGGCGCTGTCCCGTTTTTCCCTTCTGGACCGCCTGGACCAAGCGATCTATATGGCCAAGGGGGTATTGAGGGAAGAAAGCCTGCTGTGGTTGGGAGCGTTCCTCCTTTTTTTCAGGATCGGTAAGAAAGAGGAAACCTGGCTTTTGATTTGGACGGGGGCCGCTGTGGTTGGGGTAGCTGCGCCGATGCTGTTCTTCGGCCACTATTTCCTTCAGCTTCTTCCTGCCCTGGTCATTTTGGCGGCGGCGGGATTTTATCGTACTTTTCAATCTAGAAAAGCCTGGCAAAAATGGGCTGTATCGGTTCTGGCGCTCATCCTGACGATCATAGTTTATCGGGGCGAATCGCCTTACTTTTTGAAATTAAAACCCTATCAGATCTCCACCGCCAAATACGGCACCGACAGCTTTGCAAGGGCGCATTATTATTCCCGCGATCTGGCAGCGGTCATACCGCCCGATAAGACCCTATTGGTATGGGATTCGCACCCCGAGATTTACTATTATTTAAGAAAGAAGTCCCCGGCGCGTTATATTTACTGGCTTCCCTGGATGGGATTTAAAATGAGGGACGAACTTAAAAAGGAGATCTACCTTAATAAGCCGGATTATATATTCAAGACCGACATGACCATTTATGATGATGATTTTATCAATTATGTGAAAAAGAATTATACGCTCAATAGAGATTATCACGCACGCTGGAAGCTCTTTAAGAGGCGGATAAAAAAATGAAATTTGAGGAGATCAAGCCGGCCGGATTGGCATACGACTCCCGTATAGTAAAGGCCGGCGACGTCTTTGTCGCCATTCCGGGATCCAAGGTTGACGGCGCAAGCTTTATTCCGCAAGCTATTGAGAAAGGCGCCAAGACGATCGTGGCCGAAAAGCAGGTCGCTGTTCCGGAAGGTATCGGTTTGGTCGTGGTTCCGAGCGCCCGGCAAGCTCTTGCCGAACTATCCTCCCGCTTCTTTGGATCTCCCGCTAAGAAACTGAAAATTATCGGTATTACCGGTACCAACGGGAAAACCACCATTGCCTATCTGCTGGAATCGATATTGCGCGAAGCCGGGCATAAGGTTGGCATGATCGGAACGGTCGAGACCCGGGTCAACGGCCGTTCGATAGGATCCAAATTGACGACCCCGGAATCATTGGATCTGCAGGGTCTTCTCGCGCAAATGCATAAAGAGGGCGTAACCCATGTGGTCATGGAGGTCTCCTCCCATTCTTTGGCGCAGTACCGGGTGTGGGGGATAAAGTTCGATATTGCGATCTTTACCAACCTGACCCACGACCACCTAGATTTCCACCATACTATGGAAGAATATCTGGATACCAAAAAGCAGCTTTTTCGCCAGTTAAAAGAAAACGGGATCGCGATCGTCAACGTGGACGATCCCTACAGCAAACAGATCGCCGAAGAGGTCGCGGGCGAGGTTTTGTTTTACGGCGTCAAAGAGGCCAAGCACGAGATGCGCTCCACCAAGCAGAGCGAATTCGACATCAAGCTCAAATCCTATGATATCAAGCTCGATTCCATGCAGGTGGTGATCGATACCACCATGCTCAAGACCCCGCTGGTCGGGCTATATAATGTATATAACATCCTGGCGGCTTTTCAGGCCGGTTTGGCGATGCAGATCGATCGCCGGATCATAAAAAAAGCGATCGAGAAGACCAGAGTGCCGGGCAGGTTCGAGCGGGTAGAGGCCGGCCAGCCATTCCCGGTGATCGTGGACTTTGCCCATTCGCCGGATAGTTTGCAGAAACTCCTCGAAACAGTGCGGCCTTTTACCAAAGGCAAACTGATATTGGTATTCGGCTGTCCGGGCGACCGCGACCGAGAAAAGAGGCCGATCATGGGGCGTATCTCCGTCGAGTTAGCCGATTGGGTTTTTATCACAACGGATGACCCGCATTCGGAAGATCCGCAAAAGATTCTTGACGACATTACTGGGCGAGGAGAAAAGATTATCGATAGAAAGCAGGCAATAGAAAAAGCCCTGCTTTCAGCTAGGAAAGGCGACATCGTAGTGATCGCCGGCAGGGGGCACGAGAAGTATCAGGACTTCAATGGGAAGAAAGTGGAGTTGGACGATCGGGAGGCGGCGCGGGAAATATTGGGATCGATCAAATAATCATGGTATAATAACTCAAATGCTGCCCGAAAACATTATAAAAGAAATCGATAATATTTCAAAACAAATAATCGAAAATTATAAGCCGCAAAAAATAATATTATTCGGCTCCGCCGCTTCAGGGAATTTCACGCCCGACAGCGACCTTGATTTTTTCATAATCAAGGAAAATGTTCCGTATTTAGGAAGAGATAGATGCCGAGAACTAAGTAAATTGATCGAACGCGACGTGGCGGTTGATTTTATTGTCTATAAACCCAATGAATTTAACAAGTGGTACAATCTGGGCGATCCCTTTCTAAAAACCATCATAAATAAGGGGAAAGTTTTATATGAATCTTGAGGCAAGCGTAAAAGAATGGCTTAAGAAAGCAAGAGAAGATTTTGACTTTGCCTCGTCCATATTGCCGGATACAACTTTTTTCGCACAGGTTTGCTTCCATTTTCAACAAAGCGCGGAAAAATATCTAAAAGCATACATCATTGAAAGGGATCTGGAGTTCAAGAAGATTCATGATTTGAGAAAATTATTGAAAATCTGTGAAAAAGCGAACCAGCTCTTTTCCGAATTGACGAATGAATGTGATTTTCTTTCCCCTTTTTATATTGATACCCGCTACCCGGTTCATTGGCCGTCATCCGTTAGTCAAAAGGAAACTCTGGCGGCTCAAGAAGCTGCTCGCAAGATCAAAGATTTTGTTGAAAAGCTTCTCAAGGGTTAAAAGCGCTGCTTCATTCCGGGAGCTGGACGATCGGGAGGCGGCGCGACAAATCTTAGAAGCCCGTCGTTATCCAGCATATGATTGATATACTCCTCTTGCCTCTGGCGCGCCTCTGCCGGGGGAGGAACCATAGGGACAGCGATCTCAACTTTTCCGGTTTCACAATCTAAGCTTAACCCTTCCCATTCATCGCGCGAAAAAATGGACATGGATTGAATGGGTATCTTTGCATTTTGCAAAGCATCTCTGACCTCTCCGGCCAACTGTTCGGAACATTGAGGAAGTCCCCCGTAAAGACGGGCAGTCAGGCCCCACTTTATTCCATTCAACGCCGGAAGGATTACCCTCTCAAAGGACTCGCCAACTTTGGTATTGATGTCAAGATGCGCGAGGCCCGCAACTCCGGTTCGCCTGGAAAATAATACAACCACGATACAGCTATTAAAGCCGGTGGTTTCGATAAGTTTATGGGTATTCGCTCTTACCAATCCGAATTCTCTCTGATGGACTAAGAAGGAAGCGGGGAGAGCAAGAGGCATCCTCCGGCCCACTTTTATGGCCGGAGAACTGGGTGATACTGATTGGCTTTCTCTTACTCTCATTCATATATATATCTGACGAATTGTGATAAAATTTCACTCCATGCTTGAATTCGATACCCAAAACATCAAATTAGGGCTGGATCGGGTGCAAACCGTGCTGGCGAAACTGAGCGCGCCGCAAAATAAATTCAAATCCATCCTGGTAGCCGGGACCAACGGCAAGGGTTCGGTTTGCGCCATGCTGGCTTCCATCCTCAAAGAAGCCGGCTTTACAACCGGCCTTTTCACTTCCCCTCACCTATACAAATGGAATGAGCGTATCAAGATAAACGGCAAAGATATATCAACCCGTGACCTTAAAAGGGTGACCGGGGAGATCGAAGCCGCCATGGGGAAAGTCGGATTAACCCCCTTTGAGGTCATAACTTGCGCGGCCTTCCAGTATTTTGCCGAACAAAAAGTAGATATGGCGGTGCTGGAGGTGGGGATGGGGGGGCGGTTGGACGCCACGAATGTTATAACTCCTTTAGTTTCGGTGATCACCAATGTGGATTACGATCACATGGAATATTTGGGAGACACACTGGAGAAGATAGCTTTTGAGAAAGCGGGGATCGTTAAACCGAAAGTTCCTTTGGTGACCGCGGAAAATAAACCGGAAGTTTTAAATGTTATTAGAAAAACATGCGAGCAAAAGGTTGCCAAGTTGTTTATTGAACCGGCCCCGGTCAAAACCGGGGCGGTTAAAAATATCTCGCCTTTGATAGGCCCGCACCAGAGATCGAATGAAACCGTGGCGGTCAAGGTCTCCGAGCTTTTGGATATTGATAAGACCGCTATTAAAAAGGGCTTGCAGAAAACTAGGTGGCAGGGAAGGTTCCAGATAGTTTCCAGAAAACCTCTGATCATCGTGGATGGGGCGCATAATGGGGCGGGAGCCAGAGCATTAGTTGATACTATTAAAGAACAAAAGATAAAAGGGCCTCTGACCTTTATTGTAGGCATGCAGGATTATAAGGATTCGGAAGCGTTCCTGAAAGTCATAACTCCGCTGGCAGACCGATTGATATTGGCCAGGTCTTCCCATCCCCAGGCAGCCAAGCTGGGGACATTGTCGGTGCGGGAAGCGTTAAAGCAAGCTAAAAAGTTTAAAAATCCGATAATCATCACCGGTTCGCTGTTCGTAGTCGCTGATGCGTTAAGGCAAATGGGCGCTTGACTTTTTGTCTCCTTAACATTATAATGATTACATAAAGCCCCAGTGCCTCCGAGCGTTTGCCTCAAACAAAAGGAGGGTGATGATTATGGGTAAGTTTCTGATCTTCTCACTCGTAGCTCTCATTATAGTTTCTTCCTCCGTTTTTGCTATGGCTCCCGTCAAGCTCACCGATTATCAGATGTCCAAGATCGAGGGTGCGGCAGTTAATATTAATACTACTGCGCTTACAAATCGAATAACAGAAATATATCAGGCTGGTCCGGGATTATTCATTGATCAAATCAGGGGGGATAGTTTCCAAAATGCATCAGCCAGAGCAGCTGCGGTTAAATATCCAGCCATGTCAATTGTCAAAGCTGCCACAGTATCAGAATTTCAATTTCCCGTTGATTTTGCTTCTAATGCAGCATCCACAGTAGTAAAAAATGGCCGTACTCCAAGTGGCGCCGACGAAGTTATCTCCGTGATCGGTCAAGCTGCAGTTGACAGTGCCACTGCTTCCATTACTTTCAAAGAGGAAGATTTGCCCGGAATGATTGTCGGGGGCGCAGCTAAAGCCGCGCCAGCTGTGGTTGGCAATTCGGCAAAAGCTATCAGATCAGGAGTACCATTTATATATTTGAAGGGAGTTATACGGGAAGCAAAATTGGCGGAATCCCTTGATAGGTTATTAAGTGGACTTGGATTGGCTGAGGGCGGGTCGGAAGTTGTAAAAGTTTACAAAGAGAGCAACTCAACTGGCGATAAACAGGTTGTCGAAGTTCCAAAGCAAACCTCTGAGAAACCGAAAAGTTCCGGTGGTTCTTCAGGAGGATCCAGTGGGGGCTCTAGTCCTACACCTACAACTCCTCAAAAAGCGACTCCTATCGCCACGACTTATAAAGTTGGGGATAAAACTTATGTAGCAGGGAAGGATGCCGGCGGCAACCCGGTTTGCGAGGCTCCTAAGCAAACCACTACAAAACCTGTTACTACGACCAAACCCGTGCCCGTTACTACGATAAAGCCTAGTGGTGGTATATTTTCGGGAACCAAGACGATCAAAATAGTCAACGGGAAAAAATAGCTTTTTCAACTTGGTAATTTAGGATCAATAGACCCTGGTAGTTATTTCATATTATTACCAGGGTCTTGGTGTCTAATCTAAAATGAAAGTAATAATTATCCTAATCGTAATGTCATTCTTCTTGTATAATGTTTCCTTCGCTTCGACACTGGAAGTGCAGGCCGGTAGTTTTACAGTGGAAAAAAGAGTAGCCGACCTCAAGGCCCTCCGTGAAGCCGATATGCAGCTACAGACCAACGAACTCTCCTGCGGAGCGGCGGCTCTTGCCACACTGCTCAACCTGCTGGGTGACAAACAATCCACCGAAGCCGCAATCTTGAAAAATGAAAAAAACCTGGAAAAAGGGAAGGGGATCTCGCTTTTGGAACTTAAGAAATTCGCCGAGAAGCGCGGCTTTAAAGCCGAGGGCTACAAAATGGACCTGCCGCACCTGGCCGAGCTCAAACTTCCCTGTCTTCTGCATGTTGATAACCAGGCCGGCGATAAACATTACGTGGTTTATCGCGGAATGAAAAAAGATCGCATCTTTCTCGCCGATCCCACTTATGGGAACGTCCGCCTAAGCGCCCAGGAATTTGAAAAGATCTGGACCGGGTTTGCCTTACTGGTCGAACCCCGCTGGCCCTATAGGCAAGTGGTTCGTGAGACGGAAGATTACGTCCAGCCCGAGCTCATCGGCGCGCGGCAGATGGTCGAAGTCGGCAGATGAAAAAGAAGCTCCTCGGTTCGCTCCTGGCATTGTTGTTATTTGCTACAAGCTCAATTGCCATAGAGCAAACCCTGTGGCTGCGGCTGCTGGAACTCCAAAAAGAAAGTTACCTGGCCAAGAAAGGCGAATGGCGTTTAAGCTATGGGTTCGGTTACGGGCAGGACCTTATCAATTATGTGACCGTCAACGCTTATTCCTATTCCACCTCCTATAATATTCCCTTAAGCTTAAGCTACGGCCTTACTCCCAAATTGGAATTGAGCCTGCGCAGTTCGGTCTCGGGAACCCGCAAGAAAGTATCCTTCCTTAATACGGATAACTGGTACTATGCCGGCGGAGTAGGGGATACCCGCCTGCTGGCGCAATATGAGTGGTCCGCGGAAAAGATCAACCGGCCGCAGATAAATATAACGGTCGGGCTTAAGGTGCCCACCGCCCCCAGCCCATATGATAATCTTAATGAAGATCAGTTGCCGCTCGGTAATGGGGAGATGGCCACGATCTTCGGCTTGACGTTCCTCAAGTCCGCAGATCCCTGCGTAGTTTACTGGGGAGGGGAATACGAATATAATTGGGGTCGGGACGATTTCAGATCGGGAGATTCGATCAGGTATTTCGGCGGATTGAGCACGGCGCTGAACAGCCAGATCAACCTCTCGATCGGGCTTTCCGGAGCGATCTTAAGGGAAGACCAGGTAATCGAGGGCGGGCGCGCCCAGACGGTATTCGGCGCCGAAGCCAAGAACCGCACGGGGTTGGTGCTGGGCACCACATATATCCTGGATCCCAAGTTCTTCATCGAGCCCTCGATCATAGTTGGGCTTACCGATGAAGAGGAGGATTTCTCTTTCTCTCTGGGCTTGACGCGGAAGTTCTAAAAAGGTAGAATTCCTTTAACATGCCCGGCTGGCTAAGAAACATTCTCCTAATCATTTTGCTCATCGGCATCGTTATTGCGAGCTTTTGGGTTAGCTTTTTGATCGGACAAAAGATGTTGACCCCGACCAAGAAATTGCCGACCAAATACATGATTCCGGAAGAAGCCCCGACCATCCCGCCTTCCATAACCTTGGAAGTGGAAACCGTCGGCAAAAAGATCAAGCCGGCCAAAAGAGCGATGGGAACCCGTCCCCGAGCCAAAGTTATGGCGGAGCCCAAAGTAGAGACGACCCTGGGCGGCGCCTGGGTGGTCCAAATAGGGGCTTTTTCCAAATCGGCCAATGCCGCAATTCTGGTTAAACAGCTTAAAGCTAAAGGATTTTCTGCCCGCCAAACGAAGGTGGGAGCGCTTTTTAGGGTCTACGCGGGCGGTTTTTCAACCGCTGCCGAGGCCAAGCAGTATCAATCACGCCTGCTGGGCGCGGGCTTTGAAGGGATCGTAAGGAGGGACGATTAATAATGGGACTTTATGATCTGGTATTCGGGAGGTTCAGCCGGGACCTGGGCATAGACCTGGGCACCGCGACCACTTTGGTATTCGCCCGCGGAGAAGGGATCATCCTTTGTGAACCGTCGGTGGTGGCCATCGACAAAGACAGCAACCGCGCCCTGGCCATCGGTAACGAAGCCAAGGGCATGCTGGGACGCACTCCCGCCAACATCGTGGCGGTCCGCCCCATGAGGGACGGCGTCATCGCCGACTTTGAGATCACCGAAATGATGCTGCGCCACTTCATCAATAAAAGCCACAATCGTTCCGCTTTTGTCAGGCCGCGCATTGTGGTCGGGGTCCCTTCGGGGATAACCGGGGTGGAAAAGCGGGCGGTGCTGGATGCCGCCATGCATGCCGGGGCGCGCGAGGCCTACCTGGTGGAAGAGCCCATGGCCGCGGCCATCGGCGCCAATCTACCCGTTTCCGAAGCGGCCGGCTCCATGATCGTTGATATCGGCGGCGGCACCACCGAGGTGGCCGTACTGGCATTGGGCGGGATCGTAGTCAGTAAATCTATCCGGGTGGCGGGAGATGAAATGGACGAGGCCATCGTGGCCCACTGCCGCAAGAATTACAATCTGTTGATAGGGGAGCGCACCGCGGAGCAGATCAAGATCGACATCGGCTCGGCATATCCCTTGCCTGAAGAGCGCACGGTCGAGGTTCGCGGACGCGACCTGGTGACCGGGCTTCCCAAAACCTTAACCCTTACCTCCTCCGAGATCCGCGATGCCTTGGCCGAGCCCGTGGCCACCGTGGTGGACGCGGTGAGGATGACGCTGGAGAAGACCCCGCCGGAGCTGGCGGCCGATATCATGGACCGCGGCATCGTCATGGCGGGCGGCGGCTCGCTTTTACGCGGGCTGGACAAGCATCTCTCCCAGGAAACCGACATGTCGGTCTATGTGGTGGATGATCCCATCTCCTGCGTGGCCTACGGCACCGGCAAGATATTGGAAGAGATCGATACCTTAAAGAAAGTCCTGATAATGCCGAAAAAAAACGGCTAACGGGAGATAAATGTCGTACCGGCTGCTTTTAGTTTTTCTGCTGGCCGCTTCTTTGCTGCTCAATGTTCCCCGCATTTCAAAGTCCCGGCCCCTCCAGATAGCTCGTTTAGGGACGCAGGCCATATTCTATCCTATTAATTCCCTTCCTTCCGCGGTCCTGAACACGGTAAAATCCTTGGTAAGGATGCGGCGGGCGGAAGAGGACAATCAAGAATTGCGCCTTAAGCTGTCCGCGGCGCTGGCGGAGAACCGGGCCTTGGCGTTGTTCGAAGCCGAAAATGAAAAGCTCAACCGGGCCCTGGGCTTTGGGCGGGCTTTTGGTTATCAGCTGATCCCGGCACGGGTGATCGGGCGGAGCGGAGATACCTGGTTGGAACAGATAACGATCAATAAAGGATCCTCTCACGGCGTAAGGTCAGGCCAGACCGTAGTTTGCCGGGAAGGTTTGGTAGGCAGGGTGAGGGACGTTTCCCGCTTCACCAGCCGGGTGGAGCTGGTCACCAGCCCGGGGCTTACGATCAGCGCGGTTCTGCCGCGCACCCAGACCTTTGGGATGGTTAACGGGGGATACGGCAGCGTGCTTAAACTGCGCTATGTGCAGGAAGCGGCCAGTGTGGAAGCCGGAGAAGCCGTGGTGGTGGGGGCGGGGAGCCAAACCATCGCGCCTCATATCCCGCTGGGCCGCGTCAAACGCGCCGAGCGCAGCGTGGAAATGCTTTTTCAGGATATCGAAGTTGCGCCCCTGGCCGATCTCTCAAAATTGGATGTGGTGTTCATATGCCGGCAGTGACGGTTTTCATCATAATTTTTCTGACGGTCTGGCTGCAGGGTCAATTGCATTTGATCCTGCGGCCCGATCTGGTCTTGATCCTCACCGTGATCCTTTCGGTAAAGCTTAAGAAAGAAAAAGCCGTAACCTGGGCATTTTTATCCGGCTGGTCCATGGATGCGCTCTTCTCTTTTGGTTTCATTAATACTTTTTCCAAAACGGCGGCCGCCATGCTGGCCGTCTTTCTCAAGAGATTTTTCATATGGCCGGAGATGCAGTTGGCAACTTTTCTCGTCTTGATATTGACCCCGGTCTCCAAGCTGATCGAAATGTTATTGCTGAAGGTCTTCTATACGCAAAACGTTCCCCTTTGGCCCATCCTGGGAGCTGCCGTGATCAACCTGATTTTGACCCCGTTCGTTTTTTACCTTCTGGACCATCTGATCAAGAGCGAAAATGAATAGGACCCGCCTCTTCTTGTTCGGATTGGTCCTGCTTTTTGCTTTTTTAGGAAGCCGTCTCTTTTGGCTTCAGCTGATCGACCATTCATCTTATAAACAGCTGGCCGACGAAAATGCCGCCCGGATCATACCGATCCACGCTCCGCGGGGGATCATTTACGACCGCCACGGCAAGGTGTTGCTCAAGAACCGGCCGGTCTTTTCGGTCTATGTGCTTCAGCACCTTCTACCGGAAGCAGGGGCCGAACGCGACCAAATATTCGCCCGGCTGGCTGCCATACTAAAGATCTCCCCGGAAGACATTAAACAAGCCATTGCGGATAGAAAACTGCCGGCTTTCGAAGGGATCAAGATCGCCTCCGAAGTGTCCCCGGCGATTTTTTCACGCTTGTTGGAAGAAAACCTCCCGGGGGTGGAAGTAATCGTCACTCCCTTGCGGACTTATCCTTATAAGACCAATCTGGTGCATGTGCTGGGGTACGTGGCGGAGATCGAGCCGGAAGAGCTCAAAGATCTGGCCGATCAGGGCTATCGCTTGGGCGATCTTTTAGGCAAGGATGGGGTAGAGAAGGTCTACGACCAATATCTTAGGGGGATCTCCGGCGGCAAAAAGATCGAAGTCAATGCCTTTGGCCGGCCGATCCGCATCAAAGAGATCAAAGAGCCGGTCCCGGGAAATAATCTTAAGTTGACCATCGACCTGGACCTCCAGTTGGCCGTTGAGGATGCTCTCAAAGGATATGAGGGAGCAGTGGTGGTCCTTGATCCCAAGACCGGCGAGATATTGGCATTGGCCTCGCATCCCGCCTACGATCCCAACCGCAGCTGGGAAGAGATCAGCCAGCACAATCACCCCTTTATGAACCGCGCGCTTTCCGGTTATCCTCCCGGCTCGGCCTTTAAAGTGGTTACGCTTTCCGCCGCGCTCGAAGAAGGCAAAATCGATCTTTCCGAGGTGATCAATTGTCCGGGATACTATCGGCTGGGGGTTCGAATTGCCAAATGCTGGCGGGAGGTTGGGCATGGCCGTCTCACTGTGATCGAAGGTCTGGTCTGGTCCTGCGACATTGTTTTTTATGAACTGGGTAAACGCCTGGGACCGGATCTCATCAAGAAATTTGCCGCCTTCTACGGACTGGGTGAGAAGAGCGGGGTGGACCTCACCCAGGAGAAGCGCGGTTTTATCCCTACCGCCGCCTGGAAAAAAGAGAGGTTCAAGGAAGATTGGTACGATGGGGATTCCATCAATATAGGCATCGGACAGGGTTTTATTTCCGTCACTCCTCTGCAGATGGCCTCGCTTTACGCCACGCTAGGGAGCGGCAAGCGCTTTGCTCCTTTTGTTGTATCTCAAGTATTGGACAAAAAAGGCAAAGTATTATTTAGCAATCAGCCCCGCCTGGTGGGGGAAGCGCCGCTCAAACCGGCTAATCTGGCGCTGATCCGCCAGGCCCTGGCCGATATTGTCCTGCGCGGGACCGGGGTTGCGGCTTATGTCCCGGGCTTGCCGGCAGCCGGCAAGACCGGTACGGCACAAAACCCGGGCTTGCCCCATGCCTGGTTCGCATCCTTCGCCCCCGCCGACGATCCCGAGATCGCGATCGCCGCGTTCGTGGTCCACGGGGAACACGGTGACCGCGCGCCGGCCTACGTGACCCGGGATATCTTAAAATGGTACAAGGAACACCGGCTGTCGCGCAAGATCGAAGAGGTAGAACGGCCGCCGCAATACATTCTCCATGGAAAGAACAAGGAATGGTACCGGCCCTTGCCGGAGACCAAAAAAGAAGAGGTCGAGGAGATCATTATTGAAGATGAAGAATAAATATGGTAAAATGTATAATACCAGCGGCTAAACGCCGCGGTTCCAAAACCGAGAGGTTTACTCTCGGTTCTAATAGAAAGAGGATCCCAAATGCAGAAAAAAGTTGAATTACAGGCCAGCGAAAGAGCCGAGATAGGCAAGGGCTTGGCGAAGGTTCGAAGCCAGGGTTTTATACCTGCTGTGGTCTACGGTAAAGGGCTAAAACCATTATCGCTCTCCGTTTCGGGCAAAGAATTCCATAAGGTGATCAGCGGGGCTGCGGGGTCTAACGTGATCATCACTCTTAAAGTATCCGGAGGGCAGAACCTTCCTGTTTTGACCCACGAGATCCAGCGCAATCCAATAACCGACGAACTTTTGCACATCGACTTCCATCAGATCAACATGGATGAGTTGATCAGGGCTAAGGTGCATGTGATCCTCAAGGGTGAGCCGGTGGGGGTCAAAGAAGATGCCGGCATTTTGGTCCATTCCCTGCGCGAACTCGAAGTTAAATGCTTGCCGGGCGACATTCCCGACCACTTCGAGGTCGATATCAAGGGCCTGCGCATCAACGACGCAGTCCATGTTTCGGATATCAAACCTCCCAAGGGCGTGGAGTTCTTAACACCAGGCCAGGACGTCATAGTGACGGTTGCGCCTCCGGCCAAGGAAGAAGAAGTTGCGGCGGTAGCCGCTCCGGAAGCCGTTGCCGGCGCCCCAGTGCCTGAAGGGGGCGTTCCAGGCGCTACTGTTCCGGGAGCTGCGGCTGCCCCGGCCAAGGGCGGGGAAGCCCCGCCGAGCGGGGCCAAAGGCGCCCCTGAAAAAGCCCCTAAAGAAGCCAAAAAGTAACTGCAAGTGCTCGGCCACCAGGTCCGATAGTATATATGAGGTGAAGAATTGGCTGGAGATCTGCAAACTTCCGCGGGGGGCATTCATCTTGGAAAACCCATCATCTGGCCTACGGGCAAAGGTTCCGGCCAGCCGGTAGGTTCTCCCTCCACAACTGAATCTGCCGGCGGTATAAGAACTTCGGTCCCCACCCAGACCGCCCCGGCCGCGCCGACCCGTGCGCCGGCTCCCACTACTCCTGAATCTGCGCCCGCCGCACCCGCACGCCCAGCTCCCAATGTGGCCCGGCCGCTCACCATCGAGGATATCCGGGCGCATCTTTTACAGATCCAGATACCCGATTCCGATTTTAACGTAAAACTGGCTTCCTTGATGCTTAAGGACGGCATGGAGGTTTCTCGCGGTAATTTACTAAAGTTGCTGTCCATGCTCGAGGGCGCCGACAAGGGCTTGAACACCCAGGAAGCCGCGATACTTTTGGCCATGAAGGGGATCGACTCCCCCAAGGCCCTGCAGATCTTAAGCCAGTTCTTTGCGGACAATCCGCAGATGGCCGCACAGATGGCCGCCCTGCAGGAGGGCCTGGCCGGATTAAACAGCGCGCTCGGGGCTTCTCAAGGATTGCTTAACCCGCAGCTGCTCTCACAGCTTACGGCGTTGATCTCCCAATTCGATGAATCCCTAAGATCGCTCAACGACAAATATCCCGAAGGCCTGACCTCGACTGTGCGCGGGCTCAAAGCCCTGCTCGAAGGAGCCCAACAGCAGGCCGCGGTCGCCGACTCCGCCGAGGCCAGCGTTTTGCAGGCCAAATTGAGCCAGGCCACCAGCCAGCTGAACAGCGTGATCAATAACCTTATCGCCCAGGGTATCCTTTCGCAAAAATCACGGGAAGAAGTAAATTACCTTTATCAGCAGGTGCCCAATGCCGCGGCCAAAGCGGCGGGCAATGTGGAGATCGTGGTAAAACGCGAGGGCAGCGGGCAGGAATCGACTATCGACCAGGATAACACCCAGGTAGTGCTTTCGCTCCAGACCATGAACCTGGGCAAGATGGTCTGCAGCATTTACGTTAAGGGCAAAAGGGTTTACGTGATCTTTGTCTTCAATACCAAAGATTACGGGGACGAAGCCCGCGAGATCATCGCGCGGGAGTTCGCCAACTTGCAAAAGAAACTGGCGGAGAAGGATTTTGTGGTATCGGGTTATCAGGTAAAGGTCGATCCCGCCATGTGCGCGGTGCGGCCTTATCTCATTCCCCTGTTCCCGGGGTTGGGCGCTCAACTTAAAAAAATAGACCTGGAGGCCTAATGTGGCTGAAGAAGAAAAAAAGAAATCGGCTATCGCCCTGCGCTACGACGTAGCGCGCGACCGGGCGCCCTTGATCTTGGCCACCGGCAGCGGCCCGGTGGCGGACGAGATACTGCGCGTGGCCGAAGACAACCAGATCCCCCTCTACGAAGACCCGGAATTGGCCGAACTTTTAAGCAAGCTGGAGATGGAGACCGAAGTCCCCCCCGAACTTTACATGCTGGTGGCCGAAGTGCTCTTTTTTGTCTACCAGCTCGACCGCATGGCCGAGAAACGGGAACGCATTTTGTCCCGCATGCGCGAAGAAGAAGAGAAGAAAAAATAGCCTCACCCCTTCCTTCGCCTTCGGCGAATTCCTTCCCCTCTCCATCAGAGATGGAGAGGGGTTCTCAATAATAAGGAGACAAATCAACAATTAGTAATACCCCCTCTCTACGAAGTGGAGAGGGGGTGCCCGAAGGGCGGGGGTGAGGCGCAAGTTTTCCACTCTCCCCGCCGATAACTAATTGGTCAATCTATTTCGTATTGCTTTCCGCCTGTGAAGTGATATAATTTCTGGCACGGGAGAAAGCATGTAAATGACCGACCCAATTTTAAAGATTGGTCAAGCGGGGCTGGAGACGACCGAAGAGAAAGTAAAAGCCCTGACCAATCGTATGGTCAATGCCGAGACCCCGGGATTCAAAGGCTCCGAAGTCGTGGTCCGCTCTTTTCCCCTGGAACTCGCCGCCGCCGAAAAACGCCTACAACCCGAAAAACCTCAAGTGGATGGGACCCAGATCAATTTCACCCGCGGCTCGCTCATCCGCACCGGCAATCCAACCGATCTAGCCCTGGGGGCGGATGGTTTCTTCACGGTCCTCTGTCCCTGGGGAGAGGGCTATACGCGCGACGGCCGCTTTGAGGTGGATGCCCAGGGCAGGGTAGTAACGGTTGCCGGCAAATTTCCCTTGCTCGGGCAAAACGGCCCCATAGTGGTCACCCCCGGATCCGAGATCAGCATCAGCTCACAGGGAGAGGTTAAGACCGACCAATCGGTCTCCGACCGCATCCGCATAGTGAATTTTCAAAACCAGCAGGAGCTTGAGCAGGTGAACGGCTCGATCTTTAAGACCTCGGCCGCGCAGGCGGCGATCGTCGATGTGGAATCGCCCCGCCTGGTGCAGGGATATGTGGAAGCCAGCAACAGCAACGTGGTGGACGAGACCATGAACCTGATCCTGCTCAATCGTATTTTCACGCTGGACACCAAGATCGTTTCCACTCGCGATGCCATGCTTTCCCGCGCCATTGAGATGGGCAAGACCCAATAAGGAGGGATAAATATGTTCCAACCATTGTACGTGGCGGCCACCGGGTTGAACGCCTTCCAAGACGATATCTTGAGCCTCACCAATAACCTGGCCAACGCCCAGACCACGGGATTCAAAAAAAGCCGGTCCGAGATGGAAAGCTTGTTCTATATTCCCAAATCGTTCAAAGACGAGCTGGCCGGCGCCCTGCAGTCGCTCGATGAGGTCCCCGCTGTCTCTCCGGAATTCGGCACCGGCGTCCGCGTAGCGGCCACCCCCAAGGATTTTTCCCAGGGTTCGCTGCAATCGAGCAGCAATCCGCTGGACCTGGCCATCCAGGGCAGCGGATTTTTTAAGGTCAAAATGCCGGACGGCACCCTGGCTTATACCCGCGCCGGTAATTTCCACGGCGATAACGAAGGCAACCTGGTGGACGCCAACGGCCATATCCTTTCCGACGGGATCGTTTTTCCAACTGGTGTCAGCAACGTCGTCATCCAGCAGGACGGCACGGTGCTGGTGACGGTAGGGAGCGATCTCACTTACACCTCGATCGGGCAGATCACTCTCGCCAAGTTCGGGAACCCGTCGGGGCTCAAGAGCCTGGGGCAGAATCTATTTGCCGAGACCGAAGCCTCGGGTTCGGCCATCGAGGGCAACGCCGCGGATGAGAACTTCGGGACGATCAATCAATATAACCTCGAGGCCAGCAATGTGGACGTCATCTCCGAGATGATGCGCATGGTGGTGATCCAGCGGGTGTTCGATACGCTCACCAAAGCGGTCAACAGCTACGAAGGCATGCTGACCTCTCTCTCGCAGATGAAGAGCTGATGAAATTAATCCGGTTATTACTGGCGGCAGTTATTATCTTTTCTCTGGGGGTCGGCGCCCTGGCTCAAACCACGGATAAGATCGCCGATGCGGTCCTCCGCTTTGCGGTGAGCAATCATCCCGAATGGAAGGGAGCGGAGCTAAAGGTGTCCCTGAACGGGGCGGAATCGTTAAATCGCAAATATCCGGAACAAGAAATAAGTTTTACAGTTCCCGCGGATTTCAAGCTGACCCGGGTAACTCCCCGGATGACCTTGCCGATCGCGGTCATAAAAGATGGCGAGGAGATCGAGAGGGGGGCGGTTACCGCGCGGATCGAGGTTTTCCACGAGGTGGTAACGGCCGGCCGGAAGCTGTTAAAGAACCAAAGGCTTCAGCCCGAAGATATCATTATGCAAAAAATGGAAGTTTCTCTCTATCCCGATAAATATTTTGTTGATAAAAACCGGGTAATTGGTAAAATATCAACAACGCTCGTTCCCCAGGGAGCGATGCTGCTCTCGTGGATGGTGAAGGCGCAACCGGTCGTCGCCCGGGGCGAGACGGTGCGCATCATCAACCGCTCGGAGGGATTATTGGTCGAAGCGCAGGGTGAGGCGCTTCAAGATGGACAGATCGGAGATTTGATCAAGGTGCGTCGCAAGAACGTTAAACAGAGCTTTGAGGCGCAGGTGATCGGGGCCGGCGCGGTTGAGGTAAAATATTAAATGAATAATTGGAAATTAATAATTGGGATTTCACTCGTCATGGCGGTTTCATCATTCGGATTTTCCGTCAACGCCGATTCTCTATGGAAGAAATCTTCCTCTTCCCCTTACAGTCCCGAAAAATCCTTTAAAGTGGGCGACATCATCACTGTCCTCATCAATGAGATCTCATCGGCCCAGCATAAGGCCGGCACCAAGACCGATATCAAGGACGACTTGGGCCTTAAGTTCACCCACAGCATAGACCGTTTGACCCCGCTCATCGGCACCAACAACACCGCGGCCGGCCAGTGGTCCAATAAATACGGGGGCAGCGGGGGCACCGAGCGCTCCTCCAACGTCACCGCCCGGGTGGCGGCGCTGGTGACAGAGGTAATGGATAACGGCAATATGCGGATCGAGGGCAAGCATAAGGTGAACGTCAACGACGAGAACCAGGAGATCGTGATCTCGGGCATCGTGCGCAGCAAAGATATCAGCGTCAACAACACCATTAATTCCTATCAGGTCGCTAACGCCGAAGTTGCGATCTCCGGCACCGGCGTGGTGCAAGAGGCGGAATCACCAGGATGGCTAACCAGAATATTAAACTGGCTCTTTTAATAGTTTTACTGTTACTGCTGGTCCCGCCGACGGCGGGGCAGGCGGTCTCACCTGCCGCGCGGGTGAAGGACATCGCGCACGTGCTCGAGGCCCGCGAAAATCAACTGATGGGCTTTGGCCTGGTAGTGGGGCTCAAGAATACGGGAGATTCCCAGCAAACCGGGTTCACCAAACAGGCGCTTACCAACCTGCTTTCCAAGATGGGGGTTACCCCGCAGATCGATTTTAAATCCCGTAATGCCGCCGCCGTGATGGTGACCTGCAACCTCCCGGCATTCATAAAGTCCGGCCAAAAAGTGGATATCACGGTTTCGTCGCTCGGCGACGCCACCTCGCTCCAGGGCGGGACCCTTTTGCTCACCCCGCTGCAGGGAGCCGACGGCGAGATCTATGCGGTGGCGCAGGGCAATGTGTCGGTCGGCTCCGAACAATTGATCCCTAACCTGCAGCCCATCCGCCAAACGCGTTTTACCACCGGACGGATCCCCGACGGGGCGCTGGTGGAGCGTGAGATACCGGTCTCGATCGGCGACAAGGGTCTGTTGACGATCGTACTCGATGAGCCGGATTTTACGACTGCCAACCGCCTGTCGGAAGCCATACTTAATCTGGGATTCGGGGCCCGCGCCCAGGATGCCGGCACAGTGGTGGTGGCGGTTGAAGGCGGGGAAGACCTGGTCCGCATCGTGTCGCGCATAGAAAATATCACCATCCGTCCCGACTCGGTGGCCCGGGTCGTCATCAACGAACGGACCGGCACCATTGTCGTGGGGGAGAACGTACGTCTTTCCGAGGCGGCGGTCGCTTACGGCGATATCACGGTCTCGATCGGCGATGTCCAGCTTTATTCGCAGGGCACCAGCGGGACCGACACCGGGGCGGATTCTTCGACCATCCGGTCCGAAACCAACGCCAAGTTTAAAAATCCCGGCGCCGCCCGCCTGGCGCGTCTTCCCGCCAGCGCTTCTTTGGGCGCCCTGGTCAGAGCTCTCAATTCCATCCGCGCCACGCCCGGCGATCTGGTCGCCATATTGCAGGCCTTAAAGAAAGCCGGCGCGCTTAAGGCGGAGCTGGAGATCATATGATAGACCCGGTGGCCAACAACCTCGGCGCCTTAGCCGCTCAAAGCCCGGTCACCCGGAGCTCGGCGGCCGGGGAGTTCACCAAGATCTTTTACCGGGAGCTGCTGCGCCAGGCCTTTAAGGACCAGCTGCCCCCGGCGGCCGAAGATGTTATGCTCGATAAGCTGGCGGCCGAGCTGGCCCGCAAGAACGCCGGGATAATACCGTAGTGAGAAAAGAACCACGGGCCAAATTGCCGAAATCCATCGAGGCCTACATGCCTCTGGTGCATTCCATCGCTTCCATGGTTTCCGGCAAGGGCCTGCCGCCGAGCGTGGATTACAACGACCTGGTATCCGACGGCACCGTGGGGCTGATGAAGGCCTGGGACAATTTCGATCCCAACCGCGGGGTCAAGTTCGAGACCTACGCCAGCTACCGCATCCGCGGAGAGATACTGGACGGATTGAAGAATTACAGCCCGGTGCCTTACCGGGTGCAGGTCATGATCCGCGATCTGGCCAAGAAGGGTTACAAAGCGGCAGTGGCGGAGAGAATGCAGAAAGAAGAAAAGCTCCTGGAAAAGAAGGAGCTCACCGAAGCCGAGTTCCGCAGCGCCGTGGCCAAGATCAAGAAGATCGTTTCCGCCTCGGCCCTGATGTACCTGCTCTCTCTCGAGGAGCTCGGGGCGCGCACCGAAGTGCAGGTGGCAGGGGAGAGGGGGCCGGTGGAAGAGCTCGAATTTTCGGAACTGCGCGAGCGGCTGAACACTTGTTTGCTCAAGCTTCCGCCGCAGCAGCGGCAGGTGGTGGAGCTTTTCTACCATAAGGGATTGAACCAAAAGACCATTGCGGAAAAGTTGAAGCTGTCGCGTCCCAAGGTCTGCCGGGTCATCGACCGTTCGGTAAGGTTCCTGCAAAAGGAGCTTAAAAAGTGATTTTCGATCCGTCCATAAACAATCTGGAGCAGGCCCTTAGGGTTTCGGCGGCCAGGCAGGGGGTCATCTCGCATAATTTGGCCAATGCCAACACCCCCGGCTACGAGGCGCTCGAATTCGACGAAGAGCTGGGCCGGGCCATAAAAAGACAGGATAAGAAGAACGTGGTCATCGAGGAAGAAATGGCGGCGCTCTCCGATAATTCCGTCCGTTATTCTTCTTACGTAAAATTGTTATCGACCAAGTTGAACATCATCCGCACTATCGCGACGCAGGGAAGGAGGTAAGGCCATGAGCAGCTTGAACCAAGCGCTGGATATCTCGGTCTCGGGCATCAACGCGGAACGTATGCACATGGAGCTTATTTCCAGCAATATCGCCAATGCCAGCACCACCCGCACCTTATCCGGGGGGCCCTATCGCCGCCGGATAGCGGTGGTGGGGGAAAAACCCCTGCGCTCCTTTGCCGAGGAGCTGGCCTACGCCAGGGTAAAGCTTGAAGGCGGAGGGGTCGAAGTGATGGATATTGTCGAGGACCGATCTCCTCTCCAACGGGTCTTTAATCCCGGACACCCGGATGCCGACGCCCAGGGATTCGTGAACATGCCCAACGTCGACCTTTCGAAAGAGATGGTGGACATGGTCTACGCCTCCAAACTTTATGAAGCCAATATCACGGCCTATAACGCAACCAAGAAAATGATGCAGGATACCCTGCAAATACAATGAGGAATAAATGGTAGAAGGAATTGACCCTTTACACTTAAAGTTGGCCCAACTGCTGGGGGAAGAAGAACCGATAACTTCGACCACGCCGGTAACCGGCCCGGCTCGCGGGGCGCAGGTCGAGCTGGGCGGCTCTCCTTTTGAAGATATTTTAGGCCGGGCGGTGGATTCGCTCGATGGTCTTTCCCGTTCGGAGCGCACCGCCAATGACCTGATCGACAAGTACGTCAAAGGGCAGGCCGACTTGCAAGATGTGATGGTAGAGACCAGCAAACTCAATATCATGGTCCAGCTGGCGGTAACCACCATCAACCTGGCGGTCACCACGTTCAAAGAAATTACCCAGATGCAGGTTTAACGAAAGGAGCGATAGATGGCAGAGGAAGGAGTTCCCGGAGGATCGCCGCTGATCAGCAATCGCCTGTTGATCGGCGTCATTGGCGCGGTGCTGATCGTAGTCCTATTTTTCACCTTATGGAGCTTTCGGGGCTGTGTGCCGGCCATCCGCGAGCAGGGCTACCAGACCATCTATTCTCACCTGGACCTGCGCGATTCCGCCAATGTCATTGCCCGCCTTAAAGAGCTCAAGATCCCTTTTGAGGTAAAAGAGGACGGCACCGCCATCGCCGTACCCAAAGACAAATCCGACGACGCCCGCCTGGGACTGGCGGAAAAGAACCTGCCTCTGGGCGGAGCGGTGGGCTGGGAGATATTTAACGAGACCCGCATGGGAGCCACCGATTTTGACCGGCGCATCCAGCTGATCCGCGCCATTTCCGGGGAATTGTCCCGCACCATCCGCCGCATCCGCGGAGTGGAAGACACCCGGGTGCAGATCGTCCTGCCCGAGACCAAGCTGTTCGAAGCCACCACCGCTCCGGTAACCGCGGCGGTATTGCTTAAGATCACTCCCGGTTTCCGCCTCAAGCCCGAGCAGATCAACGGCATCGTTCACCTTACGGCCAGCTCGGTCGAGAACCTCAAGCCCGAGAACGTGACCGTGGTGGATGAATCGGGAAATATTTTGACCGCCAAATATGTCCCGCCTCCCATTCCCGAAATACCGCCAATCACCCAGCTGGTGACCGCGGAGTTGACCGCTCCCATCGAGCAAAAGATCATCGCCAAAGCGCCTATTCAGATGGTGACCCGGGAAGTGGTGGAAAAGGTGACCCCCCGGCCTTTGACGGCAGAAGAGCGGACCATGCTCAAGATCAAAGCCAAGGAAGAATACGAAAGGCAGTTGACCGCCCGCAGCCAGGAATTATTGAACCAGTTCTATCCTCCCAACAGCGTTATCGTAAGGGTGCTGGCGGAATTCGGCACCCCGCCAAGCGGGGCCCTGACCCGCCTCAAGATAAAGACCGATTCAATCTTCATAACCCAGGCGGTCAAGAAATTAACGGCGATCGTGCTGGTGGATAAGCGCGTGCCGCTCACCCGCAAGCTCAAAACGGACACTTACCAAATGGTGGCGGCGGCGATCGGTTATCAGAAAAAGCGGGGCGACCGGATCGTCATCAAGTCGGTGCCTTTCCGTTATGCCAGCGGCGGGCCGATCACTGTTTCACCGATCACTCCCCGTCTTACGCCGGCCAAGCTTCCGCAATTCAATCTTTTAAACTGGGGTTTGCTGGCTTCGGGAGCGGTGGCGGTGGTCATCATTTTGGTCCTGTTCTTTTTTACCCGCCGCTCCCAACCGGCCGGGACGCCAACCGATGAGCGACTTGAGCTTACCCGTCCGACCCCGCCCTCCCCGGAAGAAGCCCAGGGAGCCATTTCAGATGTAAGGAACCTGGCGGCCAAAGATCCCGGCAAACTCGCCAATCTGCTGAAAAAATGGCTGACCGAGGATGGCGCATGAAGCTTTCCGGCCGCGAGAAAGCCACCATATTTCTCTCGATACTGGGGCCGGAGGTTTCCGCGCAGGTATTAAGATATCTTCCCGGAGAAGTGGCCGACCTTATCGCTTCCGGCATCAATCACCTGCCCACGCCCACACCGGAAGCCCTGGGTTTAGTGCTCAACGATTTTAAATCCTATCTGGCGCTTCCCGCCCCGGCACCATACGGTACGGGGCCCGCCCCCGGAAGACCCCTGTCGCAGATCGAAGCCCCGCCCAAGCCCGGCCTCCCGCGCGAAAAGATGACGCCCAAGGACATCATCCTCTCCGCCTCTCCAAAGAAGCTGGCTTTTTTGTTGTCCGAAGAAAGGCCGCAGGTGGCGGCCATTATCCAGTCGCTTTTTCCGGAAAATCAAACCATGGTCCGGCCCAAAACTCCTCTCCTCGCTAAAGTGGAAGAAAAGCTGATCAAGTATTTCGCGAGCAAATTATAAATGGCGCTGATCAAGAAATATCAAATACAGGATAAGGGAGAAATAATACTCGAAAAGCGTCCGATGGAGCTAACTCCCCAGACGCGCGTAGAGCAGGAAGAGATGGAACCCCCGCGCGCGCAGTCCGAAGCCGCCCTGATGCTCAATCGCGCCCGGGCCGATTCCGAAAGCATCAGGAACAAAGCCCGGGAAGAAGGGTTGATCCAGGGGAGGGGACAGGGACAAAAAGAAGTCGAGCAAAAGATCAAAGAAGCGCTCGAGACCCTAAACCAGGCGGTCAAGGAACGTGAAAAGATAATCAAAGATGCCGAAGCGGAGATCTTGAGATTGGCGCTCAAGGCCGCCGAACAGATCATCCGCTCCGAAGTGTCGCTCCACCGCGACGTGTGCCTCAACATCGTCTCCGAAGCCATCAACCGGGTTTCCGACCGCGAGCAGGTGATCGTCAGGGTCAACCGCGAAGACGCCGAATATATCAAAAAATACAAGGACCGGCTGGCGGGCATCGTGGACGGGGTCAAGAGCTTCTCGGTTCTCGAAGATTCCGGGATCGAGCCGGGCGGCTGCGTGATCGAGACCAACCTGGGCTACGTGGATGCCCGCATTTCCACCAAATTGGCCGCACTCGAAGAAGCTCTCAAAAAAGCAGCGGAATGACCACCATCGATTTTGAAAAATATCAGCGAGCCATCGAATCGACCGACCTGGTAAAAGTTATCGGCAAGATAATCCAGGTGGTGGGGCTCATCATCGAGGCCCAGGTACAGGGGGTTTCGGTGGGAGATCTTTGCTCGATCAGGATCGAAAAAGAGGGCCGGGACGCTTTTGCTGAAGTCGTGGGTTTCCGCGAATCGCGCGTCCTGCTTATGCCTCTGGGTTCCACTTCCGGCATCGCGCCGGGCTCACAGGTGACCGCGGCCGGCCATCCGTTAATGGTCAACGTAGGTCCGCAATGTCTGGGCCGCGTTTTGGGCGGGTTGGGGGAACCCATCGACGGTAAAGGCCCCCTTAACGGAGAAGAAGAAAAATCCCTCTATGCCGAGCCGCCCGATCCGGTCAAACGCCCGCGCGTTACCGATATATTAAAATGCGGGGTAAGGGCCATTGACGGCATGCTTACCATCGGCCGGGGCCAGCGCATGGGGATTTTCGCCGGGTCGGGGGTAGGCAAATCCACCATGATGGGCATGGTGGCGCGCAACGCCGAGGCCGAGGTAAACGTTATCGCACTGGTTGGCGAACGGGGACGCGAAGTGCGCGATTTTATCGAAGAATCGCTGGGAGAAGAGGGCTTGAAGAAGTCGGTGGTGGTAGTTGCAACTTCCGATCAGCCGCCGCTTATCCGCCTTAAAGCCGCCTTTGTGGCCACTGCCATTGCCGAATATTTCAGGGATAAGGGGAACAAGGTCATCTTGATGATGGATTCGGTCACCCGTTTTGCCATGGCCCAGAGGGAAGTGGGGCTGGCAGCGGGCGAGCCGCCTACCACGCGCGGCTATACTCCTTCGGTCTTTGCCCTCCTGCCCAAACTGATGGAACGGTCGGGCACATCGGTCATCGGTTCCATCACCGCTTTTTATACTATTTTGGTCGAGGGCGACGATTTCAACGAGCCGATAGCCGACCAATGCCGCTCGATCCTGGACGGGCATATCATCCTTTCGCGCGACCTGGCCGCCAAGAACCATTATCCCGCCATTAACGTGCCGCAGAGCGTTTCACGCTTAATGACCAATCTGGTGACCGACGAGCATAAGGCCGCCGGAGCAAAACTACGGGAAGTCCTGGCGCGTTATTCTGAAGCCGAAGACCTCATCAACATCGGCGCCTATGTGAAGGGCAGCAACCCCAAGATAGATTATTCCCTGACCAAGATCGACCAGGTCAATGATTTCTTAAAACAGGGGACCTTTGAGCAGATCAAGTTCGAGGATACGGTCAAAAGATTGATAGGGATATTCAAGTAATATGGCCAGAGAAGCTAAGCCCGGCAAGAAGTTCAAATACGGATTGGAAACGGTGCTCAAGGTGCGGGGGATCAAGGAGAAAAAAGAGCAGGAAAAATTCGCTGTCAAAAAACGCGAATATCTCACCGAGAAGGAAAAAGAGGACCAGCTCAAGACCAAGAAAAAAACCGAAGAAGCCGAGATCCGCCAGGTCTTAAAGCCCGGGCCGGTCTCGGACTTCGAAAAAGTGATGCGCCGCCACGCCCACCTGGGGGTGCTCAAGGGCGAGATCGAGAAACAGATGGAGAAAGTGATCGAAGCCAGCCAGAAGCTTGAGGACCAGCGATCCAAGCTGGTCTCGGCTATGAAAGACAAGAAGATCATCGAGAAGGACAAGGAACACAAATTCGACGATTACACCAAGGTGATGCAGGACCTCGAAATAAAGTTCCTAGACGAGATCGCCACCCAGCGCTTTATGCATGAGAAATTAGAGAAGGAGAAAGAGGACTAGAGCGCTTTCTGGACCTTGCCGGCCTTGAGGCACCCCGTGCAGACGTAATCCCGGACCCTTTTGCCTTTGAGGATCATCCTGACCCTTTGTAAATTGGGATAAAAGCGGGTCTTGGTCTTGCGGTTGCTGTGGCTGACCAAATTCCCCGTCTGCGGTTGTTTCCCGCATATCACGCATCTTCTGCTCATAACTTTTATATTATAACTTAATTGTGATAAAATGTCAAAAATGCAAGCTTCTCTCACCACTCCGGTCCAATATCTCAAGGGGGTAGGGCCCCAGGTCGCCAAGCTCTTAAGAAAACTCGGGGTGGAAACCGTCGAGGACCTCTTATATTTTTTCCCCCGCGAGTATGAGGACCGCCGCCATCCAACTCCCTTAAACCAGCTCAAAGTTGGGGATCAGGTCGTCTTTATCAAAGGTGAGGTGCAAAACGTCAGCCACCAGCAAACCCGCAAGCGTTTTTCGATCCTCAAGGTCGTGATCGGCGATAACACCGGACAGATCCCCGTGGTTTTCTTCAACCAACCGTATCTAACCAATTATTTTAAACCGGGGATGAAGCTTTTTGTGTCGGGTAAGCTGGAAGTCAATCTCTACGACGGGGGGATGGAGCTTTCGGCCCGGGATTACGAGATCGATACCGGCGAGACCCCCGGCATCGTTCCCATCTACCCTTTGACCGAAGGGCTTTACCCGAAAACCTTGAGGAATCTTATAAAGCGGACGCTCCAGGAGTATCTCGGACAGGAAAGCGCGATCGCGACCCTCCATTTTCCCGACGACCCGAAAAAGTTGGCGGCGGCCCGGTATAAGATCGTGTTCGAGGAATTCTTTATCTTTCAACTGGGACTGGGGTTGCGGCGGCAAAAAGTCCAGGAAGAAAAAGGACCGGTTTTGAGCATCCCGGATAATTCATTGAACGCTTTTATCGCCAACTTACCTTTCAAACTCACCACTGCGCAACAGAGAGTGCTTAATGAGATAAAAACCGACCTGGCCGGTGGGCGGCCCATGAACCGCCTCCTGCAGGGGGACGTGGGGAGCGGCAAGACCGTCATCGCGGCGCTCTCGGCCCTGATCGCTGTTCAAAACGGCTATCAAGCGGTCATCATGGCGCCGACCGAGATCTTGGCGGAACAACATTATGATAAATTGCAAAAGCTCCTCCCGGAATTAAAGATCGAGCTGGTAACCGGGACCACGCAGAAAAAACGCAAGGCCTCTGAATTCACCGAACCCGATCTGCTGATCGGCACGCATGCCCTGCTGGAAGAGAAGGTCAAATTCAGGAAGCTGGGCCTGGCGATCATCGACGAACAGCACCGCTTTGGTGTTCTGCAGAGGGAAAAATTACAACAAAAGGGGGTCTTTCCGCACTGCTTGTTCTTGACCGCCACCCCCATACCCCGCTCCCTGGCCTTGATGCTGTATGGCGACCTTGATCGCTCGGTCATCGATGAATTGCCGCCCGGCCGCACTCCCATCAAGACCTACCTGGTGCCCGAGGCCAAAAGGACCGGCGCATATGAATTTATAAGGAAACAAGTGGAGGAGGGGAGACAGATCTTTGTGGTTTGCCCGCTGGTCGAAGAATCCGAGAAACTCGACCTTAAGGCGGCGCAGGAAGAAGCCGAAAAACTCCAAAAGGAGATCTTCCCGGAACTAAAAGTGGCCTTGATACATGGACGTCTGAAAGCCGAGGATAAGAACCGCATCATGCGTGATTTTAAGGAGGAAAAAGTGGAGATCCTGGTCTCTACCACAGTGATCGAGGTGGGGATCGATATTCCCAACGCCTCGGTAATGGTGGTGGAGCATGCCGAGCGTTTTGGCTTGTCCCAACTGCATCAACTGCGGGGCAGGATCGGCCGGGGCGCGTCGGAAAGCTTTTGCTTTTTGATGGGGAACCCCAAGACGATCGAAGCCCAGGAAAGATTATCCGCCATGGTGAAGACCACCGACGGTTTTAAGATAGCCGAGGCCGACCTGCGCCTGCGCGGGCCGGGGGACTTTTTGGGAGTGAGGCAGGCGGGTTTGCCCGCTTTCCGCCTGGCTGATATAATGAAAGACCAAAAGATCCTCGAGGATGCCCGCAAAGCGGCCTTCGATCTTATAGCAAAGGACAGAGCAAGTGCGCATAATCTCTGGGAAAGCCAAAGGCAGAAAATTAAAGTCCCCCAAACCCGGGACGCGTCCCTTAACTGACCGCGCGCGCGAAGCCCTCTTTAATATCCTGGCGCCCCGCATTGCCGATTCCGACTTTTTGGACGTTTTTGCCGGCACCGGGGCGGTGGGGATCGAGGCCTTGTCCCGCGGCGCCCGGCTGGCCATTTTTATCGAGATCGACCGGCAGAACGTGGATATCATCCGGCAAAATCTGGAGCATACCGGGCTTTTGGATTCTGCGGAAGTTTTTCACCTTGAGGCCCTGCGGGGATTGAAAATTCTAGAAAAAAAGGGCGCGAAATTTGATATAATATTCCTGGGAGCTCCGTACGGCAGCCGCGCGCTTGGCCCGTGCCTCGAATTCATCGGGGCGGCCGGACTGCTTAAGTCCCAAGGGGTGATGATCGCGGAGCACCGCTTTAAATCCGAATTGGGCGGCTCGTACGGCGCGCTTAGCAAAGTAAGGGAAGAGCGCTACGGCGACACCCAATTGGCATTTTATGAAGACAGCCATCTATCCAGGTAGTTTCGACCCGGTGACCAGCGGCCACATAGATATAATCGAAAGAGCGGTCAAGCTTTTCGACCGGGTCTATGTGGCGGCCATCGGCAATCCCGAAAAAGAGCCGTTCTTTTCCCTGTCCGAGAGGGTGGAGATGCTCCAGCTTTCTTTGGCCAAATATAAGAAAGTTAAAGTGGAAAGTTTCGACGGCCTGCTCATCGATTACGCGCGAAAGAAAAAGGCGGCGACCATTATCCGGGGTTTGCGCGCTATCTCGGATTTTGATTACGAGTTCCAGATGGCCCTGGCCAACCGCAAGCTGGATTCTAAGATCGAGACCATCTTTCTTATGACGCGAGGCCGGTACGCCTATTTGAGCTCCAGTATGGTAAGGCAGATCGCCTCCTTTGGAGGGGATATCTCCGGCATGGTGCCCAAGGTTATTGAGAGGAGATTGTCCCGAGAATAAATTCTCGGTTAGATTTAACCGCGACTTCAGTCGCAGGTTTGGAGGATTATAAAAATGGAAATTTTAGGACTGCTGGATACCCTGGAATCGCTGATCCTGGACGGATTCAAGATACCCCTGACCAAAAAGACCCTGGTCAACGAAGAGCAAATACTTTCGATCATCGACAAGCTCCGCCTGGTAGCCCAGGGAGGGGAAGATTTCGCCAAGTCGGCTATCGGCAAGGAGAAGCTCTTGAGCAATCGTCCGGCGGAAAACCCGGCCGCCGCTCCGGCCCAGGAAGATCAATCCGAAAAGGGGGAATCTACGGTAGTATTGGAACAGGCCTACCAGATCGCCAAAGAGGTGCGAGGCGGGGCCGACAAATACGCGGATGAAGTGCTCTCCAACCTGGAGCTTACTACCACGCGGGTACTCCGCACCGTACAGGCCGGACGCGAGCGTCTGCAGAAGACCGTACAAGGCACAGAGAATGTCTCGACCCGATAAACGCAAACCTTTCGATATCCGCCCCGTCAAGCTCACCCGCAACTTCCTCAAGTTCGCCGAAGGATCGGTTTTGATCGAGATGGGGGATACCAAAGTTATCTGCGCGGCCACGGTCGAGGACTATGTTCCTCCGCATAAAAAAGGCAGCGGCGAGGGCTGGGTGACCGCCGAATACAATATGCTCCCCCGCGCCACGCACACGCGTTCCCCGCGGGAACATAACCTGGGAAAGGTTAAGGGACGCACTCACGAGATCCAGCGCCTGCTGGGCCGGTCGTTAAGATCGATCATCGATCTTTCGGCCTTAGGCGAGCGCACCGTGATCCTCGATGCCGATGTCATCCAGGCCGACGGCGGCACGCGCACCGCGGCCATCACCGGATCCTATGTCGCGCTCTATGAGGCCCTGCGGCAATTAAAGCTCCAACGGATGCCGCTTAAAGAATTCATTGCCGCGGTCTCGGTGGGGATAGTTAAGGGTGAAATGCTGTTAGATCTCAATTACGAGGAAGATTCGCAAGCCGATGTGGACATGAACGTGGTGATGACGGAAAGCGGCAAGCTGATCGAGGTGCAAGGGACGGCGGAAGCCGAACCCTTTTCCCGCGACCAGCTCAACCAGCTGCTGGACCGGGCAGGAGAGGGGATAGCAAAACTTATCAAAGCCCAAAAGGAGGCCCTGGGGATCAAATGAAAGGCATCATCCTGGCCGGCGGCACCGGCTCGCGCCTGTATCCCTTGACCAAGGTGACGAATAAGCACCTGCTGCCGGTAGGCCGCAAACCTATGATCTTTTACCCCATCAATAAGCTTACCGACTGCGGGATCGAGGAGATCTTGATCGTCACCGGGCTGGACCACATGGGCGATATCGTGAACCTACTGGGCTCGGGCAAAGAGTTTAAATGCCGTTTCACTTATAAAGTGCAGGACGAGGCCGGCGGCATCGCCCAGGCCTTGGCCCTGGCGGAAGATTTTGCCCGGGACGACCAGGTGGTGGTGATCCTGGGGGATAATATTTTCCAGGACGACTTTAAGCCCTTCGCCAAAAAGTTCACTAAACAGAAAAAGGGCGCGCGCCTTTTGCTTAAAGAAGTGGATGACCCGGAAAGGTTCGGGGTGGTGGAGTTTGAGGACGGGCGCATCGTCGGGATCGAGGAGAAGCCCAAAAAGCCCAAAAGCAAGTTCGCCGTCACCGGGGCGTATTTTTACGATCCCCAAGTTTTCACTCTCATAAAAAAATTAAAACCCTCGCACCGGGGAGAGCTCGAGATCTCCGACGTGAATAACGCTTATCTTAGATCCGGCGCGCTCGAATACGACACCTTGAGCGGCTGGTGGTCGGACGCCGGCACCTTTGAGTCGCTGGAGCGCGCTTCGCTCTTTGTGGAAGGGAAGATCGAGCTGTGAAGCTTATGGTCACCGGCGGGGCCGGTTTTATCGGCAGTAATTTTATCCGCTATGTGCTTGATCGTCACCCGGATTATCACGTCGTAAATTACGACAAGCTGACTTACGCCGGCAATCTGGACAACCTCAAGGACATAGAGAAAGATCCCCGCTATCGGTTTATTAAGGGAGATATTTGCGATGCAAATGGGGTTGAGGTGGCGGTGGGGTCGGGCGTGGATGCCATTATAAATTTCGCAGCCGAATCGCACGTGGACCGCTCTATTCTTTCGGCCGGCTCATTTGTCCAGACCGATGTTTACGGCACCTATGTACTGCTCGAGGCGGTAAAAAAGCATGGGATCAAGCGATATATCCAGATCTCGACCGATGAGGTATACGGTTCTATAAACACCGGCTCTTTTACCGAAAGCTCGAACCTAAATCCCAACAGTCCTTACGCGGCGAGCAAGGCGGGCGGGGACCTTTTGGTCAGGGCTTATCATAAGACGCACAAATTACCGGTGATCATCACCCGCTCCTCCAACAATTTCGGCCCTTATCAGTATCCCGAAAAGCTCATTTCTCTTTTTACCACCAACGCTCTAAAGGGGAAAAAGCTCCCGCTTTATGGAAAAGGGGAGAACGTGCGGGATTGGCTGTATGTCCTGGATAATTGCGAAGCGATCGATCTCGTGCTCCAAAAGGGGAAAGTGGGGGAGATCTATAACATCGGCGGGGGGAGCGAGCGGAAAAATATTGAGGTCGCCCGGTTTATCCTGAAAGAATTAAAACTGCCGGAAATCACGATCGAGTATGTCACCGACCGCCTGGGGCATGACTGGCGTTATTCGCTCGATTGCGGTAAGATAAAAAGAGAGCTGGGCTGGCAAGCCAAGGCCGATTTCGAAAAAGCCCTGGCCCAAACCGTCAAATGGTACAAAGATAACGAGGAGTGGTGGAAAAAATGCATTTCGACCTAGAGCACGTTAGAAAGACCGATCCGGAGATCGCCAAAGCGCTCGATCTCGAATTCGAACGCCAGCAAACCCACCTGGAGTTGATCGCCTCGGAGAATTTTACTTCCCGCGCGGTGATGGAAGCCATGGGCTCGGTGGCCACCAACAAATACGCCGAGGGCTACCCCGGCAAACGCTACTATGGCGGCTGCCAGTTCGTGGATATGCTGGAAGAGCTGGCCCGCGAGCGGGCCAAGAAGCTTTTTTCCGCCGACCACGCCAACGTCCAGCCCCATTCGGGTTCCCAGGCCAACATGGCGGTATACCTGGGTTGTCTTAATTTCGGCGATACGGTGCTGGGGCTTAATCTCTCCCACGGCGGGCATTTGACCCACGGCTCGCCGGTAAATATCTCGGGATTGTATTTTAAGTTCATCCCCTACGGGGTGAGCCGCGAGACCGAGACCATCGATTACAACGAACTGCGCAACCTGGCTAAGGAGCATAAGCCCAAGATGATCGTCACCGGCGCCACGGCCTATCCCCGGATCATCGATTTTCGAAGATTCCGGGAAATAGCCGATGAAGTGGGGGCGATACTCATGGTGGATATCGCGCATATCGCCGGGCTGATCGTGGCGGGATTGCACCCTACCTCTATCGGCGCGGCCCAGGTCACCACTTCCACCACGCATAAGACCCTGCGCGGGCCGCGCGGCGGGCTCATCCTCTGCGATGCCGATTACGCGACCAAGATCGACAAGGCCATTTTCCCCGGCAGCCAGGGCGGCCCGTTGATGCACACCATCGCCGCCAAGGCCGTGGCTTTTGCCGAGGCCGCCCGACCCGAATTTAAAAAATACCAGGAGCAAATAGTTAAGAACGCCAAAGCGCTGGCGGCCGGCCTGATCGAAGAAAAGTTCCGCCTGGTCTCCGGCGGCACCGACAACCACCTGATGCTGGTGGACCTGCGCGGCCACAAGATCACCGGCAAAGAAGCGGAGCAGGTTTTGGGGGAGGTGGGGCTTACCATCAACAAGAACACCATCCCCTTCGATCCGGAAAAACCCTTTGTGACCTCGGGCATCCGAATAGGCACCCCGGCGGTCACCACCCGCGGGATGGGCGAGGGTGAAATGCGGACCATCGCTTCTTTTATCGCCCGCACCATCGAGAACCGCGGCTCACTGGACAAGAAGAAGGAGATCCGGCAGGAAGTGATCAAGCTCTGTGAAAGGTTCCCGCTCTACAAATGATCTCCTCACCCCTTCGCTTCGCTCTTCCCCTCTCCATCTCCGATGGAGAGGGGGTATTACTATTAAAACACAGGGCTACAATATGTAGAACCCCTCTCCACGAAGTGGAGAGGGGAAAGCCCGAAGGGCAGGGGTGAGGATGATCGAGATCAAGAACGTTTCAAAAAGCTATCCCAACGGCGTTGAAGCGCTCTTCGACGTCAATATCCATATCGGGAAAGAGGAGTTCGTCTTCATCGTGGGTCCTTCGGGCGCCGGCAAGACCACTCTAATGAAAATGCTGTACCGGGAGGAGCTGCCCAACTCCGGCACGGTGATCGTGGACCGCATCAACGTGACCGAGCTTTTGCCCGAACAGGTGCCGTATTTGCGGCGTGCCATCGGGGTGGTTTTCCAGGATTATAAGCTGCTGCCGCGCCGCACGGTCTACGAGAACGTGGCCTTTGCCCTGCAGGTGACGGGAGCGGCGCGTTCGCAGATCCGCCGCCACACCATGCAGGCCCTGGAGCTGGTCAACATGCTCAAACGCGCCTCCTCATTCCCGGAAGAGCTATCCGGCGGGGAAAAACAGCGGGTTTGCATTGCGCGGGCCATCGTGAACAATCCCACCTTGCTGCTGGCGGACGAGCCCACCGGCAATCTCGATCCCACCACCTCCTGGGAGATCATGGAACTTTTGGATAAGATCAACCGCCGCAACACCACGGTTTTGGTCTCCACTCATAACAAGTCGATTGTGGACAGCATGAAGCGCCGGGTGGTCCAGCTCGAGGGCGGGCGCATCATGCGCGACCAGCAGCTGGGGAGCTATAACCAGGTATGAAATTATTCGGGGATATAGAGTTCTTTGTGGTAGAGGCCTTTAGGGGGGTCCGGCGGTCCGGGGTCATGAGCCTGGTCGCCATCGGCATCGTTACCGTCTCGCTTTTTATCTTCGGCCTATTCTTGTTGTTCATGGTCAATTTGGGGAATATGGTCGCCGAAATGGGCACGCGCCTCGATATTGTGGCCTATGTGGAAAAAGCCGTAACCCCGGACGAGGCCGCGGCAATAACCGAAAAGCTTTCCCATATCACGGGTGTGGAAAAAGTACGCTATGTTTCGCGGGAAGAGGCCTGGAGAAGTTTCCGGGATGATTTTACCCAGAAGCTTGACCTGGCCACTATCGTCGGGGAAAATCCTCTGCCCGATTCTTTTGCCATCAAAGTTCGGACCCCGGACATATTACCTAAGGTGGCCGAAGCCGTCGCCCAATACCCCGAAGTCGATGAGGTGCGCTACAGCGGGAAATTGATAAAGCAGATCCAAACCCTGATCGACGCCCTGCGTTTGGGGGGGATGGTGCTGGTGGTCTTGCTTTTCTTTGCCACTTTGCTGATCGTGGTCAACACCATCCGCCTGACGGTTTTGGCGCGCGAGACGGATATATATATAATGAAGCTGGTGGGCGCCACACGGTCCTTTATCCGCTGGCCCTTTGTGATCGAGGGGGTTTTGATCGGGGTGCTGGGGGGGCTTTTCGGCATCTTGATCCTCAAACCCTCCTATGACGCAGTGACCAACCGACTGCAGGTGGGCTTGCCGTTCTTGCCTTTGATGACCGATAAATTCACTTTAAACGTGATCTATCTGGTGGTGGGGATCTCGGGCATGCTTTTGGGCATGCTGGGCGGCTACATTTCGGTCTCCCGCCTCCTAAAGGAGAAATAATATGTTGACCTGGCTTCGCAAGAATATGAAAGGCATCATGCTGACGGTAGCCATTTTATTTATCGCTTCCATGTTCTATGGTTTGGGTTATTCCGGCATCAAGCAGATGGGTGGAGGGGAGGGGAAGAAGGGATTTGTCAAGGTGAACGGAAGAGAGGTGGATGTCCACCGCTTCAACCAGATCTTCCAGCGCTTGCGGGATAATTTCCCGCAGACCCTCAAGCCCTCGGAAGCTCTATTCATCCAGAACCTGGCGCTCTCCCAGACCATCGATTTTGCGGTCATGTTGGAAGAAGCCCGCCAAAAGGAGCGCGTCTCCGGCTCCGAGCTTAACGGGGTGCTGGAGCAGATCGCCAAAAGCCAAAAATTCTCCTCGGTCAATGCCTTAAAGGATGCTTTGAACAAGCAGGGCGGCAACTGGGACGAGTTCAAGAACCTGGTCCGGGACGACCTGCTGGTTCAGAAGATGATGCAGAAGATCAAAAGCTCGGCAACGGTTTCGACCAATGATATGCGCGAAGTGCGAGCGCGTCATATTTTAATTCGGCCGCAGCCCGGCAAAGAGCAGGCCGCGGAAAAGCAGATCAACGACATATTGTCCCGCGTGCGTAAGGGCGAGGATTTTGCCGCGCTGGCCGGCAAGTATTCCGAAGATCCGGGCTCAAAGACCAAAGGCGGGGACCTGGGATTTTTCGGCACAGGGATCATGTATAAGCCCTTCGAGGACCTGGCATTTGGGACCAAAGTAGGGGAGATCGGGGGTCCGGTCAAGACCGAAGCGGGCTGGCACATCATCAAGGTGGATGATTCCCGCATCAAGAAATTCGAAGGCGGAAAAGACCCGCAAAAGACCATCCTGGCCGAAAAACAAGAGAGAGCTTTCCGTGAATGGTTCTACGGGTTAAAGCAAAAGGCCAAAGTCGAGATCGAAGACCCGGCGCTTAAGGCGCTGGACCTGCGTTTTAAGGGAAACCTGGGATCGGCGGTGGTCGAATATCAAAAGGCCATCCGCCAGGATCCCCGCAACGGCTACCTGCATCTTTTCCTGGGCGATCTTTATGAGCAAAGCAACAAAGTTCCGGAAGCGGTCTTTGAATACAAGGAAGCCATCAAGGTCTCTCCGGCCGATCCTTCGCTTTACTTGATACTGGGCCAGGCCTACCTTAAGATGGATCAGGACCAGTTGGCCCTCGATTCGTTCAAGAAGGCCTCGGCTGTAGCGGGGGACAATAAGGAAATGCACGAGGGATTGCTGAAAACTTTTAAGGACCTGAAGATCTACACCCTGGTGAGGGAAGAGAATGAGGCCTTGTCCCGCATTGCCCGCAAAGAAACGTTCATGAAATCCCTCGGCCAGAAAGAAAAACTAAAAACCGAATAATTTCTCGCCTTCGGCCAATAACCGTTCGCATTGCTCCTGTGTCCGCCCTTCGGAATAAATTCTCAACAGGGGTTCCGTTCCGGAGGCCCTGAACAATATCCAGCTTTCATCCGCGAAATTGAATTTCACTCCGTCCAGGTCCTCGATCTTTGTAACGGGCATCCCCCCGAACTCTTTTAGGCGGGGGACCTCGATGCGTTTTTCAACTCGCAGGTCGGCCCGATCATAATAGTAATGGCCCAGTTCATCCATGATGCCATCCAATATCTGCTTTAAGGTCTTCTTTTCCATCGCCATCATCTCCAAAAGCAGCAGGGCGCAGAGGTTGCCGTCGCGTTCGGGGATATTGCCCAATATTCCCAAACCACCGCTTTCCTCCCCGCCGAGCAGGACTTTTTCTTTTAACATTAGATCTGCGATATATTTGAAGCCGATAGGGGTCTCTGCCAGGGGCAATCCATATTTTTTGGCCTGCTTTTCTACCAGGCGGGTGAGGTTGAAAGTTTTAACCACTTTACCCGACATTTTCCGGTTCTCCACCAGATGATGAAGGAGCAGGGAAAAGACGTTGTGGGAAGAAATAAAGGTCCCGGTCGCGTCCACACAGCCGATCCGGTCCGAATCGCCGTCCAATACTATCCCGACCGTGAGGTCATTGGGATATTTTAAGGCCTGCTCCCTTACATAAGATAGGGTTTCCTCAAGATTGACCGGGATCGGCTCGGGGTTCACCCCGCCGAAGAGCGGATCGCGATTACCGCGGATCTCATCCACCGGGAGCAATTCTTTGAGATATCCCGCGCCGCTGCCATGCATGGGATCGACGATGATCCTTAGTTTAGCTTTCTTTATGACTTCGAGATCTACGAATGAAGAGATGTGTTTTAAATAGTCGGGTTTGGGGTCGAAGGTTTCTATGCCGGAACCGGCGAGTGAACCTCGCGGTTCCGGAACCGCGGCGTTTAGCCGCAGGTTCTGCTCGACTTTCTGCGTCACCTCCGGCCGGGCCGATCCCCCGAACGATTCCTTGATCTTAAACCCGTTCCATTCCGGCGGATTGTGGCTGGCGGTGATCATGATGCCGCCATCCAGTCCTTTATCTTTCACCCGAAAAGATAAAGCGGGAGAGGGGAGGGAAGCGGAAGATAGATAAGTCTTGATCCCGGCGGCGGCGCACACTTCCGCGGCGGCTTTAGCGAAATCCTCCGATTGGAAGCGGTTGTCGAAGCCCACCGCTACCGACTTAAGCTTTAGAGCATCGATCATCGCCCGGGTCACCCGGCGGACATTATCGAATGTAAAATCCTCCGCGATCTTGGCGCGCCAGCCGTCGGTGCCGAACTTTACCACCTCACCCCTTCCTTCGCCTGCGGCGAATTCCTTCCCCTCTCCATCAGAGATGGAGAGGGGTCATCGACAAATGCGAACCGATCAACAATTAGAAATACCCCCTCTCTACGAAGTGGAGAGGGGGTGCCCGAGCTTGTCGAGGGCGGGGGTGAGGTTACCATGTAGGCGGCGGCTCCTCGTCGCCGGGCGTGTTCTCTTCATCGTTGATCTCTCGGTTTATTTCTTCTTCCTCATCACCGGAGGCGCCTTCACGCGGATGGATGAAACATTCGGTGACCGGGACATCCTTTTCGAAAAAATCGGCGGTGATTATGCGATTTTTGGGACAATAAGAATTGGGCTTAAGCCCCGAGCTCAAGCAGATCTCCGCTTTGACCAGGCCCACCGGTGCGGGAAAATCAAGCGGGGCTTCGGCCACCAGAGCTTTTTCCATAAAGGCCTTCCAGATGCGAGGAACCACACCCACCTCGGCGATGCCTTTCATGGGAGCGTTGTCGTCATTGCCCACCCACACCCCGGCCACCAGCTGGGGCACAAAGCCGATCAGCCAGGCGTCCTTGAACTCTTCGGTGGTGCCGGTCTTGGCGGCGGCGGGACGATTGATGCGGCCCTTGTAGCCGGTGCCCCGCGTCAACACCCCTTTCATTATATCAACCATTACCGCAACGGTATTGGCGTCCACCACCTGCTCTCCGCGGGCTTCGTTCTGATAAAGCACCACGCCGCCGCGGTCCACGATCTTGATGATGGCGGAGGGAGCGACCCTCACCCCATGATTGGCCAGGGTCCCGAAAGCCGAGGTTATCTCAAGCGGCGAAACTTCCGAAGCCCCTAGGGTCAGGGATAGGGCGGGTTCCAGGTGGCTTTCTATTCCCATTCTCCGCGCCATCGATATGGCAGAGGGGATCCCTACCTTTTCCAAAAGCTCGATCGAAGGCAGGTTCAATGAGCGTTCGAGAGCTTCCCGCATGGTCACGTTGCCGTGGAATTTCGTATCGAAATTCTTGGGCGCCCACTTGCCGGTGGGATTCCAGCGGCTGCGGAAAACATCAAAGGTCTTGGGCTTGTCGTGGAGGATGGTGCCGGGGGAAATGCCT
Organism: Candidatus Saganbacteria bacterium; assembly: GCA_016223205.1. Classification (GTDB taxonomy): domain Bacteria; phylum Margulisbacteria; class WOR-1; order XYC2-FULL-46-14; family WPAF01; genus JACRPM01. Next base: position 200,736 of record JACRPM010000006.1, read on the forward strand.
TGCTCGAGAGCGGCGGCATAAACAAAGGGCTTAAAGCTTGAGCCCGGTTGGCGCTTCATCTGCGACGCGCGGTTGAACTGGCTCTTGCCGAAATCCGCTCCTCCCACCATGGCCTTGATGTAGCCGGTGCGCGGATCCACCGCCACCAGCGCCGCCTGGGAAAAATTATATTTTACGCCTTCCTCGGCGACGAACCGGCCCACCACCTCTTCCGCCGCCGCCTGCATATCGGCATCCAAGGTCGTATAGACGCGCAAGCCGCCCTCATTAACTGCCTTGTCCCCGAATTTCTTTATAAGTTCGTTCAGGACATACGCGGTAAAATAAGAACCTAATTTCCCGTATTTCTTGAGATTTTCCGGTTTAAAGGTCAACTCCTCGGTGTAGGCCTTACGGGCTTCCTCTAGCGGCACTTCTCCCAATTCCGCCATCTTGGTGAGCACCAATCTTTGGCGGGCCTTGGCCATCTTAATATTCTTATAAGGGCTGTAGATCTCCGGCCCCTCGATCACCCCGGCGATGAGCGCGGCTTCGGCCAGGTCAAGTTCGCTGGCATGCTTGCCGAAATAGACGTCCGCGGCGGCCTCGATCCCGTAGGCGTTGTGGCCGAAATATATTTGGTTGAGGTAATATTCCAATATCTCTTCCTTGGTGTATCGTCTTTCGATCTGGAAGGCCAGAATGATCTCGGCGATCTTGCGGCCGATGGTCTTGATCCTGGTCAAGTATAAATTCCGCGCCAACTGCTGGGTGATGGTGGAGCCGCCTTCGACTATCCTCCCATACATTAGATTTTTCCCGGTGGCCCTAAGTATCCCCCACAGGTCCACCCCGTGGTGATCGTAAAACCTCTCATCTTCGATCGCCACGACCGCTTTCTGGATCAGGGGAGAGATGCGGGAAAGCGGCACCACCCGGCGGTTCTCTTCTTCGTGGAAGCGGGCCAGGGGTTTGTTATCTATCGAGAACAGCTGGGTGGCCTCGGAAGGAGTGTAGTAGCTTAGGGTTTCGACGTCCGGCAAAGAAAGGATCACCTGCAGGAACACCCCTGCAATTATGGCCAGGATAACGAAGAAGATGATCAAAGGGGCTTTCTGAAGCTTCATTCTGGATACATTATATCATATGGGGTGTTGTGAGGGTGAGTTATCCCCACCCACACGCCCCACAACCTAACCCACAACTAATTAATGCAAGTTTTGGAATTGCCGTAATTATTGTGGTATGATTAGCTCCGAATAGGAGGTGTCTCATGGTTTTTAAAAGAATCACAATAGATCCGAAGATTTTAAATGGCCAACCATGTATCAGGGGCATGCGCTTTCCCGTACATCAAATACTTGATCTAGTTGCGGACGGGAAAGGTTTTGATGCAATCTTGGATGACTATCCCTATTTGGAATTAGATGATATTAAGGAAGCAATTGGGTACGGCGCCTGGCTTTCCAGAGAAGAATCTTTTAGTCTTCCACAGATAAACCCCTAACCATGAGATTTTTAATAGACATGCCGTTATCTCCAAGAACGGCGGAGTATCTTCGGTCGCTTGGACATGATGCCGTTCATGCTTTTGAAATCGGTAAAGCAAAGTCGCCTGATGAGGAACTAATTGCTTTTGCCGAAAAAGAGAGCCGAATTATCATTACAATGGACCTGGACTTCGGGTCTATTTTGCATTACACGAAGAAAAGCAGCCCAGGATTAATTATCTTTAGAATTAGTTTTGCCGCGGTTGAAGCCGTAAACGCTATTTTGATTGCGCTTACGCAAAGAATGAAACCGGAGGAATTTGTTAATTCAATCATTGTCGTTGATGATCAGCGAGTGCGCGTAAGAAGACTCCCTATTTAGGGCAAGTAACTTATTCCTAGGCCCCATGCAAGTTTTCCCGTTCCCCCCACGATTAAGTAGACGATGAGAGTCAACGAACAACTCGCAAATAGCGTGTCTTCCACAATTGACCGTCTGCTCAATGACCGGTCTTCACTTAATCAGAACGATCTTTTACAAGGAAACAACAGCGGATCAAAAGTCCAGGCGCCGCAAGATACGCGTCTACAGGGCCTGCAGACCTTCGGCGGTCAGGGCCAGAACGTATACGAGGTAGTTTAAGATGCAAGGCATTAGCGGATTTTCACTACCCCCTCTCGCTCTCCCCCTTGTTAAGGGGGAGATGTCCGAAGGACAGAGGGGGTCAACCGACGCCCGCTTCCTGCAAAGCATCATCGAGGTGGCTTCCGGGCAGAAGGTATCCAGTCCGATAGTTGCCGCCGGTCCCGAGAACAGCCAGCTGGCCTTCTTTACTAATCCCGAAAAGATAATAAGCCAGAACCAAAAGAAAGAAAAGGGCGTTGACGACATCCTGGCGGAGATCGAAAAAATACTTTGCCAGCTTAAGGAAAATAAGTAAGCACAAGTTTTGGGTCCGTGGTTCCGATTGGTAAGTGTAGGCCTGAAGAATTTTAAAAAAAGGGAGGTGAAAAAATATGCCAGATTTTATTGGAACTCTTCCGGGGGGAGGTTTGGGCGGTATCGATCCACATACATTGTCGCCCATAGCTGGAGACCCGGCTATCATGGGAGCAATCCATGATGCGGAGGAAAGGGGCAGAGCGGGTAGCGGCACCGGTACCGGTGGCGCACCAGCGGTTGATCCCAATGCGTGGGCGCAGCAAGCTATCGATGCACTTAATAATGCCGAGCAGTTGCTGAAGGACCTTACCGTTGCGATCTCGACCACGGGCGGCCCTGGATTAGATGCGTACGGTTATCATGTTGGAAGCACCGGGACATCAGGTGATACTTTGGCCGCAGCTTTCGTAAGCACCAAAGTTCAATCCATCACCGGTGGCGTCACCGAAAACGCTATGACTGCCGCTCGTAGAGCGCAGGAGATCCAGAAGAAAGTATGGGGTTAATTCTCGATTCAGTAAGATAAAGAACTTAGGGCCCCCTCCGCCAAGGCGAGAGGGGGCCTTATCCCTAAGTAAAACCAAGTTTTAGTTAAGGATAAAGGGTAAACAGGAGGAATAAATGAGCAATCAAGTAAATATTTCAGGAGCTTCGGGGGTTTCGAGCCATATAACTGCGAAAGGCGCGGCTCCCTCGGTTGCTTCCGGAATGGGCTTCATGTCCGCCTTACAGCAATTATATAACGAGCCGCAAAGGGTGCTGGTCGAAAGCTTGACCCAGACCACCACCGACCTAAAGCAATTCGGCATAGTTGAGAACGGGACTTCAGGCGCTTATCTGGCGATAGCCATGTATACATCTCAAGCGCAAGCCGCCTTTAACAGTGCTTTCGATATTCTAGTCCAGCAAAGGGATTGGGCCAAGCAATTGGCCAATATGGTGTAAGATGTTTGACGGCTTTGTCGGAATTAAGATCCCCCCCATGCCGCCGAAGAAGATAACGGTAGGCATGGAGGATACCGAGATCAACGGGGTGACCACCGAACAGGGCCGCCGGTTCTTCTCGCAGCTGGTAAACCTTCTCCACGGTTCTACTTTCGGTCTGACCTATTCTGGGGAAGATTCCGAATTCAATGATTTGGTGGCGCACGCCCAAAACAGGTTAGGGAGCATGTTCCCCGGACTGGATTTTGATCTCTCCCCGCGAAGATCGCAGTATATCAACTATTTAGATATCGAAAGCCGTCATAGGGCTTGGGGTGAAACCAGCCAGGTTGACTTCGATTTGGACGGGTTAGCCGATACAGGGTACGGACTGGACGATGGGATTCCTTTTGGCCTGTATTTGAACAATACTAACACTTTCTCAAACAAGGATGGGCGGGACGCGGTAAATTTTTCGGATTTCTGGAACAGAATAAGGACCGAGCTCCCCAATGACAGGTCTTATGGCGAGATCATCGGCAGCGGCGATTACCGGGACCTGGGGACCGAATCCGCCTTTAACCTGGTGCTGGGGCTATTGCAGTTAAAGCGCGGTTATGTGTTCGGCTTGAACATGCTGGGGATGGATGCCGGCGATCCCAATCAAGAAGGAACTCTGGATCGGATTAACAACGCCTTTACCGGCTGGGGGGTTGCGGAAGGCGGCAAATACAACAGCCAGGTTTTCTGGCATTACCTCAATCTCCGCCCGGATGTGGTAAAAAGGTTTGAAGAGATAATGGGAGCGGATGGGACCAGCGGCGCGGGAAGGGACTTTTATAATTATATCAAATCCACGCTTTTGCCGGATTATAAAAGCATCTTCCGCGCCCGGTTAAGATCCATAGATATTGACCAGGATCAGGGGGGCATCAATGGTTTGGCGGCACAATTGGCCGAATTGAGGGGCTATCTTGATCCCGCAACCAACAGAATATTGCTCGACGATGAGGATCCGGGTAGGGTCGACCGGGTCAGGGGCCTGGTAACATCGATCCGCGCTTCTTTGGCGCAGATCTCAAACGGCCAGCAGAACATCAACCGCGAGATCGGCATCGTTCCGGGACGCCTTTCGCTAAAGGTGGGCGATTACGCGGCCAGGGTCGGCGGCTTTTATCTCCCGGCCGTGATAGATGAGACCACCGATTTTTCCGGTAACCTGACCGGGCTGGATGAGATGTTGGCTTTGGCCCGCATTATTAATAACCTTCAAACTAACGCAGTGGACCATTCGGACTCTGTTTTAGATAACCTGTTTCGGGAATATTCAATGGAATCCGGGTATCGCACCTCCGGCATTACCCATCCCAGTTCCGCCACGGTAGCAGATGATATTCGTCAGGAGATGTTGGATGAATTCGAGGAGTTGAACCGGCCTTATCTGAATCACTTTGTCGGCACCCTGGCCAATAATTCGGTTTTTATCCAGCAAAACAAGAGAGTTGATGCCAAGACCAGAGAGAAAAAAGATCTTGAAGTTCAGGAAAAACAAGAGATGAGCAAATTGGAAGGGGAACATTACGCAAAAAGGAAAGGCGAGAGAAAAGCCGCAGAAGCAAAGGCCGCCAATAAACCCAAGCCCAAAGCGGCGCCAAGCAAGAAAAGGAAGGTGAGTTAAATGACGGAGACCAGAACTGTGGGGGTGAGTGGGATCGCGGCAGCGGCGTCCACTCCGGAAAGCAGAGCGGCCGACGCGCTTAAGGCCAAAAATGCGGTAGAAAAAATGATATTGCAGCCGGTCTTGAACAACGCGGTCAAGATGATAAACCGAACTGCCAAGGAAAATCAGGATAATATAAAAGGAAAATAATGTTAAGTTCGCAAGCCAATAACGCGGATATAATGAAGATGGCCCTTCCGACAGTTCGGGGGGCTAAGCCGCTTTTAACGGAGCAGCAGCAAGTTGCCCGCGAACCGGTTGCCCAACAGCAATCGGCCATCAAATGGATGGTGGAGACGGAGAACGGAGCGGTCAAGCTCAAACCGCTGGCCAACACCTCGCAAGTAGATGTGACCACGGTTTCTATTTATCAGGATGAGGTTGAAGCGCCCACGGCCCTAAAATTCATGGGCCAGCGGATCGATATTTCAGTAAAGGTGGCCGAGTTCAAGGAGAATTACGTCAAGAATTATACGCTCACCAAATCGCACAACCTCATGGTGGCGCGCTTTGCCGAGTTCAAGACGGCCTTCTTCGGCTACCTGCTTTCCCTGTGCGGCGTTGCCTCGGAGGATATCAAGAAGCTCCGGGATAAGGCCTTGCAGGACGGCATCCACCAGAACAAGATGCTTTTTGAAGAAAACGAGTACAACGGGGAACTGCTTTCCATCGTGGGCGGGGGCGGCAAAAAAGCCATGCGCGCCCAGCAAAAGGTGATCTCCGAGATCCGCAACCAGCTCATTGCCCAGGCCAAGAACCTGGGACTTCCCAGCTATTACAGCCAGGAGCGGATACTAGATATCCAGATAACCCAGTGCCAGAGGATCGTGCAGAAATTCGGCGAGGAAAAGGTAAATCTCGAATATCAGCTGGCTTATCTGGGCGTCCAGAAGGCAGTGAATTAATATGGTACAAGAAAAACAAGCTTTACTGGAAGAAGAAACCCGGATATCCGCGGATGACCTGCTTTTTAAGGTCAAGAAGCTCGAAGGGTATATCAAGAGGGCGGAACGCCGCCTTACCACCCACGAGAAAAAACTGGCAAAATTGCGCGAAGAGCTGAAGAAAGAAATACGACTCTTAAAAGAGAGGATCATGGCATGACGGTATCGGGAATAATTGAAAAATCCAACAGTCAGGAAATGGCGGTATCCCTGAACCAGGGGATGTTGGATTCTTTTACCGACAAGATCAAGGACCGGGAAAAGGGCAAAGAAACCCGTCGCGCTTCGGATATCGAGACCTCCAAGCTGATGGAAATGAACAACAAGGACCTCAATAAAGAGGTTTTGGGATCGCTTTTCTCAAAGCTGGCGGCTGCCGGGATATCACTAAATCCCAAGGCCGATCTTAAAGGCAAAAATGATGAGCTGGAGCGCCTGCTGGGGCGGAACGAGTCCCTGGAAGACCGGGTGACTCTCAAGAGCAGTGAAGAAATACTGAAAGTCCAGAAGGGGAAAGGGAATGGGGAAGAGGGAGAAGGCGGAAAACAGTTCTTAAACCAGAACGACCAGATGGCGACCCTGCTCGAACAGTTCGTCAACCTGCTGGCCGAGGCGGCGGTAAAGAACGCCCCGGAACTGGCCGAGAAGATCAAAACCCTCAAGGAAAAGCTGGTTCAGAAAGGGATCTCCGAAGAAAAGCTGGCACAGATAGAGAAAGGGATAGGGGGAACTTCCACCAAGGCCCTGCTCCAAGCATTAAAGGATGGAATAGTTCTGCAGCTGCTAGCCCAGGATGACCGAGTGGAAAAAGGCATTAGGAACCGGGGTATAAATGATCTAAAAGACAAGCTGGCCGCTAGGTTCGGAGATGAAGAAGCGGAAAAATTGACCCAAGATGCTCGCGAAGCGGCCAAAGCAGAGCTCCGCAGTTTTGTCCCGGAAGAGTTAGAGAACGCTTTGATCAAAAAAACTTATTTACAGGAAACCGAATTCGGCGACACCATCAAACTTATTAAAGCCGGCCAGGACGCCGATTTCGATTTTAACACCTGGATAAACGATTATTGGCCGGAGAAGAAAATGCATCAGGGCCTGTACCTCATGGATGTACCGCATTCCGCCACCGGTATGAACGTGAATACCAATACCGATAATCCCACCTCCCGGGAGCAAAAACACGGTTACGAGTACGAGAAAGAAGACGAAAAAGAGGTCTTGCTCAATCGCTTGCGGGCCCTTTATATGCAGGGAGCTTTAAGAAAGGGATTTTTCTCTTCTCTCGAGACCATCTTTAAGGTCCGCAAATTAAAGAACGGTCTCTTCCGGTTGGGTGTTATGACCCCCGAGCTCGACGACCAGGTGAAGCACGAAGCCGAAATCCTGGCCAAGATGAAGACCATGGAAATGCTCCAGGAAGGCTTGTTGGAGCGCGCTACTTTATACGATCTTGCCGGTCCCGCTTACGACCTGATAGAGCGCAAGATCAAGGGCCTGCTCAAGAACGCCGAGCGCCTGGGAATGCCAATCTCGGCTGAAGAATTCAATAAATTAAGGGATAAAGCCAATAACGAGATACACACGCTCTCCAGAAAAGAGCTCGATAATGTCCGTTCCGAATTGAGACAAAATAGTTCGCAAAAACTGGCTAAAAAAGAAAAACACTTAGTTAGATTATTGATGAGGTTGGCCGATGAGTCGCCCGAAGTTTTAACGAAGGGCGACGCAAGTTTTTCGCTTGTGGACTCGATAAATAGGTAGGAGAGATCGGAATGATATTAAAGCCTGTCGAAATACCACTTTCTCAAATTTACCGGGGGGTCGCCTCCCGGGGCGGCGCTTCTGCCGAAACCATCGATACTGAAGAAGAAAAAACGAATTTACCTCAAGGAATGGATTCCTCCGCTGATTCTCCCGGGACCATCACCGAAGCCGAATTTACCGGTTATTTCGTAGCCGGCGCTGCTCCGGTGACCGTCCAGACCCAGGATGGCAAGACCTATCAAATTTCCGTCAATCCCGATGGCACCACTCAAGTCCAAGAAGAGGTTCAGGACGAGGAAAGCCCGGATTTGACCCCGGCGCTGGCGGGAGCGGAAACCGAGGATGATGCGGCGACCCGGGAAGCGTTGGAAAATTATTTAAGAACCGTCAGAGACCTTCGCGCAAAAGTGAAAGAGGCCATCGATAGATCCGATAAAGAACTGGATGAGATAGAACAGATCGCAGAAAAAAAACACTTAGAGAAGGTTAGGGAAAGGATCGAGGCGGCGCTGGCCCGGCTGGAAGCCCGGCTCGTGCATGCTGCCGGCCTTTCCGACGCCGATCGGGCGGCCATCGAAGCCCAGATCGATAATTTAAATGCAATTCTTGCCTCTTTGGAAGACCTGGCTTCCGGGCTGGAAAACGGGACGATCTCTCCAGAAGCGGTCGAAGCCAAACTCGATCAGGAGATCGAAGTCCAGCTGGCCGGCTTGGAAAAGAACTTGAACGATGAAGAGATCGGCATTTTAGTCGCGGTCTTTGGCGTGAATTATTCCGAATATGTCACAAATCCCGAAACCGCCCTTGAGGACGGCGTGCTGACCGCGGCGGATCTGACCGAGACCGGTAAAGAGGTAGCCGCGGTATATCTGGGAGATTTAAATTCCGACCAGGAGATATCCTTTGGGGACCTTCAAGCTCTGCGCGACGGTGTCGAAGGAAATTATGCTCCCACTCAAGCCCGCGAGGAATTTGCACAATTTTTAGGCCTAGGGTCTCCCACCATCGAGTCCAACCTGGCTTTTAAGGAAATTCTGGAAGCGGCTCGCGCCGGGACGCTGGATGCCGATCGCTGGAACGAGATACTGGATGAAAACGGCTTTGCCGCGGAAGATTCCGATGATACCTATCATATAACCGACGACGCTTTCGAGGCCTCCTTTTTTGCGGAAAAGGGAGGGGATAAGGTTTCGGGGGCCATTGACCTTTATCGGGGACTGCATCGCACCTACCTGAATATTGTGATGCGGTGGGGAATGCAACAGATCGGCGATGCCTTCCAGGTGTATATCAAGGAAAATGATTTTGTCTTTGTTGATTTTGAACTGCAGAGCCGGGTCTTATATTCCATCTTTGCGGAGGCCTACAGCCAAGCTCATGACGGGACCATGCCCACCGCCAAGGATCTAATTGATTGGCTTTTATCTTCTGATGCGGCTGTCGGCTTGATGAATATAAGCAATGATGGTCTAAAAGAAGCTATTCTTGAATTGAGCGGGCGCCGTTCGTTTTACGGGACCGTTGTCGATATCCCGGAAAGTGAATTGACCGCCGAGCAGAAGAGGTTCCAGGCGCTGATGAATGAAGAAAGTCCCGATTACAACCCGCAACTGGCCTGGGGAATGGTCGTGCCTTTGGCGCTGAACCGGATCTTCAACAGCATCCGGGCGACGGGAGACAGCGAACCGGAAATGTATCGAAATCAAATGCGCATTTTTGAAAAACTGATGACCGCGATCCAAGAGGGCGGGGAATCGGTGTTGTCGGCTTATGAGAACGAGGTGCTTATTGTCCTGATCTACGGGGGAAGAGACAATATCGATTATCAAGCCATTCTGGACGGCGAACCTAATCCATTAGAGGAATTTGTCCTGCCCGGAGAAGAAGGCACGCCGGTTACGGCCGGTGTTCCGGAAGCGGGTCAGACATCGTCGGAGGTAATATAAAATGAGCGCGGAAGAAGCTAAAGGCATAAATCCCGGGGCCGCCGGAAGACCGGCTGGAAACCCCAGATATAATCGCGGACTGGATACCGATAAGCTCAAAGAGGGCTTGGATGGAGCCAGGCGATTGGCTGGGGCAATAGGAAAATATGGCAGCAAAGGCCCAAGCCCCGCCGGGGATCATGATTCTGACCTTAGCGGAGTAGAAGGGGGACTCGGATCGTCCGGGGAACTTCCACCAGACCTGGTGCCCGCAGGAGTGGTGGTCTAAAATGTCATTAGTTTATATTGGCGGAAAACCGGTCGTTATGCCCTCCTTTACGGGAGAACGGGCACGCCGGCAGGAGATATATAATAAGGAAGATTCCGCTAAAGCGCTCCAGGATGGCCCCTCGGACCTGGCCCGGGTGGTCGGCATAATGGGCGAGGGGTGGCAGGGTGGGGAAACCGGGGCCGCCGGAGACCATGATTCCGATACCCAGGGGGCGAGCGAGCTCGACAATGAAGATCCATCTCCCGGCATTCCCATTCCAACGACTGATACCACAGCTTAAAAAAACTGCAAGTATTTAGCTCCAAAACCCGATATATATAGTAGAATGCCAAGTCCAATTATCACCAATTATCAGATCATTGGAGATGACCTCAAAGAGCGTTTGGACGTAAACGCCAATATTGAAGCCGCTTATCTTAAAGCCGACGATTCGGTGAATTTTGAGGTCATTGAAAAGGCCGCCTCTGATTCGGTTTCTTTAAACACCGGTTCATCTTCTACCACCTCGACCTCCTCGGTCGATCTTGAACGCCTGGCCGAATGCGTAGGCAACTACATCGTTAACGAAGATGATATGGAAACTCACAGCACCACCGTAGACGAACCGCCTCCGCCGCCTCCACCGCCCTCCAGCTCCACCTCGGACGTTTCCGATGACCAGGCCACCCAGGATGCCATAGCTGCGGCTGATCAGAGAACCGCAGATGGGGAATTTGCCTTGACGCACGGCGGATTGACCCGCGAGCAATGGGATGAATTTATCCGGCAACTGCGCGATATGGGTGAGATCGGCAACTTCATAGCTGACCTTTTAGAAGCCAATCCCGACAAGGCCGTTGAAATATTGAGCATCTTCCTTGATCCGGAGGCCTCGGGGATATTGGATGGGATTACACAAGGTAGTGCCTATCAAGAGAGGACCCAGGGGACCCTGCGCAAAATGGCGGAATATATTGCCAGAAATGGATACGGCTTCGGCAATTATTGGGGCTGGATGCTTAGCAATGGACAGATCTCCATTGCCCTGGAAATGCTGGGGCTGGAGCGGGTTGGTAGTGATTTCAACGGCGACGGGATTTCAGATTATATTGAAAACGGATCCTATGATTACTTAAAGAATAATGGGTATGATACCGAACTCTACCGCGATGCCGAGGGCAATTATTATGTTGCCCGGATGGAAGGCGACCGGCTGGTTTTCCACCGTGTTAACGTCACTTATAATGGAGAGGACCGTTGGGGCGGAAAAATATCGATCGAATTCTGTGATGGCGCGGGCGACCTTTCCGTCGATCTGAGCGACCCGGCGTTTGGGCTTAAGGATTGGCAATTGGCCCTCCTGCGTGGGGCTTCGGCTGACGAGATCTTTAATCTTTTGCTTTTGGACAAATTGAAAGGGCTGGGGATCGAATTGCCCCCGGGCTGTGAATTGCCGGAGGGATTTGATATTGAAAATCTGGGATCCGACCTTAAGGACTTTTTGCTGGGATGGAAAAATCAAATGTGGGTGGGGACCGATGACGGCGGGACCGATTATATTTACGTTTCGGAGAAATTCTTTGAATTGATGAAAGACCTAGAATTGCTTTATAACCTGAAAGCCACCCTCTACCTGCTGGCCAATGCCAAGATGGAACTAAGAAAGATGGTTTTGGAGATCACCACCGGTTTTAAGACGGAAGCTTCCAAATATTCCCTGATCGACGCGGCCGAAAGCGAACGCTCCTTGAGCTCGGCCCAGGTGCGCTACCAGCTCTATACCCTGCAAAGATATGTTAATTCCTACAACAACAAAATATATGAAGAATTGAGAACCCAAGCCCGTCGCGACGCCATCGATGAAGCCGAAGACAGCGCCTGGAACTGGCTTAACACGATCTTTACTTTCGGCCTGGGCGGCGCCATGAACAACGACATTGAGGCGCGCTTCAACCGTAAGATGGAAGACATCGAACGTAAACGCGCTGATTTCCAGGCGCGTATTGAAGCAAAATACGAAGCGGCCTTTGGCGGGATGAACTTTGACGCCGGCGATCCTTTCAGCAAGGGCATCGGTGATCTGGTAAAGAACTTTACCTTCGACGGCACCAATGTGAATGTCGGGGATTCAAAGTGGGACCTGGACGGCAATGTGGTGCTGGAGACCGATGTCCGCCTCACCGCCATGCAAAACCTTAGACGAATCTGGTACACTCTTCAGCTGGCCAAGGCCAAGCTCCGGAAGACGGTTTCCGAAATAGTTGGGGGCAGGGAAGGCGGAGGCGGTGGTTTTGAAGGGGTGATCATGGGAGCGGTGGACAGCGCCGCCACTTTTGAGAAACAGGCCTTCCAGACCCTCCACCGCCAGATGTCGGCTATCGTCTTTTCCCACAATAACATGATCGATTTCGGCCGAGCCGCCGATGAGGCCGATGAGGACTGGTGGATCTCGATGTTCTGCACTCCCCTGTGGATCCTGGCTCCGGCCGGAGAAGCGCTGGCCGGCTATTTGGTGGACCTGGCGCAAGCGCCCTACGATCAGGATGCCAATTTCAGATTGACGGAAGTGAATGTCCAGCAGGTATTGGATCGGGTCTTTGAAGATATGAGCGACATTACTCGGAATGTGCTGGATTCGGACGCGGAGGCGATCCGCTTTATCAACCAACTGGATGCGGAGATGTGGGGAGTGGTCGGGGAATTAAATGATACTGCGGCCGTTATGACCGGCGACGATGATATCCAAAACATCGACGAATCAATTGTTAGCGGTCTGCGGGATAAGCTGGTCGCTAAACAGAACCTGACCCGGGCTATTGTGATCTTCCTGCGCGCCAAGATGGGTATGCGCGACATGGTGGCTAAGATAATCCGCAAGACGGATCAATCTACCGAACTCATCGGATCGGAAGCCCTAAACGACCTGGGCGACAGCAAACGGCTGGCCTTCGAGCTTAAACTGCAAAATATGACCAATCGCATCCAGGAACATAACAATCAAGTCGCGGAAAGTGTTTCCCTGAAAAAGGCGGGATTAAAATTTATCATGACCTTAGCAGCTATTATCCTGGCGGCGGCAGGGACGGTGGCGGGGGGATTGGGCGCCATGGCGGCCATCAGCTTATTCGCGGCCATGACCGCGCTGGGTTCTTCGGTCTCCGACCTGATCTTCAATGCTACCCATCCGGTGGATGCCGGCAGTTTTGACCAGGGTCGGTTCTATGACAACCCTCAAGCCAAAGTGACCGGCGACCTGCTCATTGACACTTACAATAATCTCGATCAGCAGACCAGGGAACAAGTGGATAGCCTCTCCTCCGATTCTCACCAGAGTATCGGGACCAACGGCGCCTGGGGCAGCACCTTTTCCAACAGCCAGTGGGGATTGGATTCCGCGCTTTTGGGAGAGGTGAATTCGACCATCCAAAAAATGCAAAACATCCAAAAGATACTGCTGATAATAGCGCAAACCCAGCAGGATATCAGGAGCATAGTGATGGCTTCTACTTCCGGGGTTTCAACTTCCGACAATGCGGACTTGGTACAGTCGTCCCATCGCGCCGATGTGCAGAACCGGCAGGCGGCTTATAAACTTAAACAGGAAATGATCTCCGATGTCGTAGCGGCCCACAACCGCGCGGCGGCGCAGGACGCCGCCATGGAAAAGGCCTGGATCTCGTTCGGCATCTCGATCGGTTCCGCGGTGGCGGGCGCGGCTTTGGGCGGATTAAACGCTTTCAGCGATACTTCCACCTGGATTTCCGGAATGATGGACGGGATGTTCTACGGCAGTTTGGCCAACGCGGTCATCAATCTGGCGTATTCGGCCGACGAAGTCGGCCTCAACAACGGAGGCCTGGGAACGGAAGAAGCCATTCAAGAAATGATCGATAACACCTTCAGGGTGAACCGGCAATCACAGCTGGGGGCCCTGGAGCAGACCGCGCATGACACGGTTTCGGGAGTGAGCACCAGCCTGGTGACGGATACCGGCAGGGGGAATGTGGCGGTGGATTCGGGGGCCTTTGCCCGGATCTCTCAACAACTGGAAAAAATATTCAATTCCCAGATCGCCTTGGCAACTATTGCCCAGGCCTTGATGCGGCAGAATAAAATGGTAGCCCGCATCACGGGCCAGGCCACGGCACAGGAAGACGGCTTGAGCTTGGAGTCGGTATATCAGGCGCGGGATAACGCTTTCCGGAATCTGGATATCTTAAAACAAAAAGTGCAGGAATACGCCGATCGTCAGAACCAACTGAACCAACTGCAGCGCCAGCTTACCATGGCGGTAGCCTCGGCGGTGATGCAGGCCGTGAGCGCCTACATGAAACTCGACGGCGATGAGAGATTGACGGAAGCATTGAACGGTGCGTTCGGCGATGAAGCCACCATTACCATAACTGAAGATCCCGTTGCTCAACAGCTCATGACAGGCGGCAGTGAGACCTGGGACGGCAAGCTGGGGGTTGGGGACCTGGTGGGTGTAGCTTTGAATGTGGTCATGTCCGACAACTTTGCCCAACTGATCGCCACCCAAATATACGACAATTTATTGGCTCCCAGCCACAGCAGCAACAATTCTGGAAAACGGGTGGAAGGCGGTAAGTCGGTTTCCCGGGATTCCATCGATTATTTCGAAAAAGCGGCTTTTCAGCTCGAAGTTGAGACCGGTGAGCTGGAGCTCGAAGCGGAAAAACTGGAGATCATCCAGCAGTTGGCCAAGGAGTTCCAGAAGATCATGACCGCCCTGGTTAAGGACGGTTTGCACGGCTTGGGAAGGGTGAGACAGGATGTCGACCCCCAAACCGCGGCGGTAGAACAGGCGGGCGACCTGCAATCGGCCGAGTCAGGCAGTCAAGCGGATATGGTTCCTATCCCTGTTGAAACCACCGCCGGCCCCGACACACTTTTGCCTCCGGAATATACTCAAAAATATAGCGAGTTAATGGCTCAAGCGGTCGGTAATCCGGAAGCTGCCGTAGCGTTGGTCAGACAGCTGGCCGAGCTCAACCGGGAAACTTTTTCCGCGCCCGAACAGCAGGAAGCCGCTCATGCCGCACTGCTCTTGGCCGCGCAGGAACTTAGCCAAAAGATCGAAGCTTCCAATATGCAATCCTTGGGCCGGCAGGCATTATCTCCCAATGCCGGCCCACAAGAGAAGGCCTTGGCTTTGGGTACAATAGCCGCGGCAGCGGAAAACAATCCCCAGGTTCGCGCCCAGTTTGAACAGATCGTACAAGAAGCCGCCCTTCAATTGGCTCAAAGCGAGCTCACCCCGGAAGCCGCGCAGCAATTATTCGCCGTAGCGGCCGAGTTCCGTGGCGCCAAAGAAATACTGACCGAGACCTTGCCCTCCGCGGTGCTGCTGGCCTCCGCCGAAGCGCCCGCCGAAGGGCAGACCGAACCGACCAGTCCGATAACTAGAGCCGTCCTCCAATTAAAAGATGATGTCGAAGTAGCCCGGCAGATCGCCGAGGAAGGCGGACGGCCCGACCTGGGATTGGTAAGACAGGATGTTTTAAAATTGGCGCAACTTCTTCCTCAACAGGAAGCCGGATTAAATCTGCAGGTCATCCATGATAATGTAGAAAACTATACCCCCGAACAATTGCTGGTGGTGCTCGAGCAGATAAGGAAGTTCACGCTTTCGGCCAACGAGCGCTCCTTACTCGATTCCGCGATCCAGGGGCTTAAGAACATCCAAACCCAGGCCGCGCCGGCTTCTTTTGCCGCCAATTTCCTGCAGAAGGTTAGAAGCCCGCAAGGAACGGCCGAAGACCTGATCGGCATTTTCCAGGCTGGGACCGAGGAAGAAAAAGTTTCGGCCCTCGCCCGCATTCGTAGCGCGCTTATCTTAAATGACGGGACCATTGCTTTGGCGCCCGAGCAGCAGCAAAGAGTGGCCGCGTTCCTGGGCCTGGTGGCCGACCTTTCCCAAAACCCGCAGATCAAACAGGAGGCCCGCGCCCTTTACGACGAGATCGCGCCCCGGCTTCCGCAAGAGGTGGAAAGTACAACCGAAGCCGAAGCTCAAATTGAAATGCCGCAAGTATCGATGGTCCTGGACGGAGTCCGGCAGGTGGAAGCGGGCAGGGTGGCGATTTTGGCCAATGGGTTGCCGGAGGAGAGAAGGGAAGAAGAGGAACACAGAACACAGAGCACGGAACACGGAACACAGGGAGAAGAGGAACCCGACCGCCCCGGCTTGCCCCGAGCTCTGTCGAGGGGATTTGACCCAATCTTCGGAGGACTGGGCGCCAACCAGCGCATCATTGAAGAGCACCGACAGCAAGTGGACTCCGCCGCACTAGCGTAATATAATAGGCCCCGTGGACAAAGACCAGATCTGTACTTTGATCGGCACGAATGTTTTTGACGAAAAATTCAAAGAAGACATAACCGAAGAATCGTTTTTCGGTTTTCCTCTCAAGCCCTTATTGGAAGCGGAAGAACTGCTCCAAGACCCCGCCCAAAAATCGATCGCCTACCTTTCCATGGAATTCGGCCTGGCCCCCAGCGTTTACCACACCTTTAAGACCAATCGCGAGATCGCGGAAGAAAATTACCTGCGCCGCCACCAGGTCTTCTCCAACATGCGGGCCATGGACTATTACCACGTCCTGCCGCTCGAAAAATTGCTGGACATCCCCATCTATTCCGGAGGTCTGGGGGTGCTGGCGGGAGATGCTTTAAAATCTTCCGCCGACCTCAAGCTTTCGCTCGCCGGGGTGGGGATACTGTGGAACAAAGGATACTTCAAGCAGAACTTTTGGTTCAGGGAGGGACAGATACCCGAAGAGCTCCGCTGGGACCCTTTCACTTATCCCGGCCTGCTTCCTCTCGAAAAATTCGTCAAGCTCCGCTTGAACGGCGAGGAGCTCAAGCTCAAGCTCTGGAAATATTATATTTTCAGCCAGGATAAGGCCTCGGTCACGCCGCTTTTGCTTTTGGACTCCAATCTGCCGGAAAATCCGGAATACATGCGCAAGCTAACCGACCAGCTCTACCGCTCCGATAACGCCTGGTGGAAGATTATGCAAAGGGCCATTCTGGGGATCGGCGGGCTAAGAGCGCTCCAAGCGCTGGGATATTCCATCGATAAGTATCACTTGAACGAAGGCCACGCTGCGCTGGCATTTTTGGAGAAGCCCGAAAAAAGCTTCGCCTATACCTGCCACACCCCGGTTGAAGCGGGGCACGATCGTTTCGCCATCCACGACCTGGCGCAGGTCCTTAACCCGCAGCAGATCGCTCTTATTAAGAAGTTAGGGGCGGAAAGCGGGGAAGTGGTCAACCTGACCCTTTTGGCCATGAATACCTCATCCAAGGTTAATGCCGTCGCCAAAAAACACGGCGAGATCACCCGCCTGCAGTTCCCCTCCCACCGGGAAAAGATCCAAAGCATCACCAACGGCGTGCATACCTTTACCTGGATATCCGATCCCGTTGCCAAGGTTTTGGATAAACATAAAAAACAGATCGGCGATTGGAGAAAAGATCCCAAACTGCTGACCCAGGTGCTCTCGCTCAAAGATGACCGGGGTTTCCGCCAGGCCCTATGGAAGGCGCATCAGGAGAACAAGAAAGCCCTAGCCGATTTTTTGCGGCATTGGCACTTCGATCCGCAGTGTTTCACTCTGGCCTGGGCCCGGCGCATTGCCAATTACAAGCGGCCCAGTTTGCTCCTGCAAGATACCGAACGACTGCTTCGCCTTTCGAGAAAAGTGGGCCCCATCCAGATCGTTTTTGCCGGTAAGGCCCATCCACAAGACAACCTGGGTTTTACCTACATCAACGAGATGCTGTCCCGCATCGACAGCATGGAAGGGGACCGCAAGACCCTGCGCGTCACCTTCCTCGAAAATTACGACACCTACATTGCCAAGCTTTTGACCAACTCGGTGGACGTGTGGCTCAACAATCCACTGCCCCCCTTCGAGGCCTCCGGCACCTCCGGCATGAAAGCCATCCTCAACGGTGTTCTGCAGCTTTCCACCCTGGACGGCTGGGTGGTGGAAGCGGCCGAAGCCAATATCGGCCGCATCTTCGGCTATGTCCCGCCCGAAGGAAAGATCGGCAGTGAACGCGACCTCAAATTAAAAGAGGACGCCGACCTGCTGTACCGGGCGCTCGAAGACCTGCTCTCCATCTATTACCGCACCCGCGCCAAAAATGAGAGCGGCGAGCCCTCCGAGTGGGTGGACATGATGGTGAATTGTTTGGGCCAGGCCGGATACTTTAACACCCAACGGATGATCGAGGAATACAGCCGCAGAATCTGGGATTAGTTGATGTTCAGGATCCTGGCCTTGGGGAACCCGTTAAAGGTAGTGGCGGAAGCGCTGCTGTAGGCCCCGATGTTATTTACGTACAAAAGGTCGCCGATCTTAAGGTCCGGCAGGTTTTCCGAAGTTGAGACCGTATCAAAGGCGTCGCAAGTCGGTCCTACCACCGCGGAAAGCTGCGGTTTACCCCGCTTAAATGATCTGAAATGATAGGGAATGTGGTCAAAGACCACGCCGCTTAAGGTGCCGTAAACCCCGTCATCGATGTAATAAACCATCTTATCGTCGCGTCGCGCTTTGCCCACGATCGATACTACCAGGGTGGCGGAGGTGGCGGCGATAAAGCGGCCGGGCTCGGCCACGATCTCCACCTCCTTGGGGAAGAGCCGGTCGATCTCCCGCCGGAGTTTTCCGGCCAGCTTGGTGAAAGCGATGACATTATCATCATAAGGAACAGGGAAACCCCCGCCGATATTTAAAAGCTTGAGCCGCCATCCCCGCGATCCCATTTCCGCAAAAATGCCGGCCGAAGCCTCCAGCGCGTTTAGGTAATTTTCTATATTGAGACATTGGCTGCCTACATGGAAGCTCAATCCCTCGACCGTTAATCCCATTTTGAACGCCTGTTCAATAAGATTTGGCGCGTCGCCCGGCTCCACCCCGAATTTGCTGGAAAGTTCCACCACCGATCCCACATTGGCCACCTTGATGCGGCAGATAAGCCCGGCGTCGGGACAATATTTCTTTATCTTCTTCAGCTCTTCGGGATTGTCATAGGTCATCAGGGTCCGGTGCCGCGCCATTTTTTTTAAGGTATTGATAGGTTTGATGGTATTGGCCATGATGATGCGGTCGTAGATGAAAGCGGGCAGGTCGCGAAGGTGCTTTTGGGGAACGGCGCGCAGGACGGATTCGTATTCTTCGAGCGAGGCCACGTCGTATCCGGCGTTAAGCTCGGCCAGGGTCTTGATTATTTCCGGTTCGGGATTGGCCTTGATCGCGTAATAAAGTCCTACCCGGGGCAGATGCTTCCTTAAAGCCAGATAATTCTTTTTGATGGTATCCTGGTCGATCAAAAGCAGGGGGGTGCCGTGTTTGCGGGCCGGCTCTTTGAGGTTCATTTTTTCCGCTTCCGCGGTTTTAGCTTCTCAATGAACAAGGCATAAGCCAGGACGATCCCCAGCTCGTTCACGATGGCATCCAGATTGAACAATCCGCGCTTGCTGGGTGTTTCTCCTTGGTGTATGAAGAAGACGATCATTCCCAGATAGGTCCCTCCCGGCGCCAGAAGCGGTTTGGCGACAAAACTCTCGATCCCTTCATCTTTTAACAGGGACCCGAAATTCCGGTCCTCTTCCGACGGCATCCGGCCGGGCTTGAGCTTTGAAAGGAAATTATTGACGGCAGTGGGCACTCCGATACTGCACCTTTTATGATAATGGGCGTTTTTGGGATGGACCACCAAAACCGAGCCGGAATGGAGCTTGAGCAGTTTAAAGGTTTCTTCCAGCACCTTCTCCAGCATGTAATCCAGATCCTGCAGGCGGGTCAAGATCCAGGAGATGTTGCTGATGGCGGCAAACTCCTGTTGCGCGGTCTCTTCTTCCACCAGTATCTTTTTGAACAGGTGCCTTTCTTTAAGCAAATAACCCGAAATAAAATAGACGGCCAGGCAGGCGCCCAAAAGCACCAGCGGCACTCCCAGGGCATTTAAGATGATGATGCGCCCGGAAATCGCCGGATTAATTTGATCGGATAAGAACCGGGGAAAGATCGGAAGAGAACCGTTTAGGGTCATGAGGATCTGGCCTTCGTAAAAGACCAGGGTTGCCGCCAGCCAGATGAACAGCCCGGCCCGATAGTAGGGGAAAATAAAAGCCGTCATCAGCAGGCTTAACAGGTAAAAAACGAAAAAGGGGTTTTCTCCTCCTCCGGTAAAGTAGATCGACAAGGTGATCAACACGATATCCAATAACGTAATAAAGACCGAAAGGAAGACGATCTCCACCATGGCGATCATCTTTTGGGTTTTTAGAAAATACTGGGTAAGCAGGGAATAGGTGAAAAGGAACAACCCCAGGAACAATACGGCTTCCGTGCCCGGGGAAAAAGTGAGGCGCAAAAAACCCAGGGCGGCGAAATAGGCAAAAAAGAAGAATCCCAGCGCCAGCCGGAAGTTATTGACCAAGAGCAAGCGCTCGGCCAGCTCACTGCGGGTGAATACGGAGATTTTCGACATGGGCCGTATTATCGCATAATGATGACGGGAGTGTCCACCTGGACCTGGGCGAAGAGGTATTTAATGACGCGGTTCTCTACCGCCACGCATCCGCGGGTGTTGTCTTTTTTGGTCACAAAAGCATAATTGGGGTTTAAACTTTCCATAAAGTTAAGCCGCGAGGCCAAGCGGGTCTCGGCGCCGTGGATGCCGTACTGGCCCAAAAATCCGAGAAAAAGGGTATAACGGCTCCGGTCATTCTTGGTGTAGACCGTGAACCGGCCTTCGGGCGTCCAGCGATTGTTGGCGCCCAGCGCCACCGGCACGGGGAAATTGAAAACAAATCCTCCCCAACGATCCCCGCTTACGATCAGTCCCTTGCGGCAATAATATAACAGATGGTCCCGCTTGCTCACCACGATGACGTCCCCATTGCTGTAACGATCGGCTATTTCCCGCACGCGGCTGTCCAGATCGTGACGAATGACAAAATTGACCGCCGGAGCGACCTCTGGAGCGTAAGATAAGGTCTTAAAGGCGGCGACACCGCTGAAGATCAGGATATAGGCGGACAGGACCAAGATTGCTTTTTTCTTCATAACTATGATATTATCTCATAAAATCCATGGACTTACTAGAGCAGGCCACGCTAACCGACGCCCGGCAGAGGTTGAGATGGGGATTCGAACTGCGCTACGCTGTCGGGATACTGGGGTTGGCCGTCTTTATCCTCTCCCTCTTCATTAACGGGCATCCTTTTTATAATCTTTCCCTTCTAGCCCTCTTTCTGCTCGGCTATAACATATTGGCGCATCTTTTATATGTCCCTTCCCATCGGCGGCTGACCCTCCTTCAGCTGGCGATCCTGCATATCGTTCTGCAGTTATTCGATATCGGGGTCATAACGGTGCTCATTTACTTTACCGGCCTGCTGGAAAGTCCCTATTGGTTCCTCTATCTGGTGCTGATCATCCTTTCGGGATTCGGTTCTTTCTCCGCTTATTCTTATGCCGTCTTTTTTGTGGCTTTTTTCTCCATGCTCTTTTATTTGGGGCTTTTGGTCGGAGCTTACGGTGGATTACTCCCGCCCTACGGCGCTACTTTTACTTTGACTCCCCAGCAGCTGCTGCTTTCCATATTCAACCGGGCCATCTATACCACTATCTCCTTTTTCCTTTTTGCCGTGACCTTGTTCTATTTTTCCAAGAACTTGAGCCGGCAGAAAGAAGCCCTGGCCGACCAGAACCGCCAGCTGCTGCAGCTGATCGATGAGCTGAAGGTGCTAAGCCAAATGAAAGATGAGCTCATCACTAATGTTTCGCATGAGCTGCGCACCCCGCTCTCTATCGTTAAAGAAGGCCTGCTGATGGTGCGGGACGGATTGGCGGGAACGGTGAACGAAAAGCAGCGTGAATATCTGAACAATGCCAAAGAAAGCATTGACCGGCTGACCCGCATCATCGCCAACCTGCTCAACATCGCGAAGCTCGAGAACCAGTCGTTCGAGATCTTTCCCCAGCCGGTGGATATCGCCAAACTGGCCTGCAAGATCGCCGACAGCTTTTTGCCCAAGATGGCGGCCGCCGGCCTGATCTTCCAATGCCTCCCGGAAAAAGAAACGATCTGGGCGCTGGCGGATGCCGATAAGATCCATGAAGTTTTCTACAATCTGATAGAGGATGCCGTCAAGTTCACCCCCCGCGGCGGTCGGATCACGGTCAAGATCAAGGAAAAAGCAATGGACGTGGAATGCTCCGTGGAAGATACCGGAGCGGGCATTTCTCCCGAAGATCAGAAAAAGCTTTTCAAGAGATTCTCGCGCTTGAACCACGAGCCGGGGGTGAAGGGCATCGGATTGGGACTGGCGATCTGCAAAGGCATCGTGGAGCTCCATCGGGGAAGGATCTGGGTGGAAAGCGCGGTGGGGAAGGGGACGAAATTTTTCTTTACTCTGCCGAAGGGGGAGCAAACCTGAACGAAAAGAAAATATTGATAATCGAAGATGAAGAGGTGATAGCCAAGATGCTATTCGCCCGGCTCAATTCCCAGGGCTTTGAGGTGAAGGTGGAAGCCAATGGAATGAGCGGGCTTAAGACCGCCCGCGCCTGGAAACCGGACTTGATGATCCTCGATATCATGCTGCCGGAGATGGACGGCTACAAAGTGGCGCGGCTTTTGAAGTTTGACGAAGTATACAAGAACATTCCCATCATCATGCTCACCGCGCGCACGCAGGATACCGACAGGCAAAAAGGCAAGGAAGCCGGAGCGGATGCTTATATAACCAAGCCCTATGAACCCGAAGAATTGATGGCCAAGATCAAGGAATTATTGAAGGGTTGACGCCGAAGACCTTTTTGTAGACCTCGGGATAGACATCTTTCCCGCCGATAGTCAGCATGGTCAAGGGCATGACCTTTTTGGCTTGTTTAACCATTTCCCGCGAAATATTCTGTATGTCCCATTGGGCGTGCCGGTCTTCCCGCAGTCGGGAGATATGGTAAAGTTCGCGGGCGTTGCATTTGAACAGCACCCTTTTACGGTGAGCTCCCGTCAAGATATAGGGAGCGGCCTGGGGAGCGCTTTTTAATATGGCTTGATAAGCTGCTTCGGTCTTTTTGACGATCGGTTCGAATTCCGCCTGGTCCACTGCCGACGGGATGGTCACTCCAAGCGATGGGTCGTACGCCTGCGCGGTGATGGTCGCCATCCGATGTCTTTTTAATTGTCCAAAGCAGGCGGAAGAAACAATGAGCTCAAAAGTGAGGTCGGTAAATTCAAATTCCCGCAGGGTTGAATCATAGAATTCCATATTCTTAAAAGCCGTCATTAAGATCTTTTTCTGTTCATCCGCTTTCATTGCTTTTGATCTATTCAGACAATCTTCGTAGGGAATATCGCTGGTGGAGTGGAGGAGGGCGGCGATCAGCTTTTGGTCGGCGTTTTGTGTATAATCGACCAGTCCTACTTCTTTCAACTCGGCTTTACCCTGTGTTCTGTGTTCAGTGTTCTGTGCTCTAAGCTCTTGATAAGTATCTCTATCCAAAGGGTTAGCTTCGGTAAAAAGTATGATCGACGGCGCGATATCCTTTACCTGGTTATACATTTCCCTTCCCAACTTCCGAATTTCAGAAAGAGGGTGGGAGGCAAAACGGCGGAAAAGCAGTTCCAGATTGCGGGCGTTGAGGGTCATCCCCAGTTGCGCGGGGGTGGCCAGGGCGGTCACATAGCGCGCGTCTTCCGCCTCCACTTTATTTTCTATGAGCCGGCGATAAAGATCGTTCTGCGCTTTGACGGTTGCAAGGAACAGATCGGCCAAGCCCGCTTTCTCGATCTCTTCCGGGACAAAAACCACATCTTCGAGCACCTGGTAGCGCTGGGATTTTTCGGTGTAGGAGCAGAGGCGGAATTTCTCGAGCTCCTCGAGAGCGAAGCGCGAGACCCCCAGAATATCGAAATTAAAGACCGCGTGCTCCGCCACCGAATGATGTCCCATCTTGAAGATGATGTTCTGGTTGGATTTGCGGGCCTTCTCGACTTCGGCTCGGGCGGCGGCCCGGAGCTCATTGACCGGTCGGGGATCGCGGGAGATGCGGGCGTAGGAAGCCGAGAGCACTTCGGGGGTGATATCCTGGCGGTTGGTTTCCCCGTGTTTTAAGCCCTCGATGACCTCGGTATCCAGATTATAGCCGGCCAAAATGACTTTCATCGATTTTTATTGTAGCAGATTTTGTTCGTCACCAATAGTGGTCGGACGGCCGTGGCCGGGGTAAACCCTGGTTTCGGGCGGCAAATCCAGGAGCTTCTTAAGAGAGGAGAGTATTTCCGATTCGGAGCCGCCGGGCAGGTCGGTGCGGCCGTGATCTCCGGCGAACAGCGTGTCACCGGTGAAGATGACTTTTTCCTTTTCATTATAGAGACAGATGCCTCCCGGAGTGTGCCCTGGAGTGAGGATGATCTTAAAACCCTGGAGCATCTCGCCGTCTTTCAATGGACGGTCTGCTTTTTTCCCGGTGCTGTGGAGCAGCATGAATTCATCTTTTTCCCCGATCCAAATCGGCGCACCCAAACCGAAAGCTTCGGTGACGTGATCGTAATGGCCGTGGGTCAAAACAATGGCTTTAACCTTAAGCCCGGCGATCTCTGGAGCTATCTTTTCTATTTCAAAACCGGGATCTATCACCAAAGCTTCTTTATCGTCCGAAACGATATAGCAATTGGTCCTCAACTCGCCGACTTTTATGGTCTTGATATTCATGATAATATTATAGCATGGCAGAAAAAATCCCCGGCCGTGCCTACCGGCAGGCAGGCAGGCGCACCCGCAATATCTTCGATCCCGGATCCACCCAGCCGTTCTCCATAAGCCGCTCCAAGCTGGAGCTTTTCACCGACTGTCCGCGCTGTTTTTACCTGGACCGGCGGCTGGGAGTGGGGCGACCCGACACGGCGCCCTATACTTTAAACTCCGCGGTGGATGCGCTCTTAAAGGCCGAGTTCGATCATTACCGGACCAAACAAGAAACCCATCCGCTAATGAAAGATTTCGGGATCAAAGCCGTGCCCTTCGACCACGATAAGATGAAAACCTGGCAGGAGAACTTTCAGGGAGTGCAATATTTCCATTCGGCGACCAATTTCATCGTATTCGGAGCGGTGGACGATATTTGGGTGGAAGAAGACGGGACCCTGCATGTGGTGGATTATAAATCGACCTGCACCGCCAAGGAGATCTCGCTGGAGGACGAATGGAAGCAGGCCTATAAACGCCAGATGGAGATCTACCAATGGCTGCTGCGCCGCAACCAGTTTAAAGTTTCGGATGTCGGCTACTTTGTCTTTGCCAACGCGCAGAACCATCTCAAGTCGTTTGAAGGACGACTGGAGTTCAAGATGCAGATCATCCCCTATGAGGGGAAAGATGCCTGGGTTGAATCAACGGTGCTGAAAGCCCATGAGTGTCTTATGAGCGATAATATCCCAGGGCCCAATCCGGGTTGTAAATACTGCAATTACCGCCAAGCGGCAGAATCTGTAGTATAATATCGTCGCGACCGAGGAGGTGATACGCATGATGTTATGGACATCGCTGTTGGGGACTCTCCTGATCCTTGGTTTTGCACATATTATCTGGGTGATATCCATCAAGGAAGCGCCTACCACCAAACTTATCGGCCAAATTTTAGCCATCGCTATAACCGTCTTGATCGTCGTCCTATTTCTCTATGGAGGAGTATACGGCGGTTTGATGGGCCGCGGGGGCTACGGGATGCACGGCATGATGGGACCCGGGATGATGGGCAAAGGAATGATGGGGCCGGAATATATGGACAAGATGATGAAAAGCCCGGAGATGAAGAAGTGGATGGAGGAGTACGGGCGCGGGAAGAGGAAATAGGGTTATCCGGATATCGGGGGATCAGGGAAGCCGGATCAGAAAACCAGACGGATCCTTGAATTTTTCGAGGAGTTGAGGTGGGGTTTTATTTGAACCCGGATTATGCAGGGCATCGTCTATCCAGTAGGTGTGGTTGATGTTAAAAAGCGGGGTGTAAGCTACACCTTCGGCCTTTAACGCCGGTAACCATATGTGGGAATTTGCTATGTTCAGGATAGCGACCCCTCCAGTTCGAAGTATGGATTTTAATTTCCTGATATACTTCGGGATATTCGGAGCATAAAACGAACTCCCCAGCTGGGAATAGACCAGGTCGAAAGCTACCGGAAAGTGGAAGGTTTCGAATTTGCCGGTGAATATCGGAATCGCGGGGTTTGCGGGTGAGAGTTCCGCTAAAAGGTTTATTCCATACCCGGTCGGTTGCCTGCCTAATTCTTTCAATCTGCGCATCAGAGAGTAAATGGTAGTCGAACGGCCGATGCCGGCATCCAAGATATTTATCTCTCCCCGGTTGGATAAAGCGGCGACTTCAATGGTGGGGAATTTAATATCCGGGGGAATAAAACCCGGCATCATTACCTCGTCGATTTCTCCATCCGGCATCAGCGAGACCAGCCGTCTTTGTTCATCGAAGAAGCAGAGAGTGGTCTTTCCGCGGTTAACCTTATAATCACTTTCGGATATGTCGCCCGATGAAGCTTCCCAGTCCACTTGTTCCAAGAGCAGATAAAATAGCCGGTCCCTTAGATCTTCTAGATGAGGGGGTACCTGCAGAAAACGATCTCTTCCAAATCCCGCGCGTTCACCCAGGATGGAAGCTAAAGTTTCGGTCTCCAGGCGGGATCTGATCGAGCAATCCAACTCCACATAGTTTTGCGGATTGAGCCGTACGCGATAATTCACCACTTGAGCCAGCGTGCCGGCGCGGTGCAGGCGCAGCAGCTCTTTATCGTCCAGACATCTTAGGCCAAGTTGCCGGGGTTGATGGGTCCCATCGACTTTTCTTAATTCAACGGCCATATAATAAGTATCGTTTTTGCCGGTTGGAAATTTCATGATAAAATAACAGACATGCGATTAAAGCCATCCAAGATCATCTGCGTGGGGCTCAACTACCGCGATCACGCGGAGGAGCTGAAGCTGGAGATCCCGGAGTTCCCGCTGATCTTCTTGAAGCCGCCCACCACGGTCATCGGCGACGGGGAAGAGATCATCTATCCCGACTGGATGACCCACGAGGTGCACTATGAGGCGGAACTGGGGATCGTCATTAAGAGGGAAGCCCATCGGGTAAGCGAGGAGAAGGCGGCGGAATATATCGAGGGCTTTACCTGCGGCAACGATGTTACCGCGCGCGATCTCCAGCGGCTCGACGGCCAGTGGACCCGCGCCAAATCGTTCGACACCTTTTGTCCCCTGGGTCCCAAAGTCGTCCCGCTGAATCCCGACCACTTGGACATCAAGCTTTATTTGAACGATGAGATCAAGCAGGCCGGCAACACCCGACAGATGATCTTTAAGCCCTCGCTTCTGGTCTCGTTTATCTCTTCGGTGATGACGCTTTTGCCGGGGGATGTGATACTTACGGGGACGCCTCCCGGGGTGGGGCCCATGAAAAAATGGGATAGGGTAGCGGTGGAGATCGAGGGGATCGGACGGCTCACCAACTATGTCAGATAAATGGTATAATCGCCCCAGATGACGAATCAGCCGCTTTATCTTGCGATGGTCTGGCACATGCACCAGCCCTACTATAAGGACCTGGTGACTAGCGAATACATCCTCCCCTGGGTGCGCCTGCACGGCATCAAAGATTATTACGAGATGGCCGCTTTGCTGGACGATTATCCCAACTTCAAAGCCACTTACAATCTGGTGCCTTCCCTGCTCCTGCAGATCGAGGATTACGTTCATCATGGGGCCAAGGACCGCGCGCTGCTGCTTTCGGAAAAAGCTCCAGCCGATCTTACGGACGAAGAAAAGCTCTATATCCTTAAGAATTTTTTCATGGTCAACTGGGAAGTGATGATCAAACCCTTCCCCCGTTACCAGGACCTGCTCCTAAAGCGCGGCAGGTTTTCTTCCCCGGCGGAACTGGCCCGGGTCTCCCAGCGCATGACCAACCAAGAGATGCTCGACCTCCAGGTTTGGTTCAACCTGACCTGGTTTGGTTTCATATCCCGGAAAAACGATCCGGTGATCAAGGAACTTTTTGCCAAAGGCCGCAATTTCACGGCCGACGACAAACGAGCCCTGCTTGCCAAACAGATCGAGGTCCTATCCCGCATCATTCCCAAACACCGGGAGCTGGCAGAGCGGGGACAGATCGAGATCACCACCACGCCTTTTTACCATCCCATCCTGCCCCTGTTATGCGATACCCACGTCGCCAAAGAGTCCCTGCCGCATATCAAACTGCCCGCCATCCGTTTTCGCCATCCCGAGGACGCCGAACAGCAGATCAGGTCGGCAGTCGAATATTTCAAAGAAAAGTTCGGGGAGCCGCCGGCGGGGATGTGGCCTTCGGAGGGGAGTGTCAGCGATGAGATGGCCCGGATCACTTCACAAGCCGGAATAAAGTGGATGGCCACCGATGAATCGGTATTGGGGTCGTCGCTTAGCCGGATGCTTTCCCCAGCGGAGCGCTGCCAGCCGTACTTTACGGATTGGGAAGGCAAGCGACTCGAGTTGATCTTCCGCAACCATTTCCTTTCCGACCAGATAGGGTTTGTTTATCAAAGGTGGCGGGCCAAAGACAGCGTGGACGATTTTATCAAGCACCTCTATGACATCCGCAACGCTCTGCCGGACGACGGCAAAAGATATTTAGTGTCCGTGATCCTGGACGGCGAGAACGCCTGGGAATATTACCGGGATGGGGGCGAAAACTTCTTGCGGGAGTTCCATAACCGCCTGCAAAACACGCCCCACATCGCGACTTGCCGGGTCAAAGATTTTCTGGCGGAAAACCCCCCGAACTATCATCTGCCGAAATTGTTCCCCGCTTCGTGGATCAACAACAATTTCCGCATCTGGATCGGCCACGAGGAAGATAATGTTTCGTGGGATTACCTGGCACGCGCTAGAGCGGCGCTCGAGGGATCCACAAACCAGACCGCCTGGCAGGAGCTCCATGTGGCGGAGGGTTCGGATTGGAACTGGTGGTACGGCGACGACCATTCATCCGAGAACGATGAGGCCTTTGATGCTTTATACCGCAAGCATTTAAAAAATGTCTACCACCTGCTCGGCAAGGAACCGCCCAAGTATTTGGACCGGCCCATCAAGCGGCTCAAGGCCTTCAAGCCCACCCGGGAGCCGGTGTATCTTATCGAGCCCGAGATCGACGGTCTGGTCACCAATTATTACGAATGGCTTTCGGCCGGCTATTTTGATATCGAAAAAGCCAAAGGGGCCATGCACCAGCTGGAGACGGTGCTCCACTCTTTCTATTACGGTTTCAGCCGCACCGCGCTTTATATCCGCCTGGATTGCGCCATCGGATTCACCGAAAATTGCCGGTCGCTCACCTTTGCCCTGCTGACCTACGCGCCGGGTGAATTTAAGGCGGAAATATCATTTGTGGACGGCGCGACCTTGACGCTTTATAAGATGGAAGAGGGGCAGGGCTGGGTCAAGATCAAGGACCTTTCGACATTAGGAGCCCGCAAGATCATCGAATTTGCGGTGCCTTTTGAGGACCTTTCGGTCAAACCGGGGGAAGAGCTGCAGTTCTCGATCACCGTAAGCCACAGCGGCAACGAACTCGAGCGCTGGCCGCGGGGCGGGGTGATCTGCCTCAAAGCCCCCACCGTAAGCTACGAAGCGGACCAATGGAGCTTATAGATGAAGAAAATTAATTTTCTGTTCGGGATCCATTGCCATCAGCCGGTGGGGAACTTCGAGCACGTTTTCGACCAGGCCTACCAGGATTGCTATCGGCCTTTCATCGAAACGCTCGACCGGCATCCGCGCATCAAGTTTGCGGCCCATTGGAGCGGCATCCTCTACGATTGGTTTCTAATAAAACACCCCGAGTTCATCGACCTTTTGGGCAAGCTGGTAAAGCGCGGCCAGATGGAGCTTTTGACCGCCGGCTATTACGAACCTATCCTGCCCATCATTCCCGATGCCGACAAGGTCGGCCAGATCAAGATGCAGAGCGAGTTCATAAAATCCAAGTTCAAATCCTCGCCGCGGGGGCTGTGGCTTACCGAGCGCATCTGGGAGCCGGCGCTACCCAAGGTCTTAAGCGAGACCGGGGTGGAATACGTGACGGTGGACGATTACCATTTCTTTTCGGCCGGCCTGCTGCCCGAAGAACTTTTCGGCTATTATCTGACCGAAGACCAGGGGGTGACGCTCAAGGTCTTCCCCATCAATAAAAAATTAAGGTACCTTATCCCCTTTAAACTGCCCGAAGAGACCATAAATTACCTCCGCTCCGAAGCCGGTGATGACCCCAGCCGGGCCGCGATACTGGCGGATGACGGGGAAAAGTTCGGGATGTGGCCCGGCACCCACCAGTGGGTCTTCAAGGAAAATTATCTGGAGAACCTGCTTACCAGGATCGAAGCCAACCTGGATTGGATCGTGCCTATGACCTTTTCGGAATACCTGGATGAATACCCGGCACAAGGACGCGTGTACCTGCCCACCGCCTCGTATTTTGAGATGATGGAATGGTCCCTGCCCACCCGGGCCGGATTGAAATTTGCGCGCCTGATGCAGGAGATCGAAAAGTCCGGCCGGGCCGAAGAATATAAACAATTCTTCAAGGGCGGCTTTTTCCGCAACTTCTTCGTCAAGTATGAAGAAGCCAATAATATGCACAAAAAGATGCTGCAGGTCTCTTCCAAGCTGCAGACCATCAAAAAAAGCCCGTCCAGCGGAGAAAGGCAAAACCTGATCGAATCCGCAGAGCGCGACCTTTACCAGGGGCAGTGCAATTGCGCTTACTGGCACGGGGTCTTCGGCGGTTTGTACCTCGGCAATCTTCGCCACGCGGTCTACGAACACCTGATCAAGGCGGAAGATACCTTGCAAAAGATCCAGCGGGGAGAAAAGAAATTTACCGAAGTGGTGGTCACGGATTTTGACAAGGACGGAGCGGAGGAGGTCTTGATGGCCAACGATCTCCTTAACCTGTATTTTTCCCCTCGCCTTGGCGGGGGGCTTTTTGAGATCGATTACAAACCCCAGGCCTTTAACCTGGCCAACACCTTGACCCGCCGGGAAGAGGCCTATCACCAAAAGATCCGCGAGGCCGCTCCCCAGAACCTGGCGGTCACCCAAACCGGCACCGCCAGCATCCACGATGTCGTGAGGGTAAAGGAAGCCGGGATCCAAAAATACCTGGTCTATGATAATTACCGCAAGGTCTCGCTTTTGGACCACTTCTTGCCGCTGGATATCTCCTTGGAAAAAATAGAACATTCCGATTACCAGGAGATGGGAGATTTTATCGGCGCTGAATACGGATTTTTCCCTCACCGCAAAAGCGAGGAAGCCAAGGTCACCTTTTCACGCGTCGGACGGGTGGGGAACCAGCCAATAGACCTGGCAAAAAGCGTTTCGCTTTTTTCCGGAGCCAGCATCGCGCATATCGAATACGAGATCATCAACCGATCGGACCTGCCGCTTTCGACCATCTTTGGGCTGGAATTCAACCTGACGCTTTTGGCGGGCGACGCGCCGGACCGTTACTATAAGGTACCCGGGAAAAAACTTGCCGAACCAAAGCTCCAAAGCCGCGGAGAGGTGCCCGCGGTTTCCGAAGTAAAGTTGATTGACGGTTGGAAGGGCTTTGGTGTATCATTGGGCCTGGAAAAGATAGGGGATTTTTGGCGTTATCCTCAAGAAACCGTATCCCAATCCGAAGGGGGTTTCGAGAGGACATTCCAGGGATCGGTAATCTTGTTCTTGTGGAAATTGTCGCTTCCGCCCAATGCCAAATGGACCAATAAGATCGTCTTCAAGATCGAGGAAGGAGTATAAGGGATGCCGGAATTACGCAAGTGTCCCATCACTGACCGCTGGGTGGTCATCTCGACCGAGAGAGGGAGACGGCCCACCGATTTTTCGACTCCCAGCGCCGCCGGCGTTGCGGATGACGCCAGCAAATGCCCGCTCTGCGAGGGAAAAGAAGATAAGACCCCGCACGAGATCGTGGCCTGGCGCCGCACCGATTCCCAGCCCGACAAGCCCGGCTGGCAGGTGAGGGTGATCCCCAACAAATTCCCGGCCCTGGTGATCGAAGGGGACGTCAACCGTTCGGGTATGGGTATTTTCGACATGATGAGCGGCATCGGCGCGCACGAAGTGATCGTCGAGACCCCCAGCCACAACGTAACCCTGGCGGACATGCCGGAAGAATCGATCGAAAAACTGCTCTGGGCTTACAAACAGCGGATCACCGATCTCGAGAAGGATAAGCGTTTCCGCTATGTGCTGATCTTCAAAAATTACGGCAGCGCCGCCGGGGCCTCGCTGTCGCATGCCCATTCCCAGCTCATTGCCACTCCCATCACCCCGCGCTACGTCAAAATGGAACTGCATAACAGCCGCGTGTATTTTCAAGAGAAGGAACGCTGTTTGTTCTGCGACATGATCCGGCAGGAGTTGGGGCAGGGCGAGCGGCTGATCTACGAAAATGAATATTTCGTGGTCTTCGCGCCTTTTGCTTCGCGCTTCCCTTTTGAGAACTGGATCTTTCCCCGCCGCCACCACGCCGGCTTCCAGGACATGCCGGACGAAGAAAGGGCGCAATTGGCGCGCTGTATGAAAGATGTCTTGACCCGTTTGAAAAAGACCTTAAACGACCCGCCCTTCAATTACGTGCTGCATACCGCGCCCAACGCCGTGCCCCGGCCGGGCAAACCGGATTACTGGGGGACCATCAGCTACGATTATCACTGGCACATCGAGATCATCCCGCGTCTCACCAAACAGGCGGGATTCGAGTGGGGCTCGGGGCTGTATATCAATCCCACCTCGCCCGAGGAAGCCGCCAAGTACCTAAGAGAGATCATGTAAGATCCGGGAGGGAAAAATGCCGCCTAAGAAAAAAGCTGCCGTCCCTAAAAAAAGAGCAGTGTCCCGCCGGCCCCGGCGTAAAAAAATTACTGCGACCCAGGATGTTATCCAACCGGCTGAAGAAAAAATAGAAGAAGCAAAATTCTATACCGGGCCGGTGATGCAGAAGTTCGAGGAAGCCCGGGGTTTTGAATTTCCCGGAGGGTACGGCGACAACCGCATAACCATCATGGTGCGCGATCCCTACTGGATCTACGCCTACTGGGAACTCAATCCGGGGAAAGTCGATCAGATCCGCCGCGACCTTAGGGAAAAATTCGATCAGGCCAAGCTGATATTGAGAATTTACGACGCCGGCAACTGGAGCTTTTTTGATATAGGCATCGGGGGCGGGGTCAGCAACTGGTACATCAACGTGGGCCGGCCCAATACCCCCTTCTGCGTGGATATCGGCTTCTTGACGCCGGACGGCACCTTTATCGCCGCGGCGCGCAGTAATCTGGTCACCACCCCGCGCGACCGGATGTCGGATGTGATCGATGAAGAGTGGATGATACCCGATTGGGAACGCATGTACGGATTATCCGGAGGATTTGGGGTGGGGAAGGGATCGCTTGAGATCCGGGAAATGATAGAGAAGAGGATGCTGCACCAAGTCACTTCCCCGGGCGTTTCTTCGCTCTTCTCGCCGACCAGGTCCGCCCAGCCGCGTCCTTTTTGGCTGGCCGCCAACTGCGAGCTGATCGTCTACGGGGCCACCGAGCCCACGGCCTCGGTCACCGTCCAGGGCCATCCCATCAAACTGCGGGAAGATGGTTCGTTTTCATTGAGATTTTCTCTCCCCGACGGAAGGCAGACCATCCCAATTGAGGCCGTCCGGGAAGACGGGGCGGAAAAACGCCAGGTAACTCCCATCGTGGAGAGAAGAACCGAATAATTGCTCACCGACCTCAAGTCCCTGAATTTGACCGAGCTTCAGGAGATCGTTCCCGGTTTTAAAGGCCGCGAGGTCTTTCGCTTTATCCACCGGCATTTAAAAGAAAAGATAAGCGATCTGACCTGCATTTCGCTTTCCGAACGAGAACAGTTGGCCGAAAAATATTTCATCTCCAATCTTGATATCCAAAAAACCTCAAACGAAAAAGAAGCCGGCAAAGTGGCCTTTAAGCTATCTGACGGCAATTTAGTGGAAACGGTAAGTTTGAAGGACAAAGAGAACCGCGTGACGTTGTGCGTTTCTTCGCAGGTAGGTTGTCCCGTCCAATGTCTCTTCTGCGCTACGGGGAAGATGGGATTTAAGCGAAACCTGACGGTCTCCGAGATCCTCTCACAGGTCTATCATTTTGCCAAAGGGGAAAAGATCTCCAATATCGTTTTTATGGGGATGGGGGAGCCCTTCTTGAACTATGAAAATGTTTTAGCCGCGGCCAGGATATTGAACCACCCGCTGGGGCAGAACATCGCCGCCCGCAAGATCACTATTTCGACGGTGGGCATCATCTCGGGGATAAAGAAGCTGGCGGAGACCCCGGAGCAATTCCGCCTGGCCTGGTCGCTTATCGCGCCCAATGACGGCGCCCGGGGCGAACTGATACCGTCAAAATACAATGAGCCGATCGACAAGATAGTCGCCGCGCTTCGGGAGTATCAAAGGACCACCAGACGCAGAGTGACCCTTGAATATGTGGTCTTAAAGGACAAGAACGATTCAGAAAAGGACGCCGCTCAATTGGTAAAAATCGCCAAACAATTGGACAGCCATGTCAATTTGATCCCGTATAATCCGGTCAAGGGTTCATTTTATATGGAAGGGAATAAAGGGGCGCTCTTCTCGTATCTTAAGAAAGCCGGGGTCAACGTGACCATCCGCCAAAGCCGGGGAAGAAGCATATCAGCAGCTTGCGGGCAGTTGGCCATGCACCATGAATAGGTGCATGGCTGGCGGGTCATTCCGCCGAATAAACAAAATCCATTATGGCTCGGAAGGGATTACCGGGAGCGTCTCCCAGTGGAGTAGAAAGCAATGCCGCAGAACTGATGCGGTGATCATTTCCGGTATCATCCGAAGTATTGTATGATAGATCAAGCCGCACGATCGCACCTTGGGGTGGAATACCAATCATAGTGAGATGCCGAAAGGCACATCTTACCGCCGCTCTTATGGTTCTATCCGGAAAATCAGCCTTATAATATAATTGATTGAGACCGCAATTAAAATTGATGGCAAGTGAATAAATCCCCGTTTCTAACATAGCTTGGCAAATGTGCCGATCTATTAAATGGGTCTGTTCCCGCCCCGCCGCTCCCATCATTCCGCTCTCAAAATCAAGATTTAATTTGGCGCCGTTGGTTTGCTGGGCTAGATTTCTAATCTGCCGTTCCAACTTATGCAGGCCGAACAATGGTCTGTTGCGCCCTATCCCTACCACAAGCATTCGTTGGCTAAAAAGTCTTATCCCAGTTCTTAATATCCCCATGGCCCTCCTTCCTCTACCGCCGAAAATATTTTCACTATAGCCCCACGCGGGATACTGGGCGATCGGGCCAATAAAGCGAAAGCGTTGATTTGATTCAGATCGAGCAAGTTAAAGGTAAGATGGGAAAGAACTATCGAAATATGATCTCCCTCGGGCGGCAAACCATGCATAGAAAGATGGCGCAATACGCACCTTACTGTTGCTTTTAATATCCGGTCCGGTATGACAGCACCGCTGCCCGGGGTCCCATTCATATCGATCAATATGGAATCGATCCCTTTTTTCCGCATTAATTCGCAAATTGTCCTATTTATTTCGAATGGTTTTACTATCCCCCAAACTTTTGCCTCGCGATTTATGAAATTAAAGAGGAGATCGGCGCCGGGACATTGACCGGCCATCCGCTTAGACGCACGGGCTAATCCATATAATCCAGAAAGACGCTTTTTACCGGAAACGACCGACCCAACTCTTTTAAGAAATAGGGAACCCTGTGTCAATGTTATTCCCATGATTCACCTCACCACAATTATCTGTTTGCGCCTTAAAAAATTTCACACTATTTATGATATAATTTGTTAAATGCAAAAAGGCTACCTCGCGCTGGTGCTCCACGCGCACTTGCCTTATGTCCGCCATCCGGAACACGAGGATTTTCTGGAGGAGGACTGGTTCTTTGAGGCGGTGACCGAGACCTATATCCCCCTGCTCAACATGTTCGAAACCCTGGTGCGGGACGGGGTGGACTTCCGCCTCACCATGTCCGTTACCCCGACCCTGGGCGCCATGTTCACCGATGAGCTTTTGCAGAACCGCTACCTCCATCATATAGAAAAATTGATCGAGCTTTCTTATAAAGAGATCGACCGCACCCGCTGGGAGCCGGCCTTTAACCACCTGGCCCGAATGTATAACCACCGCTTCAACCTGGCGCGGACGGCCTTTGTCGATACCTACGGCAAAAATCTGATCAACGGCTTTAAGAAATTCCAGGACATGGGGAAACTGGAGATCATCACCTGCGGCGCGACACACGGTTTTCTTCCCTTAATGGAGATCTCCCGCGCCGCGGTCCGCGCCCAGGTAAAAGTGGCCTGTTCGCACTATGAGAAACTTTTTGGCAGGAGGCCGCGGGGCATCTGGCTGCCCGAGTGCGGCTTCCAGCCCGGAGACGACCAAATATTAAAAGAAGAAGGACTACGTTTCTTTCTGGTCGACACCCACGGCATCCTCCACGGCTCGCCCCGCCCCAAGTTCGGCGTTTTCGCCCCGGTCTATACCAAAACCGGGGTGGCGGCTTTTGGTCGAGACATGGAAAGCAGTAAGGCGGTGTGGTCGGCGGTGGAGGGTTATCCCGGAGATTACAACTACCGCGAGTTCTACCGCGATATCGGCTTCGACCTCGATTACGATTATATCCGTCCCTACATCCATTGTGACGGCACCCGCATCAACACCGGGATCAAATATTTCAAGATCACCAGCCCGAACAATCACAAAGAGCCCTACGATCCGCACTGGGCCTGGGAAAAGGCCGCCGAACACGCCGGCAACTTTCTCTTTAACCGGCAAAAGCAGGCGGAGTTCCTCTCGGATTGGATGGGGCAGGATCCCGTCCTGGTCTCACCGTACGATGCCGAGCTTTTCGGACACTGGTGGTACGAAGGGCCGCAATTTTTGGAAGTGTTGCTGCGCAAGATCCATCACGACCAGGACACCATTAAGACCGTCACTTTGATGGAATATCTCGAGCGGCATCCGCGCAACCAGGTGATCACGCCCTCGCTTTCTTCGTGGGGTTATAAAGGGTACGCCGAGGTGTGGCTCGAAGGCAGCAACGACTGGATCTACCGGCACCTGCACAAGGCCGCCGAGCGCATGGTGGAGCTGGCCGATCGCTTCCCCAACCGGAACGGCAACTTAAGGCGGGCGCTCAACCAATGTGCACGGGAACTTTTGCTGGCGCAATCCTCGGACTGGGCCTTTATCATGAAGACCGGGACCATGGTGCCGTATGCGGTGAAACGCTTCAAGGACCACATCGAACGTTTTACCCGCCTGCACGATGCCATCCTCGGCAACCGGATTGACGAACCATATCTGGCGGATCTCGAAGGCAAGGATAATATTTTCCCGGAGATCGATTATATGGTGTATAAGTCATGAAAGCGGTAGTTCTGGCGGGCGGATTGGGGACCCGTCTGCATCCTCTGACCATCAATGTCCCCAAGCCCATGGTGCCGGTGGCCAATCGTCCCTTGATGGAATACACCATCGAACTTTTAGCCAAGCACGGCTTTAAGGACATTGTCGTCCTGCTTTATCATCAACCCCATATCATCAAGTCGCATTTCGGCGACGGGAAAGATTTCGGGGTCAAGCTCACCTACATCGAAGCCCAGGAAAATTACGGAACCGCTGGTGCCGTAAAGTTCGCCGCGGGCGATTTTAAGGAACCTTTCCTGGTGATCAGCGCGGATCTGGTGACCAATTTTGACCTCAATAAGATAGTGGATTTCCATAAAGCCAAGAAGGCGGATCTCACCGTGGTGCTGACCCGGGTGGAAAATCCCCTGCCTTACGGTATCGTCATCACCCACAAGGACGGCCGCATCAAGCACTTTTTGGAGAAGCCGACGGCGAGCGAAGTTTTCTCCGACACCATCAACACCGGCATTTACCTGGTAGATCCCCGCATCCTTGATCATATTCCCGCCGAGAAGGAATTCGATTTTTCTAACGATCTTTTCCCGCGGCTGCTCGAAGAAAAAGGGAAGCTTTACGGTTTTGTGACCGAGGGGTTGTGGCGGGACATCGGCAACCTCGAGGAATACGGAAGGGTGCAGGCGGAGATCTTACGGGATGTCCCTTCCATCGTTGAGAAAAGCGCCAAGGTGGCAAAATCGGCCCGCATCGAAGGCATGGGGATGATCGGGGAGAACGCGATCGTGGCTGACAACGCCACCCTTATCAACAGCGTAGTGGGCCCCAACTGCCGGATCGGGCGCGGCGCTTACTTGCGGGAATGCGTGATCTGGGAAAATACGAGCGTCGGCACCGAAGCGCGGCTGGAACGGTCCATCGTGGGGAACCGCTGCCAGATCGGAGACCGGGCTTATCTTGAAGAATATTCGGTGATAGCCGATGAAGTGCGTATCGGCAAGGACGCGACACTTCGTCCGCACGTTAAGATCTGGCCGGGTAAGATCATCGAGGAGGGCTCCACCGTCTCGCGCAGTATGGTGCTCCGCGAACGCTTCCCCAAGACCATTTTCGGGCCTTTCGGGGTGACGGGGCTGATCAACATCGAGCTTACCCCGGAATTTGCCGCCACCCTGGGCGTATCTTACGGGGCTCTTTTGGGGCCGGGCTCGCTCATAACCGCCTCGCGCGATTCCCACAAGGCCTCGCGCATGATCTACCGCGCCCTGCTTTCGGGAGTGCTTTCGGCGGGGGTGAACGTCTCGGACCTCGAGATGAACGCCATCCCCGTGACCCGCTACGAGCTCAAGGCGCTCAAGAGCAAGGGCGGGTTCCACGTGCGCAAATCGCCGTACGACCCGGAAGTGATCGACATCAAGTTCTTCGGCGACGATGGCATGGACCTTTCATCGCTGAACGAAAAAAGGATCGAACGTTTATTTTTCGGCGAGGATTTCAAGCGGCTCTGCGCCGAATGCGTGGGCGAACTTTCGTTCCCTTTCCACCGGGTGGCGGAGCAGTATAAAGAAGGCGTCCTCCATCATTTAAACCTCGATCTTATCCGCAGTAAAAAATGCAAGATCGTGATCGACTATGCTTACGGCTCGGCTTCCCAGCTTTTCCCCAATATTTTGGGAGAGTTGGGATGTGAAGTGGTAGCGCTCAATGCCCACATCGACGAGACCAAGATCACCAAGAACAAAGAGATGTTCGATCATGCGCTCAAACAGCTCTCCTCGATCGTTAAATCACTCGAGGCGGACCTGGGCATCATGTTCGACACCGGGGCGGAGAAGATATTCCTCTGCGATGAGAAAGGCAATATCTTGAGCGGAGACGAGGCCCTGGGAGTGATCGCGGCTTTGATCTTCTCCACCCAAAAGAACGCTACCATCGCCGTGCCGGTGAGCGCCTCCGCTTCTCTTGAAAAAATAGCCAAACGGTACAACGGCCGCATTTTACGCACCAAGACCTCCTCACGGCACATGATGGAGGTGGCCACCCGTCCGGAAGTGAAGTTCGTGGGGGAAAGGGTGGGGGGCTATATCTTCCCGGAATTCCAGCCGCATTTTGACGCCATGTTCTCGGTCGTCAAACTGCTCGAGCTTTTGGACAAAAAGGACCGGGAGATTTCGGAGATCGAAGCGGAATTGCCGCCTTCGGGCGTGGTGAAGAAAGATATTTCCTGCCCGCCGGAGCTTAAGGGCCGCGTGGTGAGGACCCTGGCGGAGGAGCTTAAGGACGAAGAAGTGGAGCTTATCGACGGCATCAAGGTCTATCACGGCGAAAGTTGGGCGCTGGTATTGCCGGACCCGGTGCGACCGGTGATCGAACTTTTTGCCGAAGCCGAATCCGAAAAAGCCGCCCGCAAGATGCTTTCCGATTACACCAAGCGGATCGACGAGATAATCGGATGAAGATACTTTACGTTTCATCGGAAGTGGTGCCTTATGCCAAGACCGGAGGATTAGCGGACGTGGCGGGAGCGCTTCCCCAGGCGCTGTCTGCCCTGGGCCACGAAGTAGTGGTGGTGATGCCCAAATACCGCATGGTGGATGAAAAGAAATTCGGCCTTGAAAAATTGAACGATGAGCTCTATCGCGCTAAAGGCAAAGTGACCGTCTATTTTATCGCCAACGATAAGTATTTCGATAGGGAAGGGCTCTATCAGGAAAAAGGCGTCGATTATCCCGACAACTGCGAACGTTTCTCTTTTTTCTGCCGGAAAGTACTGGAGATACTGCCGAAGGTCGGCTTTTTTCCCGATATCGTCCATTGCAACGACTGGCAGACCGCGCTGATCATCGCCTATATCAAGAAGCTTGGTGAATGGCCGAAGACCGCCACGGTCTATACCGTCCATAACATGGGATACCTGGGCCTTTTCCCCAAAGAAAAGCTGGCCGCGACCGGCTTCGGCTGGGAAATGTACCTGCCGGAGAATTTGGAATTCTGGGGCAGCATCGCGCTGGCCAAGGCAGGCTTTGTCTTTGCCGACCTCATCAACACCGTTTCCCAGACCTATGCCGAGGAGATCCAAACCGATGAGATGGGATTCGGGTTGGCGGGGCTTTTGCGTTCGCGCTCCCAGGATGTTTCCGGCATCATCAACGGGATCGATTATACCGTCTGGAATCCCGAGACCGACGCGGTGATCGCTCGCAAGTACGGGACCAAATCCATTCCCCTCAAATACGAGAACAAGAAGGCCCTGCAGAAAGCGAATAACCTTCCGGAAAAAGAAGATATTCCGCTCATCGGCATGATCACCCGTTTGGCCGACCAGAAGGGCTTCGATATCCTGGCGGGGGCGATGGAAAAGATCATGCATCTTAAATGCCAGATGGTGATATTGGGGACCGGGGAGCCGAAATATCACGAACTTTTACTGAACGAAAAGAAAAAGTATCCCCAGCATATCGGGATCAACCTGGGCTTTAATGCCGCCCTGGCACAGCTCATCTACGCCGGGTCCGATCTGTTCCTGATGCCTTCCCATTACGAACCCTGCGGGTTGGGCCAGCTTATTTCATTCAAATACGGCGCCATCCCCATCGTCAGGAAAACCGGGGGACTGGCGGACACGGTGCACGATCTTAATCCCAAGACCGGCAAGGGGGACGGGTTCGTTTTCGAAGAATATTCCTCCGAAGCCTTGCTCAATGCCGTCAAGCGCGCGCTTACGGCTTATCGGAACAAAAAGGAATGGCTGAAGCTTATCGAAAAGGTGATGTGCTACGA
The DNA here is from genome assembly GCA_016223205.1 of Candidatus Saganbacteria bacterium. GTDB lineage: Bacteria > Margulisbacteria > WOR-1 > XYC2-FULL-46-14 > WPAF01 > JACRPM01. The sequence continues at coordinate 242,052 of JACRPM010000006.1, forward strand.
TTATTCCTGGAAGGTCTCGGCCCGCAAGTACGTTGAGCTTTATAACCGGGGCTTGACGAAGTTAAGTTTTATCCAGAAAAGCGGAAACCTGCTTTAGGTATTCCTTGAAATCTTTTAAGGCCAGCGGAAGGATTCTGTATACTTTTTCGTCGTCGATTTCCATATATTCATGAACAATGATATTTCTCATTCCGCCTGCGCCTTTTATTTTTTCCGCCAGGTCCCGGCTTATCAATCCGGCTTCTGCGGCGCGAACGAAAGATGAGGTGTAATCTTCGGGCGGGCGCTTGCCGGATTCGACCACCACATGATTGTTGATATCCGAGGCGCATTCAACCAGCAGCTGGATCAGGCGTTCCGCTGTGGATTTTATATAAAAGTCTTCTTGATATTCTTTGAACGATTTGTCCGAGATCGGCCGCAAGCGGTCAAGGTACATATTCAAACGCGATAGTTTTCGGCGGATCAAGTCGGCGTCAACCACGGGTATTCCCCGCCGCATCCCTTACATATTGGGCTTCCAGCAGCCGGAATTTTTTGGTGTCCAGGTAGCGGCCTATGGCTCCCGCGCGGAAATTATTAAAAACTCCCGGTTTTTCTTCAAAAAGCGGTTTTCCGTTAAGGGCCACATGATAAGTGATCATGGATTCGGCATTATTTAAAAAAGCCGGATCGGCCTTGTCCCCAAAAATGGCGATCAGGTCGGCCAGGATTTCATGATATCGATCTTTAATTGTTGACGAAGAATTTCCCAGAATCCCCAGATCAATATCACTGTCTTTGGTCGCCAATCCTTTCGCATAAGAGCCGTGCAAAACCAGCAGTTTTAGATCGTATTTGCGGCAGAGCCCTAACAATTTATCTCGATCGTATTGTAATTCGGTCATGATAGCTGGATTATATCATTGGCCATTAGGTTTTCCCAGCGATCTTTCATGATAAAATAATTGAATGGAATGTAAAATATCCTCGATCGGTCCACATAATGGCGAAGAGCCGCCTATATCGGGAACGCGCGGATCGGGAGCCATCTTCTTCTCCAGCTGCAATCTACGTTGTGTTTATTGTCAGAATTGGCAAATCTCGCAAGGCCAGGGCAAAGGGATGAGTTATGAGTTGTGCGCATCGGATCTGGCCGATAAAATGCTAGGTTTGCAAGGTCAAGGTTGTCACAATATCAACTTAGTTTCGCCTTCTCATGTAGTCCCGCAAATACTGGAAGCGCTGAAGATCGCAAAAAGCCGGGGCCTCAAGATCCCGATCGTCTATAACACCAACGGTTACGATTCTCCCCGGATACTGAAGATGATGGAGGGCATGATCGATATCTATCTGCCCGATATTAAATATTCCAGCGATGAGAATGCTTTCAAATATTCCGGGGCCAAGAATTATGTAAGGCGCAACCGGGAAGCGATCGCTGAAATGTACCGCCAGGTCGGGAATTTGGAATTGGATGAAGAGGGGATCGCCCGGCGGGGTGTCATCGTCCGCCACCTGGTCTTGCCGAATGACCTTGCAGGAAGCTTTGAGTCGTTAAAGTTTTTGTCATCGCTTTCCCCGGGCATTTGGGTATCGCTCATGGCGCAGTATCATCCCTGTTACAAAGCCAAGGATTACCCCGAACTGAACCGCAGAATTAATTCTGCGGAATACGAAAAAGTTCTCAAATGGGCCGAGGAATTGGGATTGCGGAATGTTTTAACCCAGGAATTGAAGAGTTCCGATATTTATCTGCCGGATTTTAGCAAAGAAAAGCCATTCAAATCGAGTGAGATTTAAGATATAATGTAAACATGTATCGCCCGGAGATCAAAGTTTTGGATTGCACCATCCGCGACGGGGGGCTCATCAACGAGCACCTCTTTGAGGATAAATTTGTCCGCGCGGTGTATGAGGCGGTCTCGGCTTCCGGGGTGGATTATATCGAGCTCGGCTACCGCGCTTCCAAGAAATATTTTTCCGCCGATAAGTTCGGCAAGGCCAAATTCTGCGAAGAGGACTTTTTACGCAAAGTCATCGATGGGGTAGAATCCAACACCAAACTATCCGTCATGGTGGACATTGGACGGGTGGAACCGGAAGATATCCCCTTAAAGAAGGATAGCGTGGTCTCTCTAATGAGAGTGGCCTGCTATGTGAAAGATATCGATAAGGCCATTGCCCTGGTCAAGCGCTGCGCCGATAAAGGGTACGAGACCACCGTCAACATCATGGCTATTTCTACCGCCCTGATGCCCGATCTAGAAGAAGGGCTTTCACAACTGGCGGAATGCCCGCTCAAGGCGGTCTATATAGTGGATAGCTACGGCGCGCTTTTTTCGGAGCAGATCCATTTCCTGGTCCAGCAGTACGCCAAGTATTTAAAGCCCAAGGGGATAGAGGTGGGCATCCACTGCCATAACAACCAGCAATTGGGCTTTGCCAACACCATCGAGGCCATCCGCAAGGGGGCCAATTTTATGGACGCCACCATCTACGGCATAGGACGCGCGGCCGGCAACTGTCCGCTGGAATTGCTTTTGGCTTTCCTTAAGAACCCCAAATTCAAGCTCGATCCCATATTGGATATTATCGAGAAAGAATTCATACCGCTCCGGCAGAAGATCGAATGGGGCTACATGATCCCCGACATGATATGCGGGATATTGAACCAGCATCCCCGCTCCGCTATCGCCCTGCGCTCCGGCAAGGAAAAACGATCTTATTCCGAATTTTACCGCAATTTGCGCAATGACATGGAGCTGGCCTGATGTCCGGACATAGCAAATGGGCCACCATCAAGCACGCCAAGGCCAAGACCGACGCCACGCGAGGCAAGGTCTTCACCAAGATCATCCGTGAAATAACCACCGCGGCCAAGATCGGCGGGGGAGATCCCGGCGGCAATCCCCGTCTTCGATTAGCGATCGAGAAGGCCAAAGAAGCCAACATGCCCAACGACAACATCAAACGCGCAGTCGAAAAGGGAATTGGGGGAGGCGGTACTGCGCTGGAGGAGATCACTTACGAAGGTTACGGGCCGGGCGGGGTCGCTCTCACGATCGAAGTTATGACCGACAACAAGAACCGCGCGCTGGGAGAAGTGCGCAATATTTTAGAACGGCACGGCGGCAACCTGGGGGCTTCGGGCTCGGTGGCCTGGATGTTCAAGAAAAAGGGCTCCATCACATTCAATCTGTCCGGGGTAGACGAAGAAAAGCTGACCATGGCGGCGATCGACGCCGGGGCCGAAGATGTTTTGGCCGAAGAATCTGTTTTCGAGGTGGTCACCACCCCGGAGAATTTCATCAAGGTGCGGGATGCGCTCAAAACCCAGAACTTTAATCCCTTAAACGCGGAAGTGACCATGGTCCCCGCCAATACAGTTAAACTCGAAGGCGAGGACGCCCAAAAGGTCTTAAAGCTGGTGAACCTATTGGAAGAGCTGGACGATGTCCAGTCGGTGCACGCCAACTTCGACATCCCGGATGCCGTTCTCGAACAATTGTCAAAATGAAACCGATCGCCGACCTGCACCTGCATACCGTATCCTCCGGCCATTCTTATTCGACGCTTGAAGAATACATAAAAGAAGCCCAGAAGATCGGCCTTAAGATGATCGGCATCACCGACCACGGCCCCGCCATGCCGGGCGGCCCGCACTATTATCATTTCTCCAACATGCGCATGATACCTCCGGTGATCGAGGGGATCAGGGTGTTGCGCGGGATCGAGGCCAATATCATCAACGAAAAAGGCGAGATCGACCTGGCCGAGCAGGAGATAAAATGGGGAGGGTTAGAGATCGTGATGTGTGCCATGCATCCCCGGACCGGGTATGAAAACCAGGGCGAAGAAAAAAACACCGAGGTTTTGCTTAAGGCCCTGAAAAATCCTTACATCAACGTCATTGCCCATCCCGGCAATCCCAAATATCCGGTCAAGGTCAAAGAGGTCGTGGCGGCCGCCAAAGAACGCAAAGTTTTGATCGAGATCAATAACAGCTCGGATTTTTCCCGGCCGGGCAGTCACGACCGGTGCGTGGAATTCGCCCGGGAAGTAAAGCGGGTGGGGTGGAAAGTGATCACCGGAACCGATTCCCACATCTCTTCCATGGTCGGGAAGTTTGACGGCGCCCTCAAGATCTTTGCCGAGGCGGGATTGACCGAAGATGACGTGGTCAATACTTCCGAAACCATGATAGAAAAATATCTTTTAAAAAGAAATGTATAAATACTCGATATTTGAAACGAAATACGGGAACATGGGCGCGGTGGCCTCGGAAAAAGGCCTCCACATGATCATCTTACCCAAAAAGAAACCGGAAGAAGTTAAAAAGGAATTGGAACAGTATTATACTGAACTCATCAGGGACGAGGAGGGATTGAAGGGGATTGGAGGTAGGATGAGGGAATATCTTGACGGCAAAAAGGTAAAATTCAGGGAGAAGATGGACCTTGCCGGCGCGACGGATTTTGAACTTAAGGTCTGGGACGCGACGCTGGGAATCCCGTATGGCGAAACCCGCTCCTATGCCTGGGTGGCCAAACAAATTGGCGAGGGGAAAGGGGTGAGGGCGGTGGGAGGAGCGCTGGGCCGCAATCGCCTGCCGATCATCATTCCCTGCCACCGTGTCGTCAGCAAAGAAGGCGATCTGGGCGGATTTTCGGCCGGCATCGAGATGAAAGTCCTCCTGCTTAAGATCGAAGGAGCGCTGTTATGTTAGCTAAAAGGATCATTCCCTGTCTGGACGTAAGAGAAGGCCGGGTGGTCAAGGGCCGCCGCTTCGTGGACCTTAAAGACGCGGGCGACCCGGTAGAACAAGCCGTTTTTTACGATTCGGAAGGCGCCGATGAGCTGGTCTTTCTCGATATCACCGCTTCACACGAAAAACGCTATATCATGCTCGAGGTGGTGCGCCGCGTGGCGGAAAGCATCTTCATACCTTTCACCGTAGGAGGAGGGATAAATGATGTCGAGACCATCCGCGATATCCTGGCCGCGGGGGCGGATAAAGTATCCATCAACACGGCAGCCGTGAAAGACCCCAACTTGATCACGGTCGCCTCGGAAAAGTTCGGTGCCCAATGCGTAGTATTGGCAATCGATGCCAAAAAGACCGGAGCAGGTAAATGGGAAATATATACTCACGGCGGAAGGACGCCCACCGGAATGGATGCGGTGGAATGGGCCGTCAGGGGCTGGGATCTGGGGGCTGGGGAAATTCTCCTAACTTCGATGGATCGGGATGGGACCAAGGACGGCTACGATCTGGACCTGACCTCCGCCATTTCTTCGGCGGTCAATATTCCCGTCATTGCTTCGGGTGGAGCGGGAAAACTGGAGCATATCTATGATGCCTTTATCGAGGGTGGGGCGGAAGCGGCGCTTTTGGCCTCGCTTTTGCACTACCGCGAACTTACCATCAAAGAGATCAAGGACTTCCTGCAGGCCAAGGGGATAAATGTTCGCGCCTAAACTTATAGATCGGGCCTTGAGAAAATATTTGCCTACTAAGGGCGTATTGGCCAAAGCCATGCGCTATTCGGTCTTCGCCGGAGGTAAAAGGTTCCGCCCGATCCTAATGATAGAAGCCGCCCGGGCCTGCGGAGGCAATATCAATAAGGTGATGCCGGCGGCCTGCGCTATGGAGACGATCCACACATTTACACTAATTCATGATGATCTGCCCGCTATGGACGATTCGAATCTGCGGAGAGGAAAACCGACCAGCCACAAGGTGTTTGGCGAGGATATCGCGATCTTGGCGGGAGACGCGTTGAACACTTTGGCCTTTAAGATATTGGCCGATCGTTGTCCGGAAGCATCGGGCGAGCTGGCCGAAGGATTGCTCAAGGTGGTAGAAGGCCAGGTCCTCGATCTTCGATCCGAGGGGAAAAAGATCGGGTTCGCCCAATTGCAGAAGATCCATCTTTTAAAGACCGCGGCCCTGATCGAATCGTCGGTCAGAATGGGAGCGATACTTTCCAATGCCCGAGACCGGCAGATCAAGGCGTTGACCCAATATGCCCGCCACCTGGGATTGGCATTCCAAATCGCCGATGATATACTGGATGTGGTTTCAGAAGAGAAAACACTGGGAAAACCTGCGGGAGCGGACCAAAAAGCCAAGAAGGCGACTTATCCCGGGCTTTTGGGACTCAAGAGGGCGCAGAAATTGGCCGACCGGCATTTTAGGGATGCCGTCCAAGCGCTTAAACCTTTCGGTAGACGGGCCGGGGAATTGGTCGAGATCGCGGAATTCGCAGTGAGGAGGAAAAAATGAACTTGATCCAGTCGCTGATTAGCAATGTCCCGCTGGTGATCGGAGGCTCGGCCTTCATTCTCTCCCAGATCCTCAAGATAATAATTTACTATTTTAAAGATAAAAAGCTGGACCTTACGCACTTTTTCGAGGCGGCGGGAATGCCTTCCACCCATTCGGCCATGTCGTCCGCCATGACGCTTTCGATCGGGGTTAAGAGCGGCTTCGACTCCACCTTCTTTGCCATTGCCGTGGTCTTTACCATCATCGTGATGTACGATGCCATGGGGGTGCGCTTTGCCGCCGGCCAGCAGGCCGTGGTCCTTAATAAGATCATCGAGGATATCTATTCCGAAAAGATATCGGAAAAGGAGAAGATGAAGGAACTCATCGGGCACACCCCGATCGAGGTCTTTGCGGGCGGGACCTTGGGGCTGGCCGTGGCCATGGTGATGCTTTTCTTTCTATGACCAAGCTCCTCGAAACGCTTAATCTGCCGGAGGGCTTACGGGCGCTTTCGGCCAAACAATTGGACCAGGTAGCGGCCGAGGTCCGTGAAAAAATAATCGAAGTCACCTCGAAAACCGGAGGCCATGTGGCCTCAAGCTTAGGCGCGGTCGAGATCGCCGTGGCCCTGCATGCCGCTTTCCGCTCCCCCAAAGATAAAATATTGTGGGATGTGGGCCATCAGGCCTATGCCCACAAGATCTTGACCGGCCGCCTCAAGGAATTCTCGACGCTTAGGCAATATAAGGGCTTGAGCGGGTTTCCCAACATCAACGAAAGCCCGCACGACCAGTTCACGGTCGGGCATGCTTCAACCTCCATTTCCCAGGCGTTGGGTTTGGCGTGGGCCGGGGAGCTTGACGGTGAAAAACGATCGGTTGTGGCGGTGATCGGCGACGGCTCCCTTTCGGGCGGCCTTTCTTTTGAAGGCGTGAACAACCTGGACGGATTAAAGAACAACCTCATCGTGATCCTAAACGACAACGAAATGTCGATCTCCAAGAATGTGGGGGCTATCGCCAATTATTTGACCCAATTCACGACTTCCGGGGCCTACTCGGACTTGCGCGATCGTATCGAGAAGGTGGTAAAACGCATTCCGCGCTACGGGGTCTCGCTTTTTGAGGCGGCCCGCCGTCTTAAGGACCGCACCAAGCATATCGTACTCGACTTCAAGGTGGATGTGATCTTTGAGGAGCTGGGCTTTAAATATTTCGGCCCGATCGACGGGCACAACATACCGCTCATCATGAGCACGTTGGAACATGCCAAAGAAATCCCGGGCGGCGTGCTGATCCATGTACTGACCAAAAAAGGCAAGGGTTATAAACCGGCCGAGCAAGATCCCACCCGTTTCCACGGCACCGGGCCGTATGATATCGCGACCGGAAAGCCGACAAACGGCGGAAGTAAATCCTTAACCTACACCCAGGTCTTCGGCCGAACCATGGTCCGCCTGGCGGAGGAAAATCCCAAGCTCGTGGCGGTCACGGCGGCCATGATCGACGGCACCGGGCTTGAGGAATTCGCCCAGGGCAATCCCACCCGCTTTTTTGACGTCGGCATTGCCGAGGAGCATGCAGTCACCTTCGCGGGAGCCCTGGCCAAGGGCGGGTTCCGGCCGGTAGTGGCCGTCTATTCCACTTTCCTCCAGCGGGCATACGATGAGATCATCCACGATGTCTGCCTGCAGAACCTGCCGGTGGTGTTTGCCATCGATAGGGCAGGGATCGTGGGAGAAGACGGGGCCACGCACAACGGCATTTTTGATCTGGCTTATCTGCGTACGATCCCCAACCTAACGGTCATGGCCCCAAGTGACGATCTGGAACTGGACGAAATGCTTGAATATGCGGTCAAACAGCCCGGCCCGGTCGCGATCAGGTATCCCCGGGGGATTGCCCCGAACAGGGAGAAAGTAGAAAATAGAAAATTGAAAATGGAAAATAGGATCGCTATCGTTGCAATTGGATCCATGGTCTCTCCCGCCAGAGAAGCTGCCCAAAAGCTGGGCAATGCCAAAGTCATCAACGCCCGGTTCATCAAGCCGCTCGACGAAAAGCTGATACTGGAGGCCGCCGGATCGGCCGACCTCGTGGTTACGGTCGAAGAAGGAACGCTTAACGGGGGGTTCGGGTCGGCGGTTTTAGAGTTGCTTGCCGATAAGGGAATAAATAAGCAAGTTAAAAGGTTGGGATTGCCGGATGCATTCATTGAGCATGGGAAAAGAGAGGAAATATTGGACCTTTACGGATTAACCTCGGATAAGATCTATCAAAGCATATCGAGGGATCTCAACCGCTGACGGATCTTCCGCAGAGTATCGGCTTTGATCTGCCGCGCACGCTCCCGGCATACATTATTTTGAGCGCCCGCTTCTTTCAAGGTCAAATCATCATCCATACACAGGTTTAGAAATATTTCCAGATTACGAGGTGTTAGCTTGCCTTCAGCGACCAATTGACGCAAAATCTTTTCAATCACCTTCATATCGTGGAATAATTCAAAGCCTTCAAAATCCTCCAATAAGCGGGGATCGATCGCCTCGATCTTTTTACCTTCGCCTTCTTCATTTTTCCGGACTTCATCCAGCGATCGTTCAACCCGAGGCAAACCTTTGATCTGTGCAACTTTTTCGATAGGCAGACCGGATGCTGCCGCCAATTCTTCGAGCGTCGGATCGCACTCCATTTGGGCGGCCAATTCTTTTTCGGTCCTTCTTAAACTTTTTGCCTGGTCCAGCATATGGTTGGGCACTCTTATCGCTTTATTATCTTTTAAAGACCGAACAATTCTATTTCTGATCCACCAAGTGACATAGGTAGATAATTTATTGCCGCGGGAGGCCTCGAATTTTTCTATGCCTATCAGCAGTCCGATCTGGCCCTCCTGGGCAAGGTCAAGCAAGCCGCCGCCGTAAGCGTTTCGATAACTATTGGCTTTTTTATAAACCAGCCCCTGGTTCTGGACCGCCGTCCGGTTCCTTTGCTCGATACGGTCGGGTTCGATCTGTGAGATTATTCGTTTAACTTCACGTATTCGAGTAAAAAGCGGCCGGTGGAAGGATCCGATATTCATGAAAATATCGCGCCGTTAAGCCGCAAGTTGATAAGTCTAAGGGCTTTTTGGATGATAAGACTGATTCCCGCTCTGGTCAGGCAATGATCCCGCCCGATCTCTTCCATGCTCAAGGGCCTTTTACCGTGCGCCAGATACCTTTCTAATATCGCCAAATTCCGCTTGGTTAACCTGCCTTCTTCCACCAGCTGATTTCCGGCTGAAATTATCTTCTCTTGCAGGTCGCGCCGGATGCAGATATCCTCGGGGGTTTCCACTCCGTTTAACTCCACACTCTCCAGCGGCACTCCCTGGTATTGGCGGGTGATATCGACCGATTTGACGAAAATGCGATCATCGATCTCATCCAGCTGACGATCGTCGTATTTGTGCGCCCGGCTGCGGCCCATCCTGAAGTTTCCCACGATCAAGCCATCGAGCCGCCCTTGTTTGGCCATGTAGTTTATTTTATAAGAGACCGTTCCCAGGCGGCTCGCCAGCTGGCCGGTAGAAAGCTCATGCGGCCCAAGGTGCGGGGATCGGGAAACCAAGATCTTCCTAAGTTTGGGGAGGTCGGATTTGCGAAAAACAGGAGACGGTTTTCCCTGAAGCGTGATCTCGCGCCTGACAAAGCGTTTATAAAACTTCCGGTTGCGCAAGGCCATCCGAATGGTTAATAAGTTAACCCTGGTATAACGCGCCAGCAGGGTGGTTGAAAGTTCGTCCGCCGCCAGATATTTTAAACCTCCCTGGTTTGCCCGGTGTAATCCTAAAAGTTCCCGGCGAGTATTTGCAGTTAATGACATGGTAATAGTATCTCTTAAGAAACCGGCGGAAATTTCACTCCAAATATGATAATATTCATAAAAATGAAGACCGATATCGAGATTGCGCAGGAAGCTAAATTAAAACAGATCGCCGACATCGCCAAACGAGCCGGGATACGCTTGGCCGATGTGGAACTGCACGGCTGTTTTAAGGCCAAGATCAGCTTGAATGCCCTCAAGCGGGCAAAAAAGAAAAAAGAGGGAAAGCTGATCCTGGTTACCACCATGACTCCCACCGCCCAGGGGGAAGGCAAGACCACCACTACCATTGGATTGGCTCAAGCCCTCAACAAATTGGGTAAATCCGCTTTTGTCTGTATCCGGGAGCCGTCACTGGGGCCGGTGATGGGGCTAAAGGGCGGGGCGGCGGGGGGAGGATACGCGCAGGTGCTCCCTATGGATGACATCAACCTGCATTTGACCGGCGACATGCACATGATCACCTCGGCCCATAATCTGTTGACCGCTATGGTCTATAACCATATTTATCAAGGTAACGAGTTGGGGATCGATGAGAGCCGCATCGTCTGGAAGCGGGTCATGGATATGAACGACCGCTCCCTGCGCGGGACTTTCGACATCACTGCTTCATCCGAAGTAATGGCGATCCTCTGTCTTTCGAAAAATATCACCGACATGAAGGAACGGCTGGGACGGATAGTGGTTGCCTATAACAAAAATGGGAGGCCCATCCAGGCGGCCGATCTTAAAGCCCAGGGGGCTATGGCGTTGCTGATGTGGCACGCTCTCAAACCCAATCTGGTTCAGACGCTGGAGGGTGGTCCGGCTTTCATCCATGGGGGGCCATTTGCCAATATCGCCCACGGCTGTAATTCCCTGGTCGCGACGGAACTGGCGCTCCAGCTTTCGGATTTTGTGGTGACCGAAGCCGGGTTCGGCTCGGACCTGGGAGCGGAAAAATTCTTCGATATCAAATGCCGGATTGGAGGGCTAAAGCCCTCCGCTACAGTGCTCGTGGTCACCCGCCAGGCGATAGACCGGCACGGTTATGATAACGTGGCCAAGCATATTGAAAACATTCAACTTTTTGGCGTGCCGCTGGTCATAGCGGTCAATCGCAAAGAGAACGATCCCGACGAAGAGATCAGGTATATTGTTAAGCAATGTGAGAAGTTCAGCGTGCCGACAGTAATTAGTGAGGTATGGGGTAGGGGTGGCGTCGGGGGGCGCGAGCTCGGAAATCAGGTTATCCGGGTATCCGGTGATCGGGGGAAGTTCAAATTGCTTTATGGTTTAAAAGAATCGCTGAAAGATAAAATTGAAAAAATAGCGGTACAGATCTACGGAGCGAACGGGGTAAACTGGACGGATAAGGCCAATAGCGACTTGGAGATCATGGAAGGTATCGGCATGACCAATGTGCCGGTCTGCATCGCCAAGACCCAGTATTCGCTTACCGACGATCCCAAGATCTACGGACGTCCCAAGAGTTTCAAGATAACCGTCCGCGAGCTCAAGCCCTCGGCGGGAGCGGGCTTTGTGGTGGCTTTTACCGGCGACATCATGACCATGCCGGGTTTGCCCAAGCATCCGGCCGCGGAGAACATGGATATTTCGGAGAGCGGGAGGATTAAAGGATTGTTTTAACCCCCTCTCTTTCTCCCCCTTAGCAAGGGGGAGATGTCCGAAGGACAGAGGGGGTAAAGAGGATCTAATGACAAACCTAAAGAAGATCGAAAAAGCGGTAAAAGAAATACTGATCGCCATCGGCGAAGACCCGAAGCGGGAAGGGCTCAAAGATACGCCTAAACGGGTAGCGAAGATGTACGCCGAGATCTTTTCGGGGCTCAAGACCGATCCCGCCAAAGTGATCACGCTCTTCAAACAGGCCGAACACGAAGAAATGGTGATGGTGAAGGACATCCCGTTCTATTCCGTTTGCGAGCACCATCTCATCCCCTTTATCGGCAAGGCCCACGTGGTCTATATCCCCAAGGCCGGACGCGTTACCGGGCTTTCGAAATTGGTAAGGGTGATCGAAGGATTCGCCAAGCGGCCCCAGGTGCAGGAAAAACTCACCACCCAGATCGCCGACACCTTAATGGCCCGCTTGCGGCCGCAAGGAGTTTTGGTTATAATCGAAGCCGAACATTTGTGCATGTCGATGCGGGGGGTGAAAAAACCCGGTTCCCTGACCGTTACCTCCGCGGTTAGAGGCGTGTTTGAAAAGAACGCTACCACCAGAATGGAGGCCCTGGAATTAATAAAAAGATAGCGATAATCCTGTTCGGTCTTTTTATTTTTGCTAACATTTCCTCGGCGGAAGATGTTACCACCGCGATCGATCCCACCCGCCTGGCCATGGGTGCGCGGCCGTTGGCGTTGGGGCGGGCTTTCCTGGGGGAATCCGACGACGTGACCTCCATCTTTTCCAATCCCGCCGCTTTGGGCACCCTAAAAAATTGGCAAGCAACATCTCTGACGGGAAAATTCCTGAACGAAGTTGAATATGTCACCGGCGCTTATGCTTTCCCCACGGCCTACGGGACTTTCGGCATCGGCTATGTGGGCAGCGGCCTGGGAATTACCGCGCCGATCGCCACCCTTGAGGTGATAGACGGGGAATACCGCATCGTTCCATCATCCACCGAAGCCAGCTTTAATTATGTAACCCGCACGGTTTTGCTTTCCTGGGCTAAAAAGCTCACCGCAAATATTTACGGCGCGGCCAATCTTAAGGTGCTTTTCACTTCGCTTACGGGATATCAAACCAGCAACGCCGATTCCGCCAGCGGGCAACAGTTGGACCTTTCGCTTTTTTACAATCCCGAACGTTTCTATACCCTGGGATTGAACTGGCAAAACGTCCTGCCCGCAAGTTGGGGGGGGTTAACCTACGGCGACGGCTACCGCGAACCCCTGGGCCAGCTGGTAAAAGTTGGGACTAAGGTCTCACTGTTGGGAGATCGCTTAGCCCTGCGCGAACATAAGCAGTTCAAGCTCAATTTACTGTTGGACGCCGATGTTTCGTATGCCAGCCGGGTGATCCCCACCTTATTCCATACCGGATTGGAATTTTTCCCCACCCCCATATTGGCCCTGCGGGCGGGCGTGGACCAGGATTTTGTGGGGCCGGGGCAGATCGCCAATAATCTTACCGCCGGATTAGGATTTACCACAGGGGGGGTCAAGTTCGATTACGCTTACCATCAATATAGCGAGCTCGCCAGCAATACCACCCACTATTTCTCCCTGGGATTCTCTCCGGAGTTAAGATATCCACGGCCCTTTACCGTGGAGCAGCCCCCCAACCGTTTTATTTCATACGAAGATAAAATGCTGGTCGTCGGGAGAGTGGAAGACCTCGCCAATGTCCGGGTCTTAAAGATCGATAATGTCGAGGTAATGCCCGAAAGCGGCGGGCGCTTCGATTTTTATGCGCCGCTCAACCTTAAGCTGAACCTGATCACCCTGGAGGCCTTTGATAAGAACGGGAGGCTTTTAGGCAAACAGGAACTCAAAGGCCTGCGGCTTTTGACTTTTCGGGACCTCGATCCGGTGTATTTCGCCAAACTGCCCATAGAATATCTGGCGACGCTGGGGATCGTGACCGGCTATCCGGACGGGGCCTTCGAGCCGGGCGGCAAGGTCACCCGCGCCGAGATGTCGGCCCTGCTTATCAGGGCCCAGGGAACACCCGAAGGAGAATCCTCTTCTGATTTTATTGATCTCAATAGAGATTACTGGGCTTACCAATACGTCAGCCGGGCGGCGGAGGAGGGGATCGTCAAAGGGTATCCCGATCAGACCTTCCGTCCCCAGGGCCAAATAACCCGCGCCGAAGGCGTGGCAATGATAGTAAGATATGCTAGAATACCGCACGGTCGGGTATATGAGCTTCCTTATAGCGATGTCCATGGAAGGCATTGGGCGATAGGGGAGATCACGGCGGCCAAGGAGATGGGTTTGCTTAAATATCTGGGCGATGGTCCTTTCGAACCCGACCAGCCCTTGACCCGCGGAGAGGTAGCCGAGATGTTGTATCAAACCGATTATGTTAAACAGGAGATCAAAAAGTTATGGGGGGATTAAGATGAAAAAGTTTATCTGGGTTTTGGTTATTGTATCTTGGTCATTGGTGATTGTCCTGCCAAAGGCGGGAGAGGCGGTATTGGCAAGGGGAATGACGGCTGCGGGTGTGACCATAAACAATACCCAGGGGGTTGCCGCCCAGCAGTATCCCAATATTATTGCGGACGGCGCCGGCAACACCATCGTGGCCTGGCATGATTATAAGTCGGGCATCGCCGCGCTCTATGCTCAAAGTTATGATGGCTCCGGAAATGCCCGCTGGTCTCCAGCCGCGGGAGTTCCCATCTGCACGGTAACCAATTTTTTTGGTACGATGATAGCCCTCGACAGCAACGCGCTGGCTTTCCATATGGTATCTGATGGGTCCGGAGGTGCGATCATCGCCTGGAACGACTACCGAACCGACGGCACGACTTCTCATGTTTATGCTCAGAGGATCAACAGCAGCGGCGTCGTACAGTGGACAGCGAACGGGAAACTAGTTTGCGATGCCGCGAATGGTCAGAGCTTGAATTCCATGGATATCGACGGCTCCGGCGGGGCCCTGCTGGCTTGGACCGACCTGCGCAATTTTGTCAACGGTTCCGACATCTATGTTCAAAGAATAGGAGGCAGCGACGGAGCGTCCCAATGGACGATCAACGGAGTGCAGGTTTATGATAATACAGCGCTGGGCGTGGGCGCCAACCGTCCATCTATTATCAACAATGGTGGAGGGGCGATCGTTACCTGGGATGACAATCGGGCCAGCCCGTCTTATTATGGGATCTACGCGCAAAAGCTCAACGCTAATGGGGGAGCAGTGGCGTGGGCCGCCAACGGAGTTGCGGTTCAGGTTAACGACACCGGCAGCGCCGTCAATCCCAAAATAGTTACAGACAACTCCGGGGGCGCCGTGATCGCCTGGTGGGATGAGCGTGTTAATCCGGGAGCTTCCCAATATGATGTTTTTTCGCAAAGGATCAACGCTTCGGGAGAAAAGGTTTGGACAACCCAGGGTGTCACCCTTTGCCTTCAATCCGACTATTCCGATAATAGCGTGGATATGGCCATAGTAACTGATACCGTAAATGGGGCAATTGTTTCCTGGCCGGACATGCGCAACGTGGGCGGAGGATACCGGATCTACGCGCAAAGAGTGGTGGCCAATGGAGGCGTCTCTTGGACTGCGGATGGCGTTGCGGTTAATACACTGCTCAACAACGATTCCAGTACTCGTCCCCGTATGGTAGCCGACGGTTCGGGGGGCGCCTATATAGCCACCTCCAATTATGGTTCGGGTGGCACCCTCGATATCAGAGTCCACCGTATAAATTCAAGCGGGGAAACACCGGTGGGTTGGGCCGACGGAAAAGCGGTCAATGATACAGCTACGGTAGATGAGAGGAATCCGCGAGTCGCCTATGACACCATCAACGGCGTGGTGGTCGTGGTTTGGATGAATCAGGCGAATGATACCCGGGGCGATATTTGGGGACAGGCCCTATCTTCGGGTGGAGCCTACGGCTGGGGCACTACCACCGGCAAAGAATTGATAGCCACCACCGGCGCCGCGACCCAAAGATATCCGGCGGTGGCGAGCGATGGAGCGGGGGGTGGTGTAACGGTCTGGGAAGACCAGCGTTCCGTCGATTATTACCAGATCTATTCCCAAAGGTTCAACAGCTCCGGCTCGGTCTTATGGGCGGCGGACGGGGTCCGTCTGGATAATACAGTACAGGATAACCTGCGTCCCTCGGTCTGCCGCACCTCCGACGGATATTACATAATGGCGTGGACCTCCGGTTCGACCATCTATGTGCAAAAAGTGAATTCTGATGGAACGGCGCAATGGGCGGCGGGCGGAGTAGCGGTTGCCAGTACTTTCGGTTCCGGATTTTATTATCCGGTGGTGGCTTCCGATGGCGCGGGCGGGGTGTTACTGGCTTATTCTGTTGGGGTGTCGGGAGCGGTCACCAAAACCAGCGCTAAACTGGGTGATCGGTTATGGGCTTCTGCGTACTTGTCCGATATTTCTGAAGGGGAACTGCCTGATCTAAATGGGATTCTTTATGCAAAAGGCGATGGCGGGGGCGGGGGAGGGGGCGCAGGCACATTTCGTGTTTATTACAAACGTATCGCATCAGACGGCAGCATCGTAACCCCTTATGGAGGCGCAGTCCAGAATGCCACGTCTCTAGGTGTTTTGGCCACAACTTATCACGATGCGGTCAATGGGGAGATACAGCTCTGGCCGTCCATTGCAAAAGTGGATTCAACCAATGTTGTGATCACCTGGGATGACCGGCGGACGGTTGGTTCCGCCGCCTGGTATATTTATGCTCAAAAAGTGCTGATAGCCGACGGCATGAGGCAATGGACCGATGACGCCGTGGCGGTTACCTCGCCC
This sequence comes from Candidatus Saganbacteria bacterium, assembly GCA_016223205.1. GTDB lineage: Bacteria > Margulisbacteria > WOR-1 > XYC2-FULL-46-14 > WPAF01 > JACRPM01. The sequence goes on from JACRPM010000006.1 coordinate 258,631, forward strand.
GGTGGAACCGTAGCTACCTATTATCCCTGGATCGGGAGCAACGGGACCGATGGGACGGCGGTGGTAGCCTGGATGCAGAGCGCCACCAACGCGGCTGGATATAATTATAATATCCTGGCGAATAAATTGAGCAGCGCCGGGGCTTTGAACTGGTCTTCGGGGATAAATGTAGCGGCGGACGGGACACTCGATGAGATCCGGCCCAAAGTTGCGGTCGATTCCTCCGGCAATTCCTTCTTCGTTTGGCAGGAAGGAACCTGGACCAGCGCCGATACACTGAATGCTTCAACCCTGCATCCCAACGCCCCCACCATGAGCAACGGCGCCATCTACTCGCAACTGGTTGATTCTTCGGGTGCGCTTTCGGGCGCAAAATTCCAGGTCTCATCCTCGGCTGTCAATTTAAATTACGAAGCTCCGGACGTTACTACCACCAGCACCGCCGGAACCGATATCGTGGTTTATGACGCGGATATCTATGCCCAATCGGTAACTGGGGTGTCGGTCGCGGTAACTCCCACCGCGCCTACCGGTTTTTCCGGCACGGCTCAATCTTCCAGTTCCATACTATGGAGTTGGACGGACAATGCCAACAACGAGACCGGATTCCGGCTGGTTAATTCCCAGACCAATTCGATCGTGGCGACCATCGCCACGGCCAACACCACATCATATTCCGAGACCGGCCTTTCGCCCAATACCGCTTATCAGAGGACGATAGCGGCTTATACCGATGCCAACAGTTCGACTCCCACAGCGGTCACGGTCTACACTCTGGCCTCGATCCCGGACGAAATGGCGGCCACAGCGGCCGAGACCTCCCTGGCCATAACCTGGGCGGTTGGGGACGGGACAACCTATAAAATGGAGAGAGCGGCCGCATCAACCGGCCCCTGGACCACGCTTTCCTCGACCCTCACCTCCAAATCTTATAGCGATACCGGATTGACTGCCGGAACGACCTATTGGTACCGCTGTTCCTCGGCCAATGCCGATGGGGTCTGGTCGGCGGCCAGCGAACCTTATAGTTTTACTACCAGCACTTCGGGGGTCACCAGGCAATCGCCCACCATTGGCGGCACCAAGTCGTCGGGAACCGGCCTGGCCATTGCCAGCAACGACTATATGTCCTCCACCGGAGATCTGAAGCTCAATGTCTCGGACCTTAATACCGACGGCCGGATCACTTCGGTTGTGGTACAGGTCTTCAACAGTTCAGGAGTAGAGGTTAGAAGGGTGGAAAGTTCGGAAGTATTAGCCTCTTATTCTGTAGCGGCTTTGCCGGCGGGCACTTATAGGGTACTGATCACCGCAACCAGCATCTATGGCACCACTTCGGTCAAGGAATTGACCGGCCTGAAGGTGTCCGACAAATTGCAGGTTACCAGCGCGCTGGTGGCTTATCCCACCGCGGTCTTGCAGAGCTCGATTTTGGCGCAGGGACACACCGCGGTGCAGATGGCTTACCAGCTAAGCAAGAACGGAAACGTCAGCATGGTCATCTACAACACCGCCGGACAGGTGGTCTATCGGGGCGATTATACTCCGGGCTCGAACGGCGGCAGCGCCGGGCCCAATGTGGCGAGCTGGGACGGCTACACCGTGGCGGGAGTAAAGGCGGCGAGAGGGTTATATATCGTGCAGTTGATCGACCGGGACGGAAAGGCGCTTCTAGGCAAGGTGGTCGTGCCGGTCCACTGATCAGGCGGTTTCGGCCCAGCTGGGCCCGGCTCCGATCGTGATCTTAACGGGGATGGAAAGAGGTAAAGCTTTTTCCATCCCTTCTTTTACTATCTGCTTAATGTTTTCTACTGCTTCTTGGGGAACTTCAAATACCAGTTCATCGTGAACCTGCAAGATCAATTTTGAATTTTGACTTTTTACTTTTGAATTTATATTGATCATGGCTACTTTGATCATATCCGCCGCCGTTCCTTGCACGGGCGTGTTGATGGCGGTCCTTTCTGCAAATGATCTCAATCCGTAGTTAGGCGAGTTAATATCGGGCAGGGGCCTTTTCCTGCCCAAAAGCGTGGTCACGAAGCCGTTCTCCTTGGCTTCCTTGATGGTCTTATCGATAAAGGCCTTGACCCCGGCATATTTTATAAAATAATCATCTATGAATTTGGCGGCTTCGGTCTTTTTGATCTTAAGCTGTTTGGCCAGGCCGAAATCCGATAGCCCGTAGATCACGCCGAAATTAACCGTTTTGGCCGCCGCGCGCGTTATACCCAACTCATCGGCCACGGCCTGGTGGATATCCACATCCTTCTCAAAGGCCTCTTTCATCCTGCTATCGCCGGATAAGTGGGCCAAAATGCGCAGTTCGATCTGTGAATAATCCGCCGCCACGATCACGGAACCCGCTTTTTGCGGGACGAAAGCGGATCTTATCAATTTGCCCAATTCCCCGCGGATGGGTATGTTCTGCATGTTGGGATTCGAAGATGAGAGCCGCCCGGTCGAGGTTATGGTCTGGTTGAAGCTGGCATGGATGCGGCCGGTTTTGGGATTAATTAAAGTGGGGAGGACCTCGATGTAGGTGGACATAAGCTTGCTAAGCTGGCGGTATGAGGCCAGCTTTTGCGCGATCTCGAACTTTTCGGATAATTCCTCAAGCACGCTGGAGTCGGTCGAGGGCCCGGTTTTGGTCCGCTTTAAAACGGGTATTTTGAGCTTTTCGAACAGGATATAGCCCAGCTGTTTGGGCGAATTCAGATTAAAGGTTTCTCCTGCAATGGCGAAGATGTTTCGCTCAAGATCATTCATTTGCGTTTTTAAGGTCTTGGCCAGGTCATTTAACTTGCCGCAATCGACATATACTCCGGTCATCTCCAGATCGATCAGGATCGGCAAAAGGGGCATTTCCACCTTATAAAAGAGGTCGCTTAATCCTTCTTCTTTAAGCTTTTCCTTAAAGATCTCATATAGACCAAAGGTGACCTCGGCATCAGTGCAGGCGTATTGGGTTGCGACGTCGAGAGGTATGTCGGCAAAACAGCCCTCTTCTTCCATGATCTCGTTCAATTTAAGCATCTCGTGGCGCCCCAGGTAATGCGCGCCGGTTTTTTTGAGCCCGTACCCGCCGGAAATGGGGTCAAGCAGGTAAGCGGCTACCATGGTGTCGAAATGGGGTGGGGCGACTTCGATCCCGTTATTTTTCAGGACTTCAATATCGTACTTGAGGTTATGGCCGATCTTGAGCTTATCTGATGCGAAAATGGAATGTAGGGGCGGCCCTTGTGGCCGCCCGAGATCGCGGGCGGCGAAGGGGACATAATAGGCCTCACCGCTGGCCACGGAAAACGAAATGCCCACTATCTTGGCTTCAAACACGTTCAGTGAGGTGGTTTCGCAGTCAAAGGCGAAAGTGTCGACGGCTTGGAGTTTCTCAATTAGGGCTTTTAGCTTTTCCGGGGTATCGACGCAGTGGAAATCGAACTTGCTTAATTCTTCTCTTTTCTTCTCAACCACCGACCCGCGGGTGAACCCCGCGGTTTGCTCCCGGTATTTCTTGACCAGCGAATCAAATTCCATCTTCTCAAAGAAAGCCACCGCTTTGTCCCAGTCGGTCTTATATTCCTGAAGGTCGGCTTCGATGGGCACATCAAGCACAATGGTCGCCAGCCGGCGGCTCATGAGGGCCAGGTCCTTTTCGTCTGTCAGCTTGGCTTTCAGCTTGGGTTTTTTTATGTCGCCGGTATGCTCAAGCAGATTATCCAGGGTTTTATATTCTTTCAGCAGTTCGGTGGCGGTCTTTTCTCCGATCCCCGGGACTCCGGGGATATTATCGGAAGCGTCTCCTTTTAGGGCTTTAAAGTCGATCAGCTGATCGGGATCCAATCCGTATCTCTCTTTCACCGCTTTTTCATCGTAGAGCACCGTGTCGCTGATGCCTTTCCTTAAGGTCAAAACCTTGATCTGTTTATTGACGAGCTGGAGGGGATCGAGGTCGCCGGAGACGATCTCAACATTCATCCCCTTATCTGCTGATTGCTTAGCCAGCGTGCCGATCACGTCATCCGCTTCAAATCCGACTTTCTCAAAAATGGGGATAGAAAAGGCCTCGGCAGCTTCCCGCACGTAAGGCAGCTGTTCGATGAGGGTAGGTGGGGCCTTGTCGCGGGTGGCTTTGTATTCTTTATATTCCTTATGGCGGAAAGTTGGCTCCTTGAGATCGAAAGCGATGGCGATATAATCCGGTTTTTCTTCGAGCAATTTAAGCAGCATGGTGGTAAAGCCGTAAATGGCATTGCTAACCAGACCGGTTGAGGTCTTCATGGTATCCGGCAGGGCATAAAAGGCCCGGTAGGCCAGGGAATTGCCGTCGATCAGCATTACTTTCTTCACGGGCTAAATATAGCATGAAATTTCAAACAAATAAATTGGATATAGAAAGGATGAGAATTGCAATTTTAACTAAGCCGCGAGGCGTTACCGTTCCTGACTTCCGACCGGTACCGGTTAGGCGCCAGTTGATCGAAGCGCGGGAAATAAATATGTTACATCCTTTTGCCGCCTTAAGCCGTACCGATGATGTGTTGGATCGCCGTATTTATTTTGAACCGCTCGATCCCCACCGCACCCGCTTTGCACGTGACCGTGACCGAATTATACATGCTAAATATTTCATGCTCTCTACCGGCAAGACACAGGTTTTTCCGGTGGTGGATTGGGTTAAAATTGATGAAGGGGTGGAATGGAAGTATACACCCATTACCACCTCCCGCCTGTTTCATGCCCTGCGTATGGCACAACTGGGCAAGGCCTGCGGACGAGCGTTAAGATTAAATGAGGATCTTATCGAAACCATTGCGCTCGCGCACGATATGGGCCATGTACCTTTTGGCCATGCCGGCGAGCGGGCCGTGCAGAATATCCAGAAGTTAAATCCAGAAACCGGGCTTCCGCGCTTCCGCCACGAGGTTAACAGCCTGCGGGTGGTCGACCAGCTGGAGAGAATAGACGGAGCCTATTATCAGGGATTAAACCTGACCTATGAGGTAAGGGATGGGATAGTAAACCATTGCGGAGAGAAACGCCTCCGGGTTCTTATTCCCCGGGAAGATGATGGATCATCTCTTTCTGGATCATGTGGGGAGGACATGCCGGTCACATTGGAAGGTTGCCTGGTACGGCTGATGGATTTTGTAGGCTACGCTCCGCAGGACTTCCATGACCTTAAAAGGGCCGGTCTGGTTGAATACTTGCCCGAAAGCATTCAAAAGATATTGGGGGTGAGCGCCCGCCAGATGTATGGCCGGCTGATCAAGGATATCATTACGCAGACATCGTTGGCCTTTTCCTCGGGATTAAAACAGATAGGATTAAGCATTGAGGTCTATCAAGCGCTCGAAGAGCTGATCAAATTCAACGGGGATGCTATTATGAAATTCCTCTCCCGACACGAGAAGGAAGTGCTTATCAAGCAGATCATCCGCCTTTACGAGAATTATGTGAAAAAGAATATCGGTCTGCAGGATTTTATTGATCATCTGACCGGTATAACCGATGCCCAGCTAAAAAACGAGATCGATGAAATGAACGCACCTCCGGATGGGGCCACGGTAGTAGGTTAGGATTTCTCCCCAAGTTGGTAGCGGGTAAATCTGCGGACAACTATATTCTCGCCGATCTTGGCGGAAAGCTCGCCCCACAGGTCCTTGATGGTCTTTTTGGGGTCGCGGATATAGACCTGGTCCATCAGGCACATTTCGGAATAGAATTTTTCCATCCTGCCGGTAGTGATCTTTTCAATAGCTTTTTCGGGCTTGCCTTCCTGTTTAGCCTGGGCTTTTAGGATATCCAGTTCATGGTCGAGGATGCCCGCCGGCACTTCATCCCTGGTCAAATACTGGGGATTCTGCGCGGCGACCTGCAGGGCCAGCTCTTTGGTGAAGTTCTTGAAATCGTCCCCGCGGGCCACAAAATCGCTTTCGCAGTTAACTTCGAGCAGAACTCCGATCTTATCCCCGGGGTGGATGTAAGAGGCGACCACACCTTGGGCCGCGACCCTTTCCGCTCTTTTAGCCAAAGAAGCCAATCCTTTTTGCCTTAATAGATCGGCGGCTTTTTCCATGTCGCCCTTCGCTTCGGTTAAGGCCTTTTTGCAGTCCATCATGCCACAGCCGGTCTTTTCCCTTAATTGCTGGATAATATCAGTGGAGATCTGCACTTAGAAGCCGATCCTTTCCTTGTCTTCCTCGGCCACCGGAAGCTTGGTGGCCAATTCCGCCAGCCGCTCTTCTTCGGTGAGCATGGTGGCTTCTTCCATGGTCTCGTCGCCGATCTCGATGGGCACCGCGATCTCGGGGGCGCGCTCTTCGATGGGCTTGGTGAGCTCGCGGCCCGCGATCGCCGCCTCGGCGATAATGCTGGTCAAAAGTTTGATCGAACGGATGGCGTCATCGTTGGCGGGGATGGGGAATTCAACTTCATCGGGATCGCAGTTGGTATCCACCACCGCGATAATGGGAATGCCGAGCTTTTTGGCTTCGGCGATGGCGGTGGTCTCTTTTTTGCTGTCGATGATAAAGATGACCGAGGGCGGGTTGGTCATCAGGCGGATCCCGCCCAGGCCCCGCATCAGATTGCGGTGCTCGCGTTTAAGATTGGCCACTTCCTTGCGGGGCAGTTTCTCAAAGAGCCCGTCGGCTTCGATCTTCTCGATCTCGTTAAGCCGGGCGATATTCTTCTTCAACGTCTTAAAATTGGTGAGGGTGCCGCCCAGCCAGCGGTCGTTGATGTAGAACATGCCGCTTCTTTTGGCTTCTTCCTCCACCGCTTCCTGGGCCTGCTTTTTGGTCCCCACAAAGAGCACCGAACCGTTCTGGGATACCGCGGTCCGGACATACTCAAAAGCCCGCTCGATGAGCGGGATGGTTTTATGCAGATCTATCACGTGCAGGTTGTTGCGCGAAGAATAGATGTACTTACCCATCTTGGGGTTCCAGCGCTTGCTTTGGTGCCCGAAATGCACTCCCGCTTCGAGCAATTCTTTCATGGTAACTACCGGCATAATAAATAATTTTATCAGGTTTTATGCTAGAATGCAAGCGTGGGTATCAGGGAGAATATCGAGGAAATCAAAGCCAATTCCAAAGGGGCGCTTCTCCTGGCCGTCACCAAAAATGTGGACCTTCCGCAAATAATCGAAGCCATAGAAGCCGGCGTAACCGATATCGGCGAAAGCTATGTGCAGGAAGCTAAATCCAAGATCTCAATACTAAAATCCAAGTTCCCTAAGGTGCGCTTTCATCTGATAGGCCACCTGCAGACCAATAAAGTAAAGACCGCGTTAGAACTGTTTGATGTGATCCAATCGGTAGATTCTTTTCATCTGGCGGAGGAGATCAGCAAACGGGCGACAAAACCAGTTGAGATCTTCATCGAAGTCAACACTTCGGGAGAAGAAAGCAAGTTTGGAATTGCGCCCGAAAAGGCCGTTGAACTGATCGGCCGGATCACCGGTTTGCCCAATCTCCGGATCTCCGGACTCATGACAATAGGCAATAGTACGCGCGAAGGATTTCGCCTCTTGCGAGAGCTCCGCGACCGGGCGGGAATAATGGGGTTGAAGCTTAGCATGGGCATGAGCCACGATTATGCTTTGGCAATTGAAGAAGGTTCTGATATAATACGAATAGGCGAGGGAATATTCGGACCAAGGAGGATATGATGGAAAGTTTATTTAAGCGCGCCAAGGCCTTCATCGGGCTCGAAGAAGAAGGAGAGGGTGAGGGAGAAGAGCTGATCTCGACCCCGCAATCGTCCCGCCAGCTGGAGATCGCCTCCGTCCTGCGAGGTAAAAAAGAGGGCAAACGCGCCGCCCTGCCCGAAGGCGAATCCGACATCGTGGTCTATGAGCCCAAGGTCTACGAAGATTCCCTCAATATCTCCGCCAACCTGCGCGGGGGCTCCCCGGTCATCATCAACCTCAAACACCTGGAGCCCACCGAGGGCACCCGGCTGATCGATTTTGTCTGCGGCACCGCCTACGCCATCGACGGCCACATGATGAAGATCGGGGATTCCATTTTCCTCTTTGCTCCCAAACAGATAAATATCATTGACGCCGAAGAAAAGTCCAACCTGGGGGAGGAGATAGGCGCCGTTGAGTCCAAGAGAGAATCGTTCTTTACACGCCGATAAATTAGCTTTCATCGGGGCGGGGAAGATGGCCGAGGCCCTGATCGCCGGAATAATCAAAGCCAAAGTAGCCAGCCCTAAAGCGATCGCGGCTTCGGATATACTGCCTGCCCGGCTTAGCTATTTAAAAAAAACCTATAAGATCAATACCGCTGCCGGCAATCAGAAGACGGCGGATAACGCGGATATCGTTATCCTGGCGGTAAAGCCGCAGGTCTTAGCCGAGGTTTGCAGCCAATTGCGGGTAAAAAATTCGGCTCTCATCGTCTCGATCGCCGCCGGAGTGGGGTTGGGCAAACTGCAGAACCTTTTCCCGGGAAACCCCGTGGTCAGGGTGATGCCCAATAATCCGGCCCTGGTGGGGGCGGGGATCACGGCGGTCTCGGCCGGGGAGAGGGCGACCAAAGCAGACCTGGCCAAGGTTGATCGTATCTTCCGCTCGGTCGGCGAAGTGGTGGACGTCGAAGAAAAACTGATGGATGCGGTGACGGGGCTTTCGGGTTCCGGCCCGGCTTTCATTTACCTGATGGTTGAAGCTATGGTGGAAGCGGGAGAAAAACTGGGGATAAATAAGACCGTGGCGGAAAAGCTGGCGGTGACTACGGTTTTGGGCTCGGCCCAGACCCTGCTTAAGACCAAAAAGAGCCCCCGGGAACTGCGCGAGATGGTGACCTCGCCGGGAGGAACCACGCTTTCGGGCCTTAGGGTGCTCGAGGAGCGTCGGGCCGCCGAGGCGCTGATGGACGCGGTCATCATGGCGGCCAAAAGGGCCGCCGAATTAAGCCAATCTTGATCATACTAGTAAACGTACTTTTTTCGGTCTACTACCTGCTGATAATCATCAGGGGATTTTTGCCGTACATCGGTTTTACGCGTTTCAAATGGCTGGTCGAACCGGTGATCCTATTGACCGACCCGGTTATAAAGCCGCTGCGGATGGGGATACCGCCGGATAAGCTGAATGGAGTGGACTTTGCGCCTTTTGTGGCCATCGTACTGCTCTGGCTTTTGCAAAGATGGATCATCTCACTTTTGGGAGGATTATAGATGAGCGTCCTGATCAGCGGAACTGTGGCCCTGGATTCGGTCGAGACCCCCTTCGGCAAAAAAGATAACATCCTGGGGGGCTCGGCGGTGCATGCCGCGGTATCGGCCGGCTTTTTTACCCCGACTTCCATTGTCAGCATCGTGGGGGAAGATTTTCCCAAAGAGCACCTGGATTTTCTGGAAGATCGGAAGATCGACACCTCCGGCATCAAGAGGGTGAAAGGGCAGACCTTCAGGTGGAGCGGGTATTACGAATACGACATGAACCAGGCCCACACCCGCGATACTAAATTAAACGTCTTAACCGAGTTCGACCCAAAGCTCAATGACAGCCAAAAAAAGTCCGACTTTGTGTTCTTGGCCAACCTGGATCCCGAGATCCAGCTTAAGATCATCTCCGGGCTCAATAAGCCCAAATTCGTGGCGGCCGACACCATGGATTTTTGGATCAAAAGTTCGCGGGAAAAACTGCATGAGGTCATCCGCAAAGTGGATTTTATTTTGATGAACGAGAGCGAAGTGAGGATGTTCATGGAAACACCCAACCTGCCGCTCGCGGCCAAACGCCTGCTCGAGATGGGGACGCGCGCGGTCATCATCAAGCAGGGAGAGCACGGGGCCCTGCTTTTTACGCAGAATTTCCATTTTTCCGCGCCTTCTTATCCGCAGGAGGCCTTCCGTGATCCCACCGGAGCGGGAGATTCCTTCGCGGGCGGCTTTATCGGCTATCTGGCCCGGACCGGGGACCTGTCGGACGGGAATTTAAGGAGAGCGGTGATCATGGGTTCGGTGATGGCTTCGTTCAATATCGAGGATTTCAGCTTAGACCGCATGCGGCGGCTTAAGATCCGCGAGATCATGGAAAGGTTCGAAGAGTTCCGCAAGTTCTCGGAGTTCGAGGCGCTCTCGGTAGCGCACTGGGTGTAACAAAGGAGTTGTAAAATGATAGAAGAGTTCAAAAGGGTGGGCAGGATGCTGTTTGAGGAGGGGTTGGTCGGGTCGCATTCGGGGAACCTCTCGATAAGGCAGAACGATTTGATATTCATCACCCGCAGCGGCGCCATGCTGGGAGATCTCAAGGAAGGGGATGTGGTGGAGGTGGCGTTGCAGTCGGGCGTTGATGATAAGAATGCTTCGGTTGAACTTCCGGTGCATCGCGCCATTTACCAGGGAAGTTCAGCCCAGGCCATTGTGCATGCCCATCCGGCCAATGGCACCGCGCTTTCCATCATCTACGAACAAAAGATCATCCCGCAAGACGCCGAAGGGCAGTTCTACTTTAAATCCGTCCCAGTGCTCAAGGTGCGCCAGGCCATCGCCTCGGATGAAGTGGTCAAGATGCTGCCGCCCATTTTTTTCGGCGGCTACACCATCGCCATGGTGCGGGGACACGGCTCTTTCGCCATCGGGGAAACCTTGGAGAAGGCCTACCAGCTCACTTCGGCTTTCGAGAACTCCTGCCGCATCACCAATATCCTAAAATCCATCCAACCGCCGCCGGCTGCTGCTCCTGTGCATCATCCGCGCCCGCATGAGCGGCGCCACACCGGCGCTATCCCTCCGGGGATCGGGGTGATGGGCCGCACCTACAACAAGCGCGATGAGCGTCGCTGAACTTGTAGAGAAAATACAAAGCTACGATCCTAAGGCCGATGCCGGCCTGCTGGAGCGGGCCTACCGTTTTGCCGAAGAAAAACACCGCGAACATAAACGCCTTTCGGGCGATCCCTTCATAACCCATCCTTTGGCCGTGGCCAAGGTGTTGGCCGACCTGGAGCAGGATGTGCCTTCGATCTGTGCCGCCTTTTTGCACGATACGGTCGAAGATGCCGAGGTGACGCTCGAGGAGATCAGCCAAAAATTCTCGCCGGAGATCAGCAAACTGGTCGAAGGCGTGACCAAATTAAGCCAGCTGGTCTACGAATCGCGCGAAGAGCGCCAGGCCGAGAACTTCCGCAAGATGTTCGTGGCCATGGGGGAAGATCTGCGCGTCATCATCATTAAGCTGGCCGACCGCTTGCACAACATGCAGACCATAAAATACCTCCCGCCGGAAAGGATCAAATACACCTCGCTTGAGACCCGCGAGATCTTCGCGCCCCTGGCTCACCGGCTGGGCATGTGGAAATTAAAGTGGGAGCTTGAAGACCTGGCCTTTAAGAACCTGGAGCCCGAAAAACACGCCGAGATCCAGGCCCGGGTGGCCGAAAGTCGCGAGAGCCGCGAGTCCTACATCGCCACTTTTATAAAGAAGATCACCGATGTTATGGAGAAAGTGCATATCAAAGGCGAGATCTACGGCCGTCCCAAGCACCTGTATTCCATCTACCGCAAGATGGTGGACCAGAACCTGGAATTCGACGAGATCTACGATCTCACCGCGGTGCGCATCATCATCGATTCGGTGAAGGATTGCTACGCGGTCTTGGGCATTATCCACGCCACCTGGAAGCCCATCCCGGGGCGTTTCAGGGATTACATCGCGGTGCCCAAAAGCAACGGCTACCAGTCGCTCCACACCACCGTGATCGGGGAAGGGGGCCGTCCCGTCGAAGTGCAGATCAGGACGGTCGAGATGCACCGGGTGGCGGAATACGGGGTCGCGGCGCACTGGGTCTATAAGGAAGCCGAAACCGATAAGACCTTCGACCAGAAGATGGCCTGGTTGAGACAGATGCTCGAGACCCAGACCGAGCTCAAGGACGCCAAGGATTTTATGGAAAGCCTGAAGATCGATCTTTTCACCGACGAGGTTTTTGTTTTCACCCCTAAGGGGACGGTCATCCAGCTTCCATTGGAATCGACCCCGGTCGATTTTGCCTATCACGTGCACACCGAAGTGGGCCACCGCACGGTCGGCGCCAAGATCAACGGCCGCATCGTTCCCCTGGATTACAAATTGAAGAACGGGGAGATCGTGGAGGTTATAACCGGCAAGGCCGATGACCCATCGCTGGATTGGCTGAATATCGCCAAGACCTCGCGCGCCCGGGCCAAAATCAAGGCCTGGTTCAAGCGGATGAAACGGGATGAGAGCATCGATCGCGGCAAACAGGCGCTCTCCGAAGAGTTGCGCAAACTGCGCATCCATCCGCAAGAGGCCGTAACCCCGGAGAATATCAAACTGCTGGTTGCCCAGTTCAAGTTAAAGTGCGAAGACGACCTCTGGGCGGACATCGGCTTCGGCGAGATCTCCGCTTTCGATTGCGCCAAACGCCTGCGGGAAAAATTCCCGGAAGCCCAGGTGGAAGAAGAGCAGATAAAGTCCCTGCTCACCAAGCCCAGGAAGAGGAAAATAGTCCAGGGTATCCGGGTATCGGGACAGCACGGGATACTGGTCAAGATGTCGCGCTGCTGCCGTCCCCTGCCGGGGGACTCTATTGTGGGAGTGGTGACCAGGGGAAAAGGCGTGGCCATCCACCGCAAAGATTGCGATACTTTGATCCGCACCAAGCCGGAGAAGGAACGCCTGGTCCCGGTGGAGTGGGATTTAACGGCGGATATTTTCTATCCGGTCGAAATTGAAGTGGAAGCTTTCGATAGAGTAGGGGTCCTGCGCGATATTTTGGATAAGATCTCCGAGACCAAGACCAATGTCTCTTCCGCCAATATCAAGACCAAGCGGGGAAGCATCGCCTTCCTCAAGCTGGTGGTGGATGTCAAGAATATCGAACAACTGCAAGTAGTAGTGGCCGCCATCCGCAAAGTGGCGGACGTATATGATGTGAAACGGGTGGGGGCCTGATTGTCCAAGTTTCCGACACCCTGTAGCGTTTTTTGCCACTTTTCGCCCATTTTCCCCTTAAAAACCTTGGCATAGAAATTGCTGCACCCTCACTTGAGGTGATTCTAATGGATAAGCTTATACCGGTGGAAAGGATCGAGAACAGAATACTATTGATCCGCGGGCAAAAAGTGATGCTGGATAAGGATTTGGCCGATTTATATGGTGTACAAACAAGTAGGCTCAATGAAGCGGTAAAACGGAATATTAAACGATTCCCGGATGACTTCATGTTCCAATTAACGGACAAAGAAGCTAAAAACTTGATGTCGCAATTTGCGATATCAAGTTGGGGTGGTTATCGAAAATTGCCCTATGCTTTTACCGAACAAGGCATTGCCATGTTGTCTTCGGTATTAAGTAGTGACCATGCAATAGAAATGAATATCCTAATTATGCGCGCCTTTGTGAAACTTCGCCGAATTCTGACAACCCACAAGGGGCTGGCCCAGAAGATCGAAGAACTGGAAAAGAAATATTCCAAACATGAGATCGAGATATCGATTGTTTTCAAATTATTAAAGCAATTAATGGGGACGCCGTCGACACCTGAAAAGCCGAAGAAAAGAATCGGATTTATAGTATAATTACTGCATGATCAAAGAAGCTATAATTAAACTGGCAGAGGGGAAGAACTTAACCCGCGAAGAGGCCTCGCTCACTGCCGACACCATAATGAGAGGAGAGGCGACTCCTTCCCAGATCGGAGCTCTATTGATGGCTTTGCGGTTAAAAGGCGAGACCATCGAGGAGATCACCGGGTTTGCCGAACAGATGCGGGCCCATTCGGTCCACATTTCTCCAACTACTAAAGATCTGGTGGATACCTGCGGGACCGGAGGCGATGTTTCCCATACCTTTAATATCTCGACGGTTGCGGCAGTGGTGGCGTCGGGCGCGGGGGTTCCTATAGCTAAACATGGTAATCGCTCGGTTTCGAGCAAGTGCGGAAGTGCGGACCTTTTGGAAGCTTTTGGAGTGAAGATCGATTTGCCGCCCGAAAAAGTCCAGGATTCGATCGACCAGATCGGTTTCGGCTTTATGTTCGCGCCCAATTTCCATCCCGCCATGAAATACGCGGGGCCTACCCGAAAAGAGATCGGCGTGCGCACCATCTTCAACATCCTCGGCCCGCTCACCAATCCCGCCGGGGCAAAAAGACAGATCCTGGGAGTTTTCTCCGAGAAATTGACCGAGACCATGGCCAAAGTTCTTCTGAATTTAAGGTCGGAACACGCTTTGGTCGTCCACGGGATGGACGGATTGGATGAGATCTCCATTTCTGATAAAACCAAAGTATCGGAACTAAAAGACGGTAAGATCAGGAATTATTTCATCAAGCCGGAAGATTTTGGCATTAAGCGAACGTCGAAAGCAAATATCCGGGTCCAGAACTTGGAAGAGTCCAAAGTAGCGGCGCTGGATATTTTAGAACAGCATAACGAGAGCCCCAAGATGGACGTGGTCTTGCTCAATGCCGGAGCGGCCATCTATGTCGGAGGCTTGGCTAAAGACATCAAATCCGGGATCAAGCTGGCCAAAGAGGCCGTGATGTCCGGCGCGGCCCTTCGTAAACTCGGGGAGATCAAAAATGTTCATTAAGACCGATAAGTTGGTAAAAAGCTATTCCGGGAACCGAGTGGTTAACGAGATCTCGGTCGAGGTAAGCCAGGGAGAAGTGGTCGGGGTTTTGGGGCCCAACGGGGCGGGCAAGACCACCACTTTTTATATGGTAGTCGGTTTGGTGAAACCTGATTCCGGAAAAGTTTTTCTTGGAGAAAAAGACATCACGACCCTGCCCATGCATAAGCGTTCTTCCCTGGGGATCGGCTACCTGCCGCAGGAGGCCTCGATCTTCCGCAAGCTCACGGTAGAAGAAAATATCCTGATCCTCTGGGAACTGATGCCCCAGATACCTAAAAATGAATACGAGACCCGCCTGGTCTCGCTCCTAAACGAACTGGGAGTGACGCACCTGCGCAAGCATCGCGCTTACACTCTTTCGGGCGGCGAGCAGAGGAGGGTGGAGATCGCGCGCGCTTTGGCCACCAATCCTTCTTTCTTGCTTTTGGACGAGCCCTTTACCGGCATCGATCCCAAGACCGTAGCCGACATCCAGCAGATCATCCGCTATTTAAAGCAGAAGGGGATCGGGGTGCTCATTACCGACCACAACGTGCGCGAGACGTTGGCCATCACCGACCACGCCTATATCGTGCACAAGGGAAAGATATTGGTCGCCGGCAAGTCCGATGAGATCGCCAATTCCGAAGAAGCCAAAAAGTTCTACCTGGGAGACCAATTCACCCTCTGATGTTCAAGATCATCGACCGCTACATCTTTAAGGAACTCATCGATCCTTTCCTTTTCGGGCTGTTCTCCTTTTCGCTCATCCTTTCGGCCTCCATGATCCTTTTCGAGCTGGTGCGGGCAGTGGTGCTCTCCGGCATGCCGCTATTAGTTGCGCTTCAGCTTTTTATCTTCCGCCTGCCGACGGTGGTGGTCTATATCTTCCCCATGGCGACACTTTTGGCCGCGTTATTGGGCTTTGGACGATTAAGCAAAGATTCCGAGATCACGGCCTTTAGGGCTTCCGGTATCTCGCTTTTCCGCCTGATAGTCCCGGTCCTCGCCCTGGGGCTGATGATCTCATTCGTGAACCTGGTATTTAACGAGATCGTGGTGCCCGAAGCCAACAAAGCCGCCAAAAATCTTTTATTCGAGGTATCGACGAAAAAGGCGCCCCGGGTGGAGGAGAACGTTTTTGTCCCGGAGATGGAAAAGGGAGCGCTTAAACGCATCTTTTACGCCCGTAGGATGAAGGGCAAACAGCTCGAGGGGGTGATCGTCTCGGAATTTCAGGACGGCCGCCTAAGCCAGATCATCAACGCCAAGACCGCGCAGTATCTTCCCGAGCGCAGCACCTGGCAGTTCAACGACGGAACCGTTTATCTGCTCTCCGAGGGGGGCGAGTACCGCCATCTCATCAAGTTCGACCGGCAATATGTGGCCATCAAGTACACCCCTTCCGATCTGGCCGCGGGTGACAAATCCCCGGACGACATGAGCATCGGGGAACTGCGGGATTATATCAAGCTAAAGGAAAAAATGGGCGTCAAGGTGGTGGACCACAAGATCCAGCTTAATTTCAAGATGGCCCTGCCTTTCGCCAGTTTGGTCTTTGCCCTTTTGGGCGCCCCTTTGGGACTTTCCCCGCGCCGGGCCAGCTCCAGCATTGGGCTGGGGCTTTCGATCATCGTGATCTTCGTCTATTACGTTTTGATCTTTACCTCCTTCGCTTTCGGGGAGCTGGAGTTGATCTCGCCCTTCCTTTCGGCCTGGCTGCCCAATATTGTCACCGGGGGCCTGGGCTATTATATTTTAAAACAGGCGGCCAACGCATGAACATCGTGATCGTCCTTTTGATCGTCTCGGGGATCGTGGCTTATGTGGGAAACTACATCGGCCGATTTTTCGGCAAACGGCGGTTGAGCATCTTTGGCCTGCGCCCCCGGCAGACCGCCACCATTTTCACCGTGCTTTCCGGCATCCTGATCGCGCTTTTAACTTTCGGCAGTGTCCTGTTGATCTCCCGCGACGCCCGCACGGCGCTTTTTGGGTTGGAGAAACTTCGGGGGGATATAAGCCGGACCCAGCAGGAGCTGGCGAAAAAAGCCGGAGAGCTCGAAGCGGCGCAAAAAGCCGCCGATGCGACCCGCCAGGAGATCGCCGATCTTTTGGCGACCAAGAAGGCCCTTTTGACCGAAGTCGAAACCTCCCGCAGCCGGGCGGTGGTCTTCTCGGCCGGCCAGGATATCTACATCGGAAAGATAGTGGGAGGGCAGGGCCGGGAAGCGGCCGAGGCGGAACTAAAAAAGCTTTTGGATGCCGTGGACGCCCAGGTTAAGAAATACCGTATTGCGGACGTGGAGGTGGATAGATCCGATTATGCCTCAACGGTAAGCTACACCGCCAATACCGAAGGCGATATCGTGGTGCAATTGATCTCGATCCGCAACGTGAACGTCGGCGGCACCCTCCAGGTAAAATTCGAAGTATCCCCCAACCGAAAGGTGTTCGAGAAAGGGGAGGAGATCGCCTATATCGATATTTCAGGAAAGCTCTCCCAGCCCGAGATCGAACAAAAGATCAAGGAACTGTTGTCTTTGGCCAATTTTGCCGCCCGAAACCACGGGGTTATCCCGCAGGCCACGGGCTCGTTAGGCGAGGTGCCGTACTCCAAGATATTCGAGACCGGCCGGAGGATCAAGGGCTATGACGCTTTGACCCGGGTAAGCATTTTGGCCGCAAGCGACACTTACACCATCGGGCCGCTCGAGATCGATTTTCAAGTGAAGCTTTTATGATACTGGCGGTCGATCCCGGCCGGGAAAAATGCGGGCTGGCGGTGCTCGACCGATCGGCCAAAGTGCTGGAAAAGCGGATCTGCGCTACGGCTAAGATCGCGGACGAAATTGCCGGCCTGGTCCAAAAGTACCGCATCCCCACTTTGGTTTTGGGAGATTCGACCGGGTCGCGAGCGATCGCTCGGCTGGACTTGTCGGTTAACCTGGTCTATGTTACAGAGAAAAACTCCACCTTGGAAGCCCGGAGAAGATATTTTAAAGAGAATCCGCCGCAGGGATGGCGGCGCCTTATCCCTTCCTCGCTTTTGGTCCCTCCGGTCCCCATCGACGATTATGCCGCGGTGATCTTAGGGGAGCGGTATCTTAAAGGTTAGGGAGCCCCGCTCGAACACTTTCGTCCGCTTTATTACCCTTCCGTAAGGGTCGATCACCCCTGATATGCCGGTATTGGCGCATTGGATAAAGTATTTGCGGTTCTCGATCGCCCTAAAAACCCCGTTCTCAAAATGCTGGTAAGGCGCGGCGGAATCGTTGAACCAGGCGTCATTGGTTATGGTCAAAAGGAAGGCCGCGCCCGGCGCTTGTTTCCTTAAAAGGTCGCTGAAGGTCGATTCAAAGCAGATCGCGGAAGCAATCTTCTTTTGGCCCAGGATGAGAGAAGAGGTACGGGAGTTGGGTGTAAAGTCGGCCTGGAACATGTTGGTGGATCGTAGGATCGGATAGAGCAGGGGACGGAAGGGAAGATACTCGCCGAAAGCCACCAAATGCTGTTTGTCATAACGGCTCACCACTTCGCCTGACGGGGAAAAAGCTACGATGGAATTGTAGATATTGCCCGACCTGTCATAAAAGGGCGTGCCGGTTAAAATATAGGCCTTCGCTTCCCGCGCCAGGTCTTCCATGGCCTTACGGTACGGCGGATCGTTTAAGATGTAAGTGAAAACCACCGTCTCCGGCCAGATGATGATGTCGGGCTTTTCTTTTAACGCTTGCCGGGTAAGGTCCAAATGGATCTTGAAGTTTTCGGCATTATATCTATGATCGAGTTTTCTTTCTTGAGGGATGGCTCCTTGCACGAGAGTTATGGTGAGGGTGTCCGGTGAACCGGCAATCCGGTTATCCGGGATTTGGGAGGAGCCCCAGAAAAAAGCGGAAATAAAAATTATCAAGACCAGGAAAAGTTCCAAATGGTTCTTACGCGTCAAGTAAAACCTTGCCAGGACGATATTGACCAGGACGACCAGGAAAGAAACGCCATAGACGGTCGAAAAAGAGGCCAGTTGGGCGATAGGAAGAAAGTGCGCCTGGGTGTAGCCGATAGTGCCGGCCGTGATGCCGAATATCCCGAGGGAGCGGAGATATTCGATGCCGACCCATACTAGAGCCGAGAAATTTAACCGCGAATTTATTCGCCGGATCAAATAGCAAGCTAAAGCGACAAACAAAGCTTCGCCGGCGGCGAGTAGGAGCCAGCCCAGGGGGACGAAGGGGCCGCCGTAGGGGATCAAAGTATTGACCCAAAAAAGGTTGATGCCGAAAAAAACGAGACCGAAAACGAACCCCGAAACCGCAGCCTCTCGCGGAGTTTTCTTTTGTTGAATTTCAACCAATAAGGGGACTAATGCCACAAAGGCCAAGGGCCAGAGGTTGAACTTGGGAAAACATAGCGCCAGCAGGATGCCCGAAAGGATGCTCATTTTTCTATCTTTGCCGTCCAACTGGTGATGTCGAGCGAGCCGGAAATAGAAGTGTTGGCGCCGGGACTTTCGGTGAGCACGGAGCCGCGGGTCTTTTCGATCTTCCTTACCGGCGGGGAAATGCGGTCGCGCAAGATCTTGAGCGAATCCGCCGGATATTCGACCGCGATGATGTCAAAGACCACGTTTTGCGGGACGCTTGCCCCGAAGATCTGGTCGAGCCGGATGGTGAAAGAAATGGAGCTTCCCACCGTGCCCAGCACTGCGAAGGTTTCGCGCGTCACCGGATCGGTCGCGACAAAGGGGCCCCGCGCCAGGGAATACCCCAAACTATCCACTATAATATAAGCCGTCCAGGTGGAGTAATACTTGGAAAAATAAGGAGCCATATCGCCCACCCGGGGCGCGGTCCCGGGCTCCAAAAATTCATCGGTCGAATCGGGCGGGGGAAGCGGAATGCTGTAGGCTTCGACCGTTGAGAACACCACGAAATAGCGGTTGTTGGTGACGTCGATCGGCTCCCGGAAATTGGCGGTGATGGTGAGCTGGCTGCCGAAATCAACTATCGAGGTCACGGTGCGCGCACAGCCGCCCGCCAACAAAAGCGCCAAAAGCAGGCTAATAACGAGTCGGCGAGTCACTTCTAAATTCCTCCTTAAAGGCCTTATCGAAACCCTCAAAATAGAATCCCCGTCCTTCGGTATAGCCGAAGGGCTCCTCCGGCAGGGCCTTGAGCTTAAAGATGAGCGCGAACTCTTTCCGGTAATCCGAATAAGTGTAGGTGACCTCCCAGCAGTGCAGGTCCTTCACCACCATCAGGTCCACCAGCTTAAAGTCCTGGGTAGTCTGATTATACACGTGCCCGAACTTAAATTGCCAGTGGTTGAACCAATCCTTTTCGCCGTTTATTTCGAGCGCCACCAGGGAATTGCCGGATTTTATGTATCCGGAGTTCAGATCGTTCACCGCGGTAAGGTCCACCTGGCACTGGTTTATCGGCCGGAGGGAGGCCGAGGTAGAAAGGTCCAGGTACCGCTGGTTCTCGATGTCCCAGCCGGTGCGCTCGTTCAGGCTCAAGTTGGGGTGGGGCTGTAAACTTAAGCTGGTGTCGATATTAAAATACTTTTGGGTCTCGAAATTGTAGCCGCCGGAGGTGGCCCAGTTGAAATAATTCAGGTAATAAAAGGTCAAAGTGTCGCGCAGGTTGCTGTAGCGGGTCCCCAGTTGGTCGAAAAGGAAAGGGCTGTTGCCCTCCGAGAGGCCGCGCTGGAAGCCGGCCTCGTTGAGCATCACCTCTCCGCCCTGGGTGCGCAATTGTGCTCCTTCCCGATAATTATAAAGCTGGTCGCCGGTCTCATACAACAGCTGGTCCACGCCCGCCGAAAGAAACAGAGTGGAACCCAATATCAAAGGCTGGCTTTTATTGGCATTAAGCGCCGAACGGTAACGGCTGGCCTTAAAATCGCGGTTGCGCCCCAAAGCCGGGACATACCTTACTTCCCGGTACCAGCCGTAGGTGAATTCCGGAGAAAGCGTGAAGAGCCGCAGGTCCAGCGAGTTGGGCCTTAGGGTGATCTCCGGCTGTTTTTCCACGAATTGGTCGGTGTTATCGCCGAAATACAGGTCGCGGTCGAGATCCATATACCAGTTCTCATAGATCGAAACGGTATAGGAAGTAGCCGTATGGGTGAGGGTTATATTGGGCTCCAACCTTTCGTCCCCCGGGATCCCCGGAGAGCGGATGTTGTCATAGTAGCTGGCGTTCAGGCTCAAGCGGGTCTTATCCGAAAAGAGCTGCTGGTTGTGGGCCAATCTCTGCCCCCAGCGGATATAGCGGTCCGATCCCTTTCCCTGGTCGAGATCGACATTGTAGGAGGTGTTCAGGTCTTTCCAGGTGTTATTTAGCCCAAAAGACATCCGCTCGGACGCCCCGGAACGATTGTCCAAAGCGTCGAGGTAAGAGGTGAAACGGCGGTCGTCTTTTTGGAAACTGTAATCCAGCCGGTAGGTGGATTGGTTGAGCCGTCCGAAAGGGATTAGATACATCTGGCTGGAGGTATGCGCCAGGGAAAATTTACTGTCCGGCGTCGGATTTAAGGAGTGGTTCCACTTGGTGACCCAATCTTCCATATGCGTATCGGCTTCGCTTACGTGGTAAAGGGAGAAGGAACCGGCGCCTTTTTTTCCCAGGTCGTATTTTTTATCCAATCCCAAACCCAAACTTTTCTTTTCCATTTCGTCGACGTAGAGGGTGCCGTCCGGCACGTCCCAAAAGGTCTTGATGAAATCGCCTTCCACCTGGTTGTGGCCGATCGACCAGTTGCGCTTGCGGCGGCTCTTTAGGTCGTAGACCACATAGGGCAGCCACATCACCGGCACCGGCCCGATATACTGGGTGACGCTCCAGCCCTCGACCTTGTCCCCGGGATAATACACCACCCGCCGCGCGGCGGTGTGATAATGCGCGCGATCTTCTTCGGCGTAATCGCAGGTGGTCATGGCGCCTTGGCGGCCCTGCCATCTGGACTTGCGGTTGTCGATCTCCTCCGCGTCCAAATATAGGTTGCCGTGGATGGTATCGGGATGGAGGCGCGACTTGAATCCGGAAAAAAGCGAAGTGTCGTCGGCGGTGAAATAGGTAAGCGAAGTGCCCCGTCCCTGATATTCGGGGTTCTCAAACCTCACCCGGCCTTCGGCGGTGACGATATTGGTCTTGGTGTCGACCCACAGCTCATCCGCCTTAATGGTAATTCCCTTAAGCTCGACCTCCACCGACCCGGTGGCGGTGACCATGCCCGTCTCTTCGCTATACTTGAGCTTTTGGGCTTTGATGTTCACGGGGATCTCGGATTCGGCGAAGGCGAAGGAAGCCAGGAAAAATAAAAGGAAAAAGGCGTTCTTCAAGGAACTTTATACAGCAGGCGCTTGGCCGCCAGGTCGCCCAAAATATCGCTTTGGGGGATGCTTGAAAAAAGCGCCAGGGCCGCCTGGGCCTGATCTTCGGCATAAGCCAGGTCCGCCAGGTTAAAGGCCGCGGCCGAAAGCTCCGGGTCCACGGCGCGGGCTTTCTCCAGCCATTTGCGGGCTTCGGCCAGGTTATCCTGCAACAGGTAAGAAAGCCCCAAATTGGAAGAGACGATGGCCGAAGCGGGCTCGAGCTCAAAGGCCTCCCTAAGTTTTTGCCGGGCTTCGTCCAATTGCCCGGCGACCAAAAACGTTACGCCCAGATTGTTCTTGGCCGCCGCAAAATCCGGATCCAGTTGGCAGGCCAGGGTGAATTCCTCGAGCGCCGCGGGCTGCATGCCTTTCATAAAGTAATCGATGCCGGAATTGTTGTAATTGCCGCCGAACGAGACCGCCAGGGTCTGCCTTTTGGCCCCTCCGCGCGCTTCCCGTCCCCAAAAGGCGAAGCCCGCAACCGCCGCCAGCATCTTGTTCTGCACCGAAGCCAAGCTGCTGGCCTTGAGGAATTTTATCTTCTCCTTGAGATTGGGGAAGTCCACGTCCTCTTGTAAAAGTTCCTCAAAAAGCTTGATGGATCTTTTTATCAATCCCTGGGCTTCAAAGGTCAAAGCCAGGGAGAATTTGAGGCGCTTTTTGACGTCGGGCTGGTCCAAAGGCGCGCATTCCAGTCCCTTTTCGTAGGACGATACCGCCAGGTCGAAGCGGCCGTCCTCGCGATAGAAATTTCCCAAGAGCTGATAGACAAAAGGCGCGCGCTGGACATCTTTTAGCGAGGTCTGCAATTCCCGCAGGGCCTCGTCCCTTTTATTCATCAGCAGATACACCTTGGCCAGGTCCAGGTGCAGGGAGATCTTCCATTCGTCTTCGGTCAGCCGTTTTTTGATCGATTCCGCCTCGAGCTCCAGCTCCTTCTCGCGGGCGCCGGCGTAGCGGGCGTGGATCAGCCGGTTGTTGGGATCAAGCTCCAGCGCCTTGTGGAAGGCCTCCACTGCCTTGCGCGAAAGCCGCTGGGTCAAAAATATCTCCCCTAAAAGCACATAAGCCGGGGCATGGTTGCGGTCTTGCGCCAGCAGGGTCTCGGCCTCAAGAGTGGCGCGCGAGGGATCGTTGTGGCTCAAATAAGCGTAGCCCAGCACCTCGCGCGCGAAGGGTTCCTTTTTGACCATTTCCCGGCACTTGCCGATCACCCATTCCGCGCCTTCCTTGTAAAAGGCCAGGAGGGTGAGGCATTCCTGCAGGGCCTCCCGCGTTTTCTCCAGCTTCAAATATCCTTCGATCAAGAACTGGCGGGCCAAGAATTGCTGGGGATAATGGTCCAGTATCTTTTTACAGCCGTCGAGCGCCGCTTCCAACAGGTCCGGCTGGCTTTTGACCAGCCCGCGGTACACCTCTACCGTCTCGCTGTAGCTGCCTTTTTCGGTGAGCATTTCCGCCAGGGCAAAGCAAGTGGCCGGATGGTAGGGATAATTCTTCAAGTTCCTTTTTAACTTTTCTATCACTTCATCCAGTTTGGCGGGCTGGAGCTTTACGATCTCGGTAAGTTTGGCGGCCGCCAAATCGGGCTTTAAACTGCGCTGGTAAAGGTCGGACAAATTTTCGCGGATGGATAAGCTGGTCTCGTTCACCATCAAAAGCTCTTCCATCTTGCGCAAGACCTCGGAGGCGAC
Organism: Candidatus Saganbacteria bacterium; assembly: GCA_016223205.1. GTDB lineage: Bacteria > Margulisbacteria > WOR-1 > XYC2-FULL-46-14 > WPAF01 > JACRPM01. The sequence continues at coordinate 282,305 of JACRPM010000006.1, forward strand.
CTCCGGGTCCTGCTTGAACATTTCGAAATATTTGGCGGCGGCTGATTCATACTGCTTGGTGCGGGTATAGAGCTCTCCTAAGGTGCGCAGGGCGCTCTTGTCCTGGGGGAGCTCCTCATAAAAGCGGATGGCCTCCGGCAGGCGGCCCTTTTCAAGATAAACCGAAGCCAGCATCTCGCTGATCTTGAGGTCCTTTACCCCGTGGGCCAGGGCGGATTCCAACAGCCGTAAGGCCTCGTCGATGCGCTCCTGCTTGATAAAGATGCGGCCCAAAAGGTTGTAGGCCAGGTTGCAATTGGGATCGATATCCAGTATTTCCTCAAGCTCGAGGGTCGCGGAATTGAGGTCCTGGGCGTTCAAATAAAAGCCGGCCAAAAGCAGGCGGGCTTCCACCGAATCCAGGTGCGCCGAGATGAACTTTTCGTGGTCGAGTACGATCTCGGAGGTGAGCCGCGGGGCAAAGGAGGCGGCCCGAACGTATTCTTCTTTGGCTTGCTTGAAGTATCCGGCAAAAAGGTAATGGCGGGCCAGCTCCCGCAGGGCTCGGCCGTCCTTGGGATGGGACTTTAAAGTATGCTTAAGTTCTTCAAGATCCGGGTTCATCAGCGGTGCCTTACCTCTCTTACGATAAGTATCACCCCTAATATACCAAAAATGAGCTGGGGCGTCCACGCCGCCAAAGGTGGGGTCAATATCCCGCCCCGGCCCAAGGAACGGAAGACCGAAGCAAAGACGTAGAAGGTGAAGATCATCACGATGGTCACCACCATTCCCCAGGTGCGGTTGCTGCGCACTCCGGGTATGGCCAGCGGCAGGCCGATCAAGGCAAAGATAAAGGAGGTCAGGGGGACCGAATATTTCATATAAAGGTCGGTGGCCAGGGCGTTGGTGGACATGCCGCCTTTTTGCACGGCGCGGATCTGGCTGCTCAACTGCGCGGAATCCATCTCCTGCGGAGTGCGCTGTTCGCTGATATTGGCCGGGTCTTCGTTCATATTGATCTGCATATCTTTAAAGGCGGCCTCGTAAGCCAGGCGGCCGTCGGCGTCAAACTTGTGGATCACGCCTTCGTGCAGTTTTAATTTCAGCTTATCCAATTTGGCGGTCCGGGCCGTCACCACCTGGGGCAGGTTCTCCCCGGCCAGCTCGTAGACCATGATGTTTTGAAGCTCATGGGTCTTGACGTTGATCGAGCCGATGTAAAAGTGGCGGTTATAGGCGTCTTTAAAGAACAGGTCGGAGCGGATATCCGGCAGGGGGCTTTTCATCAGTATCTGCCGGATGAGCTTTTCGGACTCGTGGTTGGCGAAGGGCACCACCTTCTCGTTCAAATAAAAAGAAAAGAGCGAGACCAGAAGCGAAATTATCAAAATGGGATAAGCGATGCGGGTAAAAGGGACCCCCGAGGTCCGCAAGGCGGAAAGTTCGTTATCGTGGGAAAGTCGCCCCAGGCACATGGTGACCCCAAAAAGCATGGCCACCGGGAAGGTCATGATCATGATGGAAGGCAGTTTATAGAGCAGGAGCTGTCCCATCACTCCGAGCGGCACGCCCCGGTTGATGATGAGGTCCACAAAGGTAAAAAGCAGGTCGACGGTCATCACCATCACGAAGCCCAGGATCCCCAGGATAAAGGGACCCAGGACTTCGCGGGTTAAATAGCGGTCAAGGATCTTCACCTAGTCTTCTTCGCGGCGGCGGCGATGCTCTTTTCTCACGGCGCGGGCCAGCTCTTTGCGGCGGCGCTCGCTGGGCTTCTCGTAAAACTCGCGCTTTTTCATCTCATCGATGATGCCCTCGCGGCGAACTCTCATCTTGAACTTGCGCAGGGCTTTATCCAGCGGTTCGTTCTTGTTGATCTCGATCTTGGTCATGTCTTACCTCCTTCTTCCTTATCGTATCCGAAACAGCACATCAGCCGCCCGCAGATGCCCGAAGTGCGGGTAGGGGAGATGCTGAAGCCCGCTTCCTTCACCATCTTCACGGTGACGTGGCGGGGCTTTTCGAGCCAGGTGGCGCAGCATAGTCCACGTCCGCAGGGGCCCAGGCCGCTGTAGATCTTGGCCTCGTCCCGCGGGGTGAGCGAGCGCATGGTCACTTCGGCTTTTAAGTTCATCCCCAGGTCCTTGCGGTAGGCCTTAAGGTCCGGCGTGTGCTTGTCTTTCTGCACCTTGTAATAAACGTTGACTTTTTGCGTATCGAAAAGGTATTCGACGTCGATCAGCTTGATCTTAAGCTCGAACTCCTGGAGCTTGGCGGTCGCCAAAGTCAGCGCTTCCTGGTCCATCCGGGGAAGGTCTTTTATTATCCTGGCGTCCTCCTCGGTAGCGTAGCGGACCACTTTTTTAAGCCGCACGTCGGCGGTGGCAGAGTGGGGATATTTGTGGTCGAAGGCCACGATGGTGCCGTTCTCTTCCCCGCGGTCGGTCAAAACTATCACCTGCCCGCCCACTTTGATGGAATCTTCCTTATAGCCGGCGATGGGGCAGAGCCGGTTGAATTTACGCAGTTTGATGGCTAGCTTTTTTTCCATAATCTCACTCCCAAAAGTTCCAATGCCAGCTTACGGTTGACCCGGCGTTTTATCCCTCTTAAGATATCCAAACTTATGCGCGCTTCTTTGGTTTTTCCTTCTTCGGCGAACAGGGTAAAAAGTCCCGTGGCGAGCTCTTCCGCGTCCTCGCATCCCAAAAGGCGGCGGGAGTTGCCGATAAGGTCGTAAGGTTGGACCTTAAGCTGTTTGAATATCTCCCGGGTCTCTTCGCCTATTACGGGCACATCTTCGGGAAAGGCGATCTTCTGGCAACGGGAAAGGATGGTCTTGGGCAATCCCTCTTCGCGGTTGGCGATCAAGATAAAGACCACGCCCGGAGCGGGCTCCTCGAGCAATCTTAAGAAGCTGTTGCCCGCCTGGGCGCCTCCCGCGCTCAAGGTATCGGCATCTTTGATGATGACCACCTGCCATTTGGCCTCGGACGGCCCGTAGCGGGTCACTTCTTTTAACTCGCGGATCTGGTCGATCGATAAACTGGCTTTCTGCTTTTTGGATGAAGGATCGAAGGGCCGCTCTATCACGATGATATCAGGGTGGGGGTCTTTTTGGCTCCCGATAAGGTCCCGCGCGAACGCCAGCGCCGCCTTGAGTTTCCCTTCGGCCTGTCCCCCCGTGAACAGATAAGCGTTGCTTATTCTTTGGGTTTTGGCGATGCCATCTAATATCGTAGTTGCCTGATTTGGCATGATTTATTTATTATATCACATTAATCCATGCTATAATCATCATTAAGATGGTAGTTCGGCAAAAAGCCAAGTTAAAGTGCGAGTGCGGTAAAACGGTATCCCCGGGGAGCGTCTTCTGCCCGCACTGCCGGGCGGAGATCAACCGCAAGAACGCCAAGACGATGAAAAAAGAAGGACGGAGTTTCCAGAAAAAGATGCGTCAGATGAGAAAGGGGAGAAAATAAAATGATAGTAGAAAGATCCGAATACAAGGGCCGGCCGATGTTGGTTATAAAGCGCAGCGAGGACGAGAAATTTCCTTTCTCTTTCGGCCTGGCCAAGGCCAAGATGATCCTAGAGACGATCGAAGAGATCAAGAAATTCGTCGCGGAGAACGACAAGGGGGAGTAACATCCTCAAAAAAACCATACTGGCCGTCCTTTTACTGGCCATCTCGGCCTCGGTATCGACCGCCGCCCAATCGCGGGCCTTTTATTTTACCTCTGCTCTTCTGCAATCGGTCTATAGTTTAAACCAGGCGCATTACCAAGAGGCCAAGAAGATCATCGAACCCTGGGTTTCCGATCCGGATGAAAAGATAAAGCGGACCGCCCAGGCCCTGGATCGGGGATTCGATGTTTTTATTGAGAATGTTAAGATCGTTTCATCGATGATGGAGCGGGCCAAGAGGGGGGAGACGATGGATGAAGAAGGGGCGATCTCCAATGCCCTGGAGGGTGAAAAGCGCGAAGACGCGGCCTATTTGAATATGGGAAGCGAGATAGCTAAATATATTCCCGAAGGATTGACCAAAAAAGAGCGCGGCTTGCTTTTGTTCAGGATCGATCTTCTTTTCGGCAAAGAACTGAAGCAGTACAGGTTCCGCCCCACGGAAGTTACCGAACTGACGATCGGCATCTCGGCTCTCGAAAGCCGCCTGCAGGGGAAGATTGTCGAACAAAACCCTTATTTCAAGATGCTGATCGAGGGCGAGGAGCCGTTTAAGAAGTAAATGGACTTAATCTTGATAATCGGCACTCTCGCAGCGATGCTCACAACCGCCGCCTTTGTACCGCAGGTTGTCAAGGCCCACCAAACCAAACATACGAAGGACCTTTCGCTGCTAATGTATCTCTTATTCGCGGCAGGCATCACCCTGTGGATAATCTACGGTTTCTCGTTGCGCTCCATCCCCGTGATCGCGGCTAACTCCGTGACGCTGGTTTTAAGTTTGTATTTGGTGTTTTTGAAGGTTAAGTACGGTTAGGATTATTCCCATCCCTAGTATTAAGTCAGAATAAAAACACTTGACTCCAGAACATATGGTCGGGTATAATCCTAGCCATGAAAAAAGCCATTACTAAAAGGCAAAAAGAGCTTTTAACGGTCATCTACGAATACATTAAAGACTCCGGATATCCACCTACATTTGAAGAGATGAGAGAGGGCCTTGGCGTTGCCTCCAACCAATCAGTTCTCGACCATCTTGAACAGTTGAAAGCGAAAGAATATATTAAACGCGAGGTATCGGGCGCGAGAAGCATTGCCATATTACCGCTGGGTTATGAGGCCCTCGGGGAACCTCCGCTGGTCGCCTTTTTGGGTGTTGCCAGCGCCGGAGCGCCGCTGGAGACGATCGAGATAAGCGGCGATTGGCATACAATCTCCGATGAAGTGGCGGAACTTAAAGACGATGTATTCCTATTAAAAATATCAGGTGATTCGATGATCAATGCCGGTATTGACGACGGCGACGTCGTGCTAGTTAAAAGCCAAAAAGAATTTTATTCCGGGGAGATCGTTCTGGCGCAGACGGCCGAGGGCTCGACGGTCAAGCGTTTTATTTCTCAGGATAAACCGCCCTATATTTTTCTTAAACCGGAGAATCCGAATTATGAGATTATCTTGTTTTCTGACGACGTGGAGCTCAAGGGGAAAATAGTATCCGTCCTGAAGAAAGGCTATTGGAGGGGGGTAAAAGAGCATGCCGACAAGAAAGTTAAATAAGGTCAAAGCGGTGATGGACAAGGTTTTTGGCGACCCGGAAATCGCGTATGGCCTGAAAGAATTCACCGGGGTGGATTTTGATGAGGTGCTGGAGATAATTGAAGAAGAAAAAGATAGGTATTATATCAAAGACATAAAGAGCGGAAAATCGCGGCTGGTTTATGATGAAGCAAAAGGGAAAGGGAGACCGGAAGAGATAATCCGCCAGCTCTGGTTGAATAAACTGCACACCGAATATAAATATCCGCTGGATCGCATCGACACCGAAAAAAGCATACACTTTGGCCGGGAGATACACGCCAAGGCCGCCGATATTATTGTTTACAAAAAGGATAAAATCACTCCCTACATCATAGTTGAAGTTAAAAGCCCGACGGAAGTAAAGGGGATCGATCAATTAAAGAGCTATTTGAGCGCCGAGGGGGCGGAAATCGGCTTATGGTCAAACGGAAAGATGAGGGTTATTTTATATCGTCCTTATCCAAAGGAGTTTAACGACTCATTGCCCGATCTCCCTCCGGCTGATAAAACAATTGACGACCTGTTAGAAGAAAAAAAGACCCTGTTAAAGTACACGGATACTTCCGCCAATCTCAAGGAAATAATCGGGATGATGGAGGAACTGGTGCTGGCGAACGCCGGGGTGGACGTCTTTTCGGAAGTATTTAAACTGATCTATGCGAAACTTTATGACGAAACCGAAGCGCGGCTCTCCAGAACGGACAAAGAAATATTTTTCCGCAAATACAAGGATCCGGCCAAAACCTATTCAACGATCAATGACCTGTTTAAACAAGCGGTCAAGAAATGGCCGGGCACTTTCCTTGAACAGGAGAATATAAAGCTTTCTCCAGAGCATTTGTCTGTAGTTGTCGGCGAACTGGAAAAAGCGCGGCTGTTTGGATCTGATCTATCCATTGTTGATGAGGCGTTTGAATATTTGATCCCGGAGGTTGCGAAAGGGAAGAAAGGGCAGTATTTCACGCCGCGGCACGTGATTGATATGGCGGTTAAGATGCTCAACCCGAAAAAGGACGAGTATGTGATCGATCCGGCTGCCGGTTCCGGCGGCTTTTTAATCCACGTGATGAATTGGGTCAGGGATAATTACCTCAACCGATCCGAGGAAGCGGCGAAAGAATACGCTAAAGAGTATTTATGGGGGATTGATTTTGCCGAGGAAATATCGAAAGTTTCCCGGGCGCTGATGCTGATCGCGGGAGACGGCCGCTCGCATATGTTCAAGTTGAATACCCTTGACCCCCGGGAATGGCAGGGGGAAGACCAAGAATCGCTTGATGCGCGGTCACAGCTTAAGCGTCGCTTATTGGATATGGGGAATTCGGCGGACAACGCGGAAAACAAAAAAAGCTTCCATTATTTTGGTTATGATCTGGTTTTAACAAATCCGCCTTTTGCGGGGGAAATTAAGGATCAGGGATTAATGCGTCAGTACCTATTATGCAAGAAGAAGGGGAAGCTGGTTAATAAGGTTGAGCGGCACATACTTTTTATCGAGCGCACTTTGGACATGCTGCGGCCAGGCGGAAGGATGGCGATTGTTTTGCCGCAAGGCGTCCTGAACAACACCAATATGGAGTATATCCGCGAATATATATTTGAAAAGGCGCGGGTATTAGCTGTAGTTGGTCTTCATGGCAATACTTTCAAGCCGCACACTGGGACAAAGACGAGTGTTTTGTTCTTGCAGAAGTGGGGAGGGGAGGCGGGCAAGCCGGCGAAGGATTATCCAATTTTCATGGCGGTGTCAAAACGAGGCGGGAAAGACAATTCCGGCGATTATATGTTTAAGAAAGACCCAAAGGGCGGCCTCGCGCATGATGCCAGGGGGAAAAAGCTGTTAGACCACGACCTTGATGAGATAGCAGGTGCTTTTGTAGATTTCGCGAGGAAGCAGAAAATAGGATTGGGAAGTAATCAAATGGCATGAGTGAAAAACAAGAAAAGTTGTTTACGGATATTAGGAGCTTAGCTAAGAATTATTCTGAAGCAGCGAATCAAAATAAAATATTGTCAAACAATATTTATATTGAGTTTGTTAAACAATCAATAAGCATAATGAGTTTATATTTAATATTCATTGCAACAATGTTTTTCTTTTTGGAAAATAAATTAAACTTATTTATTATTATGCCAATGAAAATATGGCTTCTATTAGCAGTTATCTCTGCATTTGCATCAATTATTTTATCGTTAGCCACATTATGGATAGATAAAACATATTTGTTGCATGGCGCAGAGTATTATTTATATAAATCTGCAGAGGCAAGAAATTACATCCAAACAACAGGGAATGTTTTCGTTGAAACCATCCCCGATAGTTTGTTAATAGACCCGAAGATTATATCCCCATGGAAAAGCATTAATTGGTTGTTAATTATGCAAGGTATCCTTTTTATAATTGTAGTGTTCTCGACAACGGCATCAATTATAGGGTCGATAATAAAATGATTACATTTTCCATAATACAAAAATCTCAACTCGAAGGCGATCAACGGCTGGATGCGGAATATTATCAGCCAGAGTATTTCATTGATTTTTCCAAAGGCAAATGGCGGCCAATAGGTGAGATGTTGGAGTTGTGCCAATATGGGATTTCCCAAGCGATGGAAGAAGAAAAGATCGGATACCCAATATTTAAAATGGATGATATAAAAAATGCATTTTTGGTCGACGACAACGTTAAATATGTAAGCATAAGCAAGAATATATTCGAACAATATCGACTCAGGAAGGATGATGTTTTATTTAACAGGGTCAATTCGGAGGAATTCGTCGGTCGCACGGGGATATTTAAATACAAAGATAATTATACATTTGCTTCGTATCTTATCCGTTTAAGGGTTAAAAATGAAGCCAATATATTACCAGATTATTTAAATATATTTCTGAATTCTTCTTACGGTATAAGACAAATCAGGAAGTATCGGCGCCGGGCAGTAAACCAGGCGAATGTGAATGCGGAGGAACTGAAGCAAATAAAAGTAGCGGTTTTACCAAAGAAGACCCAAGATAAAATCGCGGAATATTCAAATTTAATTTGGGAGAAAATGGAGGAATCCAAATCTCTCTATTCCCAAGCCGAAAACCTTCTCCTGGAAGAATTGGGGTTGAAGGGTCACCAAATCAAGGGCGAAATAGCCAGCGTCATTAAATTGTCGGAAGTTAAAGAGGCGGGGCGGATGGATGCTGAATATTTTCAGGCTAAATATGAGATATTAGTGGCAAAAATTAAGCAATTTAAACATGAGAAGCTTAGTGGCTTAGTGAAAAGAATTATAAAGACATCAAAAATATTGCCAGAAAAGACTTACAGATATATTGAAATTAGTGATATAAATGTTGGGAATGGAGAAGCGACCTACAACGAAATGATTGGTAGGGAATTGCCTGCTAGCGCAAAGATATCAATTAATGGCGGAGAATTGATCGTTTCAAAGGTTAGGCCAACGAGGGGCGCAGTATCAATAGTGCCTGAATATTTTAATAAAGACTTTATTTGTTCAAGCGCTTTCTCCGTTTTTGCGGTGCCAAATAACTTAAAAGAATACTTATTTGTTGTTCTTCGCTCAATTGTTGGGAAATTGCAAATGGAGAAACCAACAACGGGAACATCATACCCTACTATTACCGATGAAGATGTTGAGAATTTAATTATTCCGATTCTTTCGGGGAGAATACAGCAAAAAATCGCCGATCTGGTGCAGCGGTCGCATGAGGCGAGGAAAAAGGCGAAGGAATTGTTGGATGAGGCCAAGAGAAAGGTTGAGGAGATGATTGAAAAGAGGTCAAATTAATGTTGCAAGGAAATGATGAGATTAATAAATATTCTTTGGAGGATGAGCGAAAGACTGAAAAACGATTTAAAAAGATGGGGTATGATATAAAAAAGATAAAGGAGAGACAGGAAAAAGGACGGAGAACGGTTGATTATTTAATTATGAAAGGCGATTTACCATTATTTTTGTGTGAAGTGAAATCAAAAATGAGCGGCGGAATGATAAGCGGCACAAATTATCAGCAATCAATTCTTGACATTGATTATGTTAAATCTGGAAGGATGGGAGGATTGCCGACGCCTGATTTCGCCGACGTTTTGTCTGATGCAGATGACCAGTGTAAGAAATACAAAGAAACGAAAAAAGAACATAGCGCTTTACCTTTTATTGTAGCTATTTGGCCATGCCGATCATTTACTCATATCGAAGACATTGATAAAAGTATGTTGGCTAGGAATAAAAATATTAGTGCAGTTATTCAATTTTATGATGATAATATCTCACAACTATCCCCACCGGACCGCCATTTAAATGAGCAACAATTAGCGGAATATTTAGTAGAAAATGCTAGGGAGCCAAAAATAATTAAAAAATCAAAAGTATTATTAAATCCCAACAACCTAAAAGCTGACATTGAATGGTTTCATCCTTATATCAAAATTGGATGAATTATTGTTATCCGGCAGTCCAGGAGGCAAGTTGTGTCCATTGAGCTGAACGACCTTTTTAAGCGCGCGCTGGAACTACTGGAAAACAGCGGCAAGAGCGTTTTTATAACCGGAAAAGCGGGAACAGGCAAATCAACCCTATTGCAGTATTTCCGCGAACATACTAAAAAGAAAATTGTTGTCCTGGCGCCGACTGGGGTGGCGGCCATTAATGTCCAAGGTGAGACAATCCACTCCTTCTTTGGCTTCAAGCCGGATATAACTCTTGAAAAGGTCAAGAAAATAAAGTTTAAGCCAGGCCGCAAAAATATCTATAAAGAGATAGACGCTATTGTCATTGATGAGATATCCATGGTGCGGGCGGACCTGCTTGACTGCGTCGATAAATTCCTGCGCCTCAACGGCAAGAACCGCCTGCTCCCTTTCGGCGGCCTACAGATGATCTTTATCGGCGACCTGTACCAGCTCCCGCCGGTGGTCACGGGCGAAGAAAAACATATATTTAAAGGGCATTACCAAAGCGAGTATTTCTTTGACGCCCGGGTTTTCGGGGGGATGAAGATTGAATATATCGAGCTGGAGAAGGTCTACCGGCAAAAAGACGAGGCGTTTATCGGTTTGCTGAACGCCGTCCGCAACAATACGGCGGGCGAGAAAGAGCTGGCGGAACTTAACGCGAGATTAATCCCCGATCACCGGCCGGCCGGGGATTACTCCATCTGCCTGACCACCACCAATAAAATGGCGGGCGAAATTAACGAAGCGCATCTGGCCCGCCTGCCGGGCAAAACCTGGGAATCTGTCGGTAAAATATCCGGCGAATTCAAGGCCCGGCAGCTTCCCACCGAGATCGAGTTGAAGCTGAAAAACGGCGCCCAGATAATGCTCCTGAACAACGACCAGATGAGGCGCTGGGTAAACGGGACGCTGGGGAAGATCAAGAAGATTAAAGAAAGTGAGATTGAGGTCGAATTGCGCGACGGCCGCGTGGAAACGGTCCGTTCGTTTGAGTGGCAGATGTTCCATTTTCAACTGGACGGGAAAACCGGGCGGCTGGAAACGGAGACGGTCGGCAGTTTTATTCAGTTTCCGATAAAGCTCGCCTGGGCGATCACCATCCACAAAAGCCAGGGCAAAACTTTCGACAAGGTTATTATCGATCTCGGCAGAGGCACCTTTGCCCATGGTCAATTATATGTTGCCTTAAGCCGTTGCACCAGCTTGAAGGGGATAGTATTGAAGCGGCCCGTAAAAAAACAGCACATCATTATGGATTACCGGGTGGTAAAATTTATAACTTCGTTTCAATATCGGCTTTCCGAAGAAAATATGCCGCTCGATCAAAAAATCCAAATTATTGAAGAAGCAATCAGGGGAGGGGGAAAGCTTACAATTACCTACTTGAAGGCGCAGGACGAAAAAAGCAGAAGAGAAATCGCTCCTTTTGAAATCGGGGAGATGGAATATAACGGCAAAATGTTTTTAGGCGTCAAAGCTTATTGCCGCAAACGGGGAGAGGAACGTGTTTTTCGGGTCGATAGGATATTGGAAATGGAAAAAGCGTGACATTTGAAAACTTAGTCGCTTGGCCGGGCAAACCTCTTGGATAAAAAGTTATCCATAAGCGAAAAAAAGTATCCATAAGGAGGGAAGCGAGGAAGGCGAAGCACAAGGTGATAAAAATATATGAAAACAAAAACTGATTATCTATACATAACAACTAAAAGCAATAGAGAGATCGTCAATATCACCGACGAGGTCCGGGAGATCGTGAAAAAGTCGGGCGTCAAAGAGGGCCTGGTGCTGGTCAATGCGATGCATATTACGGCTTCGGTATTCATTAACGACGAAGAACCGGGGCTCAAACAGGATTTTTTGAAATGGCTCGAGGAGCTCGCCCCCGAAAAGCCCGACTATAAGCACCATCAGACCGGCGAGAATAACGCCGATGCCCACCTTAAACGCACCATAATGGGCCGCGAGGTCGTCGTCGCCATCACTAACGGAGACCTGGACTTTGGGCCGTGGGAACAGATCTTTTATGGGGAGTTTGATGGGCAGAGGAAGAAAAGGGTGTTGGTGAAGGTGATTGGAGAATGAACATAAATCACAAAAAACAAGCAACAAAAAACAAACAATGCCAAAATATAAAATTCCAAGTTTTAAACATTTAAATATTTGACGCTTAGATATTGTTTGTTATTTGTAATTTGTTGCTTGTCATTTGGCATAAAAGGAGGCATGGCGACAAAACTCCCGGCGCCATAATAATGTTATAATCCCCCCATGCTAGTAAAAATCCGCGTCGTACCAAATGCCAAACAAAATAAGATCGTCGAAGAAAAAGATCGCCTCAAGGTTTATTTGAGCGCACCGCCGGTCGAAGGGAAGGCCAATAAAGCTCTAGTTGAACTAATGGCGGAGCACTATCATGTCAAAAGAAGCCAAGTTACTATTCTAAGAGGACAGAAGGGGAGGGAGAAACTGATAGAAGTTGATAATCCTTGACTTTGGTTGACCATTCGTTAAGGCCGCAGGTATAATGTGAACATGTCGGAGCAAAAGGAAGTTTACGTCGTCGGTGGCCCTAATGGGTCGGGGAAGACGACGTTCGTTAAACAATTCCTCCCGCAGTACGTTAAGGTCCGGAATTTTGTCAACGCCGACGATATCGCCGTCGGCCTCTCGCCGCTCGATCGCAACTCAATGAATATCCGCTCCGGCCGGTTGATGCTTGAATTGATCGATGAATATAAAAGGAAAGGGGAATCATTTGGCTTTGAAACTACCCTGGCCGGTAAAAGATGGTTCCGGATGATCAAAGAGCTAAAACATGCCGGTTATAAGGTCTATATCTATTTTCTAGACCTTACCGCGGCTGACTTGGCGGTTTCTCGCGTCCGCTATCGGGTGGAAACCGGCGGCCATGGCATACCGGAGGAAACGATCCGCCGGCGTTATATGCGCTCCCGGCGCAATTTCTGGTATAATTATAAAGTATTAGCGGATAGTTGGTATCTGTTTAATAATTCAAGCAAGAACCCGGAATTGATCGCCAATGTTCTCGGTGACGAATTGATTATAGCTGATCAAGAATATTTTAGCTCCTTTATCGGCTCGATAGAAAAAGGGGAATAACAATGGTAAGCCGTTCCAAAACAGACAAGATGGGTTTGATGGCGGAAAAAGCGCTAAAAGAAGGGGTCAAGAAAGCACTTGCCGAGCACCAAAGAATGGGCATTCCGGCGGTCTATATGCAGGACGGGAAGATCGTTTACCTTATGCCGGACGGTAAAGTCGTTGCTAAACCGGGCAAATATAAAAAAGCAAAATAAGCTCCTCTGCTGTCTCCTTAAAAGTTAAAAGTGAAGCGCAAATGGATGAGCTCGAACAGCGCTTCCTGGACGGCAAACCGGTGCCCTTGACCCACAAATACACCGGCCGGCATTTTAACGAGATGCCCGCCGACCTGACGGCCGTTAATTTCCCGAAGTAGGGCAGATAATAGCAAATTAATCCGGCTCTATAGCAAACAGTGTGCCAAATAGTAAACGATAATTAATTATTTTTCCTTGCAGTTATGAGAAAAATCAAGAAGAGATGCAGGTAAAAAATGGTTAACAGAAAAAATGACATGAGAAATCAGGAAACCCGCGCTTTAATATTATCCCAGTATTCAGATAGGTTTCACCCCCTATTGTTCTCCGAAGCTCGAAGAGCGAAGGAGAAAAGGGGTGTTTATGTCTTTTGACAGACCCGATCTTTGACAATTGAACAGGTAGTGTTGATGCGAGTGCTTCTCGTTTCAAATTACTTTTATTGTATCTTTTGTTATCGAGTCAATGAATCAACTCTTTACTGAGAGTTTGATCTTGGCTCAGGATGAACGCTGGCGGTGCGCTTAACACATGCAAGTCGAGCGGGCCCCGACGCAAGTTGGGGTCAGCGGCGGACGGGTGAGTAACACGTAAGCAACCTGCCCCCAAGACCGGGACAACCAGGCGAAAGCAGGGCTAATCCCGGATGTGGTCGCTGGGACGCATGTCCTGGCGATTAAATCCCGCAAGGGGCTTAGGGAGGGGCTTGCGGCCTATCAGCTAGTTGGCGGGGTAACTGCCCACCAAGGCTATGACGGGTAGCTGGTCTGAGAGGATGGCCAGTCACAATGGAACTGCGACACGGTCCATACTCCTACGGGAGGCAGCAGTGAGGAATTTTCCGCAATGGGCGAAAGCCTGACGGAGCGACACCGCGTGGGTGATGAAGTCTTTCGGGATGTAAAACCCTGTCGCCCGGGACGATATTGACGGTACCGGGAGAGGAAGCCACGGCTAACTACGTGCCAGCAGCCGCGGTAATACGTAGGTGGCGAGCGTTATCCGGAATCATTGGGCGTAAAGCGTGCGTAGGTGGTCCCCTAAGTCGGATGTAAAAGGCCCCGGCTCAACCGGGGTAGGCATCCGATACTGGGGGGCTTGAGAGATTCAGAGGGAAGCGGAACTTGCGGTGTAGCGGTGAAATGCGTAGATATCGCAAGGAACACCAGTGGCGAAGGCGGCTTCCTGGGAATTTTCTGACACTGAGGTACGAAAGCCAGGGGAGAGAACGGGATTAGATACCCCGGTATTCCTGGCCCTAAACTATGTTCACTAGGTGTGTGAGGTATCGACCCCTTGCGTGCCGCAGCTAACGCGTTAAGTGAACCGCCTGGGGACTACGATCGCAAGATTAAAACTCAAAAGAATTGACGGGGGCCCGCACAAGCGGTGGAGCATGTGGTTTAATTCGATGCTACGCGAACAACCTTACCTGGGCTTGACATACTAGTAGTAGAAAACCGAAAGGTCAACGATCCTTGAGCCGTAGAAATACGGAAGCCAGCACAGGTGCTGCATGGCTGTCGTCAGCTCGTGTCGTGAGATGTTGGGTTAAGTCCCGCAACGAGCGCAACCCCTACTGTCAGTTGACATCGTTAAGTCGGTCACTCTGGCGGAACTGCCTCGGATAACGGGGAGGAAGGTGGGGATGAGGTCAAGTCATCATGGCCCTTATGCCCAGGGCAACACACGTGCTACAATGCGGCGTACAGAGGGGAGCAATACCGCGAGGTGGAGCAAATCTCAAAAAGCGCCGCTCAGTTCGGATTGCAGGCTGCAACTCGCCTGCATGAAGCTGGAATCGCTAGTAACTGCAGATCAGACGTGCTGCGGTGAATACGTTCTCGGGCCTTGTACACACCGCCCGTCACACCATGGAAGTGAGAAACACCCAAAGCGCCCTTCGGGGTCCTAAGGTGGTGCTCATGACTGGGGTGAAGTCGTAACAAGGTAGCCGTACCGGAAGGTGTGGCTGGATCACCTCCTTTCTAAGGAGAGGCGAAAGCCTTTCTGAGGTCGGTAGTGCTCGCTCAACCTACCCGCCGTGAACCTAAGCGCAAGCGCATGGTTCACGGCGAGTTCAATTGTCAAAGCCAGGAGGTAATTATGAATTTACTGTCCCTGGGAGTGGCTTTTCTCGGCGGCCTGGTCTCCTTCTTATCTCCCTGCGTTTTACCCTTGATCCCAGGTTTTTTGGCCTATCTGGCCGGCACCAGCTTAAGCGAGGCCCAGTCCAAAAAACGGGAAATATTCCTCAACAGCCTGTTCTTTGTCCTGGGATTTTCGGCGGTCTTCTCCCTTTTGGGGGTTTTGCTTAATTCCATACTGGAAGGAGCGGCTTTCGAGATCCTGGTCTGGCTGTCACGGGTCGGCGGGATCATCATCATTTTCTTCGGCATTTATCTTATGGGCTTCATCAAGATCCCCTTTTTGGAAAAAGAATACAAGCTCACCGTCAAGACCAAGTTCAAGTCGCGCTATCTTTCCTCTTTCGTTTTCGGCTCCGCTTTTGCGGTGGGCTGGACGCCCTGCGTGGGAGCGGTATTGGGGGGGATCTTGGCCCTGGCGGCCACCCAGCCGGGCGTGGCTTTTTCCCTGCTTTTTTCTTATTCCCTGGGCTTGGGGATACCCTTCCTGATAGTCGGATTGTTCGCCGCGCCGGCCGCCGAGCTTATCAAGCGTTACAGTAAATGGGTCAAATATGTGAATTTTGTCTTCGGCCTGCTTTTGATCTGGCTGGGCTTTTTGGTCTTCACCCAGAGCTTAAGCCGCATCGCCAATTTTGAATTATTGAATCGCTTGTTGTTAAAATGAATCGTTTTATATTCGCTCTTTTTCTATCGGTCCTCGTCCTTGCTCCCGCATTCTCCGCTCAACCGGCCAAGGAAATCACCTCTCCGGACGGCTTTATCAATACCAAACCGGTCTCCCTGGCCGACCTAAAGGGTAAAAAGGTCGTGCTGATAGATTTTTGGACCTACAGCTGTATCAATTGCCAAAGGACCATCCCGTATCTCAACGCCTGGTATGAGAAGTATAAAGACCACGGTTTTACCATCCTGGGCGTGCATACGCCGGAATTCGATTTTGAGAAAAAAATGGAGAACGTCCAGGCCGCGGTCGACAAATTCGGCATCAAATACCCGGTGATCCTCGATAACGACCACTCCACCTGGAACTCCTACGGCAACCAGTACTGGCCACGCAAGGCCCTGGTGGACATGAAAGGCGAGATCGTCTACCGCCACATAGGGGAGGGCAATTACGAAGAAACTGAAAAAGCCATCCAGCAAGCGCTCAAGGACCTAAAAGCTCCGGTCCCGGGCGGGATGGTGAAACCCCCGGCGGCCATTGAGGTGGATTTTTCTAAGATCGAGACCCCCGAGATCTATCTGGGCTCCAGGCGCAGCGCGCCGGGCCAGGTTAGGATGGTCGGACGGTGGGACACCCAGGGAGAATACGCTGAAAATAAAAGCGCAGATGCCCGGATCGTTTTACGCTACCGGGCTAAAAATGTTTATTTCGTCGCCAGCGCCAAAGAGAAGCTGACCGTCAAGGTTTTGCGCGATGGGCGGCCATTTGGATCAATTGCGGTAAAAGATGAAACCCTTTACCAGCTGATCCTGGATCCTTCCGGCTACGGCGAGCACACTCTCGAAATAATCATTCCGCGGCCCGGCCTGCGCGTTTTTACCTTTACCTTCGGCTGATCTTCTGATAAAATAACTTTTCCGCGCGGGCCAATAGCTCAGTCGGCTAGAGCGTACCCCTGATAAGGGTAAGGTCGGTGGTTCGATTCCACCTTGGCCCATTAATCCAATTTGCGGATGATCGCGATGTATCCCCGGATGTTGTTTTCTTTGTCCAGGATAGGTGCGGTGGTCAATTCGACCGGCAGGGCGGACCCATCGGCCTTTACAACCTCAAACTTTTCCCGGGTGGCCTGTTTGGTTTGAGCAATGATTTCCATATTCTTCCGCGCTTTTTCCCTCTGGTCGGGAGCGATGAGCTCGAAAGCGTTCTGGCCCAAAAGGGCCGAGGCTGAAGGATGGCCCAATAGCCGGGCGTTTCTTTCCGAGGCAAAGGTGATAATGCCTTTCGAGTCGGTGGCGGCCACGGCCTCGGGCAGGGCATTCACCAGCGTTTGGAAACGCTCCAAAGAAACGCGCAATTCGGCGGTACGCGAAAGGACCAGGTCTTCGAGGTCGGCATTGAACAACAGGTTGTTGAAAAGCAGTTGGACCTCATTGACGAAGATCTGCATCAGCCGGAAATCCTTGTCGTTGAGCTCTCTCTGGCTGATAAATCCGAACAGTCCCTTGACCCGGTCCTTGATGATTATCGGGAAGACGGCGAGCCTTTCGATCCTAAGTATCAGTTGGATGGCGTCGATCGCCGGGCGGGCCAGGATATTCTCGGCGGCGGTATAGATATCGGCGAAGGCGAACTTTTTTTTCTGCATGATCTCCCGGATGAAGCGGTTGACGTCGGTCGCGTGAGAAAAGCCCAAAAACTCAATACCGGTGGCTTCCCTTCCCACCCGCAGGGCGCTCTGCAGCAGCGGATTGGTCAGGCCCCCCAGCACTTTGAACTCGAACTTATCGGTCTTCTCGTTGAGGACGGAAAGCAGGGTGAACGGGACATTACACAGTTCGGTAGCGTCCTCCGCGATCTGTTCTAATTGGCGGATCTCAAGCTTTTCGATCATACCTATAATATTATACATCAAATTCCCCCTCGTGGTATAATTTTGGTACGGGGCCGTAGTTCAGCTGGGAGAACGCCTGGTTTGCAACCAGGAGGTCGGCGGTTCAATCCCGCCCGGCTCCAAAATGAATGGGAGGAAATAAGTATGAAAAGATCGATATTGGTACTGGTCTTGATCTTAGTGCTCGGGGGGACCTGCCTGGCACAGTACGGCCGTTACCAGGTCTTTTCGGAAAAGAGGTATTTTTGGGGGCCCAAGATCATCATCATGCTCGATTCCGATACCGGCAAGACCTGGGAATACGCAGACAGTAAATGGAAGCTCCTGAAAAGGGAGGGGGAGGAAAAGATCTCCTCGGAAGAAGAGCTGGACAGGCAGCAAGAACTGTTGAAGGCGCTGGAAATGGAGAAGCAGAAACAAATAGAACCCGCGAAAACACCTCCCAAGCCCTTAGCTCCCCGGGTGATGAGGAAGAAAAAAGTTAAACCGGTGGAAGTCGAGGGAGAAGGGGAGGGGGAGGACGCGCCGGGCTGGATTAAGGAATAATTAACTACGGGTCTATAACAAAAAGTGTGCTAAATAGATAAGAAAAAAGTGGTAGGTTTGTCCTATCTTACACAAAAAAGAGAGGGGCCTACCACATGAAAAATGATATATCAAAAATATTCCGTCTGCAAGCCTTTCGGGTTTTCAAG
>JACRPM010000007.1 GCA_016223205.1 Candidatus Saganbacteria bacterium
TGCGAGACAAGGAGATAGGTCGGTATCTGGGAGAGGGAAGATAGCAGTGCTCAAATGAAAATCACAAATTACAAATCACAAATAGCAAACAATAATCAATATCAAAATATCAATGCGTCAAATAAGGCTTCGTTTTGGAAATATATTATTGGAATTTTGGTATTGTTTGTGATTTGGTGCTTGGGATTTGGAAATTTTGCCTGGGCGGTTGGTCAAGCGGGCTTAGATATAGCTGTCCTGAAAGCAGGGGTAGGGGCTCGTCCCCTGGGCATGGGCGGAGCTTTTACCGCCATTGCCGACAACGCCGATGCTCCTTATTGGAACCCGGCGGGATTGGCCAATATCAAACAGCAGGAAATAGATACCATGCAAACCCGGCTCTCGACCGATGCCGACCACTACTATATCAGTTATGTAAGGCCGTTAGGGAAAGGGACCATCGGCTTCTCCTGGATCCAGGTAGGGGCGGGGACTTTAACCCAAACCACCACCACCGATGCTTTTAACGAGGTTATCACTACGGGAGTATTTAGCTTTTTCAGTAATGCCTACCTTTTATCTTATGGTTTGCCGCTTAATCCGAATATTTCCGTTGGAATGACGGCTAAATATTTGACCAGTGATATGTATCAGATCACCGGAGGGCAGGCCTACGGATACTCGGTTACTCCCGCTATTTTGATCACCAACGATAAATTCTCGATCGGGGCAAAAATCGATGAGCTCTTGAACGAACAATCCTGGGGAACTGGGACCGTTGAGAAAGTCCCGGCCAAAGCCCGTTTAGGCATGGCATTAAAAGAACCGCGGGGTTTACCCGCAGGTTCCACAGTAGCCCTCGACCTTGCCCAGTTAATAAAATCCAACTATATGACCGAAGTTTCCGCCGGATATGAATGGGCCCGCGACGGCCTGGCGATCCGGGCGGGCTATACCGAAAGCGCTTTGACCGCGGGCGCGGGATTTAAATCCGGCGTGACCCAGCTGGATTACGCTTACGTCCAACAGCTTTCGCTCACGCGCGAGAATGTTCATCGCATATCTTTGAGCGGCAAATGGTAGATATAGATCCAATTAACGAGGGCCAAAAGATCGCGCGCGGCTATTTATCCAAACTTGGATGGGCAAGGGAATGGAGGAGAACGGTTGAGCAGGAGATCCGACCCGCTTGGACGCGTGAGGAGGAAGAAGAGAAGTTCCGCAAGGCCGACCAGATGGAAGAGGATGCGGAAGCTAATTTGTCTACGGAGTTTGACAAGTGGCGGAAAAGTAATATGCCCGAAGCCAAAGCAGTGTTAAGAACCATTCTGAATGAATTGGGAAATCGGACCGACCTGGGATTTTTCGGCAAGCGAATTATCGATCGGATCAAGGAGATCCTTAGGCCTTTTTGAGCGGATAAATATCGAAAGCCGGTTCTTCATACGGATGGGCCCGCCTCAAAGCCGCGATTACTTTTTTCAATAGTTTTTTTGGAACAATGGTTTCCAGGCGGCACTCTTTTACTTTTTCCAACCTACCGACCGTGCCGAGGTAAGGATGAGCTCCTGTTTTCGGCCTAAAAGTTCCGATCCCTTTAGTATAAAACGCGCAGTTATCATATTTCTTCCCGATCTTTCCCGCGCCGGCAGAACAAATGGCGTCCCTGACCTTTTCCAATGATTTCTCCGGAATAAATACTACCAACTTATACATTTGGCCAAATGATACAGGAATCTGACAGGAGTGGCAACTTTTACTACTATCAATCATTTATTTATCGCAAAATATATTGTTATAGTGCGGAAAACAACCAGGCTAAACCCTGGCATATGAATTGCTGGTTTTCCCCGATGACCGAAACCAATATTATCAAATTGTTAGATGACATCATTGCCCGCGGGATCGAAATTAACTCCTCCGATATTCACCTGGAGCCGCGCGAAGAATTTGTCCGCGTCAGATACCGGGTGGATGGGCTGTTGAACGATGCCGATCCCGTCCCTAAAACCAAACAAGCCGCGCTTATCAGCCGGATAAAGGTGATGGTCAATCTCGATATCTCGGAGAGCCGTCTTCCGCAAGACGGCAGGACCAATGTCAAGCTCGGCCGAAACGAATTCGACATAAGAGTGTCCACTATTCCCACCATCTTTGGAGAAAAAGTGGTCTTGAGGATGCTGGAGAGGAAGCGGACGCTTTTATCCTTAGATGAGCTGGGCATGACCCCAGAGGACTTGGCTACTTATAGGCGACTGATCCGTCAGAAAAACGGAATGATATTGATAACCGGGCCGACCGGTTCCGGCAAGACCACCACTTTATACGGCACCCTAAAAGAGCTGAATTCCCGCGAAAACAATATCGTGACGATAGAAGACCCGGTCGAATATCAACTGCCGGGCATCAATCAAATACAGGTCAACTATAAAACCGGGCTGACTTTCCCCCGGGTCTTACGCTCGGTTTTGCGGCAGGATCCCGATATTATCCTGGTAGGGGAAATACGGGATCTCGAAACCGCGCGCATTGCGGTGCAGGCCGCGCTTACCGGGCATCTGGTATTTGCGACCCTTCATACCCGGGATGCCGCTTCTTGCGCCCTACGCCTCCAGGAGATGGGGATCGAAGCCTATTTAGTGAAGGATGTGGTGATCGGTGCGGTGGCGCAAAGGTTGGTCCGCCGCGCCCCCCAAGGCCGGATAGGCGTCTTTGAGGTTAAGGAGTTCCAGATGGGGCCTGGCCGGAACCCAACCCCACGGTGTTGATAATGGCCAGCGCCATCATGACAATACGATCAAAGAGTTGGGGTAGGGCATTTTGGATGGTTATAACTTTTGAGCGGCTGCATTTGAGACACATGGGATATTTGGCCTTATAAGGATTACAGACATGGTCCTTGTAAAAAAGGCAACGCGGCTCCTCACTTTGGCGATGAGGGGTCACCAGGTGGAGCGTGGCTTCGTCGATCTGCATTGCGTCCATACCGGATATATATCGTCACGGCTTTTAAATAATTTCAATATAGATTATAATCGATAAATATGAGGCTCCTGCGGTCGCTTTTCTTCTACTTAACGGCAGTGCTGGGTTTTTTCATTGGTACGGCGCTTACCATATTAATAGCGCTCCCTGCCCGGCCCGAGAAGAAGATCAAAATATTCCAGAATTCGGCCCTGGCCTGGGCGCGCCTGCTGGCGTTTATCAGCGGAGTGCCGGTCCAGATCGAGGGCTTGGAGAATCTTAATAAGAACGAACCGGTGGTGATCGTTTCCAACCACCAGGGGGCGGCGGATATCTTGATCCTGCTGGCGTACTTGCCGGTGTATTTTCGCTTCGTGATCAAGAAAGAACTGTTCAAAGTTCCCTTTTTCGGCTGGTACCTAAAGAAAGCCGGTTATATTGCGGTCGATCGCGGGGTGGGGGAGAAAGCGCACCGCCTGTTCTCCGAGGCCGAGGACGCGCTTAAGACGGGTGATTCCGTCCTGGTCTTTCCCGAAGGAACCCGCTCACGCGACGGCAAACTCCAGCCCTTTAAACGCGGCAGTCTGCTTTTAGCTTTCAAGGCCAAGGTAAAGGTAGTTCCGGTGGCCGTTTCGGGAAGTTTCCATATCTTGCCGGCCAAAAGCATCTTTTATAATATCGTGCCGGTTAAAGTCCGTATCGGAAAGCCCATTTCACTGGAGAAATACGGCTCCGCTTATGAGAAAGCGTTAGAGGATATCCACGGCGTCATTCAACAGATGCTTTGAGCGCCTCGGCCACATAAAATACGGGGATCACTTTTATTTTTGCCTTTTTAACCTGTTCTAAATTACCTTTGGGCAAGATCATTTTGGTGAAGCCCAATTTCTCGGCCTCGCTGATCCGCGCTTCGATCTGGTTTACCGCGCGCACCTCGCCGCCCAGCCCCACCTCTCCCACGATCACGCAATCCGGATCGATGGGTTTGTTCTTATAACAAGAAGCAATGGCCACTGCCATGGGCAGATCAAGCGCCGGCTCGGGCGCTTTTACTCCCCCGGCGACATTTATATAAATATCCTCGGAGCTTAAACGCAAATTCAATCTTCGCTCCAGCACCGCAATGGTCATGGCAGCGCGGTTGTAATCGACGCCTACCGTGGCCCTCCGGGGGACCGCCATCTTGGTGGGGGAGACCAGGGCCTGGATCTCAAGCAGGAGGGGCCGCGTACCTTCGATCACGGCCGAGACCGCGGAACCGCTCTGGCCGGAAGAGCGTTCGGCCAAAAATACTTTAGAAGGGTTGCCCACGGCTACCAGGCCTTCTTCCTTCATTTCAAAGATACCGATCTCGGATAAAGAACCGAAACGGTTCTTTTCCGCCCTTAATATCCGGTACTGCTTATGCTCTTCCCCTTCAAAATAAAGCACGGTATCCACGATATGTTCCAAGATCCTCGGACCGGCGATATTGCCCTCTTTGGTCACATGTCCCACGATAAAGATGGGCAAATGCGAGGTCTTGGCCAGGCGGGTCAGGTAGGCCGCGCATTCCCTTACTTGCGAGACCGAGCCGGGAGCGGCGGCGATATCCTCGCGGAACATGGTCTGGATGGAATCTATGATCAAAAGCTTCGGTTTTAGTTCGTCGGCGGCTTTTTCTATGGCAAAAAGATCGGTTTCCGGCAGGAAGCTCAAGGTTTTGGATAAAGCTCCCAGCCGTTCCGCCCGCATCCTGACCTGCTTGGCGGATTCTTCGCCGGAGACGTAAAGTATCGATCCCTTAAAGGAATTGGCGGCCTGCAGCATTAAGGTGGACTTCCCTATGCCCGGATCCCCGCCGACCAATATCACCGCCCCCGGCACGATGCCGCCGCCCAATACCCGGTCGAGCTCCAAAAGGCCCGAAGACACCCGCTCTTCTTTTTTATAATCTATTTCAGAAATCAGTTGTGGCTTGATATTAATATTGTTTGTTATTTGTGTTTTGTTTTTTGTGATTTTCTCCTCAACCAAGGAGTTCCAGGTCCCACAAGATGGGCATTGCCCGTACCAGCGGGGATAATCGTTGCCGCAATTCTGGCAAAAAAAGCGGGTTTCGGTTTTGGGGGGCATGCATTTATTATACCAGAAAAAATCGACTGAAATTTATTTTCGCCGCTTCCGAAAACCATCTAGATCGGAGGAAAATAGTATGTCGTTCGATGTGAACGGTTCGAGTTTCTCGGTTGAAAGAAATGTTCGCCGCGGTCTGCGCCATCATTATGTCCTCAAACCAAAGGTGAAGGAACCCGGGGTGCTCTCCAATCTCGCCCTGATCGGGGATCTAAAAGAGAATGTCCTACCGGCCTTAAGACGGCAGCACGGGCAGGGATTCCGTATGGTAGTGGAGCATCCTTTGCCCCAAGTCGCGCCGGAGATACATCTATTGGCAGGAGTTGGGATCGCCCGGGTGAATCCACAAGAATGGCGCACTCCCGTTCGGCAGGCCAGATACACATTATATGACGCAATCGATGCCAACATCCTTTACCAAAAGGGAGGGGTCTATGGGGTGGGGGCGCTGGACCCGAAGAGCTCCATTCACTTTTATGTAATGACCTTGAGGCCCTTTGCCCATCTGTTGGAGGCGCCCTTAGATATGTGGGTTGAACTATTTCAGGGCGCAGAGCGGATCATCAAGACCTTGAATCATGCGGCTCAATATGTCCGTTATACGGTCGAGGTGGGAGATGGTTTTCAGCAGTTCCCTGGAGCCGGCCTGCAAGTGCAGGGAGGGGTTAATTCCCTGCCCAGTTTCTTACCCCAGGATTACGGCTTCGAGGTTAACCAGGAGGGCGTGATCGAAGCGCCGGATGGATCCCAGCCCCATCAGGAACTGATCATTACAATAGAAAAACGCCGCTCTTCAGTAAATTGCAGCTGCCGCGAAGCCACCGGCAGTTTAGATGAAGCTATCTTGCGGGGGCTGACTCGGCTTCTTTTAAAAGAGCCTTTTTCTCCGCCGTTTTCTTTCCGGTAAAGACCAGCATTCCTTTCTTGAGGTCCGCTTTGACGGCGAAACCAAAAGAGAACTTGCCGCGCAGGACTTCCTCCGAAAGGGGGGACTCGATATATTCTTCTATGGTCCTACGGAGAGGACGGGCGCCGAATTTGGGATCGTAGCCCGCCTCAACCAGGAAATCCTTGGCTTTTTTAGTAATATTTAGCGACATGCCTTTTTCCGCCATCCTTTGGTTCAACTCCGCGATCAAAAGATCCACTATCGAACCCAGGTCCTCTTTGGAAAGCGGACGAAAGACCACGGTCTCATCGACGCGGTTTAAAAATTCCGGACGGAATCTCTTCTTCAGCTCCTCCAACACCGTGGTTTTGATGCGATCGTATCCCGCCTGGGCGTCGTGGCGGGTAACGAAACCCATCTGGGTCTCTTTGGTGATGAACTCCGCGCCGACGTTACTGGTCATCACGATCACCGTGTTCTTAAAGTCGACCTTGCGGCCCTGGGCGTCGGTAGCCTGCCCGTCATCCAATATCTGCAGCAGGGTGTTCAACACATCTTGATGGGCCTTCTCGATCTCATCGAAAAGCACCACCGAGTGGGGTTTGCGGCGCACCGGCTCGGTCAACTGCCCGCCTTCCCCGAATCCCACATAGCCGGGAGGCGAGCCCAGCATGCGGGAAACGGTATGAGATTCCAGATACTCCGACATGTCGATGCGCACCAGGGCGTCCATATCGCCGAAAAGAAATTCCGCCAGCCGCTTGGCCAGCTCCGTCTTGCCCACACCCGAAGGCCCCAGGAAAATAAAGGAGCCGATGGGCCGCTTGGGATCTTTGAGCCCGGCCCGGGCGCGCCTGATCGATCTGGCGATCGCCGCGATGGCCTCATCCTGGCCCACCACGCGCTGTTTGAGCTCTTGGTCCATCTTGAGCAGGCGCTCGGTCTCTTCCGAGGTGAGCTGGCTCACCGGCACCCCGGTCCAACTGGCGACGATCTGGGCGATGGCTTCGGAATCGACCGCCGGCATCTGGTCGTAATCCACCTTGATGTTCTTGGCGGCCGCTTCGTATTTGCCCCGGGCTTCATCTTCCTCATCCCTCAATTTGGCGGCCTGTTCGAATTCCTGGTCGGATACGGCCAGCTCTTTTTCGGCCTTGATGCGGTCGATCTTCTGGGAAAGTTCGATCAGCTCCGGCGGCATGGTGATGGATTTGAGCATGGCCTTGCT
Organism: Candidatus Saganbacteria bacterium; assembly: GCA_016223205.1. Lineage (GTDB taxonomy): Bacteria > Margulisbacteria > WOR-1 > XYC2-FULL-46-14 > WPAF01 > JACRPM01. The sequence goes on from JACRPM010000007.1 coordinate 7,176, forward strand.
GGCGGCTTCGTCGATAAGGTCGATGGCCTTGTCCGGCAGATGCCGGGCCGAAATGTAGCGGTCCGATAGCCGGGCGGCGGCGGCCAAAGCGTCGGGGCTGATGCGCACCTTATGGAATTCTTCATAGCGGGATTTTAGACCCTTTAATATCTCTATGGTCTCGGCCACGGTCGGCTCTTCCACCATCACGGATTGGAAGCGCCGCTCGAGGGCCGGGTCGGATTCGATCTTTTTGCGGTATTCGTCAAGCGTGGTGGCGCCGATGCATTTTATTTCCCCCCGGGCCAGCGCCGGCTTTAATATATTGGCGGCATCCATGGCCCCCTCGGCCGCTCCTGCGCCGATCAGGGTGTGAATTTCATCTATGAAGACCACGATCTTGCCGGCTTTGCGGATCTCTTCCATCACTTTCTTAAGCCGCTCCTCGAATTCCCCCCGGTAGCGCGTGCCGGCGATCATAAGTCCCAGGTCTAAAGTCACCACCCGGTGGCCCAAAAGCGGCAGGGGCACATTGGAAGAGGTGATCCTTTGGGCTAGGCCCTCCACGATGGCGGTCTTGCCCACTCCGGCCTCGCCCAAAAGCACCGGATTGTTCTTTTTTCTGCGGGACAATATTTGGATGACGCGTTCGATCTCCGCGGCGCGGCCGATCACCGGGTCGAGCTTGCTTTCCCGAGATAAGCGGGTCAGGTCGCGGCTGAATTGATCGAGCTGCGGGGTAGAGGTGCGGACCGGCATTTTTTTGCCCGCCGCCCCTTCTTCTCCCAAAAGCGAAACGATGCGGCCCTTGGCGGCGGAAGGAACTATGCCCAGTTCCGCGAAGATCTTGGCGATGGCGCCCGCGGCCTCCCTTAAGATCGCCAAAAACAGGTGTTCGACCCCGATATAGGTGTGGCCCAGGCCCCGCGCTTCTTCCCAGGCGAATTCGATGACCTTTTTTACCGCGGGAGTAAAGGGAAGTTCGCCGCTGCCCGGCAATTCCTTGATCAAAGAGAGCTCTTCTTCGATGCGGCTTTTAAGAGTGGTGGGGGAGGCCCGAAAGTATTCGATGGTCTTGATCACCACCGGTTCATTTTCGCGCAGCATGCCCAAGATCAGGTGTTCGCAGCCGACAGTCCCGGACTCCAGCCGTTTGGCCTCTTCCTGGGCCGCCATGATCACCCGGATGGCGCGCTCGGTAAAGCGTTCAAACATGGCACCAGTATAACACAAGTTTTTTGGCTTTAGAACCGATAGGATATACGGGCACCCTAATGAGCATCTATCAAATAAATAATCAGGACGGCTCCCGGATGTTTTATCGCACCAGCGGCAATATCAAGCTGGACGGAGAATATGTCCAGGCCCAGACCAAAGCGCCGCTTAGCAAGTTCGAACAAACCTTCGAAAGTTACTTCAAACTATTTACCAACGAAAGTCCTAAACCTTCTCAAGTTTCTCGGGAAGTGTAACCAAAAACGTCGTCCCTTTCCCCAGCTCGCTTTTCACCTTGATCGAACCCTTATGCTCCTCGATTATCTTTAAAGTGATCGGCAATCCCATGCCGGTTCCCTTGATCTTGGTGGTGAAGAAGGGGTCGAAGAGCTGTTTGATCTTTTCGGGCTCGATGCCCGGCCCGGTATCGGTTATTTCCACAAAAAGCGAGGGTTCGGTCTTTTTTGGCGGCCCCAGTTTCACCACTTCACCCACGTCGGTCTTGATGAGCACTTCCCCTCCCTTGCCGGCGTCGGATAAGGCCTGCACCGCGTTAAGAATGATGTTCAAGAAGGCCTGGTTCAATTGGCTGGCGTCGCCGGTGACCTCGGGAAGCTCCGCGAACTTGGCGGTGAAGCGCACGTTACTTTTGCGGGCTTCGCCCTCGAGCAGCTGGAGTATCTCCTCAAGCAGGGAATTTAAATTGACCTGGGTGAGCTCGGGCTTGCCGGGACGGCCGAACTTCAGCAGGCTTTCGGCGATCTTGTTGATGCGCTCGATCTCGGAGGGCACGATAGCCGCGAATTTGTCCCGGAATTCTTTATCTTCCCATTTTTGCATTAACAGCTGGGAAAAAGTTCGCAGCGAGACCAGAGGATTCTTGATCTCGTGCGCCATCCCGGCGGCCAGGGTTCCCAACGATGCCAATTTTTCCGACATGATGAGCTTCTCCTGGCTGTCTTTTAAGTCGCGGGTCATGCGGTTAAAGGCCCGGGCCAGGGACCCGATCTCATCGATCGAAGAAACGCTGATCTGATAATTAAGATCGCCTTTGGATACGGCCTGCGCGCCCTTGATCAGCTGGTGAATAGGACGTTCCAAACTTTGCGCGAAAAAGACCCCGGTCAGGACCGTAAAAATTATTCCGGCGATTATAAAGAGCAGTGAATTGGTCTCGAGCTGCCGCATTTCCGCATAGGCCGAACGCCGAGGCTCATCCACAATGACCCCGCCGCCGAACTTATGGACCGGGTAGAAGGCCCCGACCTTTTCATCGAGGCCCAGGCCTTCGTCCGCCGGGAACTCTTCCGCGCCCGCCCGGCCGGCTAAAAGCTCCCGTACATAGGGGGTGGAGGAGAGGTCGATCTTGAGTTTGGCGGTGGTAACGTCGGGGTGCGCCACGATCCGGCCGGATCGATCGATGATATAAACCGCGCGAGCTTTTTGCGTTCTTTCTTCCACCAGGCGCTGGACCTTGGCCTGGTCAAAGGAGGGCATTTCTTCCACATTGGCCGCCACTCCCCGCGCGATCTCCAAATAATTATTGAAGACCTGCCTTTTTACCGCGGATTTGCTGATCTCGATGGTGATAACGGTGGTGATCTCGAAAAGGATTATGATCAACAGCACAAAAATATAGAGCAGTTTAAAAAGCACCCGGCTGCGCAGCAGGCTTAGGGGCCGGGCGGCGAATTCCGAATCCGGCGGGATGAGCTCTCCCAACATCAGTCCCAAACTTCCCAAAAGCAAGGCCACCCAGGAAAAAAGCAGGAAGATCGGGTTCCCCAGGTTTATATATAACAGGCCCCACAGGTACAGAGTGGAAATGATGAGCGCCGACAGGCCGGAGCAAAGCAGGAGCACCCGGGAACTCCCGCCCTTTAAATAAGACCACGCCAGGTAAAACGCGCCCAGCAATCCCCAGGGCAGGGAGAGCAGGGGATTGAAGAGCGGCGGCAGCTGGCTGAAATTGACCAAGGGATCGATGATCTCCTGCCTAAAGGTCAAAGAGACGCGGGAGGAAAATACCAGGAATATCAAATATCCCGCCGGAACGAGCAAGGCATAGATCAGCCAGTTGATCCTGCCCAGATCAAACTTGGCGCCCCACAGCGCCAGGATCAGGAAAGCCGTGAGCACCAATCCGGAGGTCAGATATTTTTGCAGGGTTTCGATCTCGGAGAGCGGACGGTCGAGATTGTAGGCGGCCTGGGAAAGAATGGTCAGGACCGTGAAAACCAATAGCGAAACAAAGAGCAGTAAGAACAGCAGGCTTTTCAATTGCCGAGAGGCCAAGAACTGCCGGGCAAAGGAAAAGATCCCCGAGAGCAGGATCCCGCAGACGAAGATCTCGGTAAAAATGCCGATGACGGTAATAGGCGAGAGCATTATTTATTCACCCCCAAAGTTATGACGGCCGCGGCGTATCCCCCGGCAAAATTTGCAGTGCGCACCGACAGCCGCTTGGTCCCCGCCGGAACGGTCGAAGGGACCCTGACCTCCAGCAGAAAATTGATGCTGTCGGTCGAATCCATTTCCACCTCGGACCCCAAATTAAGCGGCCGCAGATCGACGTATACCCCCTTAATATCTTCCGGACGCCCCGGATTATCCACTTTGACCGTAAGCGTCAGCGGGGTCTCATCGCCTTCTAATACCAAGGGATCCGGACTGGCTTGGGCGGAAGAGATGGTGGGATTTTTTTCGACAGCTATGGAGGTCTTGCTGACCGCCAGCCAGCCTTTTTTATTGGAGGCGGCCACTACGATCTCCTTATCGCCTAAAGCGACCTCGTCATTGACACTGGCCTGCAGGGTGTAGATGCCGTCACCCGCCACTTCATCGCCCCACAAGCCGTTGTCCACCAGCATCATGTTGGAGAACCTCCCGAGCGAACTTAGATCCGCCCGGACCCCCGAAATGTTCTTAAGCCCCGCGGGATCGTCCACCGATGCATACAGGTCCAGGATGGTGCGGTTATCGGGAGGGAGCTTGCGGGGTTCGGCTTTGATGTAATTGATGACCGGCACCAATCGCACCCGGTTGACCCGGGAGACATCATAGCCCACGCCCCAGCTTAAAAGGTCGCCGATCTTTTTGCGCATGAAATCGGCGGCGGAAAGCATTTCGATGGCTTCTCCCTTGGTCAAGACCTTTTCCTCTTCGGCCCGGGTCCCGGGAGAGAGCGCCAGTAAAATTATCATTAAAAGCAAGAACCGTTTCATCTAATTACCCCGAATTTCTTGAAAATAGCCCGGCCTTCGGAGGCCGTGACCTGTGCATTGGGGCGGAAGGTCCCGTCGGCATAGCCCTGCATCACGCCGAAGTCCACCGCCGCCTTGATAAGCGGAGCTAAGGGATGCTCCTTGGGAACATCCTTAAAAAGATCTTGGGTTACGCGCGAAAGAGGGAAGTTCGCGGCTTTGACCAGCCACGATACCAGCTCGCCCCGGGTGACGGAGGATTCGAGCGAAAATTCCGCTTCGGGGGTCACTTCCACCACGCCCATGGTGATCAGGGTTTCAACCTTCACCTTGCGTTCTTCGATCTTGGATCGCTCCGCCTGGAGCCGTTCACGATCGGCCGCGGTGCGCGCCTGGCTTAAGGCCTTTTCCACCTGCCGCTCCTCCGCCAGCTTCACCTTGGCCCGGCGCAGGATCTTTCTCTCGTAGGCGAGCTTGCCCCCCTCATAAAAACTGTCGATCATCACCAAATTCTTTCCCGATTTGAGCGGGACCGCTACCGAGAACTTGAAGTTGTCGTCCACCTTGACGACTTGGTCGTTCACGGTCACCTCTACCCCCGGCTTGGCGGTGCCGGAAATCCAGATGCGGTCGTCATAAGTTATAAAATTATCGTCCGGATAAACGCCGGTCAGCGGATCGGCGATCTTCATTTCTCCATAGACCTTCTTTTCCTTGCGTTCAAAGACCCATTCTTCGGGAAAATATGATACGGAAAGCGAAACCGAGCCCGAGCCCAATAGATCGGATACCAGATACGCCAGGTCCGCGGCCCAATCGCTTTGCCGATAGCCGACTCCCAGGGAAGGGCATCCCCGGCGGGGGGAAGCGTAATATCCCAGGCGCAGGTTAAAAACATTTTCCCTTACGTATTCGATGCCGAACCTGGCCCCCGGCGATCGTCCGTTCACCATCTCCAGGTCCGAAAGCAGGAGCAGTTCCTGGCCTTCGAGATAATAGGGGGATTTAATATCGCCGAACAGTTTGGCGCCCAAACCCAACTTTATTATGGAGGGAGCTCCTTCCGCCCGACCATTATCGAAAAAGATGGTGTTGCCGGGGATAATATTCTGACCGGAGGCGCCAACCGAAAACCAACGGTTGACCTTGTAGAGCGCTCCCAGGTCGGCCTCCAGTCCCCGGCGGGCAGATTGATCGTTCAAGCCGGTGCGGCTCAAGCTCAATCCCAAAAGATATTTAAGATTGATCCCCAGGCCGATGTTCTGGGCCATAATGTTTTTGGCCAGCGGCGGTAAAGTGTTGGAAAGTTTACTGCCGGCGGAAAGCACTATCAACTGTTCGGAATAGGTGGCCTCCTCGTTGCCGCTCAAGGGTATGCCGGAGTAATTGCTGATCAGCGCGGCTATACCAACCGTCGCGCCGGTGCCGGTGGGGTAAGCCTGGGCTCCGGAAATATTCGAAAAATCCTTAGCGGTGACGGTGATACCCTTGGCCCAGGGAAGCCCGCCCGGATTGTAATAAGCGGCGTTGACATCGTTGGCCCAGCCGGCAAAAGCCCCTCCCAAACTTAACGGACGACTGCCCGATTCTATCCGCAGCGGCAGGATGTTCGCTTCCGGGAGCACGGCTTGGGCGATAGAAACCAGACAAAAGATAAGAATGAAGGAGAAGAATAAGTTTTTTATCATCGGGTTACCGTCAGGGTGGTTTGCCCGCTGCCTTGCCAGCCGTAGCGGTCGAGGGCCGTGACCCGGATGATCTTTTCTCCCCACGATTGCGGAGCGGCGGAAAAAGCCAGCGCGAATTCAGAGTCGTTAGCCTGGGCGTCCCCGTGGGTCCCATCGTCGAACATCTCGGCGTCCGGCGGGCCGTCCAGGGCGGAAAGATCGGCCTTGACGGTTAAAAGGTTCTCCCGGCCTTCGCGATCGTTGATGCGGGCGATCAGCCGTACGGGATTTTCATCGATCGCCGGGATAGAATTGGGTGCGATCGAAACCCACTCCACCCGCGGAGCGGTGTTGATCCGGGAATAAGCCCGGGGCTCAAAACCCTGGTTGAAATCGAAAAGCCATTTGGACATCCACTTGACCCGGCCGAAACGGGAAAAGAGGATGGCGGCCTCGGCCCGGGTGATATCGCGGTTGGGCTCGAAAAAGGGGGACTTGAGGGAGATCCCTTTCATCAGCTTCTTCTCTTTGGCCTTTTTGATCTGCGAAAAAAAAGGATGGGTCTCCGGCACGTCCAAGTAGGCCTCTTTGACCTCTTCCTCAAACGCCCGGCCCTCGGCATCGATCACGATCTTGGCGGCCTCCCCCCGGGTTAAGGGCTCATTAATTCCGAAATAATTGCTGCTTTGCAGGGTCATATAATTTTTATTAAGCACCGCCTGGATAGCCGCCGCGCGCCAATGCTCCTTAGGGACATCCTGGGAAATATCCTGGGAGGGCGGCAGCAGCAGCAGGCCCTCCGACCGCGCCAGCCAGCTGGCCATCTCCCCGCGGGTTAGGGGATGGTTGGGATAGAAATTCCCGTCGGGATAGCCCTCCGCCACCCCCAAACTGGCCAGGGCGATGACCGCCCGGCGCGCCCAGTGGGGACGGCCGTCGTATTTTTCCTCCATGTCGGGGAAGGTGATCAGCCGCAATACCCGGCGGACGGTTTTTATGGGTTGGCCGGAAGGATCCCAGCCGACCACCTCTACAAAGTTCTTGCCGCGGTTCAATACCAAACCACAAGAGAAAGTCCCGTCTTCATTAATATCCATCCTCACGCGATTGACCGCCAGCGTCGAAAGACCGTATCCCCGGCCGGAAAGGGTGATGACCTCATCATAGGTGGTCAGTTTATCCGTAGGAGATTGCAGGGACAAAGACAGGCCGTGAGCGGAAGTTGAGAGGATAAGCAATATAATGAATGCTAGACGCATTTTTTCAGGCGTATTCTAGCAAGGGGGCTTATGCTTTGCAAGAAACTATTTCCTGTGATAATATTTAGAAAATGTTCCTGAAAAAGATATCCATAAAGGGATTCAAGACCTTTGCGGACAAGACCGACATAGAATTCGAAACCCCGGCGGGGATCGCCGCCATTGTGGGTCCCAATGGATGCGGCAAGAGCAACATCGTGGATTCTTTCCGCTTTGCCCTGGGAGAAAGCAATGTCCGGGACCTGCGGGTGCCGACTTTGCCCGAGGTGATCTTTGCCGGGACCCAAACCCGCAAGCCCCTGTCTTTGGCCGAAGTTTACCTGGTGTTCGATAACGCTGCCGGCCGCCTGCCGGTGGGCTACAACGAAGTGATGGTCAAACGCCGCACTTTCCGCGACGGGACCAGCGAGTTCTCGATAAACAACCAGGCCTGCCGGCTTAAGGATATCCGCGACCTTTTCCTGGATACCGGGCTTTCTTCGGAAGCGCTCTCCATCATCGGCCAAGGCCGGGTGGACGCCTTGCTTTCCAGCAAACCCGAAGAGCGGCGGGCGGTGTTCGAGGAAGTGGCCGGCATCAATAAATACAAATTCCGCAAGCTCGAGGCCGAACGCAAGCTGATCATCGCCGAACAGAACCTGCTGCGCTTGTCGGATATTCGGTCCGAAATGACCGTTCAGCTCTCGGCTCTCGAAGAACAAGCCCGGCGCGCGCGAGAATACAAGGAACTTATGGAACGCGTCCACGTGCTGGAGACCGGCATTTACAAAAAACAAATACTCTCCATGCAGGAGAAAAAGGATAAACATCAGGCGCGGATCGGGGAATTGCAGTCGGCCACCGCCGAGGTGCAGGAAGCCGAGAGCAAGACCAGGGATGAAACCGCGCGTTTGGAGCGTGAGATAGAGGAAACCCGGCGGCGCCTGGATGAGATCCGGGAGAAAGTGCGCGATCTGGCTGAAGCAGGCCGCTTTTTGGATTTTGAGATCAAGAACCTGGTCGGTTCACTCTCGGCGCTCAAGGAGAAAAGGCAGGCCCTGGCCGCCCGCCTAAAAAAATATGCGTTCCGGGAAAAAACCGATCTGGGGGATTTTTCCGAAATGGCGCGGCTTTTGGGGCGGCTGGGGGAGTTGAAGACGAGTTTGCTGGCCGCCTTCAATAAACATGAGGGGCGCCGGAACACAGATGCGGATCGCATGGGAGGGGAACTTACCGAGCTGCTGAACGAAGAAGATCAGCGGCTTAAAGAAGAAGAACTAGCGCTTAAGGACGCGCTTTACGCCAAGCAAAAGCAGAAGACCGAAAGTTCGGAAATACATAAATATGAAGAGGCCCAAAATGGATTGGCCAAGCTTTTGGAGAAATTGAAGAGCGATAGAGAAAAATTGCTGAACCGGGAAGGAGAACCGGCCGCCCGCCGGGAGGACCGTGAAGCCCTGATCAAAGAGGAACTGCAGCTGGCGAAATTGGAGGGGGAGCTGGAACAGCTAATAGATCGGATCCTTTCCGAATATTCCCTTGATCTGGACGGCATCCTGAAAGTTGAAAATGAGGTCTCAAACGTCCTGCAGGGGCGCCGGGAGGTGGAGGGATTTAAGGGCCGGATGCGCGAACTGGAACCGGTGAATCTAATGGCTATTGAAGAATATGAGACCGCGCGGGAGCGGGGATCTTTTGTCGAAGTCCAGTATCAAGATATCGCGTCCACCCACGAGAACCTAAAAACCCTGGTACGGGAACTCGACGAAAAAGCCCGGGAGGATTTTATTAAGTCGCTGGCAACGGTCACCGTCAACTTTAAAGAAGTATTTGCCGGATTATTCGAGGGAGGAGAAGCCAAGATCGAATTGGAATCCGGCGGCGATCCGCTCCAGGCCGGCATCGAGATCTCGGTCTGTCCCTCGGGGCGCAAGTGGCTTCCCATCTCGCTTTTGTCGGGAGGAGAAAAATCCTTGACCGCCATCGCGGTGCTTTTTGCTTTTCTCAAGACCTCTCCCAGCCCCTTGTCCATTTTGGACGAAGTGGACGCCGCACTGGATGACGCCAACGTGGAACGCTTTACGCGCTACCTGCGGAAGTTTTGCGAGAATACGCAGATCCTGGTCATCACCCACAACAAGCGCACCATTGCCGCGGCCGATGAGATCTACGGAGTGACCATGGAGGAGGCCGGGGTCTCGAAGCTGGTTTCGATCAAATTGGAACCGGCCGCTAAAACATGAAGTGGATTTCAATCTTAACGGTTATTTTTTTATTAATATTGATCTTACCAACCTTCGGGCAAGAGGGCCTTCCGCAGCCGGTTTGGGGAGCGGAAGGCAAGCTTATCAATGACGCGCCCGGCAACACTCTTCAGCAAAATCCCCGGATGGCACAGTTATCGACCGGAGATTCCATTATGGTCTTCGAGGATTCACGCAACGGGAATACCGACATTTACGCCCAGAAAGTGGATCGAGAAGGTAAATTGCTCTGGGGCAAACTTTCCCAGCCGGTTTGCACCGCCGCTTTCGACCAACTCTCCCCCCGGGTCATAGCCGACCGGGAGGGAGGGGCGATCATTGTCTGGCAGGATGACCGCCACGGCAATTTCGACATCTTTGCGCAAAGATTGGATGCGGCGGGCGTTCCCGCCTGGCCGATCGATGGGGTGCCTATTTGTTCCCTGTCAAACGGCCAGATCTTTCCGCAAATGGTCGAGGATGGACGAGGGGGAGCAATCATATTGTGGCAGGATTATCGCTCGGGGGCGGAAGACCTGTATGCCCAGCGGATCGATCGGGAGGGCCGGATCTTATGGCCGGTCGATGGTGTGCCGGTGTGCACCGCGCCCGGCAGCCAATGGCAGGCGCGTTTGATAAGCGACGCCGCAGGAGGCGCGATCGCGGCCTGGACCGACCGCAGGAATGGCAACGCGGACCTGTATGCCCAGCGTCTAGATCCCTTTGGCCGGGCAATATGGAAAGCCGAAGGCGTGGCGGTGGCGGCGGATGAATCCGATCAGGAACAAGCCGCCCTGGCTTCGGACGGGTTTCAGGGCGCGCTGATAGCCTGGAAAAATCCCGACAGCCTTAATCTGCAAAGGGTCGGATCGGATGGAAACCTCATTTTCTCCGCTCCAGGTATTATGATCGCAAAGAATGCCGCCGGAGCGTCTTCTCCGCAGATCGCGGGGGATGGGGCAGGCGGGGCGCTTTTGGCCTGGAGCGATCCCAAAGCCGGCGACCCGGATCTGTATGTCCAATACCTGAACCCGGCCGGCCAGGTGCAATGGGGAGAGGAAGGACGGATACTTTTAACTTTAAGGGGAGCGCAAACCAATCCCCAAATTGCCGGCTCGGGGCCCTGGGCGATAGTTTGGGAGGATGCCAGGGACAAGAATTCATTGGGAAAACAGCTCTACGCCCAACGCATTGGTAAGGACGGTTATTATTATTGGGCGGTGACCGGGATCCTGGTTTCGGATAAGGGCGTCGATCCCCGGGAAGCCGAGCTGTTAATGGACCAGAGCGGCGAGACCTTGATCTGTTATCAAGACCGCAAGCGGGGAAATTTTGATATTTTTGCCCAGAAGCTCGCGAGTGATGCTCGATTGGTCTGGGGCAAATGGGGGATCGTGGTGTCGGCGGTCGCAGGTTCGGTGGCCCAGCAAGAAGTTCGGGCGATAGGGGATGGAAAGGGGGGGTATCTTTTTGCTTTTGAGGATTTTCGCAACGGATTTTCCAATATCTACCTGCAAAGGATAAATGCACAGGGGAAATTGATGTGGGACCGCTTGGGGGTGCCGGCCGCCTCCGGCGCATTTAATCAACGCAACCCGCGCCTCTCTATCGACGGGGAGGGCGGAGCGATCGTGGTGTTCGAGGATTTTCGCGATCCGGCGGGCGGTAAGATCTACGCCCAAAGGATCGATTTTGCCGGACAAACGGTCTGGGAAAACGGCGGAATAATGCTCACCCCCGGCAGCCGCGCCTCACAGCAAAGCCAGCCGCAAATCGTACCGGACGGTAAAAATGGTGCGGTGGTGGTATTTTTAGACCTGCGCAACCCCATCAACTATACGGATATCTATGGCCAGCGGCTTGATAAATTGGGCAAATTGCTCTGGTCCAGGGCCGGCAATAAGGTGAACGCCGGGAACGGCAATCAGGACGAAGTTAAATTGGCGGAAAATCTGGAAGTGGTCTGGACCGATTACCGCAACGGGGACCGGAACTCCGACATCTACGCCCAAAAGCTCGACCTATCTGGCGCGTTACTCTGGACGGAAGACGGAGTGCCGGTCTGCGAGGCCCCCGATTCCCAAAGATCTCCCTGCATTAAAAGCCGTCATGGAGGAGGGACGATCGTGGTCTGGACAGACCGGGGCGGGGGAAGTTTCGACATTTACGCCCAACGCTTGGATGATCTCGGCCGGCCGCAGTGGATAAAAGACGGTCTGCCTGTCGAGCAATCCGCCCGCACCCAGCAGAACCCGCGCCTGGGGCTCAATCCGGCCGATCGGGCGGTTATTGTCTGGGAAGACTTTCGATTCGGCAACTGGGACATATTCGCCCAACAAGTGGATGAAAACGGACACTTAACCTGGGGTGAAGCCGGGACGACAGTCAGTGAGGCCGAAAATACCCAATATGCCCCGGCCCTGCTGCAGCTTAAGCAAAATTCCATTATAGCTTGGGAAGATTATCGAAACGGTCAAAAATACAGCATTTACCTGCAAATCCTGGGGCCGAGCGGGGAGAAGACCAATGAAGGACTGCTGGTTTGGGCCAGCCGTTTCGGGGCGCGCAAGCCGCAGCTGGCTTCGGCAAAAGGGAATGAATTCCTGGCAACCTGGGAAGACAACCGCGGAGGCGGTTCCGGCATCTTCGCCCAAAAATTTACTTTTTAGCCACTGCTTTTTTCAGCGCTTCCGCTTTATCGGTTTTTTCCCAAGGCAAGTTGAGTTCCGGCCGGCCGAAATGCCCATAAGCCGCCACCTGCTTATAGAGCGGCCGTCGTAAACCCAAGTTCTTGATGATCAGGCCGGGGCGGAGATCAAAATGGCTAAGGATCAAATCCTCGATAGCATGATCTTCCAACTTGCCGGTCCCGAAAGTATCCACCATTACCGAAAGCGGCTGCGCCACGCCGATCGCGTAAGCGATCTGCACTTCGCACTTTTTGGCCAGGCCGGCGGCCACTACATTCTTGGCCACCCAGCGCGCGGCATAAGTGCCGGAGCGGTCCACCTTGGTGGGATCTTTTCCCGAAAAAGCGCCGCCGCCGTGGCGGGAATAGCCGCCGTAAGTATCCACGATGATCTTGCGGCCGGTGACCCCGGTATCACCCTGGGGGCCGCCGATCACGAACCGGCCGGTGGGATTAACGAAATATTTTATCTTATCGTCAACCAACTCTTCGGGTAGGATCGGCAGGACCACCCTTTCGATGATCTCGTCCTTCATTTGCTTGAGATCCACATCGGGGGAATGTTGGGCGGCGATCAGCACGGTATGGATGCGTTTGGGTTTATCGTCCTCGTATTCCACCGTGACCTGTGATTTGCCGTCCGGCCTAAGATAGGATAATTCTCCGGTCTTCCGCACCTCGGCCAGTTTTTTTACCAGGCGATGGGCCAGGGTGATGGGCAAGGGCATAAGCTCCGGGGTCTCGTCGCAGGCGTAACCGAACATCAATCCCTGGTCCCCGGCTCCTAATCCCTCCAGGTCTTCTTTGACGACTTCTCCTCCCCGGATCTCCAATGCCTTGTCCACCCCGCGGGCGATATCCTTACTCTGCTCCTTGAGGGACACCAGAACCCCCACGGTCTCATAATCAAAACCGTATTTGGCGCGGGTATAGCCGATCTCCTTGATGACCTCGCGGCAAATGATGGGGATCTCAACGTAGCAGCCGGTGGTGACCTCCCCGGCCACCATGCAGATACCGTTGGTGACCAAGGTTTCAACGGCTACGCGGCCGACGGGATCTTTACTGATAATGGCATCCAGGATGGCATCGGAAACCTGGTCGCAGATCTTATCGGGGTGACCCTCGGTGACGGACTCGGAAGTGAACAAATGCACATTCTTTTTCATTTTTTTCCTCCCTCATAACGAGCGGACCGGTTATTAATGAAACTGATTGAATTATATTCCGGAAAGGTTGTTTGGTCAAGCAAAGGGAGGTATAATGAATGCATGGGAGACCTCTCGGACCACTTCAACCAGAAAGATTTCGTTTGTAAATGCAATGAATGCCGGGGCGGGGAATATAAGATCCACCTGGGATTGGTGGGGGCCCTCGAGATGATCGCCGAGCATTTCCAAAAACCGGTCAAGGTGTTGATGGGCTTTTGGTGCGAGGCCCATAACGAAAAGCTCAAAAAAGAAAGATTGAGCTATCACGTCAAAGGCAAGGCGGCCCACATTACGATCGAGGGGGTGCCCCTGGCCGAGATCTTTAAGTTCGCCGAGACCGTACCCGAACTGCAGGGCTTAGGATTTTATCCCCAGGGGAATTTTATCCACGTGGATACCCGCCCCGCCGAAAAAAAGGACGCCTGGGTGGTGGAGGGCGAAAGGTATTCCCCGCTTTCCGCCGAAAAGCGGAAGCAGTATGGGCTGGCTTAAAGAGCAAGCCCTGATCGATGCCTACCTTTCTTCCTTAAAATCCGAACGCAACTTCTCTCCTTACACGCTCATTAACTATCGGCTGGACCTAGAGCAGTTGGCTAAATTCTTGGCGGAAAAAAAGCTATTGTTAGCCCGTATCGACCGGTCCGGCGCGCGCGAGTTCCTATATTACCTGGAGGGGAAAAAGTACTCCCGGAGGTCCCTGGCGCGCAAGATCTCGGCGGTGCGATCTTTTTTCCGCTGGCTGGCGAGAGAAAAAAAATTAAATGCCAATCCTTTTGAGCTGATCTCGACCCCAAAGATAGATAAGCGCCTACCCAATTTCCTTTATGAGGAAGAAATGCTTAAGATGCTCAAGGTCCCGGCGCCGGGCGGACGGGACTCTGCACTGCTGGAACTTCTCTACGGCGCCGGCATCCGGGTCTCCGAAGCCGTCAAACTTAATCACTCCGATCTTGATTTAAGCGAAGGGGAAGTACGTATCTTGGGTAAGGGCAGCAAAGAACGCATCGCCCTGATCGGTTCGCATGCTATAAGCGCCCTTAGAAAATATCTTTCTGCTCGCCGCCGGGGCGATTCGCGCGCGGTGTTCCAAAATCGGCGGGGGGGGAGATTAACGGAGAGGAGCGTGGAGCGTCTGATAAGGTTCTACGCCCGCAAGGCCGGCCTGGACAAGACCGTAACCCCGCATACCCTGCGCCATACCTTTGCCACCCACTTGCTTGGCAAAGGGGCGGATCTGCGGACCGTGCAGGAACTTTTGGGGCACAGTTCGCTCTCCACCACCCAGGTCTATACCCATATCACCAAAGAGCGCTTAAAGTCCGTTTACGACCTGGCCCATCCGCGCGCCAAAAAAATACTGATATTCTTTCTTCTTCTGGGTTCATTGGTCTCTTCCGCTTTTTCTTTCCCAAATCCCGCCGCGCCGCTTTACGATAACGTCAAAGCCCAGGCGGCGGCCTCCTTCAGCGAACTGTTTTCCGGTCCGGTCAGCATTAAATCCGCCGGCGGCCGGATCGTCGGCCGGATACTCTTAAACGAGGTTGAGATCGGGGATGACCTCCACGCCCAGCAGATCGTGATCAACTATAACGTGATCAAGTACCTGGCAAATCGCGGCGACATCGTTCCCAGCATTTCCTCGATCAGGATCAAAGGCGGCGAAATCAAAGTAACCCGGAACCGCAAAGGGGAGATCTCGGCCATCCGCATCCTTAAGCCGCCCAAGCCCGGCGGAGGGGGAGTGCCGTTCAAAGCCAAATTGATATTGGAGAACTGCCGGCTGGACTATGTGGATGAAGCGGGTTTGCCTTATCGCACGCCGGCCAAGCCCTTTCGATCGCGGATCGAACGGCTAAAAGGAACGGTAGATCTTTCGCGGGCGCCGCAGATAGGGATCAATGTGGAAGGGAGGGAGAAGGAAGGAGGAGAAGGGATCTATGTTAAAGGGTCCGCGAACCTGGAAAAAGGATCGTATGATATCACGCTCCTGGCCAAGAAATTACCGCTAAAATCATGGGGAAACTACTTGGTCCCGTATTATGACTTCCAATCGGGATCGGCGGAACTTTCTTTGATCCTGAACCCGAAAGAATTGCGCGTGACCGCGAGCGGGATCGCGGAGGATAAACCTTTTGCGGCCGACGGCCGCATCCTTATGGGGGCCCGCATGGTGCTGGCCGGCTCGGTCAGGATGAGAGCGTTTGAGGGCGCGATCACCACCAACGGGGAGCTCGTCTTTGGCCGGGGGATCCCTACCTTTTCTGCACAGGCCAAGTTTGACCGGATCGATCTGGCTAAAGCAGCGGGCGGGGTGGGAGTGGAAGGGAAGGCCACGGGAACCGCAGACCTGGCCGGGAATTTCAATGAATTTTCGGGCCGACTCCGGACCCAACTGGCGGGCGCCCGGATATTAGGCCAAATAGTCGATGAAGCGAGCGGGTCATTTGAATATAGGGATGGAGAGATCGAATTAAAAGACCTGAAGCTGGCCTCCCAACAGGCAGAATTTTTGGCCTCCGGAAAATTGGATCGTGCCCGCCGGGCGCAG
The DNA here is from genome assembly GCA_016223205.1 of Candidatus Saganbacteria bacterium. GTDB lineage: Bacteria > Margulisbacteria > WOR-1 > XYC2-FULL-46-14 > WPAF01 > JACRPM01. Next base: position 23,169 of record JACRPM010000007.1, read on the forward strand.
CTTTTTGCCCGGGCGCGGGGGATCAAACTCGAAGGTCGCAGTCCCCTGGGGGAACTTTCCTGCCGGATCAGATCGTTTACCGGGGACCTGGCCTTTACTCCGGATGAAAAATTCTTTGCTTCACCGCTTAAGTTGCTCACCGCCCATGGGACGGCGGAGATCGGGGAAACGATCCTTGGCGAACAGTCCCTGGATGAGGGGATCGGGGCGATCACGCTCGAGCGGGGACAGATAAAGTTCATCGACACTTACGTCCATAAGAATGAATCGCGGCTTTACCTTTTGGGCGAGACCGGGATCGAGGAGACCAATCTGCGCTGGTATGGGAAAGATCTGGATCTTAGGGACCTGAAGGGGCTAAATTATCTTCTGCCGGACGCCGTGAAAAACCCCACCGGCCGGGTGAACTTGGACTTGCAGATCTTCGGCCGGGGTGGAGAAATAATGGATTGGGGAGCTCGAGGCAGATTGGATTTTGCCCAGTCGACTTGGGGAGGGATCCCCGTCCAGCAGATCTCCGCCGAGGCCCTCTGGCAGGACCGCCGCATCGTCTCTGCCCAGGGAGGGATCATTTTCAACAACCAGACCGTCCCGCCTTTGACGGGACAGGGAGCGCTCAACTTTTCGGCGGCCGGAACGTTGGACGATCCCCTGCTCAAGGTTGACTTTTACATTGACCAGCCCCGGTATGGCGGCCTGCGGTTCGAGCGGGCGGAGGGAACGGTGGAATTGATCAACCGGCGTTTGCGCTTCCTCAAACCCCTGCGGATGTCCGATAAGGATAATCAATATGAATTTTTGGGCACCGTGGACTTTGGGCCTTCCCAGAAACTGGACTTGGTGCTCAAGGTGGAGCGGGCCTCGGTCGCGTATGCGGCGGAGCTGGCGACGAACTTGATCTCTTTCGGGACCCGTTGGTTCAGCCCTCCCCCCCAGGGGTATATACGGATCAAATCCACTAAGATCGACCTGCCGCGCTTGGCCGGTTCAGACAAGTTCTTTGCCGAATTCGGCCGGATCTCCGCGGAGGTGCAGGCGCTTCGCCGGAAAGAGCTGCCGCCGGCCATAGAGAAGATGAGCGGGAAATTAAAAGCCGGGCTTAATATCTTTGGCACCCTGCAAGCTCCCCAGGTTTCCGGTCAGCTTACGGTACGGGAAGGCGCTTACGGGCGCTATAAGTTCGATTCACTGGAACTCTCCTGTGAGGCGGACACTAAAGAGATCGAGGTCAAACGATTAGAGATAAAAAAGCAGGACGGCCGGCTGGTGGGGGCGGGGGAGATCGGTTTTAATAAAGGCGAGATGGATTTTCGCGCGGTGGCTCGCGGACTCCCCATTGACTTTTTCCGGATCTGGCTGAATAAGGATTTTTCGGGCACTTTTGACGGGGACCTGCGTTTGGCCGGCACCACCCTTTCTCCCCGCGGCTGGCTGACCTTAAAGACCGGACGGGTAAAATTGGCGGGCGTGGACTTCGAAAAAGTTTCCGGCAATTTTACACTGGTCAAGGATTTGCTTTATATCAAGGATCTGGGCCTGGGCAGCGGCTCGCACCTCAATGGATTTCTCAAGGCCAACGGCCAGGCCAATCTCACGGCTTCGCTCGAGGGCGGGGCTTTGGGGCTGGTGAATCTTTTTACCGATGAGGTCCGCTGGGAGAGCGGCCAGGCCCAGGGAAATCTATCTTATGTTTCCGACGGCCAAAAGACCCGGCTCCAAGGAGGATTGCTGGTCAAGAACGCGGTCTTCTATGTTAAGGCGCTGGATTCGTACTTTAGAGAAGGCGGATTGAATCTGCGGACCAGCGGCAACGTGGTTTGGATCGACGAGGCCTCCGGATATTGGCAGGGCTCCCGCACCAAAAATCGGCAAAACCAAATTTCTCTGGCGGGGGTGCTGGACCTCAACCGGCAAACCGCCAATTTTATCCTGGCGGATGCCCCCTACACCGTGGTCCTGCCGGGGATCTATTCGGGAAATCTGGAGCTCAAGGATTTTTCCCTATCTGGCCCGCTCGATAACTTAAAGCTAAAAGGTAAAGTCGACTTTTCCGAAGGAGTGATCTTTTTACCGGAAAAACTCCCATCCGGCGGCTCGGAGCAGGCAGGGCGGCCGCTGGACCTGGATATCCTGGTTAACCTTAACCGGAATGTTTATCTCACCGCCGGCAATGTGGCCACACTGGATTTTTCTAATATTCTAATGAACCTGGAGATGAGCGGAACCGATATCGCGCTCTCCGGCACCTTAAACGAGCCCCGGCTTTTAGGCAAGCTTTTCTTTAAGCGGGGCAACGTCAATATCTTTAGCCGGGACTTTTCACTGCTGACGGCCGAACGCCAAAAACAATATTATCGGGGCGACCTGGATAAAATATCCGACAACTACGCCCAATTCATCGGCGACGGCGTTATCCCTTATTTAAACCTGACGGCGTCCGTCAAGACCGACACCCTGCGTGCGGACGGGACCCGGAAGCCGGTGATAGTGATCTCCCGCCTGCGGGGCGAGCCCTTTTCTATCGAATCGGTCTTTGAGGCCTATGAATTGGATCCGCAAAGCGGCGAATACGTGCGCGGCGCCTACAATGAGGAATCCATCAAGGTAATGCTGCTGCCGGATTTCGTAAAATCACTGACCGGGGTAGAAAAAGGGAGGGCGGCGGATGGGAACGTGGTGGTGGCCGATTACCTTAACAGCCGCCTGCAGACCGTAGTTTTTCGCGGGGTAGAACGACAATTGGAAACCGCCCTGGGGCTCGAAAGCTTAATGCTCGATTATAACTTCGGCTCCGATATCCAACGTACCATGGGGTTGAGCGGGAACGGCGCCCGCTCCAACCTGGGGGTGGGTTTCATTAAAGGGTTCTTTGACAAATTATATATAGATGTGAGATACTCTCAAAGCGTGGACGTGGCGGGTTCTGCCACTGCGCTGCAGACGGTAAACTATCAGTTGACATACAAGCTGACGCCGATCTGGTCGGTCGCGTATTATCGGGAACCGCTCTCGCTTTACGACCTGCAGAGCGGGCCCAGCAAGACCTCCCTAAACGGCACGCTGCATTTTTAAACGGGGGAATAAGTGAAAAAAGTCTGGTGTTTGCTGTTTTTATTGGTCCTCTGCGTTTCGGCCCAGGCCGTCGAGCAGGATCTTACAAAATTTCCCGTCCGGATCGCGTCTTTTGCCGTGCGCGGCAACCACACTATTCCCCAAAGAGAAATATTAGACGCGGTCTTCAGTAAAGTGGGCGAGGCGCTCAACGAAGAGCGGATCAGGAACGACCTTAAGGCCATTTACGCCCTGGGCTATTTTGAGGATGTTACGGTCGACTTTGAAGTGGTGGAGGGAGGCACCAGGGTGATCTACCAAGTGGTGGAAAATCCGGTGCTGACCAGCCTCACCATAGAGGGCGCCAATGCTGTGCCGTCTTCCGAGATCTCCTCCTTGATCAAGCTTAAGGTAGGGGGACTTTTGAATTACAAAACTTTGCGCGACGACCTGGCCGCCATTAACGACAATTACCGCAAACAGGGTTACACCTTGGCGCGAGTGGTGGACGTTGCGGTTAGCCCGGACAAGACCCAGGTGGATTTTATGGTGGTGGAAGGGATCGTCGAAGAAGTATCGCTTGAGGGCAATGCCACCACCCTGGATTATGTGATCCGAAGAGAGATGAAGACCCGGGTGGGCTCGGTTTTTAACGAAGAAGTCCTGGCCAAAGACCTGCGGCGGGTCTTTAACCTGGGATTCTTTTCGGAGATCAATCCGGTCTTTGAGCCGGGCTCAACCACCGACCGGGTCCGCATCATCTTAAAGATCAAGGAGACCCGCACCAATACCATCAATTTCGGCGGCGGCTGGGGCGAACGCGAGGGCTGGTTCGGATTTCTGGACCTTTCCATCAACAATTTAATGGGCACGGCCCAGGGGTTGATGCTGCGCGGCCAGACCGGCACCCAGCTGACCACCTATCAATTCAAATACACCAATCCCTGGTTTTGGCCGGAAAAGCTGGGAGATAAAACTTCATTGGCTGTGCGATTATGGAACACCCAAGGGACCGATATTTATTTAACCCAGCAGGACCAAATAAACACCGGTTGGGACGCTACCATTGGCAAGTCGCTGCGGGACGAGTACAGCGCTTCATATACATTGGGCACGGAAGCGGTTTCTCCCCGGGGAGGGGCCTCCTTCGAGGCCTATAACTCCGCTTTTATCGGGACGACCCTGGCTTATGACACGCGCGATTTCTGGATGAATCCCACCAAAGGCGTCTATCATACCATTTCACTTAGACAGGGCTGGAAATTCACGACCATCACCACCGGTTATTCCAAAGTTGGTTTTGATTTCAACATTTATCGACCCGTCGGCCCGCAGCAGGTCTTGGCTTCACATCTGGGCATGGGTTTGGGGATGGGGGATGTGCCGTTAGGCGAGCTTTACTGGGCGGGCGGGCCCAATACCGTGCGGGGATATGGTTTTGACGAGATCCGCCGCGGCACCCGCAAACTGCTGTTTAATTTGGAATATCGCTATACCTTCAACGAGACCTTTCAGGGGGTGGTTTTCTTCGACTGGGGCGATGCCTGGAACGGTGGCGAGCCCGATATCAAGAATTTCCTCACCGGTTGGGGGCCGGGGCTACGCTTGAACACGCCTTTAGGTCCCATCCGCCTGGATTACGGGGTAGGGGCCGGTAAGAATGTCGGCGAAGGCATTCTGCATTTCTCAATTGGACAAGCTTTTTAACCTTTACCGGAAAGAACTGCTGGAGTGGAACCAGAAATTCAACCTCACCGCCATTACCGGTCCGGAAGAAATAAAGGTCCGGCATTTTGAGGATTCGCTTTCTATTCTACAGGCGATCGACCTTACCGACCAAAAGGTGGTGGACATCGGGGCGGGTGCGGGTTTTCCCGGCATTCCCCTAAAGATCGTTCGCCCCCGGATCAAACTCACCCTCATCGAAGCCACCCGAAAGAAAGTTGAATTTTTAAAACATATGATCTCGGTCTTGGACCTTAAAGATACCGAGGCGGTCTGGGGCCGGGCCGAGGAACTTCCCCAATATTTCGGCAAATACGACGTGGCGGTGTCCCGGGCCGTAGCCAAGCTTCCCACATTGGTAAAATATTGCCTGCCTTATCTTAAGCCCGGCGGGATTATGATCGCGCAAAAACAGGACCAAATAGAGGAAGAAGCGGCGGCCCTTGAAGTTAAATATCGAATAGTAAAAGTTGCGGTGGGCGGGGTAAAAAGGTCTTTGGTCGTGATCGATAAATTGTGATATAATTGTTGATTGTCATGGGCACCACCACTTCCTTCGTCAACCAAAAGGGCGGAGTAGGCAAGACCACCACCACGGTAAATCTGGCAGCCTATCTGGCTACCTTCGGGAAAAAAGTACTCCTGATAGATTGCGATCCGCAGGGGAATGCGTCGGTGGGCTGCGGCATCAATCGCGAAAATCTCGAATCCTGCCTTTATGATCTGCTGATCGAAGGCGCAGAGATATCTTCGGTCATTCAAAAAACCGCGCTCACCAATCTGGACGTCTTGCCTTCGACCGCCCGCCTGGCCGGGGCGGAAGTGGAACTGGTGGGGGTAGAAGGCCGAGAGCAAAAGCTGAAAACCGCCCTGCTGACCATAAAAGATCAATACGACCATATCTTGATCGATTGCCCGCCCTCCTTGAACCTTTTAACCGTCAATGCGCTCACCGCTTCCGATGAAGTGATCATTCCCATCCAATGCGAATATTATGCTCTCGAGGGTATCAGCTCGCTGATGCACACCCTCGACCTGGTGCGGCAGGAGCTTAATCCCCTGCTTAAGATCGGGGGCATCCTGCTTACCATGTTCGACCCGCGCACCGTTTTGGCCAAGCAAGTAGCAGAAGAGGCGCGAAAACATTTCGGCAAGAAGGTCTTTGAGACCATCATCCCGCGCAATGTGCGGTTGGCGGAGGCGCCCAGCTTCGGACAACCCATTATCTTTTACGATCCCTCAAGTTCCGGAGCGGTGGCGTATGAAAATTTAAGCAGAGAGGTGATAGGCGATGGCGCATTCAAGTAAAAAAGGACTCGGCAAGGGCTTGGGGGCATTGATCCCGCAGGGATCGGTGTTCACCGGAGGCCGGACGATCGTGAGTTTGGATATCAACAAGGTGGTCCCCAATCCGCGCCAGCCCCGCGCGCATTTTCCGGAAGAAAGTTTAAAAGAGCTGGCCGAATCAATAAAGAGCGCGGGCGTGGCCCAGCCCATACTGGTGCGCCAAAGAAAGGGCGCCTATGAGCTGATCGCGGGAGAGAGGCGCCTGCGGGCCTCCAAGCTGGCGGGGCTTACCACTGTGCCCGCCATCATTAAGGATTTTTCCGACGCCGAATCGCTGGAGCTGGCGCTGATCGAAAATCTACAGAGGGAAGATCTTAATCCCATGGAAGAAGCCGAGGCCTACCAGAAACTGGGCGCCGAATTCAACCTTAACCAAGCGGATATCAGCAAGCGGGTAGGCAAGAACCGTTCCACCGTGGCCAACACTTTACGCCTTTTGGAGCTGCCCGCCGAGGTCCAAAAAGCCCTGCGCAAAGACGAGCTCACCGCCGGGCACGGGCGCGCGCTTTTAGCGATCGAAGATAAAGTGCGGCAGCTTTCGGTCTTCCGGGAGGTCATCAAGAACAAACTTTCGGTCAGAGATATTGAGATTATGGTCTACGGCGCGGCCAAGGCCGAGGGCAAGAAAAAAGCCCGCAAGGCCTCGCCCATCGCGGAAGAGCTTAAGCCGGTGGTAGATAAACTCACCACTCACCTGGGCACGAGGGTTCGCATCCACGGGACGGTCGGCAGGGGAAGGTTGGAGATCGAGTATTATTCCCAGGAAGACCTCGAAAGGTTGTTACAATTGATAGTGGCCCCGCAGAGCGCGGAGCCGAAGATCGAGGAGGTGATCGCAATTGCTGAACAAAGCGATTAAAATTCTGATCGGCGTGGCGCTGGTCGCGCTGGGCATTTACTTGATAGTGATCTGGTGGGGGGATGTGTTGGCTTTGATCCGGGGAGGATTGGGGATGGGCTTGATCCTGGCCGGACTTATATTCTTCGCGATCCTGGACTAATGAGCCCAAAATATCTGGCGTTGCTGATCTTTGCATCGGCGTATGTCCTGTTCCTCTGTTTTCCGCAAAAACGAGCTCACCTGGCGGCAGGCGGAGCTTTGCTTTTGTTATTGACCGGTGTGGTTTCCCCAAATCAGGCCTTCTCCTCGATAAACTGGAACGTGATGCTGATCTTTATCGGAACTTTAATGGTGGCCGAGGCCTTTATGGAAAGCCGAGTGCCGGCGCACCTGGCTGAGATTCTGGTCGATCGCTCTAATAATACTGTCTGGGCGATCCTGTCGGTATGTATCTTAACTGGCGTGATCTCGGCCTTTGTGGAAAACGTGGCTGCCGTCATGATCGTGGCCCCCATCGCCTTGGCCCTGGCCAAAAAGCTTAAATTAAATCCGACCAACATTCTGATAGCTATAGCCGTCACCAGCAACCTCCAGGGGACCGCCACCCTGATCGGGGATCCGCCCAGTATGCTCCTGGGAAGCTTTGCACATTTGAGCTTCAACGACTTTTTCTTTTTTAGGGGACGGCCGGGCATTTTTTTTGTAGTAGAAACCGGCGCGATAGTTTCTTTTTTGGTTTTGTTCTTAATATTTCGCAGGCAGCGAGAAAAAGTCCAGCTGCTGCGCGTTGTAAGGGTTAAATCCTGGGTCCCGACTTTCATATTGATCGGCCTGATAGCCGCGCTGGCGACAACCTCGCTTTACGATCGCGATTTTGCCTATTCTTCCGGGGGACTCTGCCTTTTGGCCGGTATATTTTCCCTGATTTACCAGGTACTTAGCGGAGGGGGCTCTTTTGTTGAAAAGACAAAAAAGTTGGATTGGGAAACTGCCGGGCTTTTGGCCGGGATATTTGTTTTGGTGGGAGCTGTAGTTTCTACCGGTTGGACGGAGGACCTGGCGGTTTTCTTGTCCGGCCTGGTCGGAAGGAACATCTTTTTAGGATATACTGCACTGGTTTTCTTTTCGGTCCTGGTATCCGGATTTATCGATAATATTCCTTTCCTGGTGGCCATGCTTCCGGTGGCGGTTTCCCTCGCGGAGCGTTTGAATACCAGTCCCTATCTTTTCTTGTTCGGTCTGCTTATCGGCTGCAGTGTCGGAGGGAATCTCACCCCGATCGGGGCTTCGGCCAACATCGTGACCTGCAACATCTTAAAAAGGGAAGGTTATCCGGTGACTTTCAGCGCCTTCATGAGGATCGGCGTCCCATTTACTTTGGCGGCCGTGAGCGCGGCCTATCTATTTCTCTGGTTCGTTTGGCGATAGGCCGTTTTTCATCCGCAAAATGGTATCGTCGATATTGACCCCATCCTTGGCGGCAGAGAGCAGTTCGGCATACAGTTTTTTGGTGGCCCCATCCTCATTTTTGACGGCGCCGTTCAACTGGGCTTCGAAAACCGCCCGGTCTTGAGGCGACAGGATCTGGTAAACATTGAGGAATTTTCCGATATCTTCTTCCAGTTTGCCCATGAAATTGGTTAAATTATAGCACACCTGGCCTGCCGGCAGGCAGGTATGCTATAATAGGCGAACTTATGGCCAAGCTGTTCCCTTTCAAAGGCATCCTTTATAACAAAAAGAAGCTCAAAAACCTGGCCAAAGTAATGTCCCCGCCCTATGATGTGATCTCCCCCGACCTGCGGGACGAACTCTATAAAAAAAGCGAATTCAACATCATCCGCCTGATATTGGGCAAAGAATTCCCCGGGGACTCCGAATATAACAACAAGTATGTCCGGGCGGCCACCACGCTTTCCGGCTGGCTAAGGCACGAGATATTAATACAAGACCCCAAGCCGGCAATTTACGTGTACGAGCAGGTCTTCACCGTCAAACGGCAGAAACTTCGCCGCCTGGGATTCATTTCGCTTCTGCGCCTCGAGGATATGGGGAGAGGAAAAGTGTTCCCTCACGAAGAAACCTTAAGCAAGCCCAAACTGGACCGGATCGAACTGATCCGCGCGACCGCCGCCAACCTCGACTGTGTTTTTGCCATGTTCTCGGATGAAAAGCTAAAAGTACTTAAAGTGCTCAAGCAGGCGACCAAGCGCAAACCAACGATCGAACTTAAGGATCACGAGAACACCGTCAATCGCCTCTGGAGGGTCGATCAGCGCAGTGCGATCGGCAAGATCGTAAAAGAGATGAAGGACAAGCCGGTCTTTATCGCCGACGGCCACCACCGCTATGAGGCGGCTTTGCGCAATAAGGCCGAGATGAAAGAGAAGAACACCCGCTTCACCGAAGAAGAAAGCTACAACCACATCATGATGTACTTTACCCCGGTGGAGAACCCCGGCCTGGTGGTCTTGCCCATCCACCGCTTGATCCGCACCCTGCCGTTTTTGGATGTTGCCCGCCTCGAAGAAGAACTTAAGAATTATTTTGAGGTCACGGAATACCCCTTTGGCCCGCGGACGCTCAACAAACAGAAGGCCAAACTCCTGCGGGAGCTTGAAAAGCGGGCCGGCCGGCATGCTTTCGGGATGATCGTTAAGGAAGTCGGCAAGCTCTATCTTTTAACGCTGCGCAATGTGGAGGCGGTGGACGTATTGGTAGAAGAAGAAAAACCGGAGGCCTGGAAGCGGCTGGATGTGACCATTTTAAGAGCCCTGGTTTTGGAGAGGATACTTAATGTCCCCAACGAAGAATACCTGGCGTTCACCAAGGACGCGGACGAAGCCATCGATAAGGTCAAGAACGGTGAATTCCAGATCGCGTTCCTGCTCAATCCCACGCAGGTCTCGGATATCTTGACCATTGCCGGCAAGTTCGAAAAGATGCCGCAGAAGTCCACTTATTTTTACCCCAAGCTTTTGACCGGGCTGGTCATAAACCGCATCGTTCATGGGGAAAAAGTCGTATAAATTGCCTACCCCGTCAAATTTCGCTACAAAATAGCCCCCTTTTGGGCCTTTTAGCCCCGGTATAATAATTGCTGCTTCCCGGGCATGGGAGCAGAAAGCAAAAGGATCGGGAATCAGGGTGAGAATGCCGCTGAGCGGTATTTGACCCAGAAGGGCTTCGAGATTCTAAGCCGCAACTTCAGATCGATGCAGGGGGAAGTGGACCTCGTTGCTCGTGACGGCGAATTTCTGGTTTTCGTTGAGGTCAAGAATTACTCCTTTAGAAGCCTAGGCAGCCCGCTGGGCGCTATCCGCAAAAGCAAAAAAGAATCCATCATCCACGCCGCGCAGACCTATCTTTATAAGAACGGCGTCAAGAACACCAACTGCCGCTTTGATGTTATTGCGATCTATCGTAAATATAGCGGCCAAACGGTGATTGACCATATCCAGGACGCCTTTTATGCTCGTTAAACTGGGCAGTTCTGCGCTTTCGGGGCTTGAAGGTTACCTGGTTGAGGTCGAAGTCGACTCCTTAAAGGGAATTCCCGGACAGACCATAGTAGGCCTGCCGGACGCCGCCGTGCGCGAAAGCCGCGACCGGGTGCGTTTTGCCATCACCAATTCCGGCTACGAGTTCCCCGCCGGCTATTTCACCATCAACCTGGCTCCCGGCAATGTCCGCAAAGAAGGGCCGATGTACGATCTGCCCATTGCCTTGGGAATGCTGGCTTCTTCCGAGCAGGCCTCGACCAAACTGATAAAAGATACGATATTCTTGGGCGAGCTGGCATTGAACGGCGAGATCCGCCCCATTGCCGGGGTGTTGCCCATCTGCTTTTCCGCCAAGGCCGAAGGGGTAAAAAGGGCCATCGTATCTTGGGAAAACGCGGATGAGGCGGCGCTGGTCCAGGGCTTGGATGTCATCCCGGTCAAGACCTTAAAGGAAGCGGTAGAATATTTAAACGGTCAATTGCCTATTCCGCCTTATAAGGTCGACTTGGCCTCCCTGTTTTCCGACGACCAAGAGTTCGATCTGGACTTTGCCGATGTCAAAGGCCAGCAGCACGTTAAAAGAGCGCTCGAGATCGCGGCGGCCGGCTCGCACAATGTATTGCTGGTCGGCCCGCCCGGCTCGGGCAAGACCATGCTGGCCAAGCGCCTGCCGACCATTCTCCCTCCCTTATCATTAGATGAAGCCCTCGAAGTCACCAAGCTGTATTCCGTAACCGGGGTTTTATCGGGCAAAGCCGCGCTCATAACCCGGCGCCCTTTCCGTTCGCCCCACCACACCACCTCCGACATCGGGATCATTGGCGGCGGAAGAATACCTCGTCCCGGGGAGGTTTCCCTGGCCCATCTGGGTGTGCTATTTCTGGATGAATTTCCCGAGTTTGAAAGGGAAGTGCTCGAAGTCTTGCGCCAGCCGCTCGAGGATGGGAAGGTAACCGTATCCCGCGCTTTGGCTACCATCACCTATCCAGCCGAATTCATGCTGGTCGCCGCTATGAATCCTTGCCCCTGCGGGAACTATCTTGACCCAATGAAAGCTTGCACTTGCCCGCCATATAAAGTTCAAAGGTATTGGGGAAAATTGTCCGGCCCGCTGCTTGATCGCATCGACCTGCATGTTGAAGTGCCGCGGCTTAAAAAAGAGGAACTGGCCGACCAACCGCTGGGAGAATCCTCAAAATCCGTCCGCGAACGAGTGAGCGCGGCCAGAAAGATCCAGGAAAAGCGATTAGTTGGCTCCAATTGTCATTCCAACGCCCGATTGACGCCCCGTCTGCTGCGCGAATTCTGCAAATTGAATCCGGAAGCCGAACAACTTCTCAAGGCCGCCATCTTGCATCTTAAGATGAGCGGTCGGGCTTATGACCGCATCTTAAAAGTAGCCCGCACCATAGCGGATCTTGCCGGATCGGAAAAGATCGAGGCCCCGCACGTGGCGGAGGCCATCCAATATCGTTCTTTTGATAGAAAGGAGGTGTGAAGATGTATAAAGTTTACTATCAGCTGCCCTTTAACCACATCCGCGAGATCTATATGCCCTCGGATGAGCTGACAGCCTGGCTGCGCTGGCCGTGGTTGAGGGAGAGGATTATCTCATATCAAAAAGTAGATTAGGGGTATGCCAATTTGGCATACCAAAGAATGATGGGACGAATTTATGGTATCACAGAACGTAATACCTTGAGGAGGCGATTGAGATGAGTAATATTATACCAGCGGAGATAATCGAAAAGCACATATTCTTTATCAGGGATCAAAAAGTAATGCTGGATAAGGATTTAGCCGAACTTTATGGGGTGAAGACGAAGGTTTTAAACCAGGCAGTAAAGAGGAATATTAATAGATTCCCATCTGATTTCATGTTTCATTTGACAGAAAACGAAAGAAATGAGGTGGTCACGATTTGTGACCACCTGAAAGACCTTAAATATTCATATCAAAATCCTTACGCTTTCACCGAACATGGCATCCTAATGCTTTCCTCGGTACTAAACAGCAAGAGGGCTATCCAAGTAAATATCGAGATCATGCGCACCTTTACCAGATTACAGAAAATGTTATTCACTTATCATGGTTTACAATCCAAGATAGAGGCCCTAGAGAAAAAATACGACAAGCAGTTTAAGGTGGTCTTTAGTGCGATAAAAGCAATGATCGCGCCACCCTCAAAGCCGAAAGGGGATTTTGGGTTTAGGCCGAGAGGTGGTTAGGGATTAGACCATTGGTGGATATGAATTTGATAGCGCAAACAATTATATTTTGAGGTGGAATAAAAATGACAATATTAAAAAGGATATTAAACAATAAAAGAGCAGGTTGGGAAAAGAAGTTATTGGCCCTTATAAGTTTGGCACATATGGCCTCAAAAGAAAGCATAGGAGTTATAAGGTCATATTATTTTAGAAATCCAGACCCGGAAATGAAATATTATGCGAAATTAGCTCTGGACGAAGCAAAATATCTAGCCAAAGCAAAGGGGCGTTAAAATTATGACTGACGATCAAAGTCGTTTATCGGAGGTCGATGCTGGTATCGATGCTCGAAACTCGATGGTCGAGGCTCGAAAGGAAAGGGATAAAAGACCGATAAGAAGTTTTTTGGATTTGGAGGTTTATCAGGATACTTACCGATCCTCAATCCTGATTCTAACCGAGGTCATCCCCAGATTGCCCAAAACAGAACAAGATGATTTGGGTGATCAGATGAAACGGGCCTGCAAGGCGGTTCCCAGGCTAATTGCTGAGGGCTACTCAAAAAGGCATCAAAACCGTGGCTTTCAAAAATACTTAGATGATGCCCTAGCGGAAAGCAATGAGATGATAGTTTGCTTGAGCCATTGCAAGGATGTCTACGGCAGGTTTATGAATATGCCGCTAATTAACCAATTGCTAGATACATACGACAAATCCAGTCGACAGATTTATAACTTGAGTAAAGCTTGGCGTGATTTCAAGATGCTTTAATTCAATCAAGCTTCGACTTCTATATACGAGCTACGATACCTGCCTGCCGGCAGGCAGGCGAGCATCGAAGCCGATAAACGAAAAACAAAGAACACCCCGCCTTCAACCATCCTATAAAACATGCTGATCGAAGACGGGGTTGCCGTTAATTTAAGATATTAAGCTTGCCGGCAATACTTCGTTATCCCGATCGATGGCTAAATGCAGTTGTCCCGCGTTGATTATTGCCCCGGTTGAAACATTCCCGATCTTCTTCCTTAGATAATTAATATTGCCGAGATCGGCTGCGCCGGCTTTTGAAGCGAGTTTTATCTCAACGGGATAAAGCTTTCCCTCCTGCTCAAGCAGAAGATCAATTTCATGTTTTTCTTTATCGCGAAAATAATAAACCGGGGCTTCTTCACCGCGAAACCAGTAGCTTTTGATGATTTCGCCGACCACAAAGGTCTCAAAAAAAGCGCCGGCCATAGCGCCGCTCAAGAGTGTTTCCGGCGACTTCCACTTCGTCAAAAAAGCGGCCAGTCCGGTATCTAGGAAGTATAATTTAGGCGCCTTGATTATTCGTTTTGAGATGTTGCGATAATAGGGCTGAAGCAAATACACCTGAAAACTTGCCTCCAGAATATTTAACCATTCACGGGCGGCATTAACCGAGATTCCGGCATCTTTGGCCAGGTCGGAAATATTCAATATTTGGGCGGTGCGCGCCGCACACAGGGAAAGAAAACGATGGAAGTCGGATATTTTTGACACCTTGAAAATATCCCTCAAATCACGATCAATGTAGGTTTGCAAATATGAATTATAAAAAGCGGAAAGAGCGGGCGCATTCTTATGGGTTAGGACCGGGAAAGAGCCGCGCTGGATATGAACAAAGAGCTCTTTAACGCCGAGCGGTCGCGCTTTTGCCGGCGCAGTGCCGGGAAGAAAAGGATGTTTTAACTTCGGGATCCGCCTTTTTTCCGCCAAAGAAAACCCCAAAAGATTGATAATGCCGACGCGCCCGGCCAGCGACTCTTTTACGTTTCGCATGATGGAGAATTGCTGCGAACCGGTTAGCCAGTAGAGTCCCGTCCGTTTCACCCGATCGACGGCAAGCTTAATAAAAGGGAACAATTGTGGAGCATATTGAACTTCGTCGATAAACAGCGGGACGGAGTGCTTTTGTAAGAATAGGGCCGGATCATCCTGCGCTAATTGCTGCTGTCCGATCTCATCAAGCGAAACATAATTAAAACCAAAGCGCTTTGCCAGGCGCAGCAGGAGGGTGGTTTTGCCGACCTGTCTGGGGCCGGACAGATAAAGCGCCTTAAAGGATTTATTAAACCCTAAAACAACATCTTCCAGATAACGTCTTTTATACATATTGACCATTTTACTTTACCAGAGTAAAACGGTCAAGTAGAACTTTTTTGCGCCTAGCCCTAACCAAAAGAACACCCCGCCTTCAACCATCCTATAAAAGGGCTGATCGAAGACGGGGTTTAACTTTAGTTGAGCAAATCGTACAAATGCTGGCCAATGTTGAACTTGGCCACGTTGCGGGCGGGAATGTTTAAGGATTTTCCGGTCTGGGGATTGCGTCCGGCGCGAGATTTGCGGCGGATCTTCCTCCAGGAGCCGAATCCCACCATCCTCACTTCCTGGCCTTTCTTTAAAGCACCGCTGATCGCCTCAAAAGTGGTGTCGATCATCTTCAGGCATTGACTTTTGGGCAGTTTGGTCTTGGTGGAAACGAAGTTGCAGAGCTGTTGCTTGTTCACTAACGATCACCTCCTTCTAGCTTCTGCGATTTTAGAAGAGGGGCTCCGCAATGTCAAGCCGTTTCTTGCTTTGAGCGGGATAAGAAACCGGTCGATAAGAACGCCGATGCAAAAGACAGGGGCCCATTCGTTTAAGTTCGCGCAAATGCCGGGCGGTGCCATAGCCCTTGTGCGCCGCAAAGCCGTATTCGGGATATTTATCAGCAAGCTTTTCCATCACGCGGTCGCGCAAGACCTTGGCGATAATGCTGGCGGCGGCGATCGAGGCCGAAATACCATCCCCGGAGATAATGGGTTTTTGCGGGAAGGGCAGGGGCAGCCGGTCGCGGCCGTCGATCAAAAGCAGGTTGGGGGAGGGGTAGAGGGATTCCATCGCCAATCTTATGGCCAAAAGCGAGGCCTGGGTGATATTTATGCGGTCGATCGTTTTTTCATCCACCACGCCGACCCCGATGGCCACCGCCCGCGTTTCTATTATCTTGAAAAGCTTCTCTCTCTGTTTGGCAGAGAGCTTTTTGCTGTCGTTCAGGCCTTTGATCTTTTTTTTGGGGTTGAGGATCACCGCCGCGGCCACCACCGGGCCGGCCAGCGAGCCTCTTCCCACCTCGTCCGCCCCGGCGATCAAACGGTAACCTTCTTTTCTATAAAAGTTTTCGTATTTGAAACTGGGGGGCACGTTACCGGGGAATGGGGCCGAGCTGCCAGATCGGCCAGATGCGCAATATGGCGGGACCGATGATCTGGCTCTTGGGTAAAAATCCCCAATAGCGCGAATCGGCCGAATTGGGCCGGTTGTCGCCCATCATGAAGTAAGCATCTTGCGGAATGGTGACCGGGCCGAAGGTGGCGGGAAGGTTCTTAAGATCGAAATATTCATTGTTTATAGGATGGGTTTCGGTCAGCGGCTTGCCATTTATTAAAACCACACCCTGCCGAACTTCCAGCTTCTCCCCCGGCAATCCAATGATGCGTTTGATCAGGTCCTTGCGTTCGTCGTTTTGATCGTACATCCGAAAGACCACCACATCGAAGCGCCCGGGCTGGAAGCCGAAGTTTATGAAATATTGGAGATCGGAAGTAAATACCGGCCGCTTATATAGCGGATTGGGGATGATATATAGAAACCGTTTTTCCTTAAAAGATTCAAAGAGCGGGTTCTGCACCCCGTAAGCCAGCTTGTTGACGATGATGCGGTCGTTGATGTTTAAGCTGGGTTCCATCGAGCCGGAGGGTATCCAAAAGACCTGGATGAAGAAAGCGCGGATAAAAAGCGCCATGGCCAGGGCCACTATCAACGTTTCGGCCCATTCCCAGGACCACTTCTTGAGCTTTTCTTTGTCCACTACTGGGCTTCTTTACGTTCTTGTTCTTCAACCTGGGTGGCAGCGCTGCCGACCTTGCCGCGCAAATAATACAGCTTGGCGCGGCGGACTTTGCCGGACTTGATTATCTGGATACTGTCCACTTTGGGGGAATAAAGCGGGAAGATACGCTCCACGCCGACTCCCTGCACCAGCTTGCGCACGGTGACGGTCTCGCGCATCTTGTGGCCTTTCCGGGCGATGACGATGCCCTCAAAGGCCTGCAAACGTTCTTTGTCGCCTTCGATTATCTTGGAAAGCACCTTCACCGTATCGCCCACCTTAAAGGCGGGGACGGTCTTTTTCATTTGTTCTTTTTCCAGATCTTCCATAATACCCATTTTGAGACCTCCTAAACTTTAGCTAACAGCCGGTCTAATACGATCGCAACGGCCGACCGGACCGAAAGGTGATTGTAGCTTCCCTTTCCCCGGAGCGGCTCCAAAACCAGGTCCACTTGGTCCAGCGCTTCTTCGGCCAGGCCCCAGCCGGTCCCGAAAAGCAGTAAAACCGGCCTTTTCAGGCCTTTCAGCTTCCTTCTCAAATCCGGGAATTTGATCTTTCCCTGCGGGCGAGCTGAAGTGGCTACCAGGATCGGGTTTTTAAGCTTTTTAACCACCGATTTAAGATCGGGAGCCAGTTCAACCAGCTTAAAAGCCTCGGCCCGGGTCCAATTATGGACGAAACTATCGGACTTCCTCCAGCAGCCGATGATCCGCTCGGCGAATTTGAGCTGCGCCGGCATGGGATTGACCACAAAATACCGCTCTATTCCATAAGTTAGGGCGGAACGGGCGATATCATGCAGGTCGACCCCGGTGATGCAGGAGGCGACGATCTTACGTCCCTTATTATACACCGGATGATGGATGAGGGCAATATAGATATCAGCCATTTTTCACGATCTCTTCGAGCATTTTTTTGTCCTCATCCGTAAGCTGGGCGCCCGCTAAAAGCTCCGGGCGGCGGAAAAAAGTGAGCTTGAGGGTTTCCTTTCTCCTCCATTTTTCTATTTCCTCGTGATGTCCGGAACGCAGGACCTCCGGGACCTTCTCGCCCTCGAATTCTTCGGGTTTGGTGTAGCTGGGGTAATCGAGTAAACCATTATAAAAAGAATCCCGCGCCACCGATTCGCCCTCCTTGACCACTCCGGGTATGAGCCGGGCTAAGCAATCGACGAGCACCATGGCAGGCAATTCCCCGCCCGTCAAAACATAATCGCCGATACTGATCTCGTCGGTCACCAGATTTTTCCTTACCCGCTCGTCCACGCCTTCATAATGGCCGCAAATGACGATCAGATGTTCGGCCTGCGCCAATTCTTTGGCCTTTTCCTGGGTCAATTTTTCCCCGGTGGGGCACATCAGGATTATTTTGGTTAAAGTTCCCGGGTTACAGTTCTTTACGGCTTTAAAGATCGGTTCCACCTTCAGTACCATGCCGGGGCCGCCCCCATAGGGCGAATCATCGGCGGTCTGGTGCTTGTCGGTGGTGAAATCACGGATATCTTTGAGGGTGATTTTAAGCAAGTTGCGTTCTTGAGCTTTTTTAAGCAGGCTTTCGGACAGGGGCCCGCTGAACATCTCGGGGAAAAGGGTTAAGATATCTACGCGCACGGGTCAGTCGGCGCCGCGGATCTCCTGGATGATGCCGTCTTTTACGACGATCTCGGCTCCGCCTACCTTTTTATAGAGGTTATCGCCCAAGCCCACTTTGACGGGACCCTCCAAGGGGCCTTGCACGAATTCGGTGTTCAGCACCAGCCGTTTGGCTTCTTCGATCTTCATGGTGAGGTCCGATTTAGCGGCGGCCTGGCGGGTGCGCTCTTCTTCCAACTGGTGCTTAAAAGCGGCGGCTTTCTGCATGAGACCCTTTTTCTTCAGGTCTTCCATGTAATTGGTGCTTTGCATTTCCATCTGGTTTTCCTGGGTCTCGAGGTTCTTGACCGCGCGTTCCAGCTCCTTTACCAGATTATCCTTAAAGGCCTCGGTAACGATCGCCTTGACCATAACAACCCGCTTCAACTCTATTTCTTCTGCCATTTTACTGGACCTCCTTGGATAATACTTCTACCTGGACGCGTTTTTGTTCGCGGCCGGCGGCCGATTTGGCCAGGGTGCGGATGGCGTTGATGATGCGTCCCTCGCGACCGATCACCTTGCCGGTGTCTTCGTCCGCCACTTTGATCTCGATCAAGATCGAACCCTCCCCGGGGGTTTCCTTGATCTCTACCCGGTCGGGATTATCCACCAATGACCTGACGATGTACTCTACCAGTTCTTTCATGCTTTGGTTTCGGCAGGGGCAGGCCCCGCACCGGACGGTGTCGGGGCAGGCGCGGCTTCGGCTAAGGGTGCGGCCGGAGCAGCAGCGGCTTCCGCGGGCTTTTCTTCCTTCTTGGGTTTACGTTTGGTCCTAGCGGAAAGGTCAACGGGAGGCATGATCCCGGCCTTGCCCAGCAATATCCTTACTTTGTCGGTGGGCTGGGCGCCTTTCTTGAGCCAATCCTGGACTTTTTCCTGGCTGACCTCAAAAAGGGAAGGTTCCTGCCGGGGATGATAAATGCCCAGAATATCGACGACCTTGCCGCCCAGCTTTTCCCGGGTTTCCTGGATAACTACCCGGTACTTGGGCTGGTTCTTGGTGCCGACGCGCTGTAATTTGATCTTAGGTGCCATAAAGAAAGATTATATCACAGAAAGGCGTTTTAGGTAAAGGGAAAAGTTGGCCTGGGTCTCGGGGAGCGTATCCCCGCCGAATTTATCGAGCAGGGCCGCGGCTACCTCAAAGGCGGCCATGGCTTCACCCACGATACCCGCCGCTTCCACCGCGCAGGTATCCGCCCTTTCCACATGGGCTTCGGTGGGCTTTTTGGTTGCCAGATCAACCGATTTTAGGGGTTTGACCAGGGTGGAAATGGGCTTCATAGCGGCTTTTAATATAATAGGTTCGCCGTTGGTCATGCCGCCTTCGAGGCCCCCTGCGTTATTGGTCTTATGGCTGAACTTTCCGCCCACGTAAAAGATCTCATCGTGGACTTTGGAGCCGGGGAGTTTGGTTTGCTCGAATCCCAGGCCGATCTCAACCCCTTTGACAGCCGGAATGCTCATCAAAGCCAGGGCCAGTCGGCCATCCAGCCGCCGGTCCCATTCCATAAAACTGCCCAGGCCTGGAGGACAATTCTCCACCTTTACCTCAAACACCCCGCCCAGAGAATCTCCCGCGGCTTTGACTTCCTCAATAGCTTTTTCCCATTCGGCTTTCTTGGCTTTCCCTCCGATATGGACGATAGAACTGGAAATTTTGATATTAAATTCCGAAAGAAATTTTTTACAGACCGCGCCCGCCGCTACCCGTGCGGCGGTTTCCCGGGCGGAAGACCGTTCCAAGATATTCCTTAGGTCTTTTTGGTCGTATTTAAGCGCTCCGGCGAGGTCGGCGTGGCCGGGGCGGGGCAGGGTGAAGGGTGTGTCAAACAGTTCAGTGCTTTTGTTCTTTATCAATAAAGCGATCGGCGATCCGATCGTCTTTCCCTGGCGGATACCGGAGAGGATCTCAACTTTATCCTCTTCGATCTGCATGCGGCCACCACGTCCCGCACCGCCTTGTCTTTTCTTGAGCTCTGAATTGATGTCGGATTCGGAAAGCGTTAGACCGGCAACCATTCCTTCAAGAATAGCGGTCAAAGCGGGGCCGTGGGATTCACCGGCGGTCAGGAATCTCAACATGGCGGGATTATAACATAGAGGCCGGGACTAGGGAATAGTAGAATCGCGCAGGTTCCGGTCGGTGGGATCATAAAAGGTGACCCGGTTGCGGCCGTCCTTAGAACGATAGACAGCGGCATCCGCGTGGCGCGCAATTTCTTCGAGCACCGTGCCGTGATCGGGATAAAGCGAAATGCCGAAACTGGCGGTAACAAAATCGCCCGGCCCCAGGAATTTATGGGATTGTCGCTGGATGGCCAGCCGAATCTCCTCGGCCAGCGCCATGGCCTGGCTGGCATCGGTGCCTAAGACGGCAACCACGAACTCCTCGCCGTTGCCCCAGCGGATCACCACGTGGTCGGAGAATTCCTTTTTATGCCTGCGCGCTACCTCCATTATGATACGAGTGGAAGCCGCAATGACTTTATCGCCCGCTTCATGTCCGTAGCGGTCGTTGATGCGCTTGAATTTATCGAGGTCGATCATGATAAAAGCCAGCTTTAACCCCTCACAAAGAGCCTTTTCGAGCATATTATTTACGCGTCTCACGCCCGGTTTACGCAAGTACAGACCGGTATCCTCATCCCGGTTCTGCAGGCTCAAGCGGCGCATTTTATTAGCCAGGATGCCGGCAACGGTCTCAAAAAATCTTAATTCTTCTTCCCTAAAGGCCTTGATGCGGCGGCTGCGGACATTAAGCACGCCGTAAGTTTTTCCTTCAGAGAGGATAGGGACCGACATACAGGCGCCTTTGGCTAATTGTTCGGGTAAAGCCCGGTCGGAGAAAACGTCTTTTCGTTCACCAAAGGCATCCAGTACCAATAATGGAATACCGGTCTTAAATACTCTTCCGGCCAAATTTTCACCCGGCAATAAATGAGTGTTTTTAACGATATCGTCCCTTAATCCCCGGGCGGCCACGATGGACAAACGACCTTCATCCTCGTCGAACAACATGACGGAAGATCGTTCTACGTAAGATTCCTCGGCAGTACGAGGAAAAAGCTGGGGCAAAAGACCAAGCGTTATCTCGAACAGCTCTTGCGGGGTCTGGCCTTGGTCCAATGCGGCCTGCAGCTTGTGCAGGGCGTCGCCGCGCAGAAGCCGCAGTTCGGCTTTGCGCCCGTTCTCCACCTCCCTTAATTTGCTGGTATACGGGATCTGGAGATCGCGCAGGCTTTCGAAGAACAACTCCTTTATCGAATGATCGTGAAAAAGCGGTTCGGGTGGAAAGCCCGCCTTTACCAGCTGGGCATTGTGGACGTGATTATTGGCCATGATGACCATATCATACTGGTCGAAACCCGGCCAGCGGATGTAAAGATTGTATCTCAATGCTTCCCTAAGATTTTCAAGATCATTGGCGAAGTCCTCACGGTAATGAGCGCCAAAATATCTCACCAGGTCGGCTTCAAGGTCGGCCTCGGCCTGGGCGCGGTCTTCCGGGCTCATTTTTTTAAAATCATTAAAACGGTCGACCAGTAAAATGTCGGTCGGAGCCATGGGATATCCCCGCTCCCCGGCGGTTTCTATGAAATGTTTTTTCTCTCCGGGGTTAAGCGGCGCGGGATCGGGAAAGTAGCGGGAATTACCCTGCAGTTTATCCCGGGTAGCGCTCCACATGAAATTGGTGGTCCGGCTGTAACGGTAACCGCATACTCCCAGGCTGGATTCTGCTCCCAAGCTTTCGAGCGTTATCCGCACCAGGCGCATCATTTCGCGGAGATCTTTGGCGGTGCTGATCTTATTCCGGATCTGGATCACCCGGTCATGGAAAAGATGGCGGAGAGTGGTCTCTTCCAGGATAGCGCGTTGATTTATTATTTCCCGCCGTTGGCGTGCGGCCCGGATTTGAGCCAGTTGGGGTTCCATTCTTTTTGCATGAGAAACAATGGGACTCCGGCCCGTTCTAGTGGGGCGCATCAGGCTGCCTCGGCTGCCCTGATGCAATTGCGGCCTTCCGCCTTGGCTCGGTAAAGAGCGCGGTCGGCTCTATCCATCAACTGTTCAGAGGATTCAAAATTGGAGGGCGAAGCGAAACCGATGCTGATGGTAACTTGCCTTCCAATACCAAAGTCAGACTTTTCCACTATCTGTCTTATTCTCTCCAGCGGGATGCGCGCATTGGCCAGATCGGTGGCGTCCAGGATGAGAGCGAATTCTTCGCCACCCCAGCGGGCTACCAGGTCGTTCTTGCGGGTGGATTTGCGCAGGATCTCGGCCAGCTGTTTGGCCAGCTGTTTTAAGACCCGGTCCCCGGTCAGGTGCCCCAGGGTATCATTGACGCCCTTGAAGTGATCGATATCGATAATAGCTACGGAAAAGACATGACCATAGCGCTGGTGAGCAGCAACCAGGCGGGCGAGCTCCGGATTAAATTGCCGGCGGTTGGGAAGTTCGGTAAGTTCGTCGATAGTGCACAACGCGCGAAGCTTCCGGTTCTCGGTCTTTTGCCTGGCGTCCCTGATCCTGGCTAAAGTGGGCTGCATTCTTTGAAAATGGGTCACAAATCTTGGCATATATACCTCTGATTGGTTTTCGCTAAATAAAAAGAGAAATTTCACCTGTTATGATATAATCTTTCAAAGCGGGAGAGTGATATTATGCGATCTGACAAGTTAAAAGAAAAAGCCCCCATCCGGGCGTTGCTGCATGCCACCGGGATATCCAACGAAGAAATGAACAAGCCCTTTATCGGACTGGCTTCTTCCTTTACCGATATCGTTCCCGGGCATGTAAATCTGCGCGAACTCGAACGCGCGATAGAAAAAGGCATCCATGCCGGCGGAGGCATCTCCTTTACTTTTGGGCTCCCGGCCATCTGCGACGGCATTGCCATGGGGCACAAGGGTATGCATTATTCTCTTCCCTCCCGTGAATTGATCGCCGACACGGTGGAAACCATGGCGGAGGCCCACCAATTAGACGGCCTGATACTTTTAACCGCCTGCGATAAGATCACTCCCGGCATGTTGATGGCCGCGGCGCGGCTCAACATTCCGACTATCGTTGTGACCGCGGGGCCTATGCTGGCCGGTTGTTTCAAGATGACCCGGCTGGACCTGGTGCACGATGCCTTTGAGGCCGAAGCCGCCTATAAGCAGGGCAAGATCAGCCGGGCCGATTTTGACGGCTTGGTGCTCAATGCCTGCCCCGGGCCGGGGGCCTGTTCCGGTCTTTTTACCGCCAATACCATGGCCTGCGCTGCCGAAGCCCTGGGGATGTCTTTGCCTTTCTGCGGAACTTCTTTGGCGGTTTCCAGCAAGAAGAAGATGATCGCCTACGAAAGCGGCAAGCGGGTGGTGGAGCTGGTTCGTAAGGACATCAAACCGCTGGATATCATGAACAAGAAGGCCTTTATGAACGCCATCCGTTTGGACATGGCTTTAGGCGGTTCGACCAATGCGGTCCTGCATCTGACCGCCATCGCGCACGAAGCGGGGATCGATCTTCCCCTCGAAATATTCGATAAGATCAGCAAGGAAACCCCGCATTTGACCAGCATCCGGCCGGGGGGCAATCACTTTATGGAAGACCTGGAATACGCGGGGGGCATACCGGGAGTGCTTTCGATATTGGAAAGCTTTTTACAAGATAATCCCACGGTTTCCGGCCTTACTATCAAGCAGATCGCCAAAGGCGGGCAGGTCTACGATAGCAATGTGATCCGCTCGCTCAAGAACCCTTATCATAAAGAAGGCAGCCTGGCGGTGCTTAAGGGCAACCTGGCGCCCGAGGGCGGGGTGGTGAAGCAAACCGCCGTTTCCCAGAAGATGATGAAATTCTCCGGCAAAGCCAAGGTTTTCGATTCGGAGGACGAAGCCCAGAAAGCTATTTTAGGCGGCAAGGTAAAGAAAGGCGAAGTGGTGGTGATCCGCTATGAAGGTCCCAAGGGCGGGCCGGGGATGCGGGAGATGCTTTACCCCACCTCCGCCATTGCGGGGATGGGCTTATCGGAATCGGTGGCGCTGATCACCGATGGAAGATTTTCCGGCGGCACGCGCGGGCCTTGCATCGGCCATGTCTCGCCGGAGGCGGCTGAAGGCGGACCGATCGCGGCGGTTAAGGACGGCGATGTGATAGAAATAGACATACCCAACCGCCGTCTTGAATTACGAATTACGAATACCGAATTACGAAATAGGTTAAAGAGCTGGAAGCCGCCCAAGCCCAGGTTCACCAAGGGCTGGCTGGCCAGGTATCAGAGAATGGTGACTTCGGCGAGCACGGGCGCTATTTTAAAGTAATATTGTGGTATAATTTCCCCAATCATGGAAATCAGCGGCGCGCAAGCATTATTGGAATGCCTTAAGAAAGAAGGCGTGGAGATCATCTTCGGGTATCCCGGAGGGGTGGTCCTGCCGCTCTACGACGCCCTCTATTCGGATAAAACCATCAAGCACATCCTGGTAAGGCACGAGCAGGGAGCCGCCCATGCGGCCGACGGCTATGCTAGGGCTACCGGAAAGGTGGGGGTGTGCCTGGCGACTTCGGGTCCCGGCGCCACCAACCTGACCACCGGCATCGCCAATGCCCATATGGATTCGATCCCCATGATAGCGATAACCGGGCAGGTGGCCACGCCGCTATTAGGCAAGGATTCCTTCCAAGAGGCGGACATTACCGGTATCACCCTGCCTATCGCCAAGCATAATTATCTGATAAAGAAGACGGAGGACCTGCCGCGTATAGTAAAAGAAGCGTTCTATATCGCGCGCTCCGGCCGGCCCGGTCCGGTGGTGATCGATATCCCCAAGGATGTTTTTGTCAATAAAATAAAGTTCTCCTATCCGGACAAAGTGGAGATCAAAAGCTACAAGCCCAATCTGCAGGGGCATCCCAAGCAGATCTCGCTGGCTTGCAAGGCCATTGCGGCCGCCAAACGGCCGGTAATGTATGTGGGGGGCGGGGCCATCTCTGCCAATGCAGCGGGAGAAGTGAAACAGCTGGCTGAAAAATGCAATATCCCGGTGACCACCACTCTGATGGGGTTGGGGGCGTTCCCCGGCACCCACGAGCTTTCTTTAGGCATGCTGGGCATGCACGGTACGGCTTATGCCAATTATGCAGTGACCGACTGCGACCTTTTGATCGCGGTGGGAGCGCGTTTTGACGACCGGGTTACCGGCCATATCGATAAATTCGCACCCAACGCCAAGATCATCCACATGGATGTGGACCCGGCCGAGATCGGCAAGAATGTCAGGGTAGACGTTCCCATAGTAGGGGACGTGAAAAACGTATTACGAGCCATTATCGAAAAAGTGGCCGCCAAAGAAAAACATGCCGAATGGGTAGCCCAGATCGAGGAATGGAAAAAGAAATACCCGCTGGCTTACAAATCGACCAAAGAAATAAAGCCCCAATATGTCATCGAAGAGTTTTATAGGCTGACCCAGGGCCGCGATGTCATCATCGTGACGGAAGTAGGGCAGAACCAGATGTGGTCGGCGCAATTTTTTAAATACGACAAGCCCCGCACCTGGATCTCGTCCGGCGGGCTGGGCACCATGGGATTCGGCCTGCCGGCGGCTAACGGGGCGCAGTTCGGCCGTCCCAATGCCATCGTGGCCGATTTTGCCGGCGACGGCTCCATCCAAATGAATATCCAAGAGCTTACCACCGCGGTGAATAACCGTCTGCCTATTAAGATCTTCGTTCTGGATAATTGCTTTTTGGGAATGGTGAGGCAATGGCAGGAGCTTATCTATGAGCGGCATTATTCCCACACCAATTTGTGCAATAATCCCGACCTGGTTCGGGTGGCGGAGGCCTATGGGGCGGCAGCCAGGCGCGTAGAAAAGGTAGAGGACGTTAAGGCGGCGCTCGAGTGGTCATTGACCATCACCGACCGGCCGGCGCTTATTGATTTTATGGTGGCCAAGGAGGAGAATGTGTTTCCCTTTGTGCCGCCCGGCCAGCCCATCAACGAGATGTTGATCGATTAAGATGAGACATACCATAAGCGTAATAGTGGAAAATAAACCGGGGGTCCTCTCCCGGGTGGCGGGGCTTTTTGCCCGCCGGGGATTTAATATCGAATCTCTGGCGGTGGGGGTGACGGAAGATCCCAACGTTTCCCGCATGACCATTGTGGCGGAAGGCGACGAGCGCGACCTGGAACAGATCACCAAACAACTTTATAAGCTCATTGACACGCTAAAGGTGTTCGACCTGCCGAGAGAAAAAGCGGTGGAGCGGGAACTGGCCCTCATCAAAGTAGCCGCCAACGAAAAGACCCGTTCCGACATCACCCAGATAGTCGAGATATTCCGCGCACAGGTGCTGGATGTGTCGGAAGATTCAGTGGTCATTGAGATCTCGGATGAGGCCGATAAGATAGAGAGCATGGAAAAGATGCTGCGTCGGTTCGGCATCAAGGAGCTGGTCCGCACCGGCAAGATCGCATTAGAAAGGGGAGGATAAAATGGCAAAGGTTTACTATGAACAGGACGCGGATCTAGGAATATTAAAGGATAAGACGATCGCGATCATCGGGTATGGCAACCAAGGTGGGGCCCAGGGGCAAAATCTAAAGGACAGCGGGTTGAAAGTGGTGATCGCGGAGGTGGAGGGAACGCCCAACTGGAAGCTGGCCCAGGAGGCCGGTTTTGAAGTTATGTCCGCCAATGATGCCGCCAAAGCCGGGGACATTATCCAGATCCTTATCCCGGATGAACTGCAGGCCAAAGTTTACAAGGAATCGATCAAGAAACATATGAAGAAAGGTAAGACCTTGATGTTCTCCCACGGCTTTAATATCCATTTTAAGGCCATTAAACCGCCCAAGGATGTGGACGTTATCATGGTAGCGCCCAAGGGGCCGGGATTTATGGTGCGCGAAACTTATAAGGACGGCGCCGGAGTTCCCTCGCTCATTGCGGTCTTTCAAGATGCATCCGGCAAAGCGAAAGCCACTGCCCTGGCTTATGCCAAGGGCATCGGCGGGACCCGGGCCGGGGTCTTTGAGACCACCTTCAAGGAAGAAGTGGAGACCGACCTTTTCGGGGAGCAGACCGTGCTCTGCGGCGGCTGCACCTCTTTGGTCAAGGCCGGCTTCGAGACCCTGGTCGAAGCTGGTTATTCCCCCGAGATGGCTTATTTTGAATGCTGCCACGAGCTTAAACTCATCGTTGATCTAATCTATAAGCAGGGATTGTTGGGTATGCGCAAGGCCATCAGCAACACCGCGGAATACGGCGACCTCACCGTCGGTCCCAAGATCATCGACGAGAAAGTGAAGAAAAAAATGAAACGGGCGCTCGATCGGATACAATCCGGCGCCTTTGCCCGCGAATGGATAAAAGAGAACAAGGAAGGCTGCAAGAACTTCAACGCCCTGCGCGAGAAGGACAAGAACCACCAGATAGAGAAGGTGGGAACGGAACTGCGCGGCATGATGCACTGGCTCAAGAAGAAGGCCTAATTGCCAAGCAAGCGCGAGTTCCTGGTCCTGCTTACAGCCGCAACTCCGATTTTGGAAGTTCGCGCATCTATACCCTTAGGATTATATTTCGGTATTGAAGCCACTAAGGTTTTTTGGATAAGCGTCATCGGAAGTATCTTGCCAATTTTGCCCGTTCTTTTCGGCCTGAATTATTTAACCGTTCACCTGCGCAAGATCCCGGCCATGGACAGATTTTTTGAATGGCTTTTTGCGCGCACCCGCGCCAAAGGGGAATTGGTCCAAAGATTGGAAACCCTGGGGCTTTTTCTTTTTGTGGCCGTGCCCTTGCCGGGCACCGGGGCCTGGACGGGCTGTGCCGCGGCTTACCTCTTCGGCCTTTCCTACTTTAACGGATTTATCGCCTGCGCCCTGGGGACCACTGCGGCTGCGGTAATGGTTATGGCCGCCAGTTTAGGGGTCCTCCGCCTTTTCTAATGCCCGAACTTCCTGAAGTAGAGACCATCCGCCGCGACATTGAGCCCTATGTTAAGAACCGGGCTATAAAGGCAGTCAAGGCAGTTAGGGAAAGAAATGTATTGAAAGGGATAAAGGCAAAACGGCTGGAAAAGGCGTTAAAGGGGCAGAGAATAGAAAGGGTGGAGCGCAGAGGAAAATACCTCATTTTCAAGCTGGCTTCCGGCAATTGCCTCATCATCCATTTGGGCATGACCGGGAAGATATTAAAAGCTCCCGACCGGTTCGTCAAAGTAACCTTCGATCTCAATAACGGCAAATCATTTTACTTCTCCGATATCCGCATGTTCGGCAAGGTCTCCTTTTCAAAAACCTATCCTGTCTTGAACCTCGGTCCCGAACCGTTGGCTGACGATTTTACTCCCGCGCTTTTCAATGAAAGGATCAAGAGCAGGGGAGGGAATATTAAGGCCTTACTGCTCAACCAGAAGTTTTTAGCGGGGGTGGGGAACATCTATGCCAGCGAGGCCCTGTTTTTGGCGAGGATAAATCCCAGGCGTCGGGCGGGATCGTTAAAGTTCGCTGAAGTCAATAAATTATACCAAGCCCTGCGAAAGGTCCTTTTATCCGGGATAAAATACCGGGGGACCTCGGTTTCGGATTATCGCGACGCCTCCGGCCGGATGGGCGGCTTTCAGAAACGGCTTAAGGTCTACGACCAGGAAGGGCGCCTTTGTAAAAAGTGCCGCTCCCCGATCCGCCGCATCGTTATCGGCCAGCGCAGCACCTTCTTTTGTCCCCACTGCCAAACATGATAGAATGTTTTGCTTGCGCCTATAGCTCAACTGGATAGAGTGTCAGCCTCCGGAGCTGAAGGTTGTGGGTTCGACTCCCACTAGGCGCATTTAACTCTAAGTTAGTCAGCCGGAGTTTATCCCGACCGAAGCGTCGGGAGAGCTGAAGGTTGTGGGTTCGACTCCCACTAGGCGCATTTTTCAGCCGGCATGCAATTTTTCATGGATTAATACGATATATATATAGGAAGCATATGGAGATACCTAAGATCAATTATCAGCCCGTAAGATCGCCGCAAGGCGCGATTGCAGACCCTCCCCAGCAGGAATATACTCCGCCGCCTGTCCCTCAAGATGTCGAGGATGCCGAACTTCCGGAAAACTCGAGCGATGGCAGTTATAATTATACCGATTGGGTCTGGTATCGACTTTTCCTGAATTCCCAGTTCCCACCCGTCCGTCCGCAAGATACTCCTCCGCCCCAGGACTAGTTTTTATAATCGCTTAATGATATAATCCCCTTCGGATTATGCGCAAGAATATCAACCAGCTCCGATTATTGGCCTTGCTGGCCATTTTCGGAGTTTCTGTTTTTATAATCTACACTTTCCCCATCAATTTGGGGCTCGACCTGCAGGGCGGGACCCGGCTGGTCTTTGAAGGACGCGATACCGACAAGGTGAAAGTAAGCGATGATGCCATGGCCGGGGTGGCGGCCGTCATCCGTAACCGTATCGATGCCCTGGGGGTGTCCGAGCCGGTGATCCAGCGCAAAGGCGCCAACCAGGTCATCGTGGAATTACCCGGAGTAAAAGATCCCGATCGCGCCATAAAATTAATGGGCGACACCGCACTGCTCGAATTCGTGGAGGCCGAATGGGCCCCCGGGGACGAGAGCATACTTTCCCCCGAAAAGATCAAGGAATTTTACGGGCCCGATGCCCGGCTCGCCAAAGTGCCGGAGGTCCGGGACGGCCAGGCGGTTTCGGAGCGGCCCATCATTTTAAAGAAAGCGGTGCTCTCCGGCGCCGATCTTAAATTGGCTTATCCCCAGATCGATGAATACGGCAATCCCAGCGTAGGATTTGAATTAAGCGGTGAGGGAGGTAAGGCCTTTGCCGAGCTGACCACCCGCCATATCGAAAAACCCATCGCCATCGTACTGGACGGCCGCATCATCTCCGCGCCCAATGTTAAAACCCCCATCACCGAGGGCAAGGGCATCATTACCGGCAATTTCACCGCGGATGAGGTGAAGGACATGGTGATCAAGTTAAAAGCCGGAGCGCTTCCCATACCGGTCAAGATGATCGAGACCCGCATCGTAGGGCCCACGCTGGGGAAAGATTCCATCGATCGGAGCCTGGTCGCCGGGATCATCGGCTTCCTTTTCATTATTATCTTCATGACGCTTTATTACCGCCTGCCCGGCTTCATCTCGATCTTGGCTTTGATAATTTATGTCTCATTAACCTTGATGATACTGTCACTATTGCGCACCACGCTTACGCTCCCGGGCATTGCCGGGTTTTTGCTGTCGATCGGCATGGCGGTGGATGCGGATGTCATCATTTTCGAGCGGCTCAAGGAAGAGCTGCGACTGGGTAAAACCGTAAAGGCGGCGGTGGAGGCGGCCTTTGAGCGGGCTTTTACGGCGATACTTGATTCCAACGTGACCACCGTGATCGCGGCGGCCACCCTCTTTTTTGTGGGGACCGGTACCATCAAGGGATTTGCCATTACGCTCTCCATCGGTATTTTGGTGTCCATGTTTACCGCTATTGTGCTGGTCCGTATGATGATGGAGATGCTGTTAAGCGCCGGCTTCATCAATAAGCCGGAAACGAAGCTGTTATACAAATGAACATCATAGGCAAGACCAGATTATGGTTCTTTATCTCCGGGACGCTGATCACGATCGGCCTGGCCGCGCTTTTATTTAACGGGATGACGCGCGGTAAAGCGATGAACTTCGGGATCGATTTT
This sequence comes from Candidatus Saganbacteria bacterium, assembly GCA_016223205.1. GTDB lineage: Bacteria > Margulisbacteria > WOR-1 > XYC2-FULL-46-14 > WPAF01 > JACRPM01. The sequence continues at coordinate 54,089 of JACRPM010000007.1, forward strand.
ACCGGCGGCACTATGATCAATTTAAGGTTTACCCAGCCGGTCACCGTGGCCCAGGTCAGGGAGATCCTCCATGGGCACCGGCTGGGGGAAGCGGTCATCCAAAGATCGGGAGAGCGGGATGTCTTGATCCGCACCGAACCTCTCGAAGGGGAGGTCCGCCAGCAGGTGGTAGCGGAGCTGGCCGAAAAACTCGGCGGGGCGGAACTTTTGGAGTCCGATACCATCGGGCCGGTGATCGGCCGGGAGTTGCGTACCCAGGCCATCTGGGCCTTGATCCTGGCTTCGGCGGGGATCGCGATCTATGTTTCCTTCCGTTTTGAGCTCATCTTTGCCTTGGCGGGGTTGGCGGCGTTGCTGCATGACGCCATCATCACCACCGGTTTCATCGCCCTGCTGTGGCGGCCGGTGGATGTCACCTTTGTAGCGGCCATACTCACTATTTTAGGTTATTCGATCAACGACACCATCGTCATCTTTGACCGCATCCGGGAAAATCTTAAGAAACCCGGGGCTTCTAAGATCAAATTCGCCGAGTTGGTGAACCGCAGTTTATGGGAAACCATGGCGCGCTCCATCAACACGGTCTTGACGGTACTGGTGGTCGTGCTGGCGCTATTGATCTTCGGCGGAGAGACCCTTAAAGAATTCTCCCTGGTGCTCTTGATCGGCTTTACCCTGGGGGCGTATTCTTCCATCTTTATAGCCGCTCCGCTGGTGGTAATGTGGGAAAAAGGGAAGAAGTAAGTCGGCGGCGCAGCCGGCGGGAGAGCGGTGAACCTTCGCCCCTTAAACAAGACCTCGCCGGGATCCTCCTCATTGCCCTGGCGCTTTTCGTTCTGGTCTCCAATTTTTCTTCCTCCACCGGACTTTTGGGCCTCTACATCTTTAAGCTGGCTTTCCGCGCCATCTTTGGGGTGGGGATATATGTTCTGCCTTTCTTTATCGCGCTTTATGGATTAATAATGCTCTTTCGCCATGAGGTCAAGGAACTGGCCACCCGGCTTTCCGGCCTTTTCATTTTATTTTTGACTTTCATCACCGCGATGCAATTTTATTCTCCCCTTTACTTTAGATCCCAGGCCAAATACGAGGTCATCCAGGGGGCGGGGGGCTTTATCGGTTTTACCTTGCGTTTGGGATTGGAGCGTTCGATCGGCTTTATCGGCGCTTACATCCTGCTTTCGGCTTTTACTCTGGTAGCTTTGCTTTTGGTGGCCAACATCACGGTGCTGGACATCCTTAATTTTATAAGATCGTTCTTCAGCTTCGCCCCCCGGCCCAAGAAAGAAGAGAAAAAAAAGCCGATCCCGATCAACCCTCCCGTGGAAGACCACCAGTCCATCGCCGCGCAAATGCCGCTCATCAAGGAAATGCCGAAAGAAGTAGTGAGCTTCCCTCTTCCAGAGGTGATGGTAGAAACTCCCAGAATGGAAGAGACCACCGTGGTTACAACTGAAAGTCCGGAAAAACACAAAAAGTCCTACGGGAAGTATAAATTGCCGCCGCTGAATCTTTTGGACGATCCCACCGCCAAGGAAAAAGAAAAACAAGATAAGCTTCGCGAGACCACGGAGCTGCGCAAGAAACTGCTGGAAGAAGCGCTCGAGAACTTTGGGGTGGGCGCCCGGGTGGTTTCGATCAATCAGGGACCGGCGGTCACCCGCTACGAACTCCAGCCCGAGCCGGGGGTAAAGGTCTCCCGCATTGCCAACCTGGCGGATGACATCGCTTTGAACCTGGCGGCGCAGGGGGTGCGCATCGAAGCTCCGGTGCCCGGCAAATCGGTGGTGGGCATCGAGGTGCCCAATACCGTAGTGACTCCAGTCCGCTTAAAAGAGATCGTCAAGACCAACGAATTCCAAAACAGTGCTTCCCGCTTGTTCGTGGGCTTGGGCAAGGACCTCTCGGGGTCCCCGATCTTCGGCGATCTCACCCGCATGCCGCACCTTTTGATCGCGGGGACCACCGGCTCCGGCAAATCGGTCTGCATCAACTCCCTGATCATTTCGATCTTACTGCGCGCCCGGCCGGATGAGGTTAAATTCATCATGATCGACCCTAAGATGGTGGAGCTATCAAGTTACAACGATATCCCCCATCTTTTGGCGCCGGTGGTGACCGAGGCCCGCCGCGCCGCCTTGACCTTAAAATCGTGGGTAATAAAAGAGATGGAGCGCCGCTACCATCTGTTCCATGACGCGGGGGCCAAGAACCTGGAGGCCTATAACCGGGGAAGAGGAGAAGGCGAGAAACTCCCCCTGATCGTGGTGATAGTGGATGAGCTGGCGGACATGATGATGGTGGCCGCGGCGGAAGTGGAAACCACCATTTGCCGGCTGGCGCAGATGGCGCGGGCTACCGGCATTCACCTGGTGATCGCGACCCAAAGGCCTAGTGTGGATGTCATCACCGGCCTGATCAAAGCCAATATACCCAGCCGCATCGCCTTTGCGGTGGCCACCCAGATCGATTCGCGAGTGATCCTCGATATGTCCGGGGCCGAAAAGCTTTTGGGAAGAGGGGACATGCTCTACAATCCGGTGGGGGCCATGAAACCGGTGCGCCTGCAGGGCTCCTTTGTCACCGATGCCGAGGCCGAACGCGTCATCAAGTTCATCAAAGCACAAGCCGAACCCGAGTACCTGGATGAGATCGCCGCGCTTAAACTGCCGGAAGGCGAGAGCCAATCTATGGTCGAGACCGACGCTTCGGGCCGGGACGTGCTCTTTATGGATGCGGTGAAATTGATCATCGAATCGGGTGTGGCTTCGACTTCTTACCTACAGCGGAGGATGCGCATCGGCTATAACCGCGCCGCGCGGTTGATGGACGAGATCGAGGCTGCGGGAGTGGTAAGCAAACCCGAAGGGGAGAACAAGCCCCGCAAGATCCTGGCTACTCCCGACAATCTGGCTAATTTTGGTGTTAAATAAACTTTCGATAATCGTTTTCATCGTTCTTTTAGCTACCTCGGTTTGGGCCGAGCCCCAGAGGATCATCTCCACCATACCCTGCATCACCGAGACCCTTTTTGCCCTGGGATTGGAGGATAAGATTGTGGGTGTGACCGAAAACTGCAATTATCCCGCCGGGGCCAAGCAGAAGGAGAAGGTCGGCCGGGAGATAGTGAATACGGAAAAGGTGATCGCGCTTAAGCCCGACCTGGTATTGATGTTGGAGGACGCCCAGCGCCCCGATATCGAAAAATTAAAAAAGTTTAAGTTACCGGTTGTCACCGTCAACCCCCATAACGTTGATGAAGTGCTGGATACGATCAAGCGGATCGGCGAGATAACCGGAACAAAGGAACGGGCGGAAGAGATCGTCTTCGACATCCAGGCTCGTCTTAATGAAGTTAAAAGGAAGGCCTCCGGTCATTCCCGCCCCAAAGTATTTCTGGTAGTCGGATATCGGCCGCTCATTACCACAGGACCGGGAACATTTGTGGGGAATATCCTGAAGCTTTCCGGAGGGGATAACATTGTTCTTAACTCACGCAGTCCCTACCCGGAATGGAGCTTTGAGACGCTGATTGAGGCCGATCCCGAAGTGATAGTGATAATGGATGGGGTGGTGGAACAGAGAGAAGTTTTAAGCGACAAACGCTGGGCCGGTCTTTCGGCGGTGCGCAATAACCGCATAGTTTTTATCGATCCGGATATCATCTCGCGCCCCGGCCCGCGCGTGATCAAGGCCATCGAACTGCTGGCGGAGCTTTTTTAATGAGAAAGAAAAATCTCCTGATCATCCTTTTCCTGATACTTATACTTTTAGGAGTTGCCGCCCTTTTTCTGGGTAGCGTCTGGGTCCCGCCGCAAGAATTTCTGTCGAGCCCCATCATTACACAGATCAGGTTGCCCCGTATTTTTGGGGCGGTACTGGTGGGAACTCTTTTAGCCACTGCCGGGGTGATCCTGCAAGGGGTCTTAAGGAATCCGCTGGCCGATCCCTATATTCTGGGAGTTTCCTCGGGGGCCGGGGTAGGGGCGGCGCTGGCCCTGGGGTTGAAGATCACGCCAAGTATTTTTGGCATCAGCGCTATTCCCTTGTCGGCTTTTGTTTTTGCCCTGGTGGCGGTCTTCACCGTTTATAATCTGGCGCGGGTGGGCGGGCGCACTTCGCCGGAGACCCTTATTTTAGCGGGGGTGGCGGTCTCGGCTTTTGCCGCGGCGATATTATCCCTCATCATTATCTTGACCGGCCAGCTCCAGTCCATCTATTTCTGGCTATTAGGAGGGCTTTCCTCCATCACCTGGCTGGAGGTCTTTAATTTGGTCCCCTATACCGTTATCGGATTGCTCATCGCTTATTTTTACTCCAAAGAGTTGAACGCCCTGCTGTTCGGCGAAGAAATGGCCATGTCAATGGGGGTCGAGGTCGAGCGGGTGCGGCAGGTATTGATATTGGCGGCGGCGCTGATGACCGCGGCGGCGGTCTCGGTCTCGGGGCTTATCGGTTTTGTGGGGCTGATCATCCCGCATTTTGTAAGGTTGATACTGGGATCGAACCATCGTTTGCTGGTGCCTTTTTCCGCTCTGGGAGGGGCGCTTTTGGTCTTGGGCGCGGATATTATCAGTCGGACGGCGCTTTCTCCCCAGGAGATACCCATCGGGATCGTAATGTCGCTGCTAGGCGCGCCGTTCTTCCTCTATCTTTTGCGGCGGCGCCGTTCGGGAGAAAAATAGATGACCGCGCTATTAGTTAAAGAGCTCGAATGCGGCTACGGCTCCCACATCGTGATCAAGGGCTTGAACTTTGAGGTCAACCTGGGGGAGGTCGTTGGGGTGGTGGGGCCCAATGGCTCCGGCAAGACCACGCTTTTGCGCGCCATCTCCGGCCTGCTTCCCATTAAACATGGGGAGGTCAAGATCTTAAGCCATGAGATCTCCAAGCTTACGCGAAGGGAATTGGCGCAAAAAGTGGCTTTCGTTCCCCAGCTGATGGAGCCGGTCGCAGGATTCACCGTTTTCGAAATGGTGCTTTTGGGGCGGACCCCGCACTTGACCCGTTTTGAATTTGCCTCGGAAGAGGACTTTCAGGTGACCAACTGGGCCATAGAGGAACTTAAGGTTGAAGATATCCGCGACCAGCAGGTGGCGGAGCTATCGGGAGGCGAATTCCAGCGAGTGGCCATCGCCCGGGCTTTAGCCCAGGATCCCAAGCTTTTACTGCTCGATGAGCCCATCTCGCATCTTGATATCCGCTACCAGATCAAGATCATGAAGCTTATCACTAAATTAAAAAAACAAAGAACGATCATTGCCACTTTCCACGACCTCAATATCGCCTCGCGCTTTTGCCATCGGCTGATGCTTTTGAAAAAAGGGGAGATCATTGCTTTTGGGCGGCCGGATGAGGTCTTAACGCCGGGCAATATCTGGAAGGCCTACAACATCAAGGCACAGGTCCGCGAAAATCCCCGCAGCCGCCACGCCCGGGTGGTGTGGCTGCCCTAATATTATCGTTTAGTCTCTAATAATTTCTCCAGCAACCTGTAAGCCTCGCTTTGCGTCAGCCGCTTAAGCTCCACCCGGTCGAGGACCAGCTCCTGGGTGTAATCCAAAAAGACCTCCGGATCCTTGATTATGAATTTCTTGAAATCGGCCAAGAGCGCCCGGCGCAGATTGGTGAGGCCTTCCCAGCGGGTTTTTAGCGTTCCATAAATATTGGCGTTCTTGCGGATGGCCACCACGTACTGATAAACATCGTACATGATGCCGTAGATCTTATCCATGTCGATATTTAGTGATTTGCCCCGCCTTACCGCCAATTTTTCTTTAAGCAAAAGATCGATCTCGGAGGCGGTCAATTCCCCGCGGTTATTTATCACCTTTTGGGCGACGAATACGTCCGGCGGAAGAGAGGCCGCTTCTTCGCTGGTCAGGGGCATACCGAGATACAGCTTATAATTGCCGCTTTCATTTAATTCCAGCAGGTCGTCGCGCTTGGGATCTTTTATGAATTCCCAGCAGGCCGTGTACAGGTCGAAATTACGGCTGTATTTGATGCAGTCCTCAAACCTGTCCCGGGGAGCGGACAGGACCGCTATCAGGTCGGCGACCAGCCGCCGCTGTTCCATGATCAGGTCGCCGGAAGTGTGCGCCAATTCCGGCGAAGGGGTTCGCATATTGACCGAGGTTATGATCGGGTATTTACCGAAAGTATTGCTTCCCCAGCGGGCGCGTAAAAGATCGCCGGCCTCGTCCCTAACCTGGTCGTAGTAGGAAAAGGATCGTGCTTCGGAGGGAAGAGCGAGGTCTTTTTGGATATCTTTCGGTGCTGCGATCCACCGGCCGGAGCCGTTATCAAAAAGCCACCGGCCTTTATCATTTTTCAGCCAGGCCCCTTGAGGGATGATGGTCGTATCATAATAAGTGTTGGACACATAGTTCACGACTTTCTTAAAAATATAGAAGGTTCCCGGCGTGGTGGGATAGGCGGTAATTTTTTCAAAAAGCGGCAGGCCATTTTTATCCCGTCCTTCCATGATCTTGACCCGATCCTGGGGGCCGGGTTCGATCTGCATTTTAGCGAAGGGCTGGTCTTTTAAATAGATGATCCACAGGCGGGAAGCGGGAAAAACGCGGGCGCTGACCAGCCGGGGCGAGGCGAAATTCTCTCCCAAGATCTCCAGATCGTCCTCAAAATTTACCAGATCCGCCAGGTAGGGCAGGTCCTTAAATTGCTTTTCATCCGCTTTGGCGGTATAGCTTTCGACGACCAAGGGAGCCCCGATCGGCAGTAGACGGTAGAGCAGGTAAATATTGCGGGGCGAGACATGCAAACAGCCGTGGCTTTTATAAAGATTGCCCAGCATATCGTTGAGTAAAACCCCGAAGTTGTATTCGTTAAGGGCGTCAACCGACTCGATCTTGAGGCCTTCCACCTCCCCGGTAGCCGCCTGCCGGATGATCTCGCGCAGGGCCTCTTGTTCGCGGGCGGAAAAAGGAGAGATCTCGGCTTCGGGCTTGAAAAAAGAAGTAAAAGAGAGGCGGGGGCGGCGCCGAACCCCGGAAGGGAGGATCTGTTTAAATTCCAGCCGGTCGCTCAACCAATCGTTGAGCACGATCTGCCGATTGACGTCCGAATAGATGCCGAGATTGTCGAAATCTTCCCGCAGTTTATATCGCAGATAACTGAAAACCGGCCAATTATCCTTGAGCAGTTCATACCAGCCGGCCTGTTTTTTCATCTGTTGGTCAAAATCCCTTAGGTAATAATATAATCCCCTGATCCGGTCCCTTTCTTTAGGCAGAAAGGGGAAGTTGCCGCTCTTATAAACCTCAAAGGCCTCGATCACCCTTTTGTCGAGATTATTGAAATCCAACCGGCTTAATTTTAATCCGTTGTACAACCGGTAATAACTGACGGCGACCGGGTCGATCCGTCCGGAGACCGTTTCCCCGCCGGAGTTCACAAAATAATATATATCCCGATAAGTCGAAAAGTTCTCATTGTTTTCCAAAAGGGCATCCAGCTCATCGGCGCCGGGCACGGTCAATATTTGCGAGAGATCTTCAATTAACGTTATTTGCTCAAACAGCAATTCGCCCTCGCTGTAGCCCAGTTCGGGATATTGGGTCAAACCGTCCTTGGTCCACAGCAGGGCGTTTTTACCGAATTCATTGCCGGCCCAGCGGGCGGATATGATCTTGCCCGCATCATCCAATTTGATATCGTAATAATTGTAATCCTGGTCTCCCAAAGGCCGGGAAAGGTCCGCGGCGATATGCTGGGGCAGTGAAAACCATTTGGAGTTCTCCCTGAAGCTCCAATACCCGCCTGGTCTTGAGATCAATCCTCCAAAGGGGACCACGGTATTGGCGTAATAGGTGGGGCTTACGTAGTGCGAGGTTGCGCGCAGGATGGCGTAGTTGCCCGCATCGGTCGGGGTGGAAAGGGTAAAGTCCCACTTGATCGGCTTTCCCTTTTTTAGGTCGACCACCATCAAGTAGTTTTCGGGCATGCCGGCTTGCAGTTTCATTTGCAGGTAGGGGGCATCGTTGATCACGACAAAGAGCCTCCCCAGTGCGGGATAGACCACCAGCCGGGCTTTGAAATTCTTGAAGATTTCCTTGAGACTTTCGACCTGCTGCATTGAATTGGTAACCGCATTAAAGAACGGCGCATTTTGATAGGCCGGCGGCAGTTTGGTTTCACCGTACCCCTTGATCGTAAGCGAGGTGCCGGGCGCTATGGTTTTCGTTAATAGATAAATATTCGAGGGGGTAAAGTGCAAACAGCCGTGGCTGTTATAAAGGTCGCCCAGGTAATTCTCGAAAAGCTTGGCCCAATTCATCGAATTCAAATAATCCACGGCTTCCAGGGTTTCACCCCGTGCGGGGCTGGGACAAATAAGTAGCAGAGCGGCTAAAAGCGATAATATAATATTTTTCATATCATTATGGTGGGCAGTGCTGGGATCGAACCAGCGACCTCCTCGGTGTAAGCGAGGCATTCTACCACTGAACTAACTGCCCAACAAAAATGGGCGCGACAGGGCTCGAACCTGTGACTTCTTCCGTGTGAAGGAAGCGGTCTACCACTGACCTACGCGCCCATTGAATATAGGTGCCGTGATATAGTAAAATTATACCCTTAACTCGGCCCCATCGTCTAGGGGTTAGGACATCAGCTTTTCAAGCTGACGACCGGGGTTCGAATCCCCGTGGGGCTAAAACCTTATACCATGAATTTGCTTACCAAGCGAGCGGAATACTTGCTCCCCATAATTCTGATCTCCCTGGCAACCCTGCTCTTTTTGCCGGGCCGGGCTTACTTTGCCAAGGGCCAATGGGCCCTGCTGTATTTGCCGGTCATCGTTTTTATCGCCAGCCGCTATGGGGTCAAGGCCTCCGTGCTGACGGCGGTGTTGGCCTTTTTTACTTGGAATTATTTTTTCCTGCCCCCGTTCCATACGCTTTTCATCGACGACCCCAAAGACCTGCTTTCGCTTCTGGTCTTTCTGCTGGTTGGGATCGTAGTAGGCCTGCAGACCGCAAAGCTCAAGGAAAAGGAGGCGGCCCAGGCGCGGCTCGACGCCCTGCGCGAAGCGGACAAGCTGAAATCGAATTTTATTTCCTCGGTCTCACATGAGCTTAAGACCCCGCTGGCCTCGGTCATGGCGACGGTCACCAACCTGTTGGAAAAGGATATTGCCTGGAACGAGACCGAGGCCCGGGGAGAATTAGAATCGGTAAGATCCGATCTGGACCGGCTGAACACCAGCATCGGTTCCCTGATCGATTTTTCCCGCTTGGAATCCGATAGCTGGCAATCGAAAAAAGCCTGGTATGGGGTGGGGGAGATACTCGGCTCCACCCTGGCGGCCTTCCCCGAGAAAAGGCGGCAGCGGGTAGAGATCGATCTGCCAAATGAGCTGCCTCAAATGAAAGCGGATTTCGTGCAGCTGTCGCGGGTATTCCAGACCCTGCTGGAAAACGCGCTGGTGTACAGCGGGGAGAAATCGAAGGTCAGGGTGGGCGCGCAAGACAACGGGGACCGGCTAAAGATCTGGGTCCAAGACGAAGGCCCCGGTATTCCGGAGGCGGAACTGACCGCCGTATTCAAGAAATTTTATCGGGGAGCGGCGGCCGAAAAATTCCCTTCCGGAGTCGGACTGGGGCTGGCGATCGCCGCCGAAATAATCAAATCCCACCAGGGGAAGATCTGGGCGGAAAATATCAAGCCGCATGGGGCGCGGATCGTAATCATTCTCCCCAAAGAAGGTATAAAATGAGCACGCCCGAAAAATCCCCGAAGATCCTGATAGTGGATGATGAGGAACAGATCCTAAGAGCGCTAAAATCCATACTTTCCGCCCGCAAATACAAGGTGGTCGCGGCGCATAACGGAGAAGAGGCCATCGACCTGGCTATCGACCATAACCCCGACTTGATCATAATGGACATCGTTTTGCCGGGGATCGGGGGGGTCGAGACCTGTCGGGAGCTGCGCGGCTGGTACACCGGGCCGATACTCATGCTGACCGTTAAAAGCGATGAAGAAGAGAAGATCAGGGCCCTGGATTCCGGAGCGGATGATTATTTGACCAAGCCCTTCTCCGCCGGTGAGCTGTTGGCCAGGGTCAGGGCGCTGCTGCGGCGTTCCGCAAAAGCCATGACCGCGCCCGCGACCATTAGCGCCGGCGATCTTACGATCGATCTGGCGCATCGCCGGGTTAGGTGCGCCGAGGTGGAAATTGATTTGACCCGGATAGAATTCGATATTCTGTCATATCTTGCGCAGAATCCCGACCGGGTGCTTACCTCAAAAATGATACTGGAAAAGGTCTGGGGTCCCGAATATCGGGACGATACCCAAACCTTGAGGGTCCACATGAGCCATTTAAGGAAAAAGATCGAACCGCACTCGGCCGTGCCGCGCCATATCATGACCGAACCGGGGGTGGGATTCCGCTTCGTAATTTAACAAAAATTTAATGGATAGACCGCCTAACTTTATCCTTTCTTAACACCACAACCGGTATTCTTGACCTTCAGGAGAATCATCATGAGCCCATCCAAGGGCAGATTAACCCCAATCCAGATACTCGTTTTAGGATATGCCGCCGTAACCCTGGCCGGGGCTTTTTTGCTTTCTTTGCCGATCTCCAATTCTCACGGGGTCTGGCAGCCGTTTATTGATTCCCTGTTCGTAGCGACTTCGGGAATCAGCACCTCGGGATTGAGCCCGGTCGATATCGGCACCTACTACACTCTGTTCGGCCAGCTGGTACTGATGAGCATCTTCCAGATCGGCGGCATCGGCTATATGACCTTTATCATCTTCATTGCCTATTTGCTGGGGGAGAAGATCTCGGTCTGGACGGGCATGGTGGCGCGGGAGTCGCTGGCCACCCGCAGTTACGATTGGGGGATGCTGGGGAACTTTTTCCGCAACGTACTCTTTTACACTTTCCTTTTTGAGTTTGTCGGGGCAATGATACTTGCGGTATTTTGGATGAGGGAATATTCCCTGGCGCGCTCCCTGTATCTGGGGGTGTTCCATTCGATCTCCGCTTTCTGCACCGCCGGTTTTGCTCTTTTTCCTTCCAGTTTAATGAACTGGCGAAGCAGTCCGACGCTCAATATGACGGTCAACATTATTTCCCTCATCGGCGGCATCGGTTTTTTTGTGCTGATGGATATTTTCGGCCTGCTTTATAAAAGATGGAAAAAGTTGCCGGGGCATCTATCCTTGCACAGCAAATTGGCGCTCTGGGTGACCCTGGCAGTGATCGTGATCGGCGCCACAGTGATCTTTTCCGCGGAGAAGTGGCCCGCCGATCTTAATCTGGCGGATCGTCTCTGGACCTCGACTTTCCAATCTATTTCTGCCTCCACCACGGATGGATTTAACACCTTGGATATCGGGGCCATGTCAGCGGCCTCGCTGACCATGCTGATTGTTTTGATGTTCATCGGCGCCTCGCCGGGCTCGACCGGCGGCGGCATCAAGACCACCACCCTGGGGGCCATCTTTGTTTCGGTCGGATCTTACCTGAAAGGCCGCAGGAGAGTAAGGGCGTTTGAAAGAGAGTTCCCCTTGACGACCGTGTTGCGGGCTTTTACCATATTTGCCTTGTTTATTTTAATACTGCTGGTTGATCTGATAGTGCTGGGGAATGTAGAAAGGGCCTCTTATCTGCAATTGTTCTTTGAGATCACGTCGGCTCTGGGCAATACCGGCTTGTCGATGGGGATTACTTCCGCGCTCACATCCTTGGGGAAAGCTATGCTGATAATCACCATGTTCATCGGCAGGGTGGGGCCGGTAACTATTGCCATGTCGTTTCTGGCCAAACCGACCCGCGAATCCTTGAGGTTTCCGGAAGAAGATATTTTCGTCGGCTAGCTTACATCTGCGGCCATTTGGAAATGTCGGACCCGTACTTCTCCTGGTTGGTCTGCAGTTTCTTCTTTAGATTTTCCACGTTCTTGGCCAGCTCCGAAACGGTCTTCTCGAACTCCTCGATCTGCTTCATGATCTCTTCAAAAGACGGGGATTTGCTTTCTGTCATTTTAGACCTCCTAGTATTTTAATGGGCCCACTAGGACTCGAACCTAGAACCTGTCGATTATGAGTCGATTGCTCCGCCATTGAGCTATGGGCCCGTTGAAAGGAATTATACACTATTACTTGAGGTACTCGCGCAGTTTCTTGGCCCGGGTGGGGTGCTTTAATTTACGCAGGGATTTGGCCTCGATCTGGCGGATGCGCTCGCGCGTTACATGGAACTCCCGGCCCACCTCTTCCAAAGTCCGCGGATGCCCGTCATCGAGGCCGAAACGCAGTTTCAATACCGTGCGCTCGCGTTCGGAGAGCGATTTCATTACTTCTTCAAGGTCCTCGCGCAAAAGCCCCGACATCACCACCTCGTCCGGAGCCGCCACCCCGCCGTCCTCCACAAAATCCCCCAGGCGGGACGAATCCTCGTCTCCCACCGGCATCTCAAGCGACAACGGTACCTGCGAGACCTTGATGATCTCGCGCACCTTGTCCACCGATATCCGGGAGCGTTTGGCGATCTCGACTTCGGTGGGCTTGCGGCCCAGCTCCTGTAAAAGTATGCGGCTGGTCTTGCGCAGGCGATTGATGGTCTCCACCATGTGCACCGGCACGCGGATGGTGCGCGCCTGGTCGGCAATCGCCCGGGTTATGGCCTGGCGGATCCACCAGGTGGCGTAAGTTGAGAATTTGTAGCCCTTGGTGGCGTCGAATTTCTCGACCGCCCGGATCAAACCCAGGTTGCCTTCCTGTACCAGATCCAAAAAGAGCATGCCCCGGCCGGTGTATTTTTTGGCGATCGAGACCACCAGCCGCAGGTTGGAATTTACCAGCTTGTGCTTGGCGCGCAGGTCCCCGCTTAAGATACGCTTGGCCAAGGCCACTTCCTCGTGCTTGCTAAGCAAAGGATAACGCCCGATCTCGCGCAGGTACATGCGCACCGTGTCGTCCACGCCGATGCCGTGCAACTCCGCCGCCTCGCGCGGTATCTCGAGCTCGCGCTCCTTCTTTTCCTTCTCCTCGGCGATCTCCAAACCGTGGCCCAAAAGCTCCTCGATCTCGTCGAGGTTCTTTTCGGGTTCGGGATATACCGCCAGGATCTCATCAGGAGTGATGTAGCCCTTCTTGCCGGCGCGGATATTCTCGATTATCTCTTTCTTGTCTATCACAGGTCCTCCTTATTCGTTATCGGGCGTAGGATCTTAGAATTTCACTTAAACCCTGAAATTCATAATTTAAGTTTTTAAGCTCGGTCATCTGCCCGTCTTTCTCGGCCCGCTCGATGTCGCTTTTAAGCTTGTCGAGCTGTTTCCTCAAGCTAAAGGCCTTGAGGGTGCTAATGCAGTCACGGATCACGTCGTTCTTGTTATCTACCACACATTCGGCAAGCAGCGCTTCCCGCGCGGCGCGGCGTCCGGCCTCATCCGGAAGGTTCTCGAGCAGCTCTTCCCGCGGATGGGACAGCAGGGCGCGGAAGACCGCCGAAAGCACGGGATCGGTGAATTCCTCGGCGGTCAGGCTCTCCTTGATCAGCCCCAGATTTTCGTCGGATTCAAGCGCCAGCCGGATCAGGGTATGCTCCGCCTCAACTATCGCATTGGGCGGCCTGCCGGTGACCTTTCTTAAGGTAACTCCGCCGGTCTTTTTGTAAAAAGTATGCCGGTTGACCTCGGCGGCCACCAGCGTCTCATCGAGCCCCAACAGATTGGCCGCGAATTTAATATATTCCTTTTGTATCAGCGGTTCTTTTTCCCTGGTCAATAAATTGGCCACCTCAAAGGCCGCCCGGGCGCGGGATTCAACTTCGCTCAAATTGAAACGGCCGACGATCCGCCGGATCTTGAATTCGAGCGCCGGGGCCGACTGCTTGATGGCCTCTAAAAACGATTCCCGTCCGGTCTTATTTATGAACTCATCCGGGTCCTTGAATTTACCCAGATCCAAAATGCGCACCTTTAATCCGGCTTCCTTTAATATCTCGGTCACGCGCTCCGCTGCCGCCAATCCTGCCGCATCCGAATCGTACGCCAAAACCACGGTCTCCCCGTGGCGGGCCAGCAGTTTGGCGTGATCCCCTGTCAGGGCGGTGCCCAAAGGCGCCACGGCATTAGTTACCCCGGCTTGATGGCAGGTTACCAGATCAACGTTCCCTTCGACCAAAAGGGCAAAGTTATTCTTCTTGATCGCGTCCTTGGCGAAGTTCAGCCCGTACAGCGTCCCGCCCTTATAAAAGATGGGGGAGTCGGGAGAATTCAGATATTTGGGACCGTTGCCTGCCAGAATGCGGCCCGAAAAACCGACCACCCTTCCCCGGATATCGAATATGGGGAACATCACGCGATCGCCGTTTTGGTCATAACCCAGGCGGAATTTCTGGATGGTCTCCGGCTGGAGCTTGCGATCCGCCAGATATTTGCGGGCGGCATTATTTTTATCGAGAGTTCTCTCATATAACTTGCAGGCGGCCTCCGCCTGCTCAAAGAGCTTATCCTTTTCGCTTCGGCTTATCCCGGATCCTCCGGTCTTCAAGAGCTTGATCCCCAGCTTGTCCCCCAGAATTTCCACCGCCTCGGCAAAGTTCACCTTTTCCATCTCCATGACGAACGTAAAAAGGTTGCCGCCCTTGCCGCAGCCGAAGCAATGGAATAATTGTTTCTCTTCGGATACGGTGAAAGAAGGGGTCTTTTCGGAGTGGAAAGGGCACAAGCCCAGGTAATTCTTGCCCCGCTTTTTGATCTGGACATAATCCGAGACCACGGAGACGATATTGGCCCGCTCTTTTACTTCTTCTATGCTCTTCTGGTCGATCATTCTTTCTCTGGGGTTCTCCACTCGGAAGGGACAAAAAGATCTTCGAACATGTTGATCGCGAAACGGTCCGTCATACCGGCGATAAAATCCACGGTGTGCCGGAGCTGTTCGCTTTCGGGGATATTTTTCTGGAACTTGGGATCGTAATGGTAATGCCGGAAAAGCTGCTGCAAAAGGTAAGGGACTTTGGTCTCCTCCGATTTGGCTTGGTAGTTGGTATAAACATGCTCGTACATAAAATCGTACAGTCCGTTCATGGCGGCCTCTATCCGGGGGCTCATCTTGACGGCTTTTTGGCCCAAATTGTTCTTGATGCAATCGGGCACCAGGGTATCCAGTATTTTTTCTCCCAGCACACTCATGTGTTCTTTCGGCAGTTGATCGGCGGTCAAGACCCGGGCCAGCAAGGCGTCCTCGATGTCGTGGCGCAGGTAGGCAAACCGGTCGGCCAATCTCACCAACTGTCCTTCGAGTGTTTGGGGGGTGGGATCCTGGGGGCGGTGGGCGGCAATGCCGTCGATCACCTCACCGGTCAGGTTCAGGCCTTTACCATCTTTTTCGATGACCTCAACCACTCTCACGCTTTGCAGGTTGTGATGGAACTCCGCCCCATAGCCCTTGAGTATCTCTCTTAAGGCCTCTTCCCCGGCGTGGCCGAAAGGGGTATGCCCCAGGTCATGCGCCAGGGCGATGGCTTCGGTCAGATCTTCATTCAACCTCAAAGCCCTTGCCAGGGTGCGGGCTATCTGCGAGACCTCGAGGGTATGGGTGAGCCGGGTGCGGTAATGGTCTCCCGCCGGCGAGATAAAGACCTGGGTCTTGTGTTTGAGCCGCCTGAAAGATTTGCAATGGATGACCCGGTCGCGGTCGCGCTGGTAGGCCGTGCGGTAGGGACACTCCGTCTCGGCCCGGGCCCGGCCCCGGGATTTGGCTGAAAGGCAGGCAAAGGGAGAAAGGATCTCTTTCTCCCTTTTTTCAATTTCTTCTCGAATCATTCTTTGATAAGCGCAGCCTGCGCGGCGGCCAGGCGGGCGATCGGCACACGGAATGGCGAACAGGAGACGTAATTCATCCCGATCTTATGGCAGAACACCACGGACTCGGGGTCCCCCCCGTGCTCTCCGCAGATGCCGACTTTCAAGTGCTTGCGGGTCTTGCGGCCGCGGGTGATACCCATCTCGATCAGCTCCCCGATGCCTTCCTGGTCGATGGTCTGGAAAGGATCGGCCGGCAAGATCTTGTTGGTCAGATAATCCGGCAGGAACGATCCAATGTCGTCGCGGCTGAAGCCGAAGCCCATCTGGGTAAGATCATTGGTGCCGAAGGAGAAAAATTCCGCGGTTTCGGCCATCTTATTGGCGGTGAGCGCGGCGCGCGGGATCTCGATCATCGTCCCGAAGAGGAAGGGGATCTGCTTGATCTTGAGCTTCTTTATGACCTCGGCGTAGACCTTGTCGACCAGCTGTTTCTGGTCATTTAATTCGTTCACCGTACAGGTGACCGGGATCATGATCTCCGGCAGCGCTTTTTTCCCGGCTTTGATCAATTCCCCGGCGGCCTCGAGTATGGCCCGGATCTGCATTTCGGAAACCTCGGGGTAGGTGACCCCCAGACGGACCCCGCGGTGGCCCAGCATGGGGTTGTTCTCTTTCAAGCTCTCGCCGCGCTTTTTAACTTCCGCCACGTTCACCCCCAGGTCCTGGGCTAATGCCTCTAAACGATCCTCGCTGTGGGGGACGAATTCATGGAGCGGCGGATCCAACAGGCGGATGGTGATAGGCAGGCCGTTCAACTCTTCCATGGTGGCCTTGATGTCTTTTTTTACGAAGACCGAAAGTTCGGCCAGGGCGTTCACCCGTTCTTCCTTGGTCTTGCTCATGATCATCTTGCGCAGTAGGAAGAGCGGCTTATCGCTGCCTTCCCCGTAGAACATGTGCTCGGTGCGGAAAAGCCCGATGCCTTCGGCGCCGAATTGCAGGGCTTTGGCGGTATCTTTGGGAGTATCGGCGTTGGTGCGGATATTAAGTTCGCGATATTTATCGCAAAGCTTCATCAGTTCCCGATACGCGGCATTATGCTCGACGTCCACATCCTTAAGCGCCATGTCGGCCTGGTAAACCAACCCGCGTGTGCCGTTCAGCGATATCCACTCGCCTTCTTTGATCTCTTCACCGCTTTTGGTAGTGAAGGAATGGCGGCCAACCTCGATATCGGAGCAGCCCACTACACAGCATTTTCCCCAGCCCCGTGCGACCAGCGCGGCGTGGCTGGTCATGCCTCCCTTGGAGGTTAAGATCGCTTGAGCTTTGTGCATGCCGTCCACGTCTTCGGGGGAGGTCTCTTCGCGGACCAGGATCACTTTCTCGCCCCGCGCCGCCCAGGCCACCGCGTCTTCGGAGGTGAACACTGCGCGGCCCTTGGCCCCGCCCGGCCCTGCCGGCAGCCCCTTGGCGATGGCCTTGGTGACTTTTTCGGCTTCGGGATCGAGCATGGGCAGCAGCAGTTCAACTAATTGCGTCGGCTGCACCCGCAGCAGGGCTTCCTTATCGGAGATCAGCTTTTCCTTGAACATTTCGGTCGCCATGCGGACCGCGGCCACGCCGTTGCGTTTGCCCACCCGGCACTGCAGCATGAAAAGCTTGCCTTTTTCGATGGTGAACTCGATATCCTGCATATCGCGGTAATGGAGTTCCAGCCGTTTTTCAATATTATCCAGTTCTTGATAGATCTTGGGCATGGTCTTTTGGAGAGTTGGCAGCTGTTTGCTGTGATCGTTCTTAGAATATTCGTTGATAGGGGAGGGGGTGCGGATGCCGGCCACCACGTCCTCACCCTGGGCGTTGACCAGATATTCCCCGTAAAAATTCTTCTCTCCGGTGCCGGGGTTGCGGGTAAAGGCCACGCCGGTGGCGGAATCGTCCCCCATGTTGCCGAAGACCATGGCCTGGACGTTGACCGCGGTGCCCCATTCGTTGGGGATCTTTTCGATGCGGCGGTATTCGATCGCGCGTTTGCCGTTCCAGCTCATGAACACGGCGCCGATGCCGCCCCAGAGCTGTTCGGTGGGATCCTCGGGAAAGGGTTTTCCTAAAACTTCTTCAACCTTGAGCTTGAACTCGGCCACCAGTTTTTTAAGCTCCGCGACGGTCAATTCGGTATCGGTCTTGTAGCCCTTTTGCTTTTTGACCTCGCCCAGCTTTTCATCGAGGAGCTTGCGGATGCCCTTGCCGCCCTTGGGTTCGAGACCCTCGGCTTTTTCCATCACTACATCGGCGTACATCATGATGAGGCGGCGGTAAGCGTCGTAAGCAAAACGCGCATTGCCGGTTTGCTCGATCAATCCTTTGATGGTGACGTCATTTAAGCCGACATTAAGCACCGTATCCATCATGCCGGGCATGGAGCGGCGCGCGCCGCTGCGAACCGAGACCAGCAGGGGATTCTTGGGATCGCCGAATTTTTTCCCCATGAGGTTCTCGACATTAAGGAGCGCGGACTCGGTCTGGGCCTTAAGCTCTTTGGGATAAGAGCGCTTATGGTCGTAATAATAAGTGCAAACCTCGGTGGTGATGGTAAATCCCGGCGGCACGGGCAGGCGCAGTTTTGGATGCCCCGCCATTTCCGCCAGATTAGCCCCCTTGCCCCCCAAAAGATTCTTCATCGATTCGTTGCCGTCCGCTTTGCCCCCGCCGAAACGATACACGTACTTTTTCCCTTTTGCCATTTTACCTTCTCCTTTCAAAATAGAGTGGAGCTGGGGGGAGTTGAACCCCCGACCTCTTGACTGCCAGTCAAGCGTTCTCCCAACTGAACTACAGCCCCGCCTACGCTAAAGCTCCGGCGGGCAGGCCCACCGTGCTCACACGTGATATACGATTGCCTCCTTCCCCCATAATCCTTCGATATCGTAATATTCCCTCATCCGGGGAGTCATTACATGCACGATGATCGTCCCCAGGTCCAAAACCAGCCAGCCCGATTCCACTTCGCCCTCATAATTGATGCCTTTTATCCCCGATCTTTTTACCCTTAGTTCCAGCTCGCGGGCGATGGCGCGCAGCTGCGGATTGCTCTCCCCGCTCATCAATACCAAATGATCGAACATCCCGGCGTGCGGCGGACGCAGGGTCAACACCGTGGTGTTCACCGCCTTCTTGTCTTCCGCGGTCTTGATAACCAGCTCCAATAGGGGGTCTTTTTTACTCTTCAATCAACTTCCTTTGAGGTACTGGTTGACCAGCCGCCCTACGGTCTCCATGTCCGGTTTCATGTAATAGACCCCGTTCAGCATAAGGTCGGTCCCCGGGATGGTCTCGATCCGGATCGATCCAAAATCGTACACCCGGCGCATGGAAAGCGCCAAGCCGATAACATCCCGAGTGTTCAAATTGGTATCCATATAAGAGAATAATTTTAATAAAAGTTGCGGGGAATGCATGAGATTATCCTTGTTGGTCAGCTGGCTGGCCAGGGCGCGGATGAACTTCTGCTGTCTCAATATCCGGTTGAGGTCCCCGCCGTCGTGCCGGTAGCGCAGGTAAGTGAGCGCCTGATGGCCGGTCAATTTTTGCATGCCGGGATAAAGGTCTACGAACAGGTTTTGCGAGTGATCGATATAATACATGCGTTTTTCGACATCGATATTTACCCCGCCGACCTCGTCTATCAGGTTCTCCAACCCCTTCATGTCAATAGAAATGTAGTAAGGGATCTGGATCCCTAAGAAATTTTCGGCAGTGTGGCGAGCCAGCTCCGGGCCTCCGAAGGCGAAAGCGTGATTGACCTTATCCAGGTTCCTCCCGGGTATTTCAACTATGGTATCGCGCGGGATAGAAACGGCAGTGGCGGTGTTATTGGCCGGGTCGATGTGCACCACGATCATAGTGTCGGACCGGTGGACGCCGTCGGAGGCATCCAATCCCATTACCAGAATATTGGTTTCCTTGAGGAGTTTATCCCCCGGCATAAGCGTCAACAGGGTCTCGAACAGCATAAAGCGGGAAAAGATAGCCAGGGTGAAACCCAAAAGAGCCGAAAAAGAGATCAGCAGCACCAAACCGACGGTCGCTACAACCATAGGCCAGCGCGAAGGCCGCTTGGCCGGTTTAGGTTTCAGCTCCGGTGTGGGCAAAGGATTGGGCATAGGAGGAGCGGGAGGGATCACATCCTTCTTATAGATCCGTTTTAAATATTCGCTTTCCCAGGTATCGCTCATATTTTATTATTTATTAATAACCAATTCCGGGTCAAGATCGTCCCTTCAAATATCGGCAGGTCTTGCTCGATCAGATGCGCGATCATTTTATCGATCGAGGCCAAAATAGCCCGGTCCAAATCCTTATCTGCCAGTTCTCTAACCTTTTCAACCCCGGAATAATCCCGATCCGACTCGATATGGTCGGCCAGGTAAACCACTTTTTCCAGTTTGCTCATGTTCGGCCGGCCCACGGTGTGACTCTCGATGGCCTGCAACACATCGGGATCGGTCACCCCGAATCGATCCCGCGCGATTTTAGCCGACAAGCGGGCGTGCAAGAGCTTGGGTTCCAATTCCTCGATGGGATCGATCTTATATCCGCCCTCCCGGGCGCTCTTTAACATTCCTTCGCGATTGAGATAACGGGAACAATCGTGGAGCAGGGCCGCGATCCCGGCCGGCTCCACCGAAACCTTGAATCTTCGGGCCAATTCTTCGGCCTGCTCCATCACCCGCAACGAATGCTCAAAACGTTCTTTAGGGAGCAGCTTTTTAAGGCCGGCTTTTAGGGAATTTAGGTCCGGCATCAGGTCTTTTTGGGTTTGGGACGGGCTTCGCTTATGGTAACGTTGCGTCCGCCCAGGGATTGGCCGTTTAGGCCCTTGATCACCTTTTCGGCATCCTCATCGGCCACTTCCACAAAGCCGAATCCCTTGCTACGGCCCTCGGGCCCCTCGGTGATGATGCGGGCCGAACTAGCCGGGGCGCAAATGGTGATAAATTCCACGAGCTGGGCTTCGGTCAGGTTATAGGCCAAATTTCCAACATATAAGGTTTTCACACAGTCCCTCCTCACACAAATTTCTATTTTATTATAATGTAAGGGGGTTTGTCAAGCGGAGGGAGATGCGATATACTAGGCCGATATGGACGACCTGCGGGCAATAATTTTGGCGGCGGGGAAGGGCGTGCGCATGAGATCCGACCTTCCCAAGGTCTTTCATAATGCTCTGGGCAAACCCCTCCTGGCTTATGTTATCGAAACGGTCCAGAAGCTTGGCGTCCAAAAGATCTATGTCGTAGTGGGCCATAAAAAAGAGGTCATCACCGATCATTTCAAGGATTCAGGCGTGGAATTTATGGAACAAAAAGAACAATTGGGAACCGGCCACGCGGTGATGCAGGTTGCGCCCCGCCTTAAGGGATTTTACGGCGAGGTTTTGGTGCTGGCGGGGGATGTGCCGCTCCTAAAAGTCGGGACGCTTAAAGGATTGATCGAATTTCATCGCCGGAATAAAGCCGCCGCGACCGATCTGACCGCCAACCTCCCCGATGCCGCAAGCTACGGACGCATTATCCGCGATAAAGCCGGCCAGATCATTCGAATTGTAGAGAAAAAGGACGCCTCACCGGAGGATTTGAAGATTACAGAGATAAATACCGGCACATTTTGCTTCAATTCTCCGGCGCTATTTGAAGCGCTTTCCGAGGTCAAATCCGAGAACGCGCAGAAAGAATATTATTTAACCGATACCATCGAGATCTTAAGGGAAAAAGGCCTGCCGGTTTTTGCTTTTTTGGCTTCCGACTGGCGCGAAACCCTGGGAGTCAATACCCCGGATGAGCTTAAACAGATCGAAGACCTCCTGAAATCCCGCCCCTAAATCGACGATATATATCCAGGATGATAGATTCACCGACCGCTTTTTTTACCGTCGGCAAGTCGCTACGCATGGCGACCTTGTCGTGGCACGGCTTTAAGATCCGGCTCCGCACTTACCAGCTCAAAGGCGAAACCCTAAGAAAGATCGGCATCAATCCCGATTATTGTCCGAAAGGGGTGGAGATCGGTCTGACCACCCCGGCTTATTTTAGAACTATCCAGCAGATCATGGGGATCGGGAATAACCGGTTGGGAGGCATCTACCATCCCCGACTGGAAAAAGTTCTGGTCCCGGAGAATATCAGCCAAATTAAACTTTGCCATGAGGTGCTCCATGCGGCATTTGACGCCCTTCCCCTTTCAGCGCGGGAAGCTTTTTCCCATCTGGTGAACGAGAGCCAAAAGCGTACGCCCGAATCCAGGTTTTTTAAGGGTGTTGCACAACGCACCAATGGCGATCGTCTCTTTTCTACCGAGGTCTTCGCTTTCGCCGGCACCAAAGTGATCTTTGAGAAGATGGGGAGAGGAGAGGTAGAACACGATCTGGGAGAGGTTCCCCCGGAACTTAAGGGCTATTTTGAAAGATCGGTAGTGGATCCCCGCCTGCTGCCAGCCGCCGCCTGAAAATCACCTGAAATTATTTTCTTTCCACACCGATATCATGTGTTAGCCATGCACCATACGGTGCATGGTTAGCCAGTATATCAATAGAAAGGAAAATTCATGGCATTTTTAGAAAGAGCCCGCAGTGTCGTTCCCCACTTAAGATATGAAGGTCCTCAAGCTTGTATCGGTCCCCGAGTAACCCAGGAGATAATCGCCGGCATCGACCGCCGGCAAACACCGCGGCAGATAGCCGAAAGATTGACAGCGATCGAAGGGGTGGGTGCTAAGGTAGAAGAAATAGAAGACCTGCTTATAAAGCACCAGGTCCTCTCCGACATTGTATCGGTAGCACGTTTAAATGAGATCGTATCCGCCGCCGCCCATAAGACCGCCTCGATCCAGAACGTGCTCAACCTCCTGCGGGGCGTGCAGACCGCTTTCGATGTCGATCGGGTGATCGCCCGGGAAGGAGGCATCAATACTTTAGGATTTTCCCGAGTGGTAGTTTGTGAGGTGGTTTCCGATGATAAAATGGTTCCCATCAAGCAATGGACCAAAAAGGACGGGAAGATCGAGGAAGGTCCCGCTCCAACCGGCGAATCCTTGTCCGGAGACCATTTAATCTCAATCCCCGGCAACGGCAATGTTTACCTATTTGATCTCCGGGATACCGATCGTCCCATCTATAAAGAAGATATGGAACTATTGGAAAGCTTGATAAAGGCGGGAGTTGAGACCAAGCACCGCATCAAGTCCGAACGCCGGGTAAGGAACGAGAATATCTCCCATCGGACGCGCGAACTCGTTTCTCGCCAGGCCAACGACATCCCCGACCTGATGAAGGTACTCTTGATTTCGGTTGGTTTCAATTTTCACGTGAATATAGCCGCTATATTTATGCGGGTTCCCCGCACCAATGAATATAAGGGAATCTTTGGCCTGGGCTCGCTTACCGAGGAAGAGCATCATCAGGCACTGGATAATCTGGCCGGGGTCAGGACCGAAGAAGATGTATTGGCGGTGGTGAAGTCCCAACGGAAAGTTGATTCGGTTTTTAATCAGCTGATCAGCAAGCTGAAATGGGAGGGGGAACTTAAAGAAGCGGTGGTGGTACGGGACGGCAGGTTCTATGATTCCGCAGGAAAAGAATTCGAAACCCCGCCTGCGGTTGCTGAATATTTATTGGGCATTGCGGAACTTCCACCTAAGGCAAAGGACTTTGTCGTTCTGCCGGTAAAGACCAGTAAGACCACCTATGGATTTTTGTTTCTGGCCAATCCCTGGACCGGGCGGGACATCGATCTCGAGGGTATCAGCGCCTTGAGCCGGGATTTTATAGATCTTCTGCGGGTTATGCGCCGACAAAGCGACCCGCCGGCCTCCCCCGGAGGATTGTTGCCGGTTAACCGCGACCATTTAATCGGTATCCTACGAAGGGCTTTCAAGGGGGTTTCGGATAATGCCGAGGCGGCAAAAGAATTATTAGCCATCATCAGACCGGAAGACCGTGAAGTGGTAAATGAAGAAGATCTAAAAGAACTAGTTGAGACCTGGCGCGAGTGGCTGGGCATGCCCGAGGGCTTGATCAGGTTGGAGATAGTTGCCGGATTGGAGCCGCTAATGGATAAGGAATGGATCGGCGCGGTGCTCGGGGCCGGCGTGATCGAGGCCCTGCAGGCCATGAAGGTCGGTTTTAATTCCGATCGGACCGGACTTTGTTTTAGCCCCCAGGATTGGGTCTCAATAAAGCTGGAAGGAAATACTATAATATTTGAAGTTTTAGAAGAAAAAACAGGGGAAGGGATGGGGATCGAAATGCTGAAGGCGCTGGATACCGAGCTCCGTAAGCAAGGAGTAGGAGGGATCAGGGTCTGGGCCGAGGGTAACACGCTCCGGGTGCGTCTGCAGGACTTCCAAAAAAAGTGAAATTTTAGTTAAGTGGAGCCGATAACCAAACGGGAGTTTATATGCTTGAAAATTTTCATCCGATAAGATTTTTTACAAGGACAATTCGGTATAATGCATCTTATCGTGTTTTTCGTGGAATTAAGGAACCGCGCCTTGATTTGGAGAGGAAAGGGATTACCTATACCTGCTCGGTCGGATATGTCCTGCGCCGCCTGCCGACAGACGACTTCAATGCTCTTAATAAATTTTTAAAGTTAATTGCTACAACGGTAGGGTGTTTTAGAGTAATAGATATTCCCGATGTTGCCGATATTATGGGCATACCCAAAGAAGATATACCCGGGATAAAATGGGCTGAATTTATGGTTTCTGACTCACAGCACCCCTTAAGCAAGGGGGATATTTTAGGCCATTTCCTGCAACACTGCTATGATCCTGAAACGCGAACTTTGGCCCTCTCCAAGACCAACGCGTTTAAAGAACATATGAAAACCCATCTGCTGCCCAGTTCACAAGTGCCCCTTAGAATGAACTGAAATTTTCCACAAACCGCCCCGATAATATTCTGATATTATGGAAGCTAAGCCAGTAACAAGTTTGGGGTCATCCGCCGTAGGGGTTTTTCGCAAACCCTCGACTATCAGAGCGGATTTAAGGGCCATGAATTTTGTTCTCGCAAAAGCAAATGTATTTGATACTGGCAGAACGAAGTATCTAGCTATTCTCGAGCGGATATCCCCGCAAAAATATACTGCAATAATGGAAAAGCTTCAAAAAATTGGCGAAACCCATCCACGTTTTGTACAATTACATCTTCCTGCGAAGGAAATATTGGAAAGAACTCCTTTTGAGGATGTCCCGCCGGAAGAGCTGGACGTGGTAAAGGACCAAGTTCTGGATTGGAGAGGAATCGAAAATATTGTTAATGAGGCCAAAAGACGAATTCAGAAAAGAACCATTTATGCAAACGATGGGATGGAAATCACTCCGGATCCGGTAATGCTTGGCGAGCTGGAAGCACTTAACCGTCGCCAGATTGGGATCGCCGCGGTTGAACCGCCGTCGGCAGCGGCAGAGGTTATCGAGGAGCTTAGCCGGGAAGCGCAGACCCCACCCGATATCGAACAGCAATTTTATGACCTGGTTCAGCGCAAAAGCCCCCTGCTTAGGTTCGGCCGCACTATTACCGTCGGCATTATCAGGAATCCGTCTTCCGGACTTACCCGTGATGAGCAGGATCTGGTCATTGACGCGCTCAATTTTACCTGCAGGGATCGCCAGGACATGTACACGCACTTGATCCCGGTGAAGGCGGTGGTGGTGCCGTTTTATAAGGGCAAACCCATGGCTTTTGGGGCCGGCAATGAGATCTCTTTTCAGAACAACGGTACGGCGGAACGCTTAATATATCTGGTGGCCACCCAGGTTCGGAGCGGGTTCTACGGCCAAGGTTTGCAAACTGTAGTGAACGGCATCTATTGCCTGCAAAGGGAAGGCGCCCCCCTGGCCATGATGCGCAGCCGGAGCGTCGGCACGATCATCGGGTTCCGGCAGCATTTTTCAAAAGTCAGCTTTCGTCTGGATACGCCTGCCAAAGCGCGCCGGGCTGGGGAATTCTCGCGCTTCATGGGCTGCGAATGCGATGAGAACGGGATTGTTAGGAACGCCTATGAGACGCCGCCCCACGATCCCGAACGCGATCAGCAAATCCTCGAAGCCCTGAAAAGAAATCATCCTAAAAGGTATAACTGGGTGATGACCGCGCTCGAGGGCCTGGGACCGCTCGATGCCCGTATTTTCCAGGGCAGATTGACCCATCGAAAAAAGCTGCGATTTAAATTCGATATTGATGTGCTCTTTCGTCTCAGGAACCGGGGATTAGAGAGGAGGGAGAGGGTGCAATCCCCTGGTTAAAGCGGGCTATCAATTCATTGGTTATCACTGGATCCCCGGTTAGACTGCAATAAAACATTCTTTCAAAAAATTCCCGCGGGGGCATTTGTAGAACCTGGGATATTAAATAGTGGCTGTGAGAGAATCCCAAAAGTATTCCCAATTCTCCGATTTTTCTTTGCAGATCATTTGTCTCTCCGACATATTTTCCGAATGATTTACCGTCGATCTTGTAAGGCAGCGGCGGCCAAAGCCGCATAGGCAAAGACAGGATCAACGGATATCTCAATAAATATCTTAACACTTCAGGGCTTTGCATGGTAGGTTTGGGTTTTCTGTTTAAAAACCTCAAAACTCGATCCAATCTATCAGGATAAGTTATTTCCACACCAATCTCCGCCGCGTGCTCCGAACAATAAGTTCCCGGAAATAATCCCAGGGCCTGAACCGGAGCGGAGAGTGGGCGGACGTCTTCCAAAAATTGGACAATTAGTTCCGCCTCATTGGCGGGCATGCCTGGATAGGGATAAATAAAACTGCCGATAGCCGCTATGCCGGCTTGCTTGGCGGCCAGCATGGCCGCCTTGATATCTCCAAGGCCTTCCTTTTTGGCCATTTTTTTTAAGGTGCCATCGTCGGCGGCTTCTACTCCAAAGAAAATAGCCAATCCGCCCGCCCGTTTTATTCTCTTCATTAAATGACCCAGGTCGGTTTCCGAGGGCCTTTCATCGCGACCTCTCATGAACAAGACCCAGTTAAATTTCCTCTCTAATCCCCGAGCGGCCAGCGCTTCAGCAATCTCCCCGGCTTGGCGAGGGGAGGTGCTGCTGCCCACCAGCTCAAAGTGAGTAAGTCCAAACTTATTATTTAGAATGACCATTTCGTCCACGATGTCACCGGCCGGTTTTGAATATCTTTCCCGGCCGCTTAATAGCGGCTGAGCACAAAAATTACAAAGGAAATGACAACCCCGGGAAGTTTCAATAAAGGCATACCTCATTAATCCTTCGAAATCGGCTTCCTCATAAGGTGCGCGAGAGAGGTCGACCCATTCTTTAAGCGGCAATCTTTTCCTGGCGGTGGCCATTATTCTGCCATCTTGGGCCTTAAAAACGACATTAGGAACCCTGCTTAGATCATCCAGCTTTCCGGCTTTTAACGAATCGAGGATCTCGGCGATCCCCACCAGGGCCAGCTCACCCTCTCCCAATACCAAAGCGGTAGGGGCATTGGTTTCCTGGTAGATGGTCCGGGAGAAAAAAGTGGTTTGCGGCCCGCCGAAGATCAAGGGAAGATCAGAAAATTCCCTTCTTAAGCTATTCGCAATGGCAATGGCACCCTCTGTGCTGCCTCCCAAAAACAAGGAGAATCCCACCGCATCGAATTTTTCTTCTTTTACACGTCGCGCGATTTCCTTTCCTACTTCCCCAAAAGTCCTTTTTTCCGTATCTGCCAACTTTCGGGAGATCTTCCGGAGCTGGCTTAGATCCCACAGGAAACGGAGCAGGTGGTGGGGACGGCGACCTTCTACCACTACCGGCTTAATGCTCCGCTCGTAGATTGCGGCGGCTTCCCCAACCAGAGGAGCGGGGAACATCCGGGGCATCAGCGCGGTTGAGTAATTGGCGACCACCCCTTCGTGGCCGGCACTCCTTAAGGCCTTCCTCAGCATCAGCAGGCTGGGGCGGGGTACTTTACCCGAAAGGTCGGTGTGCCCAAGTCCGCCAACTAGCAATATTCTGCTTTTCATGGCATAATATTATCGGGGTCTTCCAATGGGAATTTCATTATAATTAATTAATCTACATGAAAAACTATTCCTGGGGCTTAATCATTCCGTTCCTGATAATGGAAATCCTAACAATTACTGCCGCGATAATTGTGCGGGATATTAATGTGTTGGTGTTTTTCTCCTTATTGCTGGTCCAATCAAGCTTGGGCCTATATATATTTCTACAGAACCTAAAGAGTGAAATTAACCTTTCTTTTGCGGCCTTTTGCGGGGCGCTTTCGCTTTGGACCTTTTCGGTGTTTATGCTGCAGCACGCCCAAAATTTAACGGAGGTCATTTTCTGGGGAAGGTTTATTTATATTGGTCCGATCTTGATTGTTTATTTCTTTTTATATTTTACCTTCGTTTTCCCTAAGAGATCGGCTTCCCGATTCGAGCCCCCTAAACTCATCTTGTTTTTACCGGCTTTAATTTTTTTAATGATAGTCCCCGGTCCCCTGATCTTAAAGGGGGCGGAATTAACTGCTGCCGGGCCTCGTCCCCTCTTTGGGTACGCTTATCCGTTTTTTATGATTTATTTTTTATTATATTTTATATATGGAATATTAAACTTGATCAGGAAGTACGGGGTCGCCAGCGGGATCGAAAAAAATCAGATCCGCTATGTTTTCTTGGGTTTGTTCTTGACTTTTCTTTTCAGCATAATCACCAATTTAATCCTGCCTGCCTTGGGGGAGGCCAGGTTTTTTAATTTGGGCCCGCTTTTTACGATATTCGTAATCGGCTTTACGACTTATGCGGTCGTTAAGCATCGCCTGATGAGCATTGAACTGATCATTCAGCGCAGCACGGTTTATATTGCGGCCACCTTGGTAATTATGGCCCTGTATACAGGAGTAGTGATTGTATCAGAAATCTATATAAGGAAAATCCTGGGCTATACCTCTTTGGCTATCGCCGCCTTGGCGGCGTTGTTCATCGCAGTCCTCTATCAGCCTCTGGTTCGAATTTTCCAGAACCTGACCGATCGTATTTTCTTTAAGGGCCGCTATGATTACCAAAAAACATTAAAGAAAGTAAGCCAAGCCATTGCTACCAAGATAAAGATGGAAGAGTTGACCCGCCTGATCGTTGCCACCTTGGTTGAGACCATGGGGATCTCGGAGATCTCATTTTTGATCAACGACCGGGAGCGGGAACGTTTCCGGTCGGTGCCGGTAGAGCTCACCCACGCCGGTGCCAGCCGCTACAAACGCATCGAGCTGGATGCGGCCGCTTCCATCATTAAGTGGCTAAAAAAGAACCGGGATATCATGGTCTTTGACGAGATCAAAAGCCAGCCTGAAGTGGCAGAGGAGATGGAACGGCTGGGAGTTGCCATTCTGGTGCCCATCATCTCCCAGGAAGAGCTGATCGGGGCGCTGTCTTTGGGCAATAAGCTGTCGGGCGATATTTTCACCTCCGAGGACATCGGCCTGCTTCTGACCCTGGCCAACCAGACCGCAGTGGCACTAGACAACGCCCGCCTCTTTGAAGAAGTGGTCAGTATGAAGGAATACAATGAGGAAATACTAAATTCCATGGTCTCCGGAGTGTTAACCTGCGACAACCGCGGTAAGATCATAACCTTCAATCCCATGGCGGAAAAGATCACCGGATATAAAACTGCCGAGGTCCTGGGCCGCACCTTTGGCGAGGCCTTCCCCCAGAAAAGCGCGCTATCCGGAGCTCTCGAGAGCACGCTCAAGGGCAGGAACCTGCGCCATCTCGAGGCCAGCATCGTTTCAAAAGAGCGGGGCCTGGTGCCGGTCTCGCTTTCCACCTGCACCCTGCATGACCTGCGCGGTAAAAAATCCGGCGCCCTGTTATTGATAAGCGATCTGACCGAGGTCAAGGAATTGGAGAACAAGGTGAGAAGGGCGGACAAACTGGGGGCCCTGGGGACCATGGCGGCCGGCATGGCGCATGAGATCAAAAATCCACTCTCCAGCATGAAGGTGCTCTCCCAGCTTCTGCCCATTAAATATCAAGACGAAGAATTCCGCGGCAAGTTCATAGAGATCATGCCGCGCGAGATCAGCCGCATCGACCGGATCGTGGAATCCCTTTTGGGCTTTGCCCGCGCCACCTCCCCCAAATTTACCAAGCTCAATATCCAGACGGTGCTCATGGAAGATCTCAAATACTACGACAGTCAGGCCAATAAATCGGGAGTGGAAATTGTCCGGGAATTCCAAGATGTGCCGGAAATCGAAGGGGATCCCGACCAGCTGCCCCAGGTCTTCTCCAACCTTATTTTGAACGCCATCCAGGCCATGCCGGAAGGCGGAAAGTTGAAAGTCGTCGTCCGGGAAGGGAAAAAGATCGAGAGTATACTGCAAAATATCGTAGTGGAAGTTTCCGATACCGGCCACGGCATCACCCCGGCCAACCTGGCGCGGCTCTTTGATCCTTTCTTTACCACTAAGTATGCCGGGACCGGCCTGGGGCTGACCATTGCCCACAGCATAGTGGACGGCCACCGGGGCACCATTGATGTTAAAAGCGAAATAGGCCGGGGGACCAACTTTATAGTGACTTTACCTCTAAGCCAGGAACTTGTATAATTGCCCCGTGATCTTACTCCTCGAAGATGATCTAAAGACCGCGGCGCAGATCAAGGAAGCCCTGGGCGAAGAATTGGTCGTCTGCGATAAAGTGCAGGATTTTCTTCACCGGATAAACGAAAAGCCCCAACTGGCGATCATCGATTTCGATCTCCGCGAGACCGACGGCCTAATGGTCTATCGCAAATTGCGGGAGCAAGCTCCTTATCTTAAGACCATTATGCTTTCGGGAAGCAATAATATCCCACTGGCAGTATCGGCCACGCGGATGGGAGTGGCCGATTTTTTACGGAAGCCTTTGGAGTTGGCCGCCTTCAAAGCGGCGGTCCAAACCCAGCTAAAAGCGATCGTCGCTCCGGGGCCCACACTTTCCGCGGAAGTAGGAGGAGAATGGCTGAACGGCACCAGCGAAAAGCTCCAGCATTTCCTGGCCGATTTTCAGTCAGCTCTGACGTCTAATCAAGACCTTGGTTTGGCGGCCGAGCGCGGGATCAATCTCGGCCTGCTCGCGCGGACCCTGCACAAACACGGGCCCAGCGGGAAAAGAAAATTCGTAGAGTTCAACCTGGCTGCTTTCAGCCGCGATACGCTCGAGAGCCACTTTTGGGCTACGCTCCAGGAACTTTTACTTTCCCGGGAAGAAGCCAGCCTGCCCGAACAGCAGGAATTGGCCGGGACCTTGTATTTCGAGGGCTGGGAAGCCATCCCCGACCATTTTAAGAACAGTTTATTGGAATTCCTGAAAAAACGTCCCGCCATGGCGGGACTCATGAAAGACGTAAGGGTGATCGTAGCCGCCGGCCAAGAGATCGCGGGATTTGGCAGGTTGGTGGTGCCCCCCTTGAGGGAAAGAAAGGAAGACCTTCCCCTGATCGTAGCGGCCGAGGTGCGGCGCCTCGCCCGGGATCCGGTCTACCTTTCTCCCCGGGTGATGGAGTTTTTCGCCTATTATGATTTCCCGGGAAATTACGAGGAACTCCGGGTAATACTGGAATGTGCCCTGCGCAATCATCCGCGGGACTTAAAATTGTCCTCCTTCCTGCTTAATGCGGGACAATTGGTGCAGGCGCAGTTTAAGCAGGCAATGGCCGGTCAATCCTATGAGCTAAAATCGGTCCGCGAAAGATTCGAGTCCGAACTATTGACCTATGTTGTTCAAAGCGCCGGAGGAGATACCTCCCAGGCCGCCCGTTTTCTGGACCTGCCGCGCACCGCACTGCTCGAAAGATTGAAGACCCTAGGCATTAAGACGGAGGATTAGGTCTTGGGCCAGCTTTTGGGCTTCATCCAGGGTGGGAGCTTCGGCGATAATCCTTACGATGGGTTCGGTATTGCTGGCCCGCAGATGTACCCAGGACTTTTTGAAGTAAACTTTTACCCCCTCGGTCAGGTCCAGGGTCTCTTTTTTATAAAGCTCTTTGGCCCGCTCGATGAGGTCTTCGGCGGCCGCCTGACTTAAGCACTCCAGCTTTTTCTTGACGATATGATAAACGGGAAGCTCGGCCAAAAGTTCGGAAATGGATCTGCCGGTCTTGGCCATCAACATTAGGATCAAAGCGATGCCGGCCAAAGAATCGCGGTTCATCCCAACTTTGGGGTAGATCACTCCGCCGTTGCCTTCCCCGCCGATCACCGCGCGCACGCTTTTCATCTCTTCAGCCACATGCACTTCGCCGATCTTGGTCCGGATGACCACGCCATTCAGGGATTTGGTCACGTCCTCAATGGCGCGGGTGGTGGAAAGATTGGTGACCACAACTTTTTTGCCGGCGATCATCGAAGAGAGCACGCTCTTAACGCACAGCGCCAGGGTATATTCTTCCGAAACCGCGACTCCTTTTTCGGAGATTATGGCCAGGCGGTCGGCATCGGGATCTTGGGCAAAGCCGATGTCCGCGCCCTCCCGTTTTACCAGCGCGGCCAGATCCGCCAAATTATCCGGCGTAGGTTCCGCGCCATGAGGGAAAGGGGCGTTCAGGGAAGTGTTGATGGGAATGACCTTGCAGCCCAATTTTTTTAAGAGTTGAGGGGTAATGAGGGACCCCGCGCCGTTCACCGAATCGAGTGCCACGCGGAATTTTTGTGACCGGATCAGGGCGGGGGAGACGACCTTGAGGACCTTTTTGATGTGCAGGTCGGACGCTTTGGAATAGGTCTTAACCAAGCCGCCGGACCGGGCTTCGAACGCATGGGATTCGTAAAGCGCGATCAGTTTTTCCGCTTGCTTCTGATTGAGAAAGATCCCGTCTTCCCTGATGAATTTAAGCCCGTTCCATTCCGGAGGATTGTGGGAAGCGGTGATTATCATTCCGCCGGAGGCACAAAGCTCCCGGACCGTGATCCCTACGGTGGGGGTGGGGACGATCCCCAGATCGATGACCCGGCAACCACACGACAGCAAACCCTGCATAACGATGCCTTTGATGAATTCGGAAGAAGACCGGGTATCGGTGCCGATCGCCACGCAGCCGCCTTTAAGATAAGTGCCGAAGGCCTTGGCGAAATTGAGGCAAACCTCGGGAGTTAGGGAATCTCCCGCCGTGCCTACCGGCAGGCAGGCGATACCGCGCACTCCGGAAATGCTGATCTTCAACATGCGAGTCATTGTATGTTATAATATTTCGCTATGTCAAGTTTGGTATTCGGTGTAGTTTTGCCTCATCCTCCCATCATTGTTCCCCAAGTCGGGAAAGACCGCTTAAAAGACGCGGCGCGTACCCGGCAGGCCGCACTTACCGCTGCCCAAAAATTAAAGTCCAAAATATTTGACACACTGGTGGTAATAACTCCGCATGGAGCGGTATCCCAGGCCACGGTGCCCGTCTACGCCGGCCCGGTGTTCGAGGGGGATTTCGGCGGATTCGGCGCGCCCAAACCCAGATACCAGTTCAAAGGTGACACGGAGCTGGCGGTGGCGATCATCCGCGAAGAGCCCCAGCTCACCTCCCGCTCGCCCGAGACCATACTCGATCACGGAGCCCTGGTCCCCCTGCATTACATGGTTGAAGCGGGGATCAAGAAAAACATCCTGCCGGTCGCCATCGGTTTTCTGCCGCTTAAAAAATTGTTCGAGTTCGGCCGCGCCCTGGTGGCGGCCGCGGGTAAATTAGATCGCAAGATCGCGATCGTCGCTTCGGCCGACATGTCGCACCGGCTGACTCCCGACGCGCCCGCCGGGTTCGATCCGCAGGGCAAAAAGTTCGATGAAAAACTGGTGGACCTGATGCGCAATTATGATGTTAAAGGCATCCTCAATTTTCCCGAAGATCTGGCGGAAGGGGCGGGCCAGGACGCGCTCTGGTCCATTGCCATGCTTTTAGGCGCATTAGACGGATTAGAGGTAAAACACGAGGTCCTATCGTACGAAGGGCCTTTCGGGGTAGGTTACATGGTGGCAACTTTTGAACCCCTTAGTTGAACTCGCGCGTAAAACTATCGAGACCTATGTCAAAACCGGAAAGCTGATACCCCCGCCCGCCCAACTTCCAGCCGAAATGAAGGGTAAGGCCGGGGTCTTTGTTTCATTGAAAAAGCACGGGGAATTGCGCGGCTGTATCGGCACCATCGCCTCGACCACCGATAATATCGCAGAAGAAATAATAAGGAACGCCATCGAAGCCGCCGCCCACGATCCCCGCTTTGCCCCTGTGACCAAAACAGAATTGGCCGACCTGGAGATCTCGGTGGATGTGCTGGGGGAGCCCGAGCCGGCGGCCTCGATCAAAGATTTAGATGTAAAACGATTTGGAGTTATAGTAAAATCAGGACAACGGCGCGGACTGCTTTTGCCGGCGCTTAAAGGAGTGGACACTCCCGAAGAGCAGATCGCCATTTGCCGGAGAAAAGCGGGAATAGGGTTAAGCGAGCCCGTGGAGTTATTTAAGTTTGAGGTAAGGAGATACACATGACGAAAATCGGACTTATTGGAGCGGGAGGGTACGCGGGAGTAAATCTTCTATCGATCCTTTTGCGGCATAAAGAAGCGGAAGTGGCCTGGCTGATGTCGGAAGAAGCGCATAAGGGTAAAAAGATCACCGAACTTTATCCTCATCTTTTGGGGCTATGCGATCTGTCCTGCCAAACCTTTGACGACCTGGATAAAGTTCTCGGGAAAGCGGACGTGATCTTTCTGGCCCTGCCGCACGGCTTGTCATTAAAATATGTCCCCAAAATGCTGGCGGCCGGTAAAAAGGTGATCGATCTGGGAGCGGACTATCGTTTCAACGACGAAGCGGTTTTCAAAAAGTGGTATCAGCTGGAGCATCCTGATAAAAAAGCATTGGCCGAAGCGGTCTTCGGCCTACCCGAGCTTTATAAAGAGCAGATCAAAAAGGCGCGGCTTATCGGCAATCCCGGCTGTTACCCCACGGCCTCCATTCTCGGTCTGGCGCCGCTCGTAAAAAATTTGCTCATCGATCCAGATTCCATCGTGGTAGACGCTAAGTCGGGGGTAACGGGTGCGGGGCGGGGGATATCGCTTAAGGTCCACTTTTGTGAGCGTAATGAAGGGATCACGGCTTACGCGGTCAATAACCACCGTCATATGGGAGAGATAGAGTATCAGGTTACCAGGATATCGGGGGATCAGGAGATCAGGGTCACGTTTGTCCCGCATCTGGTGCCGATGAATCGGGGGATACTGGCGACTTGCTATGCCAAGCTGATAAAGGAAATACCCACCAATAAATTGGTGGGATTGTATAAGGAATTCTATAAGGGCCAGGCGTTCGTTAGGATCTATGAGAATGGTGAGCCCTGTACCAAGAACGTTTCGGGCACGAACTTCTGCGATATCGGAATATCCGTTAACGAAGCGACCGGAACGGTCATTGTGATGTCCTGCATCGACAATTTGATAAAAGGCGCGGCGGGCCAGGCCGTGCAGAATATGAACCTCCTGCTGGGCTATCCGGAGGACGAGGGTCTTAAACAGATAGCGGTCTATCCATGATCACCAAACCGCGGGGATTTATCGCTGCGGGGATGCATGCCGGGATAAAAAGATCCGGCAAACCCGATATGGCCCTGATAGTCTCCGAGGTTCCCGCGACGACCGCCGCGGTTTTTACCTCCAATCAATATAAGGCCGCACCCATTCTCATTTCACAGGGACAAATAAAGTCCGGCAAATGCCGTGCTATTATCTCTAATTCCGGCAATGCCAACTGCGGGACCGGCAAACGCGGTTTGATCGATGCCCAGCACATGGTGCTCGAAACGGCCCGGGCTTTAAAGATAGACCCGAAACAGGTCCTGGTCACCTCTACCGGTTCGATCGGCAAATTCCTCCCCATGAACAAGATCATTCCGGGGATCCGGGCGCTTTCGAAAAAACTTTCCAAAGCGGGCGGCCGGATGGCGGCCAAAGCCATCTTGACGACCGACACCCGGGCCAAAGAGATCGCTGTCAGGGTGGGGGGCTATACCGTCGCGGGCATTGCCAAGGGCTCGGGCATGATCCATCCGAATATGGCTACCATGCATGCTTTTATCACCACCGATGCCAAGCTCGACCGCGGATTGCTGCAGAAGCTCTTGAAGCAAGCGGTAGACAAGTCCTTCAACATGATAACCGTCGATCAATGCCAATCGACCAACGACTGCGTGTTCGCTTTGGCCAATGGAAAATCAAAAGTCAAAATTCAAAAGTCAAAAGTTCTGGGATTTCAAAAGGCTCTGGAGAAGGTTTGTATATATCTGGCCAAGGAGATAGCTCGTGACGGTGAAGGGGCGACCCAAATGATCGAGGTTAAGGTGACGGGGGCGCGCAACGAGAAAGAAGCCCGGATCGCGGCGCGGGCCATTGCCGGCAACGACCTGTTAAAATGCGCCATCTACGGGCGGGACTATAACCTGGGCCGGATCTTGGCGGCGGTGGGCGCAACTTCGGCCAAGATCGATCCGTCGAAGATCAAAGCCGATATAAAGTTCGGAAGGAACTTGTCTCTTGTATCTTGTAATTTGGGGATTGGGCGGTCGGAGGCGGTGGCCTGGGGTTGTGACCTGACCGAGGGCTATGTGAGGATAAATGCAAAATACCATACCTAACTGCGCCTCACCCCGCCCTCGACAAGCTCGGGCACCCCTCTCCATCAGAGATGGAGAGGGGAAAATACTATATGAGGGACTTTTATTTAAAATGAATAGTTATCGTTTATTGGCTTTCCCTCTCCACGTAGTGGAGAGGGATGCCCGAAGGGCAGGGTGAGGTGATGTTCAGACATCTGATAAAACGAGCGGGGGCGGTGATCGAAGCGCTTCCGTATCTCATCAAGTTCAACAACAAGATCATCGTCATCAAGTACGGCGGGGCGGCCATGGAGAACGAAGAGCTCAAACAGAGCGTGATCCAGGATGTGGTGCTGCTCAAGATGGTGGGGATGGAGCCGATCCTGGTGCATGGCGGCGGGCCCGAGATCAACCGCTATTTAAAGAAAAAAGGCCTGGAGCCCAGGTTCGTCGGCGGTTACCGGGTGACCGATAAAGAGACCATGAAGATCGTGCAAAAAGTGCTGGGGGAAAAGATCAACCAGCAGATCGTATCGCTCATCAAAAAAGCCGGCGGCAAGGCCAAGGGCTTTTATGGCAAAAAAGGCCGGGTGATCAAGGCCTTTAAATACTGGAAAAAGGACGAAGAAGGGAACAAGATCGACCTGGGCTTTACCGGCCAGGTGGGAGGCATCCGTTTCCGCTATTTAAGGAAATGGATGAAGCTTGGCTACATCCCGGTTTTGACCTCGATCGGGGTGGGGAAAAGGGGCGGGGTCTACAACATCAATGCCGACAAGGCCGCGGCCGGCATCGCCGCCTATCTCAAAGCCGAAAAGCTGATAATGATGACGGATGTTTTGGGAGTGCTCGATGCCCAAGGCAAGCTAATCTCGCAGGTAAACACCTACCGCGCCGGCAAGATGATAAAATCCGGCGCCATTTCCGGCGGGATGATACCCAAGGTCAAATCGTGCCTCTATGCCCTGCGCAAAGGCATCAAATCCGCGCATATCATCGACGGCCGCCTGCCCCACGCGATCCTGCTCGAGCTCTTTACCGACCATGGTATCGGCACCATGGTGGTCAAATAACCTCACCCCTTCCTTCGCCTTCGGCGAATTCCTTCCCCTCTCCATCTTCGATAGAGAGGGGATATCAATATTAGAAATACCCCTTCTCCACGAAGTGGAGAGGGGGTGCCCGAAGGGCGGGGGTGAGGACGCAAGTTTTCCGCCCCCTCCTCCGATAATATAGATGAAGCTCCAAGATTTGCCTGTCAATTTAGGAGGAATGCATGACAAACGTATCGCCATTGAGCGGAAAAGACGCCTGGGTCAAATACTTCCAATCCCGCGGATTATCCAAAGAACAAGCCCAAACTGCCGTTGATACGGTCGACCTTTCCGATGGTCTAAGCCAGGAAGAAGCCACAACTTTGGGCCTTGAAGCCGAAGGGACCATTGACCGCTATATTCGCCAGGGATGGGCGGCCGACGGGGAAGCGGGGATTGAGACCGAAGAGCAAGGGGTCAATGTGGTGGAGGCCGACGAACTCGAGAGGGCCTACGCCGCGATCGCCCGCTATGCCGACGCCCACAACCTTTCATACGAACAGGCCCAGCGGATCTATTTTCAAACCGACATTTCTTTTACCCGGCAAAGTTTAAGCGAAGTAAAGGCAGAGCGTGAGGCAACCCGCGCCGCCTGGGTTTCCGAATACAACGCCAAGAAAGCGGAAAGTCCCGATCTTACTTTTGTGGACTGGGCAAAAGAAAGATTTGGAATAACCGATGAAAATGATCCGGTTCTGGCCAACCTTCAAGCTTACGTAACCGCCCATGCCGATGCCACCCCCGAACAGTTGGTCGACTTTATACTGCTCAACGGCTTTGCCGCGCGTTTAACTGCCGACATCCAGACCGATCCAGCCGAAGGCGATAATCCCGGCTTGGGTCTGTCGCAGGCCGTTACCGGCCGCACTGCTCCGGCGGATTATCAAGTCGCCACACTGGAGCCATTTTATCGGAATGCCCCGGCCGCCACGGAAGAGCCGGCAAGTGTTGAGACCGAAACCCAGCAGGCTGAAACTGCACCGCCGCCGGCTGAAACCACTGCCTCAACCGAAACATCCGGTACAACTGAAGCTTCCGCAACACTTGACGCTCGTAGATATTTCGATTCTTTGGCAGGCCTGCTAAGAGAACATCCGGGGATGACCCTGCAGGTGGGCTCTTTTAGGTATAGCTGGTATAACGGGCAGGTGGCGGCGGTAGATACTTTTGGGACTATAAAGACCGGTGAAGAGGTTATTCCGCTTTTGCAAGAATCACTTAGTGTCTTCGAAGGACACTTCACTGACGGCGATGTAACCGGCGCATTGAGCTGGATAAACGGGCAATATGGCGCTGATGCCCAAGCCCATCTTAATTTATTGCTCACGATCGAAGGCTATATTTCCGGTGGAAGACAGGCTTATGCGGGAGTTGAAGATACCGGCTATAACGCTGAAGATTACAATCCCGCCAGTCAGGCCAGCCAACCTTCCAATCCCCCCGTAACGCCCAATACTCCCAGCGCTCCCGCAACAGTCGCCCAAACGACTACGATGCCGGAACAGATTACTATAGATGCTGGAGAATTATTTAGGCAGGGAGAGGAAGCTTTTGGGCGTGGAGAGTATCAACAGGCCATTGATTTATATCAAACGGCCTTTGATAACCTTCCAGGAGGAAGGCCATTGATGGAAATGGCCCGCTGTCAGATAGCGCTCGGGAGGGCAGAGGAAGCTCGTGCGACATTGGCAAGGCTGCGCAGTGAATATCCTAACTTCGTCGCCTTTCCCGCTTACGATGAATATGTATCAGGATTAGAAGCTTCACTTTCTCTCCCTTCGGTTACTCAAACCGCTCCACAAGAAGCTCGTCTCGATGAACCTCCGCCAACTGCTCCTCCACCGCCACCCTCAACTCCGGCACCGGCCGCTCCTGTGGTTGCCGAACCGAGCCCTGAAAATCCAGTGGATATCACACAGGATATTGCCGCTCTTCAAGCGCCCGCTGTCCCGATTGTCTCACCGGAACCCGAAATAGTCCCCGAACCGGAAATAGCGCCACAACCGTCAGTCGTAGCCGAAGCGCCTGCACCGCCTCCGCCTCCCCCGGCCACCCTTCGCCAAACCGCAGGGGAAAGCTTGGCTCAATTAATTGCAGCCGGCGATTATAACTTGATCTCTATTACCACGCTCTTGCCCGGCCCAGAAAATTTTTCCTTAAGAGGAGTGTTAACCACTGCCAATAACCAATTTAGAAATCTTGGTCAGGGGGATCCCTTAAAAGATCAATTTAAGGCCGAATATATAAGATTATTGTCGGAAATTTCGGCAGTTCTGAAAAGCCCGGATACGACTGATGACCAAGCCGTCATCGATGCCTTAAACGGCTTGAATAATATCTATTATGCGTTTGATGGCGCCGAAATGGCCGTTGCCAGAGGAGATTACAGCAGGGCCATAGCGGCTTATGAAGGGATAGAAAATCCTCCAGCTTTCATTACTGCACGGCTGGAAGCACTGAAAGGATTACGGGACACGGCGGCCGCGCAACAGACACAATTGGCAGATTTACGCGCGAAAGCCAATGTGGAATATCAAACGCTTTTGACTTACGTTTCTGATAACGGTTTGAACGATCAGGACCTGACCGGAAACCTGGCTTGGATCGAAGCCGAATATGGTCGGCTGGATTCAACGCAAGATCCGGCGGAGATCCAGAAATTCATT
Organism: Candidatus Saganbacteria bacterium; assembly: GCA_016223205.1. Lineage (GTDB taxonomy): Bacteria > Margulisbacteria > WOR-1 > XYC2-FULL-46-14 > WPAF01 > JACRPM01. The sequence continues at coordinate 94,283 of JACRPM010000007.1, forward strand.
GATTCCCTTCCGGGCATCAGGACCATGGGAGAACAAGTGATAGCGCGAAGAGAATCCGGCGAGCTGACGGAAGCCACCGTCAGCGCAGGAACCGAATCGGCGCCTCCTGCCGCACGGGTAAATCTGGGCGATATTCCGACGATTCAGTTAATATCGGCAAATCCACAAGTGCCGGCAGATAGAGTGGAACAAGCACTGCGAGATAAATGGCAAACGATCGCTGATAAATTTAACGGAATAGCCGGCGGTATAGCGCGGCGCAACACCTATCAATATGTGATTATTTCGGGGTATATAGAATTCAACCCATCAACCGGCCGGATCCGTTGGGCCGATGTGGGATTTACCTCGGATTCCGGCACCGTCAGTGATTTTGCAACATTACAGAGGGATGCCAATGGAGATGGAAGGGTGGAAGAAGTAGGGATAAATGAAGCAGTGGCAGATCTTGAAAACGACCTGCGGTTTACCGCCGATATGGAATTTACAGCCGACTCACACTATCAAGACGTGGGTGGAGGTTGGTATCGTTACAATCAAAGGATGAGAGCTACCGCTTCGGCGAATTAATTGATGATCAGGACGTGGGTCGATTCGCGGTCTATCCGGTTCACGCCGGTTTCGGGCCTAAGCCGCTGCCAGTTCTGCATTTCAAGCAATTCCAGGACTATCGCAGATTGCGTAGCAAGCCCATCCGCCGGAAAAAGTTCGATCTCGATATAATTGTCAGTTAACCGCCCCGCTAGATATTCGCCGTAATTGGTTCCACCTTCGCACTCCCTGATCCGGCTCGACACAAAATTGTGATGTTTAGCTCCTCCGTAGATAGCGAACCGGCCTTCGCCTTCCAATAATCTATCTACTGCCGCCCGGCCCGCGCTTTCGGTGTAATTCCAGGATCGCAATTTCAGTTCTATACTGTGCTGATAGTTGGAATTATGAATGGTTTCGGCAGCTTGCTCGAGAGTCATCCCTCCTGGGTGCACTCGGATGCCCAGTTCACGCGCTCTGTTCAGTATGTTGATCAGATCCTGTTGGTTTATATAGAATTTAAAGGTTTTCCATAGGGTAGGGGTGGTCGTCTCACCGATAACCATAGTTTTATCTTCATAAAAAGCATCCAGTTCGGCGATGATGGCGGGATCGTTCAAGATCTGTTCAATTATCAAATCGGTTATTCCTTCATCTTTCAGGACGGGCAAAACCTCTTCGGCAAAATAGGCCTTGGCGGTCTTATAACCGGGAGGATCCGAACAGGGGTGGAATTCGCCGAAGGCAATGACCCGGGGGTCGGCATCATCCAGAAGGTCGCGGACTGCCGCGGCCGTAGAATCGTAATGGACGGGGGTTTCGGAGGGTGGTGTGGTTGCCTGCTTCATGGCCAGCTTCGTGCTATATATATAATAAGGTAGGGTTGCGGCGATCCTCATGCCTTCTTATCGGGGACGTGATCCTGAAATTTCATGCAAGTTGCGCTTCTTTTTAACCGATATATATTCTGAATGAGTGACCCGACTATACATATAACGCCTGGAAGGGGAGTTGTGGTTTTGCCCCAGCAAGGGGAAAGGCCCAATGTTCGCATAACCCCCAATCCCGATGTGACCCCGGTGGAGACCGCCCCCGCCACTGCTCCGCCCGATATTGAAAAGGTAAAAGCAGAAAGCCGGGCTACCATCGACGGCGAGGAAGTCACCGCCAAACAAAGGATCCGAGCCCTGCAAACCCGGGTCGGCACAGATGAAAGCCCCGAAGCGGCCCTAGAACGCCTGCAGGAAGAAGACCGATTCGAAGGTAAAACCCTGATCCCGGTAGTATTTGAGGAAGATGGAGAAGAGGAGATCATTGGATATTTGCCCCTGGAAGAAGCACAGCTTTTTGCCGAATCAGGTCATTCCATCACTATTCACCCCGGTCCGGGGGTAACAGTATTACAATAGATTTAGCAACAGATCATTCCCTAAGAGGAGGAGTATAAATGGCCGAAGATAATGTTGTCAGATCCTGTTCCTACCATGGAAACCCCTGTCCCAAAGCTGCGGTGAACCCCGATCGGGCGGATACCACGCCTGCCTCCGGCACACAAACCCGGCCCGGCTCTTTGATGAGCGCTTCTGACGGGCAGATGGTGTGGGGCGGACCGGTGGTCTATCGCGGTATCACTCTGGCCGCAGGATCGTACATCAGTTCCGACGGCTCAACCATAGAACTGGATTGGCCAACCCAGATCGGAGATGCCTGGTATAGCGGGATCGTCCGGGTATCCGAAGAGGGAGAAGTCCTTTCCGGCATCCTGGCCAGTGAAGCCCGCACCAAGAACGGAGACGTTTTACCGGCCGGAACCGAGGTCTGGTATAGCGGGACCGACCTGGCCAAGGTGCGTTCTTCCACCCATAACTTGACCATTCGGGGAGTGTCCGTCCCAGCCAATACCGATATTGAGCTGGATAACGAGGGCTATGCCCGCCGTTTGGAGTTCCATAGCGCGAGGGGAACCACCTACGACAATCGTTCTTATCCTAACTATTATTCGATCATCATCGATCATCAGGGGCACCGAATAGGGCAGTAAATAAATATTTTAAAAGGGATGCAAGTTTTTTGCATCCCATGCCGATATATAGATGGAAGCCAGATCGCCTGTTTCTGGCAGAAGTCACTAGAGGATTCTTGAGTCCGTCCGTAACAGGCGGGCTTTTTTGTTTTATGGAGGAGAATATTAAATGGTACAGATAGTCAGCAACCCGGATGGATCACCATCTGTATTACTTTCTGTTCCGCGGACACCCGCTGTTCCGCGGTCAACCGGAGAACAGTCACCCCAAATGAGCGTGGATGGCGTAGTATCTACCAACCCCGCCGGTCAAACACCCGATCTTTCTCAACCAGCCGCAATTGGAGAAGATTATCAATTGGGGACACCGGCCCTGATCAGTACTCCTCCTATCATTCCTCCTCCTATTGCTCAAGACCAAATTCCCAGCGTATTAAGTGGCGGGGAGCCCCCGAGCGAGGCCGAAGGCCGAGTCGAGTGGGGACAGGCCTCCCCGCCTTCTTCTTTAAAAGAGGCGCTTAAGACCCTGGGATTTTCCGATTCCCAGATCGCTAAGCTGACCGACGAGGAGCTCGAGGACGGCATATCCCTCGAAGAGCTCCGCCGGCTGGACCCCGACAAGACCATCGTCACCGACATGGCCTATAACCTTTTAAGCCGGGGCGGATTGGGAGTGAATGCCCTGGGTGGAGTGGCGGCCGATGAGGATGGTATTCAGTTGGCTGACGTTAATAGGTTCTTAACCGAAGTTGTAGCTCCTCTGGTAAGCGGCACCGGCCGGTCCCTTGAAGTTATTGCCCGGTTTCTTAAGGCCAATAAGTTCAGGATTATCTCCCGCCACGCGGCCGCCCGCGCCTTTAGGGAATCCACAAAGGAAAAAGAGGGTCTCTGGACCACTACCGACGGCGCCACCACTTTGAGCGTTAAAACCCTCATCGACAAATACGTTAGGGGAGAGCTTAAGGGATTGGCCGGCAAGGTTTTGGCCAATATCCTAGGTCACGAGATTTCCGAAAGCGACCGCCTGACCGAGGACCAATTGGCCAACTTTTTCCTGACCATGTATTTTGTGGCCAAATCGGACTCCCCCGAAAACATCATGTCCGAGGCCAAGGATATCCCGGAACTCGAAGGCGATTCCCCCGCCAAGCTCATCGCCTGGCTGACCACGGGGGCGGAGAACCCGGTGCAGGCCGCGAGCACCGGCGCCGCCGAACAGAGCCAGCAAAACCCGCAGGGTGATATGCCGGAAGAATTGAGAGAGGGCTTAAAACTATTGTATGAGTTTAACAATGATCAGATCATGATGGATAACGACAATAAACCGCTGCTTAAGCATTATAACACCAGGGTCGAACAGCGACAAGCTTATCAAAAAGCTGCGGAACATTTCTTGAATGTGATGAATAATGACGGCATCTCAACCCTTTATAAGCGGCAAGCCGCAGAATACCTTGCAAATTGTTATCAGGCCTTGACCCAGATAGCCGGAACCGTAGCCGATCTTAATGAAATCATTGATGCTGCGGAAAATCAGTTAGGAAAAATTGAAAGTATTTTAGGGGTAGATAAAGTAATTGATCTACGTAATTCCTGGATGCAACAGGCCTCGGCCCTTCCTCAAGATGGCACGAACGAAGGAATCGTTTTTGCTCAAATTAAAGCTCTGGATGAGATCTATACCAGGCCCAATGCCCCGGCAGGCCTGGTAGTGGTGGCCATTCCCGGCGAGATTCTAAACTTAGCCCTTAAATGTATCGAGCTTGCCAATCCGGAATATCAGCGTTACGCTTTAACTTTGGCGGAACAACTGCCGGAGCGGTTTATTAGGCAAACCCAAGACGAAAGGGGCCAAGCCCAAACCCAAGAGATAAGTAAAGAAGAAGTTAAAGATCAGCTGAAATTAACAATAGCCCAAAAGTCCCTACCGTCCACTATATTTAGCGGTTCTGAACTTACCGGCGAAGCGCTGGCCAGCGAGGCACAGGCATTGCTGGGGATTCTTGGGGAAGTGGTGGGAGTGGGGGCTCCTGATACCGGCCTGCTTTCTTCCGTGATTACGTCTTTAACCGGTTTAATAGCCCAGACCACCGATCCACAGAAACGGTCAAGCTATGAAAGCCTGCGCGACAACGCTATCCGCATCATGTTCATGATCGCCCAGACCTTCATTAAGGCTTCGAAAGACCAGGGAATTGACGCTGAAACCAGAGAAAATTGCAAGGCGGCATACAAAGCCATTGCCCAGCTGATGAAGGATTTGGGACTTGAAGAAGTTTCACTTCTGCCTGGGGAGCAAGGTGGGGATCCAATTGCCCTGGGTGGCAGGCAAGGGTTGATCAGAGCGTTGGAAAGGGGTCTAAATACCAATATATCATCCTCCGAAGCCCAGCGTGAAGTTGCCCATCGGACAACGGAGACACCCTATGAACGGCCGGAAGATAGAGAAAGAGGAGCTTCCCACACCCATCAACCCGACCGCCGAACCAGGCCCTCGCGCTAACCTTTAATGCAAGTTTTTGGCCCCTCCTTCCGATATATATAGTAGAAACCCGGAGCTAAATCTAAGTCGCCTGTTCTTGGATTTGGCGTCAGATAGGCAATTTAAGCACACTTTACAGGTGTGCTTTTTGTTTGAAAAAAGATCACTATGAGTGACAATATATCAAATATAGGATCCGCAATCGCCGCGCCGGTGACCAGTACCGGCCAGGCGCCCCGGTCTGCCCAGACCGGCCCCTCAACTTCACAAAGCCCCGCGGCGGCCTTAAGCTCAACCATTCCTCCCTGGTTGGAAGAACAATATGCGGCCGATACCCAACTTTTAGAAGAAGCCCGCAGGATCTATTCAGGTGAATTGGCTTATTATTATATTCCGCAAAACGACCAATTTGGTCCCGCTTTGTACGTTGGCAGGGAGGGCTCCGAAAGAAGCATCTTCCTCGATCCTAACAATAAAAGCTTGGCCGCATTGGAACTGCTCTATCGGACCGTTTGCGCTAACGCCGAGGACAGCTTGATCGACAATTCAAACTTAATACAAAGCTTAAAGACCTACCTCAAGGATTTCGCCAAAGAACTTAAAGAAAAGAGCGATGAGCTTAGGGATGCCTTAGCCCACCCCGAACATCGCCTCAACCAGGATCCCGCCCAGAATATAATCAGCATCAGAAAACTGGTCACCAGAACGGCTTCACTTTTGGGGATAGAATTGGCAGGGATAGATCTTACCTCTTATCAAGGGTTGAAGGCCGCACTGGATAAGATACTGGACAGCGACCAGTTCCAGAAGCTGGGTGAAGCGGGGGACGATCAAATGGTGGAGCTGGCCTCCAAGATATTGGCCCTTAAGGTCGGCGATGACAATGCCGAGCTTGCCGAAATCAATGGGCTGGCCCAAGGGATCAAAAATGTTCTCGATGCGATAAAAAATGGCCAGGGCGAAGATCGCCTTTCCCTGAATTATGCCGCATATCCGAGGACGGGCATTCTAAGAACTTTGACCCGTACCACCGAACTCCCCGGGATAGGCGAGGCCTATATCATGGGAAGCGTGGATATCTCCGGTGAGTTGCCGGCTTTCTTAAAAACTCTTGCCGGAACGATGGGAATTATTGACTTTGCCGGTTTCATCGCTTATCTCGACAATCCCGCCGACCAAGCCGTCCTAATTGACCGTTCCTTTGTGGAAGCCAACCTGGCATTAGGGGGGATCTCCCAGGAGCCATCGGACCTGCCGGGTGAGGTTATAGGCGCTTTTCTGCCTTCTATTGCCGGAGAGACCACTCTTTTTCTAGCGGGTGACCTGGCTTATTTCTATACCGGTGAAGAGCGACATTCCGGAGAAGGTGTGAAGGTCCTGGTGTTGGGGATCGGTCTCGAAGGCCACGAAAACCTGGTCTACCTGGACCAAACCGACCATCGCCTGCAAGCTCTTTATAACTTTTTCTTCGCGATCAGTGATGAGGAAGTCAATAGCGAGAACCTGAAAAACTGCCTGGAGGAATACTTAAAGAACATATTGGCCGGCTTTACCCAGGAGGGACAGATCAGCGACCTGGCAGACCGCTTAGGAATAGATATCTGGGGCCGGGCCCTTCCGGGAGCGGTGGCAGACATTCGGCAGGGGTTGGCAGATGTCGATATCATCAAATTAATATCAACCGTTGCGCATTATCTGGCGCTGGGAGTTAACTCATCCCCCGAATCGATCGAAGAACTTTTTACCCTGATCAAGGATGGGACCGGCGATACGGAAAGCTACCTGGCGATATGCCCCTTTGATCCCAAAACAATGGTTGAACTTGAAAAGAAGACCATCGGCAACATTGAGGGCTTATGGATCTTTGGTGAAAACCTGGCCCAAGGACATCTGCCGGCTAATATTGCTCCCGAAGACCTGCAAGCAATGTCCGCCGGCCAATTGATCGACGTCAACTTCTATCGCGGCCGCTTGCAGAGCGCGGAGATCCCGACCGCCATTCGTTTGCCTTTGGAACTGAACAGCGACCCGGCGGTCAAGCAGGCCGCCTTCCGTTTCTTTACTAATGAGCTTGAATACCGCTATGTCGCCCCCTATGCCGGGCCGGAAGTGGTGGGGATTTTAGGCGAGGGAGAAAACAGCCAATTGATCAGCCTGGGCAGCGATCCGCTGTTATCCCCCTTGAAGCTGTTCTATCAGCGTGCTTTCGAAGATATTACCATCCACTCCATTGTGGATGCCCGGCGTTTTAACGGCGGACTGCGGGAATACCTGAACAGCCAGGCCGATGAATTGCAAGCCGTACTGGACATATTGTCCCTTTTGGAACAAGAGCTCCAATCCAATTCCGAAGAGGCGGAACAACTGCAGAAGAAGATCCAGGATATCAAATATCAATATATTACGGTGTTGCAGGTGCTGGCGGACCACTTTGATCTGCCGGCTTTTAACCCCGGGGGTGATGCGGGATCGTTTGCTCTGGGTTTGGCGCAGATCATTGACAGTTTGGAAGGGGTGGATGAAGACGACCGCCGTGAAGTGGTGGAAAAGATGCTGGCGGCGGAAACCGGTCTGCCGAAAAGCAACGTTCATGAAATATTGGACCTGGTGGCCGAAGGCCGGATCAAGATCGGCCAAAGGCAATTTGAGAACGGCCGCATCTATGAACTGGACCGCAAGGTGCTGGACGGGATAAAGATCGGCGGATTCGAAGTGCGGGCTTTGGTTTATTCCAACCAGCCCCTGCCGGAACAATTGTCGCCCCTGCTTCAGATCATGGGAAATTCGCTCTTTGGCAGCGCTGCTCAAACCTATGAAAGTTTCTGTAATGAGGTCTACGAAAGGGCGAACGACGGCCTGATAGACGCCAATTTCTTCGAGATCTTTTCCGGTGAAGATCCCAATGGCCAGCTTAGGGTGTTTTTCCACCAGCATGAACCGGCCAACGACCGCGAAAGAGTTGCCGGCTCGGGCAAGTTCGACTTTAGGGTCTATGCCGGGAACGAACTGCTTATCCGCTGCGAATACCAAGAAGATGGACAAGAGCCGGTCTCCGCTGGCGATGCTTCCGACCCGCGCCTGCAATATTTGTGGGAGCAATTAAGCCGCTATAACCACGGGCAGGAATTTGCTACCGACAAAGAGCGCTTTACGGCGCTTTACAATTTTTACGTTGAGAACCAGGAACAGCTTTCGGGCGGACGCGGGGAGATCTCGGAGCAGGCCGGCACTTTTGAGCAGGCCATGGCTTTCAACCTCTACATGCGCGATTTTGCTTCGCTGGGCAATGAAGAAGTTGAAAAGCAGATCTTGACCCGGGCCCGAGAATTGGCCCGCGACCTGACCTTGTCCGAGCGGCAGCTAATGTTTTTGACCCTAAGCTTGATGATGGAAGGCAAGGTGTTGAAGCCGGGAAGCGAGACCGAGTGGGTAGAAGTTACCGCCGACGGAGAAGCCCAGCAATTCTTGACCGACGCCGATCTTGCGGCCATCATCAATTCGATCCACGAACTGCGGGAGAGCGGGACCGAGGGAATAAGCTTTACGGTTAATGGAGCTTCCAGGAAATATTACTGGCGGCCCGACACTTATGCTGCCGCTTTCCGGGTGGTGGACCGTATCGGCCAGGCCCCGGCCACCCGCAACGATATGGAGACCATCAACGGCCTGGCGGAATTCATCCACAATGCCCTTCTGCCCAAATTACAGGATATTTCACAGGTACCCGCGTCAGATAAGAGAGAAGTAAGCCAGCTGCAGAACATGGCGGGTATCGCGATCTACGGACCCTTTATGAACCCGGCGGTGGATGACGCCCACACCCATATTATCCTCCAGGGATTGAGCTCCATGTTGGCCTCGATCAACGAAAGCCAGCAGCTTGATCTGGAGGTGCGGCAGGCCTACTCGGCTTCCGCGGTTTCATCCATCGATATCGATGCGCACTTTTTAACTACCCTGCTGGAGCAGACCAATAAACGCTGCCGGCTGGGACCTATTGCTTTTGAGCTGGCGCTTGAGGATTCGCGTTTGATCCGCGCCGCCCGCTCTATGGGATCCAGAGCGGATGCTTATTCGATCCTTTTGGGCTATGCCGGCAAAACCAATCTGTCTGCGCAAGAAGTTCTGGCTGTCTTAAATGCGCAGGTGGATTTGAGAAAATTAGCGACCAAACTGGCTCCTCAACAGACCGTTGCCGTTCCCGAAGCCTTGGCAGACCTTTACTTTGATATCGATCGTCTGACCCATAAATATTTTATTTCGGAAGAACAGCCAACTGAAGGAATTGATATTTCTCCATGGGAGCCAAGCGGAGCACAGCCGGTTGCCGTTCCGCAAACCGGGACCGCCGGACTATATCTGGCCGGGGTATCGAGCTTAACCCAAGATGACCTGGGCAAACTGGCCAACCTGTGGCTCTATGCCTTCACCATGCACCCCAGCGCCATTCCCCAGCAAGAGTGGGAAGCCATGGCCGCTTACTTCGGAGCGGAGTCGGTGGATCAGATCCCCTTGGGAGATGAATCCCGCCGCGATTTTATCAATCTTCTGCATCGGGTGCCGGCCTTCCTGACCCCGTCATTGATCCGGGGTCTCGGCCAGCTCTATCGACCGCGTTTTTATACATTCTTGAGCATCAGCGATCTGGGTTCTGCGGCCTTAAAGAAGATCAGGGACAATAATTGGTTCGGTTTAAGCGAACCGGAAAAGAGCATTATTGAGCTGTTGCTCAACCAGAAGGTAAATGAGATGGCGGGAGAAGAAGGTTTGCTTTCCAAGATAATCTCCGAAGAAAATAAGGCCGGACTGCAAGCTCTGCTTGCCAGATTGGATGGATTGCTGGCCGGCAACACCGGTAACGACGAATCGGCTCGAGCGTTGAAACAAGCGGTGGCCGCACTCAAGCTTTATTTGATCCCGTCCAATATTGCGCCGATTCAGCAAGAGGCCCCCAGCGCTGCGGATCTGCAAGCCCTGCAGGGCCTAGCGGACCTGATCGACTCCGGCCGCTTGACCATAAACGGTCAAATAGTTAGAGGAGTAGCGAGCTTTGAGGCCCCTCAAGGGCTCTCCTGCAGCGCGGCGGATCGCCAAATATACGAAAAAGGCATCACGGCACTTAGGAATTTATCCGACCGTGTCGCCCGCGCCACATTTGTGGAGCCGCCGGCGGAGATCCAAGTCACCGACATGTCCAGCTTTTTTAGCAGCTTGTGGTCCAGTATCCATAGGGGATATTCGACCACCATTGTTCCTTATGTTGCAGAAGAGCAATTGCTCAACGGTCCCGAGGCCGGCACCATCCGCACCTTTAAGACCATCATGTATCTCGACTGTATCATCAATCCCACCCCGCAGTTCGCCCAAGATCGCGCGGCCGGCCTGTCCCTGATCTCCGAGCGGGATGCGGCCTGGACCGAGATCGAACGCTTGAGGAACGAACAAGCGCAATATCGCCTGGATCATGAGGGAGCCGAATCACCGGAGACCAAGGATAAATTGAATTCCGCGATCCGTGCTTTCAAGGAGCTATCTGCCAGATTCGAGTCATTTATCAACGAGATCAAGACCCGCATGCCGAATGAAAATGACGGCACCCAGACCGGCGTCCGTTTAATGTGCCTCAAATTCCTGGCCGAGGGCTATCGAACCCTGGCCAAAGCAAAAGAACTCGATAAAGAACAGGAAGTGGAAGTCGGCGTCAACAACCTTTTGGTTGAAATGTACGGGACAACTTCCGTTAATGTATTTCAGCGGGCCGAGGCCACCCAACGTTATTTGAGCGCGCACGGAAGGGAGCTGGATGATCGCTATAGCCCGATCTTTGAGGACTTAAATCAGCAAGCGGTGGATTTTGAGACCAAATTCACCCTGCTTTATCAGAATTTAAACAGCGACACGGTGGACGCGCTATTCGTTAAAACCTTCGATAAATTGTTCGGCGGCGTACAGGCGGCCGACGGCTCCCGCACCGATTACGGTATCTTTGAATGGAATTTCGATCCCTATCTTCCGCAGATCAGCGGCGCCGCCTACATGGCCACCATAGAGGGCGACCACGGCGAAATAAGGAGCGGCCGCGAACTGCGCAATTATATAGTGAAATTATTCGAGAACAACTCTTCTCTCCAGTGGGCCAGCTTATCTTCTTCCAAAGACGATCTCTCTACGGAAGCCCGCGCCCGCCGGGCACTGACCTACGTTTTGATGCTCATGCCGCGGGAAAACGTGGAATTCAATTCCCTGAATGCCGTTTTGTCCCTTTTGGGGAACTTTGCCGAACGCACCAGTTTTGGCAGTGTGATTATGCCGGCGGTGGGCGTGTTTGAAGCAGGAATGGAAGTGTGGGGAGCGAGCGATGAATTCTCGGTGACCGTCGGACCCAATGACGGCCATAATCAGCAGAGCTACCTCAACAACCTAAGGCAGACCGTGAACAATCAGGGGAACCTGGATAATCTGCCTAATCCCCTGGCCTGCATTTCGGAGCCGGGCGGCAGTGATTGTCTGGGCCTTTTTGCGGAGCATAGCCGGGCCAGCTATATGGCGGCGCTCATGCTGCGGGGCTATTCGGTGCCCGACAGCCGCATGCGGTTTAACATGGCGGGCATTGCTTCTCTCTTTTTCGGCGAGCAGATCGACCTCACCAATCCGTTGGACCAACAGACCATCGGACTGCGGGAAGTCGAAAATGCTCTTCAGTCCTTCAACAATTTAAGGCGCCGGGTTGAAGATAACGATGAAGCCAAAGACAGCTACCTTAACCTGGTCGAACAGGGCAAGGTCAATACCGGTCTGTTAAATGCGGGACAAGAAGCTTATTTGATGGACCCTGTACGGGCCGCAGATGCCCTGGTTCAGCTCAAAAATTACCTGCGCGCCCATCCGGAATTAAGATTCCGGCTTTATGATGATATTAATGCGGCCAGCGTGTTGGAAGAGTGGGGGGTAACCCAAGATGATCCCTGGTTCGGCTCCCTGGCATTGGGACTTTTGGTATTGTCCCGCTTGGTAATAGATTATTCGGCCCTCACTTCGGCCATCATGCCGGGAGAGCGGCTTTCCGCCACCGGTGAGTTGGATGCGGCCAGCGGCTATTCTCCCGCCGATACCTTCCGGATATATAGAGTGCAGGGTGAAGGGAACCAGGATAACTTTGTAGTAGAACGAGTAACTCCCACCGGGCAAACCGTGACCGCCATCACTCCCACAGCAGAGCGCCTGCGCCAGGAAAGTGGCGGGAACTTCCTTTGGGACGGTATCAATACTTATGGCGCCGTGTATAGCGGGTTGGCGCAAAATGCCGGCCACATCGCCAATGAACTGCCCGTGGCTTTTGACGAGGCATTTTTAAAGGGCTTTGAGTTCGGGGCCACTATTCCGGCCAGCATTTTCGCCCAATTTACACAGATAATCACCAAAGCCAAGGACCTGGCCCAACTCTATGTGCTTTCGGAATCCGCCGAAGATCCCAATGCCCGGGAATATTACCGCGGTGTGTACAACTCGCTCTACCAGCAGTTCTGGTCGGTGCTGGGCCAGACCTACGGGTCGTTTTTGGCCTTTGAAATGATCCCCTGGGTGATGCTTAAAGAAGTGGAAGACCTTCTGGATAACGAACAATACGGCCTGGCCGCCGGTCTGGCCACGGTAGCGGTTCCTTTCGCTATCCAGATATTGAAAAAAGACGCTATGTTTGTGAACCAATTATTGAGATTTTTAACCAACGAGGATGTGTCCTCCGCTGTATGGAATCGATACGGCCTAGCCAGCGCTCCTTTGAGCGTTATACAAAACATCTTGCGCCGGACGCAAAGGGTCTACCGCCGGCTGGGGCGGCTGGCCGACCGGATCGGTACATTTATCATGGATAGTCCGGGGATGGATTATCTGGCAGAAAGATATCCTCGCTTGGCCAGGACATTTAGAGCGATCGGCAAGACCCTGCGGTTGTTAGGGAAAGGATACATGGGGACATTTGGCGGTCTGGAAGTAGCTACCGGGATCATAAGTCGGGACGGGATCACGGGTGGAGCGGAGAGAGCGGTCCGGGGGATTTTTGGGCTTCCTCAACCTCAAATCGTAGGGCTGACGCATAGACGCCTTGAGGTCGATATCAATCCTATTCAATTGATAAATGAATTGAAATCCATCCTCAACGGCAGGCGGTTAGGGGGAAGGATAAGCCGGACATTAAACCGTTTGATTAAAGATAATCCTCAACTTAAAGTAAGAATTGAAGAATGCTTAAAGTGGTTCAGCGAAGCTCTCGGCACTGGCATGGATATTGAGGAATTAAAGAGTGAACTCCAGCGCCGGGTTGAGGCGATTTTCGAAGGCATTCCAGTCGATCAATCCGTAAAGGATGCCGTGGTCAGAAGGGTCAATAGGTTTTTGCAAAACAAATTTAATCCCGGACGGGGCAGAAGAGCTGCGGCGCGGGGAGGAAGATTGATCGGTCGGCTGGTGAGCACAGTCAATGATCTCTTGGGCTTCAGATGGGGCGGCTTCCGCGACCTTAGCCGGGTTGAAGCCAGAGTATTTGAGGGAAGGAATCCCTCGGGTCCAGGCGCCGTGGTGGGGCGCGGGATAAGGGCCGGGGAGATCTTGGCCAGAGCCGGTTCCGCTATCCGCGACGGCGCACGCGAAGCTTTGCAAGAAATGGGATTTGAGGGAGCAACTCTGGATGCCCTGACCGCGGAATATTCTCGAAGGTATATGTCACAGGGCTTGGGATTGATCAATCCTTTGCCGATAGGGGAGCAGATTGAACAAGCCCAGGAGCAAGCGCTACAAGGAGCGATCGCGCAAAAAAGCATCGATCTGATCGCGGGGGATGTGGGAAGGTTATTGAGGGTTCCAGCGAGCGCGCAGACCATCGAGACCTGGCTAAAAGGCGAACTTCCCAAAGTTTTGAACGGGACGCTTGGACTGGAAGAATTAATAACCCAACTGAAGGCCAAGATAGCCGAGCTATTGCAGGGAATACCCGGCACCGCGGAGTTGACAGAGAAACTTCAGAAGAAAGCCGAAAAAATCATTAGAAGCAGCCTAACGGAAGAAGGGCTTTCGGAATCAGTTCAAACTCGAGCCTTGAGCGATAAAAGCTATCTAAGGCGGGCGATCCGTGCGGCCCGCCGCCAGGTCATGAATGCGTTCAGGAATAACCAGCAATCGCGCGCCCGCGATTATGTGATGAGCCAGGAGATCAGCTCTCGGCTTTCCAATATACCGGTTGAGGTGGAGCCGGGGATGCCCGCACCTTCAGAAGATAATTTGAGAATTATCCGGGAAGCCGTGGATTCTATTCCGGCGGACGCCCGCAGGGGATTGAAGATATTGATCACCCGTGAGGGTTTTGCCCTGGTCGGCAGAGATCTCGAACGCGCTTTCCGCTGGGATGAAAAGATCGAAGGGATCACAGCTAATGGAGTTAGGGAATGTTTTGCGGGATATCGGATAGAGATGGACCCGCAGCTAACCCTTACCGAAGACAAACTGGTCCAGATCCAGAAGATGATAGAAATCGTACCCGAAGAATACCGCAGCGGGATAAAGATAATAGTTACCGAGGAAGGATTCCAAATAAAAGTAGCCGGATCCCGGGCGGTCAGTGACCGGTGGTCGACAGTTGAAACCATCCGTTGGGAGGGTTCTGCTGTTCAAGCGCCCCCGGCCGCGCCCGCGGAGCCCATCATCCGCTGGGATGCCTTGGCCGAAGGCGTGGCCATCCGGGTGGCCGATAATGTTCGCAATCCCCACGAGCTGGCTTTCACCGCCGAGCACCAGGCACAGGTCAAACAAGCCATCGAAAACCTCCGCAGACTGGGAGCCCAATTTACCGAGGGGTTGGAAATTGAGATCAGCGAAGAAGGGTTCAGATTAGTTGGCGATAGATATACCTCCTCCGATCCCACTCCCTGGGAAAAACCGGTGCGCCGGGAGCCGGTAGAAGGCGGGCAGGGCGGAGCGGCCGCGCCGCTTTCTATCCTGACTCCTCTCGCAGTACTAAGCAGACCGAATGCC
The DNA here is from genome assembly GCA_016223205.1 of Candidatus Saganbacteria bacterium. GTDB lineage: Bacteria > Margulisbacteria > WOR-1 > XYC2-FULL-46-14 > WPAF01 > JACRPM01. Next base: position 109,345 of record JACRPM010000007.1, read on the forward strand.
GAACCGGTTCAGCCGACCCCTTCTTTGGAAGCCGAGATCGCCGCACAACTCGAAGGCGTTTCTATGGTCGACAGCCAAGGGAATGTTCTGGATGAGGCCGCCCGCACGGCGAAGATCGCCGATATCGCCCGCGCCGCAAGCGAACACGGCTTCACGGCCATTGATCTTTCGGTAATAGAAGCCGCAGCCGAACACGCCCAAGGACTCGACGACCAGGCGCGCTCACTTGCTCAAGTTAATGCCGACAAACTATTGGAATTTGTGAGCCAGGATCGTTCGTCCGGCAGCCGCGTTCTCATTGCCGCCACTCCCGAGAACTTCTATTCCATCGGCGGATTTGAAGGGGCGGATAAGATCGAACTGCAAGTTCGCGGCGGCACTTACCGCTTTGTTAACAACGAGGACGGGACGGTATTGGCAGAATACGAATTGCGCGACGGGTATAAACTGGAGCAAACCTATCAAGTCCAGGGGGACAACCGTTTGGCCGAAAGATTGGGACGGGACATCGCGCGGCAAGCGCGCCAACTGGAAGTCAAGATATTGGAGCCGTTCTACCGGAGCTTGGGCGAGAGCGAAGTCAGGATCAGGGTCAGACAATTTTTGGCGAACAATCCTTGGCTAGGTTCGGCCGCCGCGAGCTTAACCATGCAGGGCAGTATGCTGGGCGCCGGTGCGGTGGGCGCCTGGTGGGCAAATGGCCTGATCGACGCCCTGGCGGGCGACGATCCCGAAGCCCGGATAAAATACGCCCCGGTCAGGTTCATCGCCACCCTCGTTTCTTTCGAGGGCTTCAGCCGCCTGGCGGAGATGACTTTCTCCGAATTGCTGACCGGCCAAACGCCGGCCTGGATAAGCGGCCCTTCAGCTTTGGAGCAGGCGGTCAATCCCAATGTGATCACCGGGGTTGAGGGCTTCGGTGTCTTTACCGCGGTCATGCACGGCTACGATCTGGTGCTCAACGGTTTAGACGTGAGTGAAGATAGTTTATTAAGATCTCAATGGGTCTCCTTGCCGATAGGCGCGGTGGCCAACCACCTGTTGCTTACCGCTTTTACCAATCCCGAAGGCAAACTGGGCTGGATGGCGCGGGGCGCGGAACAGCTGTTCGGCGAGAACTGGGCCAAGTTCCTCTCGGTGTGGGGCACCCGGGCGCTTAAGGCGATCGGCACCGTGGGTGCCATCGCTTCCGCCATGCCGGTGGGATTAGAGTTGGGAGCCTCGGTCTCCTCTTGGATCAGTTCCGATGTGGCCGATTTTGAGACCGATATCGTCGACTCCGCCCGGGCTACCTATCCCACCGCCCAAAATGTGGGTTCGTTCATCTTCGGTGAGACCGTTTCCGCTTGCTTTATTAATTTGGTAAGCAGATTTTCCACTGATATCACCAATTTGATCACCGGCGGATCAGAGGACGGCGACATTCGAGACGTTTACCAGGCAGCCCGTGAAGCCATGATCGCCGCCGAATCTTCCAAGGTGGAAGAGATGTCGCAGATGATCTGGCAGGCGCTGGAGGAGGCCTATGTCGGCTACCTGGCGGCCAATCCCCTGCTGCTTATGGCTCTCAATTCCGACAATATGGATGATGTCAAAGCCATGTTCATGCGGGACATGTTCGAGATGTTCAGCCACCTGCCGCCGCAGTTGACCGAGATGATCGCCGCAGTTAGAGAGCGGATTAGCCAATTGAGAGAAATGAACGACGGCCAGTATGTGATGGGCACCTACAGCCAGCGCATCGGCGCGTTCTTTTCGATGAACGGATCTTTGGATACCCACTCGCAAGTAGCGGGCATCGCCCTGGTGCCGGTCTGGGATGAAGGTCCGCAGATGCTGAACCTTTTGCTCGAAGGCCGCACCGAGGAAATATCCGAGATCATGGATGAGCAGGAAAATTACCTGGCCTATGAAATGTTCCTGCGGATGTCACAGGGAGCCGATGATCTTGAGACCTACCGGGTATTGGGATTCATCAATGAGAACGACGAGCTGAACCTCGAGAACGAGCATGTCAAACGCGGGCTCGAGATGTTCAAGACCGAACAGAGAGCCGCGATCGTGAACCGCCTGGCGTATCTGATGTCGCGCGAATTCAGCGGGCATACTCTCTATTCGGAAGAGGACCAGAACAATTACTTTATGTGCGAGATGGACCAGTGGCTGGGATTGGTGGTAACCGATGGCCAGGGGATCTTGCGCACCAACCAGAATGAGCAGAATGAATGGCTCTCGGGCATTATCGATGAGGCCGGGCAAAAGATCCTGAACGGACAGGCAGGAGCCCAGAGCAATACCGGCGATGAAGTTGAGAACCTGGTCAGGAATTTACTGGCGGTCGGTTTCATGGCCGATCCGCAGGCGATCGGGGAACAGCTTGAACAACTGGACTTAACTCCGGAAGCGATCGCCGAGAAACTGCAGTCGATGATCGAGGACGGCAGCCTGCTCCATCTGGCGCGTGAAAGAAGGGAAGTTAACCGGGGAGTGGGAGAAGACCGGGTCAACCTCGGCCGGATCAGGTTGACTTATCTGCTGTATATCGAATCCTGCGGGGCGGATTCGGTCCCCGCACAGATCCTGCGCGCTTATCTTACGGCGCTTGAAGGCGGGGAGCAATATGATGACAGCTGGATGAGCAGGCCGGGGACCCGGCGCGCGGCGCAATCATATTTAGCCGGCTTTAAGACCGCGATCGAAGAGATCAAGAACGGGGAGAACGTCGAGGATAACGCACTCGAACTTTCCTCGCTTTTCTGGAAGACCTCTTCTTTGGCTTCGCTCTCCGACTTTTAACTATCTTCCCCGGCTGATAGGCCTCGTACACATAGGCCGAAATGGCGTTGATTATCTCCCGCGCTTCGCGCTTTTTGGGAAACCCGTTGGTGAAGATGGAGAGAACATAATCTCCCGCCGGAGTGAAGACAATCCCTACATCGTTCAACACGCCATCATAATTCCCGGTTTTGTTGGCGATCTTGGTGCGCCAGGGCAGGGGGCGGCAGATGCCCCAGCGGTAACGCTGGTTCTCCATAAAGGCCAGCATGTCCTTTACCGATTGTTCCGTGAAACCATCCCGGCTATAAATTTTCATCAACAAGTTGGCCATATCCCGGGGGCTGGTGTAGTTGGCTTCGGCCGAGGGCGGTTCGACCAGGGCGGTGCCGTCTTTCACCACCGTCTGCTTTAAATTTACGGTTTGGCAATAAGCATTGATCTTTTCCAGCCCCAGCTTGTCGGAGATCAGCCGCGTGGCGGTGTTGTCGGAAAGCGAGATCATCATGCGGGTCAGGTTCCAAATGGTATAAGTGTTGGGCTTAAGCCATTGCAAAACCCCGGAGCCGGGCAATTTTTTTTCCTCGGTCATCGCGAGCCGATCTTCGAGCGATATTTTATGCTCTTCCGCTTCCTTAAAGGTCGCCGCCATGATGGGGAGCTTGATCACCGAAGCGGCGGGGAAAGCCAGGTCGCCGTTTATGGAGACGGCCCGTCCGCTTTTGACATCCACATAGGTTAACCCCACTCTTTCGCCATAGCGATCCACGATTTGGCGCAGGCCGGCCTCGAGTTTGAGCGGGTCCATCACTGCCAGGGCCAATAAAATAATCGAGAAAAACTTCCTCATTTGTATTATAATTCTAACACAATGGTCAAATTCCTGGTTTCTTTTTTGACTTTTGCCGCACTGATCTTGCCGGCTTGCGCAGCTGAACGCAGCTTGTACTGGGACGCCATCCAAACCGATATTTATCTCAACGAAGACTCCAGCTTTAATGTAGTTGAACGATTGGATTATGTCTTTAGCGGGGAGTGGAACGGCGGCTATCGTTCGATCAATCTTAAGGGATTGGATAATATCTCGGGGATCGAGCTGTGGGAAGATAAATTGCAATATATCGAGGGAAGTTTGGATAAATACCATTTCACCGCCGCCAAAAATGGCGGCCAAATGGAGGTCAAATGGCGCAGCCGCAATGTGGACGAGCCCCCTTACCAAAATACCCGCAAGACCTTTATCCTGAAATATATAGTTGACGGCGCCATCAATTATCTGGACGGACAGGATGAACTTTATTGGAAAGCCATATTTGAGGAGCGGGAGGGAGTGGTCAAGCAGGCCCGGGCGATCGTTCACTTTCCACAAGATGTAGGCGGCGATAAGCTTAAAGCGGCGCTTTATACCGGAGCCCAAGGCGCGGCCTGGAAGGTGCAGGATAAAAGGACGCTGACTTTCGCCGCCGACAACCTGGCGCCGGGCGAGCTTTTTGAGGTGCAGGTCAAATTCCCGGTGGGAGTAGTGGAGAGGCGCGTTTCGTTCAAAAGATTCATCAACCGGAGGGTCTCCCCATTGGCGGTCTTTATGCTCCCGGTGGCCGCTTTCTTGATAATGCTTTATCTCTTTTTGAAATTCGGCCGCGACTACGAGATCAAGGACGTAAAAAAAGAATTCCCCCAAAAACCGTCCGACCTGCCGCCCGCCCTGGCCGGGACGCTCATTGACGAGCGCGCGGACCTTAAAGAGATCCTGGCCACCATGGTGGATCTGGCGCGGCGGGGTTATATCGAGATCACCGAACTTTTGGAGCGCGACTTTGAGCTTAAACTGCTTAAACTCCCCCTTAATCTGATGACCTTTGAGATCAAACTGGTCGAAGCCCTTTTTGGGATCCCGCTGGTCTTAGGTTGCAAGGTCAAGATGTCGGACCTTAACAACCGGTTCTATATCTATGTCGGAGATCTCAAAAATACTATTTATGACGAGACCCTGAAATTAGGTTATTTTGAAGAAGATCCCCGCGGGGTGCGCAATCGTTTCCTTGTCATCGGCATCTTGTTGGCCGTCTTGGGCCTGATCCCCATGGGGATCTCGTTTATTGCCGAGTGGCTGGAGATCGGCTCATTCCCCGTTACGATCGGATTTGGAATGACGGCGGCCGGATTGGTAGTGGCGGCTTTTTCGGGGGCCATGCCGCGCAAGACGCTTTTGGGATCCCGCGAGAAAATAAAATGGCTGGCTTTTCGCAAATACCTGGACAACGGCAAGGCCGCCGATAAATTCGAAGAGTACCTGCCTTATGCCATCGCTTTCGGCTTGAGCGATCATTTTACCAATGCCTTTTGCGGCAAATCGGTCGCCGCTCCGGTCTGGTTCATTCCCAGTTCGGGCGCTGCCGGGGGTGGAGGCGGCCGTTCCGGCGGAGCGGGAGCAGGCCGTTCCTTTTCTGTGGATCAGATGAGCGGCAGTTTCAATTCCATGATGGATAATATGGGTTCCGCCATGACCAGCTCGCCTTCTTCTTCCGGAAGCGGGGGTGGCGGGTCGAGCGGTGGCGGCGGCGGAGGCGGTGGAGGAGGGGGCGGAGGGTGGTAATAAAAAGGAGAACTGTTATGAAAAGGAAAATCATCTGCCTGTTGGTCCTGTTGTCGGTAGGGGTTTCGGTATCGTTTGGCGCCATGAGAGTGGAAGACCTGCTGGCTAAAATACGGGAAGGACAATCAAAAGTAAAAGACCTGCAGGCGGATATTGTGACGATCATCAAATCCGACATGGGAGGGAAAAAGGAGGCCGAGCAGAGGGGGCATATCTGGATCAAAGGCGAGGACATGAGCAAGATGGAAATGACGGCCCCCATGAAACAGATCTCCATAACCTCCGGCAAAAAGATGGCGATCATCAATCCCGAGACGGGACAAAAGCTGGTGCAGGACCTCGAGGCCATGAGGAAAAAGACCGGGCAAACCGACCTGGGCAAGAACGTGATGGACCAGACCAAGGCGCTTGAATATTTCAACCTAACGGTCAGGGAAGTTTCGAGCTTTATGGGCGGGGTAAAAGAATACGTGATCGTCGGCGTGCCCAAGGAAAAGAACAAGTTTTTGGGAAAAGTGGAATTCACGGTGGACGCGAACAAATACGTGCCCACCCGGATAGATATCTACAATCCGCAAGGCAACCTGGTTTCTTCTTCTTCAATCGAATATGCGCGGCTCAAAGATATCTGGGTGATCGCCAAAAACGTCTCCGAAGTCAAATTGCCTTCGGGTAAAATGAAGATGGAGATGCGGTTCGACAACATCAAGCTCAACGAGGGGATCCCCGACAAAGAATTTAAGATTGACTAAATGGTTGGGTTTATACTATAATATTTATGTGGGCAGAAACCCGGGGAGCTTTAATATGAAGACAATTAAGCGCCGGCTCTTTTGGTCGCTGTTGTTTCTCACCGTGGTCATTCTTACCCCAAGTTTTGCCGCCTCCAGCTGGAACCTCCAGATAAACACCGCCGATCCAACCTTGTACGGCGTTTATGCCGTAAGCGATACCGTGCTGACCGCAGCAGGGAGCGAAGGGGCGGTGATGAAGTCGACCGACCGCGGAGCAACTTGGAGTTCGTCAGTCGTACCTGCCGCGACTTATACCTGGTATGGAGTCGCTTTCCCCACTTCATTGGTAGGATATATCACGGGCACCAAAAGCGGTACGAACTGCTATATTTATAAAACCACCAACGGCGGGACCAGTTGGAGCCAAAATTATACCGACGGAGTAAGTGAGGTTTTCTTTGATACTTATTTTGCGGATGCCGATACGGGTTGGGCGGTGGGCCGCAACGTGGTTTCTCCCCCCGTCCGGGTTTATCGCACCACCAACGGCGGCACCGACTGGAACAGAACCAGTTTAAATTGGTCCAGCCGGGCTTACGGCGTGCATGCGGTTTTGGACGGTGGGGCCTATAGTGTATGGGTGGTGGGAGAAGGCGGACATATATCCAAATCGACCGACGGCGGTGTTTTATTTAGCGATCAAACCAGCGGTACCGCGAACACACTTTACGATGTGTTCTTTTACAATAATAATACCGGTTGGGCGGTAGGCGACGGTGGGACCATACTTTCCACCACTAATGGGGGGACGAACTGGACCGCGCAAACCAGTGGAGTTACGGCCCTTTTAACCGGAGTGCAGTTTGTCAGCGCGACCACCGGTTTCGCAGTGGGCGCCGGCGGAACCATACTTTCCACCACCAACGGCGGCTCCACCTGGACTGCGGAGACCAGCGGCACCACTGCCAACCTTTACCGGGTATATTTCTACGATGCTTATAACGGCTGGGCGGTGGGCGGCAGCAGCCGGGCGGCGCTGATAAGGGAAGAGGCGAGCATCAATTCTTTAAGCCGGAGCTCGGCGACCCAGGGAACGAATAGCGTTACCGTAACTATCCAGGGGGCGGGCTTTAAGGCCGGCATGACCCCCTCCTTCAGCGGCAGCGGGATCACCGTTACTTCGACGACCATCACCAGCGCCACGGAAATGTCGATCACTTTTGATATCGCCGCAGGCGCAGCCACCGGCTCGCGAGATATAAGATATTTAACCGCGGCGGGGAATCTGCTGACGTTCTCTAATCGATTTACGGTCTTGTCCTCTTCGGTCACCAACCCGACCATATCCTCTTTGAGCCAAAATATTTTAAGCGTGGGAAATACTTATAACATTGTGGGGACCGGGACCGGATACCAGAGCGGCGCAACCGTGACCATAAACGGAGTCACCGTTAATAGCGTTACGGTGAACAGTTCGACGCAACTAACTGCCAATGTCACTGTTCCTGCGGGCCATGCAACCGGACTTTTTAATTGGACGGTGACCAACACCGATGGCGGAGCAGGCACTTTTGCGAACGGCATTATTATAGCTTCGACCTCGGGCGGGCCCACTGTAACGGGAGTGATAACCGAATACGGCTACAAAGGAACAGTTTCAAACGTGGTCGTGAACGGCACCGGCTTTGCCAATAATTCACAAGTTTTCTTTTCCGGCTCGGGGGTTGCGGGAACGGTAACCTATATTTCCTCCACCCAGCTTAGGGTCGCGGTGACCATATCCGCCGATGATTCGACTGCGGTCGGCAGCCGAACCGTCACGGTCTTTAATCCCACCGACAGCACCGTGGGAGCGCTGGAAGGCGGCTTTGAGATCAAAGCGGCTTCCACCACCGGGAAAGTCATTAAAAATGTGGTAATCGGGCCCAATCCGGCAAGAAGAGGAACCACTGTTATCAATATCCAAGGCGAAGCCACCACCGCGCCGCTGACTTTGGATATCCCGATATTCGATGCCACCGGCCGAATGCTGGCCCGCCTGTCGCGCAACATAACTCAACCGGGAAGATTCAGCATCCCCTGGAATATATTGACCGATAATCTAATCCCTGGCGACGTGAGCAATGGATTACATATAATCTCAATTAATACCTTGGGAGTCGTACAACAAAGAGCAAAGGTGGTTATCGCTAGATGAAGAAAATAATCGCGGTCCTGGGCTTGCTGATCGTGCTCTGCCTCCCCACACTTGCCGATAACGCCGCCGCTCCCGATCCCATCCGCTTATCGGTCGGTTCCCGCACCCTGGGCATGGGCAAGGCCATGGTGGGCCTGGCCGATGACCTGGGTTCGGTCTATGTCAATCCCGCCGGCGTGGCCAATGTGGAAAAATGGCAATTAACTTCCCTTTCGGGCAAACTGCTGGATGAATTCAATTATATTTCTCTGGCCGGCGTATATCCCACCAACTTCGGAAAAGTAGGCCTGGCCTTTGCCGGGTCCTCGATCGGCGGCGCTATACCGACCAGGGTGAAAGCCGGGTCCGATCCGGACGATCCCGTATATGAGGCGGATCCCACCCAAGAGCTCATGAATTATTACAACAATGTATTTATCCTCACCTATGCCGACAAGATCGGGCGGCTGCTCACCCCCGGCTTTATGAAGCCGATAGCCGACCGCGCTCCCTGGCTCAAAGATGTGAACTTCGGCGTAAACCTTAAACTTTTTTCCGTGGGACTTTCCGGCGACGGCATCACCCAAGGCAACGCCAACGGCCAGGAATTGGACTTTGGATTGCAAGCCAAGCCCCGGCATTTCCTCTCGGTCGGCATGGGACTGCAGAACCTTCTGCCTTTCAGCTTAGGAGGTAAACTGCGTTATGCTTCCGGCTGGGAAGAAAGCTATCCCGCGGTCTTAAAGACCGGATTGGCGCTCGCCGTGATCGGCCCGCCCGAATCGGCTTTGCGCGAGATCGGCGAGCATCGCGTCAATGTCCTCCTTGACGCGGATTGGGAGCCCACCCGTACGGCCAATGTTCCCATGCTGTTCCATCTGGGGACAGAATGGATGCCGGTCGAAATGCTGGCCATACGTATGGGGATCGATCAGGAGCAAGTGGGGGTGGGGACCACCGCCAACAATCTCACCGCGGGCGTGGGAATTTTCTTCCGCGGTTTCCGCTTCGACTACGCTTATCACCAGTTCGCCGGGGCGCCGGGCGTGGACAACCACTTCTTCTCGCTTTCTTACGGCATCTTCCCGCCGAAAAAGAAATTCGTCGAAAAAGTGGTCGTAACCCCGGCCACGCTCATCACCACCGAAAGCCGGGTCATTATCAAGGGCAAAGTGCAAACCTATGACGTGGCTACCGTGAGGGTCTCGGGTGAAGCGGTGAAGATCACCAAGCAAAACACCTTTGAGGTGGAAGTGCCCATATTAAATTCCGGCAAGAACACCATCTGGGTGGAGGCCTTCGATTCGCGAGGCAATCTAATAGAGACCGATCCCGTAAAAGTGGTTAAGCTCAATACTTATCCCGATGTGCCGGCCGATCATTGGGCCGCCTCACAGGTAAGCTATATCGGGACGCTCGGCATCATCAAGGGATATCCGGACGGCAACTTCAAACCCGACGGCAACATCACCCGCGCCGAAATGTCGGCGTTACTTATGCGCACCAAGGCCTCGGGCGAAGCCAACGTGCCCATTCCCACGATCCAGCTATTTAAGGATGTGCCGCTCAAGAACTGGGCGGTGAAATATGTGAACCAGGCGGCGAGGGTAGGGATCGTCAAAGGTTATCCCGACGGCAGCTTTAAGCCCAACGCCAACATCAACCGCGCGGAAGGCCTGGCCATGGTAGGCAGATTCGGCGGGGTAAGGGAGATCCCCTACACCAGGGAATTTTCGGATATCAAACCCAGCTTCTGGGCGGCATCGCTCATTGCCGGGGCCGATAAGGAAGGCATGCTCCAATACTTTAGCGGCAAGGCCTTCCAGGCCGCGCGCAAGCTCAACCGCTCCGAATCGGTGGAATTGCTCTATCGTTCAACTCCCGTGAAGGGCTTGATATTAGAGCTTACCGATTTTAGCAAGGGGTTTGAGACCAAATCCCCGGTGCAGCTGGAGAAAGAACGCGCGGCTCAATCCAAGAAGAAGTAAATATTAGCCAGGGTTGAGATAGCGGCGGTCTCGGCGCGCAGTATCCTTCGGCCTAAACTCACGGCTTTAAAGCCCGCTGATCCGGCTTTAGCGATCTCCTCATTTGAAAAACCGCCCTCGGGGCCGATGGTGACTAGGAAACTCGCGGGTCCTGCGGCTAAACGCCGCGGTTCCTTTAATGCCTGTTTTAATGAATTTCCAGTTTCCAGTTCCCAGGGGACCAGAGCCAGGTCAAAGGTTTTCCCGAGCTTCAATAATTCCTCGAAACTCAATAGAGAAGAAATATCAGGGACGAGAGTACGGCCGCACTGCTCGGCGGCTTCCTTGGCGATGGTTCGCCAATGAGACAGCTTTTTATCCTCTTTTTCTTTTATGTCCGGCACCGAGCGTTCGGAGGTGACCGGAATTACCCGATCGACTCCCAGCTCCACCGCTTTTTGGATGACCAGGTCCATTTTCTTGCCCTTGAGCAGACATTGGGCGAGGGTGACTTTAATTGTTGGTTCGATGTCTTTCTTTGTCTCCGAAATTATCATCCCGCGAATGAATTCGCGGTTAAATTCCTGAAGTTCACAAAGGTAGGACTTCTGCGAGCCGTCAAAAACCTCGATCTTATCGCCGGCTTTAAGGCGCAAGACATTCTTGATGTGATTTACATCGGAGCCGGTGATCGAAACTTCATCGCCTTTAATTTGGTCGGAGGGGACATAGAACCTATTCATTGCGAAGGCGGGCGAATTTTTGGAGAAGGTCGGCTTGCTCTGTGGTCAAGTTCTGTGGGGTCTCGACCTCGACCAAGACAAAGAGATCGCCGTGACCGCGGCTCCTAAGATTGGGCATGCCCTTTCCCTTGAAGCGGAAGTTAGAGCCGGATTGCGTGCCCGCTGGGATCTTAAGCGTGGCCTGGCCAACGAGGGTCGGGATCGTAACTTCCGCCCCCAATGCCGCTTGGGAAAAAGTTATCACTTTCTTATAGATCAGGTCCGCTCCCTGCCGCTCGTAGCGGGGATCGTCCCGGACCGTGATAAAAACATAAAGGTCGCCCGGAGAGCCGCCGCGCCGTCCCGCATCCCCCGCAGCCGTTACCCTCAACCGATATCCCGAATCGATCCCCGCCGGAACTTTAACTTTTACTTTATGCGAAGATTTGATCCTTCCGGAGCCGTGGCAGGTAGAACAGGGTGAAGTGATCTGCTCGCCCGCGCCCTGGCAGGTGGGGCAGGTGGTTATCTGCTGAAAAGCTCCCAGAGGGGTGCGCTGGGTGCGCCTGACTTGTCCGGCGCCTCCGCAAGCTGTGCATTTGGTGGGCGAGGCGCCGGGTTTGCTGCCCGTGCCTTTGCAGGTCTGGCAAGCGGTGTAATGCGCGATCTCTACCTCTTTTTCTACCCCGGCGAAGGCCTCGGGCAGGGTTATGGTCATATCGTACCTTAGGTCAGAGCCGTCCTCCCCACCACCCCGCCTGCGGGTTTGGCTTCCGCCAAAGAACATTTCAAAGATATCGCCAAAGCCCTCAAAGCCGCCGCCTCCGGCGGAGCTAAAATCAAAACCGCCGAAACCTCCCCCGCCCGGTTGTGCCGAGCCGAAAGTGTCGTATTGCTGTTTCTTTCTGGCGTCGGAGAGTACCTGGTAGGCCTCGTTTATTTCTTTGAACTTGTCCGCGGCTCCGGCTTCTTTGTTCACATCGGGGTGATGCTTGCGGGCCAGGTTGCGGAAAGCGCGCTTGATCTCATCGGCTCCGGCCTGTTTGGATACTCCCAGTATCTCGTAGTAATCCTTCACTTCATTTCGTAGTCGGCGTCGATAGTTTTCTCTTTAGGTTCTTCTTTTGGCGCTGCTTCGCCGGCAGGCGGGGTAGGGCCTCCCTGGGCTTTGTAGATCTGGGCGGACATCTCATAGATGGCCTGCTGGAGCTTCTCGAATTGCGCCTTGATCTTGGCCTGGTCCGATCCTTTTAGGACTTCGCGCATCTCCTTGATCTCGGCTTCCACTTTTTCTTTGGTAACTTTTTCCACCTTATCGCCCGCATCTTTGAGTGATTTTTCCGCGGCGTAGGTCATGGCGTCGGCCTGGTTGCGGATCTCCACTTCTTCTTTTTTCTTCTTATCGTCGGCTTCGTGAGCGGCGGCTTCCTTTTTCATCTTATCAATGTCGTCCTTGCTCAAGCCCGAGGAGGCGGTGATGGTGATCTTTTGCTCCTTATTGGTCCCTTTGTCCTTGGCCTTGACGTTTAAAATGCCGTTGGCGTCGATATCAAAGGTCACTTCAACTTGCGGGATGCCGCGCGGCGCCGGCGGTATGCCTTCCAAATGAAATCTTCCCAAAGTCCGGTTGTCGGATGCCATGGTCCTTTCTCCTTGAAGGATATGAATTTCTACCGAGGTCTGCCCGTCGGCGGCGGTGGAGAATACCTGGGATTTACTGGTAGGGATGGTGGTATTGCGCTCGATTATCGGGGTTAATACCCCGCCTAAGGTTTCCAATCCCAAAGTCAGAGGAGTTACATCGAGCAATACCAGCTCTTTTACTTCTCCCGCCAGAACCCCGCCCTGGATGGCCGCGCCCACGGCTACCACTTCGTCCGGATTCACGCCCTTATGCGGCTCCTTGCCGAACAATTGCTTTACCGCTTCCTGCACCTTGGGCATGCGGGTCTGCCCGCCCACTAAAACCGCTTCATCTATCTGGTTGGCGGAAAGCCCGGCGTCGGAGAGCGCTTGCCGGCAGGGACCGAGAGTCCTCTCGATCAGTTCGGACACCAACTGTTCTAGCTTGGCGCGGGTCAATTTGAGCACCAAATGTTTAGGGCCGGATTGGTCGGCGGTGATAAAAGGCAGGTTGATGTCGGTCTCGGTCACGGTCGAAAGCTCGCATTTGGCTTTTTCCGCCGCCTCTTTTAATCTCTGCAAAGCCATGCGATCTTTGCCCAGGTCGATACCCTGATCTTTCTTAAATTCATCTACCAGCCAGGCGATGATCTTTTGGTCGAAATCGTCCCCGCCCAGGTGGGTGTCCCCGTTGGTGGATTTGACCTCAAAGACACCGTCGCCGATCTCAAGTATCGAGATATCAAACGTTCCCCCGCCCAGGTCGTAAATGGCGATCTTCTCGTTCTTTTTCTTGTCCAATCCATAAGCCAGGGAAGCGGCGGTGGGTTCGTTAATGATGCGCATAACTTCTAACCCGGCGATCTGTCCCGCATCCTTGGTGGCCTGCCGCTGGGCGTCGTTAAAGTAAGCCGGAACGGTGATGACGGCTTTGGTGATCTTTTCTCCCAGGTACTCTTCGGCGGATTGCTTAAGCTTCTGTAATATCATGGCGGAGATCTCGGGAGGAGAATAGGTTTTGCCCTTGATGTTCACGCCCGCCGCAGAATTGGCGCCTTCCACAACCTTATAAGATACGTATTTCAATTCTTGGTCGATCTCGTTGAAGCGGCGTCCCATGAATCTTTTTATAGAAGAAACGGTATTCTCGGGATTGGTGATGGCCTGTCTTTTGGCGACCGTTCCCACCACCCGTTCTCCCTCTTTAGGGAAGCTGACCACCGAGGGGGTGGTGCGGCCGCCTTCGGGATTGGGAATGACGGTGGGCTCGCCGCCGACCATCACTGCCACGCAGCTATTGGTCGTGCCTAGATCTATTCCGATAATCTTTTCACTAGCCATTTTATTTTTCTCCTTTTTTGCTGACTATCACCATGGAGGGCTTGATCACTCTACCATGAAGCGTATAACCCTTCTGCATCTCTTCGAGTATCACGTTTTCCGGACCGGAACTTTCTTTCTGCAAGATGGCCTCGTGCAGGTTAGCGTCGTAAGGTTTGCCGACCGCCGCTATCTCATCCAATCCGAACTTCGACAAGGCGTCCTTCAATTGCCGGCCGACCAGGGCCAAGCCCTTGATCAGGCCATCGTTAACCTTGGATGTTCCGGCGGCAGACAGGGCCTTGTCCAATCCGTCCAAGACCGGCAGAAGCTCCCGGATCAGGCCTTCGTTGCTGAATTTTACGAATTGGTCCTGCTCCAAGGCGGTTCTTTTCTTGTAATTATCAAAATCCGCCAGGGCGCGCAGCCATTTGTTTTTCAGCTCTTCCAATTGCTCGGCCTGGATCTCTTCGGCCATTAAAAGGCCTCCAATTCTTCCGATACGAAATTTAAAAGCGAGGCCACGTGGTCGTAATCCATGCGGGTGGGGCCGATGATGCCGATGGCGCCGGGATTGAGCCCGCGCAGGTGGCATTGCGCCACCACTACCGAGAGATCGCGGGTCTGGCGATAGGGATTTTCGTGCCCGATGTGGATATTGAGCCCCTGCTTGCGGGCATATTCGGCCAAGAGCCGGGCCAAAAATTCCTCCTGCTCGATGGTCTCCACGAACTGGCGGGCGCTGTTAATGTCCGAGAATTCCGGTTGTTTTAAGGTCTGGGAAAGCCCGGCCTTATAGACCGGGGAAGGCCGGTGACCAAAAGGCACAAAGACCGCCACATAATCCAAAAGCGAGGATAAGATCCTGGCGGCGCCGTGGAAGATCTCCTCCACGCCCCGGCCGATCTTCTTGATGCCGCTCTTGATGAGCGCGATCTCGCGCCCGGAGATCTTTTTGGTTTCCATTATATGATCGACATAATAGCGATAGCCCGTATCAGTGGGGGTGCGCCCGGCGGAGGTGTGGGGGTGGGTCAGGTATCCTATGCGCTCGAGCTCCGCCATCTCGGCCCGGAGCGTGGCCGGAGAGAACTGGCGGAAATAGCTGTGGGTCAAGGAGACCGAGCCCACCGGCTCGGCGGACTCCACGTATTTGCTGATCAGGGCCTCCAGGATCTTCCTTTTACGGTCGTTAAGCTCGATGATCATGTGCTTTGGCACTCCTTATAGTTGAGTGCTAATTATAGCAAGTTTTGAGGTGTAAAGTCAACTCCTAACCGGCTCTATAGCAAACAGTGTGCCAAATAGTAAACGATAATTAATTATTTTTCCTTGCAGTTATGAGAAAAATCAAGAAGAGATGCAGGTAAAAAATGGTTAACAGAAAAAATGACATGAGAAATCAGGAAACCCGCGAGTTTGCTGAGGAACCCTCCTAACCCCCTCTCTATCTCCCCCTTGATAAGGGGGAGATGTCCCGAGCGAAGTCGAGGGACAGAGGGGGTCAAACAAACCTCTCAAACACCTGGTTGCCCAGCATGATCCCCCGGCGGGTCAAATGGTAATGGCCGTGGTTCCTGGCGAGCAGGCCTTCGTTCAGCAGTTGGTTTACTTCTTCCTCAAAACCCTGGAATTTGGCGGCCGAGAGGCCATCCAGCATTCTTAGACCGAGGAAGAGGGTTTCTCGTTGACCCCCTCTTGCCTCATCCGCCAAGGCGGATTCGGCGTTCTCCCCCTTGCTAAGGGGGAGAAAAGAAGAGGGGGTATTAATATATTCTTCAATGGAGGCAGTATTTGACCAGCGTTGGCCATTGATATGCGAATGAGCTCCGGCACCAATGCCGATATAATTGCCGTTCTTCCAATAATTGAGATTATGTTGGCACTCGAATCCGGGCCGGGCGAAATTGGAGATCTCGTAATGCTGGTATCCCGCAGCCACTAAAGCCTCAATTGAATATTCGAACATTGTTGCTTCTGTTTCATTGTTTGTAATTTGTATTCTGTTATTTGTTATTTCCTCATGAAGAGGCGTGCTTTCTTCTATCGTTAAATTGTAGGTAGATAGGTGGTTAGGTCTTAGGCCTATGGCGGTTTTCAGGTCAGTTTGCCATTCTTCTAGAGTTTGCCCCGGAATGGCAAAGATGAGGTCCAGACTGATATTCTCAAAGCCGATGGAACGGGCGTCGTCGTAAAACCGGAGGATATCTGCCGAGTCGTGGATGCGGCCCAAGGTTTTCAGATGGCGATCGTTAAAAGATTGAGCGCCGATCGAGAGGCGATTGACTCCCAGTTCCTTGAGGGCCTGGAGCTTCTGCCGGTCTGCGGTTTTGGGGTTGGCTTCTACGGTTATTTCCGAATGACAAATGTCCAATGACAAATGACAAATGATTGAAGAAATTATTTTTTCGAAATGAGCCGATTCGAGCAGAGTCGGGGTGCCGCCGCCGATAAAGAGGGTCTCCAACTCACCCCCTTTATCCCCCTCTCTTAATAAGAGAGGGGGAAACCCGAAGGGAGGGGGTGAGTTAATCTCTTTAATGAGAGCTTCCACATACCGATCTATCAATTCTTCCTTGCCTGCATAGGATACGAAGTCGCAGTAGTCGCATTTTTTCCTGCAGAATGGAATGTGAATATAGACACACCTCACCCCTGCACCCCTCTCCATTTCATGGAGAGGGGACGACGATATTTGATGACATTGAATCCCCTCTCCATCTTTGATGGAGAGGGGAAGAGCGAAGCGAAGGGGTGAGGAGGTCATTTTCCGAGCTTGAGGACCGCCATGAAGGCTTCTTGCGGGACGTCCACCGTGCCGATGTGCTTCATGCGTTTTTTGCCGGCCTTTTGTTTTTCCAGAAGTTTTCTCTTACGCGTCACATCCCCGCCGTAACACTTGGCTAAAACATCCTTGCGGATAGCGGGGATGGTCTCGCGGGAGATTACTTTCCCGCCGATGGCGGCCTGGATGGGCACCGCGAACTGGTGGCGGGGGATCACCTCCTTGAGCTTTTCCGCCAGCGCGCGCCCCCGATACTGGGCCTGCTCCCGATGCACGATGGAAGAGAGCGCATCCACCAATTCATTATTCAATAATATATCCAGCTTGATCAGGTCCGATTCTTTATAGCCGATGACCTCGTAATCCATGGAGGCGTATCCCCGGGTGGCCGATTTCAGCAGATCGTGGAACTCGGAGATCACTTCGGAGAGCGGGATCTCGTAAGTCAACATGGCGCGGGTGGGGTCCAGGTATTCCAGGTCGATATAAATGCCGCGCTTGCTGGTAGCGATCTCGAAGATCTTGCCTACATATTCGGCAGGGGTCAGCAGGGTCAGTTTTAAATACGGCTCTTCGATCGACTTGATCCCGGCGAAGGAAGGGAATTTGGTGGGGTTGTCAATATACCTGGCCTCCCCGTTGGTCAGGTTAACTTTATAGATGACGTTGGGCGCGGTGGCGATAAGTTCGAGGTTATATTCCCTCTCCAGCCGCTCCTGCACGATCTCGAGGTGCAACAGCCCCAAAAATCCGCAGCGAAAACCGAATCCCAGGGCGGCCGAGGTTTCGGGCTCGAAAAAAAGCGCGGCGTCGTTCAATTGCAGTTTGGCCAGCGCAACTTTCAAGTTCTCAAAATCCTCTCCCTGCACCGGATAGAACCCGCAAAAGACCATGGGCTTGGCGGGGCGGTAACCGGGGAGGGGCGAGGCGGCCGGATTAGTAATATGGGTCACGGTATCGCCGACGCGCAATTCGCGGACGTCCTTCATGCCCGCGATCAGATAGCCCACTTCTCCCGCTTCGAGACTGTTGCGGGGGATGAGGGAAAGCTTTAAGGTCCCGATCTCCTGCGCTTCAAATTCCCCCTTCGTCCCCATCAGCAATATCTTGTCATTGGTCTTGATCCGTCCATTGATGACCCGGATATAAGCCACCACTCCGCGGAAGGCGTCGTAGTGGGAATCAAAGATCAAGGCCTGCAGAGGGTCTTCGGCCCGGCCCGCAGGCGGGGGAACGCGGTCGATGATCGCCTGTAAGATCTCTTCAATGCCAATCCCCTCCTTGGCGCTGGCCAGGATGATCTCTTTCGGATCGACCTTAAAAAGATGGATGATCTCTTCTTTAACCTTTTCCGGTTCGGCGTTGGGCAGATCGATCTTGTTGATCACCGGGATAATGGTCAAGCCGTGCTGCTGCGCCAGATGGGCGTTGGCCAGGGTCTGGGCTTCGATGCCCTGGGAAGCGTCCACAATGAGGAGCGCGCCTTCGCAGGCGGCCAAACTGCGGGAGACCTCGTAGGTAAAATCCACATGGCCGGGAGTGTCGATGAGGTTGAGGACATACCCTTGGTACTCCATACGCACCGCCTGGGCCTTGATGGTGATGCCCCGCTCGCGCTCCAAATCCATGGTATCCAGGATCTGGTCGCGCATCAGCCGTTTTTCGATCGTGCCGGTAAATTCCAGCAAGCGGTCGGCCAGGGTGGACTTGCCGTGGTCGATATGGGCGATTATGGAGAAGTTGCGGATCTTCACGAAACCATTCTAACACGGGGCTTTCGGGTTGACAATTTACGAGCGCGTTAATATAATGTAGAAAATGCGCCGGGCAAGTTTGGCATTCGTATTTTTCCTCTGTCTTTGCGCCCCGGCTTTGGCGATCAGCGCCAACCTGGGTGAGATCGGAGTGGGGGCCCGGCCGCTTAGCATGGGCAAGGCCTACCTGGGAGTGGCCGACGACGCTTCCGCCATCTTCTTAAACCCCGCCGGATTGGCAATGGAGCCCTCCCTTAAAGTGGTTTCCATGACCGGCAAACTTTTAGAGGACATTACCTATATTTCGCTGGGGACCTCGGGCCAGACCCGTTACGGGGTTTTTGGTTTCGGCTACATCAATGCCGGCACGGGAGGCATCCCCCTGACCACGCTTACCGAAACCCCCACCCAAACCGTGGTCAGCCAGTACGATGTCACAGATTATTCATCTTCCATCATGTATTTTACTTATGCCCGGGAACTTATGCCGGATCTTACGGCAGGGGCCAGTATTAAATACTTCAGCCAGGGATTTTCTAAAGATTCGGGCGCCATGTCGGGAAGCAATGGTTCGGGCACCGACCTGGACCTGGCTACCCTGTGGCGGCCTCATCCCTGGATCAAGACCGGGGTGATGCTCGAGAACATTCTGCCGGCCTCCTTCTTCGGGCTATTCAAATGGAAGAGCGGGGCGGAGGAGGGCATTGCCGCCCAGGCCAAGACCGGGGTGAGCTTTAAGATGATCGGCAAGGACGGCTGGCGGCAATATGGAGAACAGGTGGTCAATGCCGACCTGGATCTCGATATGGCGGTCACCCAGAAGCGGCCGGGCCTGTGGCATGCGGGCTTGGAATGGTGGTTCAATCCCATTGTGGCGATCCGCGCCGGCATCGACCAAAAAGCCAAGGCCACCGAAGCCGGTATCGGGGTGGACAGCAACTGGACCACGGGATTGGGGCTGAAATACCGCGGATATTCATTCGACTTTGCTTACCATCAATACGGCGACCTGGCCGAGAACACCACTTATTTCTTCTCACTGGGATATGTCGGGGAAGAAAAGCCCGCCCTGCCGGTCTTAAAGATAAAAGAGGCCAAAGAAGAAGGCCTGACCTTAAAATCTCGGGAAGGGCTTAAGACCTTTTCGGACGTGATCCCCGGCTTTTGGGCCAAAGACGCGATCGAATATTTAGCGACCTTGAACATCATGACCGGCTACCCCGACCGCACCTTCCGGCCGGAAGCGGCGGTGACGAGAGCGGAACTTTGCGCCATACTGGTCAAGGCCAAGGAATTCCCGGCCCAGCCGCTCACCACCGATGTATTTCCCGATGTCCCGCTTACCCACTGGGCCGCGCCCTACATTAAGATCGCGGTGGACCGCCGTTATGTTTCGGGTTATCCGGACGGCAAGTTCCTGCCCTGGCAGAAGATGACCCGGGCGGAGGCGGTGGTGGTGATCAGCAAGTTCGCGGGGCTTACCGAGCCGCTGTCGCTTTCCGATAATCCCTTCCCCGACGTGCCCAAGCGGCATTGGGCGGCGCGGGCCATCCATGTAGCGAAGACCGCGGGCCTTTTGGAATACTTAAGCGGCAAGAATTTTGAGCCGGACGCGGTGCTCACCCGGGCGGAAGCTGCGGAGATCCTTTCCAAAACTGTCTTCGTCAAAGAAAAGATCCGCGAGCAGATCTTCAAGAAAAAATCCTCCTTCGTCCCTCGGCAAACTCGGGACTTCGGAGGATAAACTCCGGCAGACGCTAAACAAATTGCGCCTGAGGTGATTCGAACACCTGGCCTTCTGCTTCGTAGGCAGACGCTCTATCCAACTGAGCTACAGGCGCAAAGGATACGGGCCCGGCCGGATTTGAACCGGTGATCTCCTGCGTGACAGGCAGGCGTGTTAAACCGGGCTACACTACGGGCCCGCATATGAGCCGCCTGGGACTCGAACCCAGCACCACTTGCTTAAAAGGCAAGTGCTCTACCAGATGAGCTAGCGGCTCGAACTCGCGGCTCGGATGCTCGCGAAGAAAATTATATCATGAAAAAAATTTAACTGCTATAATTAACCCGCGATATGCTCACACAGCAATACGATGCAAATCACGAACAGCTAATCTGTCCGGTCTCTATAATCCGTGGCGGTACCAGTCGCGGCTTATATTTTCATGCGGATGAGATTCCGGCTTTGGGGTTCGGGCAGGCTGAATTCCTGGCAGCAGCATTAGGCAAACCGGATTCGTGGGAGATCGACGGACTGGGCGGCGGACAAATTGTGACATCCAAAATCGCAATTGTGAAACCTTCACAGCGTGATGATGCCGATGTTGACTACATGTTTGTCCAGGTGGAACCGGAAGCCAATGTTGTTGATTACAATGCAAATTGCGGCAACATTTCCTCGGGAGTAGCTTTATTCGCTTTGGATAGAGGGATGATCACCTTACCCGACGGAGAACATACGGTGCGAATCTGGAATACGAATACCGGTAAAATGCTCTACGCCACCCTGGCGGTGAAGAACAGCCGGGCAATAATTGCCGGGGATTATCATATATCAGGAATTTCCGGAACCGGTGCAAAGATTTTCTTGGATTTCCGCGCTACCAAAGGCGCCATTACCGGCAAGTTATTTCCTACCGGTAAAGTGAAAGATACCATAACCATGGAGGACGGCTCCAAAGTGGATTGTACGGTTTGCGATCTGGCTAATATGCTAATTTATATTGATTCTACTGTTGTGGGTTGTACTGGCAGCGAGTCATTGGCGGAATTGAATGCGAATAAACAAATGTTTCAGCGCTGTGCGGAAATTCGCGGTAAAGCGGCGCAATTGGCCGGATTGGTGCCGCGCTGGCAGGATGGAACGCAACTGCTGATACCGCCGGTATGTGTGGTTAGTTGCCCGAGAGATTATACGGCTTCCAATGGCAGCTTGATAAAGTCCAGCGAATGCGCCCTTATTGGAAAAGTGGTTTTAGCCGATTCTATACATCCGAGCTTCATGGGCACAGGTTCCTGTTGTTTTGCCGCAGCAGCTGCCGTTGCGGGCACCATACCCCACGAAATGCTTGTTGATAAGCAGAAACATTCGTCTTTTGTATTCGGACATCCGGGCGGGACAATGGAAATTGAAACAGGGATTCTTTTAAATGATGACTGTAACAAAATTACATTTACACGATTAGGCCTTGGCCGGACAGCCCGTAAAATTGCAGATGGCTCGTTATATATAAGTTTGGCCAAGCTGCATGATTTAAAGGAAAAGATCGTTTTACCGAAACAGTCTCGGTATTGGGATTCAGATTCGATTTGACTCGCGCGCAGCGCGATGGAGAGGTGGCCGAGCGGCTTAAGGCGGCAGTCTTGAAAACTGTTGTCCCGGCAACGGGACCGGGGGTTCGAATCCTCCCCTCTCCGATGATATACTATAGCTGGGCATGGAGGAGTACCCAAGTGGTTTAAGGGGGCAGTTTGCTAAACTGTTAGGGGCTTTGCCCGCGTGGGTTCAAATCCCACCTCCTCCGCCAGATTGATTAATATTTATTGTAATAAAGAAGAGAAGAATAATTTGTTGAGCCGGAGATTGTTCTTAATATATTGCTTGTAGAAGCTAGATTATAAGTGCTCGTGCTTGAAACGGTCTTGCGTCAAAAATGTTTCTAATTCATAATTACGAGTTGGGAGGGGTTATTTAATGGCCGATGAAGTGGCAGAAAAACCAGTAGAACCAACAGAGTCTTTGAGGCCTGTTTCGGGAAGACGGGCGGATGAGCTTATCGAAGCTGTTGGCAATATGTCCATTGAAGACCTGCAAAAATCTGATGCTGGATTGAAGTTGATTATTGCACAGTATAAGGAAAAATGCGAAGAATGTAGAGCTTCACAAGATAAGATTAACATCTTAAGTTTGAAAAACTCGGATTTGATTAGTAAATTAGGTGTGGCTCGAGAAAGGATAAAAAATACAAGTGGCATTGGCATTGTCATTCAATCCATAAATATTATTGCCGGCGCTATGATTGCATTTCTGACAACTCTTCCGGATGGCTTAATAAGAACAATCTTGTTTATTTTAGCAATAGGCCTTTTTGTTGTATGTGCAATATACAATTATCTTGTCCGCGATAACCAGAAAGATATAGAAGAATCGGGAAATAAAAAATGAGCGTCATAGGAGCTTTTGAAATAATTGGGATCAGGGATGCAGGTGATTTAGCTAATGAGCGAGTATTGCTTCGAGCTTTAGAGCCAGCAGATTTACAATATTACGTTGTTATGAACACAAAAAAGAGCGGGGGTCGCTTATCCATCCTTAATGATAAAGTATTTTGGTTCCCTGAAGTTTCAATTAACGCGGGTGAATTTGTAAGATTGTACACTAAGGCTGGGCAACGAGACAGGGTAGAAGCGAAATATGGAGAAGAGCCAGCCATCTATCAAAACTTTTATTGGGGTGAAACTGGGGCCATATGGGGGGATGAAGAATCAAATGCGGTAACTGTTTTCAAGATAAACACTTGGAATACAGCATAATCACATATATGAAATTGCTTAAAGGGTTTCTCCGCTTTCTAAAAATCTCCTAAAACTCAAACACAACCAAAAAGCCCCAGGCCGTTCCAAATACAAATTTAATCATTCTCATTGAAATATTTCATTGTTGGGGGCTAATTAATTTCGGGGGTTGTTGCCCCCTCATTTGAAGTTGGGGTGTGTATTGCAGGTGATTCAATTGATAATCCGGATGTATATTCTTGTAGTTGAGTTACTTCATTGCTCAGTGGACTTGTTGGCACCCAAACTCCTTGCGGAAAATTATCGCTAACTGATATTTTTGGAATCCATCCTAGCTTTTTGGAGTAGTAAACAAGAATCCAATTCTTAGAAACTTGATATGCCGCAATTATCTCGCCTTTAGGTATTGTGTGTATCTTGGTCGAATTTAACGAGGGTCTTTTTCTGGCAATAATATCTTTTTCTGAAATATAGCTCTTTTTAATAGATTTAACTGGCCATTCTCTTAAGGTAATTTCATTATACTTATAATCATTAATTACTTTAATATACATATCATACCCAATACTGCCTGGATGAAGATATAGTTTTGTGCTGTTATATTCTTTTATTAAGTCTCCTACTGAATCAAGATAATATTTCCCCTTCCAATACTGCCGATCTGTTGTAATTATAACGATGCTGCTTGAATCAGTAACTATGGCTATTGATTTATGCCCATCTGCATACCAAAAATATTCAGCGGGATTGTCGCTAGTTTTAACCATAAAATTACTTTTGCCATCTTCAGTCCAGTAATCAAACACTATTCTTGCTATCGCGGAAGCATTAAAAATAATAACGAATAAAGATACGCATATAATAAACAGCACAAATCCAGCCAACTTTTTCATAATCCCTCACCATCCTAAGCAGGAATTATACTCCTTTTCCTTCTAACAATCTTTCAACAATTAAACACACTCAAATTGGTTCCGGGCGGTTTCAAACCACCTTGAAACAGAGTTATCCTTCGTGATACACTTCTTTTCAAGAAGGGCTTTAATTGTCTAGGCTTCACTCGTTGAAGCCTCGGCTAGCCCGTGGTATCATATAGGGCGAGGTAGCTCAGTCGGTAGAGCAACGGTCTGAAAAACCGTGTGTCGGCAGTTCGATTCTGCCCCTCGCCATTTCCGAAAGGAGCAAGCAGAGTGAAACTGGTAAATAAAATAAATTCTAAATTCCTGGGGATCGTAGTAGTCCTGTTTTTCGTCGGGCTGGCGATCGCGACCGTGGCCAAGCCGCACCCGCCGGGATTGGATGAGGTGCTGGCCGGGTCCAAATCTTCTTTTGACCTTAATTTTATCTTTCTGGGCTTGTTCGCCGTGTCGTTGACCACGCTCACCCTGGCTAAATCCTACGAGATCATTTCACGCAAAAAGAGCGCGCTCCCGGCCAGGTCCAACAAAGAGGACATACTCTCCGAAGAGAACTCCCGGCTGATCTCCTTTAACCGCGGACTGCAGCAGGAGAACGAAAATTTAAAACGCATCCGCAAACAACTGGAAGAATCGCTGGCGGACCGCATGGGCAATGAGGACCTTTTAAAGAAAAGCACCCTCAACTTGAGGAGGGAGCTCGAAAAACTGCTGGCGGAAAAAGAAAAGCTGACGCTCGAAGCCAACCGCAGGAACTGGGATCTGCCCAAAAAGAGCGAGCCCAAACCTGCCGCGGCTCCCCGGACCAAAGCCCTGAAGAAAAAACCCAAGCCCGCCGCCCAAAAAAGGAAGAAACGATGAAAAAGTTCCTGGCCGTGACTTTCGGGCTTTTATTTTTGGCTTCCCAGGCCCGCGGTATCCTGACTTTTTACCTGGTGGATAATTTTGAGGACGGCACCGCCACCAAATGGTATGCTTTCGACCGCGTGAACCTGGCAGTGGATAAAGTTCCCAAGACCGTAAAAAGGGATCTGGTGGTGGAATCCGATGGAGATTATCTTCTGAAAGTATCGGGCGCGGCCTCCGATTGGTACGCGGGAGGCATCGGTACCGCTCTTAATGTGGACGCGCGCGATTATTCCCGCCTGCAATTCGACGTCTGGGGAAGCTCCGGCGGCGGCAAGATCAAGCTCGAGGTATTCGAGAACGACACCAAATGGACGGCGGAACTCCCCATCTTGGGTAAGGGCGCCACGCGCTATTCCATTCCATTCACCGCGCTGACATTGGATTCGACCGCCACGGCCGAGGCCAAAGAACGGGTCTTCAGCACCGGCTTGACCAATATCAGCCGTTTGCAATTGATATTTGTGGCCCCGGCTCAAGCCGGGGCGGTCGATTGTTCTCTCGACAATATCATCTTCACTTATTAGGAGGTAGAAAATGTTTAATAAGATTCTGCTTTCGGTTTGTCTTACCGCCCTGATTTGCGTACCGGCATTTGCTTTGAATTTTGATGAAATGGATTCCCAGACCATCAGCTTGAAAGCCGGCCCCTCGGATGTGACGGAGGAGCTTTCCATTGCCTGGGTGGAGACGGCGCTTTACCCCAAAAACGTGACCCGCGGACAAGAGGTTTTCCTGGAGGTCAAGCTGACTTCCCGGGTCAAGGAAGTGGTCGCTTATCTCGATTCCAGCCAAAGCCCCCTGCCGCTATTTTCAGACAACTCCAAGGATTGGAGCCGGGTGATGAAGATCCCCGAAAGCCTGAAGGGCGGGGCGCATTTAATAAAGATGGTCATTCGCGATGCTGCCGGGCGGGCCATCCAGCGCTCGCTCGATTTTGTGATGAACGATCCGGCCGAGCAGGCCGCCCTCGAGGGGGTGCCGCTCACGGTGATCAATACTTCGATCGTCACCGACAAAGGTGAGACGGTCCGCACGCTTTTGCCCGGCGTCAAGGTCAGCGCCGTGACCAAGGCCGCTTTTTATCGGGTGCGGTTGAGCGACGGCAAGGAGGGGTGGGTGGAAGCCCAGAACCTGTCCGATCCGACCGAAGAGCTGTACCTTTCGGGCCTTAAAGCTTTCAAGGAAAAGGATTACGGCCGCGCGGCGTCCGTGCTCGGCAAAACGGTCGAATACAGTCCCGACCATATCAAGGCGCGCCTGTTGCTGGTGCAAACTTACTTTAAATTGAACGAAAAGACCTCGGCTATGGGCGAGCTCAAGGCGCTAAAAGAGATCGCGCCGCTTAATCCCGAAGTTGCCGCTTTGTCCGATTCGCTTATCGGCAACGTGGCCGTAAGACCGGCAACCGTGGTCCTGGCAAAAAAACCGGCGCCTATGCCTGCGATGGCCAACACCATCGTGGTCTCGGACTCGGTTAATCTGGTCAAAGGCGGCAGGACCAGCAAAGGCACCGCCATTTCTTCGGCCCTAGCCTCGGTGCTTTCGCTCACCAAATCCCTGGGCACCAAGATCTTCGAGGACGGCTGGCAGGTCAGATCCGCCGGGGACGGCCTGCGGGTGGTCTTTAATTGCCGGCAAGAACGCAGCGGCAAGGTGGAAGCGGAGAACTTCGAGTGGAAGCTCGATCCCGACACCCGACGCGTCACCCCCTTAAATGATAATGCCCGCTTGCTCATGAGCCGCTGGTAGAATTGCCGACGTAGCTCAATTGGCAGAGCAGCGCATTCGTAATGCGCAGGTTGTCGGTTCAATTCCGACCGTCGGCTTTATTTTTTCTCTCCTCACCCATGCTATAATATTCCCAGGCCGACGTAGCTCAGTTGGTAGAGCAGCTGATTTGTAATCAGCCGGTCGTCAGTTCGACTCTGACCGTCGGCTTTCCGGTCGGCTTTTAAATTATGCCAGCCCTATACATATTTTATGGTGAAGAACGATTCCTGATCCGGCGGGAAATAGAGGAAATCGCTAAAAATAATCCCGCCGCGGCGGTCGTTCACCTGGACGGGATCGGCGCCGGAGAGTTGCGCGAAACGCTTTCCCTGCCCCCACTTTTTAATCCCCAACGGCTCCTGATCATCACCGGGTTCGATCTCTCGGATGCGGACGAGGGCCTGCTGCGGGACCTTTGCTCTCTGCCGCCGGGGGTGACCGTCATCCTGGATGCTCCGGACGGGCTGGACCGGCGCTCCAAGATCTTCAAAACGCTCGAAAAACACGCCGTGGTGCGCGAACACAAACCGCTCACCGAATGGAACCTGCCGGAACTTACGGATTTTTGCCTCAAGACCGCCCAGGAACTCGGGAAAAATATGAAGCGTCCTTTGGCCGAGAAACTGGTGGAGATCTCCGGCCGCAGCCTGGGCCGCTTGTATTCGGAGATCGAAAAACTGGCGACCTATATCGGGGAAAGAGGGGAGATCACCGAAGCGGACATCGATAGATTGGCTACCCGGGAAGGGGTGGATGCTTTCAAGCTTTCGGATGCCCTGCGCCGCCGCGATCTTTCGGCCGCTCTCTTTGCTCTGGAAAAGTTGCTCGGCGAGGACCGTGAGGATCCGCACGAACTATTGGGCCTAATCGGCTCGCAGCTGCGCACCCTGCTTAAGATGAAGGTCTTGGGACGCAAAAGCCCCGCCCAGATGGCGGAGGCGATCGGCGGCAGCAGCTTCTACATCAAGATGCTGCAGGACAGCTTGCCGCGCTTCAGCGCCGAAGAATTGAGCTTAGGCCTCGAGAACCTTTTCCGCTCCGACCTCAATCTCAAAAGCGGCTACGATGCCCGGGTGGAGATGCCGCTGCTGCTTTATGAGCTGATAAATGTCAAAGGGTAGACTGCAGGCGCTGATCTATCTTTTAGCGGTCTTGGCCCTGATACTGCTAGCCCGCTTGATCGAGCTCCAGCTCTTCCATCACGATTTTTACAAGCAAAAAGCCGAAGACCAACGCCGCAGGATCATCAATCTGGCGGCCGAACGAGGCGACATCTACGACCGGCGCGGCCACGTCCTGGCCACCACTTTGGACACCTTTTCGGTGGCGGTCAATCCCCGCATCTTTTCGAGCCCGGAGGCGCTCTCCAAACTTCTAGGCGAGCCGGTGGGCGCGCTCTCCAAAAAACGCGCTTTTTCCTGGGTCAAGCGCAAGATCGCGGTAGAGCTGGCCGCAAAGCTCCGGTCGGCAAAAATTGCGGGAGTGTTGTTGCTTCCCGACAAGAAACGGGTCTATCCCAAAGGAAGGCTGGCCGCGCAGATCTTGGGTTTTACGGGGCTCGATAATGAGGGCCTTTCGGGAGTGGAGCTGGCCTGGGACAGATATCTTAAAGGCAAGGAAGGCCGGCTAATAACCGAGAGCGATCCTTTGGGATATGAACTGCCCCAGATGCCGGAAAGGGAAGAAGCGGCGCATCCCGGAATGAACGTGACCTTGACCATCGATGAGCCCGTCCAATATCTGGCGGAAAGAGAGCTGGCCAAAATACTTAAACAATTCAAAGCTTCCGCCGGGAACATCATCGTGATGGACGTAGAGAACGGGGAAATACTGGCGCTGGCCGGTTTGCCGGATTTTGATCCCAACGAGTATCAAAAATCCGGTTTTCACTTATGGAAAAGCCGGGCGCTGGATGTCTATGAGCCGGGATCGACCTTTAAGGTGATCACCGCCTGCGCCGGACTGCAGGAGGGGGTCATAGAACCTGATGAAAAACTCAAGGCGCTCGATACTCTCGAGATCGGCGGCAAGGTGATCGAAAATTCCCACCCCATCGACTGGCCGGGAAGCCGGATCTCCTTATCCTTTATGCTCGAGAAGTCCATAAATACCGGCGCCGCCCAGGTAAGCCTCAAGCTGGGTCCGGAACGATTCTATAAAATGATCCGCGAGTTCGGCTTCGGCGAGGCCACCGGGCTGGGACTCTACGGCGAATCGCGGGGGATAGTGAAGCCGCCGCAAGCTTGGTATAAGCCCGACATTGCCATGATGTCTTTTGGGCAGAGCATCGCGGTGACCCCTCTGCAATTGCTGGCCGCTTATGCGGCCATCGCGCATGGCGGAGTGAGGATCAAACCGGTCCTTATCAAAAAGATCGAAAGCCCGGACGGGACCTTTGTGCGCAGCGCTTCCGCGGAGGAACTTAATCGGGTGCTCTCTTTGCGGGTGACCGAACAGGCCAAGAAACTTATGGAGAACGTGGTGCTTTTTGGATCGGGAAAGCGGGCGCAAATGAAATATTTTCGGGTGGGAGGGAAGACCGGCACCGCGCAAAAGGCCCTCCCCGGCGGACGCGGATATATGAAGAACCATTTTATCGCTTCTTTCTGCGGATTTGCGCCGCTCGACGATCCGCGGATAGCGATCCTGGTTTTGGTGGACGATCCCCAGGGAGTGATCTGGGGGGAGACGGTGGCCGGCCCGGCTTTTAAAACGGTGATGGAAGGGACCCTCCGTTATTTAAATGTAAAACCGGACACCTCACCCCTGCACCCCTCTCCATAAAATGGAGAGGGGAATACTATTTAGAACTGTTTCGATTTTACAAGAAAAAATTATGTTATAATTCATTTCCCTCTCCACGAAGTGGAGAGGGATGTCCGAACGAAGGGAGGACAGGGTGAGGATGAAAATGAAAAGGGTTCTATCCGGCATCCAGCCCAGCGGCAAGCTGCACTTGGGGAACCTGGTGGGCGCGCTTTCAAATTGGGTCAAATTACAACAACAATACGACTGTTTTTTCTTCATCGCCGATCTGCATGCCCTGACCACCGGATATGAGAACGTGAAAAATCTCCCGGAAGACACTTTGGATGTGGCGGTGGACCTGCTTTCGGTGGGGCTCGATCCCAAAAAGTGCACCATTTTCAAGCAATCCGATGTTCCCGAGCATGCGGAATTGCATCTGTTGCTCTCCATGATCACCCCGCTTCCCTGGCTGGAACGAGTGCCCACCTATAAAAGCAAGATCAATGAGTTAAAGGACAAAGACCTGGGCACTTACGGATTTTTGGGCTATCCGGTGCTGCAGGCGGCCGATATCTTGATCTACCAGGCCGATCTGGTGCCGGTGGGGGAGGACCAATTACCTCACATCGAGCTGACCCGCGAGATCGCCCGCCGTTTCAACTTTTTTTACAAGAAGGTCTTCAAGGAGCCCCAGGAGCTTCTGGCCGAATTCCCCGTCCTTCCCGGCATCGACGGCCGCAAAATGAGCAAAAGCTACGGCAACACCATCGCCTTATCGGATCCCGAAGATCTGGTCCGGGAAAAGGTGAACATGATGATAACCGATCCGGCGCGCGTCACCAAGAAGGATCTCGGCCATCCGGAAGTGTGCACGGTGTTCGATTACCACGGCATCTTCAATAAGGGCCAGGTGGATAAGATCGCGGCCGAATGCCGCAGCGCGGAGCGGGGCTGCGTTGAGTGTAAAAAAGAATTCCTGGCCGATCTTTTGGAATTTCTTTCCCCCATCCGGAAGCGCCGGGCCGAGATACTTAAGAACCGCAAGCTCGTGGAAGAGATGCTGGTAACGGGCATGGTGCGGGCCAAATCCGAAGCTACTTTAACCCTGCTCGAGGCCAAGCGGGCCATGGGGCTGATCGGATGACGGTATTTACAGTTACGCTTCCCAAATATGAGGGCCCCTTTGACCTGCTGCTCCATGCCATCCATGACGAAAAGATCGACATATTTGAGATCTCCCTGGCCCAGATCACGACGACCTATTTTGAATACCTGAAACGGTTGGACCATATCGATCTCAATCCCGCCTCGGAGTTCCTGCTTATGGCGGCGCAGCTTCTGGAACTTAAAAGTAAGAAGGTCCTGCCGTCCCCGCCGGATATCGTCCTCAAACAGTCGGAAGAAGAGATCGAATCGGAGCTGGCCGCTCACCTGCTGGAGTACGAGCGTTTCAAACATATGGCCGGCGAGCTTAAGACCCGCCGGGAAAATTTCAGACGGGTCTATTCGCGCTATCATCGCGAAGCGCCACAATTTGTGAGGAGGGAAATCGAGCTCAAGGACGTAAGCTTGACCGACCTGGTCAAGGCCTTCCAGGAAGTTTGGAAGCGTCTGCCTCCGGAAGAAGAAGTTCGGGTCATAAAAGAGGATGAGCTGAACCTGGATAAACGGATCGGAGAAGTGGTGGAGATACTCAAACAGGGGGGAGGGGAAGCGGCTTTTGAGAATTTGTTCCTCCGCCATACCCGCCTGGAGCTGGTCTTGACGTTCTTGTCCATATTGGAGCTGGCCAAACAACGCTTCATATTGATACTACAAAAGGAGAAATTTGGTGGAATCTACCTTAGACTTCGCGAAAGTTAAACGGGTTTTGGAATCCCTGCTTTTTGTGACCCGGAATCCCTTGACCCTGGAGGAGCTGGAGCGGTTGACCGAAGTCGACCAGCAAACCCTGGGATCGGCTTTGGCCGAATTGGACGCGGAATACAACGGGAACCGGGGGCTTAAGGTCCTCAAGGTGGCCAATGGCTATCTCTTCGGCACCACCGAAGAGAACGCCGAATATGTGGACCGATTGTCCCACTTGAAGATCGAGACCACCCTGACGCCGCAATCGCTCGAGACGCTGGCCATCATCGCTTACCGCCAGCCGGTGACCAAACCGGAGCTGGAGCTTATCCGCGGAGTGTACTGCGACGGCGTGCTTGAGACCCTGATCGGCAAGGGATTGATCGCGGAGCAGGGCCGCTCAAACCAGGTGGGGCGTCCCATCCTTTACGGCACTACGGAGGAGTTCCTCAAGCATTTCGGGCTTAAGGACCTCAACGATCTTCCCCCGCTGCCCGCCGAAATGGCCGCCCAGGAGTCCCTCTTTAAGACCGCCCTTCATGAGTAGCACCGAAGCCCAGCTGAACGAGGTCTTTTCTTCTTTCCAGGGAGAAGGATTATATGCGGGGGAGCGGCAGACCTTTATCCGCTTTGCGGGCTGTAATCTTACCTGCGCCTATTGCGACACCCCGCAGGCGCTGGCGCTCACCAAAGAATTTACCGTAAAAACCGACAAGGAAACCAAAAAATACAACAATCCGGCATCGGTCCAGCAACTTCTGGAATTGACCCTGGCTTTTCCTAAGAATTTGACCCATTCGGTGAGTTTGACCGGAGGGGAGCCGCTCTTGCAGGTGGATTTCCTGAAGAACTTCCTGCCGGAATTAAGGAAAGAGAAACTCCCGATCTATCTGGAGACCAATGGGGTCTTGCCTAAGCATCTCGAAGAGATCATCGATCTGGTGGATATCGTTTCGTTCGACATCAAATTGCCGTCCGCCACCGGCCTATCCCCTTATTGGAAAGAGCACAAAGCGGCCCTGGAGATCGCCTACACCAAACAGGTATTCACTAAAGTGGTGGTGACCAAAGAAAGCAAGCCCAAGGAGATGGACGAGGCCGCAACCCTTATTGCGGAGATCGATGCGGAGATCCCTCTGATCATCCAGCCGGTGACCCCCCACGGCCATATCAAACGTCCCTTGCCGGAGGAGCTTTTTGCCTTCCACGCCATCGCTAAAAGAAAATTAAAACAGGTGAGGGTGATACCGCAGGTCCACAAGCTTAGCGGACTGCTTTGAGGGATTCCAAAAGCTCATGCTGGTAGCGGGAAGCCTCCCGGGCTAGGGTTTCCAGGCGTTGATGGATCCAGGCCTCTTGCGGCAGGTCCACCTTAACGTTCAAAGCCAGCCGGGTATAGTATTTTATCAACCCCGAATACTTATTAAAATCGCGCCGGTTAAGCGAGAAAACCCTTTTAAGGTGGGATTCTTTCAGAAGTGAAATGAGCTTTAACCAGGCGATACGTTTGGCTTCTATCTCCAATTTGCTGAAATCCGTAAATCCCAGGGAGATAAGCGTTTGTCTTAATCTAAAGCATCTCCAGAAAACGACCAATCGCGCCAGATAAGAATCGGTCACCAGGCCGGCGATGGTCAGGATCTTTAATTCGTTTTGGAGCAGGAGCAGCACTTCTCCGTTCTGGTCAATGCATAGGGTCTCGAGCTGCCAACCGGAGAGGTCCAGGCCTAATTCACCCGCGGTTTGGATCAGCTCTTCTACGTTGGGCTTGATCACGAACTTCAAAAGTTCGTTCAAGATCTTTCTTTCCCATTCGATCAAGAATGACCAGAAACCCGAGGATTTTGTCGGCTGGGTCCATTCAAATGGACGGGCAATGCGAAATGCGGAGTGCGGAGTGTGGATTATCTTCGGATTACGGTTCTCTTCTTTCTGGGAGTCGTTTCCCTGGCGGTTCTTGTGGCTTTTGACCGATTGGATGGCGGTGGCATCGTTCAATTTCTGTACCAGTTTTTCGAGAAGAATAGGTTCGGCCTTGATCTCTTTGCCGTCCAGACGCTGCAGCTTAAGCTCTTTTTCCAGCCCGGTCACGACCATGGCGCCGGCGGCGGACATGCTCTCTCCCTGTGAGCTCAAATTGACGTTATTCTGATTTACCGCGTTTATCATCTCTATATATATAATCGGGTTTTCGAAGCCGATTCTTGCTCCTCACCCATTCGCTTCGCTCTTCCCCTCTCCATCTTTGATGGAGAGGGGATATCAATAAAAGGAGATCGGTCGACAAATAGAGATACCCCCTCTCTACGAAGTGGAGAGGGGGTGCCCGAAGGGCGGGGGTGAGGACAAAAAGAAAAAGGAAATGAAAAATCCTAAGAGCGTGACTTTAAAGAACAAGCGGAAAGCCACCAAGGGTGAGTGCCCGGAATGCGGCACCAAGATGTTCAGGATCGGCGGATAAGTTCATCGACCCTAAAAGAAGGCCGTAAGCCCAAGTTTGAGGCGGACGGCCTTTTTTGCTATAATCATAAACCATGCCTCACCGTGACCAATTCGTACACCTGCATGTCCATTCCGTATATTCCCTGCTGGACGGGGGTATCCGTTTAACCGAGCTCATCGATCGGGCCAACGAACTCGGCCAAAAAGCGGTAGCGGTAACCGACCACGGTAATCTCTATGCGGGCATCAAGTTCTACCGGGCGGCCCTGGCGGGTGGGGTCAAGCCGATTTTGGGCTGTGAGCTGTATGTGGCGCCGCGCACCCGCCACGATAAAGAGACCCGGGAAGACCGCTCTCCCTATCATCTAACCCTGCTGGCCAAAAACCTCGAAGGTTACCAGAACCTCGTCAAGCTGGCTTCCCTGGCATCGCTTGAAGGCTTTTATTCCCGTCCGCGCATCGACCGGGAAATTATAGAAAAATATCATAAAGGATTGATCGTGCTTTCGGGCTGTCCGGCCGGCGAGATCGGAGAAGCGATCGCGGAGGGACGCCTGGCGGATGCCAAAGCGGCTGCCGGCTGGTACCGCGAGCTTTTAGGCGAGGATTATTACCTGGAGATCCAGGACCTGGGCCTTGAGATCAACCGCCAGGTGAATCCCGGTCTCATAAAGTTATCCAAGGACTTAAAGATCAAGCTGGTAGCCACCAATGACGCTCATTACCTAAGAAAGCAGGACTCGACCTTCCAGGACATCTTGATGTGCATCCAGACGGGGGCCCTGGTCTCCGATGAGAAGCGCATGCGGCTTACCACCCCCGAATTCTATATTAAGTCCGCCGACGAGATGCTGAAGCTTTTTTCCGATATTCCCGAGGCGGTAAAGCAAAGCCGGGAGATCGCCGACCAATGCGAGGTAAAACTCGAAATGGGGACCCTCCATCTGCCCAATTTTATAGTGCCGGAGGGGCAGACCCCGGATTCTTTCCTTGAGAACCTGGTATGGGAAGGGATAAAGGGAAAATACGGGTCCAAAGTCGAAGGCAAGGTCAAAATTGCCCCGGAGATAAACGACCGGGTCAAATACGAACTTTATACAATCGAGAAAATGGGCTACGCGCCTTACTTTTTGATCGTCCAAGATTTTATCAATTATGCCCGCTCCCAGGACATCCAGGTGGGGCCGGGGAGGGGTTCGGCGGCGGGCAGTATCGTCTCTTATGCTTTAGGCATCACCAACATCGATCCTTTGCGCTACGACCTGCTCTTTGAGCGGTTCTTGAACCTGGAGCGGGTCTCCATGCCGGATATCGATATCGACTTCTGTTTCGAACGTAGGCAGGAGGTCATAGATTACGTCAGCCAAAAATACGGCAAGGACCACGTGGCCCAGATCATAACCTTCGGCACCATGGCGGCGCGGGGAGGCATCCGGGACGTGGGGAGGGTCAAGAACATCCCGCTTCCCGAGGTGGACCGCATCGCCAAGATGGTGCCCTTTGGGCCCAATGTCACCATCGCGGAGACGCTGGGGATCGAGGAAGAACAAAAATTCTCCCCCGAAGGAGAGCCCATCGCCCCGCGGGTGAACAAGGAACTGCAGGCGCTTTACCGGGCCGATGACAAGGTTAAGGATCTGCTCGATGCCGCCATGATGGTGGAAGGCCTGCCCCGCCACGGCTCGGTCCATGCGGCCGGGGTGGTGATCTCCGAGAAACCCTTAATGGACCATCTGCCCATCCAGGACCTGGGCGAAGGGCAGATCGTGACCCAATATGACATGACGGATCTCGAAGCCATCGGCTTGCTGAAGATGGACTTCCTGGGCTTGCGGAACCTGACCATGATCGCCCATGCCGTCGCCAATGTGGGCGGGGACCTGGATATGGGAACCTTGCCTTTGGACGATCTTAAGACCTACCAGCTCTTGTGCGCGGCCGAAACCGTGGGGGTCTTCCAGCTGGAGTCCCGCGGCATGCGCGCCCTGCTCAAAGATCTCCAGCCGGTTAACTTCACCGAGGTGATCGACCTTTTGGCGCTGTACCGGCCGGGGCCGCTCGAGAGCGGTATGGTGGCGGATTATGTGAGCCGCAAGCACGGCCGGACGGAAGTAAAATACGACCTGCCCGAGCTGATGCCTATCTTAAAAGACACCCACGGCGTGATCCTCTACCAGGAGCAGGTAATGCAGATCGCGAGCAAAGTGGCTGGCTACAGTTTGGGCCAGGCCGATATCCTGCGCCGGGCCATGGGAAAGAAAAAGAGCAAGGAGATGCAGGAGCAGAAGGAGCGCTTTGTGGAGGGTGCGGTAAAGCGCGGGGTCTCCCACAACAAGGCCGTCCATCTTTTTAACCTGTGCGCCAAGTTCGCGGGCTACGGCTTTAACAAATCCCATTCCGCGGCCTACGCCCTGATCTCCTACCAAACGGCTTATCTTAAGGCCAATCATCCGCCCCAATTTATGGCGGCGCTTCTAACCTCGGTGATGGGCAATACCGATAAGGTGACCCTCTATATTTCCGAATGCCAGAGGATGGGCCTTAAAGTTTTACCGCCTGATATTAACGAAAGCGGCCGCAACTTTACCTGCGTGCCCGAAGGCCTGCGCTTTGGGCTCACCGCCATCAAGAACGTGGGGGTGGGGGCCATCGATTCCATCATAGAGAATCGGGAAAAGGACGGGCCCTACAAGGATCAGCTGGATTTTTTCCGCCGGGTGGACACGCGCCAGTGCAATAAAAAGGTTATAGAATCCCTGATCAAGAGCGGGGCCTTCGATTCGCTGGGGCTGAACCGGGCTACGCTTTTGGCCGGGTATGAAAAGCTCATGGGAAAGGCGGCGGTCGAAGCAAAAGAGCGGTCCAACGGCCAGGAGTTCCTTTTTTCTTTTGACAAGCTCCAGCCCTCGCTCAAAACGCCGGAAGAATCGGCCTTGGAATCCCTTCCCGAGATCCCCCGCGACCAGCTGCTTAAAATGGAAAAGGAACTTTTGGGATTTTATATTTCCCATCATCCCCTGGAGCACCTGCGGGAGATGATCGAGAACCTGTCCGTAACCAAGGTTGCCGATATTGCCGACTCTAAGGTGGAAGGCGACCAGGTCACGGCGGCCGGTCTGCTTTCTTCTTGCCGGAAGTTCACCACCAAAAAGGGCGACCTGATGATGGTTTCAAACCTTGAAGACCTTTCGGGGACCATAACGCTGGTGGTCTTCCCCAAAACGTTCGAGAAATATTCCGGATTTTTAGTGGAAGACGCGGTGGTAGTGGTGAAGGGCCGCATCAACCGCGACGCCCGCACCGAAGAGCTGAACGTGGCGGCCGAATCGATCGAGCCGCTCGAAGAGCTCCAAAAAACCCGTTCGCTCTTTGTGGAGCTGGGGGACATTACGGACAAAAAAGTATTGGACCAGCTCAAGCAAACCCTGCAGTTTTTCCGGGGTGCGGACCCGGTGATAATAAGCTATGATGGCCGCAAGGTGGCCGCCCACTCCAAATATCATGTGGACATCAATCCCGAGATGCTCAAGCAATTGGAAGGCCTCCTGGGCCGGGAGGCGGTTAAAGTGGAGTTCCAGTATCTAAAGAAGGAGGAAAACGTATGGAATTGAAATTTGACGATAAGGGACTTATCCCGGTGATCGCACAGGATCATAAGGACGGATCAGTACTGATGCTGGCCTATATGAACAAAGAATCCTACGAAAAGACCTTAAAGACCAAGGAGATGTGGTACTGGAGCCGTTCCCGCAAGGTGCTCTGGCACAAGGGTGATACTTCGGGCCACATCCAGAAGGTAAAAGAGCTATATTATGATTGCGATGCCGACGCGCTTTTGGCCAAGATCGAACAAGTGGGCGGCATCGCCTGCCATACCGGAAATAGGAGCTGCTTTTTTAATAAGCTGATTTAATGGAAAAAATAATCATCAAAGGGGCCCGGGAACACAACCTCAAGAACGTTAACCTGGAATTGCCGCGGGATAAATTCATCGTTTTTACCGGCCTTTCCGGCTCCGGTAAATCTTCCCTGGCTTTTGATACCATCTACGCCGAGGGCCAAAGGCGTTATGTGGAATCGCTTTCCGCCTATGCCCGCCAGTTCTTGGAACAGATGCAGAAGCCGGATGTGGACCAAATCGAAGGGTTGTCACCGGCCATCTCCATCGACCAAAAAGCTCCCTCCCGCAATCCCCGCTCAACCGTGGGCACCGTAACCGAGATCTATGATTATATGCGGCTGCTGTATGCTTCGATCGGCGTGCCCCATTGCCCCAAATGCCAAAAGAAGATCGAGCGTCAGTCGCCGGAGCAGATCGTGGACCAGATCTTCGGCATTCCGGAAGGGCAGAAGATCGCGATCCTGGCCCCTGCGGTCCGCGGGCGGAAAGGGGAATACAAGGAGCTTTTTGCGGACATCCAAAAGGACGGCTTCGTTCGGGTGAGGGTGGACAATCGCCTCTATGAGCTGGCCGAAGTCCCTAAACTGGATAAAAAGAAAAAGCACTCGATCGAGATCGTGATCGACCGGCTGACCGTTAAGCCCGAGGCCCGGCACCGGCTGACGGAGTCGGTGGAGGCCGCCCTGCGGTTCGGCGGGGGCCTTTTGATCGTAAGCCGCGGCGAGGGAAAAAAGGCCAAGGACGACCTTTATTCCGAAAAATTCACCTGTCCCTCTTGCAGTTTGAGCCTGGACGAGATCACCCCCCGCATTTTTTCCTTTAATACCCCTTACGGGGCCTGCCCGGCCTGCGATGGGCTGGGGGATAAGCTGGAGTTCGATCCCGACCTTATCATCCCGGATAAAAGCCTCTCTTTGGCGGAAGGAGCCATTGCTCCCTGGGGGGAATCCGCCTCGTTTTATTTGACCAAACTGGAGGCGCTGGGGGAGGCCTATGGGTTCGATCTCACCACCCCGGTCAAAAAGCTGAATAAGGAACAGCTGAACGTTATCCTCTACGGTTCTCCCAAGCCCTTAAAGTTCAAATACACCATGACTAAAAGCTACTGGGAGTACGAGGGGGAATTCGAGGGCGTAGTCAATAATCTCCGCCGCCGTTATCTCGAGACCAAATCCGAGCATGTACGTTATCATCTTTACCGTTATATGAGCGCTATCGCCTGCAAGGTTTGCAACGGCGCGCGGCTCAAGCCCGAAAGTTTGGCGGTCACCATTGAGGGGAAGTCCATTGCGCAGGTCTCAAACCTGGCGATCGGGCAGATACTGGAGTTCACCGAAAAATTAAAGCTTTCCGAGAGACAGCAGCTCATCTCCCGGCAGATCATCAAGGAGATCCGCGCGCGGCTCAAGTTCTTGGTCAACGTGGGGCTGGATTACATCACGCTGGCCCGCGAATCGAGCACGCTGTCCGGCGGGGAAGCGCAAAGGACCCGGCTGGCCACCCAGGTGGGCTCGGGGCTGGTGGGGGTGCTTTATATTTTGGATGAGCCCTCGATCGGCCTGCACCAACGGGATAACACCCGCCTGATCGAGACCTTGATGAAATTGCGGGACCTGGGCAACACCATCATCGTGGTGGAGCACGACGAAGAGACCATGCGCTCGGCCGATTACCTGGTAGATATCGGGCCGGGGGCGGGACTGCACGGCGGGCACATCGTGGCGGCTGGCTCGGTAAAGGATGTGATCAATGAGCCCAAATCCATTACCGGAAAATATCTTTCCGGTAAAGAAACTATCGAGATGCCGAAAGAAAGAAGGCCGGGGAACGGCAACTGGCTGACCATCAAAGGCGCCCGGCATAACAACCTAAAAAATATCGACGTCAACTTCCCGCTGGGGGTTTTTACCGCGGTGACGGGAGTTTCGGGTTCGGGCAAGTCCTCGCTGATCAACGATATCCTTTATAACGCGTTAGCTAAAAAATTCTACCGCTCTGTCGAAAAGGCGGGAGAACACGAAGAGATCCTGGGATTGGAGCATATCGACAAGGTCATCATCATCGACCAGACCCCCATCGGCCGCTCCCCCCGCTCCAATCCCGCCACTTACACCGGGGTTTTCGACCATATCCGTTATTTGTTCTCTTTGACCCCCGAAGCGCGGGCCCGCGGCTATAAGCCCGGCCGTTTTTCTTTTAATGTTAAAGGCGGCCGCTGCGAGGCCTGCCACGGGGACGGATTGGTGAAGATCGAGATGCATTTTCTGCCCGATGTTTATGTGCCCTGCGACGTCTGCAAGGGCAAAAGGTACAACCGCGAAACTCTGGAAGTCCATTATAAGGGCAAGAATATCTTCGAGGTTCTCAACTCGACCGTGGAAGAGGCGCTCACTCTTTTTGAGAACATTCCCCAGATCTCGCGCCGCCTGATAACCTTAAACCAGGTCGGCCTCTCTTATATCAAGCTGGGGCAGGCGGCCACGACCCTTTCGGGCGGTGAGGCGCAAAGGGTGAAATTGGCCACGGAGTTGGCAGGCCGCTCGACCGGCCGCACCCTTTATCTTCTGGATGAACCCACCACCGGATTACACTTTGACGACATCAAGAAACTTTTGCACGTTCTGTTCCAGCTGGCTGATTCAGGAAATTCGGTGATCGTCATTGAGCACAATTTGGATGTCATCAAATGCGCCGATTATATCATCGATTTGGGGCCGGGGGGCGGGGAAGAGGGAGGGCGGCTGATCGCCAAAGGCACACCCGAAAAAGTGGCGCAGGTAAAAGAAAGCTATACCGGGAGGTATCTTAAACGATGGATGCATTAGGGCTGATACTCTATGTAGCGATCATTTTGGTCTCGATCTCCATCCACGAGTTCGCCCACGCCAAGGCGGCCGATATGCTGGGGGACCCGACGCCGCGGCTTTCCGGCCGGTTAACGCTCAACCCACTGGCGCACCTGGACCCCTTCGGTTTTCTGGCGCTGCTAATAATACGCATCGGCTGGGCCAAGCCGGTGCCCATCAATCCCTATAACTTCAAAAATCCCAACACCGGGATGATGATCACGGGGCTGGCGGGGCCGCTTTCGAACTTCTTCACCGCCTGGGTGTTGGCGATCGTTCTGCGGAATATTCCCGGCATGAATTATGTGCTGTACGACGCCTTTTCGGCGGCTATCTGGATCAACCTGGCGCTGATGATCTTCAATCTCCTGCCCATCCCGCCGCTCGACGGCTCGCGAATTTTCACCCAGTTTCTGCCCTATGAGACGCAGGTTTTCCTTGAAAGGTATAGTTTTGTCCTGCTGATCGCGATCTTGATCTTCCCGCCTACCCAGCAGCTATTATTGGGGCTGATCTCCCTGGTCTATCGAATCCTTATCTAAGCCCCGGGTGGATTATTTTGCCGTTCTCAATGTTTATCCCGCCGGGAGGCATTTTACCTTTAATGATATCCAACACGTAAGGCAGGATGGCGGCACCTAATGCTTCCGAGGTGGTCCGGGCGCCGAGGGAGGGGAGGTTGGGCGGGGCGAAACAAAAGATCTCGGTGCCGGGGATCTTCGGCAAGTCGAAGGGTGTAAGAATGCTGGTTTGTACGGCCCCCTCGATCCCGCCGCCCTGGTCGATATCCACCGGATAGACGCAGCCGCCGGGCAGCATGGTCTTAAGCAATTTTTGAGTGATCAATTTTTCCGGCGATCTTCCCGAAGTATACATGGAAGAGACCGCGAAGGCAGCGCTGGCGATTGAGGATGGCAATTTCTTTAAGCTCACCCGATCGATAAGGTGAACCTCTAAACCGCGCAGCCCCAGTTCGTGCGCGGCGGTCGTCCCCACCATGCCTGCACCTAAAATGATGACCTTTAACTTTTTTCCCCACCCGATGGTCCTTAAAGAGTGCAGGGCGAACCAATCGGCGTGACGCGCCACCACCCGGGCGGCGGCTTCGGACATGGGGGCCAGGCAGGGGAACCTCTTTTTGCCCTCGACTTCCACCTCGATGGTCTCCAGGCAAATAAAAGTAGCGCCGGTCTTTTGGGCCAGCTGGGTGCGCTTTTGGCTTTCGGCGAAGTGCTGAAAAGACATGAAAATATTCTTTTTCAATTTGGGGAAATCCTCTTCTTTGGTCTCTTTTACACCCAGAATAAGGTCCGCGGAAAGGGCTTCGTCGTGGCTTATGATACGGGCGCCGGCTTTTTCGTATTCCGCGTCCGGATAGCCGCTTTTTGATCCGGCATCCTTTTCGACCAGAACTTCGGCGAATTTTGAAAGTTTGGCGATCTGCGCGGGGGGAAGGATGACCCGCATCTCAACCTCGCGGCCGGCCGCATCGAGTTTTGATTCTCGCAAGATCCCGATCTTCATGCTAGAATTATAGCATGGCGAAGATACAGATCGCGATCGCCGGCATGACCTGCGCCTCTTGCGTGCTTTCTATCGAAAACGCGTTAAAAAACGTTCCGGGAGTTAAATCCGCCGCGGTAAATTTCGCCTCCGAAAAAGCTACGATAGAATTCGATCCCGCGCAAATCGACCGGAAGAAACTGGAAGAGATCATCGAAAATACCGGATATCATGTTATCCGGGCCGACCAGACGGCGGGAAGCATCCTGAAGCTTAGGGTGATCGGCATGGATAATGCCCACTGCGTGCACACCGTCCACGGAGCGGTATCCGCTCTGCCCGGCATAATTTCCCAGGACCTTAAGGTCAACGAAAAAGCGATCATAAGTTTCGATCCCCAAAAAGTTTCTCCGCAGAAGATCAAAGCAGCCATCCTGGCCTCCGGCTATGAACCCATCGAAGAAGCGGAAGCCACCGTGGACGCGGAGAAAGCGGCGCGCGAGAGGGAAATTGCCGGCTTGCGGAACCGGTTCCTGCTTTCCGCTATTTTGAGCCTGCCGCTGTTTTATACCATGGTGGCGGCCCTGTTCGGCATCCCTTATCCGCCTTTTGTGACCGCCAACATGGCGCTTTTACAATTCTTGCTGGCCACGCCGGTGATGCTGGCGGGCTATATCTTTTTCACCCGCGGGATATTTTCTCTTTTTAAGACCAAAACCGCCAATATGGACACCTTGGTCGCCATCGGCACAGGCGCCGCCTATCTTTACAGCTTATGGGTCTCGGCCAATATCTGGCTGGGACGGCAGATCGGCGGGGAGCTTTATTATGAAGTGGCGGCTTTCCTGATCGCCTTCATCCTGTTAGGAAAGTGGCTGGAGGCGGTGGCCAAGGGGAGGACCTCTGAAGCCATTAAAAGATTGATGGGCCTGGCGCCTAAGACGGCCTGGGTGGTTAGAGAGGGCAAAGAGATCGAGATACCCATAAGCGAAGTGGTGGTGGGCGATATATTGATAGTCAAGCCGGGGCAAAAAATACCGGTGGACGGCAAGATCGTCGACGGACAAAGCAGCGTGGATGAATCCATGGTGACCGGGGAGAGCATTCCGGTCGAGAAAAATCCCGGAGATAACGTGATCGGGGCCACCATCAACCTGCACGGCACCTTTCGCTTTGCCGCCGTCAAGGTGGGAGCGGATACGCTTCTCTCCCAGATAATAAAATTGGTGGAAGACGCCCAGGGCAGCAAGGCCCCCATCCAGGAGCTGGCCGACCAGATCTCCGCGGTCTTTGTCCCCACCGTGATGGGCATTGCGGCTTTGGCATTCATTATCTGGTTTTTCCTCGGCATGGGATTTACCTTCGCCCTCTCCATATTTATCGCGGTCTTGATCATCGCCTGTCCCTGCGCCATGGGGCTGGCCACGCCCACCGCGGTGATGGTGGGCACCGGGATCGGGGCGGAGCGGGGAATACTTATCAAGAGCGCCAAAGCCCTGCAAATGGCTTCGCTGATCGACACGGTGGTGCTGGATAAGACCGGGACCCTCACCCTCGGCAAGCCCCGGGTGATGGATATCCTGCCCGATACTTCCGCGGGGATCGTGAAGCAAGATGTTCTGTTCTATTCCGGCCTGGCGGAAAAACGCTCCGAGCATCCCCTGGCGGAAGCCATTTTAACCGAAGCAAAAACCCGGGGCATGGATATTCCCGATCCGGAAAGTTTTACCGCCATTCCCGGCAAAGGACTGGAAGCCGCTTATCAGGGCAAAAAGATCTTGCTGGGCAACCGGAAACTGATGGCGGAGCGGGGGATCGATCTGGCCGATTGCGGACGGCAGATCGAGATCTTGGAATCGCAGGGAAAGACCGTGATGAACCTGGTCTTGGACGGCCGGCATATCGGCTGCATCGCGGTGGCCGATCCCTTAAAGGAGACCAGCCAGACGGCGGTGTTCACCCTGCATAAAATGAAAAAACGGGTGATCATGATCACCGGCGACAACGCCCGCACCGCCCAGGCCATTGCCAAACTGGCCGGGGTGGATGAAGTGTTGGCGGAGGTCTTGCCGGCGGAAAAGGCGGGCGAGATAGCCAAGCTCCAAGGCGCGGGCCACAAAGTCTCGATGGTGGGGGACGGCATCAATGACGCGCCCGCCCTGGCGCAGTCGGACCTGGGTATCGCCATCGGCTCCGGCACGGACGTAGCAATAGAATCGGGGGATGTGGTTCTAGTGAGGGACGATCTGCGGGATGTGGCAGTGGCCATGGACCTTTCGCGCTTTACCATGCGCAAGATCCGGCAGAACCTTTTCTGGGCGTTTTTCTATAACATCATCGGTATTCCGGTGGCAGCGGGGGTGCTTTATCCCGTTTTCGGCTTCTTGCTTAACCCGGTCATCGCCGGAGCGGCCATGGCGGCCTCCTCGGTCTCGGTGGTCTCCAATTCCCTGCTGATGCGAAGCTACCGACCGAAGACCTAAATCCCTGAAATTCTGCAATTCCCCGCACGATAATAATTTGCTATGGCAATCAACTCTTCTGCATTGCGGAGCGGGCCGCCCGACCGGGCCAGGTATTCGATTGAAAGGAACCGGGGGCTGGTGGGATTATTTATTAAAAAATACAGAGGGCTTAACCTTGACCCACAGATGTTGGAAAGCGCAGTTTGGGAGGGCTTGAGAAAGACCTCATTGGCCTATGATCCCAACCGGGGGAGTAAGTTCTCTTATTATGCTTGGAAAAAAGTTTCGGCTGAAGTTCATGGTGCTTTGGAGCGTAAGCTCAAAGATTATCTTGGCTCCCTTTTTCTAGCCAGGTTGGCGTTGAAATTGGGGAGGGTCGAAAGAAAATATCTGGCTAAAAACGGCTGTTACCCCAGCGACTCCGAAGCCGCGAAGATTTTGGGTGCAACGGAGAAATCGGTGGCTAGGGTTAGAAGCCGACGGGGGCAAGAGCCGGTATATCTTTTTAGCCCCAAAGGCAAAAGCCCGATAAAAATGGAGATAGATTACATTCCGGACCATTCGATCGCAACGCCTCTCGAAGAGCTTTTACAAAGAGAAGCGCAGGCCCAATTT
Source organism: Candidatus Saganbacteria bacterium (assembly GCA_016223205.1). Taxonomy (GTDB): domain Bacteria; phylum Margulisbacteria; class WOR-1; order XYC2-FULL-46-14; family WPAF01; genus JACRPM01. Next base: position 154,279 of record JACRPM010000007.1, read on the forward strand.
GAGGAGGCGCTTAGGTCTCTGCCGCCCCGGCAGTTTTTCGTGTTGTCTTCACGGTTCGGGATCGGGGAAAAGCATGAACAAACACTCGAAGAAGTAGGAGAGATGTTGGGTACCCGGGAAAGGGGCAGGCCATTTACCAAAGAGAACATTCGTCTGATCGAAAACCAGGCCAAAGAACAAATTAGAACTAATTTCCCTTCTTTAGCGGATAATCTTTAACCACTTTAGCACAGCGGTCGCAGAGGGTGGGATGATCGTGGTGTTTGCCAACTTCTTCACTCCACATCCAGCAGCGTTCACATTTGCGGCCTAAAGCGTGAGTTACCCTGGGATCGGCTTTACCGGGGTAAAGCTTAACCTGCGAAACAATAAAGAACATGGGCAATAAGGCCTCGATCGACTCCAACGCCTTAAGATCTTCTCCCTCGGCAAAGACCTCCAGCGCGGCTTCGTTCGAGGAGGCGATGGTTTTCTGGTTGCGGGCTTCTTCTAATATTTTATAGACCCTTTCACGGACGGAAAGCAGGGTATCCCATTTGGCTCCCAGATCTTCATCCAGATATTCCTTTTTTACCTCGGGAAAGCCCAAAAGAAAAACGCTTTTTTCTTTGGGTTGGCTGTAGGAATATATATTCTCCGCGGTATAGGAAAGAATAGGGGAGAGCAGGCGGGTCAAGCTATCTAATATTTCGGCCAGGGCGGATTGCGCCGAACGTCTTTTAGGTGAATTCTTGGCATCGCAATACAGCCGGTCCTTGCTCATATCCAGGTATAATGCCGAAAGGTCGTTCACGCAAAAATCGTAGATCGAGTGATAAACGATGTGGAATTCGAAATCGTCGTAGGCCTTTTTGACCTTCTCGATCAGGCGGTGCAGGCGGAAAAGGATCCAGCGGTCGATCTCGAGCAACCCCCTCTCTTTCTCCCCCTTGGCAAGGGGGAGATGTCCCGAGCTCTGTCGAGGGACAGAGGGGGTAAAATCATTAAGATTGCTAAGTAAAAAGCGGCAGGTGTTCCTGATCTTCAGATAAGCGTCCTGGACCTGTTTTAAGATCATATCCGAGGCCGCCATATCGTTCCTAAAGTCGGTCGAAGCCACCCACAACCTTAAAACATCCGCCCCGTACTTTTTGACCACCGCCTGGGGATCCACCACATTGCCCAGCGATTTGCTCATCTTCTTGCCGTGGTCGTCGATGGTGAAGCCGTGGGTTAAAACGGCGTCAAAGGGGGCGCGGTCCATCTGTCCCATGCCGACCAAGAGAGACGATTGGAACCAGCCGCGATGCTGATCGGATCCTTCAAGATAAAGATCGGCAGGCCCGTTTATGACCGCCGCGTAAGAGGAGCCCGATTCGAACCATACATCCAAAATATCGGTCTCCTTATTAAATCCTTCTCCGCCGCAAGCCGGGCACTTGGTCCCGGGCGGCAAAATGTCTGAAGCTTCCTTGCTGAACCAGCCGTTGGTGCCCTCCAAGCGGATGAGTTCGCGAATGGACCGGTTGAAGATCCCCGTGGTCTGGGGTTTCCCGCACTCTATACAATAGAAAGCCGGCACCGGCACGCCCCAGGAACGCTGGCGGGAGACGCACCAATCCGGCCGGGTTTCCACCATCCCCCGGATGCGGTTCTCTCCCCAGCCGGGATACCACTTGGTGCGGGCAATGGCCTTAAGGGCTTTGCCGCGCAGGTCGTTCTTATCGACCGATATGAACCATTGCTCGGTGGCCCGGAAGATGACCGGTTTTTTGCATCGCCAGCAGTGGGGATAAGAATGTTTAAAGAATTCTAATTTAAGGAGAGTCCCGTTCTCCTGCATTTTTTCCGTGATGAGCTTATTGGACTCATCGTAGCGCCGGCCTTTGATAAAGTCGGGAACGGTTTCATCAAAATATCCGCGTGCGTTCACCGGCATGACGATGGGGAGCTTATATTTTAAGCCCGCCTGGTAATCTTCTGCGCCATGCCCCGGGGCGATGTGCACAAAACCGGTCCCGGTCTCCGCTGTTACCAGCTCTCCCAAGATCACCGGCACCTCTTTTTCGATAAAAGGGTGTTTTAATAGTATGCCTTCGAGCATCTTTCCCTTGGTCTTATCGAGGATCTTGTGTTCCTTAAGCTCCACATGCTTTTTAAAATCTTCGAGCAGGCCTTCGGCCACGATCAAGACCTCCCGCCCGGTACAGAGGAAGACATATTCCATTTCGGGGTGCGCGGCCACCGCCACATTGGCGGGCAAGGTCCAGGGAGTGGTCGTCCAGATCACGATCGACCAGGGAAGTTCCGTTGGTAAATTGGGATTTTTTATGTTGGTATTTATTTGTGATTTGGGATTTGTTATTTGAAATTTAACGTAGATGGAGGGGGACTTCTCATCCTCATATTCGAGTTCTGCCTCCGCCAGGGCCGTCTGGTCGGTAGGGCACCAATGGATGGGCTTGAGTCCCCGATAAACATAACCCCGCTCCGCGAGAACACCGAAAAGCTCCACGATCTTTTCCTCATAGGAGTGGTCGATGGTCAGGTAAGGTTTGTCCCACTCTGCGAAGATCCCGAGCTTCTTGAATTCCCGGCGCTGGAGATCCACATATTTTAGGGCGTATTCCTTGCACCTTTCCCGGAACTCGGTGACGCTCATCTCTTTCCGTTTATCGCCGATCTCCTTAAGGAGCTGGGTCTCGATCGGCAGGCCGTGGCAGTCCCAGCCGGGAACATAAGGCGCGTAGAAACCGCATTGGCCCTTATACTTCACCACGATGTCTTTGAGTATCTTGTTGAGCGCATGGCCCAGGTGGATGTCGCCGTTGGGGTAGGGCGGGCCGTCATGAAGTACATACCTACGCTCTACGCTCGACGACTCGACCGAGCTCGTCGAGGTCTTTCTACTTTCTACTTTCTCCAGCAATTTATGATAGATATCCAACTCATCCCAGAGCTTGAGGCAATCTTCCTCCACCTTAGCGGAATTAGCGCGGATGGGAAAATCGGTCTGGGGCAGGTTCAGTGTGGATTTGTATTCCATCAGGCGTACATTTGGCCTTCGATCGGCGGCCGGGGAGGGCGGGGAGATTTGCCGGGCTTGACGGGATTCTTGGTCAAAGCCAGTTTCAACACCTCGTCCATCTCTTTGACGAAATTGATCTTCAGGTCGGCCGGGACCTCTTTTTTAAGTTCATCGATATCTTTTTTGTTCTCTTCCGGCAAGATCACCTCAAAAATGCCGGCCCGACGCGCCCCCAAGAGCTTTTCCTTGAGCCCGCCGATGGGCAAAATCTTGCCTCGTAGGGTTATCTCCCCGGTCATGGCCAGATCCCGCCGGACTGGGATACCGCACAGGGCCGAGGTTAACGCCGTGGCGATGGTGATGCCGGCGGAGGGGCCGTCCTTGGGCACCGCGCCTTCCGGTACGTGGATGTGAATGTCGAACTTGCGGTAGAAGTTCTCATCGAGCCCCAGCTCCTCCGCCCGCGAGCGCACATAGCTTAAGGCGGCCTTGGCCGATTCCTGCATCACATCCCCTAATTGCCCGGTCAAGGTCAAGCTCCCTCTGCCCTTCATGATGGTAACTTCGATCGGGATGGTATCGCCCCCTACCTCGGTCCACACCAGCCCGGTGGCGGTGCCCACCTGGTCGGCTTCTTCAGCCAGACCGTAGCGATATTTGGGGGCTCCCAGGTATTCCAATAGATCGGCCCTGGATACTTTAAATTTCTTTTTCTCTTTTTCCTTTACCAAGATGGTCGCGAGCTTACGCAATACCGTGGCGATGGTGCGCTCTAAGCTCCGGACCCCGGATTCTTTGGTGTAATCGCGGATGATGGACTTAAGCGCTTCGGATTCGAACTCCACCTGGTCGGCTTTGAGCCCGTGTTTTTCAAGTTCCCGGGGGATCAAATAGCCCTTGGCTATCTCGGCTTTCTCTTCTTCGGTATAGCCCGACATCTCGATGATCTCCATGCGGTCGCGCAGGGGGCGGGGAACGGGTTCCATGGTATTGGCGGTGGTGATGAAGAAGACATCCGAGAGATCGAAAGGTAATTCCATATAGTGGTCCGAAAAGGACTTGTTCTGTTCGGGATCCAAAACCTCGAGCAGGGCCGAGGCGGGATCCCCCCGAAAGTCGGTGCCCATCTTGTCGATCTCATCCAGCAGAAAGACCGGATTGGCCACTCCCACCTTATGGATGTTCTGGATAATGCGGCCGGGCAGTGCTCCCACGTAAGTGCGGCGATGTCCGCGGATCTCGGCCTCGTCCCGGATGCCGCCGAGCGATACCCGGATGAACTTTCTTCCCATGGCGCGGGCGATTGAACTTGCGATCGAGGTTTTCCCTACCCCGGGCGGGCCCACCAGACAGAGGATGGTGCCGCCGATCTTGCCGGTCAGCTGCAGAACCGCGAAGTATTCCAATATCCTTTCTTTAACTTTCTCCAGGCCAAAATGGTCGTCATTTAATATCTTTTCCACTTCATGGATGTCCAGCTTGCTTTTGGTCTTCTTTTTCCAGGGAAGCTCCACCAGCCAATCCAGGTAAGTGCGGATAACGGTGGCCTCGGCCACCATGGAGGGCATCTTGCTAAGCCGTTCCAGCTCCTTCTCGGCTTTTTCTTTTACCTCGGCGGGCAGTTTGCCCTGCTCGATCTTTTTCTTGTATTCCGCGATCTCGGGCTGGGCTTCTTCGGATTCCACCTCTTCCCCCAGCTCCTCCTGGATGGCGCGCATTTTTTCCTTAAGATAATATTCTTTCTGGACCTTCTCGATCTGCTTGCGGACCTTCCCCTGGAGCTTTTTCTCAACCTCCAGGACCTCGATCTCTTTTTCGAGTATATCCACCAGCTTCTTTAAGCGCTTTTCGATCTGTACCGCCTCGAGGATCGTCTGTTTTTCCTCGACCTTGAGCGTGAGATAGGAAGAGATGAGGTCGGCCAGGCGTCCCGGCTGGTCCACATTGATGATGGACATCAAAGTTTCGGGCGGGATGCGCTTATTGAGCTTGACGTAGGATTCAAATAGCTTGATGACGGTGCGTACCAGGGCTTCGGACTCAATGGTCAGGCCCTCGGGTTCATTAAGCCGCGAGACGGCGGCCTTAAAGTAGGGGGCCTCCTGAATGATCTTCTCGATCTTTACCCGGGCGACACCCTCTACCAGTATCTTGGTGGTGCCGTCCGGCAAAGAGAGGAGTTGTACGATCTCGGAGAGGGTGCCGATGGCGCACAGGTCCTTGGGGCCGGGCTCTTCTACCTCTTCGCTCTTCTGGGAGACAAAGACCACCAGTTTCTCTTTTTCGAGAGTATGTTCTAATGCCTTAACCGAGCGGCTGCGGCCGATAAAAAGCGGCACGATCATCTGGGGAAAGACCACCATGTTGCGCAGGGGAATTAGGGGCAGTTCATCCTTCCACTCGGCGAGTTTCTCGGGCTTGTCCTTATCCGGCTTTTGTTCCGGCATTAGTTTTACTTGCCTTTCTTGGCTTCCAATCCCTTAATGGTCGATATGACCTCGTCCACCAGCCCGTATTTGATGGCTTCATCCGCGGACATGTAAAAATCGCGGTCGGTATCTTTTTCCACCTTGGCCAGGGGCTGGCCGGTGTGTTTGGCGACGATCTCGTTCAGCAGTTTTTTAACCCGCAGTATCTCGTGGGTCTGGATCTCGATATCGGTGGCCTGGCCCTGGGCCCCGCCCAGCGGTTGGTGGATCATGATGCGGGCATTAGGCAGGGCAAAACGGTTGCCCTTATTTCCCGCCGCGAGCAGAACCGCCGCCATGCTGGCCGCCTGGCCGATGCAGATGGTGGTGATGGGGGTCTGCAGATACTGCATGGTATCGTAGATGGCCAAACCCGCGGTCACCACGCCTCCCGGCGAGTTGATGTACATGGAGACCGGCTTGGACGCGTCCTCGGAAGCTAGAAACAGCAACTGGGCGATTATCAGGTTGCTGATCTCATCATCGATGGGGGTGCCGATAAAGATGATGCGTTCCTTAAGCAGACGCGAAAAGATATCATAGGCCCGCTCCCCCCGCGCGCTTTGTTCCACTACCATCGGGATCAACTGTGACTTTTCCTTCATTTTTTCTCCTCCTCTTCTTCGATCGTGGCGTTCTCCACCAAAAAGTTAAGCGCTTTCCTGCGTAAAAGATAATCTTCGATGTAATGGTGGCCGGAATGGCTCAAGGACTTCTTGTATTCTTCCGCCGGAACGTTGATGCTTTTGGCTATCATATTCAATTCCTCATCCAGATCTTGAGGAGTGACGGTGATATTTTCCAACTCCGAGACCTTCTTGAGCACTACTTTACCCTTGGCGCGCGAGAGGGCGGGGGTCTTGAATTCTTTCTTTAAGTCTTCTTCCGTCTTGCGGATACCCTTGAGGTAATCGTCGAGGGTGAGATTGCTCCGGGCAAGAGATGATTTAAGCTCATCGAGCATGACGTCGGTCTCGACTTTTATCAAGGCCTCCGGCAATTCAACTTCCGCCGTCTTGCCGGCCTCTTCGATGAGCTTATTTTTTAAATCTGCTTCGGATTCTTCCTTCTTTTCCATTTCCAGGGATAGTTTAAGTTCTTCCTTGAGCTCGGCCAGCGTCCCATAGCGGCTCACCTTTTTGGCTAATTCGTCGTCGAGCGGCAGGAGTTCACGCGCAGTGATCTTGTCGATCTTGACCTTAAAGTGAACTTCTTTTCCGGCGATCTCCTTGATCCCGTATTTGTCCGGGAATTTCAAGGAAAAGCTCTTCGCTTCCCCGGTCTTTAAGCCGACCAGCTGATCGTCAAACTCCGGGCTGATGTGGCCGGCTCCTAAAGGCAAAAACTGGAGCTTCCTCGGCCAGCGTTTGATGGGAGCTCCCTTTGATTCGGCCTCGATCTCGATATCCAAGGTGTCGCCCTGGTTTGCCCCGCGGCCGTCTACCTCGATCCTCTTGGCAAAACGGTTCTGGAGGTTGCCCAGCACGGCCAAAAGCTCTTCTTCGGTAACTTTCGCGGGTTTCTTTTGAGCTTTGATGCCTTTGTATTTGCCCAGTTTTACCTCGGGATAAACTTCCACTTCGAGCTTAAATACGATTGGCTGGCCGGTTTCTTGTTTTATGATGTCGACTTTGGGGTAATCCACCGGGTCGATCTTGGCTTCTTTAATGATATTGGGATAGAGGTCGGCGATGAGGTCCTGGGCGGCCTGGTCGGCCACGGCGGCAGCGTCAAATGTCTTCTCCACCATAGATTTGGGGGCCTTTCCGGGGCGGAAACCGGGCATTTTTACCTTTCGGGAGAGCCGCTCCAGCGTCTTTTCGGCGGCCTCTTTGACCTTGGCGGCGTCTTCCTCGACCTCCAACGTCACAAGGTTGCCCGTGCGGGTTTGCTTGAGGATTTTCATATCGAATAATTATACCATATTAATGGGCGAGAGAGGACTTATAAATATTGTTAAAAATTGAAATTCGGAGCGATTTTTGACAAGTTTATTTTAACTTGAAATTTTTGTAATAAGGGCACGATAATGAAATAAGAGGTGAAGATTTATATGGAGAATATAAGCAGAGCGCCCGCGTTATCTTTCCATTCAAGAACAACAAAATACACCCGAGTATATTTTGGTGAGTCCTGCTGGGGTAGGGAGGGAAGAACAATAAAATATGCTCGAACTACAGAAGTTCCGGAATTTGATGGCGGAAGATCTTATGTAATTCCCGAACCCCATTGCAGAGTTGAAATCACAAAAGAGGCTCGCGAGGGAGACTTGCCTCATCTCCTGACAATTGCCGTAGGAGGTCAAATAAGACATTGGTTGGCTGAAGGTGCCGAAATCCGCAAGACAATATCGGTGGGGAATGACAGTCATTTCCCGGATGCCGTTTATAGTTTTTGGGCGAAAAACGGGATTTGTCATATTTTCAGAGAAGATTCGAATATATTATTGGCAAAAGTCTATCCCGATCGTTCAAACTTTGGTCCCACGGCTTTTCAGCGGTTTTCAAGCAGGATGGATCTTATTGTAGATTTAAGGTGAACAGGATCCTGATTCTCAACCCCGATGGTTTGCTTTAAATCTAAAATGGGCGAGAGAGGACTCGAACCTCCAAGCCTTGCGGCACACGGTCCTAAGCCGTGCGCGTATACCAATTCCGCCACTCGCCCTTTATTTGCGCCAGGCAGGGATCGAACCCGCGACCTATTGCTTCGAAGGCAATCGCTCTATCCAACTGAGCTACTGGCGCATATTCATCAGTTATCCGGATTTACGATATCGGGTGCTTCGTCCCTGGCCGATCCTTTCGATCTTCTTAAAAGACAATAATCGATCCAGCGCCTGATTAACGGTCGGCCGGGCGACATTTGCCTTTTTGGATATTTCCAAGGGGGAGGCCTCACTTACGCTTTGCAAATATTGCCAGACCATTAGCTGTTTTGGCGATAAAAGTTTTTCGAGGTTTTCGGCGGACAATAACCCCACCGCCATTTTTGATTGTTGGAGAAGAACCGATAAGAAGAATTCCAGCCAGGGTATAATATTTCCCTGCCCGCTTTTAAATGTTTTTTGGCTTTTTCGCAGGGCCAGATAATATTCGGACTTGCGGTCCTCAATAAGTTTTTCATGGGAAATATAGGGCATATATAAATAGCCCTCTTTGAGCAACAGCAGATTGGTCAATATCCTTGAAAGTCGGCCGTTGCCGTCCTCAAAGGGATGGATATTCAAGAATTCGATAACGAAGTTCGCCGCAATCAATATGGGATGATATTTCTTTTCTTTGACGGCCAGTTGCGTCCATTCGACCGATTCCTGCATTTCTTTGGGGGTCAAGTAAGCCGGGGTCGTATCAAAGAGAATACCGGCCGGTTGCCCGATTGAGCCGACCATCATCACTTGGTTCTCTTTCTTTTTATATTCGCCCCGGTGCCCCTCATCTTTCTCGACATATTTAAGCATTTCCTGGTGGAAATGTTTAACAGTGTTTTCAGAAAACCGGAGGCGCTCCCAGGCATCAAAAACATTGCGCAGCAGCTCAAAATAGCCCTTAACCTCCTGTTTGTCGCGGGAAGAGAATTTTTGAAGCGTGATGCCGCCCATCAATTTCTCAACGTCATCATCGGACAAATGCACTCCCTCTATTCGAGTAGAGGCGCCGGTGGAGGTGATAAGGACGGAATGCTTAAGCCGGCCCAGAACCTGCGGGCTTAATTTTGCGCCGGCTATCCATTGGCCTTTGAGCTCGTCAATTTGGGCGATCGTATTCCAGATCTCGGGGGGCAAGTTATTGAGTCGGTTATTTAAGCGATTAAATGGCATGATTTGATCTTATATTTTAACTATATAAGATTATATAAGATTACCTTGGGCGGGTCAAGACGAGGTAAAAATGCGCCGTGAAGGAATTGAACCTTCAACCTTGACATTAAGAGTGTCCTGCTCTGCCAATTGAGCTAACGGCGCATGTTTACTTCTTGGGATTGAAACCCTTGAGGCCGATGTATTGAGCCCGCGAGCCCAGCTCTTCTTCTATCCGCAAAAGCTGATTATACTTGGCGACCCGCTCCGAGCGGGCGGGGGCCCCGGTCTTGATCTGGCCGGAATTGGTGGCCACCGCCAGGTCCGCAATGGTGGTATCTTCGGTCTCACCGCTCCGATGCGAGGTCATATAGGTCCAGCCCGCAGCCCGAGCCACTTCCATGGTGTACAGAGTTTCCGAGAGGGTGCCGATCTGGTTTAGTTTGATGAGAATGGAGTTGGCAGATTTTTGTTTGATGCCTTTCTTCAAGAAGTCGGGATTGGTGACGAAAATATCGTCGCCTACCAGCTGGATCTGGCCTCCGAGTTTTTCGGTCATTATCTTCCAGCCGTCCCAATCGTTCTCCGCCAGACCGTCTTCTATCGAAATGATGGGGTACTTGCCGACCCACTCGGCATAAAGATCGACCATTTCTTCCGAAGATAATTGGCGGCCCTCGCTCTTTAACTGGTATTTACCGTCCTTATAAAATCCGCTGCTGGCGGGATCGAGCGAAAGGAATACCTCTTTGCCGGGCGTATAACCGGCTTTTTGAATGGCTTCTATTATTACTTGAATGGCTTCCTCGTTCTTGGTGAGTTTGGGCGCGAAGCCGCCTTCATCTCCCACCCCGGTCGATAGTCCGCGATCCTTCAGGACTTTCTTTAAGGCCTGATAAACCTCCGCTCCCATGCGCAGCGCTTCGGAATAGGTCTTAGCTCCCGCGGGAGAGATCATGAACTCCTGGAGTTCATAGTTCCAGCCGGCGTGCGCCCCGCCGTTCATCACGTTCATGTTAGGAACGGGCAAAATTTGCGCCTTATCCCCGCCGATATATTTATATAATGGTATTCCGTAGGAAAAGGAAGCGGCGCGGGCCGCCGCCAAAGATACTCCCAATATGGCGTTGGCGCCCAGTTTGCTTTTAAATGGTGTTCCGTCCAGCTCCAGCATCAAATTATCGATCTTCAATTGCTGATGAGCCGGCATCCCTATCACTTTGGGGGCGATGATCTCGTTGACGTTCTTGACGGCGGTGTAAACACCCTTGCCGCCGTAGCGTTTGTCGTCCTTATCGCGCAACTCCAACGCCTCGTTCTCGCCGGTCGATGCTCCAGAGGGTACCGCCGCCCTTCCCAGAGTCCCGTCTTTTAAGTTTACGTCCACCTCGACCGTAGGATTTCCCCTTGAGTCCAGTATCTGCCGGGCCTTGATCCCTTCGATCCGCGCCCCGGCCTTGGCCCTTTCCCCAACGAAAAAGTATTCATCCGCTAACCTGACCATTTTTTACCCCTTTCTTTCTCCTACGCCCTACGGGCTTCGGAGAACGAAAACAAAAGAACGCGCTCTCCGAAGCTCGAAGAGCGAAGGAGAGAGCGGGAGACGAGTCTCGAACTCGCGACCTCAACCTTGGCAAGGTTGCGCTCTACCAACTGAGCTACTCCCGCATCCTTCGACTCGCTATGCTCGCTCAGGATTAAGCCCCGAGCGAACGAAGTGAGTCGAGGGGCTACTCCCGCACTTCGGTTTCATTATAACATCGGGGCGACTGGATTTGAACCAGCGACCTCGTGGTCCCAAACCACGCGCTCTACCAAGCTAAGCTACGCCCCGCAAAGAAAAAAGCGGGAGACGGGATTCGAACCCGCGACCTCCAGCTTGGAAGGCTAGAGCTCTACCAACTGAGCTACTCCCGCACTTCGGCTCGCTTCGCTCGCTCAGTGCTAGGCCCCGAGCGAACGAAGTGAGTCGAGGGGCTACTCCCGCCTACGCTTCGCTTCCCTGCCTGCCGGCAGGCAGGGGCGGGCAAGCCCGCTAAACGAAGGTAATATAGGTAATTATATGCAAGTTTGCTATAATAATCAAACGTGGCGGCCTTGGTGTAGAGGTAACACAGCAGATTGTGGTTCTGTTATCAGGGGTTCAATTCCCCTAGGTCGCCCCAAAAGTCTATCGCCCGTTGCCGAAATAAGTAAAAAGTATATAGGTGCTCATCAAGAGCAGGATGATCCCCGAGACGATCCGCTGGAAAGTGCCGGCTTCTTCCGGTGCGATCACCACCAGGTTGCCCAGGTCGTTCAGAAAACCCAAAAATCGCGGGAAAAAGATGAATAATATCCCGAAGACCATCGCTAAAACTCCAGTATAGAAAAGCGCCCAGAGCTCGGGATACCAATTACCCGTGAGAATAAGAAATAGCGAGGCTAAAAGCAGTACCAGTCCGTTGATGAGGCGGGGGATATGGTCTTGCTCGAAAGAATACTTCAATTCACGATCGATCACCTTATTCAACATTTCCAAAAAAGTCGGGAAGAAAAGGACCAACATTCCAAAGACCATCCCCAGCAGACCGGAAAACAACAAATACCACATTTTTTACTCCTTCTCGGGCCCGAGAGGATTCGAACCTCCGACCGACAGATTAGAAATCTGTTGCTCTATCCAACTGAGCTACGGGCCCACAGGTAAGATTTTAGCATTTTTAAGGCCCGCGCGCGATGACTGATGCGGTTTTTAAAAGCCGGGGACATTTGAGCAAAGGTTTTTTTAGATCCGTTAGGGACAAACACCGGATCATAGCCAAAACCATGCCGCCCCCGCATCTCTTCTATGATTTTTCCCCGGACTATACCCTTAAATGTCCGGACCCTGCCATCGGGACGCGCTAAGGCAATGACGCAAACGAACATCGCCCGACGATTCGCCCGACACCGCCGCATTACGCGCAACAATTTTTGGCAGAGATTTTTCGGGGTGGGGGGAGTGGCGAAGCGCGCCGATTTTACTCCCGGCAGTCCATCCAAGCAATTGACCATCAGCCCCGAGTCGTCGGCAATGGTCAACTGTTTGAACTTTCGGGCCCCCGCGCGGGCTTTCTTTATTGCGTTTTCCTCAAAGGTTTTACCGTTCTCTTTTACGTTGAGTTTACGACCCTCGACTTTAACGCCGAGAATGTGGCGGATCTCTTTGAGTTTATGTTTATTAGTAGTGGCGACCAGGAGCTTCAACGTTTTAAGGCCTTCCGGCCGATGTCAGTGCGGTAGTGCATGCCTTCGAAATCGATCATCTTTACAGCCATATAGGAACGATCAATTGCATGTCGAATCGTTTCACCTAATCCGACCACCCCCAGCACCCGTCCGCCCGCGGTCACGATCTGCCCTTCTTTTTCGGCCGTTCCAGCATGAAAGATGATGACATCGTCCAGCTGGCGCGCATCATTGAGGCCTTTTATTTTTATTCCTTTTGTATACGCTCCGGGGTAACCGCCGGAAGCCAAAACCACACAGACAGCGGGGCGGGGGTCCCATTCGATCGAGATAGTAGATAATCGAACGTCGATCGTTGAGCGTAGGATATCGACTAAGTCGGTTTTCAGTCGGGGAAGTATACATTGGGTTTCAGGATCACCGAAACGGGCATTGTACTCCAAAACCTTTGGACCGTTTTTCGTGACCATTATGCCCACGTACAGAACGCCCTTATACGGCATTCCTTCCGATTCCATGCCTTTGATGGTGGGGACCAAGATTTCGTGCTGAACTTTTTCTAAAAGTTCAGGAGTGACGATGGGAGCGGGGGAATAGGCGCCCATGCCCCCCGTGTTTGGCCCTTCATCGTTATCGTTCACTCTCTTATGGTCCTGGGCGGAAGCCATGGGGATGATCGTTTTACCATCAGTAAAGCAGAGGATCGAGGCCTCTTCACCCTCCAAATATTCTTCAACCACAATCTTTTTCCCCGCCTCACCAAAATCTTTCATGCTGTCTATGGCTTGTTCGGCAGCGGATAAAGTTTCGGCGATTATAACGCCCTTGCCGGCGGCCAGGCCGTCGGCTTTGATGACCACCGGAGCGCCCAGCTTTTTGGCAAACTTTTTAGCATCGCTGGGATCGGTAAAGGAGGCGAAGGCGGCGGTGGGGATCTTATATTTTTTCATCAGTTCTTTGGCGAAGATCTTACTGCCTTCAATTTGCGCAGCGGCCTGGCTGGGGCCGAATATCTTCAGACCTTGCGATTCAAAAAGGTCCACGATCCCTAAAACCAGAGGGACTTCCGGGCCTACTACGGTAAGATCGATGCTTTTCTCTTTGGCGAACTTAAGAAGATGGGGAAGGTCCTCGGCCTTGATATCGACGTTCTCCGCCACTTGTGATGTGCCCGCATTGCCGGGCGCGCAAAAGATCTTACTGACTTTGGGGCTTTGCGCGAGCTTCCAGCACAGGGCGTGCTCGCGCCCTCCGGAACCGATCACCAGAATGTTCATGAAATTTCCATTAGCTATAAATTCGATAGAAAATCATCGAGAGTTATTTCTGCCAGTTCCAAAATACCTTTTAGGGTCCCAGCCATGACGCTCTTGTGGTTGGGGACAATGGTCGTAATTTTACGATTGCCGCTTCGTTTGCAGAGCTTGATGTGGCTGCCCTTTTGCCTGACAACCTCAAATCCCAATCTCTTTAGGGCATTAATTATTTCTCTTGCGGGAAGAATGGGATATTTGGTCAACGAGAAGCTCCGAATTTGCCGAATTCGAAATTAAATCTTAGCGGAAGAATCACTTTGTCCAAATCTTCATCTTCAAGATAAAGCTCAATAGCTTCTTCCAAATTGGAGAGCGCCTGGGCTGCAGTATCCCCCTGACTTGCCACCTTCAATTCTTTGCATTTAGCCACATACATCGGCTCTTCCTTCCAAATTTCCGCGGTTAAATTCAATTGTCCGTGAATCGCCCTAATCTTAGGCTTATTGGTCATATCATCACCCTCTTTTATAAATAATCTGAAATTTTACAAAACTCTTATCGATAATATTATAGCCCCTCGACAGGCTCGGGGCAAGCGGGTTAGATACCCAAAGTAAATAAGGAGGAAAGATAACAATGGCATTAAAAGTGAGCATCGAGGGCTTAAGGTTTCGGGCAAATGATAGGAAAACAGGGACCTCTGATCAAATGAGAATAATTGGCCAGAGACTGTCGAATTCCGGCGCTTTAAGATTGCGCGAGGGGGATAGTCCGGCAGATTTACAAAGGATATTAAGCCAACGTCAGCCTTTAAATATAGGAATCAGCGAAATTGCAACTGATTCTAATGCAGGAGTCGGCGAGATTGCCGTCGTACGCAAGCCCCAAATAGAACTTCCAGAAATAATCGATGACCCCCGATTGACTTTTAAGGTTGCCAGGGGCGTGATTGTTGAATCTTTGTCGAATGGTAGGGCGATTGCCGTAACAATAAACGAGCAAAACCCTGGTAGAAAATTCAGAGTTCCAACCGAGCCGGAATTATTGAAGTTAAACGGATTGCTTGGAGATCGGTTAGAAGGCACGGATTATTGGATATGGACAGAAACGGAAACTCAGAAAGGTAGCGGTTATAATGTTCTCCGCCACCTGGACGACGACGGCCGCCACGACTTCAACCCGGAGGTTCGCCACGCCGACTACGCGGTTCGTCTTGTCGAGGACAGATAATTATCCTTTATTCTTTTTGACTTTTACACTTTGAGGGGTGGGGCGGCCGGAATAAATTGATATATGGAAGGGCCAAAAGTAATCACTTACGCCTATGATTTCATAAAATGGGCAATTCCCCACATTGCAAAGTTTCCAAGAAATCAAAGATATACGCTTGGAGAGAGGATCGAAAACAAATTATTCTGCCTTCTGGAGCTTCTTATTGAAGCCCAATATTCCAAAGATAAAGCCAATGCGCTTAAGAAAGCGAACCTTGAAATTGAACAGATGCGGCATTTATTCCGTTTATGTTATGATTTGCGGCTGATCAATTTAAAAACGTATGAATTGTCATCAAAATATTTAATGGATATAGGGGCGCAAATCGGTGGATGGATTAAGCAGCAATCGGCAAGATGAAGCGATATGGTCAGCTCTTTGGAAAGATATGCTCTTTCGATAATCTCTTAAAAGCCGCCAGAAAAGCCCAGCGAGGGAAACGCCTAAAAACAAGCACGTCTGAATTTAACCTAAGATTAGAGACTGAACTGCTTAAGTTGCAAAAAGAACTGCAAGACCGGACTTATCGAATAGGCCGCTATAAGCAATTCTACATTTATGACCCCAAGAAACGACTAATCAGCGCTTTACCTTACAGGGATAGAGTTGCCCAACATGCTTTGTGTAATGTTATCGAGCCGATATTCGATCAGTCTTTTATTCATGACACCTATGCCTGCAGGAAAGACAAAGGCAGTCATAGTGCCGTTAATCGATTTACAACGTATTGCCGCATGAATAAATACGCCTTGAAATGCGACATTAAGAGCTATTTCGCTTCAATTGATCATGATGTTTTATTTGAGATGCTTAAGAAGAAGACCAAAGATCCCAATGCTCTCTGGTTGATCAAGTTGATTATTGATTCAACGCTGTCGCCCGGGATACCGATCGGGAATTTAGCCAGCCAGATATTTGCCAATCTCTATCTTGATGGTCTTGACCATTATTTGAAAGAAACCGTCAAATGCAAGTATTATCTACGGTATATGGACGACTTGATTGTTTTTGATAATGATAAGGGCAGGTTAAACGAGATTAAGGGCGCCATGGGGGAGTACTTAAGAAGCTTAAAACTGGAATTGCATCCTAATAAAAGCCAGACCTATTTAACCGCCAAAGGAATTGTTTTTCTCGGTTATAAGGTTTATCCAACGCACCGCTTGGTTGTCAAACAAAATGTTAAGAGATTAAGGAAGAGGATTAAAAGATATTTTGAATTGTTGAGATTAAAGCTGATAACTCCCCAAAAAATAATCTGTTCGGTTCAAAGCTGGCTGGGCTACGCGATCCACGCGGATTCATTTAATTTAAGAAGGAAGATTTTATCGGAGTTTAATTTTAAAGCCTGCCTGCCGGCAGGCAGGGGATAAGCCCATAATGTTCTCCGCCACCTGGACAACGACAACCGCAACAACAACAACCCAGAGAATCGCCACAACAACAACGCGGTTCGTCTTGTCGAATACTTAAAACTGCCTGAATCCGTATCTTCAAGGAGATGCGGAGCGCGCAAAATTAAGTCCAGGGCTTATTCCTGTCCCCGATCAGCGAGCTTGTCGAGCTGTCGAGGGGCGAACTAAAAACCGCCCAGCTTCGGTAAGTAGGCCCGATGTAACATCGGGATTGAAAGCCGAAGCTGGGCATTCCAGCTACTGATTTTCCCTAATATCTATTAGATTAAGCTGGGCCGACTCAAAGCCGTTCCACTCGTTGGACTCTAAATTATACGCTATATCATAGGTTTTCTCATAGCTCAAACCATTGGCCAGCTCCCCCAAACGAAAGCCGATGGATTCCAATCCGTTGCTGAACCTAAGCTTTAAATGTCCGCCGTTATTGCCTACTTTTTTTATATCTTTGATCTTTAAACCGCGGGTCATAAAGACCGGGGCGGGGTTGCCCTGGCCGTGGGGAGCAAGCGCTTCCAATTCTTTTATCAATCCCAGAGTTATCTGTTTGGCGTCCAGTTCGCAGTCGATCTCCAGTTTGGGAGTGAATATTTCGGAAGTTGCGAATTCTCTTAGCTTCTCTTCCAATCTTCTTTTTAGCTCCGGAATGTTTCCCGGATCGATCTCAAAGCCGGCCGCGCCTTCGTGCCCGCCGAAATCGGAAAAAAGATCGCGGCAGGTATCGAGAACGGCGAAGATGTTGAAATCTTCTATCGAGCGGGCCGACCCGCGGCCCACGCCCTCGTTGATGCCGATGAGCACGGTCGGCCGAAAATAGGCGTCCACCACCCGCGAGGCCACGATCCCGATCACTCCCGGATGCCAGCCCTCGCCCGAGGCGACGATGATCTTTTGGTCATCGGTCACTTTTAACTGGGAGAAAACCTCTTCCTGAATATCACCGCCGATGCCCTGGCGGCGAGTGTTGATGGAATTGAGCTGCTGTGCGAGCGTGCGCGCTTCCACCGGGTCGGTGGAGGTTAATAGTTTGACGGATAAAGAAGCATGCTCCAAGCGTCCCGAGGCGTTGATGCGGGGAGACAATCCGAAATTTATCCGGTCGATCGAGACCCTTCCGGAGATGCCCGCCGCCTCCGCCAAGTGTTTTAGGCCCAGGCGTTTCTTCTCGTTTATCCGGTTGATCCCCACCACCGCCAGGATACGGTTCTCATCGGTCAGGGGCACCACGTCCGCCACCGTGCCCAGCGCCGCCAGGTCCAAAAGGTCGGTCAGAAATCCGTTCTCTTTATCGCCCGCGGAACGTAAAAGCGCCCAGGCGAATTTAAAGGCCACCCCCGCGCCGGAGAGATATTTGCTGGGATGTTCTTCTTTGATCAGTTTGGGATTGACCAGGGAAAAAGCGTTGGGGAGTTTGGCCGGTAGATTGTGGTGGTCGGTCACGATCACTTCCATACCGAAAGAATTTGCCAGTTCGATCTCGATCAAGCTGGCGATGCCGCAATCCACAGTGATGATGAGCTTGACCCCCTCATCCTTGAATTTTTTAACGGCTTCGGAATTTAATGAATAGCCCTCGCCATAACGGTGCGGGATATAAAATTCCGGCTTCATTCCCAGATGTCGCAGGGTCTCCAGCATTATCACCGTGCCGGTAACCCCGTCCACGTCGTAATCGCCATAGACCAGGACCTTCTCGCCGCTTTGGGCGGCTTTGAGCACCCGCTCGGCGGCGGATTTAATATGAGGTATCTCAAAAGGATCCCTAAGATACGATAAGCTCGGCTTTAAAAATTGGCGGGCCCGGCCGGCTTCATTCAGCCCGCGGTTTATCAAGACCTGCGCGGTAAGAGGGGTGAGCTTTAATTCCTGGGAAAGTTTGAATGCTCGTTCCGCATCCTGCGGGAAAAGGCGCCAGAGTTTTTGCATGAAGGGGCCGGATCAGCTCTTTTTGACCAGCATCAGCTTTTGGCCGTATTCCACCGGCTTGCCGTTCTCCGCCAGGATCTTCACGATCTTGCCGCCGATCTCGGACTCGATCTCGTTAAAAAGCTTCATGGCTTCGACGATGCACACTACCTGGCCGGTCTTGATGGTGTCGCCCTCCTGGACAAAGGGAGGGGAATCGGGGGAAGGGGAACGGTAAAAGGTGCCGACCATGGGAGAGGTGATGGCAACCACGCCTTCCTCCTCGCCGGCCGGTTTCGGCATCGTCGAGGCAGAGGCCGGTGCAGCAGAAGGCATTTGAACCGGCGCCACGCCGCCGTGCTCGCGCTTGACCTCGATCTTGACCCCGCCTTCCTCCACTGTCAGCCCCGAGATGCCTTCATCCTTAACCATATTGATCAGCTTTTTAATCAGATTAAAATCCACCATTTTATACCCTCCCTAAATATTTGCCTTCGCGCGTGTCCACTTTAACGACGTCTCCCGGGTTGATGAAAAAAGGAACCGAAATGGTGAGGCCGGTCTCCAAAGTCGCTGGCTTGCCGCCCGAAACCGTATCTCCCTTGAACCCGGGTGTGGTCTCGGTGACCTTAAGCTCCACCGCCGCCGGCAAGGTGACCTCCAGCGGTTCTTCGTCGAGAAAAGCGATGTTCGCCACGAATCCTTCTTTGAGATAGCTGGCAGTGTCGCCCAGCAGTTTTTTGGGCAGGGCTATTTGGTTAAAGTTCTCCTGGTCCATAAAGTTGAAGGCGTCGCCGTCGCTGTAGAGGAATTGCATGGGGCGGAATTCGATATGCACCCTTTCCACCTTTTCGTCCACGTTGAAGGTGTTCTCGGTGGTGGAGCCGCCGCGCAGGTCTTTCATCTTGATCCTGACCCGCGCCTGCTGGGCCCACTTGATGTGGCTGTATTCAACGCACTTATAAAGCTTGCCGTTATAGATAAAGGCGTTGCCGGAGCGTATTTCGGTGACTGGAATGGCCATATAAGATATAAATTTACTATTTTTCTTCTACTAAGTCAATGATCTCCGGGGGCAGGCCGAGCTTTTTGGCCACGGCTATCGCCTGGGAAAGGTCGTGGCCCGGAACGGCCTGATAATCAAATTGGATCTCGTCGGCAGTGTCAAAATGGGTACGGAAATGGTAAGCACGGACCAGGTGCGGGTAGGTTGCTTCCAGAGCAGTTAAGGCATCGTGGTTGTGCGAAGCCAGCGCGAGGTATTGGCCTCGCTTCAGCATTTCGGTCGCGACCGCGAAGGTTAAGGCCGATTGGTAACGGGGCGAGGTGGTGGAGAAGGCCTCGTCCACGCAGCTGAAAACGCGTTCATTCCTGTCCAGCAGTTTGAGCAGGTCTCTCCAAAAAGTCAGTTCGTTGCCGAAAGCCGAGAGGTTTCGGTCGCTTTTGGCGGTTACCCGGTCCAAAAAGGCCACCGAATCAAAAAGCGGCATGGTCGCGGCGCGGGCGGGGGCAAAGCCGGTTGCCAGCCCGGATAATACCCCGAAGGTCAGTGACTTAAGATAAAAGGTCTTTCCCGACATGTTTGCCCCGGTAACCAGCTTGACCTGTTCATCGGGGCTGAAAGCCGCGGGATTGCTCACTTGAGCATCTTTGGGCTTGACCAGGTTCCATAAACCGTCGAACCTGACCTCTCCGGTCTCGTTAAAATTGACCGGGCTGAACCCCATGGTCCGGACCATGTGCCCATAGAGAAAAAGCGACTGGACCCCCAGCGCTTCATCAATGACGCGATCCCCGCCGCGGTCGTACATGTTCAGGGTGTTGCCGATCTTAGAAGCGAAAAATTCGCCAACTTTTTCGTGTGGGATACCATATTTTCGGGATAGTACCCCCATTCTCGCCTGCAAACGGTCATTGGTATTCACAATATCCCGAAGTTCGTCCAACAACCCTGATTCAATCAAATGTTTTCTAAGGAATTCCTGGAAGATCCTTTCCCTTTTTTCCCCGGGGCCGGCTTCTTCGACCGCGTATGCAATAGGAGCGGTTTCTTCCCAACCGGTACCGGTGTACCAGCTGAAATATCGGAAAAAATCTTCAGGGGAGGACGGACAGCGTCCCAGCAGACAACAATTATACAGATGTTCCGCATAATTAGGATGGCTGTGGCTGTCCAGTCGGGGATATTTAACCCATAAATCCCGATATTCTTTTTCTACCTCAAGATATTCAAGATAATATTCTTTTAGATGGACATTGAACGGTTTTTTAAGCATTTTGAAGAGATGTTCGACTTCCTGGAAGCTTCCTGAATCGAGAATCCTTTTTCGCAAAAGGTCGAAGTTATTCGCCAGCCGGCTTAGATGAACACTATCGTAATTCCTCATAATTTCTATCAGCCGTCCGAATATATTGTGGTCATCGAGCAGCATTTCGATCACCAGGGCCAGAGAAAGATCTTTGGGCCATTGATGATAATATTCATAATCTCCACCCTTATGTCTTTGTTTGATAGCGGCGATCAATTTATCGAGCTGGGCTTTGGCCCGGCTTAGATCGCAAAGGAAGATCGGCTTGCCCACTAAAAGGCGTTCGGGATCCTTGAGCCGCCGCATTAATTCGGAGGCCGCCTCATTGATGATATCGGCAGTAATCCGGGCGTTCCCATTTTCGGGACGCACGGCCGCAAATTGGCCCCTGATCCCGGCATCTTTGAGGCCGATGCATCTTTGATGCCATTTGACGCTATCCACAAGTCCCGTTAACTCCTGAATCCGACTATAAGCTACAGTTCCTTCCGGCTGGGCTTCCAGATAGTTTAGGTAAGCGATGATCCGCGCGCGATTGACCTTGGGGCCCCATTTTTCCCGGTCCGGTTCGTCAACTGCCGGCGAAATGAACTTTTCCCTGATCGCGGCCGCGGAAAATTCACGGAAAGAATACCCGGCCAAGAAAGGATTGAGCATTTTTTTAGCTGCTTTTTCATTGCGGTCGCATTCCTTAAAGACCCAGTGTTCGTAGGCCTCGATCCTCTCTTTAGTAACCTCATTCCCCCAGTCCTCGCGGTTCGGTTCGTCCGTCGCCATCGCCCGGAACCTATCCGCTATTTCCGGCGTAATATCTATCACCCGTCGCCGATAACTGTCTTCCTGCTCGCATCTCACAAAAAATATTTCATACAATTCATTCCAGCGCTTATGGCCGTTCCTTTCTAACCACGCCAGGTAACTGCGGACCCGGCGGCGAGTGACGGGTCCGGTTTCGCCGGTTATTTCCCTAAAGTATCCGGCCACCTCCGGCGGAGCTTCCTCATCCTCTTCCCGATCAATTATTTCTTCAATTTCACCGATCTCCTGTTCTGCTTGGATCTTTTCCACGTCGTCGAGCAGGCGCTGGAAAACTTTGACCTGCTCGAGCATGGGATCCAGCGTAAAATCTTTTTCGAGCAGAATCTTATTCATTTCGAGATAGGCGATGACCAGGTCGAGCCGTAAAAGCATTTCGGTTTCATTCATATTCTCAAAAGGATGCAGGCGGACGTTGAAGTTAAGCAAGCCGTCCCTGACCAGCCCGGGGAGCACCGGCAGGAACTTGGCCTGGTAGATTATCCTCTCAAAAAGCGCTTTGGCCTCATCGTAGCGGTCGATGCCGGCCAGCTCGGCGAACATCTTTTGCCTCTCCAAGGTCTCTTGCGGCGATAGCTTGCCGACCCCCGTGATCAGCCGGAGAAGATTCGATTTTAACTCCGCCAGGCAATCGATACTCCAGCCCCCCAGGGAGATCCGTTGGTCGAAATCGTGCGGCTCTTCGCCGGTATGGATATCGCTTCCCCTGAACATGCCGGCCTTAAAATTCGGATCTTGGCTGTAAAGGTGGAAGATGCCGTTCTTTTTCGACGCCAGGGAGGCGGCCGTCAGATCTTTGGTTTTAAGGCGAGCCCGCTCCGCCTCGGAATAGGGTTTAATGGTTTTCTTTTCCGGATAGACCACGCGTTCGATCTTTCCCAGAATTCCGGCCAGAAAGTTTTTTGCCAGCGCGACAGTTGAGGCAAGGAACCCCAGATTCTCCGCCACCGCCAAAGCTTTTGAATCGTCGGGCCCTGCGGTCAACGAGTATTGATAGGAAATATCGCCCTGGGGGCCGATCTCGGTCTTAAAATGATGGATGCCGACCGCGGGATCGTCCCCCAGCCGTTCGATAAAGCGTTCATTATGGCTGGCGAGGAACATCCTGGCTCCTCGTTTTTCGATATAGCGGTTGACCGCGGTGAGAAGCCGGAACTGGTCTTCCGGAGAAGTGGTCGAAAATCCTTCGTCTATAAAAAGCAGAGGCCTGGCCCCAAAATCGGCGAGGGCGGAGTTCCATTCCTTGATCTCCTGGCCGAAAGCGCTCAAGTCGTTATGGGGAGAGGTGGAGGCGCGGTCGAGATAAGCGATCGAATCGTGGATCTCGAAATTGCCCTCCCGGCAGGGGACATAACCGAACGATTGCGCCAGCAGCTGCATCAGCAAGTTTTGCTTTAGGTTGAACGATTTTCCGCTCATGTTGCTGCCCGAAAGGATGGTCAGGGTCTTATCTGCCGGCGAGTCATTTAAAACCTGGCCCTGCTTGGGCCGGACAAATAACCATCCCGCCCGGTATTCTTTCGGTCTATCCGGATCGAAATTCGCGCGCGCGTAAGCGCCTTCCACAATCAAGTTGGCGAAGCTTACGAACGCCCCGATCTTGATGAGATCGCGGAAGAGAGTACCGCTCAAAGTTTCCGACCTGGATTGTTCATATCTCTGCCGGAGGAAATAATCCTCATTGAAATGTTCGATGTCCCGCAGGTGTTGTTTGAGGTCGGCGGAAATACTACTAAAAAGTTGTGGGTTGACCTTCTTTAAGCAGTCGATGAACCCGGCCAGGGCCTTTTTCCCTTCTTCGATCTGGGCCAGGGCTTCGTATATCTGCTCCTCGAGACCTTTTTCCCCTCGAAGATAGGCAGTAAGGGCGGGCTCCTGATGGCCGTAACCGCCCGAGTCGACCGGCTGGAAAAGCGCGCTTATCCCGGAGTGGATCAGATAGGCGCCGTTCTTTGCTTCGGTTGTTTCCCGCAAATGTTCGCTTGTGGAGAGGACCTCCAGGACCATTTGCCTTTGCGCGATCAGGGCGAGGTCAACGGTCGGGCTCTTTATCAACTCCCACATTTTATCCCTCTCCGGGAAGGCCTTCAGTGATTCGGGAACGTAAGGCCCTTCATTCATCCAGGTGCGCCTTTCGTCCCCGATCAAGTCCGTGTCGGTCGTGTTGAGGATGAACTTTGCCGGCCTTTTATTTTCGGCCAGGACCGATAGGGGGAGGCCCGTAAAAATTGCCGCCCGGTCTATGATCGGAGGATGCACATCGATCCGGCCCGGCTCCCTCGTCTGCTGGGCTTGCCGGAGATGGAAGAGCCGCAATAAATTCAAACGTGGAGCAAGGTTCTCGCTTATTTTGTTTGACATGACGGTATCTTTTATCTTGTCGCAATATACGAGAAATAATTTCAGCTAATATGGTAAAATAGCGGCATGAAAAATATCGCCATAATCGGGCTCGGTCTTATCGGCGGATCGATCGGGTTAAAGTTAAAAGGACTAGGGACCGGGGATCGGGTACTAGGGATACCCAGAAGAGAAGAGACGCTGAAGAAGGCGCTGGAGATGGGGGCCATCGATGAAGGGTCGCTCGATATTTCCAGGGTTGCCGAAGCGGATATCGTTTTTCTCTGCACTCCCATCAATTTGATCATCCCCAGATTAAAAGAGCTGGCTCCGCACTTAAAGAAAGGCGCCGTAGTTTCTGATGTGGGCTCCACTAAAACCGAGATCGTTTCTCAAGCAGAGAAGCTTATGCCTAAGGGGACCTATTTTGTGGGCGGGCACCCCATGGCGGGCAAAGAACAAACCGGCATTGAAGTCGCGGAGGCCGATTTTTTTAAAGATAAGGTGTGGATATTGACCGAAACATCGCGCACCCGGCAGAAGGCGTTAGAGGAAGTTGAAGAGGTGGTTAGGTTGTTAGGCCCAAAGGTGGTTAGGATGGATCCCAAGACGCACGATCTGGTAGTGGCGGGTATTAGTCATGTTCCTTTGGCCGTGGCTGCCATGCTGGTAAATTTGGTTGCCGATTCGGAGCAGAAAGAACAGATGTCCCAGTGCGCATCATCCGGTTTTCGCGACACCACCCGGGTGGCTTCCGGGGACCCGGTCCTGGGCAGAGATATGTTCGTCACCAATAGGGTAGCGGTCCTAAAAACCTTAAAGAATTTCCGCGCCAAGCTTTTAGAGCTTGAGAAGTTGATCAAGGCGGGCGACGCTGCCGCGATAGAAAAAGAGCTTAAGTCCGCGAAGGAGTTCCGGGATAAGCTTTTCGGTTAGATTTCGCCCCGGCGCAGTTTCTCGCAAATTTCCTTGCTTTTAGGCGGCATAAAACTGACCAAGAAGCGGTTCATTTTTTCCAGCCATTCAAGCTTTTGCCAAGGCGTGAGTTTTTTATAGGCCTCATATTTCTCTTTTGTATAAACGTAGCTGAAACCCTTTTTGGCGCTCATATTATTTTCCTTTTACGAACTTATTAAGCGCTTGGATGTCGGAAAGATCCTGTTCCCTCCCAGCTATTTCTTTCAAACGGATCAGGTCATCAACCGCCACTACCGACAACTTGATACCCTTGGAGTCCATGGTGGCGCGGCGAGCAAACATTTCATCGAAGTTAAAGGGATTGTTAATCATAACATCTATCAACACGAAAGGATTGTCCGGATGCTGAAAAGAGAATACCTTCATATTCTTCTCTTCCTGCCACTCTTTTCTTTTTTGGGGATCGGCCAATTCTTCGGGTTTAACCGGCACTTTTGGAGTAAAACCAAGCTCTTTTACTGCCTCAATAAATCTTAAAATATTGTTCTTATCCATGGCGATGGCGACATCGATGTCGCCCGTAGCTCTTTCAATGCCCCAAAGATTAACCGCCACCCCGCCGATAAGGAGGTAACTTACTTTCTTCTCTTGGAGTTTTCGAAAAACATCTTCATAATAAAGATGTTCACCTTTTTTCCATTTCCAAGCCATGATGTATAAATTATAACACAGAAAATCCAAGCAATTATGTTAGAATAAAGCCGATGAAAACCCTGAAAATCAGCCGCACCAATAAGCTCCACGGCGAGGTCTACATCCCCGGCGATAAGTCCATCTCCCACCGCGCCGTGATGCTGGGGGCTATTGCCGACGGGGAAACGGTTATTGATAATTTCCTGGACAGTGAGGACTGTTTGGCGACATTGGATTGCTTTAGGAAGTTGGGGATAGAAAGTAGAAAATCGAAAGTAGAAAATAGAAAGTTGGTTAAGATTCAGGGGAAGGGACTACACGGATTATCAAAGCCGGACGGAGCGCTCAACGTTGGCAATTCCGGTACTACCATTCGCCTGATCTCCGGCATTCTGGCGGGGCAATCGTTTGAAACTACTATCACTGGGGACGCTTCTATCCAAAAAAGGCCGATGAAGAGGATCGCGGAGCCCCTTTCTCGAATGGGGGCAGGGATTAGTGGTAGGGAAGGGAGGGATGTGAGGGAGAAGGAGGGAGGAGGAGGGAGTGAGATTTATCCGCCGTTGACGATAAGTGGCGGGAAGCTGCGGCCGATAGAGTATAAGTTGCCGATGGCATCGGCGCAGGTTAAATCGTGCGTTCTTTTAGCCGGGCTCTACGCCGAGGGCGAAACCTGCGTCATTGAGCCCGCTCCCTCCCGCGATCACACCGAGCGGATGCTTTCTTATTTGGGAGTAAAGTTCGCTAAATTAGGGAACACGGTCTCGGTCTGCGGGCCGGCATCGTTTGAAGGCCGAACGATCGACGTTCCCGGCGACATTTCTTCTGCCGCCTTCTTGATGGTGGCCGGTCTTTTGGTCCCGAATTCAGACCTGCTTTTAAGAAATGTCGGAACTAATCCAACTAGGACCGGTATTCTTGAGGTTTTGCATAGGATGGGAGCGCAGGTGGAAGTTTTGGATGAGGAGATAATTTCGGGGGAGCCGAGGGCGAGCATAGAAATTAGAAAGTTGAAAATAGAAAATAGAAAATTGGAGGGAATGGAGATTGGCGGTGAGTTGATACCCAAAGTTATCGATGAAATTCCTATCATTGCAGTTCTGGCCACTCAAGCAACAGGACAAACCATTATCAAGGATGCCAAAGAATTGCGGGTCAAAGAATCGGACCGCATCAAGACCATCTCGACCGAATTGAAGAAGATGGGCGCCAAGATCAAGGAAAAAGAGGACGGCATGGTCATCTCCGGCCCAACCAAGTTAAAAGGCACCAAAGTGCAAAGCTACGGCGATCACCGGGTGGCGATGTCTCTGGCGGTGGCGGGATTGATCGCGGAGGGTGAAACTATTATCGAAGATACGGATTGCATCGAGACCTCTTTCCCGGGATTTGAAGACCTGCTTAAAAAACTGCTAGATTAGGATCGTTTCCGGAAAGCCGATGGTTCTAGTGTCGCCGTCCACCTGTTCATACTTAAAGGTCACTTGGCCCCGCTTCAAGCCAAATTGGATTTCAATACCCTGAAAACCATCATGCTGTTTTCCTTTTTTTTCGCGGGCCAGGCGGGTCACATTTTCATTATCGGCGAAGATCTGGGCGGCGTTAATTATGCTCTCCTCCACGCGACCGCAGAATGAGGTCAGCGCCTCATGGAACATCAAGCGATAAGGTCTGGTCAGCAGGGTAGGATTTATCACGAAGCGGGTTCCGTGTTTCAGGTCGAAATCGGCATTTTTCGCCGCAATTGAAACGAATAACCTGATAAGCTCCAATCGATCGGCCAGGTTTTCCGGAATTGGCGGCCTGCTGCCATTGCCCCTTCTGGTCCTGGAAAATCTTATCTCACAGCCGTTGGCTCTAACTGACTGGGTTGCCGCTGCTCTCATAATCTCCCCAGGAATAAACGCCGAACAACAATCGGACCGTTCCCTGAAGAAACACGCAGATACACTTTATGGTTGAAACCGTTTTGATGAAAAGTAAAAGTTGCTTCCTGTCCCGAGATTAATTCAGATATATTTGCCCAGGTATCTTTGATTAGCCCGAATCGATCCGTCTCCATAACTATACCGCCCGATTTGAAAGCTTCAACAGCTTCTGCGAGTAACGGTCTGGTTTCGGGCCTGGCCAAAATCGGGCAGGTGTTAAAGCTTATTTGGCGAAAACGCCGCAATTCGATGGGGACATCCTTTTTAGGATCGATCATTCCTTTCAGGGACCAGGATAATCTAACTTCCTGCCTGCGAGGAGATCCGGCTCTCCTCTGGACACTGAACATAACACTATCGGCATTTCGGGCAACGGATCTGGCTACTCTATTTGGCATAAATTTACCTCCTTGATCTATTGTTTATTATCTAGATTGATCTAATACGAGTCTTGGTTTCTTTGGAAAAGCCCGGTCAAGTATCCCGCAAAAGACCGTACTTAGATCGTCTAAAATCCGTTCCTTTACGTAATCGCGCTGATCGGGTCGTCGCGTTGTTATTTTCACACTTTCAAAATCATGTTTTAAAGGGCCGAAAACCTTGTTGAAAACTTCGGCGCCGTTTTCTATGCCGAATAAACCCAGATCCTTGGCAGTCACCTCAACTTTTAGCCTGATTGCATTAATATTGCCGTATCTTAATCTCTCAAAAATTGAAGATGTTTCTTCCTCGGCATCCCTATAGGTTGGCAGGTGTTTCTGAAGAGTTCTCAAAACGGAAACCTCAATGGTTGACAAGTTATCCAGTATTCTTTTAGGTACTCCTGTCCAAATTCTATCGCCAATCAATACCGCCGCTGGTTGGCCGGAAGGTGCAGTTGCTTTTATCCGCCCACCCGGATTGATCACTTTGAACCCGAAACCTCTATAATTATTAGGTATAATTGACCCCAAAAACTGGACCACTGGTTAAGATGTAAAAACTGCTACAATTTTAATCAGGAGGGAACAGTTATGATGCGCAAGAAATTTGACGCGGATTTTAAGTCCCGGGTGGCGCTTGAGGCACTTAGGGAA
>JACRPM010000002.1 GCA_016223205.1 Candidatus Saganbacteria bacterium
GACCCCGGCCTCGGCCTCCTTTAACACCCCTATGATCTGCTCTTCCGTATACCTTTTCCCCCTCATTTTGTGCCCCCTTTTTGGCTCTTTTAGCCTATCATATTCTAATTGCAGTTGGCACAGTTTTTGGGGGGAAGGTCATAGAGGGTAAAGAACCGATGCGCACGCTGTTATTAGGGCAACTAAAATCACGAACCTAAACCAAAAATGATGGCATAATAATTTATTTTTTCTATTTTCCTTATCTAATCTTCTTATATGATACTCTTTGAATGGGTTGGCCCCGTTATTGATATCTTCTAATTTATCAAGGCCTGCTCTGCCGTCATTAACCAATTCAGTGTTTCTTTTTTCAATAAATAAAAAAGCTAAAGAAATAAAAAAACCCAATAAGCCGATGGCTGTTCTCATTAAATTCAAATCATTGTTAATTATTTCCGGTTTTTGCATATATGCCCAACTTAATGCTCCAATGGTAAGCAAAAAGTAATTGAAGGCAGAATATCTTTGCTGCGCATGATATTTAAACCAACCCCAAGAATATTGGAAAGCTAATTCCCTTTCATCCTTATCCATATCCCTCCCTCCTATTTTAAACAATTCATCCCTTTACGATTTCGACCGAAGCCGAGCATCCTATCCTATTCGCCGCAGCTTCGACCATCGCTTTGGCGGTCTGATAATCGCGAATTCCCCCCGATGCCTTCACCCCCAGCGATCCTCCAACTACCGCCCTCATTAATCTAATATCTTCTATCGTAGCGCCTCCTTTGGAAAAACCGGTGGCGGTCTTAACAAAAGACGCCCCGGCGCGCATGGCCAAAATACAACCGGCAATTTTTTCGGATTCATCTAAAAGACAAGTTTCCAGAATCACCTTTACAGGTATTGGGCCGGCGGCTTCGACAACAGCTTTTATGTCTTCATAAACCAATTTGTATTCTTTGCCCTTTAATAGGCCTACTTGTATCACCATATCAAGCTCATTCGCTCCGGCCTTAACGGCCTCCCGGACTTCTTCGGCTTTGACCCTAGATATTCCCGCCCCGAGCGGGAAACCGATCACCGTATTAACTATCAGATCGGTTCCTTTCAATTGCTTTTTGGCTTCTTCAATATATATAGGATTGACGCAAACACCCTTAAACCCGAATTCTTTGGCCTCTTTGCATAATTTAACTATTTGATCGCGAGTGGCCTCGGGCTTCAATATCGTGTGCTCTATGTAGGGAGCCAGATCGGAGGGCTTGTTGATCGGTCCGGGTCTTTCAATTTTCACTTTGGCCGGGGATTTTATCTGTTTGATGCCTAATTCGTCCATTTCTTCGGAGATTTTTTGGATCAATTCTTGTTGGTTCATTTTTGCCCTCCGGTGGACTAATTCTAGGGCTTTGCTAGTGGGCGGTCAATCAATTCTTGAGTGTTCGTTTATCGGCGTGGAAACTCGTATCGAAACTAGAAGCTGGAGATCGAGGCTCGATCGAACTTCGATTTCGAATGCCGAGCATCGATACGAGCATCGAAACCTATAAACGAAATATATGCTATAATTAATGCATATGAAAAAGCTAATAGTTACCCTTTTGCTGTTATCCTTCTTAGCCCCCCTCTCCTTCGCCCAGGAAGTTCCCACTCCGCAATCCGAGCAGGAATATGTGAACAAGCTTTTTTACCGCCACAACAAGCTGGAGATCGTCACCAAAAAGCGTTTGATAGACGAAAAGCAGAGATACAACTATACCGATATCGATACCTTTGTCTATCCCGGCGTCAACACGTATTGGCCGAGCTCTTCGACCACCGTCACCTCCCAGTCCTCCTCCCGTTTTGAGACCAAAGAGATCAACGAATGGTATATTTATATGGGCGGGATCAGCGAGCTTTCTGATTCCGAATTCTTAAAACTGGTCGGGGACGATCGGGAGCTTAAACGCATAACCGAACTTGAAAATCAAAAAGCCGGGATGAGGGCCTTCGGTAATCTCGGCATCGGGTTGGGGCTTATAGCCATGGTGGGCGGGGCGGCGGTTTCGGCGTCGCAAGGCGTGATTACCGGAGGCGCGGTGGCCTTGACCCTGGGCTTCGTCATCAATTCCTTCAACGCTTCGCCCCAACATTATATAAGCTCGGTTTACGCTTCAAACAAGATCGACGAATATAACCTGGCCTTAAAGCAGAAACTGAACCTGCCTTTATCTTACGAGTGACCCAGCGTCTGATGTTTTAAAAAGATCTGCTCGGCGAGATTATCCAACGCTGCAAAATCTTCTTTTTTAGGGAAACCCTTCGCCATCACCGGGGGGATCACTTCAACCTTTAAATTGGGGATGAGCGCGGCTAATTGCTCTACCGTTTTCCCGGCCCATCCAAATGAACCGATGATCGAGACGAACCTGGTCTTGGGACGCAGGGCGTTGGCCAGGTAAGCGGCATAGACCGCGGCCGGATGCGGCCCCACCAGGACCGTGGGGGTGCCGATCACTATCGTGGCCGCATCTACCAGCGCCATAGCCAGCTCCCCGACGTCGGTGCGGGGCAGATCGAAGGGCTTAACGGTAATTCCCCTCTTCATTAAAGCGTCGATAAAGTGCCTTACCATCTCCGCAGTTGAGCCGTGCATGGACACGTAAGGCAGTACCACCTCATTTTTCACATTATCCGACGACCAATCACGATAGGCGTTCAAGATGAATTCGGGATCGTCGAAGATGGGCCCGTGGCTGGTGGCCACGATCTTGATCTCGAGCGGTTTGATCTTATCCAGGTTCTGGCGGATGCTGGTGCGGAAGGGCATCATGATCTCCGCGTAATAGCGCTTGTTGGACCCATACACCTTGCCCAGGTCGCGGGCATAAAGCTCGCTTTGGGCCAAATGCGAACCCAAAAAATCGCAGGTGAAAAGAATTTTATCTTCCCGCAGATAGGTGAACATGGTTTCCGGCCAATGCACCCAGGGGGCGTAGATGAATTCCAGCGTTTTATCTCCCAAAGACAAGGTCTCGCGGTCCGCGATGGTGATGAACCTGTCTTCCGGGACCAAAAGGTGGTCTTTGAGCATCTCCTTGCATTTGGGATTGGTAACCACCTTGGCCATTTTGTAAACATCGAGGATCTTGGGGATGGAGCCGGAATGGTCTTGCTCGGCATGGTGGGCGATCACATAATCGATCCGGTCCACCCCAAGCTCGGCCAGGTTCTCGATCAAGTCCCGCGCCTTGGTGGGATCGACCGTATCCAGCAGGGCGACCTTATCTTTCCCTTTTATCAAATAAGAATTGTAGGTGGTCCCGTCAGGAAGCGGTATCAGTTCATCGAACAGCCGCCGGTCCCAATCGATAGCCCCCACAGAGAGAACATTTTTAACGATCTTTCTGGCTGTCATTACTTTACCTCCTCGAATTGATCTTTAGGCGCCCCGCAGGAAGGGCACACCCAGGTGTCGGGGATGCTTTCAAAAGCGGTGCCGGGGGCGATGTTGCCGTCCGGGTCTCCCTTGGCCGGGTCGTAAACGTATCCGCAAACCTTACAAACATACTTTTTCATTATATATAACTCCTTAATACCTGCGCGATCCCCTCTTCGCGGGAGACCTTCGGCTTGTCCGGGCGGAACCGGTCTTCAAAGGTCGGCTTATCCGCTTGGTAGAACTTGCCGATCGCGATAGGCGCATCTGAATTATAATCCCATTCCCTCATCTTTTTCAAAGCCGCTTCGCGATCTGCCGGATCATGCCCCTGCAGTTCGTAAACCTTCTGATTATAAAGGTCGTATTGGTTAAAGAAAGTAAAACAGACCTGCAGGCTATCCACCAGGGAAAACCCTTTATGCTGAATGGCCTCTAAAAGCAATGATTTGAAATGGTCGGCCTTGACGGGGTAGCCGCGGGCGATGAAGGTGGCGCCACTTGAGAGTATAAGCTCCAAAGGATTTAAAGGAATTTCGGGAGAGCCGGCGGGAGTCGAGCGGCCCTTAAATCCATAGGGGGAAGTCGGAGTGAATTGTCCGGTGGTTAGCGCATAGACCCGGTTGTTGTGGACGACCACCGTAATATCGATGTTTCTCTTGGCGGCAAAGATCAAATGTTCGATCCCCTCCCCGTAAGCGTCCCCATCCCCCGAAAAAACAATAACTTTAGTTCCCGGTTTGGCCAATTTGATGCCTTCCGCCGCGGGAATGGCCCGGCCGTGGAGAGAATAAAAACTAGGGACGTTCAGGTAATCGACGATCTTGGCATGCTGGCCGATGCCCGCGACCAAGATCACCTCATCCTTGGTCTCGGAAAGGACGGCCTTCACCGAGTTCAATATTCCGAAGTTGCCGCAGCCCGGACACCAGTCGTTGCGGATCATCGAAGTCCAGCCTCCAATTCATCAAGCGAGAACGGCCGCCCGTCGTATTTGAGTAGCCGCTCATCTACCTTGAATCCATATTGATTAAGCAATCTTTCCAATTGCCCGGTGGAATTGTTCTCGACCGAGATCAGTTTTTTAACCCCGGAGAGCGCGGCTTTAAATTGCTCAATAGGAAAAGGCGAAAGCACCAGCGGCTGGATGACTTTCAATCCCAATCTCTCTCCGACTTCGAGGCCTACTCCCTTATTAGATCCCCAGCATAGAAGTGCGGTCGAGGCATCCTTGCGCCCGTAAACTTTTATCGCTTCAATTTGCTCGATATCCTTTTGAAGATTTTTTTCTTTTTGTAATCTGTTTTCCGCGTTTTGCCGGGTAAGGTTCGCGTCCTCGGTGGTTATCCCTTTCTCATCGTGTTCGTAGCTGTTGACTTTGGGAGGGATGCTTGCCGGAGCTTCTTCCTTGATTTGGGGAACGGATCGAATATCAAAATTATAAGTTCCCTCCGCCACCGTTTTGTCGGTCAAAAGAATAGCGGGAACTTTGTGTTTATAAGCGAGATTGAGAGCCAGCGCCGCGCAAAAATAACATTCTTCCGCATCTCCCGGAGCCAGGATCAGCCGGGGGAATTCCCCCTGGCCGGCATTGAGGGCAAAATGCAGTTCGGTCTGGCCGGTGTAGGTGGGAAGCCCGGTGCTGGGCCCGGTGCGTTGGCCCAAGACGATCACGATCGGCAATTCCGCCTGCCCGGAAAAGCTCAAACCCTCGGTCATCAGGCAGAATCCCCCGCCCGAAGTCCCCACCGCCGCCTTTTCCCCGGCATAAGACATCCCCAAAGCTATCAGCACCACCGCGATCTCGCTTTCCGGCTGGATGACCTTAAGAGAAAATTCCTGGGCGTGCGCGGCCATAAAATGCAGAATGGCCGAGGAAGGCGTCATGGGATAGGCAACATAAGAATTGAGCCCTCCGCGGATAAGCCCCAATCCCAGCGCTTCGTTTCCGGTCAATAGCGGAAGGTTATCTCTTTTGAGTGGAGCGATCTTGGTAGTTTCTTGAGCGGAATCAAATCCCCGGCGAGCGACTTCTAGGTTTTTTTCAACTTCCCTTGGAAAGCTCCTACGAAAAACCTTTTCCAGGATCGCCCAGTCGATCCCCATTGTCCGGCAAAAGGCTCCAATAAGAAAAGAATTGCCGGTTATCTCCCGGCCTTCTTCTTTAGCGAGATTTGGATCGGAGAGAATAGTCCCGCCTTTTCTTAGTTTATCCCGATGGAGATCGATGGTCTCCTGATTTAAGGCCAAAATATGATCGACCTTATTTTCGTGAGAATAGATCTTATCTCCGGAAGAGGCGCGGATGATGGAAAAAGTGTGCCCGCCGCGGACAAGCGAGGGATAATCGCGGTAAATATACTGGCGGTAACCCAGCTGGTTGAGGATGCGGGAGAGTACCAGGCCGGCCCGGTCGATCCCGTAGCCCGCCCTTCCCCCGATCAAGATAGAAAATTCCTGGTTAGGCATTAGAAAGGCGTTCGGCTATGAGCACGGCGTTGAGCGCCGCTCCCCGCCTCAAGTTATCGGATACGATCCACATCTCGATGCCGTTGGGGATAGAGATATCTTCCCTTATCCTTCCGACCAGGGTATCGTCCGATCCCACGCAGTCGATCGGGGTCGGATAGACGCCTTTGGCTGGATCGTCCATCACTTTAACGGTCGGGAATTTGGATAAAAGTTCCCGGACTTTGGCCGCGGATATTTTCTTTTTGGTTTGGATATTGACCGATTCCGAATGGCCGATCGCGACCGGCACCCGCACCGTGGTCGCGGTGATCTTGATCGAATCATCTTCCAGTATTTTCCGGGTCTCATTGACCATTTTAAGTTCTTCTTTGGTATAGCCGTTGTCGAGGAAAGAATCGATCTGCGGGATCACGTTGAAGGCGATCCTTTTGGGCAAGTATTTGACTTCCACTTTGGCGCTCGGATCGGCCAGGACCGCTTTGGTCTGCTCATACATCTCCGCCACCGCCTCTTTCCCCCACCCCGAGGTGGATTGATAGGTGGAAATGACCAATCTTTCGATCCCCGCCGCGTCATAAATGGGTTTAAGCGCCAAAACCATCTGCGCGGTCGAGCAATTGGGATTAGCGATGATCCCTTTGTGACCTTTGATGGCGTGGCCGTTCACTTCGGGCACGATCAAGGGCACATTGGGATCCATGCGGAAATGGCTGGTGTTGTCGATGACGATACATTTCCTTTTTACCGCTTCGGGGGCCAGTTTTTCCGAAATTTTAGCTCCCGCGGAAAATAATCCGATCTCCATCCCCTCAAAGGATCCCGGCTCCGCCAATTCCACGGTGTATTCTTTCCCCTTAAAGGTGACTTTGGTGCCGGCGGTGCGCTCGGAAGCCAGCGGCAGGAATTGGTTGACCGGGAAATCCCTCTGCTCCAGTACTTTGATCATCTCCCGGCCCACCATGCCGGTGGCGCCCAGGACGCAAACATTATATTTTTTGCTCATCTTATAAACTCCAACGATAGCCGAGCGCAGCGTTCAGGCCGCGATAGGTCGGGCTGAAGCCGGTGCGGATATAGCCGTAGCCCAGCTCCACATACAGCACTTCTCTTCTGCCGATCCGGCTGTCGAGGCCTACGTAAACTTGCCCGGCCCAGGTGCCGGAAACCCTTCCGGAAGTGTAGACCAGATAATTGACGCCCGCCCCCGCATAGGTCCCCGCCCCGCGCATTCCCATGGAATCCAATCTGTAGGTCCCGTCCAAAAAAAGCAAAGCGTGTTTGCGCAGGGTTTTATCCGTATCCTCTCCCTGCGCGTAGATGACCCCGGTGCGGGCAGAGACCCGTTCCCATTCCATTATATTGTGCCAGCGCAGGTCCGCCACCGCCGCCGGGACATTGGCAAAGTAGCCGAACGATAATCCGGCTTCCAAAGCGGGCTGGGTCCGCAGCCTTTCCGGCTTGGGTTTGGCCGCAACCGGCGGCGGCATCATCATTCCCTGGCCCGGGGACATGGGCATCATGGGTTGAAAGCGAGGCAAAGCGGAAGGTTCGGGATTCCCTTCGTCTTTGAGGTCTTTTAGCTTAAGCTTTTGCAAAGCAGCCCGTTTTTGGGCCGGGGTCAGCGCCCAAGACGCCCCGGCAATTGCGAAAATAAATAACATCAGAACCGCTGTTTTTCTCATAAATTACCCCCGGGCAAATTATAACACAGAAAAGGACTTGACAAAAAATGGTCGCTGGTATACATTTGTTTACCCAAAAGGAAAGGAGCAGGATATGGAATTAAGCGAAAGACAGGATCAGATACTTCGGTTCGTGACCGAGCACGTGATGAAAAAGGGTTTTGCCCCCTCCATCCGGGAGATCTCCAAGGCGATGGGCTTCGCCTCGCCCCGCGCTGCGCACAAGCACCTCAAAACACTGGAAGAAGCGGGGTATCTGGCGCGAGAGAGCAAGGCCCGCGGCATCCGGGTCTTTTCATTAGATAAGATGGCCACGGTCTCCCTGCCCTTTTTGGGCTTTATCGCGGCCGGCGTGCCCATTGAGGTGGTGGAGCAGAGGGAACAACTAACGGTCCCGGCCGCACTAGTCGGCCGCAAGCCCTGCTACATTTTGCAGGTAAAGGGCAACAGCATGATCGAGGACCATATTTTAAGCGGCGACTTTATCGTGGTGGAGAAGCGTGAGACGGCGGACAACGGCGAGGTGGTGGTGGCCCTGATCAACAACAAGACCGAGGCCACTCTGAAGAGGTTCTATCGCGAGAAAACCCGCATCCGCCTGGAGCCCGCCAATTCCAAGATGAAACCCATATTCGTAAAAGATGTCGCCATCCAGGGTACGGTCAGGGGACTATTTAGAAAATTCTAATGGAAGTCAAGGAACTCGACCAGATCGTCAAAGTCGGCGCCATCTTTAAGGGCGGCTCCGACATCCGCCCCACCTGGTTCGTCTGGGAGGGAAGAAAGTATATAATAAAGGAAGTGAACTACGTGTGGATGGACCGCGAAGGCCGCGAAAAACTGCACTGCTTCTCGGTGACCGACGGCGCCAACAACTATGAGATGTCCTTCAACGCCGAGCGGGCCATTTGGAAGTTGAACAAGGTATTCCACGATTAAATTCGGCCCCATACTTCACGTCGACATGAACGCCTACTTCGCCTCCGTAGAACAAGCCAGCAATCCCTTTCTTAGGGGAAAACCGATCGCCGTGGGCGGCGGGACCGGAGGAAAAAGAACGATCGTGGCGGCCTGCTCCTACGAAGCCAAGGCCAGAGGGATCAAGAACGCCATGACCGCCTGGGACGCGCGCAAGATCTGCCCCGACCTCATCATGGTCTCGGGCAACATGGACAAGTATATCTACACCTCCTCCGAGATCATCAAGATCTTCAGGGAATACACCGACCGGGTGGAGGTTTTCTCGATAGACGAATGTTTTCTGGACGTTACCGATACCGAAGAGCGCTTCGGCGGCGCGGTCCAGATCGCCAGGCAGATAAAACAAAAGATCCGCGAGAGGTTCCATCTCACCTGCTCTATCGGCATAAGCTTTAACAAGCTTTTGGCTAAATTGGCGGGGGAGCTTAAAAAACCGGACGGGTTAATGACGATCCGGCCCGAAGATATTCCCGAAAAACTTAAGGACATCGAAGTTTCAAAGCTCTGCGGCGTGGGCAGGAAGCTGGAAAAGTATCTGGGGGAGCTGGGCGTTAAGACCTTCGGCGACCTCAACCGCTACCCCCGGGAAAAACTGGTCAAGCGTTTCGGGATGGCCTGCGGGGAGGGCCTTTACTGCATGGGCCAGGGCAAAGACAACTCGCAGGTTTCATCCAATTACGATGAAGAAGCCAAATCCATGGGCCATTCCTACACCCTGCCCAAAGCCACCGATGATATTGATGAGGTCAAAGGCTATCTCCTGCGCCTTTCCGAGCAGGTCGGCCGCCGCCTCCGCCGCGATCATTATAAAGGCAACGTGGTGCACCTGTCCCTCGGCTTCGAGGATTTTAATTTCTGGGGCAAGCAGAAGAAGATCGAAGATCACCTCGACGACGGGTATGAGATCTATAAGATCGCCGAGAGAATTCTAGGCGCGTTTCGCGACCGCAGAGCGCGCTTCCGCTTTGTAGGTGTCTCCGTCTCCAACCTCACCCACAACCTCGATCAAATAAGCTTATTTGAAAAGAATGAGCGGAAAAAGAAGATCCTCAAGGCGGTGGACGAGATCAACGACCGCTACGGGGAGTTTGTGATCGAGCGCCTGGCCATCTTAGACACCGTGCTCCACGGCAAGGTGGGCATGGTGGATTCGCGGACTTACAATGTGATATAATTTTATCTTCATGAACAAAGCGGTATTTCTGGATAAAGACGGCACTATCAGCGAAGAGGTGAATTACCTCTCGCACTATAAGGACCTCAAGCTTCTCCCCCACTCCGCCGAGGCCATAAAAATGCTCAATGAGGCGGGGTTTAAGGTGATCGTCATCAGCAACCAGTCGGGGGTGGCGCGCGGATATTGCTCGGAAGATATGCTCCAGGCCATAGACAAGACCATGCAAAAGGAACTTTTGAACCGCGGCGCCTTTATCAATGCCATTTATTATTGCCCCCACCACCCCGAACACGGCTGCTACCCTTACCGGCAGGTTTGCGCCTGCCGCAAGCCGCACACCGGGCTGGTGGAGCGCGCCGCAGAGCAATATAAGCTCGACCTTAAATCCTCTTTTTTTGTGGGCGACCACGCCAACGACGTAAAGACCGGGAAAAACGCCCGGATGAAGACGGTCTTTGTGATGACCGGACACGGGAAAGAAGAGTTGGAGGAAGTCCAAAAAAATGGAAAGCCCGACCATGTGGCCGACGACCTGCTGGAGGCCGTAAAATGGATCTTAAAAAAATAAAGACCTATTCCGCCAAGAGCCGCAAGCATAAAGTGGCTCTTTCTGCCCTGGCCAGGGCCGGGAAGAAAAACTCGCGTTTCTCCGATTTCTATGATGATCTGCCGGATTTTCTGGCGGTCAAGGAATTAAAATCCACCGTCTCCGCCATCCTCAAATCCCATAAGGCCGGCAAACCGGTGGTCTTCGGGCTGGGAGCCCATGTTATCAAAGTCGGTTTATCTCCCATCCTCATCGACCTGATGAAAAAGAAAGTCATCGACTGCATCGCTTTGAACGGTGCGGGGGCCATCCACGACTTTGAACTGGCCACACTGGGACATACTTCCGAGGATGTGGGGGAGAATTTAAAGACCGGGATGTTTGGCATGGTGAGAGAAACCCTGACCGATATGAACGAGGCCATCGCCGAGCTAAGCGACCCTTCCTATGAGCCGCGCGGCCTGGGAGCTCTGCTGGGTAAAAAATTGCTCAAGATGAAAGTTCCTTACCGGGAGAAAAGTATTCTTTATAATGCATATGAACTGGATATCCCGGTAACCGTCCACGTGGCCATCGGCACCGACACCATCCATATGTCGCCCAAGCTCGACCCGCGCGCCCTGGGAGAAGCCAGCTATCTCGATTTTGAGATACTATGCGGAATGATAAGCAAACTGCAAGGCGGGGTTTACTTGAACGTCGGCTCGGCCGTGATATTGCCGGAGGTTTTTTTAAAAGCCCTCACTGTGGCGCGCAACCTGGGATATAAGGTCAACGATTTCACGACCGTAAATATGGATATGCTGCAGCATTACCGCCCGCGCCAGAACGTATTAAAACGGCCGGGCGGCAAAGCTTATTCTTTGATCGGCCATCACGAAATAATGGTCCCCCTGCTCTATCAAGCCCTCCTGGAGGAGTTATGATCGAACATCGTTTAAAGACCCTGATACCTAAATTCGAAGGCAAAAAGGTCCTGATCGTGGGCGACCTCATGCTCGATGAGCACATCTGGAGCAAGGTTAACCGCATCTCGCCGGAGGCCCCGGTGGTGGTAGCCGATGTTGTCAGGATCTCTCACGTGCCCGGCGGCTGCGGCAACGTGGCGGCCAATATCACAGCTTTAGGCGGCTACCCCATACTGGTGGGGATCGTGGGTCGCGACAGCTCGGGAGATAAACTTGGACGGGCTTTAAGGAACCTTGGCATCGATACCCGGCATCTTATTACTACCTCCGAACGTCCGACGACCTTAAAATCCCGCATCATCGCCGGCAGCCAGCAGGTGGTCCGGGTGGACCGGGAAGAAAAAGATCGGGTTTCAGAAAAATTATCCCGGCAGATCTTATCGGCCGCTTCCCAGCTTATCAAAAAAGTCGACGCGGTGATAATCTCCGACTACGGCAAGGGCGTGCTTTCCAACCAAAACTGTCGGCAGGTCATCCGGCTGGCCAAAAGATATCGGAAACCGGTTTTGGCCGATCCCAAGGGGAACGATTATTCCAAATATCGCGGCATCACCATCATGACCCCCAACCAGCTGGAAGCGGAAACCGCGACCGGGATCAAGATCACGGATGCCGACTCATTGGAAAAAGCCGGACAGAAACTTTTTAAGGATTTGAAACTTCCCAATCTGATGATCACCCGCGGGCGCGAAGGCCAGTCATTATTCGAGAAAGGCAAAAAGCGCTTCGATATCCCGGCGGTGCCGCGCGAAGTGTTCGATATCACCGGCGCCGGGGATACGGTCATCGCGACTTTGGCGCTGGGGATAGCTGCCGGCGCCGCATTGCACGACGCGGCCCTGCTTTCAAACTACGCGGCTTCCGTAA
The DNA here is from genome assembly GCA_016223205.1 of Candidatus Saganbacteria bacterium. Lineage (GTDB taxonomy): Bacteria > Margulisbacteria > WOR-1 > XYC2-FULL-46-14 > WPAF01 > JACRPM01. The sequence continues at coordinate 12,098 of JACRPM010000002.1, forward strand.
AAGTGGGCAAGATCGCCACCCAACCGGTCTATCGGATGGAGTTGGAAGAAGCTCTCGAAGAAAGAGAGCCGGCCGGCCGCAAGATCAAGGCCCGCTCGGACCTGGCTCCCATCATAAAAAAACTGAAAGCCGAGGGCGCCAAGATCGTTTTCACCAACGGTTGTTTCGACATTCTCCACCTCGGCCATGTGCGCTATCTCAAGGAAGCCAAAAAGTTGGGCGACATCCTGGTGGTGGGGTTAAATAGCGACAGTTCGGTGAGGAAACTAAAGGGGAAAGACCGGCCCTACGTGTCGGAGCTGGAGCGGGCGGAGATCTTGGCATCGCTTGAATGCGTGGATTATGTGGTCATCTTCTCCGAGACCCGGCCCGACAATTTGATCAAGTTCCTTCGTCCCGATATTCACGTCAAGGGCGGCGACTATTCAGTTGAAGAGCTGCCTGAAAGACATCTGGTCAGATCTCTAGGGGGCAAGGTGGTCGTGATCCCGCCTATCAAGGGAAGGTCTACTACTTCCCTTATCGAAAGGATACTCAATAGAAAATGATAAATGTTTGGAAATTGAGATTTGTGATTTGTTTGGTGATTGTATCTTGGTTATTGGTTATTGCGCCGCCGGCGCAGGCCTGGCAGATAACCAACGAATTGCAGAATGAACTGGCCGAAAAAAGAGCGGCGGTCGCCAAATCCCCCAAAGATGCCAATGCTCGCTTCGACCTGGCCATCACCTACGCCTACACCAATCTCATCCAGGAGGGTTGGGACGAGCTTAAAAAAGTGAACGATCTCGACCCTAATTTCAAGAATACGGCCTATAAAACCTATTCCCAGAAGGTCATTGCCGATCCGGCCGATTGGAGATTAAGGTTCCGCCTGGCCTTCGCCTATTACTTTGCCGGGAAAAAAGCGGAAGCCATCCGGGAGCTCAAGAATGTCCTGGTGCTCGACCCCAACAATGTCTTCGCTTACGGCTATATTTCCCTGATCTACGGCGAGATGAACGATACCGACCGGGCCATCGAATACGCCAAGGCGGGCTTAAAAAAAGATAATCTGGTGGCGGCCCTCCATCTTTTACTTTCTTCCGGCCTGTACCGCAAGGGGGATAACTGGAACGGTTTTTGGGAGGCCTCGACCGCAGTGCGGCTCAAACTCCAGGGATATTAAATGGAATTCTTGAAACGGCTGGGTTTTTCGGCTTTCGTGCTTTTTATCCTCTTTCTTTTCGTCTGGGCGCTTTACCTGCCCAAAGAAGAGATCGCCACAACCATCAGCCGCACGCTTGAGCAGCAGCGCGACCGATTGGACCTTTTTTTCCAGGGGGTCACTTTCCAGGAAAGCTCCAACGGGGTGAAATACTGGGAGATCAAGGCCAAATCCTCCTCCCTTAATAACACCACCGGCCTGGCAACCCTTGAGGAAGCGACCGGATATTTTTATGAGTCCGGCCGCCCGGCCCTTAAGTTCATCTCTCCCCGCGCCTTCTGGCAGATGGACCAAAAGGAGATCTACCTCGAAAATCCCCTGGGCTATGACGTAAAGTCGGAGGGGAGCATCCGGAAATTTTTGGCCGAGATCAAGGACAAGGATGTTTCGGTCTTTTCGCTCCCGGCGCGCTACCGCACTTCGGGAGAAGGGACGCTCTTTAAGGCCAAACGATTAAGCTGGAGGATGACCAACAAAAAATTGCTCTGTGAAGGGGGCATCTGGCTCAACAAGGGAGAGATCACCGGGACCGGCGATACCCTGCAGGCCGATGTGGGACTTAAAAAGGTGTTACTGCTGGGCCACCCCCGGGTGGTCATCATGAACGAATATCCCACCCAGATCGTGGCGGATGAATTTGAGGTGGATTCTCCCTCCGACACTTTGCTGGCGCGCGGACGGGTCGAGATGCAATCCGGCCAGATCAAAGTTTCCGCAAATAAAGCGGTATACGACCAGCGCGCCCAGACCGTAACCCTGACCGGGAACACCCGGATCTATCGCCAGGGCAGCTGGCTTTCGGGCAAAACTATCGTTTTTTCAGTGAAGGAAAAGACCTTTAAGGTGCAGGGCCAAACCCGGGTCGTCATCCCCGAAGAGGAGATTAAATGATGGTGATGCTAGAGGATGTAAAGACCCAGCCCAAATTGGAAGCCATTATCCAAAAAGAAGGGCCGCTTTTTGACGTGATCATTATCGGCGGCGGTCCGGCGGGATTGACGGCCGCGATTTACTGCGGGCGCGCCCGGCTCAAGACCCTGCTTATCGAAAAGGCCCTTTTAGGCGGGCTGGCCTCCACGACTTTCTTGATCGAGAATTATCCGGGATTTCCAGAAGGGATCTCCGGGATAGAGCTCGGCAACAAGCTCGAAGCCCAGGCCCGCAAGGCCGGCTGTGATATCTATTACGGTGAAGCGACCGGCATCACGATCAGCAAGAATAAAAAGGTCGTGGAGATCGAGAAGCACCGCCTGGAGACCAAAGTCATCATCCTCGCCACCGGCACCGAACCCAAAAAACTGGGAATAAAGGGAGAGGAAGAGCTGCGCGGCCGCGGGGTCTCTTATTGCGCCACCTGCGACGGGCCTTTCTATCGCGACAAGAGCATCGTGGTGGTGGGAGGCGGCAATTCCGCGGTGGAAGAAGCTATCTTCCTGACCCGCTATGCCCAAAAGATAACCATCGTCCACCGCCGGGACAAACTGCGGGCGGATAAGATCTTGGCCGAGCGGGCCATAAACCATCCCAAGATCTTTATCCTTTGGGATTCGGAGATAGAAGAAGTGATCGGCAAAGCGCGCGTGGAACAGGTGGTCATCAAGAACCTCAAGACGGAGGCCCGCAGCAAGCTGGCCGCGGACGGGGTGTTCTTCTACGCCGGCTCCTCCCCCAATTCCAAGCTGATAAAAGGCTTGGTAAAACTCGACGAAGCCGGCTATATCTTAACCGACGAAGAATTGAGGACCAATGTGCCCGGGGTATTTGCCGCCGGGGACATCCGGAAAAAATGCCTGAAGCAGGTGGTCACCGCCGCGGGTGACGGCGCCCTGGCCGCCGAATCGGCCCGGAGATTCATAGAAGAATGATCCTGCAAGTCATGGCTCCGGTGATCTTTATCTCCCTGCTGGGCTTTGTCTATGCGCGCTTCAGGAAAGCCGAGCCCCAGGTTCTCTCGGACATCATAATTTATTTGACCATTCCCGCGCTCTTCTTTATTTCTTTCTATAATAACCAACTGCTCTTCTCTGAACTGCCGGCGGTTTTTATCACCATCGGCGCGGTTATGGGCGGTATTTTACTGGCCCTGTTGCTTTTAAGAAAGTTTTTCCGCCTGCCGGTTGGCCTATTCTTGCCGGCGATCTTCATGAATTCGGCATTCGTGGGTTTTCCCGTTATCCTGCTGGCCTACGGGCCGGAGGGATTGACCCGCGCCATCGCTTATGATTTTATCAACGGCCTGGTCATATTTACCCTGGGGGTCTTTGTGGTCAGCCGGAGAAAGGATTTTACCGAACTTTTTAGGTTGCCCTTTTTATATGCCGCCCTCCTGGGCTTGGCCTTTAATTATTTCGGCCTGCGCCTGCCGGATCTGGCCTTAAGGTCGATAGAAATGCTGGGCAGCATAACCATCCCCCTGGCTTTGCTGATGCTGGGCTTTAGGCTGGGGCTGACGAAGATAAAAACCTTCACTTTGCCGGTGGTAAGCTCTATCTTGAGGATGGGCTTGGGGACCGCAATTGCGGTATTTTGCGTTTGGGCCTTACGGGTCGATCCCCTGTTAGGCCGGGTGCTGATCGTCATGTCCGCCCTGCCTTCGGCCTTTATGGGGTTGGTGCTGGCGGAAAAATATAAGACCGATGAGGAGCTGGTGGCATCCTCGATCGCGGTCTGCACCCTGCTTGCTGTGATCTACTTGCCCTTTTTATTATGGATATTAAGTTAGAAAAACTCAAGGATATACTGCGCGGCCTGGAAAGCGTGCTTCTGGCTTTTTCCGGCGGAGTGGACAGCACTTTTATTCTTAAGGTCGCGATTGATACTTTAGGGGCTGAAAAAGTACTGGCGGTGATCGCCGTGTCGGAAACCTACCCGGCATCGGAAAAACAAGAGGCCCAAAAGCTCGGAGAAGAGCTGGGCGCCAAAACCCTGGTTATTGAGACCCGTGAATTAGACAACGAAAGTTTCCGCCGCAATCCCCGGGACCGCTGTTATTATTGCAAAAGCGAACTTTTTTCCCGATTATTAAAGATCGCCGAAGAAAATGGTTTGGCCCAGGTGATCGACGGCTCCAACGTCGATGATCTTTCGGATTTCCGTCCCGGCGCCAAGGCCAAAACGGAGTTGGGAATAAGCAGCCCCCTACAGGAAGCTGGGCTTGCCAAACAAGAGATCCGCGACCTCTCGCGCTCGCTGGGTCTACCCACCTGGGATAAGCCCTCTTATGCCTGCCTGGCTTCGCGCATTCCCTACGGCACGCGGATCGAACCGGAAACGCTCACTCGCCTGGATGAAGCGGAAAACTTCTTAAGGACCCTGGGCTTTAAGCAGTTGAGGGTACGGCATCACGGCAATCTGGCCCGTATTGAACTGGAAGAGAAGGACATACCACGGGTTTTGGGCGACGGTTTGATGGATAAGATAAATAAGAAATTCGCGACCTTGGGCTATATCTATGTAACGATCGATCTTAAGGGTTACCGTACCGGGTCTTTGAACGAAGCGCTAATATAGCTTATAGCCGAACTGCGCCAAGATCTTCCCCGACCCTGCCACGTCCACCCCGAACTCAAAAAAGAGCGGTTTTACGTCGAACATGCGGTCAAAGATAAATGAGATCGCTACCCCGACCTCCGATTTTTTCCCGCCGGCATATCCCACCGCGCCTGCGCCCAAAGAGAGCGGCACTTTGCGCCCGATGGTAGTAAGGTAAAATTTCCCCCCTAAAAGCAGGATCACCGGATTTTCGTTGGTGCTGGCTTCCAGGGCGAACCGCATATCCGCGTTGCGGGCTATCGATGACTCTCCCATAAAGCCCACCGCCAGCCCGCCCCTTATCCCGCCCACCACTTCGGGCTGAAAGGCGAAAGCATTGGAGGCTAAAAGGACGAGAGCAAGGATAACCAATGATTTTTTCATTTCTGCACCTCTTATGCATATTATACTATTTTATGGTAAAATTTATACGAAAACATGAAAAAGATTTATTTGGATAACGCCGCCACCACCCCCGCCCATCCGGACGTGGTTTTGGCCATGCAGCCATACTTCAGCGATAAATTCGGCAACCCCTCCTCCATCCATGCTTTCGGGCAGGAGACCCGCTCCGCGGTCGAAGCCGCGCGGGAAAAGGTTGCCAGGTTGATAGGCAGCTCGGTCGAAGAGGTGGTCTTTACTTCGGGAGGGACCGAGTCCGATAATTTCGCGCTTGAGGGTGTGGCTTTCGCCAATGAGGGGAAAGGGAAACACATCGTAACCAGCAAGATCGAACACCACGCGGTGCTCGAATGCTGTGAGTTCCTGAAAAAGCGCGGTTTTGAGATCACCTACCTGCCGGTGGACCAGTACGGCCTGGTCGATCCCCAGCAAGTAAAAAAAGCCATCACCGACCAGACCATCCTGGTTTCAATCATGCACGCCAACAATGAGATCGGCACGGTTGAGCCGATCGCCGAGATCGCTAAGATCGTGAAAGAAAAAGGCGTCTATTTCCACACCGACGCAGTGCAGACCACGGGACACTTGCCGATCGATGTCAAAGAATTGGGAGTGGACCTTCTATCTTTGTCCGCCCATAAGTTCTACGGTCCCAAAGGCGTAGGCGCGCTTTACATCAAGAAGGGCGCCAAGCTGGTCTCTTTTCTCCACGGCGGCGGACAAGAAAGAGGAAGAAGGGCCTCGACCGAGAACGTCCCCGGGATCGTCGGGCTGGGAGCCGCTTGTGCGCTGGCCCAGGTTTCAAAAGTCGCTCCCTTGAGGGACAAATTGATGCAGGGGATCTTAAGCCGCATTCCGGAGACCCGTCTCAACGGCCACCCTACTCTGCGCCTCCCCAACAATTTGAACGTGTCCATTAAATACGTGGAAGGCGAATCCCTCCTGCTCAACCTGGACTTGCAGGGGATCGCCGCCTCCACCGGCTCGGCCTGCACCTCGGGCTCGCTCGATCCCTCCCACGTTCTCCTGGCCATCGGCCTGCCGCATGAGGAAGCCCACGGCAGTTTGCGCTTTACCTTGGGGCAAGCCACCACCGAAGAGGACATCGATTATGTGCTTGAAGCCCTGCCCCCTATTGTGCAAAAATTACGTTCCATGTCGCCGCTATATAAAGGAGCAAAATGATGGCGCAGCCATATTCCGATAAAGTGATGGACCATTTTATGCATCCGCGCAATGTGGGAGAGATGGAAAACCCCGACGGCGTGGGCAAAGTAGGCAATCCCATCTGCGGGGACATTATGGAAATGTACATTAAGGTGAAAGACAACACGATCGTGGATGCCAAGTTCAAGACCTTCGGCTGCGGCGCGGCTATTGCCACCTCCAGCATGGCCACCGAGCTGGTAAAAGGCAAACCCATCGAAGAAGCGCTGAAGCTGACCAATAAGGCGGTAGCGGAAGCGTTGGGGGGGCTTCCGGCGGTCAAGATGCATTGCTCGGTCTTAGCGGAAGAGGCCTTTAAGGCGGCGGTGAACGATTATTTGATCAAAACCACGGGTAAAGGTCTGCCGGACTTCAAGCCCCACGATGAGCCGCTCACAGAACACGGCCATTAAGGTCAACGAACACGAAGTGGCTTTTTAACCTGGGGCTGGTCTCCACCTGAAAGCTTGATCCGCGCAACAATTCTTCCAAACGCTCGCGGTCGACGGCAAAATAATCCTCGGCCAGCCCGGGCAGATGCTCCGCAGCCGGAAAATCCGCTGAAAATCCCTCCTTGGCCACCCGGGCGAATTCGGCCAGCGCTCTTTTCACAAAATCGATATGGCCGATCAAGCGGTAAGCAAAAACACCGCAGGCCACCACATAGTGCCGGCTTTTCTCTTTTAACCCTTCCAATGAACTCCTGACCTCAAAATAGCCGCCAGGGTATTTTTGACGGGCCGCAGCCAAAAGTTCCGGCACCTGATCGAACCCTTCATACTGGACCGGCAGCCGAACTTTTCTAAAAAACCCAAAAAGATCCCCCATTCCGCATCCAAAATCTACCACCCTGGAACCCGGACGGATCTCTCGCGTCAAAATGCGGTGGTGGGTCTGATGCCTGCCTTCGTCCTGCCAGCCGAGCGCCCGGGGCGAGGCCGCCCCGTGGGTACGGAATAAATGCCGGTAGACCTCTACCAGATCGGCAGGGGTGATACCGCGGAAGCTCATATCCCGGTAAATAGTCATGCTATAATAATCTCAACAATAATGGCGGATAATTTCACCAAAAATAGAGTGGTGGCGGCTATGTCGGGCGGGGTGGATTCGTCGGTGGCGGCGGCCCGGCTTGTGGAGCTGGGAATGGAGGTCATCGGCATTACCTTGAACCTTTCCTGCGCTACCAATGCTTCGGACCGAAGCTGTTGTTCTCTGGCCGCGGCGCAGGACGCCAAAAAGGTCGCCGACCAGTTAGGCATCCCCCACTATACTTTGAATTTTAAAGATGAATTCCAAAAGCTGGTGATCGATGATTTCATCGAAGAATACAAGAACGGCCGAACTCCCAATCCCTGCGTTAGATGCAATCAGTTCATCAAGTTCGATCAATTGCTCAAGAAAGCCAAAGAGTTGGGGGCGGAGTATGTGGCCACGGGCCACTACGCCAGGATCCAACCCCTAACCCCTTTTTCCCCTTCCCCCTTATCAAGGGGGAAGGGGATAGGGGAAAGGGGTTATCAGCTTCTGAAAGGTAAAGACCCCAAAAAGGACCAGTCCTACGTCCTCTACCGGCTGACCCAGGAACAGCTGGCCCATACGCTTTTCCCTCTGGGAGAGATGACCAAAGAAGTTGTGAGAAAAAAAGCCCGGGAGCTTAAACTGCCGGTGGCGGAAAAAGAGGAAAGCCAGGATATCTGCTTTGTGGAAGATGATGATTACGGCCGGTTTCTCAAGAAGAAGATACCGGAAGCGGTAAAACCCGGCCCCATCTTGGACCAAAATGGGAAGCAGATCGGCGAACATGAAGGCATTCTCTTTTACACCGTCGGCCAGCGCAAGGGCATCGGCGCGCATGGTGAGAGGAAATATGTGACGGCGCTCGACCCCCAAAAGAACGCGGTGATCATCGGCGAGGAAGCCGACCTTTATAAGTCCGAGGTGGCGGTAAAAAAGGTGAGCTTTGTTTCCGGAAAACCGCCCGGCGAAAATCTGGATATTTCCGCAAAGATTCGCTATAATAGCCCCGCCTCCCCTGCAGAGCTGGTTTCGACCGATGAGGTTAAAGTGAAGTTCAAAAGCCCGCAGCGGGCGGTGACTCCCGGCCAGTCGGTGGTCTTCTATCAGGGGGAAGAAGTCCTCGGCGGCGGGATAATATCAGGAGGTTGGTAAAATGGAAGAAAAACAGGTTAAGTTCATGTTCAAGTCAGGGGATCAATTCAAGAGCGTATATGTCGCGGGTGATTTTACCGGCTGGCAGGACCATCCCATCATGATGAGAAAAGGCCGCGGGAATACCTGGATGGCAATGGCGCCCATGACCCCCGGCGAACATGAATATAAATTCATCGCGGACGGCCAATGGATGCTCGATCCCAGCGCCTCCCATCGCCCCAATAATATCGGCTCGGAAAACTCCGTAATCAGAGTTGATTGAGGAATTAGCCGGCCGGATCGCGGAGCTTAAGAGCAAAAAGAACGCGGTCATCCTCGCGCACAATTATCAGCGCGGCGAGATCCAGGATATTGCCGATTTTGTTGGCGATTCCCTCGGTCTTTCTATCGCCGCAAGCAAAACCAAAGCCAAACTGATCGTTTTTTGCGGCGTATACTTTATGGCCGAGACCGCCAAGATCCTAGACCCCGATAAAAAGGTCATCATGCCCGAGGTCAACGCGGGCTGTCCCATGGCGGACATGATCACCGCCGAGGGATTGAAGAAGCTTAAAGCCGAACATCCCCAGGCCCGCGTGGTCTGCTATGTTAACTCTTCCGCCGAGGTTAAGGCCGGATCCGATATTTGCTGCACTTCCGCTAATGCGGTCAAAGTGGTCAACTCAATAAAGGACGCCGACGAGATTATCTTTGTGCCCGACAAATATTTGGGGATGTATACCCAAAGCAAAGTAAAAGGAAAAAAGTTCATTTTTTGGGAGGGCTACTGCCCTACTCACATGCGCATCTTGCCGCGGGATATCGAAAAACAAAAGGCCGAACATCCCGCCGCCAAAGTGGTCGTGCATCCGGAATGTCGGCCGGAGGTGACCGCCCTGGCGGACGAGGTGCTCTCGACCGAAGGCATGATCAATTTTGCCAAAAAGGCCGAGGCCCGGGAGATCATCGTGGGGACCGAGGTCGGCCTGCTCCACCGCTTGCGGAAAGAAAACCCCGGCAAGACCTTCTATCCGGCGTCCGATCTGGCCACCTGCCCCAACATGAAGCTCACCACACTAGAAAAGCTCCTCTGGTCGCTGGAAGAAGAAAGAACCGAGATCATCGTACCTCAAGCGATCGCCGACCGCGCCCGGGCTGCCATCCAAAGAATGATCGAGATCGGAAGACAGGATTAAAAAATAAAATTGAACAAATAGCCGATGATCATAATGCCCAGCGCTACCAGCCCGAAAAATATTGATAAGAGTTTCCAGGTCATGGTCCCTTTAAGCATTAAAGCTTCGGGCAGCGAAAGCCCCGCCACCGCCATCATAAAAGCCAAAGAGGTCCCCAGCGGGATGCCCTTTGAGGTTACGGCAAATATGATCGGGACCAGGGTCGAGCATCCGGCATATATGGGAACGCCGATCAAAACCACCAGCGGCACGGCAAAAATACTTTTGGGGTCGATGAATCTGGTAAATATTTCCGCCGGCACATAACCATGGATGATCGCGCCCAGGCCGACGCCGACCAAGATAAACCAGAACAAACGCGAAACAACCGACCAGGAATCACGCCAGGCGTATTCGATCTTCCCGGCAAAGGTAACCGGCAGATACTGTTCGGGAAGGTCTTTCCCCTCCCCCACCAAAAGCTCCCGGTCCAATTTTAATTTTCCCAGTATCAGGCCCCCAATCACCCCCAATAAAATGCCGGTCAGTGCGTAAATAAAAGCGATCCGCCAGCCAAAGGTGCCGCCCATCATGACAAAGACCACCTCGTTCACCAGCGGCGAGGTTATGAGGAAAGAAAAGGCCACTCCTAACGGGACTTCTGCCTCGATAAACCCTAAAAATATGGGGATCGACGAGCAGGAGCAAAAAGGTGAAATGGCGCCAAAAAATGCGGCGATGAAGTTTGAGATCCCAAAACGTTCTTTTGATAGGATTTGTTTGATCTTATGCGGCGGGAAAAATGTCCTGATAAAAGTGATCAAAAAGACGATAACCAGGACCATGAACAGTATTTTTGTCGCATCGTAGATAAAGAAGTGCAAACTGCTCCCTAATCTGCTCGTTGGGGATAACGAAAGCGCCCCAAAGACCAGCCAATCGGCGAATAACTTGAACATCAGCCGCAGCAGCCCCCTCCGCCGGAGCAACAGCTCCCGCCGGAAGGACGTTCTTTCTTGAATATATTAGGCAAACTGAACTTAAAGGCCGTATTTTTCGACCTGCATTTGGGACAATTGAACTTATCCGCTTTCTTCTCTTCTTTTTCCTTGATCGTGGCTTGGACATCGAAACTGTTCCCGCAATCTTTACATTTTAACGAATAAAACGGCATTTTACCCCTCCTTTTCCCTTCCAGTAAGCGTAAGAAGACCTATAATATTCTAACCGCGTTAAGGAACTGGTTGGCGAATCCCCCCACCACTACCGCCAGAGTGATCGTAAAAGCGGCAATGGCGAGCGAGGTTTTCCATCCCAGTTCCTTGATGAGCGCCGTCACCGCGGCGAGGCAAGGGAAATATAATGTAGTGACCAGGGCGAAGATGAAGATCTGCTGTTTGGTCATAAATGACAGGAGATTTTGGGTCTTCGGGCCGAACTGAACAATAGCCAGGGCCAGCAACAACTGAAGGGCCAGCTCCTTCCTTAAGATGCCGAAGAGCAGGCAGATACCCGCTACTGCCGGGAGTCCCAGCCAGTTCTCGATGATCAAGCTCATGGGACGGGTTATTACCCACATATATTTGGTTTCGTAAAGAGTCCCCATCACCAAACTGCCCACCGCGATTATCGGCAGGGCGATCAAGACAAATTCCTTTACTCTATACCAGGTCTTCTTCAAGATATGGGTAAGCTTGGGCGCCCGGAAGGGAAACATTTCCATCACCAGCCCGGACGATTCTCCAGGAAGCGCGACCGCCAGTATCCTGCCTACCAGAATACCGATCATAAAATCGATGACATAGATCGCCACGGCATACTGCCAGCCGAGGAAGAAGGCGGCGGCGCCCATGATCACCGCGGTCCGGGCGCTGCAGGGAGTTAAAATGATCAGGGTGCAGGCGATGATCTTTTCTTTGCGGGTCGTCAAAACCCGGGTGCCAATGATCGCCGGGACGTTGCAGCCAGCGCCCGCGATGATCGGGATTATCGACCGGCCGTGGAGCCCCAGCTTATGCATAAGAGAATCGGTAAGGAAAGCGACGGAATTCAGATAACCGGTGTCTTCGAGAAAGGCCAGGAGGATGTAAAAGGTCATGACAAAAGGTATGCCCACGGAAAGCGCGGCCTGGATGCCGGCATCGAATCCCCAGAGCAGGGTGCGGGAAACCGGACCATCTCCCAGCAGGGACTTAAAGGCGGCGGTGATATAGGGCGAGGCGAAAGTCGCCCAGGTATAATCAAAAGCGCCGGACAGGAAAGTCCCGACGTAATACATGATCACAAAGACGCCGATCAACCCGAAAAGCAGGATCGGCAGGCCGGTTACGGGCTCGATCGTCAATCTCCATAACCGGTCGGCTAACGATATCCGGCAAACGCCGATGACCTGAACATTGTCGGAAAGAAAACCTTCAAACCCATGCCGCTCCCGGGCCATTCGGATGGACGATCTCTCGCCGTGAGTTTTGTCGATTTCCCGATAGATTTCTTCCGCTTTTTTCATGATCTCCCGGCCATTTTCCATTTTCCCGACCAGGTCTCTGAACTCCTCATCCTCCTCCAGCAGCAGGACGGCCAGCGCCCGGGCAGACAATCCGTAGGGAATATTCTTGAGGTGCTTGGTTATCGCCCGGGAGAGGTCGTCAATATGAGAAAGGATGTCCTTGCCGTATTTGGGGAGTTGGGGATCCGGTTTTATTTCTCCGTTCACGACCCGGCTGCAAACCCGGATAATATCTTCGACGCCTTCCCCGGTAACCCCCACCGTGGGGACCACCGGCACGCCCAAAAGCTCGCTTAATTTTTCGCAATTTATGCAAATGTTCTTTTTAGCGGCAAGGTCCATCAGGTTGCAGGCCACCACCACCGGATAGCCCAGGTCGATCAATTGCAGGACCATGTAGAGATTTCTTTCCAGGTTGGTGGCGTCCACGATGGCCACTACCACTTCCGCGTGGCGGTCGAGTATTTCGCGGCGGGCCACCCACTGGTCTTCCGACACCGCGCTAAGCGCGTAGGTCCCGGGCAGGTCGATTATCCCTATGGGTTCATCCTTGTACATGGCCGTTCCCATATTAAGAGTAACGGTCTTTCCCGGATAATTCGCGGTCACCGCCCCCAGCCCGGTAAGCTGGTTAAAGATGGTGGATTTCCCGACGTTGGGATTGCCCGCCAGGGCGATGGTGAACCGGGTCCCCTTCCGGATCTTTCTGATTTCCTCATGACAGCTTAAGGGAGAGATCATGATTTTTTTACCCAGATCGATTCCGCTATTTTGCGGCCCAAAGCGTAGACCGCCCCCCCGGCTTTGATCATTACCGGGCCGTGGAAGGGAGCTTTCTGCTCTATCTTGATCTGCTTTCTGGGCATAAGCCCGAGCGTCGCCAGATAACAGAGCAACTTAGGTTCTTCATCGGTGATCTTTACGATCGTAAGGCGGTCGTTCTTGTCGAAATCGACCAGCGGGCGCGAAGGGATCTCTTTGATCCTCCCCTCTTTATCGGGGACCGGATTGCCGTGGGGGCAGGTCTTGGGCTCTCCCAGCATTTCATACATTTTATCGCCGACCACTTTGGAGATGCCGTGCTCCATTTTGTGGGCTTCTTCGTGCACCCTTTCCCACTCCACCCCCAGCTTATCGGTCAAAAAACGCTCGGAGAGCCGGTGGCGCCGCACAATATCCACCGCCAGCTTTTTGCCTTTGGCGGTAAGTGAGACCCCCTTATACGGCAGGTGATTTATCAGCCCTTCGTCGGCGAGTTTCTTCAGGTGCTCGGAAACCGAGGGTTCGGAGATCTTAAGGTGGGAGGCGATCTCTTTGGTGATCACACTCTTGCCTTCGGATTCGAGGTGAAAGATGATCTCGAGATAATCTTCTCTGGTTTTGGCCAACATATTAGGTATACCTAATTTTATATTAAGCCGATATATATGTCAAGCGGTCTTAGTGGATGGGAGGCAGGGGCTGGGCGCCGCCTTCTTTTTTGACGCCTTTCATCCGGCGGCGCTTAAGCGCGCGTTCCGCCAGTTCGTAGATCTCTTCCATCATAAAGGGCTTGCGCAGATATTCGAGGGCTCCCAGAGTGATGGCGTTGGCGTGGCTGGCGTCGGTGGCATAGGCGGTGACGATGATGACCTCGGTGTCCGGATCGATCTCTTTGATCTTGCGCAAGACCTCTAGCCCATCCATCACCGGCAGTTTATAGTCCACGAAGGCGATATCGTACTTGCCTTTTTGGACCTCTTTGAGTGCGGCCGGACCGTCGGGATAGGTGTCCACGATGTAATCCTTGATCTTTAGGATCATCTTGAACGATTCTAGGACCGAGGGCTCGTCGTCGATGACCGCAACGTGTACTTCTTGCGCCATAATTACCGCTATTTTAGCAATCCGACCCTCCCTTTGCAAGCCAATTTTTATATGATAAACTTAATATTAACCTGCCGGGATAGCTCAGTCGGTTAGAGCGAGGGACTCATAAGCCCTAGGTCGTCGGTTCGATTCCGACTCCCGGCACATATTTCCCATGAACACGCTAAATTATGAAGATAAAGTTCTGGCGGCCGGCGCCTACGCCTTTTTCATTCCATCGCTGTATGTCATCCTGACCAAAAAGCGGCGGAATAAGTTGCTGGCTTTCCACGCCGCCCAAGCCCTGTTTTTATGGATAGGCATACTCCTGGCGTTTATCTTCCTGCGGCTCATCTTAAATCTCATCTGGGCCCTGGCCTATCTGCCTTTTCTCGAATGGCTGGCCAACCTAGTCCGCCTGCTGATCCTCTCCTACGCTCTATATTGCGGCAGCCGGGTCTTCCTTGAGGAAAAATATCGGATCCCATTGCTTAACGTTCCGGCGGAGGGTCTAAGTTGAAAACCCAGGTTTTGCAAACCATCAAGGAATACAAGATGTTCAACCCCGGTGATTCCGTGCTCATCGGAGTTTCGGGAGGGGCCGACTCCACCGCCCTGCTCCATCTCCTTTATGAACTTAAATCCGAGCTGGGCCTTTCCACCTTGTATGTGGCGCATCTGAACCACATGCTGCGCAAGGAAGATGCCGATCTCGACCAGAAATACGTGGAAGGATTGGCTAAGAACCTCGGCTTGTTATGCCTGGCAGAGGTGGTGGACGTGGCGGCCTATGCCACCAAGAACAAATTATGCCTGGAGGATGCCGGGCGCCGTCTGCGTTATGAATTTTACCGGCAAACGGCAAAAAAGGTGGGGGCCAACAAGATCGCCCTGGGCCACACCGCCGACGATTCGGTAGAAACTTTCCTGATGCGGCTGCTGCGCGGGGCCGGACTGCGGGGATTGACGGGCATTCCCCCGGTGCGCGGCAACATCAACCGCCCGCTGATCAAGGCCTGGCGCAAGGAGATCGACCAGCACATCGCGCATCTCAAGCTGGTCCCCCGCATCGACCATACCAATTACGAATCCAAGTACTTGCGCAACCGGGTGCGGCTCAAGCTCATCCCCCAGCTTAAGATCTACAATCTGAACATCAAGGAGATCCTCCTGCAGACGGTGATGCTCCTAACCGAAGATTATCTCTATATGGAGGCCAAGACCCGCGAAGCCCTTTCCGAAATAACCATCAAGGAAAACGACAACTCCATCGAGCTCCATGCCGATAAACTGCGGGCGCTCGAAGCCCCCATCGAAGGGCACCTGCTGCGCACCGCCATCGAAAAGGTGAAAGGCAATCTCTCGGAATTGGCTTTTTCCCACGTGCACGACATCGCCAAGAACCTGGACTCGACCGAAAAATGGGAACTGCACCTGCCGGACGGCATCTTTGCCGTGGGCCACAAGAACACCTTGACCATCACCAAGACCAAGCCCGAGGAGCCCGAGAAGGTCTCTTTTTATTACAACTTTTCCATCCCTGGGCAGATCAAGATCAAGGAAGCCGGCATTCTACTGGTCGCCGAAATTTTACCCGAACCACCCTGCCCCGAGCTAGGTCGAGGGGCCAACCACCCCCCTACCGATCCGGCTGTCGCTCATCTGGATTTCGAAGAGGTGGGCCGCGAGCTCATCGTGCGCTCGAGGAAGGACGGCGACCGTTTTTATCCGTTGGGAATGAAGGGCACCAAAAAGGTGCAGGACTTTTTTATCGACCAAAAGGTGCCCCAGGAGGAGCGCGACCGGGTGCCGATCGTGGAGTCCGCCGGCCGCCTGATCTGGATCGTGGGACAGAGGATCGATGAACGGGTGAAAGTGGACAAAAAGACCAAAAAGGTATTAAAGCTCACCGCCCAGAAACTTATATGACCTATTCCGCGCACCTGCTGGACCTCCAAAACTTGCCGTCTGCCGAAAAAGCCCTGTTGGGGCTGGGGGCCGACCCGGCGGGGGTCTCGATCATGGGACCAAAATCCGTCTTCCGCGTGATCAAGCTCAAGAACGTTCCCCCCGTCGCGGCCAACATCTTAAAACAAGAAATATTATCTTACGGCGGAGAAAGCGCCAACGCTTACGGCGCCATAAACCATAGCGTCGAGAAAACCGATGTCCTTATTTGCGCCACTCTGGCGCAGTTTGAGAAGCTGGTGGAAAAATTAAAACAGCACCAATTCGGCTTGCCTGATCTGGCCAAAGAGATCGCCTCCGCCCTGGCCAATTACGATTCCCCTCCCCGCCCGCTGAAGATAGGGAAAAAAGAATTCCGTTTCGGGGAGCGGACTTACATCATGGGGATATTGAACGTGACGCCCGATTCCTTTTCCGACGGCGGCAAATACCGGACGCCGGGAGAAGCGGCAGGAACGGCTAAAAAGATGGCCGCCGAAGGCGCCGACATCATCGATATCGGCGGGCAATCCAGCCGTCCCGGATCGGCCGAGATCACGGTGGACGAAGAGATCGGCCGGGTGGCACCGGTGATCGAAGAACTGAAAAAAGAGAACCTCATTATTTCGGTAGATACTTACCGATCCAAAGTGGCGGAAGCCGCGTTAAAAGCAGGTGCTCATTTGATAAATGATATCAGTGGACTGCGCTTTGATCCCTCCCTCGCCCAAGTATGCGCCAAATACCAGGCGCCGCTGGTTTTAATGCACATTCAGGGTACGCCGCAGAATATGCAGAAGGCGCCGGCCTATCGGGACCTGCTCGCCGAGATAATCGACTATCTTTCCGAAAGCGTCCGGCTGGCCGAAAAAGCGGGAGTTCGGGACGTGATCGTCGATCCGGGTTTCGGTTTCGGCAAGACCAAAGAACATAATCTCGAGATCTTAAAGAATCTGAAATCCTTTCGCACCCTGGGACGGCCCCTTTTGATCGGGACCTCCCGGAAGTCGACTATCGGGGAAGTGCTGGACCTTCCGGTCGGCTCCCGGATGATGGGCACTTCCGCCACAATAGCAGTTGCAATTCTAAACGGCGTGGATATAATACGGGTGCACGATGTGGCGGAAATGAAGCAGACCGCCCAAATGACCGATGCGATAGTCAGGAGGATTTAGAATGGCAAAGAAGAAGGCCAAGAAAGCTAAAGTTAAAAAGCCCGTGGCGGGAGGCGCCAAGGTCGTCTATCTGGGCCTGGGCAGCAATGTGGGTGACCGCGAAGAATACATCGAACAGGCGGTCTTTTTATTGGGCAAGATCAAAGGGGTCGAGATCTTGCGCCGCAGCAGCAATTATGAGACCGAAGCGGTGGGCGGACCCGACCAGCCCCAGTTCATCAACGCGGCGGTTTCGCTCCGCACCACCCTCGCCCCGCATAAATTAATAGAAGAGCTCCACACCATCGAGAACGCCTTGGGAAGGGAAAGGGAGGTCGAATGGGGCCCGCGCACCATCGACATCGATATCTTATTGTTCGGGGACGTGATCTTAAGCGAAGACGAACTGCAGATCCCCCACCCCTTGCTCCACGAACGGCTTTTTGTGCTCCAGCCGCTCAAAGAGATCGCCGCGCACGTCATCCATCCGGTCCTCGAGAAATCCATAGAGGATATCTACGAGGAGGCCAAGGCCGAGGGCGGCCACGAAAAATACGACGATGAGCTTCCCGGCTTCAAAGAGATCCGCAAGGGCGGGGCCGACGATTACGAGCGTTGGTAAAAGAGACCAATAGCGCCCGCGAAACCATAAAACTAGGCAAAAACCTCGGGTCAAACCTTAAACCCGGAGAAATTCTGGCTTTATCCGGCCAGTTGGGCGCCGGCAAGACCACTCTGATACAGGGAATAGCGGAAGGCCTGGGCGTAAAGGATTACGTAACCTCCCCTACTTTCATTTTGATCAACGAATATCAGGGCCGCCTGCCCTTTTACCATATCGACCTCTATCGGCTGGAAGATCCCGAGCAGATCGAAGAGTTGGGCATTTCCGAATATTTTGAAAAGGACGGTATCGTAGTGATAGAATGGGCCGAGCGTATGGGAGAGCAACTCCCCGAGAGCGCCAAACAGATCAAGATCGAGGTCGTGGACGAAAATAAGAGGAAAATATGGCTGTCCTGGGAATAAGCAGCGCGACCAAAATGATCTCGGCGGGGCTGGCCGAGGAAGGAAAGATCCTCGCCGAGATCAGCGTTTCCGGCAAGGAGGCCTTTACCGAAGACCTGATGGTCTTTATCGACAAACTGGTCAAGGAAAGCGGTAAAAAGTTTGGGGCTGTGGCCGTAACCCAGGGGCCGGGGGCCTATGCCGGCCTGCGCGGCGGCCTGGCGGTCGCCAAAACATTATCTCAAGCGCTCAAACTTCCGCTGGTCGGAGTTTCAACGCTTGAAGCGATCGCCTATAATCTCGCCGATATAACCTGTACGGCGGCTGTGATGACCGACGCCCGTTCCGATGAATACAATTTCGCGCTTTTTACCTCGAACGGCGGGATCATCGACCGCTTGACCGACGACCTGGTGCTGACCAAAGAGCGGATCGCGGACCTCCTGTCACAGGTCAAAGGGACCCTTATTGAGATGGCCAATTCGAAGCCCTGGGCGGGGCTGGTGGCGATACTCGGCGAAAAAAAGCTGGCGCAAGGCCAACTTGACGATCCCCTGCGGCTTACTCCCCGTTATTCCCATATGCCCAACATCCGGGAGTGGAAAAAGAAATGATCGTAATCGAGAAAGCGAAAAAGCGGGACTTGCCGGCCATGCTGGCGATCGAAAATCTGTGTTTTTCCAATCCCTGGAGCAAATCGCAATTCGAGGAATCGTTGAGCAATTTCCTGGTGGCCAAAAAGACGCGCAAGCTCGTGGGCTTTATCGGCGTGCAGAAGCTGATCGACGAAGCTCACATTTTGCACATGGCCACCCATCCGGACCATCAACGGACGGGGATCGCCCGCAAAATGATGAAAAAAGCCCTCTCCGTGCGCGCGAAAAAATTCATTTTAGAAGTTCGCAAGGGCAATCTCGCGGCGCAGAACCTTTACAAGGGCCTGGGTTTTAAGGTAATCTCTATCCGCAATAAGTATTATTCCGATAACGACGAAGACGCACTGGTTATGATGTATGAGAAACTTTAAAGAAACTATTGGGCGGAAAATCCTGGTCATGGACGGCGCCATGGGGACGGAGCTTATGGAGCGGGGCGTCCGGCCGGAGGATTGCTTTGACGCGCAAAACCTAAAGAAACCGGAGATCGTGCTGGCGGTCCATAAGGCCTATGTCCAAGCTGGCGCAGATATAATTGAGACCAATACCTTCGGCGCCAACCGTATTAAGCTCGCCGATTATCAACTGGACAAGAAAGTCCGCGAAGTGAACCTGGAGGCCGCCAAGCTGGCCAGGAAAGCTATTGGTGAGAATGGATTTGTCTGCGGTTCCATCGGCCCTTTGGGCAAGATGCTCGATCCCCTCGGAGAAATAACTTTCGACCAGGCCGCAGAGGTATTTGCCGAACAGGCCAAAGCATTGGAAGAAGGCGGAGCAGATTGTGTGTCGATCGAGACCATCTCGGACCTGCAGGAGATGCGCGCGGCGGTCATTGCGGTCAAATCTAATACCAAATTACCGGTCATCGCTTCCCTCACCTATGATGAAGGCGAAAAGACGGTCTATGGAACGACCCCGGAAGTTGCGGTCGCGGTTTTAGAACCTCTGGGAGTTGATGTGATCGCCGCCAATTGTTCGACCGGCCCCGAAGGGATGCTCAAAGTCGCTAAAAGGTTATTAGCTGTGAGCCGCGTTCCAGTAATGGTGATGCCCAATGCCGGGATGCCGGAGCTGATCGGCAACCGCGCGGTCTACCAGATGACCCCTGAAAAGTTCGGAGCTTTCGCCAAGAAGTTCGCGGAGATGGGGGTTGCTATTGTTGGCGGGTGTTGTGGGACGGGGCCGGAGCATATACGAGCCATTAAACGTGTCTTTTCTCACCCCTATCCCCTATCCCCTTCCCCCTTGATAAGGGGGAAGGGGAACAAGGGGTTAGGGGTCAAATTCGCTTCCCGCACCAAAGTCGTCGAATTGAAGAAGGGCACTCCCCTATTGGTCGGCGAGCGGATCAATCCAACCGGGAGGAAGATCCTACAAGAAGAGATCAAAAGCGGAAGATCGCAACTTGTCCGGCAGGAAGCGGAAGCGCAAACCAAGGCGGGAGCGGACCTTTTGGATGTGAACGTCTCGGTCCACGATGTCCATGAATCCGAAGCCATGGGTAAAGCGGTCAAAGTGATCCAGTCGGCTTCGGAACAGCCCCTTTCTATCGACAGCCCCAGCCGGATGGCTATTGAAGCGGGACTAAAACAATTTTGCGGCCGGGCGCTGATCAATTCGGTCAACGGGAAAAAGGAGAGCTTGGAAACCATCCTGCCCCTGGCCAAAAAATACGGAGCGGCAATAATCGCCCTGGCGCTTGATGAACATGGCCTGCCGCAAACCGCATCGGATCGGGTGCGCATCGCGGAAAGGATCGTGATGTCCGCTGTCGATAAAGGTATCGCTAAAGAAGACATCTTCGTAGATTGCCTGGTGCTGACCGCCGGAGTGGGGATCTCGGGGTGTCTCGAAACCCTCAAAGCCATTCCGCTGGTCAAGGAAAAGCTTGGAGTTAAGACCATACTCGGCATCAGCAATGTGTCCCATGGAATGCCGGAGCGTTCCATCTTGAACTCGCTTTATTTTCAGCTGGCGTTAACTTATGGGCTGGACGCCGCCATCATTGATGTGACCGACCTAGAAATCAAAAAGGCTATAAAGGCATACAAGGCAAGCAAGGCAGACCAGGGCAAAAAGAGAGAAGGGCTATTAGGGCTGTTCAAGGCAGAAGTGGAGAGGGCAAAAAGATCGGGCAAGCCGCCGGAGAAGAAGCAAGATACCGCCGCCAAGGTCATCCGGTTATCGGGTTATCAGGATGTCCAGGACGCAGTGATAGATGGCAATCTCGAGGCGGTGGAAATATTGGTCAAACAGGGATTGGAAAAGAAACTCGATCCGCAGAAGATCATTGACCAGGGATTGATACCGGGGATGGAGACCGTGGGCAAGAAATTCTCCAAAAAAGAGTATTTCCTGCCCCAGGTCATCGAATCCGCCGAAGCGATGAAGCGCGGCTTTGAGCTCTGCCAGGCCAAGATCCCCAAAGGCAAGACCAAAGTCGCGGGCAAAGTCGTTTTGGCGACGGTAAAGGGCGACATTCACGACATCGGCAAGAACATCGTGAAGATGATGCTCGTAAATCACGGGTTCCAAGTTATCGATCTGGGCAAGGACGTACCGCCCGAGAAGATCGTGGAGGCCGCCAAGAAAGAAAGGCCCAATGTCATCGCTCTTTCCGCCCTACTCACCACCACCATGGTGGAAATGGGCGTGGTCAAAGAAGAACTCAAGAAAGCCAAGCTCAACATTCCGCTTTTAGTCGGCGGGGCGGTCGTGACTAAGGGATACGCGGACAGGATTGGCGCGGTCTATTCGATGGATGCAGTGGGGGCAGTTGCACTGGCAAAGAGGATCATGAAAGAGGCGACTTCCACCACCACCTCCTCCACCAGAAAATAGAAAATCGACAGTAGAAAGTAGAAAATAGGAGGGCGAATCCCTCCCAATTTTCTATTGTCTATTTTCTACTTTCTATTTTCTGGCGGGGTGGCGGGGCGGGGGCAAGGCATCCCCCCTATTCGCATTTAACCGAACGCATAAGCCCGGTCAGCATTTTCCCAATTTCATCTGCAAGATTATAAAAGCGATTATATTTTTCTGCTTCAATATACCCTAATTTCTGACACATTTGGATAAGCGGCACACATTCCAGCAATGATCCCCTTGCCGTGTTGTAAAACTGCCTCTTTTCTTTTCCGTGCATTCGCCCCTGCCCCTCCGCAATGTTAAGCGGAATTGACATCGACGCTCGGCGCAGTTGGTCTTTTATGGTTCTATCCTTTAGCGAACCGTTAAGGGCATAAACTTCCACCACGAACGCCATCGCCTTTTTGTATACCTCCAAATCCTCAAACATGAATGGCATAAAATTCGTCACCCCCTTTGTTGGAAGTGACTTAGCAATTATTGCGCCAAAAGCGCCATGCTCAATATTTGTTGATATTAGGAGATATTTTTGCGAGACGGGGAAAATTGAACAAGGATCAATGTGTAGCGATTTTCGTCAGATGGTATGGGGTTTTGCCTCCCATCCACTACCACCAGATAATGGAAAATAGATAGTTGACAATAGAAAATAGGGATTATTTTATTGGTTCCAATTTTCTATTTTCGATTTTCTATTGTCTATTCTCTGGGGCGGCGGGGCGGGGTCCCCCCCCTATAAATCATCCCCCACCCGTCCTCGTCGCTCCCCGCGATGGTGAGGGGCTCGGAAAGTTTATAAATTTTCAAGACATCAGTAAGTTTCCCCCTATGGACCTGACCGGCTTTGTCGATCAGCCTGGCGCCCCTCTGGATCTGTTCAAGGAAACCCGCCTCCACGCCGGAATATAATATTACCTTTTTTTCATCGGCGGCAAATAACGCCACGTGATCGATCCCGGTGCTCACGCCGCCGGCATGGTCATATTGAGCACTATCCAGAACGATCAAAGACGCCGCATAGGGGAGAAGTCGGGAAAGCACCTGCGGGGCGGTCTGCGTGACCCATATCCGGCAGATCAAGATGCTATCGGGATAGGACACCATCTTTTTAAGTAATTGCTCACTAGGATAGCCGAGCAATCCCGGGAAATCTATTATGCAGATGTGGGTAAAAGTGTGCGCGGCCTGGCCGACCACCTCCCTAGTGCTTAAAAGCGTCCTTTCAGCCGAAATATTCGGTCTCGGCAGGTTGCCTTTAGGAGTGAGGGGCCGGACCTGGAGCAGGTAGGGTTTATCGCCCTCCTGGTTGAGAGCCCATTCTATATCCAACGGCGAACCGATCCTTTTTTGCAGCCGCAGGGCGATCCTGGCCAATCTTCTTTGGAGATGGGGGGAGGATTTGGTTATTATTTCGTGTGCGCGACCTTCACTGTTATACTTAAAATCGAGGCCGTTATGGAGGACGTCGATAAAATTTGGGATGACCCCTCTTTCTTTAAGCAGAAGCAAGGAAGGATCGAAAATGTGCAACAATCCCTTGCCTCCCACCGCCGCCGATCCCAAACCGGGGACCGTCGCGATCTTGATCATGCCGGGCGAAGCGGTATTGATAATGCCCGACAACAGCGGGAAGAAATGTCGCGGGGCGTAAGTAAATTCGCTGGCCACCAATTCTTGAATAATGACCGGCAAGGGCGGCGCTTCCGTTACTCCCAGCGAGCGTTGGAATATCAGGGCCGGATGATCATAATTTGAGTTTAAAACCTCAAGCAAATCAGAGACCAAATCAGTATATCTCGCTTCCGAATCGCGATATTTGGTAAGGAATCTTCCCGCGGCAGAATGTCCCGGCTGGTCCTCCAATACCGAAGAAGAACGTATCGCCAAGCGGGCGGGAAAACCGGCCTCCTGCAATATTTCCGACAAATCAGCCACTTTTTGCGGATCCAGCCTTTTGATCCGGGCATTGCCGGCCGGTATCCCGAAATAATCATCGCAAATCACCAGGGACTGTCGCGGGACCTTGTATTTTCCCTTGCCGGCATTGCGATCAAGGTATGCCGTCCCCTCCCCTTTGCCCCCCAGCGCTCCTTCCCCTAAAACCAGCACCCGGCCCGAAGGACTGCGGTATAGGTTGGGCCGGCGGGTGGCCGCGAATCTGCCCAACTCGCCGTAAATTTTGGAGGTGATTACCCTTCCGCTTTCCATGGATTGTTATCGGTTTACGAGAGGAATAATTTCAAGAGAAATAGTGCCCCGGCTGGCTACAAAGGCAAACAAGGCATTTGGGGCTAACAGGGCGACGGGGGAAAAGGGCTATAAAGTAAAAGGGGCTATAAGGGCAAACCCTGTGTAGCCTTTCTCTCCTGCTAGCCCTGTTGCCTTTTACCTTGTTAGCCTTGTTTGCCTAGAATGCCTTTGTAGCCTTGGAAAAGCGGGGCTCATTTGGAAACGTAGCGGTTGTCTTTTACCCAGAATCTCCACAGAACCTTTGCCCAATACGGCCCTGCATAATCGATGCCGATGCGCGGGCCTCTTTGAACCTTCACCTTCGTCTTATTCTCTTCCAGCCACAGGCGTTTTGATCGCGTCAGGTCCTCGCCGTAAAATGATTTATTCAGGTGGAAGGCCTTGCAAAACTTTCCCGGTCCGCTGGCGGCCCTATCCAAGAATCCCTTGACCGGTTCGACTGCACGAACGAGCAGGCATTCGGGATGCCCGGCCGGGCCGGTCGAGATATTGAACTGCCAATGCATTCCATACACTAAATATATGTAAACGTGACCTCCCGGAAGATACTCCGCCCGGTTCCTTTTAGTACGTTTTCCGCCGTAGGCATGAGAGGCGCGGTCTTTGGCGCTGTAATAGGCTTCGACTTCCACGATCTTGCCAACGATCTTTCGCCCCCGATACCGGCGCACGACGTGTTTGCCCAGTATCTTCTGCGCTAAAATCAGGGCGGAACGGCTGAAGAAATCCCTGCCCAATCTTTTCATAGGTGTATTTTAACCCAATTTCCAACTAGAAACACGCCCCCCCTTGACATCTCCGCTCGGCTATGGTATGAATAATCATACTTTTCATACATAGGAGGAACAAACATGAAAGAAGAGTTCCTAAAAAGCGTATTTTATGACACTGTTACGGTGGGGGAAAGGGGCCAAGTGGTGATCCCCGCCAAAGCCCGCAAGGATTTCGGCATCAAAGCCGGGGATAAACTGATAGTTTTGCGCGGTATGGGAAAGCTGGGGCTGGTTTTGATCCACACCAAACATATGTCCGATATTTTCTCCAAACTGACCAAACACATCGGCAAACTCAAGGAGATACTTTCCAAATAATGGCAAAATATTGTAAAATAGCGGCGACCATGAGAAAGACGATATTCGGATCTTCGATCTTACTGCTTTTGCTGGCCACCAATTGTTTGGCCCTCACCCTTAATGAAAGCCTCGACTTGGCTTTAATGAACAATCCCGCAGTAGCCGAGGCCTACCAGGGCACCGCCCGGGCCGCGGGCCAGCTTTCCCAGGCGGGCACCAGTTTCCTGCCTTCCGTTAAGCTGGAGGGTTCTATGGGCAAAGCTTATTCCTCCCCGCAGACCACCGAACTATCGGTCGGAGGAGTATCCCAAACCCTGAATTTCGGCACCTCCGACCAGGCCAATACCGCCAATTATTCGTTCGCCTTGACCCAGCCGCTCTTTGTGGCGGCACTTTTCCCCGGATACGGATTGGCCCGGAAAAATTACGACCTATCCCGGGAAAACTTGAGGAAAGTAACACAGGAAACCACCTATAACACCATTGTGGCCTACGCGAACGTGATCCGCGCACAGCAATTGGTGGAACTGTCCGGCCAATCGTTAGAGATGGCCAACACCCACCTGCGCCAGGCGCAGATCATGTTCAATAGCGGCGTGGCCACCAAGGCCGATTACTTGCGCGGCCAGGTGCAGGTTTTAAATTCCCAAGTGGCGCTGACCAAAGCCAAAAACGGCCTCATATTGGCGCAGGCCGCCTTTAACAATGTGCTGGGCAGGGACTCCGACCAGCCGGTCGTGGTGGATGAAAAAGAATTCGCTCGCCCCTCCCCCTCTGCCCTTCCCGAATACGGCCAACTGCTGGCCGAGACCTTTAAAAACCGCCCGGATTGGCTGCAAATCTTGCTTACGGAAGCCATGGCGCAGGACACTTTGGCGGTGACCCGCACCGAATACTTGCCTTCCTTCATGCTGGTGGGAACTTATGGCAACAGCAAGCAGGAATATCCCGCCTTTAAAAGCGACGTCCATTCCTGGACCGCGGTGATATCCGGCTCCTGGTCGCTTATCAATTTCCCCACCGCGGGAAAGGTCGCCGAAGCCCAGGCCTCCGAGGCGGCCGCCGCCGCGCGGCGCAAAGTTGCCCGCAACGGCATCGAGCTTGAGGCGCGCGGCGCTTATTTCGACTTTAAGACCGCGCTCGAAACTTTGGATCTTAACCGTAAAGCGGTCGAAGCCGCCGAAGAAAATTACAAGGTCTCGGAGATCCGCTACAACGCCGGGGCCGGCACCAACATCGAATCCATCGACGCACAGGTATCGTTGACCCAGGCCCGCATCAATCTCTTGCAGGCCCGGTTCGATCTGGAGATCATTCGCGCTAAGCTCAATAAAGTGGTAGGTAAGGAGATAATATGATCAAAATAAAAAATTGGCCGTGGATCGTGCTGGTCGTCTTGGTAGTGATCTTGGCCTTATGGATCGGCGTACGCTGGTGGAACCGCGGCGTGGTGGGAGTGAAAACGGCGAAGATCGTCCGCGGCCCCATAGAAGCGTTGGTAACTGCCAGCGGTATTATGGATGCCCCGGTCTACGACCTGGGCCCCAAAATGGGAGGCAAGATCGTGGATCTTTCGGTAAAAGAAGGGGACCGGGTGGCGCAAGGCGAGACCTTAGTTGAATTCGACGACTCTACCCGGCTCATCGCTCCCCAGGAAGGCCTGGTAGCCAAGATCAATTATGATGAGGGGGAGACCGTAATCCCCGGATCGACCGTGGTCTCGGTCGTCAATTACGATAAATCCTGGGTGGAAGCCCAGATCGATGAGATCGACAGCGCCAATGTCCGGATCGGGGATAAGGTCAAGATCACTTCCGACGTTTATCCGGACAAAGTTTATGAAGGCGTAATCTACTGGATAGCGCCGGTGGCGGAGCTGCGCCGGGTGGGCGGCCGGGTAAAAATGGACGAGGAATCCTATGTATTCCCCTGCAAGATCCGCCTGCTGAACGGCCATTCCGAGCTTAAGGTCAACATGTCGGTGAACGTGGATATCATTACGGAGAAGAAAGAGAACGCCGTGATCGTTCCTCGCGAAGCGTTGCTTAGCAAAGATGATTCATCCCTGGTTTTTGTGATCTCAAAGGATCGTTCCCGTGAGAGAAAGATCGGAACGGGCATCCGTTCTTTCACCAGCATCGAGGCCGTCTCCGGCTTAACCGAAGGGGAAATAGTGGCCGTCTCCAATGTGTCCAAATTAAAAGATAAAGGAAGGGTCAAGCTTGAACAATAATCCGGTCGTCAGGATCGCCGAAGTTAAAAAGACCTATTTCATGGGCAAGGTGGAGGTGCGCGCCCTGCAGGGTATCAATCTTACCGTGCAACGCGGCGAATTCGTTTCCATCATGGGGCCGTCGGGCTGCGGAAAGTCCACCCTGATGCACATCGTGGGCTGCCTGGACCGGCCCAGCAGCGGACATGTGCTGCTGGACGAAGTGGACATTGACGAACTCAACGATAACAACCTGGCCGAGATCCGCAATAAAAAAGTGGGCTTCGTTTTCCAAACCTTCAACCTCCTGCCCAAGCTCAACGCCATAGAGAACGTGGAACTGCCCCTGATCTATGCCGGCGTCAAACCGGAGCAGAGGAGAAAAAAGGCCGCCCAGCTTTTGGAAAGTGTGGGGCTCAAGGACCGCCTGTTCCACAAACCCTCCGAACTTTCCGGCGGGCAATCCCAGAGGGTGGCCATCGCCCGTTCCCTGGTGAACGATCCCAGCATCCTGTTGGCCGATGAGCCGACCGGCAACCTCGATTCTAAAAGCGGGGATGAGATCATCCGCCTCTTTACCGAGTTGAACCAACGGGGCATCACCATGATCATCGTCACCCACGATCAGGAGATCGCCGATTGCAGCAAGCGCATCGTGCGGCTCAAAGACGGCCTGGTGATCTCCGACGACCCGGTCAGATGATCAACCTGCTTGAGCCCTTCAAGCTGGCCCTGCAATCCCTCCTCTCCAACAAATTCCGCTCGATACTCACCACTTTAGGGGTCATCATCGGGGTGGCGGCCGTGATCACCCTGGTCTCCATGGGTGAAGGCGCCAAAAGCTACATCTTAAACCAGATCGGCAGCTGGGGAGTGGGAGCCAACAGCTTAACCATCCATCCCGGCTCCGGCGATGTCGCCGTGCCGGAACTAACTTTAACCTATGAAGATTCGATCGCCATCAGGCAAAAAGTCAGGAACTTGGAATATTTAATGCCGGAATTCGTCGGACGGGGCCGCCTCGCCTACGGACGAAAATCATACAACCCGGGTTTTACCATGGGGGTTTCCGCGGATTATCCATTTGCCTACAAGCAAAAGGCGGCGGAAGGCCGATTTTTCAGCCAGGCGGAGGAGCTGGGGCGTAAACGGGTGGCGGTTATCGGCCGGACCGTCGTGCGCAACCTGTTCGGCGAATTTTCTCCGATCGGGGAAAAAATAAAGATCAATGGCACGGGCTTTATCGTGATCGGGGTGCTGGAGGAAAAAGGCACCATGTTGACTTACGACATGGACGACATGGCCCTGATCCCCTCTACCCTCTCGGAGCTGGTGTTGGGGACCAAAAAGATCTGGGAGATGTTCTTAACGCTGGGAAACGAGAACCAGGTCCCGCAAGCGATCGAAGACGTGAAAAAAGTATTGATCGCGCGACACCATAGAGAAGATTTCCATATCCACACCCAGCAAGGCATGATCGATATTATCAATAATATATTGAACGCCTTGACCGCGATCGTTTCCGCCATCGCCGCGATCTCCCTCTTGGTGGGCGGTATCGGCATCATGAATATCATGCTGGTGGCCGTGACCGAGCGCACCCGCGAGATCGGCATCCGCAAGGCCATCGGGGCCAAGCGGCGCGATATTTTTCTGCAATTCGTCATGGAATCGATCGTCATCACCTTGTCGGGGGCGCTGATCGGGATAATGATCGGGACGCTCGCGGCCTGGGCGATCATGGCCTCTCTAAGGCTTGAGGCGGTGATCGCCTGGGGGGCGGCATATCTGGCTTGCCTGGTCGCCTTGCTGGTGGGCACTTTCTTCGGGGTGTACCCCGCCATGCGCGCCTCCCGGCTCGACCCGGTCGAGGCCTTGAGGTTCGAAGCATGATCTTTTTTATCTTCGAAAGCGCCAAGCAGGCCTGGCGGGCGCTGCTTTCGAACAAGGTCCGCAGCCTTTTGACCATGCTGGGGATCATCATCGGCATTTTTTCGGTGATAACGCTGGTAACCATCGGTGAAGGCGCCAAGACCTATGTCACCGACCAGATCAAGAACCTGGGAGCGGGCTACGACTCCTTCATCATGGTGGCCGGCAAAGACACCAACGCGCCTCCCAATCCCAAGTTCACCTACGGCGACATCGCTTATTTAAAAAGTAAAATTCCCGAGATCCGGGATATCGCCTCCTTAAATCCCAGCTCGGGGGATATCACCTACGGCAAGAAAAAGATCAAAGCGCCTTTGATAATCGGGGGGACCGCCAACATCCTGCAAATGATGGGCGGAGAAATGCAAGCCGGCCGTTTTTTTACCCAGGCAGAGGTGGAAGGCCGCCGCCGGGTGGCGGTGATCGGCCCCACCATCGCCCGGGAATTTTTCGGCGAAAGCAGCCCCCTGGGAGAAAAGATAAAAATCCGCGGGAATCAATACCTGGTCGTCGGCGTAGCCCAGGCGCGCGGCTCAATCGGGCCGGTCGATGTGGACAAGAGAGTGGTGGTGCCTATCACCACGGTGAAGAACCTGGTCGGCAACGACAAGATCATGCGTTTCAACATTTTCCCCCGGGATGTTAAAAAACTTGATGAGGTAAAGGAAAAAGTCAGGGAGGTCATGATCAGGAGGATCCGCAGCGATGATTTCCGCTTTATGACCCAGCAAGGGATATTGAACATTGTGACCAATATCTTGGCCGCCTTGACCGGCTTTGTTACCGGCATCGCGGCCATCTCGCTGCTCGTTGGCGGCATCGGGATCATGAACATCATGCTGGTGGCGGTGAACGAAAGGGTGCGGGAGATCGGGGTGCGCAAGGCCATCGGCGCCAAGCGGCGAGATATTATTTATCAGTTCCTGATGGAATCGATGCTGATCAGCCTGATCGGCGGGGCGCTGGGCATCTTCTTTGGCCTGCTGGGGGCTTTCCTGATCATGTGGTTTATCAAAGGAACTCTGGTCATCGCCTGGTGGGCAGTGATCCTGGCCACTACGGTTTCGGCCTTGGTTGGTATCTTCTTCGGGGTTTACCCCGCGGTGCGGGCGGCCTCCTTAGACCCGGTCATCGCCCTGCGCTACGAGTAGATCCTTTCACGATCAATTTTACCGGCAAAGTATAACGCAAGGGAATTCTCTGCGGATTATCAATGATCTGGTAAAGCATCTCCACCGCCACCTTCCCCATCTTCCTGCGATCGATCTCAATTGAGGTGAGCGGCGGGCCGACGGGTTGAAGATAATCCTTGATATCAATATTATCGAATCCCACTACCGAGATATCCTGCGGAATTTTTAATCCACGACCGGTGATGGCTTGATAACCACGATAAGCCAGAGAATCGGAAGTATAAAATATGGCCGTGGGAGGGTCCGGCAAATTCAGCAGTTTCTCGGTCTCTTTAAAGGCGGTGATGGGCTTGCCGAAATCCGCCCTTACTTCATACTTTTTTTCTGGTTCTATCCCGGCCTGGGTCAAGGCAAAGCGATACCCTTCCAGCCGTTCAAAAGAAGTAGGATCGTAAGTCGGTTCACCTAGAACTATCGCGATCTTTTTGTGGCCCAAAGATAATAGATGCTCTACCGCCTGGATGGCCCCGGAGCGGTTGTCGGGCACTACCGCGTGCATCTCCACGTTGGGGATAGGATGCCCCACCATAATGAAGGGAATATGTTTCTGGCGGGTCATGATGATATGGTTGGGGAAGACCTTTCCCAAAAAGAGGATCCCATCGACTAGATTCTTGGTAATTATCTGCGGGAAATATTCGTCCTTTTCGCCCAGGGCTTCAAGATAAATGTTCTTGTTGATCGCTTTTAGCTCCTGCGCAATGCTTTCGACCACGATGTTATAGAATTCCCCCTCAAAGCAATTGGCAAAATTGTCAGCAATAATGCCCACCGCCCCCTGGGTCCCTCTCCTTTTCCGGGGCCGAACGTATCCCACCCACTCCGCCGCCTCCAAAACCGCTCTTCTGTTCTCCGGGCCGACCCGGGCGGGATTGTTGAATACCTGGGAAACCGTGGCCAAAGAGACCTTGGCTCTTTTGGCCACCTCTTTTATCGTTATTTTCTTCATTTCTGCCCCCTATTTACCGACCATTTTAGTAAATTTTACCATATTCCATATTTCTTTTACCATATATTTATCGATAATAACGCCAAATAATTTCACTTTATTAATATTTTTTACCGATTATTCATAATTTGATATGGCCACCATCGGATAAATAGATAGTGAAAAGCTAGATGCCCAAAGAGGCAAGCCAAAGGCTGGTCGATTCTAGCGGGGAAAAATAAAACTATTTAAGGAGGAATATTAAATGTCATTATTAACAAGAGTAGGAAGGGTACACCCATCACCTATAGAGGGCAATGGGGGATCCGCAAGGCGAAGAGGGGTGGCCTGGAGACAGGCGTTTCAACTCGGGTCAAATTTGGCAGATGAGGGAGCGAGAGAAAGATTGACGGCAGCGCTAAAGCCTGCCTTCACAGTAGCGATAGAGGTATTTAGAAAGCTGCCCCTGGCCATCAGAGTTGATTTAGCAGAAATATCACATGATGAAGGATATTTCAAGCCCAGCGTGTTGCCTCAACTTGGAGCAGAGGGGATTTATGTTGCGCCAGCGATTGAAGACGGCAAGAAGATAAAATTTCTTTTGACCAGAGATAATGCCGATCAATTAAAAGCTTGCCTGACTGAAGAGGGCCAAAAGCAGATTGCTAATATGGTAGATGGCCAGTTTGTCGGCAAGGCCTTTATCACTCCCGGTCAGATCCTTCCCGGAAAAGTCATGGATTTCTTCGCTTTCTTCGGGAAAACCGATCCGGCGATAGTTGCCAAGGTTGAAGATCTGGCAGCAAAGGGTAAAACGACCAAGATCCTCAATAACCTGTACATGTCTTCCCGGGTCTTCGCGGCTTATGTTGACCGTTTCTATACTGACCCCGAAAAGAACGCCGGGATGAAGGAAATGGCTGTCAAGCTGCAGGAAGAGGGAGTGGCTGATTCGGTTCTGGTCATGGCCGCTCTGGATATTGGCCTCATACCGCGAGATTTGAGATATGTCAGGATGCATGAGGCTTGGGCTACCCATAATAGTTGGGAAAAGCAAGCTGCAGTTAATTATAATGATCTCCTGCCGGAAGAGAAGAAAAAAGATAATACTATCCTGGATACTCATATGAGCATGCGCTTGGAGCTGTTACAGGTGATCTACGCCGTCAAAGAGTTCGCTTTTGAGCAATCCTAATAGGAATTAATTTTCGTATTTTTTACACTAAAGCCGGGCACCGCTCCCGGCTTTTTTGTTTTTAACAAGCTGAAATTATAGAAGAAAACTCACGATATATATGTGTATGGAGGCATTTTAAGTGCCCGGATCAACAGTCGCACCGCAGGTAGCAGGACCTAAGGTTTTCGCACATCCACGAACACTTCGGGACGCCGTTATTTTTCGCCGCGATGCCCTACCCCTCCATCTGGAGGTCGATCTCACCACCAATTGCAACAGCCGCTGTCCTCACTGTACTTTTCAGGATACCGACAAGGATTATATTTTGGACTCTTGGGTTTTCAACCGGGTCATTTTAGACGCCAGCGGAATGGGTCTGAGAGCCGTAACCTTTACCGGCGGAGGGGAACCCACCTTGAATCCCGAATTTGCAGGAATGGTCCAAAACGTAAGAGCTTTGGGCCTGAAAGCCGGATTAATTACCAACGGCTTGGCTTTTTCTCCGGAAATGGCGGAAAAGGTTCTTCCCCATCTAAGCTGGGTCCGCTTTTCTCTGGATGCCGGCTCCCCGGAGATGTACGGCAAGACCCATGGCCTAAATAAAAAGGCGTTTTCCCGATTGATCGATAATATTCAAAAGGCGGCCCAAACAAAAAGGGGTATGAAACTAAGCACTAGTTTGGGGGCCAGTTACCTGGTCTTGGAATCCGATCCGGTTGACTTTAAAAGGGCGGTCGAACTGGGGCGGGCCATGGGATTGGATTATGTGCAATTCAAGCCCATGCAGCTCCGTAACCCTTCTGCCGTCGGGGGATATAGCTATAATATTCCGGTCTTATGCGAAGCGGTAAAGCATTTAAGGCAGCTGGTCGATCAGGATTATGGGGAAGCGTTTCATGTTTATTTTACCCGCTTCTGCCCTCAGCTGTTGGATGCCGGTCAGCTGGAACATCGAAAGAGCGTTTTTTGTTTTGGCCAGCAGCTTACGACCTCCCTGGCTGCCGACGGATTTCTTTATGCCTGCTGCCATCATAAATATGACCCTGATTTTGAGTTAGGGGATCTCCGGACCGATGATTTTCGAACGATCTGGACATCTGAAAAGCGAGAAAAATTCTTTTACGGAATGAATCCCCAAAAGAGGTGTCTCCCGGATTGCAGATTTGCGGATTTAAATGAGAGATTCTGGGAGGAATATCACACTAACTTTCTCAGCTTACGTGATTACTACGAAATATGGGAAAAGGCGGAAATGGACACAAATAACCCAACTTGCCCGGACTCAAATTTGTTTGTTTAGGGCTTAAGCCAGTCTTCTATCGCGGTCTTGACGTTGTCGTCGTAATCGACCAGTATCTTCTCAACCTGGCCTTCCCGGTTTATTAAAAAAGTAGTAGGAATAATAAGGATGGCGTATTTGTTGAGCGATGACAGCTTTTTATCGATCAGGAATTTAAAAGAATACTCATTCTTGTCCAAAAATTCCTGCAGGGTCTTGCTTTTGCGGTCCAAGGAGATCGCCACCACCTCTAGAGAAGGGGCCAGCCCTTTGTAGAATGATTGCAGATCGGATAATTCCTGTTTGCAGGTATCGGACCAGGAAGTGAAAAATGTCAGGATGGTCGGGCGGCCGGAAAGGTCGGATATTTCAACCGCTCTGCCGGCTAAATTGGGTAAAGTAAGGGCGGGCGGGGGCTCCCCAATAGAGGGTAGTTCGGCCGCAATACATGGATTGGTCAGTAAAATGACCATTGCAACCAGTAAAAACAGGCGTATCATCGAACGATTCATTATAACAAAGGAAATGTATTTGTCAATCGACGCGACTCGTTAATTGTAGTGATTTTTGTCGCCTCTGTAGCGTATTTGGTCATTTTTCTCTACATTACCTCATCATTCCATTGGCATGGGAATTGCTAACTCCCCATTAAAATCCCTGGTACCCGAATTCTATCCCGGGATTATTGATTGTCACAGGATATCGCGGATCAGCAAATCCCTGGATTTTTCCCGGGATCATCCCGGATATCCCGGAAGGGGAAGTAAATATGGTTGATTTAATACATGGAGAGCTAAGTTATAGGATCATTGGGATACTCTACAAGATATATAACGCCATGGGCGCGGGATTCCAGGAGAAATATTATCAAAAAGCCATCAGGAAGGTGCTGGAAAAAGAGAGGATCCCCTTTCTGGAGCAGGTTCGGATGGATATAGACATTGAAGGAGCCCAAATCGGCCGATATTATATAGATTTTGTCATAGACCATAAGATAGCGCTGGAAATCAAAGCCAGGTCCTTCATAGCCCAAAGAGATATCCGCCAAATCCTGGGTTATTTGAAGAAAAGTGGACTGGAGGTGGGGTTGCTGGCCGGTTTTGCTTCCGAAGGCCTCAAGATCAAACGTTTATTACGAGGTTACCAGGGGAATCGGAGTAAATCCGGGTTAGATTCCGGGATTCTTTGATATCCCGGGATATCCGGGACAATCAAAATCCAGTGATAGGATCCTGGGAGTGAGGGATTTTGTAACTATTTAATTTTAACCGCCGCGGCGCCGCTGAAATCCTGGGTATACAGGGAATTGCCGCTATCGAATACGATCTTATCCCCGGTCAGAGCCAGGCGGGGGTTGCTGCCCGATAAACTGGCGATGACCACGGTCTCGGCCAGGGATTGGGTGTTGATCTTCACATAAGTGGAACTTTTAACCCCAAAAACCTCAAAAGTATTGGCCCGGGAGACGCATAGGTTCGCAACGCTCGCAACATTGGTGTTTAACCGGTTGGTGCCGTCGGAATTGATGAGGGACACCTTGGAGGTTCCGCTGTCCAGATAGGTAAAGGCGATACGATCGCCGTTCTTCCAGGCCACGGAAGCGGCATCCACATCAATTATAAGTGTATCGCCTGTGCCGTCGATATTGATAGTGCGGATCTCGCCATTGGTGTTGCAGTAAACGATCTTGCCGCCGGTCGAGTCCCAATCGAAGGAGACCGCATTGGGGACATTAAGCTCGATCTTGCTGACATGCGATCCGGAGGCGGACGGCAGATAGCGAATGACGATCTTGTTGAATGTCCCGCCCCCCACCCCGCCGGCATAGGCTGCCAGGGTGGCGACCGAGCTTAGGGATAAATTGGAAGCCAGGTCGGCGGTGATGTCGGTATCGGCAAAGGCATTGGCCCCGCTGGCGTCCATGTAGGTCAGCCAATCGGTGGTGCTTTTGGCGATGGTTCCGCCCAGGGCGTCGGCGCGTTCATTGGTAATACCCTGCAGGCAGGCAACCTGCCCGTCTTTGGTCCAATCGGGAGTGGAATAAGTGTTGCTGACAGAGGTGCGCTCACCGCAGCCGGAGACAAATAGAAGCAAGCCCAAAAAGATAAGCGCGTATTTCATCGGAGCACTACCCGATCCGCCCCGTCGATCTCCAGCACTTCTACCTTCACCTCTTCCTTGTTGGAAGTGGGAATAACTTTGCCGGTATAATTGGGATGGATGGGCAGTTCCCGGTGGCCGCGGTCGACCAAAGAGACCAGCTGGACCTTGGCGGCCCGGCCGTAATCTTTGAGGCCGTCGAGCGCCGCGCGCGCGGTGCGCCCCGCGAAGATGACATCGTCCACCAGCACCACGATCTTATCGTCCACCGAAAAAGGCATTTCGGATTTTCTCACCGTGATGTATTCGCCTTTTTTGGCCAGGTCGTCGCGGTAAAGGGAAACATCCAGCGCCCCCACCGGCACTTTGACCTTCTCCACCTGGTCGATGATCTTGGCCAGGCGTTTGGCCAGCGGCACTCCGCGGTTCATGATGCCCACCAATACCAGGTTCTGGGCGCCTTTGTTGGCCTCCATGATCTCGTGAGCGATGCGGTTGAGCACCCGCGTCACTTCCACCTCGTCCATCACCACTTTCACGTTCTCTTTTTTAGTTGTCATCTATAACGCCTCCACGGGTAATTATAGCAGAGATTCCAGGTACAATTCGATCTTATCCAAAACATTGGGGTCCCTGGATTCCGAGTAAATCCGCACCAATGGCTCGGTTCCGGAGGGCCGGATCAAAAGCCAGCTGCCGTCCTTAAAAATAAGTTTAACCCCATCGAAGGTCCTGGCTTCAACCACCTTCATTCCCCCGACTTCGGTCGGGGGATTTTTCTTTAACCCCTCCATCAAACTTTGCTTTTTATCCTCCGGGATCTCCACCTTGCCCCTCCTCCCCTCAAACTTCCCGATCTTCTTGGTCAGGTCCTCCCAGATCTTGGAAAGCGGTTTTTTCCGGTGCGCCGTCATCTCCGCCACCAAAAGGTCGGCCAGTATCCCGTCTTTTTCCGGGATGTGGCCCGCAATGGTCAATCCTCCGCTCTCCTCTCCGCCGATGATGACGGGCTCCTTGAGCATGATCTGGGCGATGTGCTTGAATCCGACCGGAGTTTCGTGGACCTTGATGTTATGTGGCTTGGCGATGGCGTCCAGCATGTGGGTGGTGCCCAGCGAGCGCACGACCGAGCCCCTCATTCCTTTATCTTCCACCAGGTAATCGAACAGCATGGCGATCACTTGATTGGGGGAGTAGCAGTCCCCCGCCTCATCCACTACCCCAAAGCGGTCGGCGTCCCCATCCAGCGCCAACCCCAGGTCGGCCTTATCTTCTTTTACCCGGGCGCTCAACTCTTTTAGGTTCGCTTCGTCCGGTTCGGGATTATGCCCGCCGAAAAGCACATCGCGATAATTATGGATCTCTTCGATCTGACAGCCCACTTCCTCTAAAAGTTTGTCGAGATATCCCCGCCCCGCTCCATACATGGGATCTACCACCACTTTTAGCTTAGCTCGTTTCAGGGTCGAGGGATCGACGAAGGACTTTATGTATTCGAGGTATCTTTCCCGCGGTTCGAATCTTTCCACCTCACCCCTTCGCTCCGCTCTTCCCCTCTCCATCTTAGATGGAGAGGGGTGTCCGAGGAACGAGGACGGGGTGAGGAGATTCTTTTCGATCTCGGAGGTTATCTGCTCATTCGCGGGCCCGGCATAATCCGGTATGAACTTAATTCCACAATATTGCGGTGGATTGTGCGAAGCGGTGAGCATGATCGCCCCGCAAGCTCCCCGGTCCTTCACCTCCCAGGCCACCACCGGGGTGGGCGTATCGCGAACCGTCAAAAGACAGCTGATGCCGGCCGCCTCCATTACTTTTACGACTTCCTCCGCGAAACGATCGGCCAGAAAACGAGGGTCGTAGCCCACGATCAGAGGTTTTTTATCCAGTTTATGGTTAATTAAATAAGCGGCCACCGCGGCGGCCACCTGCCGCACGTTGGCAAAAGTGAATTCATCAGAGATGACGGCGCGCCAGCCGTCGGTGCCGAACTTTATCATGATTGGCAATTTTATCATAAAAGGGTAGAATTCCAAACATGGACGAAAAATGGATGGCGGCGGCCCTGATCGAGGCGCGGCGGGCGGCCCAAAAGGGTGAGGTGCCGGTGGGCTGCGTGATGGTAAGGGACGGGAAGATCGTCTCCCGCGCCCACAATTTAAAAGAGACCCTGGCGGATCCCACCGCCCACGCCGAGATCCTGTGCCTGAAAAAAGCGGCCAAAAAGCTGGGCGGCTGGAATTTGAGCCGCGCCGTGCTTTATGCAACGCTCGAGCCCTGCCTGATGTGCGCGGGGGCGATGGTGGAAGCCCGGCTCAAGCAGGCGTGCTTTGGGGCGAGGGATCCCCGCTCGCGCGCTTATAAGTGGTTGAAAAAAAACCGGGTTAAGATAAAATCAGGAGTGTTGAAAGAGGAGTGCGGCAAGCTCCTCAAAGATTTTTTCCGGGACTTGAGGAAATAAGATCTTAAAAAAAATATCATTGGTCGTTTTGGCCCTGACGCTGCTTACGGCAAGCGCCTTTGGGGAACTGGCCGAGCTCGGCCTTACCGCGTTGAGGGCGGATGTCGGCCCCCGTCGGCTGGGGATGGGGATGACGGGCTCGGGTATAATCGATGATATCTTCGCCCTCTATAACAATCCCGGCGCCCTGCCTTGGGCCAAAGGTGTAGCGGTGACCCTGCAAGACCTATCCAATACCTCCGCCGCGCAATCGTATCCCACCGGATCCGGCACCACCCTGGCTTTGGGGGTGACCGCCGGCAAGACCGAAAGTTTTTCTACTTCCGGCGGCGCGGTGAACAGCTCCTCTTACGATTCCTTATCCCTGGCGGCGGGGACCCGGCTGGAAGTGGGAGGGAAAAACCTGGGCGTAGGTTTTACTTTAAATTCGCTGGTCGGCCAGACG
This sequence comes from Candidatus Saganbacteria bacterium, assembly GCA_016223205.1. Classification (GTDB taxonomy): domain Bacteria; phylum Margulisbacteria; class WOR-1; order XYC2-FULL-46-14; family WPAF01; genus JACRPM01. The sequence goes on from JACRPM010000002.1 coordinate 50,807, forward strand.
CTCTTGAGGCCCGGCCAGATCGACGCCACCGGCAACGGCTGGGACCTGGACGTGGGCCTGCTTTATCGATACTTGCCCTGGTTAAACTTGGGCGCCTCTGCGCATAATATCTTGCCTGCCAATACCCTGGGCGGAGGGGTTATCCGCTGGACCAATGGGAACCGGGAAGGGATCCCGGTCTTTTACCGGGCGGGGGCCTCCGCCCGGCTTATCGGGGAGGTTTCCCCCTGGCAGATCGAAGGCCAGGATTTTCTCCTAAACGGCGATTATGAATATGTCGGTCTTACCCGGCAATCCAACTTCCGCCTGGGATGGGAGTGGGCCATTGATCAGAAATACTTCCTGCGTCTGGGATTTTCACCCGACCTGGCCTGGGGGGCGGGGATGAAGTTCGGCGACTGGCAGACGGATTTTTCGATCTCCAAAAATCCCCTAAAGGACGAGAAACAGATCTTCTTCTCGCTGTCGTTCTATCCGACGGAGTGGATGATCCTCTCCCAGCCCGTCAAACGTTTGAATATTGCAGCCGGCGACCGTACTTACTACCCGTCGATCGAGGCGCAGGGCGAGGTGTGGCCCGGCGTTAAGCTTAAGATCAATTCCCAGCCCGTCGCCCTTGGCGAAGATAATAGATTTAGCCGAAACTTGCCGCTGGCCCGGGGAGAGAACCTGCTGCTTTTTGAAACCTGGTATGAGGGAGAAAGGGCCGAGAAAAAGATAACCATTACGCGTGATCCCCTGCCCCGTTCACCCGTAAAAAGGCTTTCGATAGTCAACGGCCAGATATTTTACATAGATGCTCTGACGATCACGGGCTTGGTCGAGCCCGGAAGCCGGCTGACCATAAACGGGCGGGAGATCCCGATAGCCGAAGACCAAAGCTTTGCGGCTTCCCTCTCGCTGCTGCCGGGAAAGAACCTGATACGTTTCGGGAACCATTTGGGCGGACAGGATATTTATCAGGATTACGAGGTCTACTTCGGGCCTGTGGCTAAGGTCCCGGCTGCGGCAAAGCGAGCGGTAAAGAAGATCAAAGCCCCGGTCACTAAAAAACCCGCACCGCCAAAAATGCTCAAGGCCTTGCCGAAGAAACCCAAGCCCGCCCCTCCTGCGCCGCCGCCACCCCCGCCTAAGCCGGCGAAACCGATCCCGATACCTTCGCCGGTCAAGGCCCAGACCCAACTGGCAATGGAGCTGGAAAAATTCAAGAAGGAGATCAAGGAACGGGCCTTGCAGGAAGCCGACCAGAAAAAATTCCTGGCTTTGCAGGCCTTGCTCAAGGAAAAAACGGGGTTCACCATCACTGGTCGAGTCAAGATAAAGCTTCCCAAGGGGTATCTGGCGGTTTATCTACTGGTGGATGAGCAATATGTAGCCCTGCGGCACCTGGGCGGCGGACGGGTCTCGATCGACAGCTACAATGCAATAGAGGGCCTGTGGGCCACCCAGGCCGTCGTCCCTTACTCCGAAATTAAGAACCTGCTATAATTAAATCCATTCTCTGGAGAGGTGGCCGAGTGGTTGAAGGCGCAGTCCTGGAAAGACTGTATACGGGAAACCGTATCGAGAGTTCGAATCTCTCCCTCTCCGTTTTATGGAGGAGTGGCCGAGTCCCGCCTCCGTCCTTAGGACTTCGGCGGGCAAGGGTTGAAGGAGATAATAAGGAGAGGTGGCCGAGTGGCTGAAGGCGCACGTCTCGAAAACGTGTATACCGCAAGGTATCGTGGGTTCAAATCCCACCCTCTCCGTTGACTTGGGGGTTCGCCTGCCCCGAGCGAAGCTCCGAGCTTGTCGAGGAGCGAAGCCGAGGGGAATCCTCCCTCCTCCGTTCCGCCTGAAATTTTTAGGACCGTCGAACGATAACTGGATGATGAAAAAACCGGTACTCCTGTTCTTATTCTTCGTGATATTTCTGGCAAGTGCCGCCGCGGCCGTGGACCTGCGGGCGGTGAAGATCGAAAAATTCCTGGCGAATTACTGCCCCGAGAGCCCGCTTAGAGGCCGGGGACCGGAGATGGTGCGCTACGCCGATGAGTTCGGGCTGGATTATCGATTATATCTGGCGATCGCCGGGGCGGAAAGCGGATTTGGCAGGAGATATCCCAAGAAAAAACATAACCTTACCGGCATTTTGAACGGCGAAACTCGCTTTCGGTCCATCTCCGACAACATTCGTTACACCAACCAGCTCATCGCCGAGGGAAAATGGTACCGGCGGTATCGCCGAACAAAAAATCTTATGGACCTGGTATATATCTTTAAGGGTGTTCCTCCCTACGAGCATTATCTGCGCAACCTGCGTTTTGTCTTGGACGGCATCAGCGGGGTTTCGATAGAAAAAGAATATCGGGCCGAGCATCCGGTCATCAGCCCGGTGGAAGCCAACTCCCTGCGCTACGACCAGGTCACACCCCGCCGCGTGATCCGCAAATAAACCTGCTATAATGTCGCCCGGAGGTATTCTTATGGAACATAAACTTCCCGGCCTGCCCTACCCCCAAGTCGCCCTGGCGCCTAATCTTTCCGCCGAAACCCTCGAGTACCACTATGGCAAACACCATGCCGCTTATGTCGCCAACCTCAACAAGTTGATAAAGGGGACCGAATTCGAGATTTTGCCGCTTGAGGAGATCATAAAAAAGGCGACCGGCGGTATTTTTAATAACGCCGCCCAGCACTGGAACCACACCTTTTACTGGAGTTCGCTTTCCCCCAAAGGCGGGGGAGAGCCCGCGGGAGAATTGTCCACGGCTTTAAATCAAAGCTTTGGCTCTTTTGCCCAATTCAAGGAAAAGTTCATTGCCGTGGCGTTGGGAACGTTTGGTTCAGGTTGGGCCTGGCTGGTAAAAAATCCGGACGGAGGGCTGACAATTGAGAGCACCGGCAACGCGGGCACTCCGATAAAAGAGGGGAAAAAGGCCCTGCTCACCTGCGATGTTTGGGAGCATGCCTACTATATCGATTACCGCAACCAGCGCGCGGCCTACCTCGAAGCCTTCTTCAAGATAATAAACTGGGAATTCGCCGAAGCTAATTACAAATAAACAACAAAAAAACCCCCCCCGGTAAACCGGGGGGAGCTCTTCGTTTTATGGTGCTAACCGATTAGAACCGGCGCTCTCTGCGACCGCTGTTCTCTGTCTTCGGCTTGGCTTCGTTGACGGTGATCTCGCGATTGTCCCATTTATACCCGGCCAGACCGGCCATGGCTTTTTCGGCATCGGCATCTTCCATGTCAACAAATCCGAATCCCCGGGACTTGCCCGAGAATTTATCGGTAACCACTCTGGCCGAGATCACGTTGCCGAATTCCGCAAACTTAGCTTGCAGATCGGCCTCGGTCACGGACCAGGGCAGATTACCTACGAATAGGCTCTTCATGTCGTTTTTTCTCCTTGTTTTACTTTACTGCGCGGATTAATGGATGGAAGAAACCCAGAGGGCACTCCGGAAAAAGACGCAGCTCTTTTATCACTTGAACCATTAACTTCGACCGTTATCATGAACACTTATATACTAACACATGCCTTTATTCTTGTCCAGTATATATTTAGGCCTCCCGGCCTGCTATCTGTATATCGGCCCAAGGATCGGATAATTTCACCTTATTTTATGTTATAATTCGCAGCAGTAAAAAGGGGGGGGTAATATGAAGATACTGAAATGGTCCCTCATCAGCCTTGCGATCTTGATCGTAGCCCTGCTGGGATACCTGGCTTATCTGGGAGCTTTCTCCAGTTTGAAAGTTGCAGAGATGAAAATGGGCCCCTACGTCCTGGTCTTTGAAGATTATATGGGCCCTTATTCCGGCATCGGGCCGGTGCTCAACCGGGTCAACGCTTCTTTAAAGGAAGTCGGCATTGAGAGCTCCAAAGGTTTCGGCATTTATCTGGACGACCCCAAACTGGTAAAAGCCGACAAGCTGCGCAGTAAACTGGGTTTCATCATCGAAGCTAAAGACCAAAGCCAGGTCGGCAAGAGATATAAGGTCATGAAGTGGCCGGCCCAAAATTGCCTGACGGCTGAATTGCCCATCCGCAGCAACCTTTCCTATATGATCGGCCCGCTGAAGGCCTATCCGGCATTTGCCCAATACGCAAAAGAAAAAGGGATCAAAACTTCGCAGGCCATGGAGATCTACGATATGCCGGCCCGGAAGATATTCTTTATAATGGTGATCGCAAAATAAAGGAGGTGAGAGCGGCAGTCGGGTCCTGATCGAAAATTGAATCGGAGGTAAAGATGAAGAAGTTATTAATGTTCGCCTTGTTCCTGTCCCTGTCCGCAACGCTGGCTTCGGCCGAGATCCTGACCATCGCCAATCCCATCGGCCAGGGGAAAATTGGGGTTTTGGGGGCCTACATGCAGGACCAAAATTACTCGAACGTCAGCGGCGCTACCCTGGCGTCGTTCGGCGGCTACGTGGGCTACGGCGTTATCGAAAACCTCGATGTTTTGATCCAGGCGGGTTCGGCCACTGCCAACGGTCTTCCGTTCAGCAGTTCGGTCACCGGATATGGAGCGATATTGAAGTATACCGTCGTTAACGAAGGTCCGGTCCTGCCGGTATCGGTAGCTGTGGGCACCGGTTATAAATTCCTGGCCGCCACTGCAGCCGGGGCATCCATGAACGGGAACCAGGCGGTCGCAGCGGTCGGGGTCAGCAAGATGATGATCCCTTTTATTCCCTATGGTGGGATCGCTTATCGCAAGTCCACCTTGGCCGCGGCAAATCTTTCGTCCCAGATGGATATCACGGTCGGTACCGCCATTGCCTGGTCGGCCCAGGGCGCGGTAATGGTTGAATACACCGTGCAATCCGTATCTCCCGCCGGCGGCGCCAATTACAGCAGCGGTCAGATGGCTGCCGGGGTAGCTTACCGGATATAAAGCAAGTTTGATCGGTTCTTAAAGCCCTCTCCGATATAAAGATCGGAGGGGGCTTTTTTTATCTCTAAAATAGTTATCCCAGGCCGAACTGTTGAGCCAAAGCTTTAAAGGCGGGTAGCGACCTTTGGATCTGGCCCGGCTCGATGCCCGAATAAGACATCCTGAAATGGCCCGCCCGGCCGAATCCGCTCCCCGGCACCAACAGCACCAGCTTCTCTTGCGCGGCCCGGCAGAAAGCCACATCGTCCGGAATGGGACTTTGCGGGAAGAGGTAGAAGGTCCCTTGGGGCTTGATCATCTTATAACCCAGTTCGGATAAAGCGCCGTAGAGCAGGTCGCGTCTTTCGAGGTATTGCGGAAGTCCGGCCGCCGGGCTTCCCAGCGTTTCTTCGATCACCCTTTGCATGAGGGCATTGGCGTTGATAAAACCCAAGATCCGGTTGTTGAAAACTGCCGCGTTAAAAAGCCCCACCGCGTCGTGGTTTAAGGGATTAAAAGCCAGGTAGCCGATCCTTTCACCTGCCAGCGACAGATCTTTGCTGAAGGAGGTCGCCAGCACACTGTGAGGGAAGATATTCATCACCGGCGGCGCTTCCACCCCGTCATACACCAGTTTGGAATAAGGTTCATCCGAGACCAACAGAATATCCCGGCCCAGCTCCTGCTCTTTTTGTTCGATGGCCGTCTGGAGAGCTTTCAGGGTTTCCCGGGTGTAGACCGCTCCGGTGGGATTGTTGGGGCTGTTGATCAGGATAACCTTGGTGCGGTCGTTCATCGCCGCGGCGATCCGGTCGATGTCCGGTTGAAAATCTTCCCGGGAATCAACCGCCACCAGCTTGCCGCGGTGGCGATCGACGTAAAAGCCGTATTCGACAAAATAAGGGGCCGGCACGATCACTTCGTCCCCTTCATTTAAGACCGATTCCAGGATGACGTTGAGCGCTCCGCCCGCCCCGCTGGTCATCACCACCTGGTATTCATTCAAGGGGACGGTCAGCGCCTGATGATCGTTCAAATATCCGGCCACCGCCCGGCGGGTCGATTCAAAGCCGGCGTTGTTCATATAGCCGTGCATTCCGGGCTGGGGATCGGCAGAAAGCTGGGCCAATCGCCTTTGAACGCGGGCCGGGGGCTCGAAATTGGGATTACCCAGGGTATAATCGAAAACGTTTTCCGCTCCGTGCAGCTGCTTCAGCCGCGCGCCTTCGGTGAACATCTTCCTGATCCAGGAGCCGCGCTGCATGTCCCTGCCGGTAACGTCCGAAACCAATGATCTTTCCATGGATTTTTTTCGGCAGAGGGATCGGGAAATTTCAGGCGATTTTAGAACCGGCTGGGGGCTTCGTCGATTCAATTGCCTTTCGCGGGACTAATACATTACGGCTCCGGGCTTAAGGCCGAGGATGTCTTCCAGCCAGAACCTTCCCCGCATATTTTCTTCAAGCGTCCAGGTATCTTTTCTCCAAAGTTCCAGGACGGCGGATAAAGGACGCTTAACCATACGCGATGCAAATTGGGTGAATTCTCGAATCCTGCTGGCCCGGATGGTCTTTAATGGGGCGCCCTCTCCTCCGAGGTTGAATACCACTTCGGCCCCCACCTTGGAAAGTTCGGTGCAGATCTGCCGGATCCGGGTAACCTCGACCAGCATGGGGAAATCCAATTTGGGATGGTAGAAACCTGCCAGATCTCGAGCATCTTCTAATGCAACTGTGACCGGCTCTGCCTGCCGTCCGCATTCCGCCAGCACCAGCAAAGTTCCATAAGCGCCTTCCGGTATAAGCGAGCTGGACGCCAAATGGAACGGCCCTCCCTCAACTATCTCTTTCCCGTCGAATAGTACCCGTATATTATTTAGCGACGCCAGATTATTCACCAGATCCGCAATATCTCTTGGGGTGGGGATCCTATGTGCCACTCTCAAGCGGGCGTCATCCAGCCAATGACGCGCCGGATCGGCAGAACTGGTACCCCGTACGGCTCTCAAGGTCGCCTCCCAACTAACCGGCCCGGGACGATCAACTTTATTTGTCATGTTCTCCTCCCGTAAGTTATCTTTACGGGAAAGAAATAATTTCAGGCGATTTATAGTATAATGTTTAATCTATGACAGAAGAAAAACCGCACCGCCACACCCTGCCCACCAACCGGCTGGAGGCGCTTTCGGACGGCATCTTCGCCTTTGCCATGACGCTGCTGGTGCTGGATCTGCAGTTCCCGGATTCCGCCATTTTAAGCCGGGCGCCCTTATCGGCCCTGCTTTGGGGCCAGGCGGACCGCTTCTTTAATTATTTCCTAAGCTTTATCCTGCTGGCCCTCTTCTGGATGGTCCACCACCGGACCTTCCATCATATCCGGGGCCTTAACACCGCACTTTTGTGGATGAACATCCTGCTTTTAAGTTTTATCGTGCTGATCCCCTTCTCCACTTCCCTGGTCGGGGATTTTGATAAACATACCCTGGCGGACGCGGTCTTTGCGGGAAACATCTTCATAATCGGCGTATTCAATGTGTGGATCTGGTTCTATGCCACCCGGGAGAGGCGTTTTACCAATCCTGATCTGGAAGAGGCCGCCATCAAACAGGGCCTGGCCAAGGGCTTGGTCGTCCCGCTGGTCTCTTTGCTTGTGATCGCCGCCTCGTTCGTCATCCCCGGGAACAGTACGCTTCTTTTCCTGCTGATCCCCCTCCTGCAAAACGACCGAATGCTCAAACTGATCGGGGTGAATTAAAAGTTAGTAAGAAAATAATCAATCTCGCCATCATCGCCCACGTGGACCACGGCAAGACCACCCTTACGGATCATCTTTTGCGCCAGGGCGGCGCTTTCGGCGCGCGTGATGAGGTGCCCGACCTGGTGATGGATTCAAACGAGCTGGAGCGCGAACGCGGCATCACCATTTTCTCCAAGAACTGCTCCATCCATTACAAGGATTACAAGATCAACCTGGTCGACACCCCCGGGCACGCCGATTTCGGCTCCGAGGTGGAACGCGTCTTGAAGATGGTCGACTGCGTGCTGCTACTGGTTGACGCCCAGGAAGGGCCCATGCCGCAAACCAAGTTCGTGCTTTCTAAATCCCTAAAGCTCGGCCAACGCCCCATCGTGGTGATCAACAAAATAGATAAAAAAGGTCAGCGCGCGCTCAAGGTGATCGACCAGGTCTTCGATCTTTTCGTTAAGCTCGAGGCCACCGACGAACAACTGGATTTCCCCATTGTCTTTGCGATCTCGCGCCAGGGGATAGCCAAATACAACCTGGAAGATAAGTCGGCTGACCTAACTCCGCTCTTTGAGACCATCCTAAAGCACGTCCCGCCCTATCCGGACCTCGGCGAAAAACCGCTGCAGTTCCAGGTCGCCAACCTGGCCTACAACGATTATGTCGGGCGCATCGCCATCGGCCGCATTTCGAGCGGCCACCTTTCCAAGAACCAGAACCTCATCTTATGCCGGAGGGACGGCTCCCTTATGCCGGCCAAGATCACCAAGCTTTCGATCTTCGAAGGGCTAAAGCAGGTGGAAGTCGAGGAAGCCGCCTGCGGGGATCTGGCGGCCGCGGCGGGTATCCTCGATATCACGATCGGCGAGACCATCTGCTCGGCCGAAAATCCCCTCCCCCTGCCTCTTTTAAAGATCGATGAACCTACTCTCACCATGGAATTTCTGGTAAATAGTTCCCCCTTTGCCGGCCGAGAGGGCAAGTTCGTCACCAACCGGCACCTGCGGGAGCGGCTGGAGAGGGAACTGCAAACCGATGTCGGCCTGCATATGGATGTATTAAGCGGGGTCGAGGGTTTTAAGCTTTCCGGCCGCGGCGAGCTCCACCTCTCCATTTTGCTCGAGAAAATGCGGCGGGAGGGCTACGAGGTGGCGGTCTCCCAGCCCAAGGTGATATTCAAGACCTTGCACAACGAAAAAATGGAGCCGGTGGAACAGGCGGTGATCAACGTTCCGGAACAATATGCCGGACGGGTCATCGAGATGATGGGTGGGCGCCGGGGCGAGATGCAGGACATGCAAAGCCGGAAAGGGACGACCAATTTGGTTTTTAACGTTCCCACCCGCGGCCTGCTGGGATTTAGGGCGGAGTTCATCATGGCTACCCGGGGGGAAGGAACAATTAGCCATTCTTTTTACCGCTACGAGCGCTACAAGGGAGACATCGCAAAAAGGCAGAACGGGGTTTTGGTCTCGGGGGAAAAGGGCCGGTCGGCCTCCTACGCGCTCAACAAATTGCAGGAGCGCTCCCGGCTATTTATCGGTCCGGGGGTGGAAGTTTACGAAGGGATGATCGTGGGGGAAAATTCGCGTGACCGCGACATGACGGTGAATCCTTGCAAGGAGAAAAAGCAGACCAATATCCGGGCGTCCGGGGCCGACGAGGCCATCCGCCTCACTCCGCCGATACTCTTGACCTTAGAGCAGGCGCTGGAGTTCATCGATGACGACGAGCTGGTGGAGATCACGCCCGGCAGCATCCGGGTTAGAAAAAAACTATTGACCGAACATCAGCGGGCGAGAAACGAATAATAAGGCGCCTGAAATTATCAGACGCCTTATACTCTTGACCAAATAACGGACTAGAAACGCTTAAATTCTCTTCGTCCGCCCTCGCGGCTATCGGTCCTGGGCTTGGCTTCGTTAACCGTCAGTTCACGGTCGCCCCACTTCTGTCCGCTCATGCCGGCGATCGCTTTCTCCATATCGCCATCTTCCATGTCGACAAACCCAAATCCACGCGATTTGTTCGTCATTTTGTCCATCATGATCCTGGCCGATATGACATTGCCGAATTCGGAAAATTTACTTTTCAGCTCTTCGTCGGTCGCTGACCACGGCAAGTTCCCTACAAATATGCTTTTCATATAATTGACCTCCTTTTTATTTTTTTCTGCTATTAATAGGATGAAGAAACCCACTATGAGGTGTCAACACAATAAACTATTAACTTCGACCTGATGTGGATTATGCCACTTTTCGGGTGGGAAGTAAAGGAGGCTTTTTCATCGGGAGGGGATCTGAAACGGGAGAACATATCACAAATTGTGATATCCTCAAATGCAAGTATTTGTGTTAGATTATCGATATATAGATTGACAGATTATCGAACATTGTATATAATAGCATCGCTAAGGGGGCAAAAAAAGATGGCCGAAGCTGAGCAAAAAAAGGTTGCTTTTCGCATAAAAGAATTAAGAGAGGAGAAGGGCTTATCCCAAGAGGACGCAGCCAGAATGCTGGACATATCTCGATCTGCGGTTTCTCAGATAGAAAACAACGAAAGAGGGATTTCCAGTATGGAATTGGCAGTTTTTTCGAGAATTTTCCAGGTATCGACAGATTATATATTGGGCCTGGAAGAAAATCCTGAAATTGTATTGCCCAAAGAAACCGGCCACGCGCAAAAGCAGGGCATGCGCATTTCTATTCCTCAAGTTAAACTAGATAAATTTAAACAGGTATTACTATATTTGCTTGAGCGATGCGCCGGGAAACCTAATATCGGCGAAACAGTATTGTACAAATTGCTATATTTTATCGATTTTAATTATTATGAAACATATGAGGAGCAATTGACCGGAGCGACATATATTAAAAATAAATACGGACCAACTCCGGTACAATTTATTAAAATTATAGATCAAATGAAAAATGATGGGGAAATAAAGGCTATCAAAGATCAATATTATGATTACCCGCAAAAAAGATATATCCCCTTGAAAAAAGCTGATTTAACCAAATTAAAAGCGAGCGAAAAAGATATAATTGATCAGGTAATTAATCAGCTTTCAGATAAAACTGCCGCTGAAATAAGCGAATATTCGCATGAAGATATTCCATGGAAAGCCACGGGCGACAAAGAAAAGATTGATTATGAATTGGTTTTTTATCGAGCTCCTGCCTATTCCGTACGGAGCTATCCTGAAGAAGATAGCCATGGAATATGAATGTCTGCCTGAATTTGAAAAGGATATAGAGCGCCTCTCAAAAAGAAGATTTCGCAGCTTGCCCGAAGATGTTGAAGTGCTAAAGAAAGTATTGGCGGTTTCTCCTACCGCCTTGCCACCGGTCAGTTTTAATATCAGCAACCTTCCAGTTCGACAAGATATTGTTAAGGTCAAAAAATTCGCATGTAAATCCCTTAAAGGTAGGGGGGCAAACAGCGGAATCAGGGTTATTTATACTTTTCATGTAGAAGAACAAAAAATTGTTTTTATTGAGATATATTTCAAGGGCGACAAAGAAAACGAGGATCGAGACAGAATACTTAAACATTATGGTCGATAATATTTAACTTCTCTCCCCATACAAGATCTCCTGCAACTCCCTGATCAACTCATTCCAGTAGCGCGCATTGCCCGCGTGGGGGAAATGGGTGGCAAAATCGGGCTCTTTGCTCTGCACCGCCAGCCAGGCGGCGTAATGGACGATCCGCATGGCCCGAAGATACGGGACCAGCTCCAGGGATTTGAGGTCAAAGGGGCGGAAGGTCTGGTAGCCCTTCAAAAACCAGCCGATCTCCTGCTCGCTTTTTTCCACAACATCCGGCAAGAGCATCCACAGGTCCTGCGCCGGAGGACCGACGCAAATATCGTCAAAATCAACGATATAGATCCCCTCCCCCGGCCGATGGAGCAGGTTCCCCTTGTGGCAATCGCCGTGGATAAGGATATATTCCTGGCCTTCAAATAACGGATCGGCGAGCGCGATCAGCTTTTCAACCGTAGTCAAAAAAGAATTGCGGAAATCGGATAGGAGGAAATCGTGTTCCGCTAAAACCTTCAGGTGCTCGCGGGTCGCCCTCCCCGGCCGCCAGATCAGACGATCTGCCTGATTATGCAATGCTCCGATCAGATGGATCCTCGCCAAAAGACGCCCCAATTCCTCCCAGGCATCTTTGTTGAATTCGTCTAATGCCCTGCCGCCTTTTTTCGGCATTATTTCAAAAGCGATCCCTTTTAAATTGAAAAGTGTCCGGCCGTTGATATCCAAGGGAGGGATGACCTGAACCTCGGCTTTTGCCAGGTCATGAAGGAATTTATGTTCTTCGAGGATCATCGCTTCGGTCCAGCGCCCCGGACGATAGAATTTGACGATCAGCCGCTCTTGGGGGTCGTGTTTTTCGAGCTCATAAACGCGGTTGATGTAGCTGTTGCGCTTTAGCAGTAGATTGCTTAGCTTTTGACCAAGAACTTCTTCCAGGCCTTGTAATATCGTATCGTGGTTGAGATCCTGCCACACGGTGCTCATTAAGGAATGATAGCAAAATCAAGCGGGATAGTATAGAATATGCCCAAAAGGGGGAGATAACATGGCAGATGTCAAAGAAGAGTTCAAGGTAAAAGGTGAGGAACTGTTAAAGAAGGTCAACGAGCTCATTAAGGAAGGCAATGTCCGCAAAGTTACCATCAAGGGTAAAGAGGGCAACGAGATCCTCTCTTTCCCGCTGACTTTGGGCGTGATCGGAGCGGTGATCGCCCCGATACTCGCGGCGGTGGGAGCGGTGGCGGCCTTGGTCACCGAGTGCACCATTTCGGTAGAAAGAAAGTAAACATGAAACTGCGGATCTGGGTTTCGATCTTATGCCTCTTTTGCTTTGCCGGCCTGGCTTTGGCCCAGGAATTCTCCGCCGACAGCGTCATGAAAATGAAAAATCAGCCCGACCGCACCTCCAAGATGTATTTCAAGCGTGACCGCTGGAGGATCGAGACCTCGGCAGGGGGACAGGATGTCATTACCATCTACCGGGCGGACAAAAATGTGGCCTGGATGCTCATGCCCCAGCAAAAAGCCTATACTGAACAAGCCCTCAAATCACAAGATATGACTGTCCAGTCCCAAAAGATGCAGAACGAGACCGAGAGGAAGTTTTTGGGCAAAGAAAAAGTGAACGGCATCTCCTGCGATAAATACCTCATCTCTTATAAGACGAACGGCCAGGTCCAATCCATATACCAGTGGATCGGGGACGGCCTGGCGATAAAAAGCGCGGCCGTGGACGGCAGCTGGTCCAGTGAATTGAGGAATATAAAAAAGGGCCCGCAAAAAGATCCCCTCTTTAATCCGCCGGCCGGCTATCGCAAGTTGAGCATGCCGAGCTATAAGATGGGCCCGTTCGATAAGCCCGCCTTTAAAGAACAGGTAATGCCGCAGATCCCCGGGATGGGCAACTAAATCACCTGAAATCTCCCGCCCCTTTCATCCGATAACGCCTTGAAAGGGGTAAACATGCCTTTAAAAGTTGCCAGAAGATTATTGAATGGCGCCTGGCGCGTCGCGCAAGATGGTCTAAAAGGTTTTTTCCCCGGCAAGGCAGCCCCTCTCAAAGGCACGCCTCCGATCATCTCCCCTCCTACAGTTAAGATATTTACCCGCGGTACTTTTCGATCCGAGGACCTCACCGATACCCCGCTTTACCGGGGTTATGTTGAACTGAACGGCGGACGGCCCCTGCCGCGCTTTGATGCCGAATTGAATTGCTGCGATGATCTGCCCAAGGACGTTATAGCGAAGCAATTGGGGGCAACCTTTGCGGCCTTGGATAACAATGCTTACGCGCTGATGAGGGTAAAATATATCGACGGGGAAAGCCACGAGATATTGGTGGTGATCGACCGTAAATATCGCCTGGCTCGTCTGGCCGAAGATTTTATCGAAATGCGCTTCCAGTTGACCGATTTTTCTTACGAAAGTTTCTTCCTGCTGGACACGAAAGCCGATCGCGTCCATCTCCAAATGGTGAACAACCTCAATGCTCTTTTAACCGGAAAAGGCCTGATGCTTAAAACCCTCGAACAGCTCATGCACCGGCATTTTTCGGGATATTCAATCAGCACCGAGGCCGTAAATTATAAGGTGGCCAAATGGATCGCCGGTCGGTTCAAGGCCGATTTTTTAGGTTCCTCGAGCAAAGACTATCAACGTCTGGTAAAGCATTTGGAAAGAGGCGGGGTCCTCAACCCCGATATAGCAGAAGAGATCTTGGCGGCAGAGGATCCTTATGCCGCCTACTGCCTTTTGAACGGAGCTTTGCACCGGGATGATAACGGCCAGACCCCGCTGGAATATCTATTATTTTTAATAGAACATATGCCCATCCCCAGGGACGATGTGCCCGAGCTGGCCGTCCAGGGGAAGATCCCCGTTTCATGATATAATAATTGTCTGTGGACCTCTTTGACGTGAATGACAAGGATTACAAGGCGCTAAACGCCCCCCTCGCCTACCGCATGGCCCCCCGCAATTTGGACGAGATCGCGGGCCAGGAACACATTTTAGGGCCGGGCAAGCTGTTGCGGCGCCTGATCGAGACCGACAAAGTAACTTCCGTCATCCTCTATGGCCCGCCGGGAGTAGGGAAAACCGTCATCGCCCGCGTTATCGCCAACACCACCAAGGGATATTTTGAATGGTTGAACGCTTCGATCGCCAAAGTGGACGATATCCGCAAAGTTAGCTTAGAGGCCAAGGAACGCATCAAGCTCCATAAAACCAAGACCATCCTGTTCCTCGACGAAATTCATCGCTTCAACAAACTCCAGCAGGATGCCTTGCTGCCCGATGTGGAAGAAGGCAACCTGATCCTGATCGGCGCCACAACCGAAAATCCTTTCTTCTACGTGAACTCCGCTCTGGTTTCTCGTTCTCAATTGTTCGAGCTCAAACCCCTGACCACAGACGACCTCAAAAAGATCGTGAAAAGCGCGCTCGAGGATAAAGAACGGGGTTTCGGCAAGCTAAAGGTGAGGATGGAAGATGAAGCCCTGGAACACCTGGCCAAACTTTCAGACGGCGACGCCCGCCGGGCGCTTTCGGCCCTCGAGCTGGGCGTGCTCTCCACCCCGCCCGACAAGAAGGGGGTTATCAACTTTACGCTGAAGATCGCCGAGGAATCCATTCAGAAGAAAGCGGTGGTTTATGACAAAAAAGGCGAAGGCCATTACAACACCATCTCGGCTTTCATCAAATCCATGCGCGGCAGTGATCCCGACGCGGTCCTTTATTATCTCGCCAAGATGATCTATGCGGGAGAAGATCCCCGGTTCATAGCTCGCCGCATTGTCATCTGCGCGGCGGAGGATGTGGGCAACGCCGATCCTTTAGCACTGGTTGTGGCCAACGCCGCCATGCAGGTGGCGGAATTCGTAGGGATGCCCGAAGCGCGCATCCCCCTGGCCCAGGCCGCCGTCTATGTGGCGGGCGCCGCCAAAAGCAACGCTGCCTACCTGGGGATCGAAAATGCGATCAAGGACGTTGCCGAAAATCCCACTCTTGAAGTTCCTCAACATTTGCAAAATCCGGTCTACGAGGGCGAAAAGAAACTGGGGAAAGGTAAGGGATATAAGTACGCCCACGATTACGAGGGCGGTTTTGTCCCGCAGGATTATTTGACCAAGAAAAAGAAGTTCTACTTCCCTAAAGAGATCGGTTACGAGAAAAAGATCAAGGAACGGCTCGAACAATTTGCTAAAATGGTGGACAATGAAGCTAAAAGAAATCCTCCAAGCCATTAAGAATAAGCGGCTCACCGTTGCCGAGGCCTACTCCCGGCTCAAGAATCTTTCCTACGAAGACCTGGGCTATGCCAAGGTGGATCACCACCGTCATTTGCGCAAGGGCTTCCCGGAAGTCATCTATTGTGAAGGTAAGACCTCCGAACAGATCGCGCACATCGCTTCCCGCATCTCTCACCATGGACATGACGTCCTAGCCACCCGGGCGGATAGGAAAGCTTTCCTGGCCGTCAAGAAAATATTGCCTAAAGCCAGGTATCATGAGACGGCCAGGATCATTTCGGCACAGAACATCGAACACAGAGCACGGAACACGGAGCACAGGGTTGCCATCATCACCGCCGGCACTGCCGACCTTCCCGTTGCCGAAGAAGCCGCTGTAACTTTGGATTTTCTGGGCAATAAAGTGGAGCGTTTGTATGATGTGGGCGTGGCGGGGATCCATCGTTTATTGAAGAATTTAAAAAAGATCGAAAAAGCCAAAGTTCTCATCGTAGTGGCGGGGATGGAGGGAGCGCTTCCTTCCGTCGTTGGCGGTCTGGTGGACCAGCCGGTGATCGCGGTGCCGACCTCGGTCGGCTATGGCGCGAGCTTCAAGGGCCTTTCTGCCCTGCTGACCATGATGAACAGCTGCGCCCCCGGAGTGGGCGTGGTAAACATCGACAACGGCTTCGGCGCCGCCGTCCTGGCCCACACCATCCTCAACCGGAAATGAAAACGCTATATTTAGATTGCTCTTCCGGGATCTCGGGCAATATGTTTCTCGGAGCTCTGCTTGACGCGGGCCTGCTTGTTGATCTTCTGAATAATGAGCTGAAGAAATTACAAATAACAGATCACAAATCACGAACAAATTACAAATTACAAATTGTAAAAGCTAGAAAACATGGTATTTTTGGAATCCATCTTGAGGTAAAAACAAAAAAGCAAACTGAATCCAGAAACCTAAAAGATATTTTGTCCATCATCAGCAAAAGTAAATTAAATCTCAACATCAAACGCCTTGCCGGTGCCATCTTTAGGCGTTTGGCCGAGGCAGAAGCTAAAGTGCATGGTGTTCCTGTCAATAAAGTCCACTTTCACGAAGTAGGAGCCATCGATTCCATCGTGGACATCGTCGGAGCTGCGATCGGATTGGATCACTTTGGCATTGAAGAGATCAAAACCTCCCCCATTAATGTCGGCTCGGGGAGGATCAAGTCCTCGCACGGCATGCTCCCCATCCCCGCCCCTGCTACCGCCGAGCTTTTAAAGGGATTCTCGGTCTATAATTCCGGCATAAAGAAAGAGTTGACCACCCCCACCGGCGCGGCTATCATTTCCACCCTGGCGAAACCGGCCGAGGTTATGCCGCGTCTTAAAGTTGAAACGATCGGTTTTGGCGCGGGAACTTTCGATCTGGCCGAACAGCCCAATCTTTTGCGGATATTCATCGGCGAAAGCGAACTGCCGACTGAAAAGGATGCAGTTTTGCAGATCGAGACCAACATTGATGATATGGATCCCCGCCTTTTTGATAAGGCAATCGCGGCCCTGATGAAAGTCGGCGCTTTAGATGCTTATATCGAGCCGCTCCGCATGAAAAAGCAGAGGAATGCCGTAAAGTTGTCGGTACTCTGCCGGCCGGAGAACAAAGATAGGGTCTTAGAAGTGCTTTTTGATCAGACCACCACTTTAGGCGCCCGGGTCTTTATGGTTCGGAGGGAAAAACTGGGCAGAAAGATCAGGCGGGTAAAGACCGGATACGGAAAAGTTAAGGTTAAGCTGGGGTCGCTGGGAAAAAAGCTTAAAACTTACGCTCCGGAATATGAGGACCTAAGAAGAATTTCAAAAAAACATCGCGTGCCGCTATCGAGGATCGCTCAAACTACGTTATTTAAAAGTTTTTGAGCGGTTTCGCGGACTTCGGGAGAGCCGGTAATGGCCAGCGTGGCCAGAGCCCGTCGGTCGGTTTCCCCGATCGAGGCAGGATCAGAGGCTAAAGCGGAGAGAGCGTCAATCTGGGTATCCGGATTAAAAAACCGGACAACATTTAGCTGGCTTTGAATGGCGGAGGAAATATCTGTCATACATTATATATATCGCGGCTGTTCATAAAAAACTTGCACCTATGATATAATTTCTCCGATGATCGAAATTGACGGCTCAATCGGTGAAGGCGGAGGCCAGATATTACGGACCGCGTTAACCCTGGCGGCGCTTACCAAAACTCCGCTTACGATCGACAAGATCCGGCTGGGCCGGAAAAAGCCGGGCCTCCAGCCCCAGCATTTGACCGGAGTTCGGGCAGCAGCCGAGGTTTGCCGGGGGAAATTGTCCGGCGCCGAGCTTTTCTCCGACCACCTCACTTTCGAGCCGGGGGATATCAAATCGGGCTTTTTTGAGTTCGATGCGGCCAAGGTCTCCCCTTCTGCCGGTTCCGTCGGCATGATACTTGAGCAGCTTCTCCCCATTTTGATCTTTGGGAAAGAGACCAGTTATATCACGATCAAGGGCGGCACCGGCGTTCCCTGGAGCCCCCCCGCGGAATTCATAGAAAAAGTATTTTTGCCTACTTTATCCAAGATGGGCGTTAAGGCCTCGCTTGAGATCCAAAAGCTCGGCTTCTACCCTATCGGCGGCGGCTCCATAAAATCCACCCTCACGCCCCTGGCCTCACACCTCTCACCTTTAGGCCTGACCTCACGCGGTATATTAAAAAGCTTAAATTGTCTGGCAGCGGTGAACGGCCTGCCCGCTTCGATCGCCGAAAGGGAGAACCGGCAAGCGCAGAAAAGGCTGGCCGATCTGAAACTTGAGGTTAAGTGCGAGGCGAAAACCTCCTCCGGGCCGAGCAGCGGCAATCTCTTTCTCCTGTGGGCCGAATACGAGAACTGCCTGGCGGGATTTTCTGCCTTAGGCGAGCTGGGCAAGCCGGCGGAGCGCGTGGCGGACGAGGCTGTCGATGAATTTTTAAAATTCAATGCGGGGGAAACTGCCGTCGAAAAGCATTTGGCGGACCAGCTTATGATCTATGCGGCTTTGGCTAAAGGAAAATCCACCTTAAAAGTTCAGGAGATCACCAAGCATTTGGAGACCAACCGCCTGGTGATCGAACAATTGCTGCCGGTCAAGTTCGAGATCGCGGGAGACCTGGTATCGGTCGAGGGGATCGGATTAGAAGCGGGAAAGTAAATTAAAGATCCTGTCGAACAGCCAATTCTTCTTAATTTTCACCGCATGCTCCGGACAAAATTCCTGGCAACAATAACAGCGGATGCATTTATCGTAGTCGAAGACCGGGGTGATAGCGGACTTTTTTAGCGCTTTCGCCGCGCAGACCGCAACACAGCTGTTACAGCTCGTGCAGCTTGATCGGTCGATCACCGGCCATTCGGAAGTGTATTTTTTTAAGACCTTTTCAAGAAATGGGATCGGCAGATGATACATATTGTCCCTGGGTTTTTCCACCTTTTTAAAATCTTTCAGCCCTTCGATCAACTTGAGCATTTCCCGGTCCAAAGCCCGGCAATCGGCGCCTATGCCGAGGGTCTTTAAATGATAGGGTTTGCCCGCCGTCGGTCCCGCCCCATCCATGGCCCAGACCGCATCCATTATCGTAAGTTGGGGATCGATCAGGTCGGCCAGGTCGTTAAGCATTTCCACAAATTCCGCCAGCTTTTGGATCTTAAAATGGTACCGGCTTTTTACGATCCCCGGCACACAGCCGAAAAGGTTCTTGACCGCCCCGGTGACGCCGGTGAGCTGGTGGGTCTTGAACTTGGGAAGGTTGATCAGGATATCAAAGTCGTAAAGCTCTCGGGCCAGGGTGAATTTCTTGAACCTTTTGCCTTTGGGATGGTCGACTTCGATCGGGGTTTTAAGGTCGAGCAATTGGACTTTTTCCTCATCCAGCATCTTCTGGACGCCGCTGATCCCGGCAAAGCGATGGACCGAGCCGATCCCCGGACTATCCCCAACCGCGGGGATACCCCCGGCCTTACGCACCAGGCGGATCACCGCGCGGATCACCTCGGGATGCGTGACCGCGGCGCTTTCGGCGGTGAAGGGTCCCAGCAGATTGGGCTTTAAGAGGACCTTTTGCCCGGGTTTAATATGGGGTTCGACCACACCGGCCAGGGCGGCACGGAGTTTTTCTGGATCGTAATCCGGGACCGATAGTAGAGCTACTTCAGTAATTTTCGGCCAAAACCTCGTAGTAGGCCCGCGGGTGTTTGCAGGCCGGGCACATTTCCGGCGCTTCGGCCCCTTCGTGGATGTAGCCGCAGTTGCGGCAGTGCCATTTTACCTTTTGGGATTTTTTAAAGACCAGGCCCTCCCCCGCGTTCTTTAAGAGCTTGCGGTAACGGCCTTCGTGGTATTGCTCCACCTCGGCGATCTCCTTAAAGCTTACGGCGATATCCTTAAATCCTTCCTTTTCGGCGACCTTGGCAAAGTCCGGATAAAGGGTGCCCCATTCCAACAATTCCCCTTCCGCCGCCGCCAAAAGATTCTCCGCCGTGGCGCCGATCTTCCCGGCAGGAAAGGCGGCGGTTATCTCCACTTCTCCGCCTTTGAGGTATTTGAAGAAAACTTTGGCGTGCTCCTTTTCGTTCTCGGCGGTCTCCAAAAAGATCGCCGAGATCTGTTCGAGATTCTCTTTTTTGGCGATGGATGCGAAATAGGTATAGCGGTTGCGCGCCTGCGACTCTCCGGCAAAGGCCTTCAATAGGTTTTTTTCGGTCTGGGACCCTTTAAGCTCCATATATATGCCTCCCGGTTGATATTATACATTATATTTGTTAAGATAGCCGCCATATGTCCAAGCCGAATTTAGTGATAGTCGAATCGCCGGCCAAGGCCCGCACGCTTGAAAAATTCCTGGGCAAGGAATTTGAGGTTTTGGCTTGCGGAGGGCACGTGCGGGATCTCCCCCAGAAACGCCTGGGAGTGGATGTCGAACACGACTTTGCCCCCACTTACGTGCCCATCAAGGGCAAGACCAAGATCATCGCCGGATTGATCTCCGCCGCCCACCAGGCCAAGAAAATATTCCTGGCGCCTGATCCTGACCGCGAGGGGGAAGCCATCGCCTGGCACCTGCAATCCCTGATCGGCGGGGACCACAAGATCAAAAGGATCGAGTTCAACGAGATCACCAAGACCGCGGTGGAATCGGCGGTAAAGCACCCGCGCGATCTGGACCTTAACCGGGTGGACGCCCAGCAGGCCAGGAGGATCTTGGACCGGCTGGTGGGCTACAAGATCTCGCCGCTTTTGTGGAAAAAGGTCCGCAAGGGGCTTTCGGCCGGGCGGGTGCAGTCGGTAGCCGTGCGGCTGGTTTGCGAAAGGGAAGCCGCCATTTTGGAGTTCAAACCACAAGAGTACTGGAGCATTTCGGCGGAGCTGGATAAACAGGGCCATCCCTTTATCGCTAAATATAATTCTAAAACCATCGTTCCCGATGAGAATAGCGCAAACCGGATCGTCAAGGATTGCGAGAACGTCGAGTTCACAGTCAAGGACGTCCAGAAAAAAGACCAGAAGCGCCACCCCTCCCCGCCCTTTATCACCTCCACCCTCCAGCAGGAGGCCGCTCGTAAACTGGGGTATTCCGCGGTCAAGACCATGACCATCGCCCAACAGCTCTACGAAGGCGTGGATATCAAGGGCGAAGGCCACGTGGGCTTGATCACCTACATGCGCACCGACTCGGTGCGCATCGCCAAAGAAGCTTTGACCGAAGTCAGGGATTATATCGAGAAAACCTTCGGCCCCAAATATCTTCCCGAAGCCCCGCGCTTTTTTAAGACCAAAAAATCCGCGCAGGATGCCCACGAGGCCATCCGGCCGACCGGCGTCAAACGGGACCCTAAGGTCACAAAAGACAGCTTATCCCCCGAACAGTTCAAGCTTTACCAGCTGGTCTGGAACCGCTTTGTGGCCTGCCAGATGGCCGAGGCAGAGCTTATGGTTACCGCGGCGGATATTTCCGCCGCTAACTATCTTTTTAGGGCCAACGGTTCGGTCGTCAAGTTCCGCGGATTCACCGAACTCTACCAAGAGACCCTGGATAAGGCCGAGGAAGAAGTGCGGACCCTGCCGGAGCTGGTGCCGGGGGAAAAATTGAAACTACTTAAGCTCGATCCCAAACAGCATTTCACCGAGCCGCCGCCCCGCTATACCGAAGCTTCGCTGATCAAAGATCTGGAAGAGAAAGGCATCGGCCGGCCCTCCACCTATGCCCCCATCCTTTCGACCATCGAAGGGAGGGGCTATGTTATCCGCGAACAGCGCACCCTAAAGCCCACCGAACTCGGCATGATCACCAACAAGCTCTTGACCAAGCATTTTCCCACCGTCCTGGATTTCAAGTTCACCGCCCATATGGAAGATCAACTGGATGAGATCGTGGAAGGCAAGCTCAAGTACACCGCAGTGCTTTCCGAGTTCTACGAGCCCTTCGAAAAACAGCTGGCCGAAGCGAGCGCGAACATGGAAAAGGTCAAAAAGGAGATCCAGACGGAAGAAAAATGCCCGGAATGCGGCAAGCCCCTGGTCATCCGCTCGGGCCGCTTCGGTGATTTTATCGCTTGCTCGGGATTTCCCAAGTGCAAGTTCACCAAACCCCTGATCAAGAGCTTAGGCGTCAAATGCACGCGGGAGGGCTGTGACGGCGAGATACTTATCCGCCGCACCCGTAAGGGCAAAACCTTCTACTCTTGCAGCAACTATCCCAAGTGCAAGGTGGCCTTCTGGGATAAGCCGCTGGCCGAAAAGTGCCCCAAATGCGGAAAATTGCTGGTGGAGAAAATATTAAAGAACAAGATCGTTATCAAGTGCAGCGAAAAGGCCTGCGATTACCAGAGGGAAAAATAGATGCGCGACTGGCTGTTTCGGAATTGGGCTTTAAAGATCATGGCGCTGGTCTTGGCCTGCCTGCTGTGGGTGTTGGCTCGCGGTTTTTTTAGATAAAATGAAGACCGTCCACTCTATGCCCGACATGTCCGCCCTCTCCGACCGCCTAAGGGAGCGCGGACAAAAGATCGCCTTTGTCCCCACCATGGGCGCCCTGCACGAAGGCCACCTGGCGCTCTTAACCGCCGCCCGGGAATATGCCGACCAGGTGGTGGTATCTATCTTCGTAAATCCCATCCAGTTCGCCCCGGGAGAAGATTTTGAGCGTTATCCGCGCGATCTGAACGGGGATAAGAAGAAATTAAAACCCTTCGAGCCCTTGATCCTTTTCTGCCCCTCCGCCGCCGCTATGTTCCCGGGAGATTTTAAGACCCGTATTGAGGTGGAGGAGATCAGCCAGAAGTTGTGCGGTAAGTTCCGCCTGGGCCATTTTAAGGGGGTCGCTACCGTGGTGGCCAAGCTCTTTAACATCGTCAAGCCGCACTTTGCCTTATTCGGGGAGAAGGATTACCAGCAGCTGCTGGTGATCAAGCAATTGGTCCGCGACCTGAACCTGGGGATAAAGATCATTGCCTGTCCGACGGTAAGAGAGTATGACGGGCTGGCCCTAAGCTCGCGCAATCGCAATTTGAGCGCCCCAGAAAGGAAAGCGGCCACGGTGCTGTATCGGGCGCTTACCCGCGCCAAAAAGGAGATCGAAGGCGGCGAGACCGATACCCGGCGGATCCTCCTGTCGCTGGGCCGCCTGATCGGGTTCGAGCCCACGGTGAGAGTGGAATATATCGCGATAGTCGATCCCGAGACCTTAAGGGAGGTCAAAGACATCAAAGGCAAGGTGCTGGTGGCGCTGGCCGCCCGCCTGGGCAAGACCCGGTTGATCGACAACCTGCTCATCACTCCATGAAGTCGGGCTTTACGCTGATCGAATCCTTGCTGGTCTTTTTGTTGATCGGGGTCCTCCTCTCCTGGGCTACCTTCAACTTGTCCGGAATAACTTCCCGGGTCAAGTTAAGCGCCGCCGCGCGGATGATCGCATCCGACCTGCGCGCCGGACAAATTAAAGCCCCTTCTACCCTGGTTTTTGGGCGGGATACCTATTCCGTCGAAGGTGAAAATAGAAAGCTCCCGGGAGGAGTGGCCGTGGTCCGCCCTATCACCATAAAATTTTCAAAGACGGGTTCACCGCTTCCGGGATATTTCGGCACGATCGAACTTAAATGCGGCGAGTCGAGCTTAAAGATCGTGGTCTCCAACCTGGGACGGGTGCGGGTGGAATGAGGCGGGGTTTCACCCTGATCGAGGTCCTGGTAGCCCTAATGATTCTGGCCTCCATCGGCGGAACTTTCCTTTTCTTTTTCAAAACCGGGCTTAATGCCCAGGCCGATTCGGATGAATTTTTCGCGGCGCTCAATGCCGGCCGTATGGAGCTCGAAGAGCTGCGCGCCACGCCCTGGTCAGAGCTTAGAGCAAGCCCCCACATCAGCTTAGTCCCGGTAGCTTATGATCTTTACCAGGTGCGATATACCTATAACTGGCATCCCGGCCGCAAGCCCATCGAGATAGTGACCTTGAGGTCGAAATACTAATGAAAGAACGGGGATTCACTCTAGTCGAAATGATCATCGCCCTGACCTTGTCGGTTTTGGTGCTTTCGGCCGGCACCTTTATGCTTTCCAATTATTTGCGGACCTATAAGAAGCTAAGTTCCGCGGTCGAAAAGAACCAGATCGAGCAGTTCGTTTTGCGCAAGGTGGTTTCAGACATTCAATTCGCGGAAAACATAAATATCGGTTCGGCCCCGGGTCTGCTGGTCTTGAACCTGAAAGACGATATGCTGCGCTACGACTATTTCGATCAGAAAGTCCGCCGCCGCGCCAATAAAAGCACCGCTTATCTAACGGAGGCGGGAGAGATATCCTCCTTATCATTCTCTTATCCGCGGCCGGGTCTGGTTTTGATCAACCTGGATAACGCCAAAACGGGGGCTTACTGCCGAAATGAAAAATAATAGAGGTTTCGCGTTGATCTTTAATTTATTCTTGATCATGCTTCTTTTAGTCCTGGGGGTGGCAGCAAGTCGGATGGTCTATTCTTCCGCTTCCGCCCTGTCGAGCTCCCGCGACCAAATGCGCGCCTTTTATCTGGCGGAGGCGGGAGTGGAATACGGCAAGGCCAGGTTGGCGAAAGATGCCGCCTACACCACCCCACCGCTGCGACAGGACCTGGGGGAAGGCTACTTTATCATCGAAAAGCCGAAAGACAAGCCGCTCATAAGTTCCGGCTATTTCAACTCGGCCCATGTTATAATGGAGTTTGATAATGCTGTCCATCATTATTCCAACCTATAACGAGAAGAAAAATCTCGCGGAGCTGGCGGACCGCCTGAAGAATGCCGCCACCGAAGCCGAGATCATCATCATCGACGACAATTCCCCCGACGGCACCGGCGAGTTCGCCCGGCACTTGGGGCTTAAGGTCTTGATCCGCCCCGACCAAACCGGTTTGGCTTCGGCGGTGCTCGAGGGCTTTAAGCTGGCCCGCGGGGACATCTTGTGCGTGATGGATGCCGACCTGTCGCATCCTCCCGAGATCCTCCCCGAGATGCTGCGCCTCATCAAATCGGGCTCCGCCGAGCTGGTGGTGGGCAGCCGTTTGGTGGCGGGGGGCGGCCAGGCCGATTGGAGCTTTGCCCGGCGGATGCTTTCGAATATCGCCCGCTGGCCGGCGCGGTTCCTAACCGACGTTAAAGATGTGACCTCCGGGTTTTTTATGGTAAAACGCGCGGCCATCGAGGGCATCAAGATCAATCCCATCGGCTATAAGATCTTGCTCGAGATATTGGCCAAGGGCAAATACCACAAAGCGGTGGAGGTCCCCATCATCTTTGCCGACCGCAGCGGGAGCAAATCCAAGATGGGAATGCGCGCCACCGGGGAATACCTGCTCCAGCTCACCATGCTTTACGGCGATAAACTTCTCGGTAAATTAAAAGAGAGGGGTAAAAAAAATGGTTGATTACTTGATCTTGGTGGTTTCGGTCCTCTTGGCGATTGTGGGACAACTCTTGATGAAGCAGGGCATGAATCAATTCGGCCGTTTCCCTATTGCCCAAATTATCCAGAACGTCATCCCCATGTTCCTGAATCCCTGGGTCTTCGCGGGGTTGGTGGCGTTTGGCATCTCTTCGATCTTCTGGCTGGCGGTGCTCTCGCGCCTGCCCTTGTCTTTGGCCTACCCCATGGTGAGCCTGGCCTATGTCGTTGTGACTTTCGCTTCCATAATATTGTTCAAGGAGCACGTATCGCTTGTCAGATGGATCGGAGTGCTGGTGATCTGCAGCGGGGTCTTTTTGATCTCGCGGAGCTAGTCCTCTCCTTCGATCTGCCTCAATTCATCGGGCTCGCCAAGCCCTAAATAATTTTCTTTGGAAACAACCTTTTTGCCGCTCCGTTTTTCCAGGTCTGCTCTTGCTTTTCCCGCCACCGAACCTCCCTCCTGCGCCGCCTTCTTATTCGCATTAAATCCTTTTGGCTCTTTGCCTCGGGTAATTTCAGTCGTAGCCGCTTCACCGAGCATCGAGAAAATCAGTTCCAGGTCGTTCATGTGATCGCGGAGATTCTCTCTTTTTAATCCCTTGTGCTTTCTATACTCACTCGGCGTTAACCCAAAGGCGGCCTTTGATATTTCCGCCGTCAGGATGGCATATTCTCTCTGCTGTTTGACCCCGCGTTTATCCCATTCATCGGTCAATTCCTCCCGGATGGCGATCCCGCGCATCCGCTTTTCAATCCAGGCGTCGGAATACCCCTTGGCCTTATACAGCGCCCGGGTTCTTTTAGTCGCCAGTTCCGGATCTTCGATTTCTTGGATTCGTTCATAGCCCACTTTTGCCAGCCAGCGCTTGAACGGTTCGGCTTTGGGGGAGGGGATAGACTGGATGATGCGGAAAACACCCTCTGTATTGGCGCAATTTAATTGTTGAGACCCCCCGGATGTCTTTATCGAAAGGGGGGTGGCAATCTGCCCCCACCCTTTGGCCAACTGTTCATCACGGCGGCGCATATCCTTAATATACCCTTGAGGATCAACCGAATCAGTTAAAACCTCAACCACATCAGCAATTACAAACCACCATTCATTTTTATGGATGGTCTTTCTTATCTCTTTCCCACGGAAAATAGCTATGTGCCGGTCTTTTTTATCTGGCAACGGACTCCCTCCTTATATCCATCTCTTATTCAAATGCATCAATTGAAGGAATGGTATACGAGTGTATACTACAAGGCCAAAGAAGTCAAGCCGCGCCAGGTTCCTCAGCAAACAGTGTGCTAAGACGGAACCTGCGACTAAACGTCGCGGTTCCTTAAATCTATTGATTTTAATCAGGAAACCGCGAAGTTCATTCGCGGGTTTCCTGATTTCTCATGTCATTTTTTCTGTTAACCATCCCAATATTTATGCTTCTCATTTTGTTCTTCCAAAAGCTTTGCCAGCTTATCCCAATTTTGCGATTCATTTCCCTCATTAAACATGTCGTCTATGTCTTGAGGAGTTAATCCGGCGAACATCCCCGCCAATAAATAGCGCACGCCCTGATTATCACTAGGATTTAATTTTAAGATCAGCCGATATAGCTCCTCCGCTTCTTTCAGGTTTTTTGTAATATGACTGGTAGTGGCCTTATCGCATATCGTCCTCAGATATATACGATTCTCGATTATATCCCACGACATGCTTTCCGGCCAAACAGGGAACTTTTGCCTGGTTTTTTCAAAAGCAATATCCGCATATTCTTTCTCTTTCTTAAAGTTCCCGATCTCCCGATACATTGCGGTCATGCCAACATATGCCTCGACATAATCCGGATCGATTTTAATCGCCTTCTCAAGCAATTTCTTGGCCGCATTTATATCCCCGGCATTCAAATATTCCATTGCGTCGTAATAACAATCTTGTTCGTTTTTCATTTTACTTTAATTCCTGCCGAACCTGAATCCGAGCCCGCGGAAAATAGCTATGTGTTGCTGTTCTTCTTTATCAGGCATCTTTTCATGCTTCGTTTTTGAGGAGCTCCCATAGTAATGAATTATACTCCAACTTTGGGTCGAAGCGGCGGGGTCTTTTTGATCTCTCGGAGCTAGTCCTTCTTAAAGTACTTGGTAAAATCCTCGGGCTTGAGGTCGGCGATAAAGTCCTTGAACTTCTTGGTTTCCTCGGCGTCTTTTTCGGCGTTAACGAGTTTAGCCTGCATCATCACCTGCTCCGAGACAAAAATGGGGGCTTCCACCCGCAGGGCCAGGGCGATGGCGTCCGAAGGCCGGGCATCCATGGTCTGCTTTTTGCCGTCCTTGGTCTGATATTCGATCGAAGCAAAAAAGGTGCCTTCCTTGATGTCGGTGATCAGCATCCTCTCCACCTTGCCTCCCAAACTCTCTATCATGGAAGCTAATAGGTCGTGAGTTAAAGGACGCGGCGGATTGACGCCCTGCAATACCATGGCGATGCTGGCGGCCTCAAAAACGCCGATCCAGATGGGGAGAAAGTTGAGCTCTTCTTGATCGCGCAAGAGGACCAGGGGTGAGAGATTGCGGGGGTCGAAGCCCAGCCCGCCTACGGTCATTTGGATCACTTTTTAGCGATCTCCACGATATGGGCGAAGGCCTTAGGATCGAATACCGCCAACTGGGCCAGTATCTTGCGGTCCAAGATTATCTTTTTCTTTTTGAGGGCGTTGATGAACTTATTGTAGGACCAGTTGAGCTCGTGCAGGGCCGCGTTAAGGCGCACGATCCACAATCTCCTAAAGACCCCCTTACGGTCGCGGCGGTCGCGGCTGGCGAACTTCATGGAGCGCAGGGTGGCCTGTTTGGCCGAGCGGAAAAGCCGCCCGATCGAACCCCTAAATCCTTTGGCGCGGGCCAGGGTCTTTTTACGGCGCCGGCGGGCTACGTAGCCTCTTTTTACTCTAACCATAGGGCAGCATCACCTTTATCCGGCGGGCGTCGGTAGGAGACAAGGTCTGGTCCCGGCCGAACTCTCTCTTTTGCCGGCCCGACTTGCATTCCATAAGATGCCTCGTCTTGGCCTGTCTTCTTATTACTTTGCCGCTGCCGGTTATCTTGAACCGTTTGGCCGCGGCTTTGCGGGTTTTCATTTTTGGCATATTATTTCGGCACCACTAACAGTACCATATTCCTTCCTTCCATTTTGGGGGTCCCTTCGGGAACCCCGATGTCCGCCACCGCTAATACCAGCTTATCTAAGACCTTTCGCCCGTATTCTTTATGGGTCACTTCGCGGCCCCTAAAGAACACGCTCACCTTGACCCGGTTCTTCTTGGCCAGGAACTCTCGAGAACGGCTGACCCGGACCATAAGGTCGTGTTCGCCGATCTTGGGGGTGAGCTTTACTTCCTTGATGATCGAGGCCTTTTGCGCTTTCTTGGCCACTTTGTCATGCTTGGTCTGTTCGTACTTGAACTTGCCGAAGTCGCTTATCCTGGCTACCGGAGGAGACGCGGTCGGGGAGATCAAGATCAGGTCCAACCCTTGCTCCCTGGCGAGCCTTTGCGCATCCACGGTCTTTACGACCCCCAGCTGCTTGCCTTCCGCCCCGATCAATCGCACCTCGGGCGCCCGAATGCGCTCATTGACGAAAAAATCTTTAACTATTTATCACCCCGACTTATTATAACATTCCTTTTTAAGCTTTTCAAGGAAAGTATTAAGGTCCGAGATCCCCAGGTCCCCCTCCGAGCGGGAGCGCACCGCCACCGCTTTTTGCTGCTCTTCCTTGTCCCCCACGATCAGCATATAGGGGATCTTTTGCATTTGGGCTTCCCGGATCTTTAAATTTATCTTTTCCCGGCGGTTGTCCGTCTCGACCCGGATATCCTGGGACAAAAGCTGGTCGGCCACCGTCTGGGCATAGGCGGCGTGCCGATCCGCGATGGGAAGGATCATAACCTGGACCGGAGCGATCCACAAAGGAAAAGCCCCGCCATAATTTTCGATCAAAGCTCCCAAAAAGCGCTCCATAGAACCCAAAACCACCCGGTGGATCATGACCGGCCTTTTTTTACTGCCGTCTTCGGCGATGTAATTGAGGTCGAAGCGCTCCGGCAGGTTAAAATCCACCTGTATGGTGGGCCCCTGCCAGGGACGGCCCAAAGCGTCTTTCATCTTGACGTCGATCTTGGGGCCGTAGAAGACCCCCGCCCCTTCATCGACCTTATATTCGATCCCTTTTTGTTTTAAGGCCTCGACCAGCGCGTCGGTAGCGTGTTTCCAATTCTCTTCTGCCCCCGCGTATTTCTCCGGCCGGGTTGAAAGATCGACTTCCCATTCAAAGCCGAAGGTCTTAAGCATCTCAAAGGCAAAATCGATGACCTTGCTGATCTCTTCTTGCAGCTGCTCGGGGGTGCAGAAGATATGGGCGTCGTCCTGGGTAAAGCCGCGCACCCGCAAAAGGCCGTGGAGCACCCCGGAGCGCTCGTAGCGGTAGACCGTGCCCAGCTCAAAAAAACGGACCGGCAGGTCGCGGTAGCTGTGCAGTTTGTTCTTATAGATCAAAATATGCCCGGGGCAGTTCATGGGCTTGAGCACATACTCCTGCTTGTCGATCTCCAGATAGTACATGTTCTCCCGGTAATAGCCGGAATGTCCGGAGGTGTTCCAGAGGCTGCCGCGCGCGATATGGGGAATCATCACGAACTGATAGCCGCGCAACAGGTGTTCCTTGCGGAGAAAATCTTCGATGAGCAGGCGCAGGCGCGCTCCCCGCGGATGATAGTAGACCAATCCCGGTCCCGCTTCCTCGTGATAGATATTGAAAAGGTCGAGCTCCCGGCCCAGCTTGCGGTGGTCCCTTTTGAGGGCCTCTTCGAGCTTGGTGATGTGGGTTTTGAGCTCTTCTTCGGTCGGGAAAGCGGTGCCGTAGATGCGGGTGAGCATAGGGTTGCTCTCCACCCCTCTCCAGTAAGCCCCTGCCACGGTTAAAAGTTTGAAGGCTTTTATTTCGCCGGTAGATCCGATATGCGGGCCCCGGCAGAGGTCCGTAAATTTGCCGGTCTTATAAATGGACACTTTCTCATCGGGGATATCTTTAATCAGCTCGACTTTAAACTTTTCATTTTCCTTCTCGAAGAGCTTAAGGGCTTCTTCCTTCTTGAGTTCCTGCCTTTCGAAGGGCTCGTTCTTTTTGACGATCTCCCGCATCTTTTCTTCGATCCGGGGCAGGTCTTCGGAGGTCAAGGTGACGTTGGGGATGTCAAAATCGTAATAAAAGCCGTCTTCGATGGCGGGGCCGATGCCGAGCCTTGCGCCCGGATAGAGCTCCTGCACCGCCGCCGCCAGGATGTGCGACGCGGAATGTCTTAGAGTGTTAAGGTCCACTTACGAACGCTATATCCCTATGTTGATGTCCACCACATAGGAACTATTCTTGGTGTTCTTGCCGTCTTGCACCATAGCCACATCCAATCCCAAGATGGGCAGTCCCAGCTTGGCGCCGAAAGTGGTCAATTGCAGATTTGGTCCGGAGGCCGTACCCGCTCTCAATACCAGCATATTCATAAATATCGGCCATTCGATCCCGATATGGGTGTTGGAGGTCGGGTTCCCTGCCGTGCTGACGTTCTCCAGATCGATCGCGGTCAGGATGCCCACCACAGGGATGGTAGCCGCCGCGCCTAACACATAGGAAGAAGTCCCCGCAACGGTGGTATCCGCCCCATCCACGGTCGGCCCCATGATGAACTTGGTAGGGTCGGCAGGATCGGTAGTGGCGGTTTGTGATTTATTCTTGTACGTAACGCTCTCGTTGAGATCGCGGGCCACCAGGGCCAGGTTGATCTCGGTCACCAGCGGGACATTGACCGTGGTCAGGGCGCCGATATCGAAACCGATCCCGTTCCCCACACTCCAGGTTTGAGTGCCGCCCCCTGCATTAGTTGTGATGGCGCCGTTGGCCGCATAAATATACTTACCGTTAACTCCCAGATGTAAAGTCCCCACATAAGGGACGCCAAAAGAATGTCCCAACGTCAAAGCCCCTGCCGCATTACCGATCCCGGCCGCGGTTCCGGCCATGGTGTTGGCTCTTTTATCTACCAAGGCGCTCATCATGGGGATCACACTGATCCCGATCTTGCGGACATTAAGACCGATAACCCCGTTCAAACTGCCGGTAAAACTTAGATCGTTGGCATAGTTATCTTGCATAAATTTGGCAGGATCGGTGGCCGCACTGATGGCCGCTACCAATTTATCCGGATTGGAATAAGAAGCTCCCAGGGCTACTTTTAATTCCGCCGCCCGAGCCTGGTTTTTCATCAACCCCGCCGGATTGTAATAAGCCGCCGCCAGGTCGGTAACAACCGCGCTGCCTGCTCCCCCCATGCCCGCCGCCCGAGAACCGATCAAAAGCTGGGCTTGTGAAACCGAGGCCAGAAGCAGGATCCCCAGTCCGATAATAAATAGCTTTTTCATTAGAATTCCTCCTGTTTGAGCTCATTTATATCATAAACGCTTGCCAAATTCAACCGGATTTGATATAATTTCCTATATATCCCCGCATTTAAATGCGGGGATATATCAAATAAAAATGCCCAAAAAAGCTAAAGGCAGGCGTGGTCTATTGGTGGTGATCTCGGGCCCCTCCGGGGTCGGCAAATCCACGGTGGTGAGAAAGCTTTTGACCCTGTCCCCTAAGCTTAAGATGTCGCTTTCGGCCACCACCCGGCCGCCCCGCCCCAACGAGAAGCATAAGCAGGACTACCTCTTCTTGACCCAGGAAGATTTTTTCGACCGGGCCAACAAGGGCGAGTTCATAGAGTGGGCCCAGGTGCACGGGCACTACTACGGCACTCCCAAATCCTACGTGGAAGAGGAGCTTAGCAAGAACCACGTGGTGGTGTGCGAGGTGGATATCCAAGGCGCCGCTTCAATTAAAGAAATGGTGCATTCCGGCAAGTTGAAAAGCGCCACGGTCTTTATTTTCCTGATCCCGCCCTCGGTGGATATTCTGGCTTTCCGCCTGCGGCGGAGGAAGACCGAGGACGAAGAGATGGTGAATTACCGCCTGCGGGCCGCCATCGCGGAACTGCAGGTGATGGAAAAATACGATTATATCGTGGTCAATGACAAGGTCGATTCGGCCGCGGAAAAGATCGCGGCCATTGTAAATGTGGAAAAAGAGAGGGTGTATTTAAATTGATGAACGAAACCATTGATTCCCTGTTGTCCAAGGCCAAGAACAAGTTTTTGCTCTCCAATGCCGTGGCGGGCCGCGCCAAGCAGATCTCCGAAGGGTCGCTCCCCTATGTGGATAATTTCGATCCCACCAATCCCATCATCACCGCCATGCGCGAGATCGCCTCTGACAAGATCAAGATCAAGATGGTGACCGCGGGAGAGAAGAAAGCCCAAGTGGTTGAGGTGCTGGCCGCGGTAGAAGAGCCCACCGTGCTCAAAAAACTGGCCAAAGAAAAGAAGAAAAAGACCACCTCCAAAAAGAAATAACCATGCTCAAGGGCAAGACCATCATTGTGGGGGTCACGGGAGGCATTGCCGCCTTTAAAGCCTGTGACCTGGTCTCGACGCTAAAAAAGCTTGAGGCGGAAGTATGGGTGGTAATGACGCGCTCCGCCCGGGAATTTGTTACCCCGCTCACGTTACGCACCCTTTCCCAGAACCCGGTGATCACCGAGCTTTTTTCGGAAGATGAATATAAAAAGCCCGTCCCTCATGTATCGCTTGCGGAAAAAGCTGACCTCATCATTATTGCCCCCGCCACTGCCAATCTCATCGGTAAGATCGCGGGCGGCATCGCCGATGATGCGCTGACCACCACCATCATGACCGCCAAATGCCCCAAATTGCTGGCTCCCGCCATGAACACCAACATGTGGGAGAATCCCATTGTCCAGAAAAACCTCGATGCTTTAAAATCGCTGGGCTATCACTTTGTCGGCCCCATTGAGGGAAGGCTGGCCTGCGGGACGGTGGGCCTGGGCAAGATGGCCGAGATCGCCAAGATCATAAGAAAGGCGGAAGGCCTGTTCACTAAAGAGGTAAAAAGCGCCGATCTTTCCGGCATGAAGATATTGATCACCGCGGGAGCCACCCGCGAGGCCATCGATCCTATCCGCTTCATTAGCAACCGTTCTTCGGGGAAAATGGGCTATGCAATAGCTACGGCAGCCCAGGCGCGCGGAGCGGAGGTTACTCTCATAACCGGCCCCACCGGCCTGCCCCACCCGCCCGGAGTAAAAGTGATCGAAGTGCAGACCGCCGAGGAAATGCGGGAAGAAGTGATGAAACACCGACCGGGGCAGAAGGCCATCATCATGGCGGCGGCGGTGGCCGATTATAGGCCGGCGGTCACCTTTTGGCAGAAGTTCAAAAAAGACGGGGAATCTTACAATTTAGAGCTGTTGAAGACCGCGGACATCTTGGCCGAGCTCGGCAAGCTGAAGAACGGTTCTTACCTTATCGGCTTTGCCGCGGAGACCAACAATCACCTGGAGAATGCCAAAGAGAAACTGGAGAGAAAGAACCTGGACTTGATCGTCGTCAATGACGCCGCGGCCTTTGAGGCGGAAGAATCCGAGGTCCATCTTATCGAACGGTCCGGCTCCGTTACTCCCCTCCCCCGCCAAAAGAAACATTTGACCGCCCACCAGATCTTAGATGCTATTTTACGATTATAAGTGCGGCCGGTGCGGCAAGACCTTTGAGGTAAGCCACGGCATGAGCGCTAAACCCCAGGGAATAAAGTGCGAATTCTGCAAATCCACCGATATTCAGAGGATTTTCACCCCGATCAGAACCATAGGAAGCGGGGGCGAAAGTTCCGGCGGCGGCTCCTGCTCGTCTTGTGCAGATGGGGCGTGCTCGAGCTGTTCATGCAAGGGTTAAATTAACTCGAGCAGAACCACCTGTTTGCCTTCTCTGGTTTCACCGCTAAAAAAGTTAAAATGGCCATCTCTTTGCCCCGTTATTTTAACCTGTAACTGGTCGGCGGCTAAAGCCAAACTCGTTAATTTTCTGCCAATTAATCTTGCCAGGGAGCTGAAGTCTTTCTTCCTTAATTGCAAAGCCATTTCTCTATCTAAAGTACCTTGCAAAGGCTGCATTGTTAGATGTGTGCGTGCAAATATCCTTTCTCTGCTAAAATTAAAGAACATCCTATGCGGCACGCTTTCGCTTCCAACCGTTGCGCCCCTCCATCCGGGCCTACTCAATATTTCCATACGACCCATTAGTTATCACCTCCTTTCAAATTAATTCTTGATTATTACTAGACCATTCATATACGGCCGAAGGACCTCGGGCACAGAAACGCTCCCATCTTCTTGCTGGTAATTTTCTAGTACGGCCACCAGCGTACGGCCCACCGCAAGACCTGATCCGTTAAGAGTATGTGGATATTCCGGTTTGGCGCCCTTATTCGCGCGGAACCTGGTCCCCATTCGGCGAGACTGCCAGTCGGTGCAATTACTGCAAGAAGATATTTCGCGATATTTGCCTTGGCCCGGCAGCCAGACCTCCAGATCATAAGTCTTGGCAGAGGCGGAACCCGTATCTCCCGAAGAGAGCAGAACGGTCCGGAAGGGAAGGTCTAACCTTTTCAAGACATCCTCAGCGCTGCCCACCATCCTTTCCAACTCATCATAGGACTCATCCGGCCGCGTAAGGCTGACCATCTCCACTTTATCAAATTGGTGTACGCGGATCATGCCGCGGACATCTTTGCCTGCCGCTCCGGCCTCGCGCCGGAAGCAGGAAGTATAAGCGGTATATCTTTTTGGTAATTCCTCCCCCTCAAGAATTTCTCCCCGATGTAAATTAGTTAGGGGGACTTCGGCAGTAGGAATAAGATGGAGATCATCAGATGAGCAGGAAAACATTTGTTCGACGAAATTGGGGAATTGGCCAGTCCCAAACATAGTCGCCGAATTAACCAATACTGGCAGCCACCATTCGGTGTATCCGTGTTCACGGGTATGAATATCCAGCATAAATTGGATCAAAGCACGCTCCAACAGCGAGCCCGCCCCGCGATGGGCGACAAAACGGGATTGCGCCAACTGGGCGCCGCGTTTGAAATCAAGTATACCTAGGCCTTCGCCAATAGCCACATGATCTTGAGGCGCAAAGAGGAAGGTTTTGGGCTCCCCCCAAGATCGGACCACTTGGTTTGCGGTTTCATCCGCTCCGCGGGGAACACTTTCATGAATAAGGTTAGGAAGCAAAAGGGCCAACCTAGCTAGGGTGAAGCGCACTTCGTCCATTTTTCCTTCATGGACGGCTATTTCCGCCTTGATCTCATCTCCCCTTCTTTTAACCTCTTGGATTTGTTCCGGAGTCGGTTTCCCGGCAAATTTTACCTTTTGTTGTGAGCGTAATTGAGCGATTTGCGCGGCCATTTGGTTATGCTCCCGATATGTCGTAAGAAACCGGTCAATCAGTGTGGGGTCAACATTCCTAGCTTCCAGATTTACCCTTAGGAGCTCTTCGTCAACATGGTATTTGCCTCTGATCCTTTCCCCCGCGTCAACGATCAATTCTCTCCATTCGGCGTCCCCTTTGGGCGCAAGGTCCAAAGCACTTTCCTTCCCTTGTAGGTCTCTCAAAACTACCAGGCGGGAAGCCAGATCGGTCGCGGATTCGGTCGCCAACATCCTTTGCAGGGAAGGATCGATATGCACCCGGTCGATCAGGGCCTGGGAGATATGCGTGGCGTTGGCCTCCCTGGCAATTTGACCAAGCCGTTCGGCCAACCGTTCCGCTCCGGGCAATCCCTGAAAAATACGTTCATGAACACGCAATAGCGGCAGTTTTGCTTTACCGATCATATTAATTACACCCCCGTTTACAATCCTGACATTCCTTTAATTTCTTTGCCAGGGTCAGACCTTCGCCTGAAATAGCCAAACCACCAGTCCCGGTTTCTTTTAAACTGGGATGCATTTTATCGGATACATCGATGTATCCCTCAAGAACTGCATCTGGGGTAAGCGCGCTTTTAAATTTATTGGTGGCAAGCGTTGCGGCAGTAAGGGCCACAACTGCTCCTAGCCCATTTCTGATTATACAGGGATATGCGACAAATCCACCGGTGGGGGTGCAGGTCAAGCCTTCCAGGCCTTTTAATGCCATAGCCACTGCATCCAAGATATTTTCTGAATTGCCGCCCAATAAATAGGTGGCCGATCCGGCAGCCATGGCCGCCGCGGCTCCGATCTCGGCCTGACAACCGGCGTTTCCGCCGTTCATTTTAAGCTTGTCGTTGAATAACAATCCTATCAATCCCGCCACAAATAGCGCTTCGGTAATTTTTTCGTTAGTAAAGAGTTCTTCATCTTTATATTTGAAGTGTTCCTGCATAGCCTTCAAAACTCCCGGAAGCAGGCCGCAAGCACCGGCGGTGGGAGCTGCGACAATCCTTAAGCGTCGGGCATTTGCTTCATTGGCGGCAATGGCGTAAGCCGCTACACGGGTGTGCAAGTTGGAGATGGTAGGATTGCCCATCCAATAATCCGCAAATTCTCGATATAAATCTCTAACAAAGATATCATCCGACTTTATTCCGCCGTCTTTGAATTTGTGCTGTAATATGGGATCCGCGTTTTTCCTTTTGAATATTGCTGAAATATACGGATCGGTAATAATAAACTCCCAGTCAGAGTATCGTTTCTTCTCTTCATCCGCGATCTCCAATGCCAGCCGTCCCCTCATTAACTGATCCGCTTTTTTTGCCCTTAACCTAAAAACGAAATTAAGCAAATCCGACAGCTCATCAACCGAGTGAGGGAAAAGGGTGGCAACGTCGTCAATTTTATGGGCGTTTGCTTCAACCTTCCAATCACCAACCTTAAAAATCGGTTCTTTATTGGTTAGGCCTGAATCCAGCGACTCAAACATATATGATCTTAACAGTTCCATTTCTGTCCTTACTTCATTTTCGCTTTTTCCTTTTACCCGTGATTCATATTCAATGGCAATTTCGGCCAGAGTTTTGCCGGTGCTTCTTGAGGCGGCAAGCAAAGATCCGAAATCCGTATAATGTGTGTCAAGGGAATTCAGGGGATCCCCTATCAGGGCCACTTCGGAGATCGCGGCCATATTTTCAATGGTCCTTTTTTCCGATTCGGCCATTTTTTTATCTAAACAAATTATGAGTCGCGATCCATTGCCGGTTGAATGGTTGACTATTTTATATTTTTGTTCCTTGAGATATTTTTTTATACTGTCAGGGCTGGCTCCATCCTTTAAAAGAAAAAGATAGGTATGCGTGTTACCTCTAATCGGTTCCATGTCATACTTTTTCTGCAGGCCACAATCATCACCGAATATTTTATAAATTTCAATTAGACTTCCGCCCGTCGATTCTCCGATAAATTCGTGGGTGATCTTCTTGCCGTCGTGCGTGGTTTCATCGAGCCATATTCTGACAGCGTTCTGATGTATCGACCGGTCCTGAAGGGATCTTATGTCTGATAAAGAAAATGCTATGGTTCTGGCGGTTCCGTCCGCGAATTTGATTGGGATTCCTTCGGCTTCCTTATAGCGGCTCAAAGCGCCGATAAGATCATTATTATCATGAGCTATATCCAGCAATCCCGCCACAACCGCTTCGTCGGAAAAATGTCCCTTACCAGATCCTTTTTCGTCAAGCGCAAAGGTGTTGCACATATCGATTCTCATGGTAAAGGTGGATTCCCGGCCAAGGAATCCGGCTTCAAACCCGGCCTCAATTATCTTTCGGATTGTTCGGGCGGCTCTATTTGCACCGCAGGTATGAGAGCTTGAGGTGGGGATCATGGCCGGACCAATTATGTTATCGATCAAGCTTCTTTTCCCCAATACCTTTTCGTCAAGATCAAGGATGCTTTTCTCGATTTCATCAAACTTTGCCGGTGTGATCGGATTCTGATTGCCGGCATTAACGACGCTGATCGTACAAATGCTTTTGTCCTTCCCCTCCAGACTATCAACAGTCAAATATTGAATATCCACCCCTTCTTTTCTGATCGTTTCGCATATTTCCATCAATATTTTTGTCAAATGTCGGTCTTTTATGCCGATTCGTATTTTGGTTTTTATTGGCCGGTCCCCTTCAAGTGTTCTGTCCAGGCCCCAAACTTTTAGGCGATGAGTAATCTCAATAAATCTCTTTAATTGTTCTGCCAAATGTTGGGGTGGGGTGTAAAGCAAGGCCTCAAAGGAGCTTTCATTAAAAAATGTGTCGACCAGATCATTAAGTTCTCCCTCGGTTAGTTTTCGGGAAGAGATTTGCTCCTCCCTCACTTTATTTAAAACTGGATTTTTCTTGTTCAATATGGCCTGGTCATTATTTTTTCTTTCCCGGCTTTCTTCGGATCCCGCCGAACCCTCGGGAACAATAAAGCTTACCGCATACCTTTGTCCTTCATATTCAAACGCAAAGTTGCGCATAAAACGCGCTTCATAGTTCCGGGCATGTAATTCTTTGAATAATCGCTCCAGCGCGCCGGGATAATCACGGTAAACCACAGATAAACTCCCGTTTTTTGCCTGCGATTCAACGAAATATTTCTTGCTCGCCGCCCCCTCGGTATTTCGAACCGTTTCAGATTCGGCCATTGTCTCTCGATGGCATTCCAAGGTTAAAAGAGCAGTCTGCAATCTCTCCTCTTCGGAGGTATGTGTAACAAATTCGCCCGGCATTCCCTTTAATATGCTTGTTTGTATTTCCTTGAGTTGTTTTCCTAGTTGTTCTGGACCCAGTCCTCCGCTCCATATTCTCCCGGGTATCGGTCGGCCATAATAGTTGGCTTCCCCGCGGATCGAAGGATTGTGAAGATCGAAATGAATTCCAACCGGAGTGTTTTCCAATAATCGGAGAGCTTCTCTTCTGGGTAAGGATCTTACTCCTCTTAGAATTGCTTTTACTTTCAAGCCGTCCATAACAACCGGCATATTTACTGCTCCTTTTTCCGTTAAGGTCTATGCCTATTCTTTGCGTAATATTATCTATACGCTATCTGAATAATTTCACATGATTTCATTTGTAGGAATTATTAACGCGGAGATAGGGGCATCCGCTGCAATTTGAAATGCTATAATGGCCCCATGTTCGCCGAAGTCGTCTTAAGCAAAACCACCCCCAAACTGGACAAGATCTATCACTACAAGATACCGGCCGAGCTGGAAAAAAAGCTGACCATCGGCCATCAGGTGCTGATCCCTTTCGGCAACCGGAAGGCCGTCGGTTACGTGGTGGGGTTTGTCAACCAAACCGAGGTTCCCGCTTCTCAACTAAAAGATATTTTGGAAATCAAGACCGAAACCCCGCTCTTTAAACCGGAAGCTTTGAAACTGGCTAAGTGGATGACCGAATATTACGGCTGTTATTTTATCTCCGCCCTGCGCGCGGTAATGCCGCCGGGCACCGCCCAAAGGGAAAAACTTAAGAAATGATCGAATTAACTCCCTACCAGGAAAAAGCCCTGGAACTTATCAACAATTCTCCTAAACAGACGATCTTACTCTATGGAGTGACCGGCTCCGGCAAGACCGAAGTGTATTTACGGGCGATAGCAGAGGTCTTGAAGAACAAACAAAGCGCCATCGCTCTCGTCCCCGAGATTTCGCTAACTCCCCAGCTGGTCCGCCGTTTCCGTGACCGATTCTGCGATCATATCGCCGTCTTGCATAGCGGCTTGACCATTAAAGAAAGGGACCAGGAATGGCAGCGCGCCGCCGAGGGCAAAGCCCAGATAGTGTTGGGCACGCGCTCGGCCATCTTTGCCCCGCTTTCGAACCTCGGATTGGTTGTTCTCGACGAGGAATATGAGACCACCTACAAGCAGGAGAAAAATCCCCGTTACCACGCGCGGGAGGTCGCGGAACAGCTCGGAGCAACCGTGATCCTGGGTTCCGCCACCCCTTCGATCGAAACATTTTACAAGGCGCAGACCGGCATCTATAAAATAGCAACTCTCCCCGAACGGATCGATAACCGTCCCCTGCCCCCGGTGGAAGTGGTGGACATGCGGGAAGAAAAAGCCTGGATGTTGTCCAATAAACTGCGCGAGGAAATAAAAGAGACCCTCTCACGCAGTGAAAAGGTGATCCTTTTCTTGAACCGCCGCGGATATTTCACTTACGCCCAGTGCAAGGAATGCGGAAGCGCCGTCGAATGCCCTAAGTGTTCGGTAGCGTTGGTCTATCATAATTCGGTGAAAAAGCTGATCTGCGGCCATTGCGGGTTCACCGCCGAGGCGCAGGTGATCTGTCCCAACTGCCAGAATGCTTCCATTGTTTTTCGCGGGATAGGCACCCAGAGGATAGAATCCGAAGTCGCCCAGGTCTATCCCCAGGCCAAGATCATCCGGCTGGACCGGGACGTGGTCGCCAAGCGAGGCAGCCACGAGGTAAGCTTTGCCGCTTTTGCCGAAGGCAACGCCGATGTGCTGATCGGCACGCAATTGGTGACTAAGGGGATGGATGTGGCCTCGGTCACTTTAGTCGGGGTTGTTTCGGCGGATACCTCCTTGAACCTGCCCGACTTCCGCGCGGCGGAGAGAACTTTTCAGCAGTTGACCCAGGTAGCGGGAAGAGCGGGAAGGCATCATCTCCCCGGCAAGGTCATTGTTCAGACCTTTAATCCCGAGCATTACGCTATAAAATATGCCGCCCGGCATGATTATGAAGGTTTCTATAACGAAGAGATAAAAGAAAGAGAAACGCTTTTCTACCCGCCTTTCTCCAGATTGGTCAACCTCGTGGTCTCCGCGAGGGAAGAAGGAAAAGCGAAAAAGATCGCGGAAGACCTGGCCGGACTTATCGATCTGCCTTCAGGGAAATATCAATTGCTAGGCCCGGCCCCCGCCCCCATTGCCAAGATCCGTGGCCAGTACCGCTATTTTATTTTGCTGAAGGGAGAAAAGATCGAGCTCTTGCGGGAGGCGGCTGGGTCGGGATTGAAGAAGCTGGTCGTTCCTTTTGATGTCCGGATCAATATGGATATCGATCCGCTGGAGATGCTTTAAATCAATCGCTCCTGAGCATTCAACAATACATCTCCGTTTTGTAATTTGCCGGAAGTATCTACTCCTGCAGATTCATCGATTACCGTCAATATCCCCTTGGTCCTCAAATTACCATAAGGCTTCCGTCTAATAATCATGGTGGCTGGTCTTTGATCCTTCGGCTCTTTCCCTTTTCTTTCTTTCGTCTTGGATCCGAATTCATCATCCAATATTATTTGAATGCCGTCAGTCATTAACTGATGGCCCGGATAATTTTCAAGATTTGCCTCTGCTCGTGGCACGCACCGGGCCTCCAAACTATGGGCCTCATCGTCTTTAAATAATATATAAACACCCTCTTCATTTAATTCAAAATCGCCTTCTTTTAGGCCGGATCCCATCCCCTCATTTCTTAATTGATACAATAATTTATACTGCCAATGCGGACTTTGACGCTGATTTTTCTCTTCTAGCCCAAAAGTAGTTATTTGCACATCCAAAGGGATTAGATAATAGGTCGTTAAAACCATATAATAATAAGCGACTTTGTCCCCTCGCGCCAAACGAGGATTGGAAATCGTGTCTTTTAGCCATTTAAGATATCCTCTTTTTCTATAATCATGGCGGGTTAATTTTAAGAAGGCGTGCAGATACACAAAACGCCTTGCCTCTTTTTTGCTTAATCCCCCGATTTTGATCAGCTTGTCCAATACGGGGTTCCCGTCACCATCAAAACAATGCTCCGATATTCTTTCTCTGAATATGTTATAGGCGCGGGGAATCCCAAGAAATATTCTTCTTAATAAATAAGCCGCTTTTTCAATGTCTGAAATTGAGGGGACAAGAATTCTAACGCCGAAAATATCATTTAACCTGGGAAAAAGGTCCGCATTGATTTCTCCGTTGTGACGCCACATTTTTTCTCGTATGGAAAAGGGAGATTTTACGCGCTCTAAAACTACCGCCTCTTCCGGAACGAGCCCGGTTGCCTTCCCCGCTTCGCGGATTAATCTCGCCACATTAAATAAATGTTTCTCGGCTCCTCCCTGGGTCAGCGCCAGCTGGTCCTCAAACCATTCCCCTATCCTAAGATAGGTGCAGGGAGAAAAAGCTTTAAAATAAGCATCTTTTACTTTGTTGATCAGTTTATCATTGCCGATTTCTTCAACTATGGGCAAAACCTGAAGAAAATATTGCATCCTTATTAACCTCTCCGATTCGCTTAATTCCGGGTCCAACATTTTATCTTTTATAGATTCGTAGGATATTTCTTCCTTAATAACAAGGCCATCGGACTCATCAACAATCCTATATTTTTCCCTGGCCAACCGTTCTTCCGTTTCCTTGACCCTTCTTTCCGCAAATTGAGAGAGGTCATGCAGCATCACTGCGGCATAAAGCCATTTCGACTCCAACTCTCGCAGAACTGAACGTGTCGTATTCAATATATTTATTAACTGCTCATCATCCAATCTTATTTTGCATCCAGAACCTATAACCGCCAGGCCGACCCTGCACGCTTGATTAACTTCCCGAACCCTATTTTTAACCTTAAAAAGCCCCTCCGTTAATATCTCTTTTCTTATTCCCAGGCGAACTCCGCTGGCCAAGACATTTTGGAAAAAAGGATCTCTTTGCCCCAGATAGACGGCCTCACCAAGATTAGATTCATCTTCTAATGGAAATTTATACTTATACAAAGCAGCACAAAGGGTCAGCTCCGTTGCACCGGCCTGCGCCAGTATTTCGGCAACCATCAATTTTTCCTGTGGTTCCGCCACTTCATAACTTTGTACCGCATCTAAAAAGGCGGCCAATAATGGGTGTTTTTCGACTATCTCATCATTTACCCTTCGGTTGCTCATAAATTCCAAGAAATAATCCGAGGCGGTTCGCGGTTTGGCGGGGTCGACCAGCGGTGATTTGTGCTCCCCAAAAATAGTTTCATACGTGATATTCTCCGGCCGAACTGTTTTCTCCTCCAGGGCTCTAGCAGCCGAATAAATCTTTCCTTCGGCTTCTAGTCTGTTGGCATACTCAAAAGTCATGGGTCTTCGGTTAAGGCCGCTTATAATTCCCGCCCGTCTGCGAACCTCTCTAGGGTTTAATATCATTCTTTGTGGAAATTTACCAAAAGGAACTTCAACTCTAAATTTGGGAAAAGTTGCTCTCAAGATTTTAATTCCCCAAAAACTCCCGGATCTCCGCCAGCACCAGCGAAAAGTCGCAGACCACCTTTATGCTTAGGGAATTGGTATCCAGTTTTTTCCGCCATTCCGCCACCCTCCGTTTGAGCGCCTGGGTGCGGGTGATTATTTCGTCGGCCTGGGATCTTTCATTGGCGTTCCGCGCGTGAGTTTTTTTCTGGCGGGCTTTCTCAATAGCTTCGTTTAAACTTGCCTGCAGGCCATCGATCACCGCCTTGGTCTGCGGTTGACGCACTGCTTTATGCACATTATAAGGCTCCCCGGTAAAATCTTTGAACTTGCCGCCTTCGCCGGTATATTTGGCAAGCGCCCACACCCAGGCCCCTTCATTCCATTCCCGGTGGTTAGCTTTGGCCGGGGGCGCCTCCGGTCCGCATTCTTCAGCAATATGGGACGGCGGCTCATCGAGACCCAGCACCACCTGTTCCAGACCTTCCCATTCATTAAGCAAGGAATAAAAGAAGACCCTCACCCGGACAACTTCATCTTTGTCCCGGATGGTCTTTTTAAGGTAGAACAGCAGTTCCCGGTCCACTTCGGGTGCGGTTATATGGTATTCCACGCCTCCGATCCTGCCGGATCTTACTGCCGCGCGGAGCTTGCGGGCCTGATTGCGGAACCTAAGCTCCCAATCCACTGCGTGGCCGTTCCGGTTATTGAACCGG
Source organism: Candidatus Saganbacteria bacterium (assembly GCA_016223205.1). Lineage (GTDB taxonomy): Bacteria > Margulisbacteria > WOR-1 > XYC2-FULL-46-14 > WPAF01 > JACRPM01. The sequence goes on from JACRPM010000002.1 coordinate 95,003, forward strand.
ATGGGGACTTCCGAGCTTTTTATTTCAACCACGGTTCGGCTCTGGCCCCGGTAACCGTCGGCCTCTATATCCTCTGCCCTTTCCTGGCTGGCCTTGGAGGTGAAGCGTCCGCCTTGATATTCTTCGCGGTAAAATCTTATCTCATTTATGACCTTGGACACTTCGGTAAGGGGCCCAGCGGTGCTTTTGGCTTTGGCCAACTTTGACAGACGGATGACCTCGTGTATGCCTCCCCAGGCCTCGGCCACCCCTGCTTCCTCTGAAATGCCGCAATTTTCCGCCAGGCCGGAGAGCAATTTCGGCAGGCCTTTGACCCGGCATTCCATTAGATCAGCGGTCGCGGTCAATACCAGGTTGATGGGCCGGTCCGAATGTTTGGCGGACTCATGCATGATGATGCCGTTGGCGCGGATCTTCTCCCATAATTCGCCGCGTTCGAATCCGCGCAGAAATTCCAGTGCCTGGATCTGCCTTACGTCCAGGGTCCCATGCCATTTCTGATATGCGGTCTCTCCCGCTCCTGCCGGGGTTACCATAAGCGGGACCGGCTTTGGCGGCTCCACCATCAGGATTTGATCGTTCATAGCTTCCCGAGGCGATTCCTCTAAGGTTTCCGGTACCAGTTCGGGAATTTGTGGGCCGAGAGTGGAACGCATGGTCTCCAACAGGTCCTTTTGCACTGAATTAAGCGAGGTCCGCACGCTTTCGAAAACATCTTCCAGCCGATATTGTTGGCTGATATCCTGCGAACTCACGCGGCGCCCCAGAAGGTCGATCTCCATCCTGGCAATGCCCAGCTTTTCGGAGAGCCGGGCTTTGAGGGGGCTTTCAGCCAATAAAGCCACCGCAGAAGAATGCGCTCTGTGGGTTGTGGAAAGATGATCTAATTTATCCGGTGTGATACGGAACCGCACTGGCCGGCCGTTTAAGACGGCCGGTCCGCAAGGTCTCCCCGGTGGTGATGCTCCCTCGACCATGCCGTATTATCCGGCAGATCGAGGGGAAATTTCAGCTTAAAAGAATGCCAGCCGGGCTCCGGCCGCTGCGATGAAACCATCGAGAGGCAGGGATTGGGTCCCGTCGCTGTTCTTGATGCTGGTCCGCTGATAATCGACTTCCGCAAAGGCGCCGGTATTGGGACCGAAAGCAAGCTCCACCCCTCCGCCCACCATCCCGCCGAATCCCGCAAAGGTAGGAGGAGAATTAAGCGTTACTTCGGAGGCCTTGCTGGCCGAATAATAATTGGCTTCGGCATTGAGATAAGCATTGACGAAACCATGGGTGCTGCCGTACTCGCCCCAATACATCACATAAATACGGGCGCCGTAGCCGAACCTTAAAATGCTGTAGCTGGCGTTATAGCCCGAAGTGTTCGATTTAAAGCTCATAATGCCGAAACGGGGGCCGGTATCCAGGTTCTCATTGAGCTTGGCGTCGAATTCCAATCCCAGGTCGAATGCGGAATCTTTGGTCACTAGAATTTCTTTGTTCGGGGAAAGTATGCTGCCGCGGACGCCCAGACGGTAGGTCTTGCGTTGGGCCAGGCTATACAGATCTTTAGCGCTTATGGTAGCGGTCCCCTGGATGGCCCACACCGGACAGGACATCAACAACAGAGAAAACATGATAGCCAATACCAAACTTTTTTTCATTGAATTTCCTCCCTTTTTCCGAGTCGTCGATAATCTTATATATCCCTCCGGCTTTTGTCAATTACTTTATGGTTCCTCAGCAAACAGTGTGCTAAGACGGAACCTGCGACTAAACGTCGCGGTTCCTTAAATCTATTGATTTTAATCAGGAAACCGCGAAGTTCATTCGCGGGTTTCCTGATTTCTCATGTCATTTTTTCTGTTAACCACTGTTTGCTATAGAGCCTTACTTTATGGTATAATTTTTAACCGTGATAAGAGAGATAATCCGTTATCCCAACCCGATCCTGCGCAAAAAGTGCAAATCCGTCAAGAAAGTCGATCCTCATATCCAAATACTCATCGATGACATGATCGAGACCATGCACGCCGCCCCGGGGGTGGGGCTGGCGGCTCCGCAGGTAGCGGAAAACATCCGGGTGATCGTGGTGGATATCGGGGAGGGCGCTTTTGCGGTAGTGAATCCCAAGGTTAAAAAGAAGAATCGCGTTCTGCAGACCTTTGAGGAGGGCTGTCTGTGCCTGCCGGGGATCGTGGGGCCGGTAGAGCGGCCTTCGATCGTTACGGTCGAGGGATTGGATCGCTTTAGCCAAAAGCTGGTCATCGAGGCCGAGGGATTCTTGGCGACGGTGCTCCAGCACGAGATCGATCACCTGGACGGGATCGTCTTCATCGACCGGGTGAAAGATAAATCCTTGATCCGTGAGATCTCGAAAAAAGAAGAGGAAGAGAAAAAGGAGCTCCTATGAAGATCGTCTTTATGGGAACCCCCCTCCCCGCCGCCCGCCTCCTCCAAGCCCTCATCGATGCCGAAGAGCAGATCGTATTGGCGGTGACCCAGCCCGACCGCCCCAAAGGCCGCCACCTCCACACCTCTTCCTCCCCCGTCAAGGAGCTGGCGGAAAAGTATAGGATACCTGTAGAGACCCCGGAAAAGGTCAAAGACCAGATCTTTATCGACCGGATCCGTTCGCTGAACCCCGACCTGATCGTGGTCGCGGCTTATGGAAAGATCCTCCCCAAAGATCTATTAACTATTCCAAAATACGGCGCCATCAATGTCCACGCCTCGCTTTTACCTAAGTACCGCGGCGCTGCCCCCATCCAATGGGCTGTCTTGAAAGGCGAGAGCGAGACCGGGGTGACTGTGATGCAGGTCTCCGAGACCCTGGACACCGGCGATATCATTTTGCAGGATAAGGTCGCGATCGATCCCGAGGATACGGCAGAAACTTTGCTGGATAAAGTATTTGAGGTGGGCGCGCAGACCTTATTGCGGGCGATAGACCAGATAAAGAAAGGGACCGAAAAAAAGGTCCCGCAGAAAGAAGCCGACGCCACTTATGCTCCGCTCATCACCAAGGAAAGCGGGGAGATCGACTGGAAAAGATCCGCGACCGAAATCAACAACCGGGTGCGGGCCCTTATCCCCTGGCCCACCGCTCACACTTTTTATAAGGGAAAAATGCTTAAGATCTTAAAAGCCGAACCGGCTCCGGTTCCCGGCAAATTCAAGCCGGGTGAGGTGATCGATATCAAAGACGACTTCATCGTGGCTTGCGGAGTTGGCAGTTTATTATTGAAAGAAGTTCAACTGGAGGGCGGGAAAAAGATGACCGGGGAGCAGTTCCTGCGCGGGCATCGATTGGCTATAGGGGAGATGCTTCCCTCCTGATCAGCGCCTGCAGAACCATCATTTGCAATCGATCGGGATCGGATAATCTTCTGGCTGGTTTTCTCTGCAATAATCCCTTCAGGATCGGATGAAAAAGCTCCGGAACTTTTAAGCTCCAGTCCGCGGTGAAAATCGGCCCTTCCATCGGATAGGAAACCTGGGCCGCTATCTCCCCGATCCAGATCTTTCTTTTTTGTATTATCTCGCCGGTTAAAATAGAATATAAGGTGACCCCCAGCGAATAATAATCCGAGGCCGTGCCGGCTTTGGCCGAACCGTCCTCGATCACTTCCGGCGCAATATGGGAGGGTGTGCCGATAATAATCTGGCCGTCAACGATATCCCGGGCCGATCGCAGGTCGCGAGCCGAACCGAAGTCGATAAGTTTGACGATCCCTTCTTTGGAAAAAAGCAGATGCTCATCTTTCAGGTCTCGGATAACGATATGGTTTTGATGGCAGTGCCTTAAGATTTCCGCAAAATCAAAAACCAGCGCCAATAGTTCATCGTATGACAAATGCAATTCATCCAGGAAAGCGCGCTCCAAACATTCGGTCACTACAAAACCCTCGCCGTAGGCCAGGCATTCGACTATGTTAGGATGTTTTAATCTTTGCAAGAGCTCGCCTTCTCTTCTAAATAAATATGAAAGTTGACTTCGTAAGCTTTCTTTAATGACCACCGAACGACCCGTGGCTACCTCCCGCCCCTTAAAAACCGAACTGGTCAGGGTGTCGGTGATCTTCCGGTTGGCGCGAAAACCGGGGCCGAACGCTTCCTCGGCTATGGTTTTAGTCGGCGGAAGTTTCCATTGGTTCTGCTTGACCTTTAAGGCAATGCTATCGCGCAGATTTCGCATTCTTTCCGCCAGCCGCGGGGCCCAGATCGCGGCGGTTCGCCCTTTTGGCAAGCAAGTTTCTATCCTGCCGATCGAAGTTATGTCCAGCGCCATATTATTGTTTCGCAAATGTATTTTAATAATTTCATAAGAAAAAAACCGCTCAAACCCTTGCCAATCAAGGCAAAAATCTCGCTTGACAGCCCCACATCTAGTGGCCTATGATACCCGGGCCTACTAAATATAGTATGAAATGCCCAGCATGCAATAAAGACGACGATAAAGTATTGGACTCCCGGCCCACGGAAGACGGCCTCGCCATCCGCCGCCTCTTATGAAAGAGTGGAAGAGAAACCGCTTTTGGTCATCAAGCGCGACGGACGCCACGAAGAGTTCAACCGCGACAAAATTCTGGCGGGCATCGTGCGCTCCTGCGAGAAGCGCCCGGTAGAATTGGAAATCATCGAAGAGATCGTGGATCTGGTGGAAAAGAAAGTGCGCAAAGCTCCCAAAGAGATCCCCACTGTCGAGATCGGGGAGTTCATCATGGAGCGCCTGCAGAATATCGACCAGATCGCCTATGTGAGATTCGCTTCGGTCTATCGTCAGTTCAAGGACGTGACCGATTTCGTGCAAGTAGTAAAGGAGGTTGTCCAATGAAGCCTGTCATTGTTGAAGAAGAGATAAAACCCGCTCCCGATTCGACCGACCTGGCGTTGTTCGTCCGCACCTCGGGCGACAACATCGTGGGGTGGGACCGCGTCAAGATCGTGGACGCGCTGGTGCGCGAGACCGAGATCTCCCGCGACATCGCCGAGATCATCGGCCACGAGGTAGAGCGGCAGATCTCCGCTTTGCGCATCAACCACATCACCTCCCCGCTCATCCGCGAGTTGGTGGATGTTAAACTTCTCGAATACGGACTGGAGGATGCCCGCCGCAAGCACACCCGGCTGGGCTCTCCATTATATGATGTAAAGCAGATCATCCTCTCCCCCAACAAGGAGAACGCCAACGTGCCTCACGGTCCCGAGGCCACTAATCTAACGCTCGCCGAGAACATCAAGAAAGAGTTCGCGCTCTTGCAGGTCTTCTCCCAGGACATCGGCGACGCCCACATGCGGGGGGATCTCCACCTGCACGATTTGGGCTTCATCGACCGGCCTTATTGCTCCGGACAATCGGTCGAATACGTCAAGAAGTTCGGCCTCGATCTGCCCAATGCTTTGAGCATCGCCAAGCCCGCCAAACACGCGGAAGTGCTCTTGGCGCAGATCGTCAAGTTCTCCGCCGCGCTCCAGGGGGTCTTTGCGGGGGCCATCGGCTGGGACGCCATCAATGTCTTCTTCGCGCCCTTTTTGGTCGGCATGTCGGATTCCGAGATCCACCAGCTGGCCCAGATGCTGATTTACGAGTACAGCCAGCAGGCGGTGGCCCGCGGCGGCCAGGCCATCTTTTCGGACGTCAACCTTTACTGGGAAATGCCCAAGCACTTTGAGAACGTCCCGGCGCTGGGGCCGGGCGGGGTCTACACCGGCAAGACCTATGGGGAATACCAAAAGGAATCCCAGAAGTTCGTCTGGGAGCTTTTCAATGTCTACCGCGAAGGCGACGGCTCGGGCCGGCCCTTCTTCTTCCCCAAACCCCTGGTGCACATGACCGAGAAGTTCTTCAAGACCGAGGGCTGGGAAAAATTCTTAAACCACATCTCCGAGGTGGCCGCCGAGATGGGCAATACCTATTTTGTTTTCGACCGCGGCGACACCGCCAAGATCTCGGAATGCTGCAGATTATCCTTTAAACTCGAGCAATCGGACCTGGATGACGCCAAGGAGCCCTGGCGGATGAGATATTCGGCTCTCCAGAACGTTACGGTCAACCTGCCCCGCCTAGCTTTTCGGGCAAAAGGTTCCGACCAAAAGCTATTCGAGCTTATCGGCGAGATGCTGGACATGACCGCCCGGGCGCATCTGGAGAAAAAGCGTTTTATCGAAGAGATCCTGGCGCGCGGAAGCCAGGGTCCGCTTTCGCTCCTCGCCATGCAGAGGGACGGCCAGCCCTACTTGCGGATGTGGCGGGTGTCTTACCTGGTCGGCATCTTGGGGCTCAACGAGACGGTGCAGGCCCACCTGGGGCATGAGCTGCACGCCAACCGGGACGCCTTAAAGTTCGGCTTAAAGATCATCTCTTACATGAAGATAAAATGCGACGAGCTCACCAAAAAGCACGGCATCCACTTTGTGCTGGAGCAGACCCCGGCCGAATCCACCGCCTACCGTTTTGCCAAGCTCGACCTGGGCCATTTCCCCGAGCAGGCCCAAAAGGTGATCAAGGGGCATCCTTTGACCGGAGAGGTCTACTACACCAACTCCACTTATTTCAATGTCTCCCACCCCATGAACCCCATCGACCGCACCGCGGAGGAGGGGCTCTTCCACCCGCTGATCGATGCCGGGGCGCTCACCCACGTGTGGCTGGGAGAGAGCAAGCCCCATCCGGAGAGCATCAGCAATTTCGTCATCAAGACCATGCGCCAGACGCAGAACAGCCAGATCGCCTTCTCCCCGGAGTTCACCGCCTGCAACGCCTGCGGCAAGATAGTGCGCGGCCTGCGGGAGACCTGCCCCCACTGCCAGTCCGACAATATCGAGGGCATCACCCGCATCACCGGCTATTTCTCGCGGATCACCGGCTGGAACAAAGGCAAGCGCGGGGAGCTCAAAGACCGGTATCGGACCGCGGAGTACTTTAATGCCTGAAACCTTGACCAAAGAAGCCACCGACCTGGCGGTCTTTGTTAGGACCTCAAGCGACGACATCGTCGCCTGGGACCGCGGCAAGATCGTGGAAGCCCTGATCCGCGAGACCGGCATCAAGCCCGAGGTGGCCCTGATAATCGGGGTGGAGGTTGAAAAACAGATCAAGGGCCTGGCCATCGATACCATCACCGCGCCTTTGGTAAGAGAGCTAGTGGATGTGAAGCTTTTGGAATACGGGTTGGAAGAAGCCCGCCGGAAACATACCCGCCTGGGCTCCCCGGTCTTTGACGTCAAAAAGATCATCTTCCACAAGAACCGGGAGAACGCCAACACTCCGCATTCACCCGAGGCCACCAACCTGACCTTGGCGGAAAATATCAAAAAAGAGTTCGCTTTGCTTTCGGTGTTCTCACCGGACGTCGCCGACGCCCACATGCGCGGTGATATCCACCTGCACGACCTGGGATTTGTGGACCGGCCCTACTGCTCCGGCCAATCCATAGAATACGTCAAGAAATTCGGCCTCGACCTGCCGGATGCGCCGCACTCCGCCCGGCCGCCCGAGGATGCCGAAGACCTGATCTCCCAGATCATCCGCTTTTCGGTGGCCCTGCACGGGCATTTTGCCGGGGCCATCGGCTGGGACGCGGTCAACATGTTCATCGCCCCATTCACCGAGGGTATGAGCCATGGGCATTTGAAGAAACTGGCCCGCCAGCTGATCTCGGAATTCGCCTCGGTCGCCATCTCGCGCGGCGGACAGGGCCTGTTCTCCGACCTCAATATTTATTACGAGATCCCCAAACACTTTGAGGAGACCCCGGCTTTGGGTCGCGGGGGATTACCGACCGGCAAAACTTATGGGGAATACAAAAAAGCCGCGCAGGATTTTGCCCGCGCCATGTTCGAGGTGTATGCCGAGGGCGACGGCGCGGGACGGCCCTACTTTTTTCCCAAACCCCTGGTGCATCTGACGGATAAATTCTTCACCGAAGAAGGCCACGAGGATTTCTTGAACCTCATCTCGTTCGTTGCGGCGGACAAGGGCAATACCTATTTCGTTTTCGACCGCGGCGAGACCGCCAAGATCTCGGAATGCTGCCGCCTGGCCTTTAAGCTCGAGTATTCTGACCTGCAAGATGCCAAGGAACCCTGGCGGATGCGTTATTCCGCCATCCAGAACATCACGCTCAACCTGCCGCGCGTGGCTTACCTGGCCGATCACAACGACCAGAACCTGTTCGCCATCCTCGAGCAGTGGCTGACCTTGGCCGCGCGGGCGCACAAGCAGAAGCGCGCCTTTATCGAATCCCTGCTAAAGGAGGGCGTGGACGGCCCGCTTTCCCTGCTTTCCCAAAAACACGACGACGAGCCCTATTTGCGTCTGCGCCGGGTGACCCACCTGGTCGGCATATTGGGATTGAACGAGCTGGTGCGCTACCATTTGGGGGCGGAACTCCACGAAAGTCCCGAGGCCTTAAAGCTCGGCCTTAAGGTGGTCAGTTTCATGAAGATCAAATGCGAGGAGCTTTCGGAAAAATTCGATCTCAAGTTCGTGCTTGAGCAGACCCCGGCGGAATCGACCGCCTACCGCTTTGCCCGGCTGGACCTTAAGGATTTTACCGAACCCGCCCGCTCGGTGGTGCAAGGCGACCTTAAGACCGGCAATGTCTACTATACCAACTCCACCTATTTCAATGTCTCCCACCCGTCCAATCCAATCGACAGGGTGAAGCTCGAGGGTCTCTTTCATCCTTTGATCGACGCCGGGGCGCTCACCCACGTCTGGCTGGGAGAGAGCCGGCCCGAGGCCTCCAGCATCAGCAATTTCGTAAAGAAGACCTTCCGGGAGACCCAGAGCGCGCAGATCGCTTTTTCCCCGGAGTTCACCTCGTGCGGGGACTGCGGCAAGACCTCCCGCGGGCTTAAGGACCGCTGCCCTTATTGCAGCTCCGAAAACATCGAAGGCATCACCCGCATCACCGGGTATTTTTCCCGGGTCCCGGGATGGAACAAGGGAAAATTGGGAGAGCTTAAGGACCGTTTCAAAGGAGGGATATGATGGAAGTTAAAGTTTTCGGCAAGCCGGGCTGCGAATACTGCAAGACCACGGTTAAGAAATTTGAGACCTTTTTTGATCGCTGGAATATTGAGCGCTCCAAAGTCGCCTTAAGTTTTTTTGACATGGAGCAGATGGAGGGGCTGGCGGAAGGAGCTTTTTACTCGGTGACCAAGATCCCGGCCACGGTGATCGAAAAAGACGGGGAAATACTCAAGCGCTGGGACGGCTCGGTGCCGCTGTCCGAAGAATTCAAGCAGTACTTCATTTAAAGAGGATCGCGTTCCCCACCATTCTCGGCTTGCCGTCGGTGGGGCGGTTAAGCACCACTCCTCTCACCACCAGGGTGCTGGATCCGCCGCCGTCCAGATTAAGCGCATCACGGGCTCCCAGCGACTGCATAAAGTAAGCCAGCTCGGTTAAGGTCATGCCCAAACTGTAACCCTCCCCTCTTTTTAATTTTCGGCGCGGCTTGCCGTCCACCGTCACAAAGAGCAGTTGTCCATCCTCCAATATCCCCACCGCGGTGCGCGCCGCCCGGCCCCGGGCTATGTCCCGGCGGAATTTTTCCTCATACTTGGTAATGTAGATCATCCCCGATTTTAAAAGCCGCGGCCCGCCCCCTACCAGGTGCTTGAGGGAGCCGTTAACCGAACTGGAATACGGCAGAACCTCGATCGAGACCTCGACCGGGTCGCCCCGATTGACGGTGGTCAAAAGGTTCTCGGCGTAAAGCGCCCCGGCCGATAGTACCAGCCCGTTCTCTGGAATGCGAGAATTGCCGATCCTAGCTTCAACCACCTTGCCATTGAGCGCCGTCAGCTCGTAGCCGTTGCCGGGGGTCTCCGTGAGCTCCCCGTAATATTTGGTATATACGATGAGATCTCCTCCATTGGCGCGCGGTTCATTGATCCCGGTGATGTCATAACGGCTGCCGCCAATTATGGCATAAGCGTTGAGCGCGATATTATCGATAAAAGCCCGATTATCGTCGGTTAAGATGAGCGCGGTGCGGTCGGAGATGGGATAAGAGACCAGTTCCTTATCGATCATCAAAACCCCCAGCGGTCGGCCGGAATAAGAAAAATAAGTGCCGTTCACGGCCGCTAGGGCCTGTCCTTGAGAAGCGATGTTGCTGACCCTATCGCTAAAGAAATGGGGAACTCTTTTCTTTGCCCAGGGATTGAGGAACTCGCCCATCGACTCTAACAGCGTGGGTGAAGCGCTGGCCAGGCGGGGAAAAATATCCACCTTTTTAGGGTCGACCTTCAGGATCTCCGCCACCATGTAGCCAGCTTCCACTCCCTTGACCACCCCAAAATATTCCAACCCCTCGGCCAGTTTGCTGCCCTGCTCGATCTTGGTAAAAGCCCGGCCGAAATCCACCACCAGCCGGCTGGGATCGGACAGGGGGAACACCTCATAATTTACCGGGTATTCGATAGGGATGTTGATATAGAGGTTGCCCTGCCCCTTGGCAACCCTCACCTCCCTCACCACCCAATCGGCCACCGAGGTTGTGCCCACCGTATCCGGCGCGGCTTCGCAGGATAAAAGGGCGATAGTGAGCCCGCTTTCCGCCTGGGTCACTCCGTAGTAACTTTCTCCCTCCACGTCGAAAACTATCCTGATCTTTTGGGGATAGGAATTAACCCGGATGTTAGTCAAGACCGCGGCCTGGGCTACGCCAAACCATAAGGAACCTGCGACTAAAGTCGCGGTTAAAATTTTCTTCGTCACGAATTAATTATAACATAACCTGTGTTATAATCTCCCCGATGGCAGAGCAAAAACCCAGGGAAAAATGGGGTACCCGGATCGGGATCATCATGGCGGTGGCGGGATCGGCGGTGGGGCTGGGCAATTTCCTGCGTTTCCCGGTGCAGGCCACCCAGAACGGCGGCGGGGCCTTTATGATCCCCTATTTCATCTCCTTCCTGCTTTTAGGGATCCCCTTGATGTGGATCGAATGGGCCATCGGCCGCTACGGGGGGCTCTTCGGCCACGGCACCGCGCCTTTCATCTTCGACAAGCTCTGGAAAAACCGCGCTCTTAAATACCTGGGAGTGATCGGCATCTTCGGCCCGCTGGTCATTTTCATTTATTATATATATATCGAATCCTGGCTTTTGGGATACGCTTTCTTCTCCGTCACCGGTAAACTTCTGGCTTTTACCACGCCGCAAGCCATGAAGGGATTTTTGCTCGCTTATCAAGGCCTGGGCCCGGGCAGCAATTTGTGGACCGCGTATCTTTTCTTCCTGATCACATTCGCCGTTAATTCCTGGATCCTTTATCGCGGCATCAAGGGCGGGATAGAATGGCTGTGCAAATGGGCGATGCCGCTGCTTTTTGGGTTTGCCCTGATCATTGCGGCGCGGGTTCTAAGCTTGGGCGCGCCCAATCCCCTAGTGCCCGACTGGAACATCATAAACGGCCTGGGCTTTCTCTGGAACCCGGATTTTTCGGTTTTGACCAACTCCAAGGTCTGGCTGGCCGCGGCGGGGCAGATATTCTTCACGCTTTCGGTGGGCATCGGCTGTATCCTGACTTACGCCAGCTATCTCTCCCACGGCGATGATGTGGTGCTTTCCGGACTCTCTGCCGGCGCCACCAACGAGTTTGCCGAAGTTATTTTGGGTGGATCGATCGTCATCCCGGCGGCTTTCGCCTTTTTGGGTCCCATCGGAGCGGCGGAGGCGGCGCAAAGCGGGGCCTTCAACCTGGGTTTTGTCACCATGCCTTTGATCTTCGGGAGGATCCCGCTCGGGGAATTATTCGCCCTGCTCTGGTTCGCCCTGCTCTTTTTGGCGGGCATCACTTCGTCGGTATCGCTGGCGGAACCGGCGGTGGCTTTTGTGCGCGACGAGTTCAAATTAGACCGGAAAAAAGCGGTCGTTTTATTTTCGATCGCGGCCTTTCTCCTTTGCCAGCCCGCCATCTTTTTCCTGGGGCACGGCGTGGTGGATGAACTGGATTTCTGGGGAGGCACATTTGCCCTGGTGCTTTTTGCCACTATCGAGACCATACTTTTTGTCTGGATATTCGGCATGGACAAGGCCTGGGAAGAGATGCACCGCGGGGCGGAACTCAACATTCCCCGCTTTTACCGCTTTATCATGAAATATATCACCCCGGCTTTCCTGCTTTTCATTTTGGGGTTCTGGTTCATCCAGCAGGGCTGGCCGACCTTGTTGATGAAAAGCGTGGCGGCTGAAAACCTGCCTTATATCCTGGCAACCCGCGTCGGCCTTATTTTGCTTTTTGTGGCGATCGCCATTTTAGTTAGGATCGCGTATTACCGGAGGAAGCCCGAATGAACGTCTGGGGCTGGATATTTATGCTCTTTTCCTGGGGATTGATCCTAACCTTGACCGCTTATTGCTTCTACCGCGTCCTCATCGAGCCCGAAGCAGAGTTATAACCTCCTCGATCACCCACTCCGGGGTGGAAGCCCCGGCGGTTATGCCGACTTTCTTTTTTCCTTTTAACCAACCTTGGTCCAATTCCTTGACCGTCTGGATCTGATGGGTCTCGGTGCCGGTTTGATCGCAGAGCTCGGCCAAACGCTTGGTATTGGCGCTTAATTTGTCGCCGATCACCAGCATCAGGTCGACTTTTTTCGCCAGGTCCACGGCCGCTTTCTGCCGTTTGCTGGTGGCCCCGCAGATAGTGTTAAAAACTTTGAGGTCTTTGGTCTTCTTTTTAAGCTCATCGGTCAGACGTTTAAAATGTTCTTCCGCCTGGGTGGTCTGCGCGAGTATCCCCACTTTTTCTGATGGTGGAAAAGAAAGCTTTTGCAGGTCGGCTAAATTTTCGACCACTTGCCCCTTCCCACCACTCCACCCCACCAGGGCCTTTACTTCCGGATGCCCCTTGTCCCCCACGATCACAACCACCCGTCCTTCATCCGCCAATTCCTTGGCGATCTTCTGGGCTTTTTTTACCCAGGGACAGGAGGTGTCCACGACCGCCAGCCCGCGAGTGCGGGCTTCTTCGTAGACCTGCGGGGCAACCCCGTGCGCCGAGATCAAGAGGGTCCCCTGCGCGCCGGAAGGGATCTCTGAAATCTCCTTTACCACCTTAACCCCGGAATTTTTAAACTTCTCCACCACCTGGGCATTGTGCACCAGATTGCCCAGCATAAAGACCGGCCGTCCCTCGCGGGTCTGCTCTAAAGCAATTCGGTAAGCGCGCTCCACCCCTTCGCAAAAGCCCGAGTGTTCGGCAATCAGGATATCCATATAGGGCATTATAGATAAAAAGTGAAATTATTGCCAGAATTTGACGACAATCAATTGGTATGAGAATTTCGGAACAAATATTAAAAAGGTCCCCAATCATTGGGTCGCATAGAGAATTTAAGGCCGGTGGCGGTTCCGCCGGCGATCCTATTTGTCCGCTTTTCCCCAAAAACTTCGCCAGGGGTAGCGGGGGCCGAATTTATAAAATCCTCCGGCCCTTTGCCCAAGGCGGCATGTCGATCCTTTATGAGGTTCAGGACGGCAACGGCAAATTGCATCTTCTGAAAATGCCCTGTGGCCTCGATCAATATGACGAAGCCACTCAAGTCGATCTTTGGAAAAGATTTCGCCGGGAAGTCAGGATACTCCACGGCATTCATCATACCAATATACTGCCCGCCGATTTCGCCCAGCACCGCGATAAGGTGGTAAAATTGGTGGATTGGGACCCCTGCTGGGACCCCACTAAACCGAGCGAGGCCTTTCCAAAATACTATATAGAGGAAATGATCGTCGGCCACGATCTGGAAAAAGTGGTCGAGAGCCGTCAAGTGGTGGATTCTCTTCACGCCACGACCATAATGTACAGCGTCATGCTGGGCCTGGTAGTATTCGGTGAGGTAGCCCGGCGCCTGGGGGAAGGGACCTTCGCCCATCGCGATCTAAAGCCCGCCAACATCAGGCTCGAGATGATCGGCGGTCAAGTCAAACGCGTGGTACTGATGGATTTCGGCATTGCGCACCTGGCCAGGGAATATAATGAAAAATTGACCAGGACCGGCGCTTTCTGGGGAACGCCTGATTATCCCGCTCCCGAAACTTTTCCCAGCCGCAGCGACCAGGCCGACCAACGCTCCGATATCTTTGTGGCGGGATTTATTTGGTACGAACTGCTAACCGGTATGGCGCCTTTTGATCCCAAAAACCCGGCCCAAGCCCGATTGTTCTATTCAAGACCTCAAGCATTTATAGATCGCTTGGCTGTTGAATGCCAGCAAACCGGCCGGGTGCATGTAAATGTCAGGAATGTTTTATTCCGCGCCCTGGCCGCGCATCCTGATACTAGATATCAGACCTATGCCGAAACCGCCGGCGTGCTTCACGATCTGATCACAAAGCTGCAACGCGCTTGACGGCTTCGCGGAGACGCTCGTCCGGAGAAGTGATCGAGATCCGGAAATAGCCCTCGCCGTATTTGCCGTAGCCCGAACCCGGAACAACCAGAACCCCGGTTTTCTCGAGAAGTTCAGACACGAATTTGGCGGAAGTATATCCTTTAGGGACTTTGGGCCAGATATAGAAGCCGGCTTTGGGAACTTGTAGTTGAAATCCCGCTTTTTTTAGTCCCTCGACCACTATATTGCGCCGCCGCTCATAGATGCCGTTGGTCTCTTTTAAGTGGCTCTGCGAGCCGGTTAAGGCCTCCACTCCTGCCATCTGGAGCGCCATATAAGCGCCGGAATCGACATTGGTCTTGATGATGGAAAGCGCATTGATCGCCGCACTGTTCCCTACTGCCATACCCAACCGGAAACCGGTGCAATTATAAGTTTTAGAAAGCGAGTGGAATTCGACCGCTACCTCTTTGGCTCCGGGAATTTCCAGGACCGAAAGCGGTTTGTAGCCCTCAAAGGCAATCTCGGAATAAGCCAGGTCCGAACACAGCAGAATATCGTATTTGCGGCAGAAAGCCACTGCTTCTTCCAAAAAATCCGCATCGGCCGTGGCCCCGGTGGGATTGTTGGGATAATTGATGAACATCAGCTTGGCTTTGCGAGCGATCGAGGCCGGGATCTTTTTTAGGTCGGGTAAAAAGCCGTTTTTCTCGAGCAGCGGCAGGAGATGGGGCCGGCCGCCTGCCAAAAGTGTGGCCGTTTTGTAGACCGGGTAGGCCGGGTCCGGTATCAGTGCGATATCCCCGGGATCAAGCAGGGCAAAGAACAGGTGCGCGATGCCCTCTTTGGAGCCGATGAGCGCCATCACCTCGGAATTGGGATCAAGGTCAATCAAAAACCTTTTGTGGTACCAGAAAGCCACCGCCTCGCGAAAGGCAAAGGTCCCCTCATAGGGAGGGTAACCGAAACTGCGGGGATTATCGATGGCCTGGTGCAGGGCTTGGGTAATATGGTCGGGCGTGGGCAGGTCGGGATCCCCGATCCCCAGATTGATAATGTCCACCCCGCGGGCTTTCATTGCTTCCCGTTGTTTGTCGATCTGCACAAAAAGATAGGGTGGCACTTTGGCGATGCGTTTGGCTTTTTTCATCCTCACCCACCCTCACTTCGTTCGGGTCCCCCCTCTCCACTTCGTGGAGAGGGCTGCAATTCTCGAATTAACCTATTCTTCCTGCCCTCTCCATCTCCGATGGAGAGGGGGGACCATTCCGAATGATAATGAGGAATGGTGGGTGAGGTCATAGGTAATATTTTCCTTCGAAGACGGCTTCGGCCGGGCCGGTCATCAGGACATGGTTGTCGTCCTGCCATTCCACTTTGAGCGTTCCTCCGGGTAGATTCACTTTGACCGATCGGCCGACTTTTCCGGCCAGGCTGGCGGCAACCACCGAGGCGCTTGCCCCGGTGCCGCAGGCCAGCGTTTCCCCCGCTCCCCGCTCCCACACTAAAACCTCGATCTCGGAATCGCTTATGATCTTAACGAACTCTACGTTGGTGCGGTTGGGGAAATGCGAAGAGAGCTCAATGATCGGCCCGATCTCCGCCAGGGTGATCTGATCGAGATTAGAAACTATGGCCACCGCGTGGGGATTGCCCATATTGATCTTTCTGAAACGGAAACCTTCGAACTTGAGCTCCCCTTCGTCTTTGGGCTCGCCCATATCGACTTCTACCGCTGAAACTATCCCCTCTTCAGCAATAATTGCCACGACTTTGATCCCGGCAATGGTTTCGATCGAGACCACATCTTTGGTCAACTTATCTTTTTCATAAACGTATTTGGCAAAACAGCGGAGGCCGTTGCCGCACATTTCGGGCTCGCTCCCGTCGGGATTTATGATCTGCAGGCGGTATTCGGCTTTGGCGGAAGGATGGACGATCAAGACCCCATCGGCCCCCACCCCAAAGTGCCGGTCGCAGAGTTCGCGCGCCAGCTGCGGCAGGGAACTGCCCTCGATTTTTTCCGCACGGGCGTCGAGGAGGACAAAATCGTTGCCCAGCCCGTGCATCTTAATAAAATTCAACGTCCGCATGCAATTATTATAACATAACTAGAAATAACTGGCGGAGGAGGTGGGAGATTCAAAGACCGTTACCTTGGTGAGTTTCCCTTCGCGGGGAAGCTGTTTCCGCAGCCGCTCGAAGACCAACTTGGCAATATTTTCCGAGGTGGGGTTCATTTTGTGGAAGGATTTCAGGGCGTTGAGGTTCTGATGGTCGAAAACCTCGAGTATCCCCTTAAGCAGGGAGCGGATCTTTTTGAAGTCGATCACGTATCCCAATTTTCCCGCCTTTTTAGCCCTCAAATAGACCTGCACCTTGAAGGTGTGCCCGTGGAGCTTTTCGCAGGGGCCGGAATAACCGCGCAATTGATGGGCGGCGTCGAACGAATCCTCAACCATTAATTCGAACATATTATCCTCCTAATTTGACTGGTTTGGCGATGATCGGTTTGCCGTAAAGTTTACTGCCCAATTCCTCGAAATGCAAAACCGAGCCGGTCACTACGAACTGGTATTGTCCGCGCCCGGCCTTCAATGACAAAAGCTTTTTGGCGTCTTTCACCGCTTCCTCTGCAGGATCGATGAACACGATCTGGCCTTCGGTGAGCTCTTTCAGCACCCCCAGCAAATGGGGATAATGGGTGCAACCCAGGATAATGGTGTCCACATTTTCTTTTTGCAGCGGCTTTAGGTAATCCCGGGCTACCTTACGGGTCTCTTCGGTATCGATGAACCCGCCTTCGATGAGGGGCACAAAAAGCGGACAGCCCTCGGCGATGACCGTTACCTCTTTTTTCATGGATTTGATGGTCTTTTGGTAAGAGCCGGATTCCACCGTGCCTACCGTGGCCAAAAGACCGATCCGGTTGTTTTTGGTGGCCGCAAGCGCCGCCCGGGAACCGGGCTCGATCAGCGAGATGATGGGAAATTTGTATTTATCTTTTAAGACCGGATAGGCGACGGAAGAGGAGGTGCCGCAGGCCATGATCACCAGCTTAACTCCTTGTTCGGCGAAGTAATTGAGGATCTCGGTGTTGATCTTGATGATCTCATCCGCGGGGCGGCCTCCGTAGGGGACACGTTTGGTATCAGCCAAATACATTACATCCTCCGCCGGGATCTGCCGGGCCACTTCCGAAAGGACCGAAAGCCCCCCCACCCCCGAATCGAACATGCCGATGGGTTGGGACGCCGGGGGCTTGGGATAGACCGGTTTTTCTTCCGGCTTTAATGCCACCCTCTCGGTTAAGGTCTTTCTAACTGCGCTTATTTCTGAAATAGTTTTCCACTCCTTGGGCGATATCGCGCGCCACTTCTTTCTGGAAACTGGGGGAGAGGATGAGCGCGCCCTCCTGATCGCCGGTCATATACACCGGCTCGAGCAGGATCGCCGGCATGTTGGTATGGTGAATGGTATAGAGCATGGCCTGGCGTACTCCCCGGTCTTTCCTTCTTATACCCAAGACCAAACTACGGTGCACCGCATCCGCAAGGGCCCGGCTGTGTTCGTGATAATAATAGGTCTCGGTACCGGTGATCCGCGGGTTATCCAATGAATTGTAATGCACTCCCAGGTAAATGTCCGCCCCGATGCGGTTGGCAAAGCTTACGATATCCGGCAGGTTCTTTTTTATGTCCGTTTGGCGGGTTAAAAACACGTTGGCGCCTTTCTCCTTTAGATACTTTGCCAGATAAAGCGCGGTCTTGAGATTGATGTTCTTTTCCAGGACATTGTTATATCCCGTGGCCCCGGGATCGTCCCCGCCGTGGCCGGGATCGATCACGATCACCTTATTCTTCAGCACCTGCACCGGTTTTTCTGCGACAACCTCAACCGAAACCGGTGTTTTTGCGATCTTGGTGGTTTTCTTTGATTGGATCGGCGGTTTTACCGGCTCCGTTTTCACGGCCACTGCCGGGAAATCCCCCGCCCCATCGGCCACCTCCAGCATCACCTGCTGCCGGCCGTAAAGCGCGGCGGCCTCCCATTTTACCGGACGCTTAAGCTCCAGCACCACCCGGCCGATGAGCGGTTTTTTGGAAAATTGCCCCGCCCTGATCAATCCCACCCGTTTGCTTTTTTTAACGATGGAGATCAGTGGTTTTTCGATGGTTACCCCTTTGAAATCCAGGATCAAGCGGGGCGGATCTTTTATTAGGGTGATCTTGGGAAGGACCTCCTGGTCCAACTTGATGATAAAATTATCATAATATTTGTGCGGCTCGACCTCGATACCCTGGAGCTTGACCTCGGCCCCAACCGGAGAAGAAAGCAGAAATAGGACAAAGCCGAGAATGAATTTAACCGCGACTTTAGTCGCAGGTTCAACCATGTTTCCTTATCATCTCCAGCAATTTCTCCCGCTCGTTCAAAGCCGGATCGTCCAAAACCTTCTCCAAAAGAGCTTCCAGCACCTTTCCGACTCTTGGTCCCGCCGGGATGCTCAATTCGCGCATCACGTCCCCGCCGTCCACCTTAAGGTCTTTGATATGCAGGGCGTTCTCTTCGGCCAATATTTTATCGATGCGCAGCTGCAACTCTTCGAGATACCCCGAATCGATCTCCCTCTCCATCCCCCGGGCGTCCGCCATCCGCAGGGCAAAAAGGTCGGGGAGATTGTCGAGCCCTACCCGGCGGATAAATCGCCTTACCGCCGCATCCGACCAACTGCTTTGATAATTGAACATATGGTTGGCGACCAAAAGGCCGACTTTTTCGATATGCTCGTTGCTGAAACGCAGCCGCCGCAAGATGTCTTCTGCCATCTCCCGGCCCTTCTGGTCGTGGCCGTAAAAAGTGTTCTCCACCTTGCACGGGGGCTTGGCGATGTCGTGCAAAAGAGCGGCCAGCCGCACCGGCAGATTATCCAAGGGTGCGGCATCACAGCTATAAAGCGCGTGGTAGTAAACATCCCATTTGTGGAACTGCGCGGGTTGTTCCACTCCTACGCCGAGCAGGAGCTCGGGAATGAACAGATTTAGCAGACCCGATCTTCTCATGTATTCGATACCGATCGAAGGCTTGGAGGAGGAAAGCATCTTGACCAGCTCGTCGTGCACCCGTTCTACTGCCACTTTTTTGGTGATCTGGAGAGTTTGGCCGATGGCCGAGAAAGTTTTTTCTTCGATCTCAAAAGTAAGCTGGGCGGCAAAGCGGCAGGCGCGTAGCGACCGCAGGCCGTCTTCCGAAAAACGGTCGACCGCCCGGCCTACGGTGCGGATCAGTTTCTCCGAGAGATCTTTCTGGCCGCCGAATTTATCCACGAATTCATAGGAGGTCGGATCGTAGGCCATGGCATTCACCGTAAAATCCCGGCGGGAGAGGTCTTCTTCCAGGTTTTTGCTGTATTTCACCTGGCTGGGATGGCGGCCGTCGGTGTATTGTTCATCCCGGCGGAAGGTGGTGACCTCAAAAGTCCCGCCTTCGACCAAAACCGTGACCGTTCCGAATTCAATGCCGGTGGGCACCACTTTGTGGAACAGGCGGCTGACCGTCTCCGGCGGAGCGTCGGTGGTGAGGTCCCATTCCGTGGGAGTCCTTCCCAATAATATATCCCGCACCGATCCGCCCACCAGGAAGCATTTGAATCCCTGGTCTTTTAAAGTTTGGATGATGTGGAGAGCTCCCGCGGGATATTTATAATCCTTGAGCACCTCATCCCCGCCCTTCGGGCACCCCCTCTCCGCTTCGTGGAGAGGGGGCCCGGCTATATTCGACAATTGGTTGAAGTGTGCAATCCAATACTGTATGTCTCCTTATTGTAGACTTCCCTCTCCATCGAAGATGGAGAGGGGGGACCCCCGGCTTGCCGGGGGTGGGTGAGGTGCATTTTACCACAAAAGTATGTTAAAATCTTTTTATGAAAGCCCTAAAATACCTGCTGTTGGCGGTTATTATCCTGCCGGTGCCCTTCGTTTTGAGCCATTCGGATCTTCCGGGCAGTCCGGAGGGCGGGGTAGCGTTCAACTTGCCGTTCAAGCAAAAACGCAGCTCCGACAAGGGGCTGTATATCACCGCCTGGACCGCGCAAAAACCCTCCCATTTGAACTACATTAAACGCATGGCCAAAAGCCACGGCCTCAACACTATCGTGGTGGATGCCAAGGATATGATCTCGGGTCCGATCTCGGAGATGGCAAAAAAGCGGCAGCTTAGGTCCGACTATCAAGTCCAGCCGGATCCCTGGCTGGCCAAACTGACCAAAGAATTGCAGGATGCGGGATTCATCGTCACCGCCCGGGTGGTGGTCTTTAAAGACGACCATCTGGCCCTGATCCGTCCCGACCTGGCTATCCCCTATCGCGACAAGAAAGGCGGCCGCTGGGTGAACCCTTATTCCGATGAAGTCCGGCTCTACAACGTTTTGCTGGCCGAAACCTGTGCGGTCTCCGGGGTGGACGAAGTGCAGTTCGATTACATCCGCTTCCCGGCCGAGGGCTCGGCCGCCTATTTATCTTTCCCCGAGGAGGCGGAGCAAACCCGGGTGGAAGTGATCACCCAATTTCTTAAAGAGGTTAGAGAACGGACCGTAAAATACAACACCTCGCTGGCGGTGGATATTTTCGGGGTTACCGCCTGGCAGAGCGAGTGGGATGTGGAAACGCTGGGGCAGTCGCTGGAGGCCATGTCGCATTACCTGGATGTTTTATCCCCCATGTTCTACCCTTCCCATTTCCACCGGGGCTATGACGGCTTCGCCAATCCCGGTTCCGAGCCCTATTATTTCGTCAACACCGGCGTCAAGAAGGCCGTGGAGATATTGAATGCAGCCGGGGCCAAGACCAAATTGGTCCCCTGGATCCAGGGCTTCAATATGTTATCGCCTAATTATGGGCCGGGATATATCAAAGCGCAGGTGGAGGCCGCTAACGACGAAGGGGTGGAAGGATTTCTCATCTGGAACGCGCGCAACGTTTACGATAACCTGCCGGCCAGCTGGTCGGAGTGAATTACTGCTTCTTGGCCTTGGCTTTTTTGTAGATCTCTACGATCTGGTCGGCGATGACCTTCCAGTCGTATTTTTTCTCCACCAATTCCCTGCCCTTTTTCCCCATCTCCCTGGCTTTTTGAGGATCGGCCAAAATTGAATTGATGGCCACGGCCAGAGCGTGGGGATCCTGCTTGGGAACCAAAAGACCCGATTTGCCTACGTCCATCACCGCATTGGGGCCGGGGATGTCGGATGCGACTACCGCGGTATAGTTAGCCATGGCCTCCAATTGGACGATGCCGAAGGCCTCCAGCCGGTTGATGGACGGGAAGATATAGGCGATCGAGGTGTAGTAGAGCTCCACCAGCTTTTCGAAGGTGGCGGTGCCCAAAAAAGTTACCGAGGGGCCGATGCCGAATTGCGTGACCAGGTCCAGGATGTGGGCCTTCTCTTCCCCATCCCCGCAAATGATGAGCTTGGTATCCGGGAACTTGGCCAAAACCTCGGGCATGGCTTTTACCAGGTAATCACAGCCCTTGTTCCCCGCCAAACGTCCCAAAAAGAGCAGCTGCCGGTTGTTCTTTTTCTCCGGCGTCAAATTTATTTTCTTCTGGATCTCGTCGATCTTGTCGTGGAAAATGCCGATGGGCACCGCCTGGTGAGGAACGTGCTTCATTACTGGAGAGGTGGAAGCGTAGGTCTCGGTGGTGTTGATGACGGCGTCGGCTTTGGAAAGCAAGGTGCGGGCGTAGATATTGGAGCCCTCCTCAAAAGCCGGGACCAAAAAGCGCGGCACCGGCACGCCGAAATATTTTTCGGAGACCGTGACGTCGCAGTGGTAGGTCACGATCAAGGGCTGTTTGATCTTTCCGGCCACGGCCCGCAGAAAACCGAAGGCCGGCACGTGCACATGCACGATGTCGAAGCCCTCGAGCATTTGGAGATTGAACTGCAGGGAGACCGGCAGGTAATAGAACATGTCTATGGCGTCCAGGCGGATGATCTTGATGCCCTCCGGAGTGGTCTCTTGAGCTGGCGCATTCTTGGCCTTGGGCAGATTATTGGTGATAACGGTAACCTCGTGGCCTTTAAGGATCAGTGCGGTCGAGAGGTCTTTTACGTATTTTTCGGTGCCGCCGGTGTGGGGATAGAAATAGGGGGACAACATCACGATCTTCATGCGGTTTTACCTCCTGTTCGAATACCAATTAAGGAACCGGTACTTATCCAACCCGATCGAAAATGATGGTAGCATATAGGGCCAGCGGGTGCAACCGGAACAGACCGGCTCCCGGCCCTGCTTCCCGCCCCGGTTATAAAAGCAGGGGGAAGCAACTTTTAAGTCGGGTAAAAGCGTCAGTACGGTCTCCCGGGCGTGACAGCGGGGCCACAGGATGTTGTTGCCGCCGGCGGCGAGAAAATCGAGCGCCGCCAGGTTGACCGAAACGCTCGGGCGCTTGGCGTAATATTTGATGTGGGCATAGGTCGCCTTTTCGAACCCCTGCAGGCCGTGGAAGTCGTAGACCGGGTTCAAGAAGACCTGGACCTTGAGCTTTTCGGCCAAATCCACCATTTCGGGCAGGAACCGGACGCTATCGCGGGTCAGGGTAAAATAAATGATGGGCTGAACCCCGCTTTCTTTGGCATAATTAATACTGCGCAGGACGGTGTTGAACGAAGGGATGCCGCGGCTGCGGTCGTGGTCTTCTGCCGTGGGGTAATCCAGTGAAAAATAAAGGACATCTATCAGGCCTTTGAGTTCTCGGTATCGGTCTGGATAAAGTATGCCGTTAGTGGTCAGCGCCGTTTTGAGCTTTAGGTCATGGGCGGTCTTCAGGATTTGAGGCAGGCGCTCAACTAAGAGCGGCTCGCCCCCGGTGATCTCCAGCGTCTCCACCCCCGCCCTCTTGATGTCCCTAAGTTTATTTTGGATATCAGCGATATCCGCCTCATCAGCTTTTTGATTGTTTTGCCAATTTTCACAAAACTCGCAGGTAGCATTACAGCGCAGGGTGATGTAGAAGAGACAAAGCTTGGGCGCCATTAGCGAATGGTGATCTGGTAGCTGCGGGTATCGACCGGCGGAATCCCCTTCTCCCAGGGACGCACATATTTAAAGGACACTTCTGTCCGGCCCCGTTTCAGCGATCGGAAAACCCACCGCTCCACCCCGCCGCTCCCCACCAATCCCGTGCGCTGGGGATAGTACTTGGAGCCGATAAATTTCAGCATTTTACTTTCGATCGGTTTGGCCAGCTACCAGCTGTAGCCGGTGGTGGGATTGGAGTCCATGGTGATGGTGAATTTTTGCCCGACGGTAGCTTTGAGAGTTTGCGTGCCAAATGCCAGGTTGCCGAGGAATAATAGGATAAACAAAACTGGCAAAAATGACCTTCTCACGCTTAAATTATAGCACGGCAACAGAAGGCTTAGTCTAAATATTCCTTCAGTCGTTCTGCAAAATGCCTACGCCTGATCTTGGCCAGGGCGCGAAAGCTGGTCTGACGGATCCCTTCACAAGTCATATTATTCTCTCTTCCCACCTCACTATACGTTCGGTTTTCAAAAAATACTTCCCTTAACACCAGCATTTCCATCCCGGTCAATCTTGACCCTTCAATCGCCTCTTCCAATACCTCCAGCAGGGACGGGCCGCTGTCAGGCGGAGAGAAGCGGCCATCATCGGGTATGACCTCTATTAAAGACAGCCCATCATCGAATAGTTCCTCCTCAAGGGGGATCTCCTTGGCCAAAAATATTCTTTCTTCATGATAATCATCGACAGTGCTGTCGAGCTTATTTGCCATCTCTTCATCTGATGGTGGTCTGCCCAGTTCTGTCATCAGCGCCAGTTCGGCCTTACGGATTTCTTGTGTCCTTTCAATAGTATGCGCAGGGATATGCACCACCCCTGTTTCTCGCAAAATAAGGGCTATAAAAAGAAGATTAAGAGATCTTCGTGTGAAAGTTATCAAGCTGCCCTTTAAAGGATCAAAACGTTTGACCATTTTATCGAAGTATATTCTGCCTTCTTGCGTCAGGTCGTCCGCCTTCAGCCTGCTTTTAGGTAATTTTAGCAGGGCTTCTTTGGCGCAAGATTGAAATAGCGGCTCAAAGCAACATAGCAATATATCGATTGATTCCCGATCACCTTCTGCCGCCCTGTAAGCTAAGGCCTGGATTTCGTCTTCGCTTAATGATTTTATGCCAATGTTCTTTTTCTTTCTTGCGCCTTCGAGAAGTTCAGCTTCGCTTCTTCCGGCATCGACCGGGACTGGCTGTTGGGCCGACCCTGCCTTTTCGATACCGAGAACGTCCAGCATATAATCGACTGCGCTTCCCTTATGGCCCGCCGGCCATGCGGACCGGTAAAATTCATAAAACTTCCACAAGTTAGCCTTCCAGCCGTCAAGCTTGGTTTTGAAATCCGCGCTTCTTAAATGCCGCGGATGGTCAAGTTTTAGTTTGTTTACCAATTCCCTTACGATCGCGACCTGCGCGTCTTTGGAAGTATTCCTGATATTATGCGGAGTGAAGGGCTGGTCAATTTTTCTAAGGCGGTTGATATCCCGGCAAATTCTGGTCTCAACCCGGGAAAGAGGAACATATTTAGGGCGATTTCTATTAACCCGATCCATGCCGCTATTTCGATATCTCTGGAAATAAATTTCATGATATTATATGAAAAAGGAGGGAAATTTATGCAAATGGTTCAATATGTCTCGATCCTGCTTGAGGGTTTTGTAATGATCCTGGGATTGATGTTGGTAGCCAAGAAGAAGGTCTATGGCTGGGGATTCGCCTTGACCTTTGCCATCTATGTCTTTTACGATCTTTCGAACCTCCTGTCATTGGGCATTCCCAAGAATTTCTTATATACCCTGTTCTTTGCAGCCACTTTTTCGGTCCTTTGGGCGGTTTGGGGGGTCTACCAAGAATCTTAAAATAAAGTGAAATTTCCCGGGGAACCTGTCGATATATATATAGGAAGGGTTAAGTTCCTTATCTTACTGAAACATTAAAGCCGGCGGCCTGTCCCCCGGCTTTTTTGTTGGTTATATTCCATAATCCCTTAACCTGGATCCTATCCCGGGAATATTGATCGTCCCTGATCTCCCAAGATATCTAAAACGCGGATCTATCTCGGATTTACCCGGATTTCCCAGGACAAATATAATCCCCAGAGATTTAATGAAATTATCAGCATAATCAATCGAAATAATTTTAGCCCGCATTCCAGGGCGAGGGGGAGGGAACCATGACCGTTAAACCAGTAGCGAGAGTCGCTCTTGGCCGGGGATTTTTACAATGTAAGGTTCCGGTCAGGGCTGATGATTTAACGCAAAAAGGCAGCTTAAGAAAAGCCAAAGGGGACGAAATATTACATAGGCAATCGGACCTGCTTGAAATTGCACTTCGTTTTACGGGCAGGCGGACGGAAACCGTCAAAACACCTCTTGTTAGGCGATCGGATAATAAATTCAGCGATTCTAAAATAATACCTTTACATAAGGAAATATTCCCCGCATTTTCTAATGATGACCTAAATGCAATTTTAGAAAGACGGAAAAATGGCCAAAATGCGGCCAATTTTTCATTATTGCGGATAATCAGAAATGCAGGGCGTACGGTTTCGAATAAGATTCTTTTAGGCCCAAATACTCTTACGCGGATAATCCAAGAAATACATATTCAGAACTTGGTGTTTTTGTTTACTGCTTTAAGCAGAAAAGGGAAGAGGTTTTTGGCCCAATGGCTTGATACGGAGAATAAAGAAATATTTGCACATCTTTTACTTTGTTCAAACAATAAAAACAAGGCCATTTTACTAAACGAGGCACGAAGTATAGAACTTGCCAATTTCCTCGGACGAAAAGAGGTCTTGCAAATATTTTTGGATATTGCTACAGATAAAACATCTTTATCATCTACCCATAGATCATCGTTATTGACTACATTCTTATCATTCATAAGTCAGCGCCAAATTATAGATCTCCATGCCGATCTCAATGATCCAGGCAAAGATTTTCTCTTACAATTCTTACATTCTGACTGGCGCAATTTTTTCCAAAAGAGTTCCCCGCCTAAAGCGAAGGATATTCCCGGGCAAGTTGAAGAATTGAGTTTTGAGGGTAAAATTCGTCTGATCAAGGACGGGGGTGAACGGGCAATTAAAACTTTTCAGGAATTAAGTTATCTTGAAAAGTTAAATTTACATTATTATCTTTCCGAGTATGAGCTTAGTCGATTGACAAGAGAATTGCCTTCATATGAAAGGGGTCCGGTAGTGTCACAATTGAGCGATGAGGAATATGGGAAATTCAGGAGAGAGGAAGAGGAAAGAGAAAGGCGCCGATCAATTGATAATTAGATGATTACAAAAATATCAAAAACCTTCAAATTCCCGGAAGCCAGGGTCGGGACCACCGGTCGATCCACTACCTTCGGCCGTAACCTCGATTATTTTAGAAAGCTGAAAGTGGGCTTTTCGAAGAAATTCACCGAGGCCCTGAAAGATCCCCGCCATACCTTGACCCGGTTTTTAAGCGCCTTGGATCTCGAAACCATCAGCCGGGAGACCGACCTGGACGGCATCAAAACCGACCGCTGGTTGACGGGCTTATCCCAGGTTTTCGATGGGCTGTGCCGGGAGTATGACCTGACCCGCACCCAGCGCGTGCCCGGCGGACATCGGGAGGTAGCGGGATTTAAAATCGTCCACGAGGAGCTTAATCCGCCTATCCGCGGGCGCCGGTTCGTGCTGGATTACGAAGAACCCCAACTTGTGGATATGCCCGAGTTGGTCCTTCCGCTTTATACGCCTCCCCCTATAACTGCGGAGGTGGTCGCCGATCAATTATTCCATGCGCAAGAATTATTTTTGGACCACCGTTTACCGGAAGCCCGGCTGGAAGTGGAAGCGGCCCTGGATTATATGCGGGAAGGGGATCTAAAACCCCTGGACCGCCTCGAAACCCTGGAGGTCGCTGCCGTCATATATTTTGGCATAGAAAAGCAGGCCGAAGGCCTGGAGCTTTCTAATGAAATGTTTTCCCTTTTTTCCGATCCGTCGATAAATCGTTTCTCTCTTCCCCGGTTCTTTGAAGCTATGATCGCGATCTGGTGGAAGACGGGAAACCGTCCTCTGGCATACAAGGCCATCGACCAAAGTTTCGACATCGCGGCAGAAATGATCACTATCCTAGAGAAAGGAGACCCGGGTCTTTCCTTTTTAAAAGATTTTGCCCCGATCCCCCGGCAGCTGGATACGATCCGGATCGTTCTGAAAGACGAGGCCGGCGCCGAGGCCGTTAGAATAAAAAACCGCCTAGCCCGGCTTTTTACCAGGATGGAGGCCTTGGGTTGGAGCGGTCGGACATCGGCCTGATCAGACCGTTTTGAACTTGGGCAGGAAGATGCCGGCTACACCCATCAATAGCACCATCCAACCTAGAGCCGAGAGCGCGATCAATATTCCCCACCAATCCGCCACCGCCCCGAACAAGATCACCGGCAAAGTGAAGGCCGAGTTGATGAGCATGTTCTGCACCCCAAAGACCCTACCTCTCAACTGACGGGGTATCTTGTTCTGTAAGATGGTCTGGATGGATGAGGTGATATAGATATTGCCTACCCCTAAAAGCACGATGAACAAGGTAGCCAGCGGGACATTGGTCACCCGGCCTAAAAGGATCAGGATCACGCCGGAAAAGAGAAAACTGCCGATCACAATGGTGCCCTTTTTCACATAATGCCGCAGGCGCTCCAGGGTCCCCATCCCCAAAAGCATCCCCACCCCGATCGCGATGATCAGATAGCCAAAGTTCCGCTCCCCGATATGCAATACCTCGTTGGCATAGGCAATAGCCAAAAGCGAGAGCGTGGCCACCGCCGTGGCCGCCACAAAAAGCTTGTAGAGCGAGTATCTCACCACCTGATTGCGGCGGATGAACTCGAAGGCCACCCCGATGTCTCCCCACACATGGCCTTTGGGGTTATGCGCGACAGAACGGAACTTGAGCGGCACCAAAAGCACCGCCCCCGCGGAGATAAAATAGAGCACCGCCGCCGCCACGAAGGTCCCTTTTTCCTCAAAAAGGTTGACCAGCGGCGCTCCCAACCCGAAGCCCACCACCGAGGTAGCCATCCAAGTGAGCATAAAGAGGGAATTGGCCACGATCAGATTCTTGCGGTCGACCAATTCGGGAATGGAGGAGGTTTCGGCCGGAGCAAAGAACTGCGCGGCGCTGTAGATGAGCAAGCTCACCGCAAAGATGAGCCCCACCGATTTAAAGATCAGGGGGATAATGAGCAATATCAAAAGACCGCGCAAAAGATCGGAGATGACCATGATCCATTTGCGGTCCAGCTTATCCACAAATACCCCGGCCCAGGGCGAGACCAAAACCGAAGGTATGCCGAAAGCCAAAAGCGGGAGCGACACCCCCAGGTTGGATTTGGTGAGCTGGTAGATGATGATCATCAGCACGTAGACAAAGACGCGGTCGGCCAGCTGGGAGGTGATCTGCCCCAGCCACAGCATGAGAAAGCCGGCGTTGCCGAGCACCGCCGCAAAGCCGAAAGAACGGTCGGGTTCTAATTTTTCCATGGTCTTACGTCTTCTCCCAAATGCTCGCCGATCAAAATGTCCGGCGCGATCTTTTGGCGGAAAAGCCCCTCCACCTTCAAGAAATTGGACTCAAAATATTTAATGGCATCCTCCCGGGCCTGCCTGCCGGTAGGCACGGCTTTTTCCTCGCTCAACTTTTTAAGGGAATAATACAACAGCCGGAAAAGATCGAAGTTCTTCTGGTGGTCCACGGTCGCCCGGTCGATAATTCTAACGAAGTAAAACCCGGCCGAAAGCTTCTCCGGATCACGCCTTAGAGGCCCGAACCACTCCAGGGCCTCGGCCTGGCTTAAGATATCGAGACTGCGGCCTTCCGCCAGGGACATCTCGAGCAAAGTGAACACCTCCAGCCTTCCGCCGAACTTGCTCGTCAAACGTTTGGCGCCTTTGGCGATCACCCTGATTTTACCATAATCGCGGGTGAGCAGGGTCACGAGCTTCCCTGCCTCGTCAAAGGGGCGGCTCCCCAAAACTATGCCCTGGGTCTTGTAGACAGCCATATCTTAAAGGTGGTCCCCTCCCCGACTTTGCTTTTCACTTCGATCTCGCCAAAGTGCTCCTTGATGATGCGATAGGTCACCGCCAGCCCCAAACCCGTTCCGCCCTCCTTGGTGGTAAAAAAGGGCTCAAAAACATTTTTCAGCTTCTCCGCCGGGATCCCCACTCCACTATCCGATACCTCGAGCTCGATCCCCTCCCCCTCCCTCCTCCTCCCTCCGATCCCTAACGTCCCTCCATTTGGCATTGAGTCCATCGCATTTAATATCAGGTTCATGAAGACCTGCATTAATTGCTCGGCGTCCCCCTGGACCATTAGATCGGGTTCCCATTCTTTCTTGAAAATGATGTTCTTTTTGCGGGCCTGGTTCTCCAGCAAATGATAAAGATCGTCCAATATCTTGCTTAGGTCCACGCCGGTCAGCACGTACTTTTGGGGCCGGGCGATGCGCAGCAGGGCCTCGACGATATTATTTATGCGGTCCAGCTGGCGCGGGGCCATCTCCGTATAATTCTTTATGAACTCCGGGTCATCCAAGTTGTCCGGCAATATCTGGGTCATGCCTTTCAAACTGGCCAAAGGATTTTTGATCTCGTGGGCGAGGCCCGCCGCCACGGCGCCCAGCGCCGCCAGCTTGTCCGCGCGCAGCATTTCCCGATAAAGATTGCGGAAAAAGAGACGATCGACCCCGGCCGCGATGGTGCCCCGCAGCGGCTCAAAGACGGCGACCAGAACGAAGACAAAAAGCGCCGTAGCTACGATCGAATTCCAGCCGGTCAAATTCTGGAAATATTGCCCCAAAAGCAGGATCATTAATATATAGAATGAGGCGATGACCAGGGACAGGATGGAATAGATGAGCCCGCGGCGGATGACCATCGAGATATCGAGCAGATGGTGCTTTAAGATGGCGTAGACCACCATGATCAGGTAAAGCGGCACCAAAATATAGGTCAAGGACGGCAGATCAATGTTAAAGGTGGGGAAAAAGGCCGTGACCCCGCCGGTAAAACCCAAGATCGAGGCCAGGATCACGTAGAACAACTGGTTGCGGCGGTTGCCGTAGGACCGGCCCAGCGCCGAGAATAGTTTAAATAATCCGTAGCCCACCACCGCCAATAAATAGAACGGGAAAACAAAATAAAAAGGGCCGGGCACCGGATAAAAACGAAAATGGGGATGGGCCGCCACTTCGCGGACGAACCAGGGGGTCAGGTCGGAAAGCAGAAACCCGGCCGTCAGCGCGGCGACTATTATCAGGATGGTGCGGCGGGACTTTAGTTCCCCGGTCAATGACAGTATGAAGGCCAGAAAGGTGGCCGGGATCAGGATGGCGCCGGCCAGATTGACCCTGGTCCACAGCAAGACCGAGGCCTGGGAGGGGGCCAATTCCCCCAGCCCCTGCCCGATATTCCAGACCGCCACGGCCAGGGTATTAAGCGCCAGCGAGATATTCGGCGCCCGGTCTTTACCCTGCAAATAAACGAATAAGCCCAAAATTACGCTGGCGAGGCCGCTGGCCAACAATGACGCGGTATAGAAGGTCATTCCATCATGGATTTTAACAGAAATTGAGCTATAATCAAATGACCATGAACAAAGAAAAGCCCTCTATTCTGGTGATAGACGACGAAGAAGACCTGCGGCTCACCCTGCGGTCCATCCTCAAAAAGGATTATTCCCCCCAGCTGGCCTCCTCCGGCAAGGAAGGGTTGAAGCTTTTAAAGGGCCAACCCTTCGCCCTGGTTTTGCTTGATATCCGCATGCCGGAAATGGACGGGCTGACCGTCTTAAAAAAGATCAAAGAGCTGGATAATTCCCTGCCGGTCGTAATGGTGACCGCCAGCCGGGATGTAAAATCCGCGGTGGAGGCCATGAAGGCCGGGGCGGAAGATTTTATCAGTAAGCCCTTCGAGGTGGAGGAGCTTCTGGCGGTCATTGAGAAAGTCGCCGAAAAGGCGGAACTCAAGAAAGAAAACCAGTACTTAAAGGAAGTTCTCAAGGACGCCGAAGCCTACGGCGACCTGATCGGCCAGACCCCCGAGATAAAAAAGGTCATGGCGTTGATCAGTCAAACGGCGCCCACCGACAGCACCATTTTGATAACCGGGGAATCGGGCACCGGCAAGGAGATCGCCGCCAAGGCCATCCACAAATTAAGCAAGCGCAAGAACGGCCCTTTTATCGCCTTAAACTGCGGGGCCATACCGGAAAATCTTTTGGAGTCCGAGCTTTTCGGCCATGAGCGGGGCGCTTTTACCGGTGCGCTCGACCGCCGGATCGGCAAATTCGAGCTCTCCGACGGGGGTACGATCTTTTTGGATGAGATCGGCACCATGTCGGCCAACATGCAGAGCAAGTTATTAAGGGTGCTCGAGGACCATAAGATCGAACGGGTGGGCGGTGGCTCCCCTATCGAGGTGGATGTCCGCGTCCTGGCCGCCACCAACATCGATTTTGCTAAACACATCCGGGAAGGCAAATTCCGGGAAGATCTTTATTACCGATTGAACGTCATTCCCATCCAGATGCCATCACTTAAAGACCGCAAAGACGATATCCCGCTTTTTGTTACTTATTTTATTGAGAAGTACAACCGCGAGCTGGGTAAGAAAGTAGCCGGAGTAAGCTCCGAGGTGCTGGCCTATCTTAAGTCCTATGATTTCCCCGGCAATGTTAGGGAATTGAAGAATATAATCGAGCGGGCAGTGGCGCTTTGCCAGGGCGACCAGCTTATCATGGAGAATTTACTAACCCCGACCGCGGCCTCCTCGACCGGGGCCAAAAACCTAAAGCAGGCGCTGGAGGATTATGAAGCCAACTACATCAAGGCGGCGCTTAATGAGACCAACGGGGTCCAATCTTTGGCCGCCAAAAAACTCGGCCTGCATCGCACCACCCTCGGCGCGAGGATGAGGGCGCTAGGGCTTAAGTGATCTTCATTGACAACCGGCCGGCCGGTCACTCCTCATTTCCATGGCCCAGGGGCTTTCCATTCTTGATCATACCCCTGCCCTCTGCTAATCGCGCCAAGAGGGCCGATAAGAAACTTTTCAATCTCTTGTGCCACCTTGCTTAATTTCTCCGGAGCATGTTTGATTTCCCCTTTCCTCAGAAAAGCCGACCATAATGCCTGGCGGTCGGACTTATCATCATAGATCTCTTCAGCAAAGATCGGCTTATGTCCCGGCAAGGTGCTTTTTCGATATTTAAAGGTCCGCTTTAATGCCTCGATAAGTCTGGCGCCGCCAAAGTCAAATTGGCGCGGCATAAGCCAGAGATCATAAAAATCTTTCATCCGGCTATTAAGCGATCCGGGCCCGGATCGAAGCCGGGATATTCTTTATGGTCTTTTTCAAATTATCGCCTCTAAGACCGGTTTTATAACACTCTCCACACGGCAAAGCTTGGCATATCTAATGATCTCTTTCGGCTTTATTCCTTTTTCCTTGACCGCAACTTTGAGGGCGTCACGCGCAACATCCATACCTATTTTATTGCGAAATTTAAAGCAATCCACGACCGTTCTAGCCAAGCTGTAAACTCTGATACAATGTCCCTGAATATTGTGATCCTCAAGGCCCTCTTCCCAGATATCGGGCGCATAGTGATAATACTTTACCGGAGGATATTTTATTTTATTGGCATGCTTGCCTCGCGGGATGGCTATCTGCACATAGCGGGGGATCTCACTGGTTGCCTCATGAAAAGCTAAGGCGGAAAGCAGACAGATAATTCCTTTTGGCACCTTGATCGAAGCTGCCACCAGATCGGGATAGGAAAGTTGTGTCCCTTCAGTCAATCGATAGAGACCGCGATCGACCCTTTTTATCCGACCGGATTTGACAACAGAGCGAAGAACGGCTTTGTCAAACCCCGCCTTCTTGATCTCTGAATATCCGACCAACCCGCTCCTGTTCTTAACGAAACCTATTAAATCCCGCTTTTTATTCGTCATATTGCTTCACCCTATTTATATACACTTACTTATAAGTGTATAGCATTAGGGGAATAATAGCAACCTCGTTCGGCATTGCCAAAGAGCTTCGATTCACCCGGGATCGCCCTTATAGAGCGCCAAAAAACTCGGCCTGCATCGCACCACCCTCGGCGCCAGGATGAGGGCGCTAGGGCTTAAATGATTGGTTGTGTGAATGGGTTGTGGGTTGTGCGTCAAGTTATGAGTTGTGAGGGTGAGGATTAAATCCCACAACCCAACACCCACAACTCGCCCCAAAACTCATAACCCACCCTCATAACCCCGACTAATAATAGTAGTCATATGACTAACTATTTAAGTCATAGCCCTTTACCCATCCTTATGGATACATTTTTTTCGCTTATGGATAACATTTTATCCAGCATATTTATTCCCGTGCATCGCATTGCTCGCTCTCGATCCTGATGCCCTTAGGGTATAGCTTTGGGGCCAGCTCCCCAACCTTTTTCCCCTGGTCAAAGATCGCCTGTAGCGCCGTATCCGGCTTCGGCACCTGACCTTCCCCCATTAGCTGTGCCATTATGAATTAGAGTAAACCGGCTTGCAAGTTCCGGCTTCCACCCCCTCCTTCCTGGCAAATTCCTCTGGCGTCAGATACCCCAACGAGCTGTGCGGTCTGATCTCGTTGTAGTCCATCCGCCACTCCTCGATAACCCGCCTGGCATGGCCCAAATTCATGAACCAGTGCTCATTCAGGCATTCATCCCGTAAACGGCCATTGAAGCTCTCAATATAGGCATTTTCAACCGGCTTGCCTGGACGGATGAACTGCAGCTTGATTCCGTTACGGTAAGCCCATTCATCCAACGCCTTGCCGGCAAATTCCGGGCCGTTATCGATCATAATCACTTCCGGCAATCCTTCCCGTTCACCAACCTCATCCAGCACCCGACATACCCTGACCCCGTTGATCGAGGTGTCAACCTCGATCCGGTGGCACTTCTTGGTGTACACATCAACCACAGGCAACGCCTTGATCTTTCGATTGCTCAAGGCCATATCCGAAACAAAATCCATGCTCCAAACCTGGTTGGGCTTGGCCGGCTTCGGCAATTCAAGTCTCAAGGTCGCGACCCTTTTCCGCCTGGTTTTCCTTCGTAAAGACAACTTTTCCTCCTGGTAGAGCCGTTCCGTCCGCTTGTGATTGATAGCTATCCCTTCGCGCTTCAGCAACACGTGCAGCCTTGGACAGCCAAACCGGGGCCGCTTCTGCGCCAGCTCCTTGAGTCGACTGCGAACCAGCTGCTCATCCGGGCCTTCCGGTCTCGGCACATAGCTGAAGCTGTTGCGGGAAAAGTCAATCAGTCGACAAGTTTGCCTGACGCTCAACCCAAAGCCGGCCACGATGAACTTCGCGGCCTCCCTTTTGGCCTTGGGCTCTAGAAGTTTTTTGAGACAACTGCCTTCAGCGCCTGGTTATCCAGCGTCAGATCGGCCACGATATGCTTCAAACGCCGATTTTCATCTTCCAGCGTTCGCAATCTCTTGGCTTCGCTGACCGTCAGGCCGCCGTATTTAGCCTTCCAGTTGTAGAAGGTCGCCTGATGTATCCCGTATTTGCGGCAAAGATCGGCCACCTCGACCCCGGCCTCGGCCTCCTTTAACACCCCTATGATCTGCTCTTCCGTATACCTTTTCCCCCTCATTTTGTGCCCCCTTTTTGGCTCTTTTAGCCTATCATATTCTAATTGCAGTTGGCACAGTTTTTGGGGGGAAGGTCATCGAAAACAAGGACGGCTCCCTCACCCTTTCTTTTAATGTCGCCGGAACCGAGGAGATCAAGAGGTGGATATTGAGCCAGGGAGCTCACGTAAAAGTTTTAGCTCCGATATATTTACGCAAAATAATTAAAGCTGAAGTTAAAGGAATGCTGGGGAGCTAGTGACTTGGGATTAGGGGCAAGGGATTGGATCGAGGTAGCTCTTTTAATAAGTAGCAATTATTGTCAATTTTTACGCTGTTTACTGGAAAAAGCAACCCTTTCTTGACTATATTCCCCTTATATGATATTTTCAGGGCTGGAGGGCGAAACAAATGAATTTAAACTTAAACGAAGAATACATTACTGATGAGAAGGGGAAAAAGAAGGTCGTCTTGGACATCAAGGAATTTAAAAAGATTATGCAAGTGGTAGAGGACCTCGATGACTTGCGTCATATCGCTAAGCGCCG
Organism: Candidatus Saganbacteria bacterium; assembly: GCA_016223205.1. Classification (GTDB taxonomy): domain Bacteria; phylum Margulisbacteria; class WOR-1; order XYC2-FULL-46-14; family WPAF01; genus JACRPM01. The sequence continues at coordinate 130,639 of JACRPM010000002.1, forward strand.
AAAAGAAAAGAAGGTCTCTCTTGAGGAATTCATCTCCGATCTAAAAGCGGCCAATCTTGTATAATGTTCTCATAACAAAATCCGCTCAAAAAGAGATAAAATATCTCCCTAAGTCCGAGATCCCCGGTATAATTACAAAGATTAAATCTCTAGCGGCCGATCCTCGCCCTTTAGGCGCTAAAAAACTCCTCGGTTCCGCAAATGCCTACCGGATCCGTAAAGGCGACTATCGTATTGTTTATTCAATCGAAGATAAAACAAGAGAGGTCGTCATTTATAAGGTTGATCACAGAAAAGATGTTTATCGATAACCTTAGGGCTTAAGTAACAACTTCGCCCTTATCTCAAATATCCGCGCTTCGGCCGCTTCCTCCCCTACTTTAATAAGCTTTGGGGTTTTATCAATATCCAGATGCCAGATGTTCTCGGGAATGTCGGGCTCGATCAAAACATCGGCTGATTGACGGGATTCAAGAGAGGTTTTGCGCATCAAAAGATCCCAGGCTCTTCCTAACATGTGTCCCACATTTTCCGGCTCGTGCTTGAGCGAATAGCCGGGCACCACGTCCACCGCGATCGTAAAATGCGCGCCCATGTCACGCACCACTTTTACCGGCAGATTATCCACGATGCCGCCGTCCACCAAAAGGTCCGAGCCGTGCCGGAGCGGTGTGTAAAAACCAGGAAAAGCACAGCTGGCGGCCACGACATAGGCCGCCTTGCCTTCGGTCAGTATCACTTCCCGCCCGGTCTTGATGTCACAGCTGACCGCGGCAAAGGGGATCTCGAGCTCCTCAAGCTTGATGTCCCCCAGGTTTTCCCGGATGAGCTTTTGCAGCTCTTCGGTGGTGGAGGGGCCGTACTTGTTGAGGCCCAGATGCACATAATTGAGCCAATTGAGCCGCCGGGCCAGCTTTTCAATATCATCCGGCTCCCAGCCGGCGGCATAAAATATTCCGGCCAAGGCCCCCGCGCTGGTGCCCGCGATAAAATCTATGGGGATATTGTGTTTCTTTAAGGATTTGAGGACCCCGATGTGGGCCATGCCGCGGGCCACGCCTCCGGAGAGCGCCAGGCCCACCTTCTTTTTCTGCCAGAAAAAGCGCATTTAGATCTTAACTACGGTAGCGGCGGAGATCCCTTCGATCTTGGTCAACCCCAAGAGCACCTCATCGGGGACCGAAGCGTCCACATTGATCACCATGACCGCCTTCTCCCCCACCTTGATGCGCCCCACGTCCATGCTGGCGATGTTGATGTTCTTCTGCCCCAGGAAAGTCCCGACTTTGCCGATCATGCCCGGCTTGTCGATGTTGCTTATGATCAAAAGGTAACCCTGGGGATTGGCATCCACCCGGTAGCCGTCGATGGCCACCAGCCGGTCTCCCAGCTTTTCAAAGACCGTGCCGCCGACTTCCCGCTCTTCCTTTTCGGTCTTCACCTTCACCAGTATCAGGGAAGCGAAATCCTTGGCTTCCTTGCTCTTGCTTTCCACGATCTCGATCCCCCGCTCTTTGGCGATCAGGGGAGCGTTGACGAAATTGACCTTCACATCCATGCTGGGCTCGAGCAACCCCTTGAGCAGGATGGTGGTAAGCGGCGAAACATTGTGCTCGGCCACCTCGCCGGAATATTCGACCACCACACGGCTTATAGCTCCCTTGATGATCTGCGCGGCGAACTTGCCCAATTTTTCGGCAACGCTCATATAGGGCCGGACCGGAGCTAAAAGCTCGGGTTTCATGCTGGGGATATTTACCGCGGAGCGCGCCGCCCCACCCTTTAGCACCTCTATTATCTGCTCCACCACGTCCACCGCCACATTCACCTGGGCTTCAACCGTAGAAGCCCCCAAATGCGGGGTCACCACGATGTTATCGAGCTCAAACAGCGGGGATTTATCGCAGGGTTCTTTCTCAAAAACATCGAGCGCCGCGGCGGCCACTTTTCCGCTTTTTAATGCCTCGTAGAGATCGGCCTCATTGATGATGCCGCCCCGCGCCACGTTCACCAGGCGAACGCCCTTTTTCATTTTGGCGATGGCCTGGGCGTTTATCATCCCCAGGGTATCCTTGGTCTTGGGAATGTGGAAGGTTATGAAATCGGAATCTTGATAAATGGTCTCAAGGTCCACCAGTTTAACGCCCAGTCCCTTGGCGTAATCTTCGGTCACAAAAGGATCGGAGACGATGACGTTCATCCCCATCCCCAGGGCGTAAGAAGCCACTCTGCGGCCGATCTTGCCGAGCCCTACCACGCCCAGGGTTTTGTTGAGGACTTCGACCCCCTTGAAGGACTTTTTGTCCCATACCCCGCTCTTCAATTTTGAATGGGCCTGGGGAATGGAGCGCGCCATGGACAACAGCATGGCCCAGGTGTGCTCGGCGGCGGCCACGGTATTGCCTTCGGGGGAATTGACCACGATCACGCCCCGTTTGGTGGCGGTGGGCAGGTCCACGTTGTCGACCCCCACCCCCGCCCGACCGATGATCTTTAAGTTCTTGCCCGCCTCGATTATTTTGGGCGTGACCTTGGTCTCGGAGCGCACGATCAAGGCATCATACTGGGGTATGATCTTGACCAGCTCCTCCTCCGACAGCCCGGTCTTCATCTCGGCCTCGAACCCCGCATTCTGGAGCATCTTCAATCCGACTTCAGCGATCTTATCAGAAGCTAAAACTTTCATAATTCTCACTCCTTTTCCGATTATACCATCAATGATCGACTTTCATCAAATACAGGCCTCGCGAAGGCGCACAGCGCCCGGCTTTGCGGCGGTCCTTCACCTTAAGTACTTCTTTAACCCTATCCGGCTCGAACCTGCCTGTTCCCACCTCCAAGAGCGTCCCCACGATGTTCCTCACCATCCGATAAAGGAAGCCGTTCCCTTCGATCTCTATCGCCAGCAGTGTTATCCCGTATCTTTTAACTTTGCGAAGAACGATCCGGTAGATGGTCCTGACCTTGCTTCCCTCTCTCGCCCCGGCTGCGCAGAAAGAAGTGAAATCGTGTTTTCCAATGAGATATTTTGCCGCCCGTCTCATGGCGGACAATTTGAGCGGCAACTTCACCTGCCAGGCCAGTTTTCTCAAAAGGACCGGAATATCCCCCCCATTGAAAATCAAATATTCGTATTTCTTGCTCTTGGCGGAGAACCGCGCATTAAATTTACCTCCGGCCTCTTCTGTTTTGACCACCCGGATATCTTCCGGCAAGAGGTTATTTAATACATACCTTAATTTTGCCTTTTGAATTTTTAATTTTGAATTAAAACTGATAACCTGTCCCAGCGCGTGTACGCCTGCGTCAGTGCGTGAAGCGGCAAAGAACTTGACGGGTTTTTTGAATAGTTTTAAGAGGGCTTTTTCCAACTCGGAGCGGATGGTGCGTTTCCCCGGCTGCGCGGCAAATCCTGAAAAATCAGTGCCATCGTATTGGAGGGTGAGCTTTAGATTAACCACGTGACATCGTATCATATCCAAATTATTTGGTCAAATAGGATATGGCTCTATAGCAAACAGTGTGCCAAATAGTAAACGATAATTAATTATTTTTCCTTGCAGTTATGAGAAAAATCAAGAAGAGATGCAGGTAAAAAATGGTTAACAGAAAAAATGACATGAGAAATCAGGAAACCCGCGAAATCAATAGATTTAAGGAACCGCGACGTTTAGTCGCAGGTTCCGTCTTAGCACACTGTTTGCTGAGGAACCATAGGATATCGAATATTCAGTTAGCTCTCCACGCAATTTCTTTTTTCTTTTTTGGCATTGCCCAAAAAAGAAACAAAAAAAGCTAGGCGATTTCGTAAGGCCCTCCGCCACCCCCGACCAACCCAGCACCCTCCCAGCTCCCGACTTTAGATCAAAGAAGAATGGGGGTGATCCAGATATTATTCAATATTTGGGAGCAAACGGGCCCGACCTCCCCTCTCTCAAGGTAATACGAAATCGCCATTCCACATCTTTATCATCCTCATCCCCTGGCTCCCTGATAGCTTCTTCTATTTCTTTCCCCCTTCTCCTTTTAAGGAG
>JACRPM010000003.1 GCA_016223205.1 Candidatus Saganbacteria bacterium
GGTTCCTTAACAAAAAGTGTGCCAAATTAAGCCGCCCAGCAAAGTTATAGGGATAAAAGCAATCATCATCTTTCTGATATAAGTCTGAACGTTTCTGAATCCAAAGCTCATGCGCTTAATCATCTTGATCTTGTTGTTGGCGCCCTCGGTGTAGGCATTGGTAGTCTTGTGATTGAAATAATTCAGAATATAGGGTCGCCAGTGCTTGAGGGTCCTTCCCCACTGATTGATCGCCGCGTCATCGCTGCCTTCCATATTGAGAATAATTCTGGAGAGCAAAACAGCGGCCGCTTCTTTGTCTTTAGCCCGATAGAATTCCCTCAATTTTTCTTTGAAATAGTAAAATGCTTTTAGTTCTGGAAATCTATCAAGCAATAAATCAAGCTTAGCTTTGTGCTCTTCATCGAGCCGCTCCCGACCCATCAGAAACAACCAGCGCTTGCCGATGTGTTTGCGGCCCCGCATCTCCTGCTCCAGCCGTCTGGCTTCGTCCAACCGCCGATTGGCGTCCTGGATAATATGAAAATGATCGACCACCACGGCAGCGTCGGGCAACTCCTGTTTGATTGCGGACAGGAAGAGCTCTTTCATGTCAATGCAAACCTCTTCAACTTTTGCTCGGATATCATCAGGGATCGCTCGCAGCCACGCCTTAAGGCTCTTCTGCTGGTCGTCCGGCAAGATGCCCTTCAATCTCCTTTGCGTAAGGTTCGTAACGGTGACAACCAGGTTCCTGCCCCTGAAACTGTGTTCGTCGATTCCCAGCCTGACAACCGGCTGCTGCTGCTCTTCTTCCCAGTTGGGGGCGATGTCAACCTTGGACAAAAGATAACGCGCTTCGCGGTCGGTGATCCCATTTTCTCTCCGCAGCTGCCGGAAGCTTTTGCCTTTTAAAAGATCAAAGATCTGAAACTCCGCCGCTTCTGTCTTTCTGCTCCATTTTTTCACGCCCGGCCATTGCTCCGTAAACGGCCTGCCGCAGCGCGAACATTTCCAGCGACTCTTCCGGCCTTTCAGGCGGACGACTTTCTCTCCCCAAAATTGATGCTTGATCAGATGTGGTTTTCCGACTTGATGACAGCTTCTGCTTGGTTTGCCGCAGCGGGGGCAGCGAAGATATTTTTTCTTTAAGGCGACGTCAATTTCGATCGATTGTTCACTAACCGCGACCTTGAAAACCCGAAAGGCTTGCAGACGGAATATTTTTGATATATCATTTTTCATGTGGTAGGCCCCTCTCTTTTTTGCGTAAGATAGGACAAACCTACCACTTTTTTCTTATCTATTTAGCACACTTTTTGTTATAGACCCTGGTTATTTTCCGGCAAAATAGGAAAGCTTTTTAAGCTCCATGGCCAGATCAACGTTATCGACCCGGATGTTCCGCGGGACATTCAATCTGACCGGCGCAAAATTCAAGATCGCCTTTATCCCGGCTTCGACCGCCAGATTGGCCACCGCCTGGGCCTGTTCCAGGGGAACCGTAAGGATGGCCAGTTCGATCCGCTCTTTTTTGACCACGTTCTTGATCTCTGCGGCCGGATAGCAATGATAGCCCCTGATATTTTTCCCGATCTTAACCGGATTACTGTCAAAAACCGCCCGGATATCAAAACCGAAGTCGGAAAACCCCTTATAAGCGGCCAGGGCCGATCCCAGGTTGCCCATGCCGATAATGCAGACCCGGCGGCCTTTTTCCAGCCCCAGGATATGCAGTATTTTTTGGGAGAGCAAAGCAACCTTATAGCCCTCTCCCCGCACGCCGAATCTCCCGAAATATGATAGGTCCTTTCTGACCTGTGAATCCTTCATGCCTAAAATATTCGCCAAACTTTTGGAAGATATGACCTGGGTGCCGCGTTGCGCCAGATAGATCAACATCCGATAATAAGCCGACAGCCGATTGATGGTATTTTCCGGGATTTGCTTTTTCATTGTGATATATTTCACCAATAATAACATCCTTCCCCGCAGCTTGTCAAAGGCGGGCTTCTGGGCTATAATAGCCGCATGACGGAAGGCCAAAAAATCACAAAAGAGATGACCATTGCCGAGGTGTTAAAGCTCAAGCCCCAGGCGGCGGCCATACTGATGTCCCGGGGCATGCACTGCCTGGGCTGCGTCATCGCCCAGGGGGAGACCCTGGAGCAGGCCGCGGAAGTGCACGGTATCCCAGTCGACGAGCTGTTGGAGGCGATCAATCATGAGTGAAAAGTTAAGGTGTAACGTTTGCGAACACCGCTTTGAGGTGCCGCTCAAGACCAAGGAGGGAGAGCGGATCACCTGCCCCAATTGTTTCGCCCAGCTCTCTTTGGCCATTGTCGACGGCAAGCGGACCTTGCGCTGCGCCATGTGCCAGCAGGGAGTGCTGGAGTGCGTGAACGATTGCGAGAAATTACTGGTAGAGAAGGAAAAACGCGGTTTTTTCAACATCAAGCTTAAATAAAACGAGGTGAACCATGGTTAAAGTCTATTCCACTCCTACCTGTCCCTACTGCCATCTGGCCAAGCAGTTCTTGGCCGAAAATAAAATAGAGTTCGAGGATATCGATGTTTCGGTCAACCAACAGGCCGCTGAAGAAATGATCCAAAAGTCCCAGCAAATGGGCGTGCCGGTGCTGGATATCGACGGCACGATCGTGATCGGTTTCGACAAGGCCAAGATCAAACAGCTCCTTAAAATATGATCTATGACCTGATCATCCTCGGCGCGGGGCCCGCCGGGATCACCGCCGCGGTCTATGCCGCCCGCAAGCGCCTCAATTTCATGGTCGTAACCCGGGATATCGGCGGCCAGGCCGCCATTTCGGGCGATATCGAAAATTACACCGGATATCAATTCATCACCGGCCCCGACCTGGCCAAAAAGTTCGCCGACCATCTCAAGCAATTTTCATTCCCCTTAAAAGAAGGCGAAGCGGTGAGGCAGGTTAAAAAACTTGCCGATAAGGCCTTTAAGGTTATCACCGATCAAGGCGAGTATGAGGGGAAAGCCCTGATCGTGGCCACCGGGAAGATCCCGCGGCCGCTTAGGGTCCCCGGCGAAGCCAAATTCAAGAACCGCGGGGTTTCTTACTGCGCCACCTGCGACGGCCCGCTCTTTGCCGGAAAATCGGTGGCGGTGATCGGCGGGGGCAACTCCGCTTTGGATGCCGCGCTTTCCCTGGCCAAGATCGCGAAGCAGGTCTATCTGGTCAATATCAATCCTCGGTTCACCGGGGATCCCATCATGGAAGAAAAGCTCCGCGCCGCCGATAATGTCGTCATCTTGAACGGCGCAAACACGCTCAAGATCAATGGGGATAAATTCGTCACGGGGATAGAGGTGAAGATCGGAGGGGAAACAAAGACCCTGCCGGTGCAGGGGGTTTTTGTGGAAGCGGGACTTACCCCCAATTCGGCCTTTATCGAATTTGTTGACAAAAATAAAGCCGGCGAGATCGAGGTCAATTGCGCGACCGAAACTTCCGAGCCGGGGGTTTTCGCCGCCGGGGACGTGACCACGGTGCCCGATAAGCAGATCATTATCGCCGCCGGGGAAGGCAGCAAGGCCGCGCTTAGGGCCTTCCGCTATCTGGCGGAATTAAAATGAAAAAGTTATATTTGGATAATACTTCAGGGAACCCGACCGACCCCCGGGTGGTCCAGGCCATGCTCCCCTATTTTTCCGAAAAATACGGCAACCCGCAAAGTTTGCACGATTGGGGAGCGGAAGCGCAGGCCGCCATAAGCTCCGCCCGCGATAAAGTAGCCCGGCTCATCAACGCCTTGCCGGAGGAGATCTTTTTTACGGCCTCGGGCTCCGAATCCAATAACTTCGCCGTTAAAGGCCTGGCCCTGCCCCAGGAAAAGAAGGGCAAACATATCGTGGTATCCAAGATCGAGCATGTTTCCATTCTCCATTCCATAAAAGCCCTGGAAAAGCAGGGCCTAACCTCGACGGAGGTGCCGGTGGATAAAGACGGGCGGATCGACCTCGAACAGTTAAAAAGCGCTCTTAGGCCCGAAACGATCCTGGTAGCCGTGCAACACAGCAACAACGAGATCGGGGTCCTCCAGCCGATAGAAGAGATCGGAAGGATCTGCCGGGAAAAGAACGTGGTCTTTCACTGTGACGCGGTGCAGAGCGCCGGAGTGGTGCCGCTCGACGTGCGGGCGCTTGGAGTTTGCTCGCTGTCGCTTTCGGCCTCTCAATTTTACGGGCCCAAGGGAGCGGCGGCGCTTTTTGTGAAAAAGGGAACCCGTATTTTGCCCCTGATCGATGGAGGGATCCAGGAGGATGGACGCCGGGCGGGGCTCGAGAACGTGCCGGCCATTGTGGGAATGGGCGCGGCGGCCGAGCTGGCGCAAGCGGAGATGGCCGAGCGGTCGCAAAAATTGATCAAATTGAGGGATCGGCTGTTGGCGGAACTTCCGAAAAATATCCCCGAGTCTTTCGTGACCGGCCATTTAACCCAACGTCTGCCCGGCCAAGCCAGCTTCGTCATCAAGTTCATCGAGGGCGAATCCATGATGATGTTCTTGAACATGGAAGGGATCGCGGTGGTCTCGGGTTCGGCCTGCACTTCCCGGATACTCAAGGCCTCCCATGTGCTGTTGGCTTTGGGTCTCGATCCGGCGATCGTCCACGGCTCGTTGGTCTTCGGTTTCAGCAAGGATAACCAGGAGGCGGACATCAATTATATTCTGGAAAAACTCCCGCCCATCGCTGCGCGCCTGCGGGAGGTGTCTCCTCTCTGGAAAAAGGAGTGAGTTAAATGGCCGATAAATGCACCATCGTGGTTTTTTCGGGGGATATCGATAAGGTCTTCGCGGCTTTTACCCTGGCTACTACCGCCGCCAGCATGGGGATGGAGACCGAAATGTTCTTTACCTTTTGGGGATTGAACATTTTGCGCAAGCCGAAATGGTTCTCGGGCCGGACCCTTTTGCAGAAAATGATGAACCTAATGAACCGCGGGGGGGCGGACCGCTTGCCGCTATCAAAATTCAATCTGTTGGGACTGGGGCCGGCCTTTATGAAGATCATGATGAAGCGCTCGGGGGTCCCCGCCATTCCCGAAATGCTGGACCTGGCCAAACAACTAAATGTGAAGATCTTGGCTTGCACCACCACTTTTACTTTTATGGGATTCAAGGAAAATGATTTTATCGAAGGCAGTATCGATAAATTTGTGGGGGCGGCCTATTTTTTAGGTGAAACCAAGGAGGCCAAGGTAAGTTATTTTATATGATAATAAAAGCCGATGAGACCCTGGACACCTTCGGCCTGCTGTGCCCCATGCCCATCGTCAAGACCGCTTTAAAAGTTAAAGAAATGCAGGTGGGCCAAACCCTGGAGGTTTTGGCCTCGGATGACGGCATCAAGGAAGACATGCCGGCCTGGTGCAGATCGACCGGCAATGAATATTTGGGCATCGAAGAGCAGAACGGTGAATATCGGGTCTACATCCGCAAGTTAAAGTGATATAATGCCCGCTAGCTCCCGCCATGGCGGGGGCTGGGAGGGCACTTATGACGGTTGTGGTTGATCAAGCGCTGTGCATCGGCTGCGGCATCTGTGTAGATGCCTGCTCGGAGGTTTTTGCTTTTAACGCCGAGGGCAAGGCCGAGGTCTTAAAAGAAACCTGCGAATCCTGCACTCTCGAGGAGATCGCCGACCAATGCCCGGTGAACGCCATTGAAGTTTCAGAATAAGGGGGCGTAGCTTTGGAAAAATTGTCCCCCCAGGCCCTTACTGTCTTGAAAAAGCGCTATCTGCTCAAGGACAAGAAGGGGCGGCTCAACGAAACCCCCCACCAGCTCTTTTCCCGCGTGGCGCGGGCCCTCGCTCCTGAAGACAAAAACCAAGAAAAGAAATTCCTGGAGATCATGGCTAACCTCGATTTTTTACCCAATTCCCCCACCCTCATGAACGCCGGCGCTTCCCTGGGGCAACTGGCGGCTTGCTTTGTCCTGCCGGTCGAGGATTCGCTTACTTCCATTTTCGACACTCTCAAATTCACGGCGCTCATCCAGCAGTCGGGGGGCGGCACCGGCTTTTCGTTCTCGAAATTGAGGCCCCGGGGAGATGTGGTGCAGAGCACCCACGGGGTGGCTTCGGGACCGGTCTCTTTTATCCACATCTTTAATTCCTCCACCGATGTGGTCAAGCAGGGAGGGCGGCGGCGGGGGGCCAATATGGGAATCCTTTCGGTGGACCACCCCGATATTTTGGAATTTATCGAAGCCAAAAAGAACGGAGAGGTGATCGGCAATTTCAACCTTTCGGTTTCGGTTACCGACCAGTTCATGCGCGCGGCGCAGAAGGGCGAAAAATACAAGCTCATCCATCCCCGCACCGAACAGGCCATAGGCCAGCTCTCCGCCCGCAAGGTCTTCGACCTGATAGCGGAATCGGCCTGGAAGACCGGCGATCCGGGGCTCCTTTTCATCAACGAGATCAACCGCCGCAATCCCACTCCCAAGGCGGGGAAATTGGAAGCCACCAATCCCTGCGGGGAAGTTCCGCTTTTAGCTTTTGAATCCTGCAACCTGGGCTCCATCAATTTAAAACACATGCTCAACGGCAAACAGATCGATTGGGAAAGACTGGCCCGGGTGGTTAAGATCTCGGTGGATATATTGGACGCCATCATCGATGTCACCAAGTTCCCCCTCCCCCAGATCGCCCAGGCCACGCTCAACAACCGCAAGATCGGGCTGGGAGTGATGGGATTCGCGGACCTTTTGATAAAAATGGGAATCCCTTACAACTCTGAAGAAGCGCTCAATCTTGGCGAGGCGCTCATCAGCTTTATCGAAGAAGAAGGTCACGCCCGTTCTCAATTTCTCGGCCGCCAAAAAGGCAGCTTCCCCAATTTCCAGGGAAGCATTTGGCAGAAAAAGGGCTATTCCCATATGCGCAACGCCACGGTCACCACTATCGCCCCCACCGGGACGCTGTCGCTCATCGCGGATTGCTCGTCCGGCATCGAGCCGATCAAAAAAGTCCTGAGCGGGATCGCTCCCGAATGGCACGTCCGGATGCAGGCGGCTTTCCAAAAATTCACCGACAACGCCGTTTCCAAGACGGTGAACCTGCCTTTTGAAGCCAAGGTCGAGGATGTCAGGAAGGTGTTCTGGCTGGCCTATGATCTTAAATGCAAAGGCATCACGGTCTATCGGGACCGCAGCAAAAAGGAGCAGGTGCTCTACACCGAGGATATCGGGGAGCAGTGCTGCGCTCTGTAATCACTAGTGAATAAAAGGCTCGGCCGGATCGTTGAACTCCTGAAAAAAGAATATCCGCACGCCCGGATCGCTTTAAATTATAAGACCCCCCTGGACCTTTTAGCGGCCACTATACTGTCCGCCCAGTGTACCGATAAAAAGGTGAACCAGGTAACGGAAGAGCTTTATAAAAAATACAAGACCGCCCGGGACTATGCCAAAGCCAACCGGGCCAAATTCGAGCAGGAAGTCCGCTCTACCGGCTTTTTCCGTAACAAGACCAAAAGCATTCTGGGAGCGGCTAAAATGCTGGTCGATAAATATCACGGCCAAGTGCCCGATAATATGGAGGAACTATTGACCCTGCCCGGGGTAGCCCGCAAGACCGCCACAGTGATCTTGTTCAACGCCTTCCATAAGATAGAGGGGGTAACGGTTGATACTCACGTGATCCGTTTGTCCGGACGACTGGGGCTATCCCAGAATCTTGATCCCAAGAAGATCGAGCAAGACCTGATGGCGGAACTCCCCCGTCCTATTTGGGGAAAGTTTGCTTATTGGATGATCGAGCACGGCCGCAAGGTCTGCATCGCCAAAAAGCCGCTGTGCCCGGGCTGTGTGGTCAGCCGTTATTGCCCTTCCTATCCCCATTTCATGAAGATATTCTATATGGTAAAATAGCTCCATGCCAAACCTCGGCCCGCGATACGATTTTCATACTCACTCCATCTTCAGCGATGGGATGCTGCTGCCGGCGGCGCTGATAAGGGAAGCCGAGGTCAGAGGCCACGCCGCTCTGGGGATCGCCGACCATATCGATGCCAGCAATATAGAGGAAGTGGTCAAAGCCCTCACTCATTTTGCCAAAGAGATGAAGGGTAAATTGCCGCTTAAATTCTTCCCGGGAGTGGAAGTCAGCTATGTTATGCCGGAATACATCATTGAATATTGCAAGAAAGCCCGAAAACTGGGGGCCAAGTATATAGTTGTCCACGGCGAATCGCCGGTGGAGTCCGTCTATCCCGGCACCAACCACGCCGCCGTATCCCAAAAAGGCCTGGTGGACATCCTAGCCCATCCGGGAAATATCACGGAAGAAGACGCCCGGCTGGCCGCACAGAACGGGATTTTCCTGGAGTTGACTTCCCGAAAAGGCCATCGGGAGGGGAATCGCCATGTGGCAGAGGTCGCCCGAAAGACCGGGGCTAAACTGATCGTGGATACCGACAGCCATGTGGATTCCGACCTGATGACCCAGGAGCAGGCCTATGCTTTGGCGAAAGAAGCCGGATTGAACGACGAAGAGGCCCTAACCGCGGTTTCTAAAAACCCTTTGGAGCTTATTGCTCGAATCGAATCTCGATAGAGCGGGCGTGGGCGTCGAGCCCTTCCACCTTGGCCATAACTTCCGCCGCCTCTCTTATCTTTTGCAGGGCCGGCTTGGTATAGCCCACAATGCTCTGGTACTTGATGAAGTCATAAACTCCCAGAGGAGAAGAGAACCTGGCGGCGCCGAAGGTCGGCAGCACATGATTAGGACCGGCGGCGTAATCGCCCACCGCCACCGGTGAATAAGGTCCCATAAAGACCGCCCCGGCATTTGTGACCTTCTCCAAGATCCTTTGCGGATTGGAGGCTAAGATTTCCAGATGTTCGGGCGCGAATTCGTTCACGATCTCCACGCCTTCTTTAAGGTCGCGAACCAAAAGGATTGCTCCACCCTCACCCAAAGAGGTCTCGATTATTTCCTTCCGGCTCAACTTGCCTTTTTGTTTCTCGATCTGCTTCACTACCTCTTCTGCCAGTTTACGGGAATCAGTTACCAGTACCGCCGAGGATTCGGGATCGTGCTCGGCCTGGGAAAGCATGTCCGCCGCGATAAATTCGGCTTCGGCATCGGCATCGGCAAGGATCATCACATCCGACGGCCCGGCCAAACTTTCGATGCCCACCACCCCAAAAAGGAATTTCTTGGCCAGCGCCACATAGACATTACCCGGCCCCACGATCTTGTCCACTTTGGGGATGGATTCGGAGCCAAACGCCAAAGCGGCGATCGCTTGGGCGCCGCCCACCTGGTAGATCTCGCCGATCCCCACCTCCGCCGCCGCCACCAGGATGGCGGGATGGATGGGAGGGGGAGAGACCATGACGATCTTTTTAACCCCGGCTACCTTGGCAGGGATGGCGTTCATTAAAACGGTCGAAGGATAAGCCGCGCGCCCGCCCGGGACATAGATACCTACTTTCTCGATCGGGATCACCCGCAGGCCCAAAAGCGCGTCGTTGGGCAGGGTCTCGAACCATTCTTCGGTCCTTTGTTTTTGGTGGAAAGCCGTGAGGTTGGCGATCGTGGTCTTTAACGCCGAAAGGAAATCGGCTTCCACTTCCCGGTAAGCGGCTTGGACCTCTTCCGCGTTAACCCTGAAGCTCTCGATCTTAACTTTGTCGTACTTTAGGGTAAGCTCGCGCAGGGCGGCGTCGCCGTTTGCGGCCACCGCGCCGATCATCTCTTTAACCCTGGCCTCTTTTTCGGGATCGAACGAAACCGACCGGCGCTTAAGCAGCCGCTGGAGCTCTTCTTTGACCTTTTCTTTTTCTGTTATCTTAAGCATACATGGTGGTCCCTTTGGTGATGATGGTCCGATCCGCCAGGATGGCGCCGTCCAAGCGGGCCCCCTCCTCGATGCGGCAATCGAACCCGATTATACACCCCTTTAGCCGGGCGCCGCGGCCTATCGCGGTCCCCGCCCAGACGATCGAATTGGCGATCTCGCTTCCTGCCCCGACCCTTACCCGGTCTCCCAAAACCGAATATTCTCTTATCAAGGCGTTCTCTTCTATCTCGGCGTTCGCGCCGATCAGCCCCGGCCCGAACAATTTGGCGGTCTTATGGATCTCGGCGTTCTCCGCCACCCACAACCCTCCCGCTTCCCGCCGTCCGTATAATCTGACCGGGACCTCGCCCCGCAAGATGGCCTCATGGGCCTGGCGGTATTTCTGCGGGTTGCCGATATCGATCCAGTAGCGGCTGGTCTCATAGCCGTAGATCGGAGCGTTGTCCCGCAACAGCCGGGGGAACAGGTCCCGCTCGAACATATAGGGAGTATTATAAGGCACATCGCGGAAGATCTTAGGATCGAGGATGTAGAGGCCGGCGTTGATGTTCTTGCGCTGAACGCCTTCGACCCTCTCCCAGCTGGGCTTTTCGATGAATTCGCGGACCCGGTGGTCGGGATCGGTGAGCACCAATCCATAAGAGGTGGGATCATCGACCGCCGTAAGCGTAATGGTCACCAGCGCTTTTTTCTTTTTGTGAAAGGCCAATATCTCCGAAATATTGAGGTCGGCGATCACATCGCCGTTAAATACCAAGAGCGGCCCTTCATCGAAGAACTTTTCGGCGTTCTTCACCGCCCCCGCGGTCCCCAGGGGGGTTTTTTCGATAGAATAATCCAGCTTCACGTTCAGTTTCTCGTCGGCTTCCAGTATCTTTTTTATTTCGTCCGAAAGATAATGCAGGTTCAATATCACTTCGTTGATGCCGTGTTTGTGAAGCATCTCGATCTGGTGCGCCACCAGCGGCCGGTTGGCCAAAGGGACGATGGGTTTGGGGGTGTTGTAGGTCAAGGGTCTAAGCCGCGTCCCCAATCCCCCGGCAATGATGATGGCCTTCATCTGGCCATTTCCTTTTTAAGGCGGGTGATGATGTCCACCGGAGTGGGATCGATCCCGGCTTGGAGCGCGCAATAAACGCTTAAGAGGTCGCCGAAATAGATCAGGGAGAAAAGCCGGCTCATACGGGTTTTGCCGCGCGAATTGATCTCAAAAAATCCGCCCAAACCCGCTCCCAGGAGCGATTTGGTGATGTCCATGCGTTTTTTAATGCGGATATGGTCATCCTCATCGCGCAAAATTATACTGGAAAAGTTATGGGCGCCTCGCTTGAGCCGGGCCAGGTTCACGATCTCATTATGGTTGAGCTCCGGGAAAAGCAAAAGGTGGGCGGACATTTTGCTGTTCTCGTTGAACTGGCATTTGAGCCGCAATCCGGCCGAAGCGGTGGTGTTGGTCGAGGCAAAAATAAGGGGAAGCTTGCCGTTAAGCTTTTTGGCCAGCTGTTTTAAAGGATGGACGCGTTCGTCCCGCTCCGGCCCCCATTCTTCCCGTAATATTTTTAAGGTGGCGGCGGCATCATTGATCGAAGCTTTCAAGTCCCGCAAAGCGCCGATCCTCTCCAATATCTTGAGGATGGGAACACAAAGATAAGCCAGGGCGGAGCGCGGCTGGAATCCCTTTTTGGCGTCGATGATCGGATAATTCCTTTCTTCCGCCAGCTCCTTGAGCTTGCCTCCCGAAGTTACGGCGATGACCGGCAGGTGCCGCTTGCCCGCCTCTTTCACGCAAGAGAGCACCTCTTCGGTGTTGCCGGAGTAGCTGACCGCGATCAATAGGTCTTTTTCCCCCGCAAAGCCGGGGAGCGTATAGCCGCGCAAGGTTATGATCGGCACCTCCGAGGTGAGGTCGGATGCCACATCGCCGCCGATGGCCGAGCCCCCCAAACCCGCGATCAGGACTATTCCCGGACGTTTGATATTCTTGGGGGCGAACATCTCCGATAAAGTTTCGGCTTCGAGGAGCTGGGCTCCCAGATCGGCCGCCACCCCCAGCATATTCTCCTTATCGATCATGTCTTGATCTGGCTCCGGATCAATTCGATGGCGCGGTCGAGCTGGGCGTCGTGCTGTACTCCTTCCACCACAGGAACCTCCATCTCGGCTTCGGCTTCCTTGGTGGGCAGCTCCACTAACACATCGGGTTGGATGCCCTTCTTGCTGATATCGGTGCCGTTGGGGGTGAGATATTTGGCGATGGTCAGGAGAACCGCCGAATTGTCGGCCAGCACCCTTACGCTTTGCACCGAGGCCTTGCCGAAACTATGGGTGCCCACTATGGTCGCTATCTTATGGTCTTTTAACGCTCCGGCCAATATTTCGGAGGCGGAAGCGGAGGCTTCATTAATGAGCACCGCCATGGGTTGCCACCATAAGATCCGGCCACTGCTGTATTTGACCTCTTTCTGGCCCTCGCGGTCCACCGTCTGCACGATGATCCCCGAGCGGATGAACATACTGCCGATATCTATAGCGTTATCCAGAAGTCCCCCGCCGTTGCCGCGCAGGTCGAGTATCAATCCCTGGGCTCCCTTTTTGCGGGCATCCATGATGGCTTTTTCGATCTCCTGTGGGGCGTTCTGTTTTTCAAAAGTGGTCAGTTTGATGTAAGCGATCTTGTCCGGCAGCATGTAGAATTCGGTGCTTTTAATACTGATGTTCTCTCGCTTGATGCTGTACTCTTTTGGCTCTTTGGCGCTCCCGCGCAGGACCAGCAACTTGACCTTGGTGCCCTGTTCCCCGCGGATCAAAGACACCGCTTCTTCGAGGCCCATGTCTTTGGTCGCTTGGTCCTCGATCTTCAATATTTTATCCTTGGCTTTTAGCCCCGCCTTAAAAGCCGGGGTCCCGGGAATGGGAGAGATCACCTGGAGCTGATTGTCCTTAATACCGATGTAGATGCCGATGCCGCTGTATTTGCCGCGCAGGCGGATGCGCATTTCCTTGTAAGAGGTGGGCTCCATGAAGCGGGTGTAGGGGTCATCCAGCGCGGTGAGCAGTCCCTTGATGGAACCATAGACCAACTTTTTGTCATCCAGGTTCTTTTCCACATAATTGTTCTTGACCAGGGAGAGGACTTGCAGATAGATCTCCAATTTTCTCTCGAGTTCCCCCTGTGCCTTGACCTTCCCTACGATCATCCCCAGGGAAAACAAAATGATCAGGATCAACCCGCCGACTATCCACTTTTTATTTTTCATCCTTCATTTCCTCCTAAGGCAAATATCTCATGGGATCCTGGGGCCGGCCTTTGACGCGAACCTCAAAATGCAGATGCGGACCGGTGGAATAACCGGTGCTGCCCACCAGCCCAATGATCTGTCCCTTGCTGATTTTAGCACCATTTTGGGCGTAAATGCGCGACATGTGCCCATAAACGGTGGTGATATTACCGCCATGGTCGATCACTACCGCCTTGCCGTAGCCGTCCCACCAGCCGGAAAATATCACTTCTCCGGAATCCGCCGAGCGGATGGGGTCCCCGTGGGGAGAGGCAATATCCATCCCGGTGTGGAGGTGCCGGCCTCCCCACATGGGATGCCGGCGATAGCCAAACCGGGAAGTTATCCTTCCTCTAATGGGCCAATCCAGCGCGCCGGTCCCGTGGGCATAGACGCCCGTCTGCCGCCGTTCCGCCATTTTGGCTTGGATGACCCGTTCGAGTTCGGCGGAGGACCGCTCCAGCTCCTCGATCTTTTTTTCATAGTCGGCTCGCCGTTCTTTTAGTTCTTCATAGAGCTTTTTCTCTTGTTCGGCCTTCTCGGAGATGGTTTCCTTTTTGACCTTGATCTCCTGCGCCAGGTCTTTGATCTCCTCGGTAACTCTCACCAATTGGTTCTTTTGCACTTTGGTCTTCTGGTAAGCGCTGCCCAGGGTCTGGATCAGGCCGGTATCGCCTTCGATGATCTTGCCGAAAAAGTGCGAGCGGTTGATGAAATCCGACATACTGCGGGCCCCAAAAAGCAGGTCGAGGTAATTGACCGCGCTGCTTTTATAAACTTCGCGGATCCGTCTGCGCAGTCGGGAGGTTAGGGTGGCGAGGTCGCTTTCCGTCGCCCGGATCTCCACCGTCAGTTCATTGATCTGCCCTTCGTTCACTACGATCTTGGTTTGCGCTCTTTTAAGGTCCCGGGAGGCCTGTTTGAGTTCGGTTTTGACGGTGACTAGGTTAGAAAGGGACTCCTGCTCTTTTTTGCGGGTTTCTAGAAGTTTTACCTTGCTTTGTTCAAGCTCTTCCTGGATTTTCTTGAGCCGTAGTTCTTCGTCGGAAGGTTGAGCGCCCAAGGCCGGCAGCGCGATCCAGGCTAACAGCAAGGAAATGGCCAGAAGGCGCTTCATTTATATGATTTTATCATGAGGCGGATCACTTTACAAGATGACGGGAAGCCCTCTGGAAAGCCAGGGCAAAGCGGTGGGCTTCGTCCCGGATCGCGCGTAAAAGCAGCAGGGCGGCGGAGTCCTGGGGAAGTTTGAGGGGAATGTTTTTCCGCGGGAAATAGAGCTCTTCTTCGCGCTTGGCCAGTCCCAGCACCGGGATGCGGACCTGGGCTCTTTTTAAAGCTTTCTCCCCTGCCCGCGCCTGCGCTATCCCGCCGTCGATCAAGATCAGGTCCGGACGAGGCATATCTTTCAGGGACCCGGCGTAACGGCGAAAGACCGCCTGCTCAAGGGCCGCAACATCGTTAGGTTTAACCAGGCCGCGGATACGGAACTTGCGGTAAGATCCTTTGCGGGCCTCGCCGTCTTCAAAGGTCACCATGGAAGCCACGATATCACTTCCCTGGATGTTCGAAACGTCATAGGCCTCGATCCTCCGGGGGGTGCGGCTCAAGCCCAGGGCCTGACGCAGCTCCCACAGCGAGGTCGCGCCGGTCTGCTGGCGGCGGGGCGGCTTCCAGCCCGGGGTTCGTAAAGTAAGCCGGGAAAGGTTGCGGATGCGGTCGCGCAGGCGGGCGGCCCGCTCAAAATTCTGGGCGCGGGAAGCCAGCTCCATTTCTTCCCGGAGGTTGAAGAGCGCCCCCTTAAGGTCGCCCTCCAGCAGCTTAACGATCACCTGGCAGATCTTTTGGTATTCTTCCTGCGAAACCTCCCGGGCGCAGGGCGCCCAGCATTGCTTGATGTAATAATAAAGGCAGGGCTGCTCGCGCTGCTTGAGCGGGCTTTCTTTGCACAGCCGGATGGGAAAGAATTTTTTTAGCAGGCGCACCGTGTCCTTAACGCTGCCCGCCTCATAAGGGCCGAAGTACCGGGCCCCATCGTGGGTCTTTTTCCTGGATACTTCGAGCCGCGGCCATTCTTCCTGCAGGGTCAGTTTTATATAGGGGTATTGTTTATCGTCCCGCCACTGGATGTTATAACGCGGCAGGTATTTTTTAATGAGACGGCTTTCGAGCAAAAGGGCTTCCAATTCGGTCTTGGCGATGATGAAGTCGATTCGCTGGTAATGCTCCAAAAGTGCCGCGGTCTTGGGGGAATCCACCGGGGTCTTAAAGTACGAGGCCACTCTTCGGCGCAGGGACTTGGCCTTGCCGACGTAGATCACCTTTCCGTTTTTATCTTTAAAAAGATAAACTCCGGGAAGGTCCGGAAATATCATTTTTTCGCGACGAGGATCTTAAGGTGGGCGTTGAGGTCCGAATGTACCTTGATGGTGGCGGAGTGCTCGCCCACGGTCTTGATGTGTTCGTTGAGGTTGATCTTTTTCTTGTCGATCTCGATCCCCAACTGGTCCTTGAGGGCGGCGGCCACCTCCAGGGTGGTGACGGAGCCGAAAAGCTTGCCTTCTTCGCTGGCGTCCGCCAAGATGGTCAAAGTCTGCTGGTCGATCTGCTCTTTGAGCGCTACGGCGGATTGCCGGTCCGCTTCATGTCGGGCCCGGTTCTTTTCGGCGCGCTTTTCCATTTGCACCAGAGCGTTGGGCGTGGCCGGCACTGCCAGTTTTTTCGGCAAGAGGTAATTGCGCGCGTAGCCCTCCGCCACTTCGGCCACTTTATCTTCGGCTAATAATATAACTTTCATGATATTAATCCAATGAGAAGGGGATCAGCCCGATCTCCCGGGCGCGTTTGATCTGTGTGGCCACCATGCGCTGGTGCAGGGCGCAGCAGCCGGACATTCTGCGCGGCAAGATCTTGGCGCGGTCGGAGATAAAGCGCTTGACCAGCCCTACGTCCTTGTAATCCAGCTTGTTCTTGTCGACGCAGAAGACGCAGACCTTCTTTTTTCTTTTCTTGAACTTGGATTTAACCGGCGTTTCCATTTATGCTCCTCCTAGAAAGGAATATCCTCTTCTTTTGTCTTGTTCTCAACCGCTGGGGCCCCGCCGGAGGCGGGGGGCTTGGATCCCAGCATCTGCATGCCGTCCGCCACCACTTCGGTGGAGGTGGCCTCCGCACCGGCCTTATTCTTGTAGGCGCGTATCTGGAGGCGCCCTTCGATGGCCACGGGACGGCCTTTTTTCAGGAACTCACCACAGATCTCGGCCAGCCGCCGCCAGGCGACCACCGGGATAAAATCTACTTCATCTTTCTTGATCCGATTGACCGCCACCGTGAAACGGGCCACCGGGATCCCGGCCGGCGTGTAGCGCAGTTCGGGATCGCGGGTCAGGTTGCCGATCAAAAAGACCTTGTTGTACATGTTAAAAAGGCAGGTCCCCCTCCGGCAGGTCGGGAACCTCTTCTTCGGCTGCGGCCACGGCCGTAGCTTGCGGCGCCGCAGTCGCTTTTTGGTCCAATAGCTGCAGGCTGCCGGCGGACACCTCGGTCGCCCACTTGCGGCTCCCGGATTGGTCTTCAAAACTGCGGATGCGGAGCGCGCCTTCCACTAAAACCATTCTGCCCGCTTTGAGCAGTTTGGCGCAGGATTCGGCCAATTTTCCCCAAACCACGATATCCACGTTCATCAAGGATGCGGCGCCGGAGGAAAAGGTCTTAACTCCCAGCTTGAAATTCGCGCGGGCGGTGCCCTCCACCGCGAAATGCGTTTCGGCATCGTTGAGCACGGTCCCCACCAAGATTATTTTATTGAGCCCCGCCACTACTTTCCTCGACCGGTTTGATGTCGGCGGGGAAGACCACTTCGGCCGGCGCCGGGGCGCTCTCGCGTGCGGTGGCGCGGGCGATCTGGTGGCGCACCACTTCTTCCTGCACCCGAAAGGCGTCCCGCAGCGAAGTAACGGTGCTTCCAACCCCTTTAAAGTTGAGGAGAACAAAAAAGCCCTCTTTCAGGTTTTTATGCTTCTGGAAAATAAAATTGAGCCTTTTCCTGCCCCATTTTTCTATTGAACCGAGTTCGCCGCCGCCGTCTTTGATCTTTTTCTCAAAACGGGACAACAGGGCATCGATCTTGTCGTCTCCCAGCGCCGGGGTCAACACTATTATAGCTTCGTAATCGGTCATAACTTGGTCATTATAGCATAAAAGGGGGCCGACATCAATGCGTTACGGGGACTTCGCGGGTTAGCTGGTTATTGGAAACGTTTTCTTCCGGTTCATCGGCTTCGGCCTTGACGGTAAAAACATTGCGCCGGGCAAAGGCCTCCTGCAGGCCCCGGTGGCCGGTCTTTAAAACCGGGATATTGATCGGCACGTCGACCGTGCGATAGGAATTAGGATTGTGCGGCCAAACCTTAAGGGACCCGACCAAAACATCCTGCTTGAGGAGCACGCCTTCTGCGCTCCAGGCGGCGCGGTAGATATTGATGAAATACGGCTTATCCAGGGGCTGGGCTCCCAGATAGGTCGAAACCCGCACCACATAGTTGGCGCCCACCGTCAAACTGGCCGGGAAATTGGCGGCGCGCACGCTAAGATCCGCCGCGGGCGTGGTGAAGGATTGGTCTTCCGAGCGGACCTCTTCGGCCTCATTCTTTGATACTACCCGATAGTGATAGGTGGTGCCGCCGGATAAATTGGTGAGCGTTACCTTGTGGGTGCTGGCGAAGGATCCTTCGGTCTTCATTCCATAACTTTCGCTTTTACCCCAGAGTACGGTGGAAGAGGATTTTTCCGTGGTATACCAGACTATGACGGCGCTGTTCTTGATAACTTGTTTGGTAAAGGGACCCGAGGAAAGCTTAAGTAATGCGGTTTGCGCCAAGGCACAACCGACCAGCCCGGCGCTAAGCGCCAGAAAAACGATCCCGCGCTTCATTATTACTTGGAGGTCATCTTGTTGGCGATCAGGCCTAAAACGGCCCCTATGACCGCCAAGATCACTGCCGCTAACGGTGCATTGTTTTGGTTCAAGATGTTCAAGATGAAAAGTACCGCAGCCAGGATTACCCCGATCACCGCGCCCCACACTACAAATCTGGTCATTTATTTCCCCCCTTTATCCCGCAAAAGGCGGGATGCGTTCCGCATTATACATTAAACCTGAACAACATCCAATCGCCATCTTGGACCAGGTAATTTTTCCCTTCGGTCCTGACCATGCCCTTTTCTTTGGCCGCTTGATAAGAACGGGTCGCTTCGAGGTCGGCATAATGGATGACTTCCGCGGCAATAAAGCCCCTTTCAAAATCCGAATGGATGCAGCCGGCCGCTTGCGGCGCCAAAGTGCCGCGTTTTATGGTCCAGGCGCGGGTCTCTTTTTCTCCGGCGGTAAAGAAAGTGATCAGGTCCAAAAGCCCGTAGCCGCCGCGTATCATGTCGGCCAGCCCGGACTTCTCGAGGCCGATCTCCCGCATGTACTCCCGGGCTTCTTCTTCGGAAAGCTCCTGCACCTCGGCTTCAAGCTTGGCGGAGATGGCCACTACCGGGACGCCCTCTTCCGCCGCGATCGCTTCGACCTGCTTCACCGTTTCCCGGTTGCCCGATTCATCCACATTGGCCACATACAGTTGGGGTTTGACGGTTAAAAGCTGGACCTCCTTGAGCATTTCTTTTTCCTTCTCGGCAAAGGGGAGGCGGCGGGCCGGGTTTCCCGCTTCGAGGTGGGCTTTGAGCCGGGAAAGGAAATCCACTTCTTCCAGCAATTTTTTATCCCCGGTCTTGGCCGAGCTCTTTTTAAAAGCGTGGCGTTTTTCGATGACCTGGAGATCGGCGAGGATAAGTTCTAAATTAATTATTTCGATGTCGCGTTTGGGATCGATCGTGCCCGAAACGTGCACGATGTTGGGATCGGGGAAACAACGCACCACGTGAGCGATGGCGTCCACCTCGCGGATATGGGAGAGGAACTGGTTGCCCAAGCCCTCGCCTTGAGAAGCCCCCTTGACCAGGCCGGCGATATCATAGAATTCGATTACGGTGGGGACGGTTTTCTTCGAGGAAAAAATATCGGTGTAGACCTTAAGCCGCTTATCCGGCACTTCCACCACCCCCACATTGGGATCGATGGTGCAAAATGGATAGTTGGCGCATTCGGCCCGGGCCTTGCTCAAACAATTAAAAAGCGTGGACTTGCCCACGTTGGGCAGTCCCACGATCCCTAGTGAGAATCCCATTCGTCCTCCTCGATCAGCCATTTTTCATAGCGGTGGTCCGCGATCTCGGAGAGAAAGCGCGAGGCCTTGAGCACGATGGAGCCCTCGCGGGATTGATAGATTATCGGATAGGTCAAATACAAAAGGTCTTTGCTGCGGGTCACCGCCACGTAGAAGAGGCGACGCTCTTCTTCGAGATCGGTTTGGTTCCCGAAGGAAAGATAGGATGGGAACCGGCCGTCCGCCAGCCAAACCACAAAGACCACCTTCCACTCCAGCCCCTTGGCCTGGTGCACGGTGGTCAGGACCACGGATTCTTTTTCCCCCTCCCCCGCCCCCACGATCTCCTCGGCGGCGGTGCCTCCCGCCAGGGCCAGGGAAGACAAAAATTTCTCCAGGCTGTGATATTCCAGGGCAAAGTTGCTCAATTCCTGCAATTCCTCCATGCGGGCCTGGTAATTGGCATAGCTCATGCGCAGGTAATCGCCGTAGCCGTGGTCCAGGATGGTTTCGATCATGGTGGAGGGGCTTTCGCTTTGCCCCTTGAGCACCTTGAGCAGGCACTGGAACCTTTCAAAGCCCTCCCGTCCGGATTTGGAGATCTCTTCGGCAATAGCTTTGCCGATTATCAGTTCCAATGGTTCGGAAGAGTTCTGCAGCTTTTGCCAGAGTTTGTCGGCGGTCTTGGCCCCGATCGCAGGGAGGAGCTTGAAGATCCTAAGCCAGGAAAGCCCATCGTAGGGATTTTGAAAGATCTTTAAATAGGACATCACGTCCTTGATGTGGGCTTCTTCCCATAATCGCAGGCCCGAGCGGACCTCAAAAGGGATGCCCCGTTTGGTGAGCTCCATCTGCAATTCCAGGCAATGGTAATGCGAGCGGTACAGCACCGCCATGTCGTTGAGCGACATCCCCTCGTCGGAAAGCTCCAGCATCCTCTGCGCCACAAAAGCCGCCTGCTGGTAGACGTCGCGGAACGAGGCCACCGCCGGCGGGCGGCCGGGCTTGCGCACCGCCTTGAGGTTTTTTTCGAACCGCTCGGCGGCGTTGCTGATCGAATCGTTGGCCAGGTCCAATATCTCCGGGGTGGAACGATGGTTGGTCTCGATCTTAAATACCTGGCACTCGGGATAGCGCTTGGGAAAATCGATGATATTGCGGAATTCCGCCGCGCGGAAAGAGTAGATGGATTGGGAATCGTCCCCCACCACCATGAGGTTGCGGTGTTCGGACGCCAACAGATCGATGATCTGCGCTTGTACCAAGTTGGTATCCTGGTATTCGTCGACTAAAATATGGAGGAAGCGGCGGCTCAATTCTTCGCGGACCTCATCATGCTCCAGTAATAGTTTAAGCCAATTGGTCAAAAGATCGTCGAAATCCATTAGGTTCTGTTTTAGTTTGGTCGCCTCGTAAACGTTAAACACCTTGTTCATTTCGCCCTGCAACTCAAAAAGATGCGGGTATTTGGCCTCGATCACCTGGGGCAGGTTCTTCTGGGAATTGCACATGTAGCTTAAAACATCTTGCAGGACCTCGCCTTTGGGAAATTTTCGTTCTTTAGTAGGGATGCCGGCTTCCTTCACCGAGCGATCCAGCAGGTCCTTGGAATCTCCCCGGTCCAGGATGGTGAAATTTTTCTCGTAGCCCAGTTTCTTGGCGTGTTTTCTCAAGATGAGGTTGCCGATGTGATGGAAGGTGCCCGCCCACAGGCCCAGGATATCGCGCCGCAGCAAGCCCTCCACCCTATGGGTCATCTCCCGGGCGGCCTTGTTGGTGAAGGTGACTAAAAGAAGGTTTTCGAGCGGAATGCCGGACTCCACCAAATAGGCCACCCGGTAAGTTACGGCGCGGGTCTTACCCGAGCCCGCCCCGGCTATCACCAGCATAGGCCCGCCGGAGGCCTTAACGATGGGCAGCTGCTCTTCGTTAAGCTCCTTTTCGTAGTCGATGAGAAACTTTCTCTCACCCTGGGCAAAGGTGGGCTTTAATTTATATACTTGCGTCACGGAGACCCCAATTATACTACAAAGAGGCGAGGATTACCGCTTCGGCGGGAGTCAGGAAGCGTTCGTATTGAGAGATCTCGATCCCGCTTTCGGCAACGAACTTCCGCAACATGGCGCTTTCCGAGCTTTGAGCATATGCAACTCCGTGTCTTTGCCGTAAATGATCATCTACCCCCCCAACTATTTCACTGTGATATTTACGGGTAAAAACAAAGCCGGCGTTCTCGCTTATCCTCCCACGGGGGATCCCCCGAGCGATAAGTCGGGCATCCATCACCAGGCTTCCTAAAAGACATCCCATCCCCCATAGCCCGATATCTGTGGAAGAAAACGGCTGCCCTTGTGGATCAAAAAGACCGAAGAACATAGCTCTCGAAGGGTCGCAACCAAGGCCCTTCCATTGCCTTATTTCTTCGGGTTTAAGGCCTTCCTCTGTTGTCCGAAAAGCGGACAGCGGCCGGCCATTCTCTTCTAAATACGGGGCAAAGACCATCATTTGGGAATAATGCGCCAGGTCGTCCACATATTTTTGTCCGGCCATCATAAGAGGAGAGATCACCTGTATCGGCACCTGTGAAGCCAGCACCATGACTGGACCGGGTTCATCTTGCATCGCCCAATGAGCGATCTGTTGCAGATCATCCAGGCGGACATTTTCGACTCTTAGGGTAGATGCCGAGTTCGGCCCCATTTCGGCGTTCCGCATCATGGCAACTTTAAGCGGGACGCTTCTATTTTTTTCAGGGGTAAAAGAATAAGGGCCCAGCTGACCGCGCACGCGGCGGCCAAAAATACAAAAGGGTTCGGCGATAATGGATGCTCCCGGCATTAGGTCCTCCGGGATTATATCCGGAACGGTAAGGGAAAATTTCAGGCGACTTGGAGGTTGCCGAGCGCTTGATCGATATCCTTCAATATCTCCGCGTCAGAAAGATAAGTCCCCAATTTAGAAAGGCCGATCAGTTTTTTGATCAGGTCTTTCCCGGGCTTTGGTATCGGCAGTAAATTGATATTCCTATGCAGCTCTTGATATGTCTTATAAATGTCCTGGGCCGCGGGAAACCCCTTATCGAAATCGATCGCTTTTTTACCGGACAGCATTTCGTAGAGGATCAAGCCTAGGGCCAACCAGTCGTCTTCGTTAACGGGGGCACAACGATAAATTATTCGCCTGGGCGATAAATAGCTCGGCGTTCCTATCAGCAGAGGGTTCTCCGGGTCGGCTACTTCAACCGGCAGCCGTTTTCCTTTCGGCCGCGCAAAAGCAAAATCCAGCAATATCAGGCCCTCTTTAGTTGCCCGGATGTTACCCGGCTTGAGATCGGCGTGCACTATCCCCTGTTCATGGATGTGCGCCACGGCCGAGGCCAATCCTTTAAAAAGCAAGAGCGCCGAACGATAGGGAAGGCCCCGCTTGCGGAAGATATAATCATGCAGGTCTTCTCCCTCCAAATATTGGAGCGCCACGCCGGGACCCATTTCGGTTCGGGCGGTGCCTTCAAAACGAATGATATTTGGATGGCGGCTTAAGCCGGCCAAAACCCGGCTTTCATTTTCGATATAGAACCTACTGCGAGGTCTTCGACGAGGATCGACAATAGTGCTGATTTTTACGGCGATCGGGCGGCCAAAGCGGCCTTTTTCAAGATACACCTTGGCGGTCCCGCCTTCTCCCACCGGATGTTCAAAGGTAAAGTTTCGGACACGTCTTATGCCTATGGCACTCATTGTTGCTCTTGGTCTCCTACATATATATCGTGAGATTTGGGGCGGGATTTCAGCTTTGTCAGGCGGCCGGCAGTTGTTCAATGATCTGGGCTTCGGGTTCGGGAAGCGGAGCTTGGGTTTGGATTTTCAGGAATCGTAGTTTATTATCGAACATTATCTTATCGCTGCTTTGGCGGAAGCTATCCCCGTAATCTGCCTCTAATCGGTCCGCCAGGCTCCGGACAAAGCCCATTTGATATCTGGCGGCAAAAACCTTGCGGGCGTCTTCGCCCATAGCCTCCGCCGCTAATCCTCGCGCGATGAGCAGGGGATTGACCATCATCTCGCCCAGCAGCCGCGCCATAGCCCAGCTGAAATCCGTCGCGCCGATCATACCTCCCGCGGCGTCCCGCAAATTGAGGAACATGGTTTTGGCCAGCGGCAGTTGGGTGAAGTTTTCTCCGAAAAAGTCTTCCTCGAGACGGCCCAAACTGGCCTCGTCCCCCTGGACCACGAATCCGTCCTGCCATTTACCCTCCGAACTGATATGCGGTGAAAATATAGCCCACTTGCAGAATCTATAAAGGTCGCTGATAAATTTCTCTCCGGCCATAATGAAGGGCCCCAATACTAACCTGGGCAATTGTGTGGTTAAGATCACGACCGGAGAGGGCTCGCCCGCATCGGCCCATTTTTGCAAGAGGTCCGAGCTTGGCAAACGAATATTTTCTGCTCCCCGGGGAGAAGCCAGGCCGGGGATGTCGGTCTTTCTGACCATTCCATATTTAAGAGGGATAAAGGATTTTCTTTGTGCGGTGAGGGAGTAACGACCCAGGCGGGAAGGGATCTTCCCCGCGGTGTAACAATTTGCTACAACTTTTACGGCTGTTTCCGGCATAATTCCCCTCCGGGTCTATATCCGAAGAGGGAGAGATAAATTTCAGGCGATTTATGCTTCGGCGAGGGCCCGGGCCAGGTCATGGCCATCAGCGTAGCGGTTTTCGGGGCAAAGCGCGGTAGCCTTGTCGATGATCTCTTGATATCTGGGCGGCAGGTGGGAGGGCAACGGCGGCAGGGTACGATATTCTTTCCCCAAATTAGCGACCTGGTACCTGCGGTTACCCTTGGCTCGCTGGCCGGTCAACAGTTCCCAGAGCATTACCCCCATTGAAAACACATCCGCCGCGGGACCGAAGCTTTCCGCCAGCAATTGTTCCGGGGCCATATAGCTGGGAGTCCCTCTTACTATCCCGTCAACCGGTTCCGGAACGGGCCAGCGCTTGGCCAGACCATAATCGAGCAGGGCGATCTTATCCCGGCTCTTCATCACCACATTGGACGGCTTGATATCGGAGTGTACCAGCCCCGCACTATGCATCTCGCCCGCGGCCCGGGCGACCCGCTCTACGATCTTGGCGGCTCTTTTGGCCGGCAGAGGTCCGCGAGAGGCCAACAGCTCGAGCGTTGGTCCGGCAACATATTTTATCGCGAGATAATGATAAACTTCGTGAGTGGGGTCTTGCTGCGTCCCGCTTTCAAGCGATTCCACCAAGCCCAGGTATGCCCGGCCGGAGGCGATGGCATGGGCAAAGGCCTCGGCGGTCATATCTACGCTGCTGATCTTGAGCGCCACGGTGCCTAAGTTGGCACTGTGAGCCAGGTAAACCGCGCCGTACCCACCCTGCCCCAATTTCCTTTCGATCATAAAATCGCCGAAAGTATCTCCTCTCATCAGGAAGGGGAAGTGGGGTTCGTTCACTTTTTCCAACAGATGGGTCTGCGCCCTTTCATCGACTCGAGGTATACTGTGGCTGGCCGGGTTCTGCGGGAGGAGGTTGCGCGTTTTGGATGTCAGCAGCGACCACGACCTGGTGTGGCTGACGGGAGCTCGACGGCTTGCTATTTCTCCGATGCTCATGGCATTCATTTCTCCTACATATATATCGTCAGATTTGGGGTGGAATTTCAGTTTGGGCTATATGATCTTTAAGCTGATGTCGAGGGCCGGGGCGGAGTGGGTCAAGGCGCCGACGGAGATGAAATCGACGCCGGTTTTAGCAATAGCGCGGACATTTTGGAGATTTACGCCTCCCGAGGCCTCGGTCTTGATGCCGGCCTTCCGGCAGAGCTGGACTGACTGCCGCAGGGTCTTAATGCTCATATTGTCCAATAGAATGCGATCCGCCCCTTCCTTGATTGCCTTTTTCACTTCTCCGATCGTTTTAGCCTCTATCTCAATCGCCCTTCCTGCCCTTGCTGCCCTGGCTGACTTGATAGCCCTTTCAATTCCTCCCGCCAATTTGATGTGGTTATCTTTTATCAAGACGGCGTCATACAAGCCCATCCGATGATTATGCCCGCCGCCGGCTTTGACCGCATACTTCTCTAGAGCCCTAAGTCCGGGAGTGGTTTTTCTGGTATCTAAGATCTTGACCCGTGACCCGCGACCCTTGACCCGCGACAAGAATTTTCGCGTCAGGGTGGCAATCCCCGATAAGTGCTGGAGGAAGTTAAGTGCTACTCGTTCGCCGGCCAAAATTGACCGGGTATTGCCGGAAATCTCCGCGATGCTCGTCCCTTTCTTCGCTTTTTTCCCATCCTTAATTTTCGGAGAAAAGTGAAGGGATTTGTCCAGCGCTCGAAAAACCTCGCGGGCGACCGAAAGCCCGGCGATCACTCCCGCTTCTTTTACAATTACCCTGGCTTTGGCCTTTTGCCCCTTTGGGATTAGGGCTTGAGAAGTTATGTCCCCTCGCCCAATATCTTCTTTTAGCGCGGCTTTGATTACTTGATAAACCATACAACGTAATAATACAACAAGGGAGCAGTGAGGACAAAAGAATCCATCCGGTCCAGCACCCCGCCGTGCCCCGGTATGGCCGCGCCGGAATCTTTGACCCCCGCTTCGCGCTTGATGAGCGATTCGACCAGGTCGGAGAACTGGGCCACGATCCCGATCAAGATGCCCAGCGTCAAGGCGTGGGTCCCGTTGATAAGCGCGATGCCGGAAAATATTTCAGCCGCCGCGATACAGGTCAAGAATCCCGCGATCGCCCCTTCCCAGGATTTTTTGGGCGAGATGGAGGGGGCCAGTTTGTGGCGGCCGAATTTTTTACCGACCAGGTAAGCCACGATATCATTGGCCCACACGGTCAAGATCAAAAAGAAAAGGTAGCCGCCGTGCTCGGTAAGATTGCGGATAAAAAGAAAATAACTGAAGAACCACCCCGTATAGATCATCCCCAGCTGGGTGATGGCCACATCCACTATGGTGTCTTTCTCCCTCTTGAGAAATATCCCCGAAAGCAGGGAGACCATGGCGGCAAAAGTAAAGATGGCCGAATGCGCCGGCTCCCAATTTTGCTTAAGGGAGTAAGCGGCAAAGCCGATAAAAAATATGGTGAAGAAGTTGCCCACCCAATAGGCCGGGAAAAACCCTTTTTTCAGCATCATGGAATAGAATTCGTTCACCGAAAAAAGCGCCAGCCCCAGTACCAATATTAAAAAGGGCACTCCGCCGAAATAAGTGCAGGCCCAGATGAGCGGGGCCGCGACCAAGATCGTTAAGCCGCGAGCGATCATTTGATCTGCTCCGAGGTCTTGCCGAAACGCCTTTCCCGTTTGCTGTAATCAACGATCGCCGCCAAAAGCTCTTTCTTCCTGAAATCCGGCCAGAGCACCTCGGTCACATAGATCTCGGCGTAGGCGATCTGCCAGAGGAGAAAATTGGAAACCCGCATTTCGGAGGCCGTCCTTATCAGCAAGTCCGGGTCCGGAACATCTTTGGTATATAAGTACTTGCCGACCGTTTCTTCATTAATCTCGTCATTTGGGACTTCGTCCTTCCTCATTTCCAAAATAGCGTCCACGATCTCCGCCCTCCCGCCGTAACTGACCATGACATTTAAATTCAATCCGGTGTTCTTGGACAATCTTTCCATGGCTGCCTTCATTTTTTTTTGAAGCTCGGGGGAGAAATCCTGCAGGCGGCCGAGGAACCGCAGGCGCACGTTGTTTTTCTCGAGTTCCGCCACTTCGCGGTCCAAGGTTTGGGAAAAAAGCGTCATTAAGAACCCCACCTCTTCTTTGGGCCGCTTCCAGTTCTCGGTGGAAAAAGCGTAGACGGTGAGATGCTTTACGCCGGCTTCGGCGCAGGTCTTGACGGCTTCTTTGAGTGAGTCGGCGCCGACCTTATGGCCGGCAATGCGCGGCAATCCCTTTTTTTTGGCCCAGCGGCCGTTGCCGTCCATGATGATCGCTATGTGTTGTGGGACTTGCAGAGGCTAAACCTCCATGATCTCTTTTTCTTTGGCGATGATCTGTTTATCGATCTCCTGGATCTTGTGGGTGGTGAGCTTCTCCAGTTCTTCTTCCCTTATCTTGTGCAGGTCTTCGGAAAGCTCCTTTTTATCTTTGGCGGCCTTAAGCAGGTCCATGGCTTCCCGGCGCACGTTACGCAGGGAGACCTTGGATTCCTCGGCGTCTTTTTTTATCATTTTAACCAATTCTTTGCGCCGCTCTTCGGTCAAGGGCGGCAGATTGAGGATCACCACACCGGCATCCATTTTGGGGGTGACCCCCAGATTGGATTTTAAGATGGCTTTTTCGATCTCCCCCGCGGCGGATTTGTCATATGGGGTGATCTTGATGGTGCGCGATTCGGGAACCGAAATGCCGGCCAGCTGCTGCAGGGGGGTGGGCGCGCCGTAATACTCCACTATCAGATGGTCGACCAGCGTGGGCGAGGCCCGGCCGGTGCGCACGCTCGCCAGGCTTTTCTTCAGCGCTTCCAGCGCCTTGTTCATTTTAGCTTCGGCATCCTTAACTGCGTCGCTCATTTTTACCTCCTAAGATGTGATCAGCGTCCCGGGATTGTTCCCCTGGACGGCTTTTTTGATATTGCCGGATTTCAACAGGTTCAAAACAATGATGGGCAGGTCGTTGTCCATGCATAAGGAGGCCGCGGTGGAATCCATCACCTTCAACCGCCGGCTCAAGACTTCCATATAAGACAATTTTTTGAATTTTTTGGCCTGGGGATGCTTTAGCGGATCGCGGTCGTACACCCCGTCCACTTTGGTGGCCTTGATTATCACCTGGGCGTCAAGCTCGGCCGCACGCAGGGCCGCCGTAGTATCCGTAGAGAAGTATGGGTTGCCGGTGCCGGCGGCCAGGATCACGATCCTTCCCTTTTCCATATGGCGCAGGGCGCGCCGCCGGATAAAGGATTCGGCAATGGCCTTCATTTCGATGGCGGTTTGCACCCGGGCCTGGATGCCGGCCCGCTCCAACGAGTCCTGCAGGGCCAGGGCGTTGATGACCGTGGCCAGCATGCCCATGTAATCTCCCGTGGCGCGGTCCATGCCGGCGGAAGATCCGGATAATCCGCGGAAAATATTGCCTCCGCCGATCACCACCGCGATCTGCACGCCCAGCTGTTTCACTTTTTTTATCTCCTGGGCAAGGTTGTCGATGATCTCGGGATCCAGCCCGTATTTCTGTTTGCCGCCGAAAATTTCACCGGAAAGCTTGAGGAGAATGCGCTGGTATTTGGCCTTTGGCATAAGGTAAGAAAATTATAACATTGGTTGCTTGATTATTCAATTTATTATATGATATGCGCATGCTGTTGTTTTATCCCTATTTTGAGCTGTTGGCCTCGCTCTTGGCCCTGCTTTTCGCGTTTTTCATGTTCACCCGGCACTACGAGAACCGGGTGGCCCGCTTTTTTGCCCGGTTCGCGCTGGTCGGTTTCTTGGCCAGCATTCTGGAATATTCCATGCGCATCGCCTTTACCCTGGAGCTGGCGCAGAACATCAATCGTTTAAGCGCTTCGTTCTGGGCTTTTCTCTTTCCCATGTTCGCCCATTTCTGCCTGCTGTTCGCTAAAAAAGATGAGTTCCTGGAGAGTCGGTTCGGGCTGTTTATACTTTACCTGCCGGCTTCTCTCTTGACGTTGGCCTTTTTATTCACCAATTCCATGTACCTGCGTTACGAGATCTTTCATTACGGCATTGCCAGCCAGCCGGCGCCGCTTTATTGGCTTTTCGCCCTGAACACTTTCGTATATGTGTATTGGGGAGTGATGCTGCTGATCGGCAAATCCTTCTCCTCGCCGCAGGCCTCGGTGCGCTCGCAGGCGCGGCTCATTGCCATCGGCTCCGCCCTACCGGCGCTGGTCGCGCTCATTACCGACGAGGCCGCCCCCTTGCTTATGGGCGTTAGGGCCTTCCCGCCGACTTGTATCTTTGCCCTGGCGATCATGATCTTTTTTATCTTTTTAGCCATGCGCCGCTATGCCCTGTTCGCCATTTCCCCCGCTCTGGCAGCGGATGTCATAATCGAGACCATGCCGGACTCCCTGTTGGTGACAGACCTGGACGGCCAGGTGATCTTGCTGAACGATCTCGCTAAGAAATTCTTCCATGCCGCCCCCGATGCGATCGTAGGCAAGCTGGCCTGCGAGCTTTTTAAGGACCGCGCAAAGTACGATAAGCTTTATGACGAAGTGGTGAAGAAGGGGGTGGAGATCGAGCGTTATCCCGCCGATCTTATCGATCCCCGCGGCGAAATGATCCCCTGCCTGATCAACGCCAATAAAGTGTGCGACGCCCTGGGCGCCACACTGGGCATCGTTTTCGTCATCCGCGACATCCGGGGCTAACTTTAATGGCCCCAGCTTTCCACGAAAAGATCTATGATGTGATCGTCATCGGCGCCGGACATGCCGGCATCGAAGCGGCGCTGGCGGCGGCCCGCCTGGGTTGCCAAACCCTCCTCTTGACCATGAACGTGGACACCCTGGCTTTTATGTCGTGCAATCCCGCCGTGGGCGGCCCGGCCAAATCCCAATTGGTGAGAGAGGTGGATGCCTTGGGCGGGCAGATCGGCATCTCGACCGATATGACCTTTCTGCAAATGAAGACCCTTAATTCCGCCAAGGGTCCCGCCGTTCACGCCCTGCGCGCCCAATCCGACCGCAAACAATACCATCGCGTGATGAAAAAAGTCGTCGAAGAGCAGCCCAATCTTGATCTTAAGCAGGCCGTGGTGGACGAAGTGCTTCCTTCGGCCGTTAAAACCAGCCTCGGGGTTATTTATCAAGGGAAAACCATAGTAATAACCACCGGAACTTTCCTCAACGGCCTGATCCACGTGGGGCTAAACCATATGGAAGCCGGTAGAATGGGCGAGCTCCCGGCCAAAGGACTTTCCGGATCGCTAAAACAGCTCGGATTAACTTTGGGTAGATTAAAGACCGGTACTCCGGCTCGCCTGAATAAACGTTCGATCGATTTTTCCAAGATGATCGAACAGCCCGGCGACGAGCCGCCTAAGCTGTT
Source organism: Candidatus Saganbacteria bacterium (assembly GCA_016223205.1). Classification (GTDB taxonomy): domain Bacteria; phylum Margulisbacteria; class WOR-1; order XYC2-FULL-46-14; family WPAF01; genus JACRPM01. The sequence continues at coordinate 30,377 of JACRPM010000003.1, forward strand.
CTCTTTCATCTGGGAATATGCGCAGTATGGGTTATCCGGTTATCCGGATAACCGGTTAGCCGGATTGCCTCAAATCCCCTGTCACCTGACTTGGACAAATAAAAGAACCCATGAGATCATCCGGGCTAACTTGGATCGTTCCCCGCTTTTTACGGGAAAGATCCAGGGAGTTGGCCCGCGCTACTGCCCTTCTATCGAGGACAAGGTGGTACGGTTCCCGGAAAAAGACAGCCATCAATGCTTTATCGAACCTTGTGGGCGGGATACCAACGAAATGTATGCCCAGGGTCTGTCCACTTCCCTGCCGGAAGATGTCCAGCTGGCATTTTTAAGGACCATGCCGGGATTGGAAAAGGTAGAAATGATCCGTCCGGGATATGCCGTAGAATACGATTATGTGCCTTCGTCCCAGCTAAAATACAATTTAGAGTGCAAGGAAATTGACGGGCTTTTCTGCGCGGGACAGATCAACGGGACTTCGGGTTATGAGGAAGCGGCGGCCCAGGGAATGGTCGCCGGGATCAACGCCGCGCTTAAGGTCAAGGGGCTGGAACCTTTGCTTTTACGCCGGGACGATTCCTACATCGGGACCCTGATCGATGACCTGATCACCAAAGAGATCGATGAGCCCTATCGCATGCTCACTTCCCGCTCCGAATACCGCCTGCTTTTGCGGCAGGACAATGCGGACTTAAGGTTGACGGAGAAGGGATATCGGATCGGGTTGATATCCGCAGAACGCTACAACGCTTTTTTAAAGAAGAAAGCTGCGGTTGAAGCCCGCGAACCTATTTCGCCCGAAGTCGCCGAACAGATCGCGATCTCGGACAAATACGAGGGCTATATCAAGCGCCAGCTCCAGCAGGTCGAGCGCTTTAAAACCTTGGAAGACCGCCGGATCCCCGAATGGGTGGATTACAAACAATTGCGCGGCCTCTCCGCCGAATCCGCGCAAAAGCTCGCCCGCCTTCGCCCCCTCTCCCTGGGCCAGGCCTCCCGCATCGCCGGGGTCTCGCCCGCCGACCTCTCGGTACTTTTGGTCCACCTCGAAACCTTCCGCCGAAAAAGTTCTGTGCTATAATCCCGCTTGAGGTGGTTGCCATGAAAAATATCCTCAAGTGGATCGGTCTGGTGGTCGGCGGTCTGTTAGGGATCATTATTATCGCTTCGGTCCTTCTCTATTTTTTCCTGCCGCTCAACGCCATAAAAGATTACGCCACCAAACAACTCTCCGACCAGCTCCATCATGAGGTCCAGGTCAAAGGTGTTTCCTTTAATATTTTCAGCGGCATCCGGCTCACCGGGTTGACCGTCGCCAACCGCAAGGGCTTTGACGATGCGCCTTTGATTTCTGCCGACGCAGTGGAGTTAAAGTATCTCTTCTGGCCGCTTTTTTCCGGCAAGGTGATAATCCCCGAGATCAATTTGGTCAAGCCCCAGATCCTGATCGAAAAGTCGCGCAAAGGAGATTTCAATTTCAGCGATATGCTCGCGTCGAAATCCGAAACACGAACGACGAAAGCCGATAAACGATCCCAGATCGATCTGATAATCAATACCTTCTCCATAACCAAAGGGAAGCTGACCTATTACGATTATTCCACCGCTTCCCGCAGCAAGCTTAGGGATGTGAACTTAACGGTGTCGGGCATCACCCTGGCGCTGATCAAGCCCATTGACCTGAAGTTCGCGGCCGTTGGTTCTTATCAGGATAAAGAAGTCGCCTTATCACTTTCGGCTAATCTGCTGATCGACCCAGCCGGGGATTACTTCAAGGTGCCTCGCTTTGCCCTGGGGATCGCCGGCCAAACCCTCCAGGGCTCGGTCGATCTAGCGAACCTTAAAAAGGGCCCCGCCCTAGAGGCCTCGCTCCGCGGTGAAAGGTTGGCGATCGATCCTTTTATCGCCTTCTTTGCCGGCGGCGCTCCCGCCAAGGAAGAAAAGAAAAAGCCCGTGCATGGGGCGCTTACGCAATCGCTCAAGGCCGCGTTTTCATCGCTTCCCGCCAATTTATCCGGATCTTTGAACCTGGACCTGAACAACATTACGTTAAGCCGGCTTAAGATCGATACGCTTAAAACTTCCATTTCTTTGAAAAACCGCCAGCTGGGGCTGGACATCAAGACCCTCTCTGCCTATAACGGGAAACTGCTGGTAAAGGGTCTCTTTAACCTGCCGGCGCTTTCTTATAACCTGGGACAAGTCGAGCTTAAGGGTTTTGACGCCGCCCCCTTTGCCAACGATGCTATTGATTCTTACTTCCCGGACATGCTGGACGCCAAGAACAAGATAGAAGGAAAACTGGACGCTTATTTGGCGGTCAAAGGGGCGGGAGCGGAGATGCCCGAGGTTTTTGCCAACCTGGCCGGTTCCGGAACCCTCCTGCTTTCCGACGGCCGGCTCAAGAAGCTTAAATCCCTGGAAAGCATAGGGGAAAAATATAACGTTAATTTACTTAAACATGACCTGCTGGTGCACGGATTGCGGGTGGATTTTTCCCTGGCGAACCGATTGTTGGACGTTAAACGCCTGAACTTACAAGATACCGACCTGCAGGCGGCTTTTACCGGGGGGTTGGATTTTAATAAAATGGAATACCGGCCCGGCAACCGCTTGAACCTAAAGTTCAGTCCCGCCGCCACCGGAACTCTGCCTAAAGAACTTTCGATCTTCAAGGATGCCCAGGGATTCACTTCGGTGGATTTTGAGCTGCTGGGATCGCTGACCAAGCCCAAACCTTCGCCCCGTTTTGAGAAGGCGATTGAAGTGGGCGTAGGAAAGATCAAGGCCAAGATCGAGGCGGAAAAGATTGAAATAGAGACCAAGGCCAAGGAAGAGGTCGATAAAAGTAAAAAGCAGCTGGAGGAAGAGGCCAAGAAAAAAGTAAAGGAAATTCTCAAGTTTTAGTTGTCGTGAGGCGGCGGTGGCGTCGTGCGAATCGTTCTGCGTCTGCGTCCGGCGTCCCGCCCAACAGACTACCCCCGACGTTTCGCCCGACCCTACCGCCCCCGCACTACGCCAGACCAAAATCTGCAAGTTTTCATACATAAAACTCGATATATAAGTAGAGGTGAGAGCCATGAAGAAGGCCGCAGCCTTGATCGCTATTTTTCTCTTTCTGACGGGAATAATTACCCCTGCATTAGGCTATGATTATGCAGTAAAGAAGCTCTACGATTCCCCCGATGCCGCCTCAAAGATAGTTTATGAGATCCCTATCGATGTGAAGATGCTCGATGTTTCAGAAGACGCCAATTGGTATAAAGTAAAGATCCAGTTCAACCTGGGCCTAATGACCTTTAAATACAGCGGCTGGGCCTATATCCCGGTGGGAGACCTCCTGGCGGAAAGAGCCCAAAAAGAGATCGCGGTCACCGACGAAAAATAATCAGCTTGCCTTTAGCTATCGCTTTGCCCTCCTGCACTAATCGGTAAGGGTAAACTCCATTATCTAAAACTTCGTTCCATGAATTCCGGCCGTTCCACGAGATCACATTCACCCCCGCCCGGCCTCCATTGCTCCCCGGCAGGTACGTCTCCCGAAAGATCTGGTTGCCGGCGGCATCGAAGATATAGAGCGAGGTGGTCTTGTCGGCATCCAGCCAGTACCAGAAAGCCGCCTGGCTCCCCGAACTGGGATTGTAGGGGCTGGGGCCGAAGGAGATCGCGCCTCCAGCTACCTGGCTGAAAGGTACGAAAGTGGAAAGGTGCGTGGTGGTAAAGGTAATGGAGCTGGTCGTATATGAGACCCGGGTAATGCCGCTCTGGCTCCAATTGATCCCGTCCCAATAGTAGGCCTGCGGGTCCGGGGCCTGCTGATAAAGCGGCATAGTTACGGTCACCGGCAGAAGGAAGTTCGTTACGTTGGAAGTTATCACTATGATCTTTCCGGCCTGGCGATATCCCGAAGGCGCCGCGCCCGGAAGCGTGGTCCCTTCCGCGGCTGAAATGCTCAATTGCTCGTTGGCCGCTCCAGCCGGAACAGAGATGGTCACCCCCAGAGAGGAATTGGTGTATTCGGTGGTCGCGCAGGAAACCACGATAGTGGCCGTACCCGTGGCGGAAGAGCCCTCGGTCGTTACGGTCAAAGTGCGGGTCCCGGCATGATCCAGGGTGACCGACCCCGTCCAGATGCCGTCATCAATGAAATATGAGGCTGCCAGCGAGGTCGGGGCAATGGTGCCCGCGTCAATTGAAAGGTAAACGGTCTTGACTTCGGTGGTCACTGCGCCTGCGGCGTTCCTCGCGGTAATGGTAGCCTCAAAGGCCACGTCCGCTTCGCCGGTAGATGGGGCCGAAACCGAAAAACTGCCCACATTGCTGGGGTTTGAGGCGGTAGTAGTCGCGCCGACCACATCTTTTTTGGTAGTGTTGTTGGATGAAACCGAGGTCACGAAAACCTCTTTGGTGGAAGGCGTGTCGGCGGTGGAATGCACCGTCGCCCGGATCTCTTTGGCTTCGCTGGAGTTCACCAAGGTCGGCCAACCGCTGCCGCCGGTTACCTGTGAGGTAATGTCGTTCCCGCCGGATGTGGCGTCATAATAGATGACCGTCCAGCCGGTCGAATCCCCGGTGCCCAGGACCGAGATATACTCCGCCGTATTCCCGGCATTTTTTATCTTGAAATAATAGGTTGCGGTTTGCCCCACGGAGAGGGCCTGGGTTTTGGTCTGGTTGGTCCCGGAGAGATTGAAGACCCCCTCGCCGATATAATCCGAGCCGTTGCTTTGGTTGCCGACCATACCATCGGGCCGATACTCGGTAGCTCCGGAGTTGACGGTAGTTACCTGTACCGCAAACTCCGAGGTGTTTCCGTTAGCGTCTGTGGAAGAAGCGGTGGCCCCTTCCCCGGTCGCTAAATTAGAAACATACGCCGCCCACTCTCCGGAGGTATTGGCTAAAGTATTCCCCAGATAGGCGCGCCCCTCCCCTGCTCCATCCGACCTGAAGATCTCGATGGTTCGGCCGGCGGCTCCGGTCCCGTTTATATATGTCTGGTTGGAATAAGAATAATATTCGGCGGTGGCGATCGTCGGCACGCTTAGGCCGGAGTTGCCTCCGCTCACCAGATTGATGCCTTCCGCGGTATTTAGGTAGGTCGAGTTTTGGGTAAGGTGATTTTTTGTCGTCGCGGCCCCATTAACCTCCACGCCGTCGCTCCCATTGTAGGCGATCCGATTATTGGTCCCGATGGTATTTGAATTGGCTCCGCCCTGGATGAGGATGCCGTCTCCGCTGTTCCCCAAGTTCGCTTCGGTGGTGCCCAAACCAATATAATTGCCTAGTACCGTATTCCCCGAGGAAAGCGAACCGTTGATCACGATCCCGTTGCCGGTGTTGCCGGAAATATAATTTGAATCAACGGTGTTGGTGGGGTAATTGTCTATGTAGATGCCGCTGCCTGCGTTCGCCACAGCCAAAGTCCCGTTCCGGTTGGTGCCGATATAGTTGCCTTTGATGGTGGTGGTGCTGGAAGTCAGTAAGTATATGCCGTGGTTGGAATTGCCGGATATAACATTTCTTAGCGCAGAGGGGGTTCCGCCGACCAGATTGTCGTTCCCGGAATTAATATAGACCCCGTAACCCAAATTTGCGGCCGCGGCCTCGCCGGTCGCGAACAGGCCGATATAACAGCCGAGGACCTCGCTAAGGTTGCCGGAGTTGATGACCGCTCCGCTGCCGGGCCCTTTTATAATGGCCAGCCCTTCGATGGTACAGCGGTTTGCCGCAGAGATAGTTATTAAATTCCCGGAAGTTGCGTCTTCTCCGCTGATCTCAATTTCCGGCCCAAAGGGATTGACGTCGCCCGCAAATGACGTTTGCGAGCTGCCGTTGATGAAGACCCTTTCATACCGAAGATCAATAAGGTTCGCATTATTCAGCTTGATCCTCCAAAAATGCGCGGTCGTGCCTTCTAATGTGGCCACTAAATAGCCCGCGTCGCCGGCGGGAATATTAAAGTAGATATTATGTGGGCCGGGGCTGGCGATTTGCGCTACCGCATAGGCCAGCGACCCCGCGGTGGTTGATTCAGAGGAGGTGTTGGTAACATAATAATCAACGGCATGGCCCGCTCCCGACAAAAAGCAGAAAAAAAGGAGAAAAAAGCTTAAGCGCCGCACTTCGCGGCCATTATAATTTCTTGAGTATGGGCTGTCAATCTGATAAAATTAGATTGAATGAAAGAAGAACTCAAGCAGCTCCTCTTCGCGGTCGGCGCGGTTAAAACCGGCGATTTCATCCTCTCTTCCGGTAAAAAAAGCAATTTCTATATCGACTGCCGCAGGATAACTCTTCACCCCAATGGCGCTAGGCTTATTGCAAAAATTATCCTCGATAAGGTCAAGGGTTTGAAGGTGGACGCGATCGGCGGATTAACTCTCGGCGCTGATCCCATCACCGGAGCGGTGGTTGCTCTTTCCGATATCCCTGGTTTCATTGTGAGAAAGAAGGAAAAAGAGCACGGCACTAAACAAAAGATCGAAGGATTGCTCGAACCGGGCTGGAAAGCAGTGATAGTTGAGGACGTTTCCACCACTGGGGCTTCGGCGCTGCAGGCGATCGAGGCGGTGGAAACAGCCGGCGCCAAGGTTATTAAGGTGATTTCGGTGGTGGATCGGGAGGAAGGCGCGGCGGCGGCATTAAAAAACTATAATTTCGACCCCATCTTTAAAAAATCCGACCTGGTCTGATATAATGTATCTCTTAAGGCCCGTGTAGCTCAGTTGGTAGAGCACGTCCTTGGTAAGGACGAGGTCACCGGTTCGATCCCGGTCGCGGGCTTTTTATGTGTTGACAGGTCTTGGGCCTTATTGTTATAATTACGCTTGTCCCCAAAAAAATTAAGGGAGGAAAAAACATGGCAAGAGAGAAATTCGAGAGGAAAAAGCCCCACCTGAACGTGGGCACCATCGGTCACGTGGACCACGGCAAGACCACGCTGACCTCGGCCATCACCAAGGTGCTGGCGGCCAAGGGATTGGCCAAAGAGAAGAAGTTCGACGAGATCGACGCCGCACCCGAGGAAAAGGCCCGCGGCATCACCATCGCCATCGCCCACGTGGAGTATGAGACCGACAAGCGCCACTATGCCCACATCGACTGCCCCGGCCACGCCGACTACGTCAAGAACATGATCATCGGCGCCGCGCAGATGGATGGCGCCATTTTGGTGGTCTCCGCCGCCGACGGCCCCATGCCCCAGACCCGCGAACACATCTTGCTGGCCCGCCAGGTCAACGTCCCTTATATCGTGGTCTTCTTGAACAAAGTGGACATGGTGGACGATCCGGAACTTATCGACCTGGTAGAGGTCGAGACCCGCGATCTGCTCAAGAAGTACGAATTCCCTGGAGATAAGATCCCCATCATCCGCGGCTCGGCCTTAAAGGCCATGGAGAATCCGGGGGACGCCGCTGCGGCCAAGCCCATTCTTGATCTTATGAACGCCCTCGATACTTATATCCCCGACCCGCAAAGACCGGTGGACAAGCCCTTCTTGATGCCGGTGGAGGATGTCTTCTCCATCACCGGCCGCGGCACCGTAGGGACCGGCCGTATCGAGCGCGGCAAGGTCCACATCAACGAAGAAGTGGAACTGGTGGGGTTGGGATCGCACAAAAAAGTGGTGGTAACCGGGGTTGAGATGTTCCGCAAGACCCTGGACGACGGCATGGCGGGCGACAACGTTGGGCTTTTGCTGCGCGGCATTGAGAAAGACGAGCTCAAGCGCGGCATGGTGCTGGCCAAGCCCGGCTCTATCAAGCCGCATAAGAAGTTCGAAGGCCAGGTCTATGTGTTGACCAAAGAAGAAGGCGGTCGTCATACCCCTTTCTTCCCCGGTTACAAACCGCAGTTCTTTATCCGCACCACCGACGTCACCGGCGAGATCAAGCTGCCGGATAAAATGGAAATGGTCATGCCCGGCGATAACGTGGTAATGTCCATCGAGCTCATCACCGAGGTGGCCATGGAAGAAGGCATGCGTTTCGCCATCCGCGAAGGCGGCCACACCGTGGGGGCGGGCGCGGTAAGCAAGATTATTGAATAGATTCTTTAAGTATTTTCTTCGAGCTCTAATCGGGGCTGCCATAGTTTCGGCTGTGACAGCCCTGATCTTTTTATTGGTAGATTTCTACAAGACCAAGGATGCTTTCCCGCCCGGCTCCTTTATCGGGCGGCTCCCGGTATCCGGCCTGACCCGCCCGGAAGCCATCGATCTTATCCAAAAAACTCCCGCTTCGCAGATCTTTCAGCCCACGGTTTCTTTCCATATCGGGGAAGAGACCTTTACCTTCCCGATCGAGGAATTGGGGATATTTGTGGTGGCCGATCAAACGGTGGACCAGGGTTTTGCGCTCACTCACAAAGAGAACTACATCAAGGAGCTGCAAAAACGCCTGCAAAAAGAAGAGCTCCTGCTCCCGCTTATCCTGGACCTTGATGAGGATCTCACTTCTGATATCTTAAAAGAACTCGCCGGACAGATAAACTCCACCCCGCGCGAGGCCGGGATCACCCTGAACGAGTTTACCGGCGCCTACCATATCACGCCCGATTCTCCCGGGCGGCTGCTTAATCCGGACAAGACCGTCGCCTCCGCCCGGTCGGCGCTGGCCTTAGGGAAGCCCGACCTGGAGATCGCCGTGGATTATTATATGCAGCCCCGCATCACCGAGGCCGTATTGCGGTCGGCGCCCCCCGTCCGCCGTTTGTCGAGCTATACCACTTATTACGGCAAGCACGATTCTCCCAACCGCATCCACAATATCAAGCTCATCGCTTCGTGGGTCAATAACACCATCTTGCTTTCCGGTGAAACTTTTTCTTTAATGGATAAGATCGGGGACTTCGATGCCGGGCGGGGGTTTAAAGAGGCCTATGTTATCGTGGGCAACGAGCTGGTGCCGGAGCTGGGCGGCGGCACCTGCCAGATCGGCACCACCCTTTACAATGCCGCGGCCCTGGCCGATCTTGAGATCCTGGCCCGCCGCAATCATTCTTTTTATTTCAACATTTATCCGCTTGGTCGCGATGCCACGGTCTATCCCGGCCAGGCCGATCTTAAGTTTCGCAATGACACCCCCTATCCTATTCTAATAATCGCTTATGCCGACGACAAAAAGCTCTTCTTTAGGTTCTTCGGCACGCCCAGTAGTAAGCGGGTCGAATTTTCTCCGGCCGAGATTTTTCTTTTGGATGAGGACGGCTCTTTCCGCCCTTCTACCCTGCGCGAGGTGATCGCCACCGATCGCCCCTTTAGGACGGTGGTAACGCGCTCGGTTTATGACGCTAAGGATAAAAAGCTCAAAGAGGAAACCATCCGCAGTTTTTATAAGCTCTATGGGGAAAAGGCCAATGTCCCCATCCGTCGCGCCGAACCCAGATGAAACGGCTTACCATAAAAGCGCCGGTTTCCCTGACCGGAGCGGGCCTGCATTCCGGAAAGGAATGCACCCTAACTTTTCGCCCCGCCCCGGAGAATGCCGGTCTGGTTTTTTCTTATAGGGGCTTTCCCCTTCCCGCGCTGGCGGAAAACGTGACCGCTACGACCCGGGGGACCAGTTTAGGAAAAATTAAATTGGTCGAACACCTTTTAGCGGCGGTCTGCGGGCTGGGGATCGACGATTTGATAGTTGAGCTTGATGAGAACGAGCCCCCCGCCCTGGACGGCAGCGCGAAACTTTTTATGGCGGCCTTGAGATCGGCAGGGACAAAGGAGCTTTCCGTTGAAAAATCCTTCATTAAGATCGACCGGGAGATCTTTATCGAAGAGGACGGCGCTGCTTTGCGCCTTTCCCCCTTCGATGGTTTTACCGTCCATTTCGTGATAGAATTTCCGGTGATCGGCCGGCAAGAGTTCACTTATAACGGCGATTTTACAGCTATTGCCGAAGCCCGCACTTTTGGATATTTGTCCGAGCTTGAGGAATTGAAAAAAAAGGGGTTGGCGCGCGGCGCATCGCTTGAAAACTCACTGGCCATCGATAAGGGCGGCTATGTTAATCCGCCCCGCTTCCCGGATGAGCCGGTGCGCCACAAGGTTTTGGACCTGGTCGGGGACCTGGCCTTGGTCGGTTCCCCGATCCGAGGAAAGATCGAGGCTTTTAGGTCCGGGCATAAGCTGAACGTTGCTTTAGCAAGGAGGATCAGAGAAGAATGCTTGACATCAATGACATCTTAAGGACCCTTCCCCATCGTTATCCCTTTATTTTGGTGGATCGCGTGCTCGAATACGAAGAAGGCAAGCGCGCCCTGGCGATCAAGAACGTCACCATCAACGAGCCTTTCTTTCAGGGGCATTTTCCCGACCAGCCGGTGATGCCCGGGGTTTTGATCGTTGAAGCCATCGCCCAGGTGGGGGCGGTTTTGGCGTTGCGGCGTCCGTCTTCTATAGGTAAGATCATTTTTTTCGCGGGCATAGATAATCTGCGTTTTCGCCGCCCGGTCCTTCCGGGTGACCAGTTGAAGATCGAAGTCGAGGTGCTGTGGTTCAAGCGCGGCCTGGGGAAGATGAAGGGCTCGGCCACGGTCGAGGGGGATGTGGCCGCGGAAGGAGAGTTTACTTTTTCCCTGGTTGACCAGGGCAGTTCCGGCGCCCAAATTCACCCCACCGCCACCGTCCACCCCACGGCCTCAATCGGCAAGGGCGCTCAAATCGGGCCATACGTGGTGATCGGCCCCGAAGTTTCAATCGGCGAGCGCACGGTCATCGGTCCGCACACCCAGGTCTCCCGTTGGACCAAGATCGGAAAAGATAACGTTATCCATCATGGGGTTTCGATCGGCGCGGCCCCTCAAGATATCCGCTATAAGGGAGAAAAAGGCGAGATCATTATCGGTGATAAGAACACGATCCGCGAATTTGTGACCATTCATTTGCCGGCGGGGGAAGGACAACAGACCTTAATCGGCAATGAGAACTTTATCATGGTCCATGCACACATTCCTCATAACTGCCGCATCGGCAACCAGGTGGTGATCGGCGGATATGCGGGTTTGGCCGGGCATACCATTATCGAAGACCAGGCGACCATTGGGGGCATGGCCGGGGTACATCAATTTGTTCGTATCGGTCGCTTAAGCATGATCGGCGCTCAATCCAAGATCGTACAGGATATCCCTCCTTTTATGCTGGCGGAGGGCAATCCGGCCGAGGTGCGGGGGGTGAATTCCATCGGTCTGCAGCGCCGCGGCCTTTCGCAAGAAGCGATCGCCGAGATCAAGAAGGCCTTTAAGCTCATCTATGAAGCCCGCCAGTCCACCGAAAAGATGGTGGAGGAGCTTAAAAAGCGCCTACGGCCGCTGGAAGAAATAAATCAGCTGGTCGTCTTCCTCGAGACGGAAAGCAAGCGGGGCATCAGCAAGAAGGTTTCCCTTGAAGAAGTGGAAGAGGAGCTTATCTTCCCGGACCTGCCCGAGCTCGGCATTTGAAGATCCTGTTCTCGGCCGGAGAAGTTTCCGGCGATCTGCATGCTGCTTTTTTACTTAAAGAACTCCGGAAGCTTTTGCCCGAGGCCCATTTTTTTGGCATGGGAGGTGAAAAGCTTTCCGCCGCAGGATTCGATGTTAAATTGGACATTACGGCGCTGGGTTCTATCGGCCTGTTTGAAGCCCTCCCCCGGATTTTTTCTCTGAATTCTGCTCTTTCGCATATGAAGGCCCTGCTTTTGAGTGAACGGCCCGATCTTTTAATTTTAATTGATTCTCAAGGTTTTAATATGCCCTTGGCTTCCTATGCCGGATCCCTGGGCATTAAAACCTGTTATTATATCCCTCCCCAGGAATGGTTGTGGGGCACTGCTCGCGGAACAAAGAAGGTAGCCGAAAGCCTTGATCTTATCCTTGCCATATTTGAAAAAGAATATTTCTCTTATAAAAAAGCCGGCGGGCGGGTTAAGTATTTCGGCCATCCTTTATTAGATATCGTCAAGCCTTCACTTTCAAGATCGGAGGCCCGTAAAAGATTTACTGGAGATTTCTCCGGCCCGGTGGTCGCCCTATGCCCGGGCAGCCGCACCCAGGAGCTGGCGGTTTTGCTCCCGCTTTTTATAAGGTCCGCTTATCTTATAAAGCGCGCCTTTCCCGAGGTTCGCTTTTTAATGCCGGCCGCTTCTTCCTGGGCCAAAAATATAATTGGTCGCTCTGTAAAATCGTCCTCTCTTCCGATCAATATCATCGAAGGGCTCAATTACGATGTCTTAAACTGTTCCGACCTGGTGATCGCCGCTTCCGGCACCATAAATTTGGAATCTTCAATATTAGGCATTCCTAATATCATGGTCTATAAGCTTTCCTGGCTATCTTATTTCATTGGTAAATATATTTTAAGGATCGATAAAAAAATGCCGTATTTCAGCATGCCCAATATTTTAATCAACGAAAAGTTGGTCCCGGAACTAATTATGGGCGCGGCTTCTCCTGAAAATATTTCAGCTGCCGCTCTGCCTTTTCTTTCCGATCCCACAATTCGGAAAAAAACTATTAATGGGTTTTTACGGGTCAAGACGCTCCTGGGTTCTCCGGGCGCTATTTCCCGCTGTGCCTCCGCCATCGTAGATTCGTTCTCATTAAAATGATATAATCCTACCAATGTCAGTTCCCTTTTTTGATATAAAAAGACAAAACTCCGCTATCCGCGCCGAATTATTGTCGGCAATTGAAAAAACGGTCGATTCCGGAGCTTTTATTCTAGGCCCGTCCGTTACCGAGCTTGAAATTTTTGCCGCAAAATATATCGGCGTTAAACATGCCATTGGCGTTGCTTCCGGCACTGATGCGCTGCACCTATCCCTACGGGCCGCCGGCATTAATTCGGGCGACGAGGTTATTACCTCTCCCTTCACTTTTGTGGCTACCGCAGAAGCTATATCTTATATTGGCGCTACTCCGGTTTTTTGCGACATAGAGCCAAATACCTTTAATCTTGACTCCAATAAAACGCTACAGAAAATAACCAAAAAGACCCGGGCCATTCTTCCTGTCCATCTTTACGGCTTGCCCTCTAATATGGGGCCCCTGCTCCGCATAGCAAAAGAACATGGCCTCAAGGTCATTGAAGATTGCGCCCAATCAATTGGCGCTGAATATGCCGGTAAAAAAGTCGGCTCATTAGGGGATGCCGGGGCCTTCTCCTTTTTCCCGACCAAGAATCTCGGCTGTTTTGGTGATGGCGGACTGGTTACTACCAATAATGATTCCCTGGCCGAGCTGGCGAGGGTATATCGCGGCCATGGGAGTCGGGTCGCCTATCATTACGATCTTATCGGCTATAACAGTCGTTTGGATTCAATTCAAGCTGCAATATTAATGGTCAGGTTTAAATATTTAGCTCAATGGAGCCAAATAAGGGCTAGCAATGCGGCCCTTTATTCATCCCTGCTTTCTGGTGTTAAAGGCATAATTTTGCCGTCACGGCCAACAAATTCCTTACACGTCTTTAACCAGTATACTATCAGGGCTAAAGACCGCGATCGTTTACTGGCCCATCTAAAAGCCCGGAATATCGGAGCAATGATCTATTACCCTCTTTCTCTTCATCTGCAAAAGGCCTTCTCATTCCTGGGTAGCCGGAGGGGTGATTTCCCCGAATCCGAGCGCGCCCAGGGAGAAGTTCTCTCTCTCCCCATTTTCCCCGAACTTACCAGGTCCGAGATCGAGGAGGTCTGTTCCGCTATATCGGATTTCTATGAATAAGATCAAGGTGGGGGTCGTGGGCGCCGGGGTAATGGGCGATCATCACGCCAGGATCTACTCGACCCTTAATGAGGCTAAACTGATCGGTCTTTATGACCCCGATCCTGCCCGATCCGGCGAAGTGGCCGCTCGTTACGGTTGCGCCTCTTTCCCTGACATCATTTCTCTGGCCTCTTCCGTCGATGCCTTGTCGATCGCTTCCCCCACCTCAACCCATTATTCTATCGCTCTTGATCTTTTACGGGCCGGTAAACACCTGCTTATCGAAAAGCCCATTGCTCTCGACGTGCAACAAGCCGAAGAGCTTTGCTCCCTGGCCCAAGAACGCGGTTTGTTGGTTGCGGTGGGTATGATAGAACGATTTAACCCCGCCATTATTCGGGCGGCCTCCTTGCTTAAAAAAGAGATGCTCTTAGGCCTGACCTTTAAGCGCTTCAGCCCCTACCCCGCCAGGATCTTTGATGCCAGCGTGGTCATGGATGTAATGATCCACGACCTCGACCTGGCCCTTTCGCTTGCCGGCGTGGAGCTTGATTCCTACCGTTCTTCCGGCCGGACCGTTCGCTCTTCTACCCCCGATGAAGCCGAGGCCTTGTTGTACTTTAAAGACGGTCTGATCGCCAGGGTTATGGCCAGCCGGGTTAAAGACCAAAAAGAGCGTTCTCTGCAAGCCATCACCGATCGCTCCATCTATGAGATAGATCTCCTTAACAAGACCGTCCACGTCCGGTCTTTTTCATCTTTATCGGACCGCTCCCAGGTAGAGGTCAAGGCCGCTGACCAACTCACCCTGGAGCTGAAGGATTTCCTTTCGGCGATTGCCAAGGGGCGAGAACCCGAGGTCCCCTGCACCGCCGGGCTAAAGGCCCTTAAGTTGGCCTTGGGGGTAGAAAACCAAATATGCTGACCAGCCTTTTCGCCTTCCTTTTTGTCTTTACTGCCGTGGCCCTGGCGCATGAATTCGGACACTTTATTGCCGCCAAAAGATCGGGCATCCGGGTATATGAATTTGCTCTCGGCTTCGGCCCAAAATTGCTTTCCTTCAAACGCGGCGAGACGGTTTATGCCATTAACCTTATCCCGGTTTTAGGTTATGTTAAACTGGCCGGGATGGAGGGGGACGAAGAGGAGGACCTCACCTGTCCCGAGGATCGAAAGTATTACAACAAGCCCTTTAAAGATAAATTCCTGGCCGTGTTTTCCGGCCCGTTGATGAACCTGGTCCTCTCTTTTTTGATCCTCTTTTTTATCTATACCCTGGTGGGAGTTCCCAAGGATCTTTCCCCGGTGATCGATAAGGTCAAGCCCGGATCGGCCGCGGAAAAGGTCGGCCTTAAACCCGGGGATCGGCTGGTCTCGATCAACGGGGCCAAGGTCGCCAGTATGTCAAAAGCTATCGATCTTATCCATGCCAGCTCCGGCCGAAAACTAGCCCTGCTTATCGATCGTTCCGGCCATCTCCTATCAATGACGGCAGTCCCGCAATTGGATCCCAAGCTTAAGATTGGGCTTTTAGGGTTTACTCCCAAGCCCCTCTATGTGCGGGTTAACGTCTTTGAGGCCTTATACTTTGGCGCCCAGCAGACCTTGGCTATGGTCGCACTGATGTTCATTATTCTCTGGCAATTATTGGCGGGGGCCGTCTCCGTAAGGGAGCTGGCCGGCCCGGTAGGGATTGCCCAGGTTACCGGACAATATGCCCAGTCCGGCGCCCTGTCCCTCTTTCATTTCCTTGCCTTTTTGAGCATTAACATTGGCGTCATTAATCTGCTTCCCCTGCCGGCCTTGGATGGGGGCCATATTGTTTTTGCGGTCATTGAATTGGTAAGGAGAAAGCCGCTCGATCGTAAGTTGGAAGCCAGGATACATCAATGGGGACTGGTAGTCTTCCTGGCCCTAATGGCCCTGGTAACCTTTAACGATATCCTGCGAATCTTTCGGCCGAAGTAAGCGTGTTGGATAAAAGCATGGCGATGGTCATGGGGCCCACTCCGCCCGGGACAGGGGTAATATAGCCCGCCACTTCCCTGGCCCCCTCAAAGTCCACATCCCCCGCTAACCCCGTCGGCAACCGGTTCATTCCCACATCGATCACGATCGCGCCCCGCTTGATCATATCGGCCTTGATCGTGCCGGCTTTGCCGATGGCGGCCACCAAGATGTCAGCCCTTTTAACTATTTCACCCAGGTTCATCGTTCTGGAGTGGCAGATTGTTACCGTAGCATGTTGCCCCAACAGCAGCATGGCGGTAGGCTTGCCGACAATATTACTGCGCCCTACGACCACCGCCTCCTTTCCCTTTATTTGAGCGCCTGTGGATAAAATTAATCGTATAATCCCGCTCGGCGTGCAGGGGTAAAAGTATGGCTCCTGTCCTGCAAATAACCGGCCCAGGTTTTCTATGTGCAGCCCGTCAACGTCCTTTGCTGGAGCAACATTTATCAGGACTTCTTTTTCGTTAAAACATTTTGGCAGGGGCAGCTGGACCAATATGCCATGGACCTTCTGTTCCGCGTTCAATCCTTTGATCAATTCGATCAGTTGTTTTTCGTCGTAAGATGCGGGGAGGCGATGGGTTTCTGTTTCTATGCCGGCCTCGGCGCAGGCTTTTTCCTTGTTGCGCACATAGACTTGTGAGCCCGGATCGTCCCCTACTAAAATCACCGATAGTTTTGGCCTGACGCCGGTCGCTTCGAATAATTTTGCGGCTTTTTCTCTAACTTCATCTTTGATCCCTTGAGCAATGATTTTCCCGTCTATTATTTTCGCCATTTTCTTATCCACAGCTCCTATCCACAGGATCCTGATGCCTATTTCCCCACACAGAAATTGTCAAAGATCGACCTGACCACTTCCTCTCCTATCCCCAATCCAAGGCCTTCGTCTAAAGCGTCGACCGCTGATCTAAGGTCGATGGCCAAGAGCTCTTCTCCGATCCCGATTTTAACCGAATTTTGCGCCCGTTGCAACGCTTCTTTTGCCCTGACAAGGATCCCCAGTTGGCGCTGCGAGATCAGCACCTGTCCATCCCCGCCTCCGGCTCCTAGCCTGTCAACAATTTCATTGTCGAGTTTTTCCACCCCATCTCCGGTTAAGGCAGATACACTAATCCCTTTGGTCCTAGCTTTCTGTGCCAGATCGGACTTGTTGACAACCACAATTGTGTTCCCCTTTTCGCCCCTATCTAACAGCTTGAGGTCCTCCGCGGATTCTTCCCTTGATCCATCCAAGACCACCAGAATTAGGTCTGCGATTTCAGCCTCTCTTTTGGCCCTATCGATCCCCTCCCCCTCCGGCCCAATCTTTCCCTCCTCTATTCCGGCAGTGTCTACCAACCTTATCGGCACGCCATCAATTTCTAAGCTTTCCGTTATTGTATCGCGAGTCGTTCCCGGCTCGTGCGATACGATCGCCCTTTCCCATTTCAATAGCTTATTTAATAGTGTGGACTTTCCAACATTTGGCCTTCCGATAATAGCCACCCTGGCGCCCTCCCTGAACATTGTTCCCCTATTGGCGTCTTCTATTATCTTTCCCAAGGCATCTATATTGACCTGTAGTGCGTTTTCGATGCCATTGCCGAGTTCTATATCGTCCGGAAAATCGAGCGTCCCCTCAACCCGGGCTATGATCGCCAATATTGCCACTCGAATTTTCCTTAATCCGGCGCTGGTCGTCCCCGACAATTCCTCGTACGCCAGCTTCGCCGCTTTTTCTGTTTTTGCGTTCACCAGCTCCAATATAGCCTCGGCCTGCGCCAGGTCAATTTTCCCGTTCAAATATGCACGGAAAGAAAACTCACCCGGCCTTGCCTGTCTGGCCCCGCTCGCTATTATTCTATTCAGCGCTGCGCGTAATACCGCCATGCTCCCGTGGCAGCCGATCTCTATAACGTCTTCTCCAGTGTAGCTTTTAGGGGATTTAAAATAATAGTAGATAACACTGTCGATCCCTTCGATTTCCCCTAGGTGAACCTCCTGGGGCCGAATTTGTTGATTGATGGTTTTGATGACTTTTCCGGCAATGGCCAGGCTTTCCTTCCCAGACACCCGGATGAGCCCGACCCCTCCCCTGCCCTGCGGGGTCACGATCGCAGCTATGGTGTCGCTGGCCGGCATTCTATTTTGGGGCGATAATGAGTCTTCTTTCGGCCCCTTCGCCTTCGCTGTAGGTAGTAATTTTGTCGCTGCCTTTTAAGGCCACGTGGACCACCCTGCGATCGGCGGCAGACATGGGGGGCAGGCGTTTTTCCTGGCCGGTTTGCTCCACATCTTTGGCTGCTTCTTTAGCCAGGCGGATCAGCGAGGCGTCATGCTTTTCTCTATATCCACCCGCGTCTACAAACACCCTAACTTTTTCGCCAAAGTCCCGGCTAACAATTGATGAAACCAATATTTGGATGGATTTTAGGGTGGCCCCATCCTTCCCTATTACCCTGCCAAGCTCCTCGCCTTTGATGTTTAACATGATATCTTCCCCTTCCCTGCTGACGGGGCCTGCCGCCTCGGACACCGCCATTAATCCCATCAAATTTAATATCTCTTGCAATACCTCAACGGCGTCTTCCTCTTTTCCCAGTTTTTCCCTGATTTCTACCTCTGCCTCCTCGCCCCCAAACATGCCCAGTACTCCGGCCTTGCCCTCTGAAACAACCTTTATTTCTGCTTTTTCTTTATCGAGCCCGACAACCTTTAGCCCTCCCGCAACCGCCTCTTCGACAGACTTGCCTTTCATTCTGATCTTTTTCATTATTAACGCCCTCCTGTTGAGCTAAAATGTTTCACGTGAAACATTTCTTGCTATGAATACCTGCTGCCCAATGGCCACCAGGTTTGATATTACCCAGTATAATTGGACCCCCGAAGGAAAAGAAATGCTTATTGCGGCAATAAATATTGGCATAAAATATAACATCCCTCCGGCTTGTTGGCTAGCAGATCCCGGCATGGTCTTTTGGGAAAAATATGTTGTCAGCGCAATTAAAATTATAAATATTAGATATGGATCCGGCCGGGCCAGGCTGCTTGTTCCCTGCCAGGCCTTTTTGATTATATCAATATCTGTCTTTTCCTTTATCCCTGCGGCGGCAAGCTCGTCTTCCAGGCCCTTTTCGTTTTTGTTTGATTTTGGGCTCCAGACAAACATTTTTTGGACTTTGCTTTTGTCGGGCAGCAAAATCCCGGCTTTTTCAAGTCGAGCAAGAATTTCCTTGTTAGCAACCTGCTTTTCGCTGATTCGTCCAGTTATCCACAGGAAGCTGGCATTCTTAGCCGGATTAGAGATTTCATTAATGAATTCTTGGCTTTGCAACGCAAAAAACAGCGCTATAAAGAAAGGTATTTTAACCAACATGGGTAAGCATCCGCCCATGGGGTTAACTTTCTCCTTTTTATAGATTTCCATGATTTCCTTCTGCATTTTTTGTGGATCATCCTTGAGCCTTGTTTGAAGATCCTTAACCTTTGGCTGGACCCTTTGAAGCGCGGACATTTGGACAATTGAGGATAGGGTGAGGGGGTAGAGTGCCATATTTATTGCTATGGTGAGAAATATTATAGCATAGCCATAGTTTCCGCCAGATATCCCGTAAAAGAAATTTAGCGCTTGGATCATTATATCTACTAGTGGTTGCATGGTAGGGGATCGTGGCCTCCTTTAAAGAACTGATTACATCGAATTATTCGCTTTGTGCCAACAATAATCCCGTATAAGGGCCCATATTTCTCTATAGCTTGTTTTGTATATTCAGAACAGGTAGGTGAGAATCTACAGTTTTTGGGATAATGGCGGGATATTTTCTGATAAATATCAATGGTTTTAATTAATAAATTCTTGATCAATCTAGATTCCTTTAATGGTTCCTAAAATTTCTCCAAACGGTAAGTTGTCCACAGTTGCTAGGGGTCTTATCACAATTTCGGCGTCAAAACAAAATTTTCTAAACGCTTCTCTTAAACGCCTTTTTATTCGATTTCTCTTTACCGCATTCGCTATCTTTCCGCTCACAACGATGCCGATCCGATACTCATTCGATGGGACAACAAATATTTGCCCGATCGATGTAACACGCCTTCTTCCAAGCTTGAAAATCCTTTGAAAATCAGTTTTAGAGGTTATAGATTTCAAACTGAAAGCTTATGTCTGCCTTTTTTCCTTCTAGAAGCCAGCACTTTTCTCCCGCCGCGGGTTTTTTTGCGCACCAGGAAACCATGGGTTCTCTTTCTCCTGATCTTATGGGGCTGATAGGTTCTCTTGCTTGTCATATATTTTCATTATACTTTTTTAACACTTGTTTTGTCAACTACCAAACGGTTCCTCAGCAAACAGTGTGCTAAGACGGAACCTGCGACTAAACGTCGCGGTTCCTTAAATCTATTGATTTTAATCAGGAAACCGCGAAGTTCATTCGCGGGTTTCCTGATTTCTCATGTCATTTTTTCTGTTAACCAATTTGGCACACTGTTTGCTATAGAGCCCTACCAAACATTATATTTTTACTTGCTTTATTTTTATTTATTGCTATACTTATCGAGCGATCACTTGTTGATAAATATACCATAAATTTGTCCCTGTGGATAAACATGTTGATAAGTCGAATGGGCCTGTGGATAAATGGTTAATATATATATTTTATGATTGAAGAGTTGGATATCCATTATTTGTGGAACTCCTTATTGCCCCAAATAGAAAAGAGCTTAAATAAGCCGATTTTTGAAACCTTGGTCTCCTCAACTAAGCCCCTGGAACTGAAAGAGGGGGTCTTACAAGTCGCGGTCCCACATGAAACCATTAAAGAATGGCTATCTAAGCATTGCTTGACGCTTTTGGAGGAAGAGGTCCGCTCCCTGGATAAAGGGATAAATAAGATCGCTTTTGTGGTCGGCGATAAAGACCTTTTTCAAACCCCGCTTTTGGAAGACGCGGGCCTTTCCAGCGCCGTCCAAGATAATATTTCCCGCTCGCTTCAGGTGACCTATCTTAATCCTCGATATACGTTCGATACTTTTGTAATGGGTAACGGCAATCGTTTCGCCCATGCGGCGTCCCTTTCGGTGGCGGAAAATCCCGGAACCACCTATAACCCGCTTTTTATTTACGGCGGGGTGGGGTTGGGCAAGACCCATCTTATGCAGGCCATTGGTTACCAAATACTCAAGACCTCGCCGCGCGCTAAGGTCCTGTACATCACCTCCGAAATGTTCACTAACGAATTGATCGATTCCATTCAAGAGGGCAAAACCCAGGAGTTCAGGAATAAATACCGCAGCATCGACCTGCTTTTGGTTGACGATGTACAGTTCCTGGCCGGGAAAGAACGCACCCAGGAAGAATTCTTCCATACCTTCAATACTTTATACGAAGCCAGCAAACAAATTGTGGTGAGTTCCGACCGGCCTCCCAAGGAGATCCCAACCCTCGAGGAGCGCTTGCGTTCCCGGTTCGAATGGGGGTTGACCGCGGACATTCAGCCGCCCGACTTTGAGACCCGCATTGCTATTTTAAAGAAAAAGGCCGAACTGGTGGAACTGATGGTCCCCAACGAAGTGCTGCATTTGATCGCATCGCGCATTGCCAGCAACATCCGCGAGCTCGAAGGCGCCCTGATCCGGGTGGTGGCCTTCGCTTCGCTGTCGGGCGCGGACATCTCTATCCCCTTGGTCGAGCAGGTTTTAAAGGATTTTCTGGCCCCCACCAAGTCCGGCTCTTCGGTTTCCATCGACCTGATCAAAAAAGCAGTAGCGGAGTACTACAGCGTCAAGATCGACGATATGAGCGCCAAGATCCGCACCAAGGAGATCGCTTCGGCCCGCCAGGTGGCTATGTATCTTAGCCGCGAACTTACTCCGGCCTCTCTGCCCAAGATAGGGGAGGAGTTCGGCGGACGCGACCACACCACGGTCTTGCATGCCTGCGGAAAGATCCGGCAAGCTATCCGCTCCGAAAAAGAATTGGATGAGGCCGTCAAGAGCATTCTCCTCAAGCTAAAGAAATACACACCCTGATGTTGATATCCGGTTAACATCTGTTGATAAAGACCACTTATCAACCATGCCGCTTTTTCTTGTGGAGATCGTCAGGGTTAATTTTTTCCTCGGTTCGGCGTTAAATCCGGTTTATCAACATTTCCACAGCAATCTATGACTACTATTTATATATATATTGTATTATAATAGTGGACAAAGGGAGTGCATAACATGGAATTTGTATGCTCCAAAAAAGACCTGCAATCCGGAGTTTCGATAGTTGAAAGGATAGTCTCCACCCGCAGCACTCTTCCCATTGTTGGCAACATTTTATTCGAAGCCGCACGCAGCGGATTAAAACTTTCCGCCAACAATTTGGAAGTGGGGATCGAAGTGGTGGTCCCGGCCAAGACCATTAAGGAAGGTTCAACTTTGATCCCCGCCAAAACATTGGGAGAAGTAGTCAATAAGCTTCCGGACAGTGAAACAACCTTTAAATTGAAGGAAAAAGGCGTCGTAAATATCAATTACAAAAAGTCGAATATCAACATCCACGGATTGCCGGCGGACGAATTCCCACAATTACCCCACATCAAAGAAGGAAAGACCTTTAGCCTGGAAGCCAAACTTTTTGCCGAAATGATCGAACATACGATTTTTGCATCTTCCAACTCCGAGGACAAGCATGTGCTAAACGGGGTATTGCTCGAAGTGGGCAAACAGGACTCCTCGAACATAAGAATGGTGGCCACCGACGGTTATCGGCTGGCCAAAAGAGCGGAGAAAGTCGCCGGCCTGGAAGCCGGAGCTAATGTGATAATACCGGCACGCGCACTAAACGAGGTTTTAAGGATATTGCAGGCCGATCCCGAAGGGCAGGTAAAAATAACCGCATCCAGTGACCGCATTTCGTTCAAACATAAAGAAGTTTATTTGGTGTCCCGCCTTATCCAGGGACAATTCCCCGATTATAAACAGGTGATACCTAAAAGCAGCGAGACCCGGGTGAGCGTGGACACCCAGGCCTTACTATCGGCCGCGGAGCGCGCCGCTATCATTGCGGCGCAAAGCGCCAATATCATCAAGCTGGAAGTGCGCGCGGGGCAACTTAAACTTTTGGCTACCGCACCGGACGTGGGCAACGTGGAAGAAGTGTTGGAGGTAGAGACCAAGGGCAAAGAAAAAGCCCAAGCGGCATTTAATGTGAGACTGCTCACGGACGCCCTCAAAGTGATCGAAGCGGAAAAGGTCTCATTGGAATTAGGGGAGACCTTAAATCCCGGATTGATACGGCCGGTCGGCGGTCCCGATTATATTTACATCGTGATGCCCATCCGCACCCAGGAGGTCGCGGCTTGACCCAGCTGCTCAAGGACATTTTGCAAGACAGCAAGCGCTTGC
The DNA here is from genome assembly GCA_016223205.1 of Candidatus Saganbacteria bacterium. Taxonomy (GTDB): domain Bacteria; phylum Margulisbacteria; class WOR-1; order XYC2-FULL-46-14; family WPAF01; genus JACRPM01. Next base: position 53,438 of record JACRPM010000003.1, read on the forward strand.
GTTCTTTAAATGCGGTATTGCTGTGGGCGGGAGTAGTGGAGCAGGGGATCGCCCGGCATACCGAAGCGATCAAGCTGCAGCGCGGCATACTGTATGTTGCGACCAAAAGCCCGGCCTGGTCGCAAGAGCTGAACTTCCTCAAAGTGGACCTTATAGAAAAGCTCAACCGGTGCGCCGGCTATCGTGCGGTGCGGGATATCAGGTTTAAATATGGCCAAAGCTAAAGACACCTCACAATACGACGCCTCAAAAATAAAGATCCTGGGGGGCATCGAAGCGGTGCGCAAACGCCCCGCGATGTACATTGGCTCCACCAGCAAGGCCGGCCTGCACCACTTGATCTACGAAGTGGTGGACAATAGCGTGGACGAGGCCCTGGCCGGATATTGCGATACGGTCGGAGTGACCATCCACAAAGATAATTCCGTTTCGGTCGAAGACAACGGCCGCGGTATTCCCATCGACATGCACAAGGAAGCCAAAAAACCGGCAGCGGAGGTGGTGCTGACCACCCTGCATGCCGGAGGAAAATTCGGGGGCGGCGCATATAAAGTATCAGGAGGTCTGCACGGGGTGGGGGTCTCGGTGGTGAACGCGCTGTCCGAGTGGATGGAAGTGGAGATCAAGCAAAACGGCAAGGTCTATAAGCAAAGATTCGAGCGCGGTAAGGCGGAAACCCCGGAAATTAAACTCTTTAAGGGCGAAGAAACCGGCACGACGGTGACCTTTTTAGCCGACCCCGAAATATTTACCGAAAAAGTTTATGACTATGACACGGTAAAACACCGCTTGCAGGAGCTGGCCTTCCTGAACAAGGGGCTCAAGATCGTAATGATCGATGAGCGGGAAAAGGAAAAAAAGGCCGAGACCTTTGAATACGAAGGCGGGGTGGGGGAGTTCATCCAGCAATTGAACCACGGCAAGGAAACGCTCTACAAGCCGCCCGCGGTCTTCTCCGCGGAAAAAGAAGACGTTTTTGTGGAGGTGGGCGTACAGCACTGCAACGATTATTACGACGAAAACATCTTCTCTTACGTCAACTGCATCCGCACCAAGGAAGGCGGCACCCACCTGGTGGGCTTCAAATCCGCCCTGACCCGGGTCGTCAACAACTACGGCCACAAGAACGGGATACTTAAAGAGAACGAGAACTTGCAGGGAGAGGACGTGCGAGAGGGGCTGACCGCCGTGATCAATACCCGCGTGCCCGATCCGCAGTTCGAGGGACAGACCAAGACCAAGCTGGGAAATTCCGAGGTCAAGGGCATTGTGGACTCCATCGTAGTGGACGGCTTATCCAACTACCTCGACAAGAATCCTGCCGCGGGACGGGCCATGATAGAAAAATCGATCCTGGCTTTCCGGGTGCGCGCCGCGGCGCGCAAGGCCCAGGAGTTGGAGCGGAAAAAATCCGCGCTGGATACGGCCATGCTGCCGGGCAAGCTGGCCGACTGCTCCGAGACCAACGCCGCCAAATGCGAGCTTTTTATCGTTGAGGGCGATTCGGCCGGCGGCTCGGCCAAACAGGGCCGCGACCGGAAATTCCAGGCGATACTGCCGCTGCGCGGCAAGATACTGAACGTCGAAAAAGCGCGGCTCGACAAGATCCTTACCAATAACGAGATCCGCACCATGATCACCGCCATCGGGCCGGGTGTGGTGACCGGGCTCAAGGGGGACGGCAACGGGCAGGATCGGGAAGGGGAGATCTCGACCGAACAAATCTTAAAAGAGCTACGCTATCACAAGGTGATACTTATGACCGACGCCGACGTGGACGGCAGCCATATCCGCACCCTGCTTTTAACTTTTTTCTTCCGCTACGCGCGGGAGATCATAGAGAACGGCAACGTCTACATCGCCCAGCCGCCCCTTTACCTTTTACATAAGGGCAAAGCCCAGCGCTATGCTTATAGCGACGCGGAGATGGAAAAGGCCATGAAAGAAATGGGCCGAGAGGGCGTCACCATCCAGCGCTATAAAGGCCTGGGAGAGATGAACCCGGAACAGCTTTGGGACACCACCATGAATCCCGAAACGCGCACAATGCTGCAGGTGACCCTCGACGACGCCGAAGTGGCGGACGACATTTTTAAGGTCCTGATGGGGACCGAAGTGGAGCCCCGCCGCGAGTTCATCGAGAAGCACGCCCAAGACGTTAAAAGGCTGGACGTTTGATGGCTAAAAGAAAAACCAGAGAAACCAAAGAGGCGGCGGAAGAAAAAGCCGGCCCCCGCCTGGCCCAGCTGGTCCCCACCACCATAGAACACGAAATGAAGAGCTCCTACATCGATTATGCCATGAGCGTGATCGTGGGACGGGCCTTGCCGGACGCGCGCGACGGGCTAAAGCCGGTCCACCGCCGCATCCTTTTTGCCATGGACGAACTGGGATTGGCGCCGAACAAGCCCTATAAAAAATCCGCCCGTATCGTGGGAGAAGTCCTCGGCAAATACCATCCTCACGGGGATGTCGCGGTCTACGACACCATGGTGCGCATGGCGCAAGATTTTTCCCTCCGCTACCTGTTGGTGGACGGCCAGGGCAACTTCGGTTCGGTGGACGGCGATTCGGCCGCGGCCATGCGATACACCGAGGTGCGCCTCACCGCGGCGGCCACCGAGATGCTGGCCGACATCGAAAAAGAAACCGTGACCTTCGGCCCCAACTTCGATGAATCATTGGAAGAGCCGTTGCTTTTGCCCAGCAAACTTCCCAACCTTTTGGTGAACGGCTCTTCCGGCATCGCGGTAGGCATGGCCACCAACATCCCGCCCCAGAACTTGAGCGAGGTGACGGACGGCATTATCGCCGCCATCGACGACCCCGAGATAACCAACGAAGGGCTGATGGCCCACATCAAAGGGCCGGATTTCCCGACCGGCGGATTGATCTGCGGGAAGGGCGGCATCAAAGACGCCTATACCACCGGACGCGGCCTGCTGATGGTGCGCGCCCGGGTCACGACCGAGGAAGTCAAAAGCGGGAAAGAGGCCATTATCGTCAACGAACTTCCTTACCAGGTGAACAAGGCCGAGCTGATCGAATCGATCGCCGAACTGGTTAAGGACAAAAAGATCGTTGGCATCTCGGATCTGCGCGACGAATCCGACCGCGAAGGGATGCGAGTTTACATAGAACTTAAGCGCGACGTCAACGCCGATGTGGTCTTGAACCAGCTCTATAAGCGCACCAACATGCAGGTCACCTTCGGCGTGAACCTGGTGGCGCTGGTGGGCGGGGCGCCAAAGCTCTTAACCCTCAAGGACCTGGTCCAGCAATACCTGCTCCATCGCGAAGAAGTGGTAACCCGCCGCACCAAATACGACTTAAAGAAAGCCGAAGAACAGGCCCATATACTGGAGGGCCTGCGGATCGCCGTGGCCAACATCGATGCCATCGTGAAATTGATCCGCGGAAGCAAGAATCCCGACGAAGCGCGCGAAGGATTGATGACCAAGTTCAAACTCTCGCAGATCCAGGCCCAGGCGATATTGGACCTGCGCCTGCAGAGATTGACCCAGCTCGAACGGGTCAAGATCGAAGAAGAATATCAGGCCCTGCAAAAGCTCATCAAAGAACTGAAGAAGATCCTATCCGACCGGAAAGAGGTCTTAAGCATCATCAAACGCGAACTGACCGAATTAAAAGATAAATTCGGAGACAAACGGCGCACCTCATTGGTAGCCGCCGCGGAAGATATCTCCATCGAAGAGCTAATCCCCGAACAAGAAGTAGCCATCCTTATAACCCGCGACGGCTACGTCAAGCGCACGCCGGTGACGGCCTTTAAGGCCCAGTTGCGCGGAGGGCGCGGAGTATCAGGTATGGCTACTCGCGAAGAGGACGTGATCGACCGGGTGTTCGTGGGGTCGACCCACAGCTATATTATTTTCTTTACCAATTTGGGCAAAGTTTATAAGGTAAAGGTGTTTGAACTGCCGGAAGCCAGCCGGGCCGCCAAAGGCCAAAGCATGGCCAACTTCCTGCAAGTAGGGGAGGGCGAGCTGGTGACGGCCGCGGTGCAGGTCGATTCTTTCGAAAAGAAGACCTTTTTAATGATGGCCACCCGCAAAGGGCTGGTTAAAAAAGTCCCGCTAGGGGACTTCGCCAATATCCGGCGCAGCGGCATCATCGCCATCAAGCTCAAAGAAGGGGATTCCCTGGGCTGGGTGAGGGAGACCGACGGCAAGGAAGAAGTGATCTTGGGCACCGCCCTGGGATTGATGATCCGCTTCAACGAAAAAGTGGTGCGGCCCATGGGGCGGGCGGCGGCCGGCGTGCGCGGGATCCGGGTGGACAAGAAAGATGAAGTGGTTTCCATGGACATCCTCACCCCCAAAGGCGACCTGCTGGCCGTCTCTAAGGGCGGCTTCGGGAAAAAGATGAACCTTGCCGAATTCGGGGCGCAGAACCGCGGCGGCAAGGGCCATATCGCCATCAAGCTGCGGGATAAAGACCGGGTGGCGCAGATGAAGATCATAGAGAAGAACGACGAACTGCTGTTTGTCACCGCCCAGGGCACCATGAGCCGCCAGCGGGCAGACGGGATCTCCACCCAGGGCCGTTACGCCAAGGGCGTGCGCATCCAAAGGGTAGACGAAGGCGACTTTATCGTGGACCTGGCCCGGGTGGGGCAAGAAGAAGCATTGACACAAGGTTAAACTGGAGTAGAATACTCCGCAGAGGAGGCCAAGAGATGAAAAACAATGAATCCATGCTGGACCGGGCGATCCGGGTAGTGGTTGGACTGGCGCTGGTCTTTGTCGTATTTTACTATACGCTGGCAACCGTTTGGATCTGGACCTTAGCGATCCTGGCGATATACCTGATTGCCACCGGATTGGCCGGGTACGATTGGGCCTATTCCCTGCTTAACCTAAGCACCAAAAAGTGAGATCCGCTAAAAGGCCCGCGCCCATTTTTTTATTGGCGGGCCTTTTGCTGTTGGCTTTAACGGCGCTGGGCTGGTTCCTTTACCAATCCGGCCCCGCCGTTCCCGCTATTAAGATATATTTCCTCAAAGGGGAATCGCTGGCCCCGGTCGCCCGCCCCCTGCAGGGCTCTACCGAACCTTTGGCGGCGGCAGCCCGGGAGCTGATGCTTGGCCCGACCGAAGAAGAAAAACAGTCAGGATTGTTTTCCGAGATCCCGCCCAAGGCCCGCATCCAAAAGATCGTGCGGGAAGACGGGACCGTCCTCATAAGTTTTAATTCGGAGCTTGAAAAATACGGCGGCGGATCCGCCCGGGTCCGGGGGCTGATCGCCCAGATCGTTTATACTTTTACCGAGGTTCCCGGCGTCACCAAGGTCCGCATCTTGGTCGGCAAGAAAGGGGAAGTGGTGCTGGGAGGGGAGGGGTTCGTGATCGATAAGCCGTTAGCGCGTCAGGACATCAAGTTCTAATTTGGTCGCCAGCTCCGTTACGCAGACCAGCCGCGCCCCCAGATCATCCAGTGGAAGCCCCGCAGAACCTTTTTTGGTCACAAACTCTTTGAAGGTCGGCGCCGAAAAGATCGAGCCCAACTTCTTTTTCAGGTAATTGGATCTTTGTAAAGACAACTCCGCCACCTTTTTTAACCCGGACCTTCCCATAAGCGAAAGGTAAACGCAGGCGGAGAGAGCGCAGAGCGCTTCGTTGGAGCAGATGTTGCTGCCCGCCCGCTCGCGGCGGATATGCTGTTCGCGGGTTTGGAGGGTGAGCGTATAGCCGACCCGCCCCTGGTTGTCCACGGTTTTCCCGGCGAGCCGACCGGGGATCTGGCGTAGAAGCTCTTTTTTAACCGCAAAAATTCCCAGCCCCGGCCCGCCGAAATTACGCGGTATCCCCAGCGACTGGCCTTCTCCGACCACAATATCGGCGCCATATTCTCCCGGGGGCTTGAGTATGCCCAAAGAGATCGGATCGATGCTTACGATAAAAAGCGCGCCCGTCGCCTTAACTTTTTCGGCCAGTCCCCGGACCTCCTCGATGCAGCCGAAATAGTTTGGTTGGGACAAAATAAAACAAGACGAGGATGGGGAAAGGGAAAAGGGAGAGGTCAAACCGGTTTTTTTATCATAGGGAAACTCGACAACTTTAAGATCGGCCCCGCGCGCATAGGTCCTTAACACTTCAAGATAATTAGGGTGGATCGCCGAAGAAACCGCGACCTCCTTTTTGCCGGTTTGCCGGCAGGCCAACAGCGCCGCTTCGGCCAAGGAGGTGGCGCCGTCATACATCGACGCATTGGCCACAGCCATGCCGGTCAAGGCGCAGATGAGGGACTGATACTCATAGATCACCTGGAGCGTCCCCTGGCTGGCCTCGGCTTGATAGGGGGTATAGGCCGTATAAAACTCACTGCGGCCGACGAGGTGCTTAACCGCCGAGGGGATGAAGTGCGCGTATGATCCGCCGCCCAAAAACTTGGAGGCCTCCCGGTTTTTCTCCGCGGTTATTTTCAGCTCCGCCAGAAGTTCGGGCTCGGAAAGGGGAGGGGGAAGAGCGAGGTCCATCAGCCGGCCAATAAGGATTCGTACTCATCGGCCGATAACAACTTATGGGCTTCGGCCGGATCGCTCATCTTGATCTTGATGATCCAGCCCTGGCCGTGAGGATCCTCGTTAATGATCTCGGGGCGCTTGATAAGTTCCGGGTTTACGGCCGTAACCTTGCCCGAGACGGGGCAATACAAGTTGGACACGGTCTTTACGGACTCCACCACGCCGAACTCTTCCATCTGTTTGAATTCCGCGCCCACGGCCGGGACCTCCACGAAAACGATATCCCCCAAGGCATCCTGGGCATGCCAGGTGATCCCGATAGTTGCCGAATCTCCCTCGATCTTGGCCCACTCGTGCTCTTTGGAATAGATGAGACCTTCCGGATGTTTCATGTTTATGCCCTTTCTAATTGATTAACGCGGAATTTAGCGTAAGCGAAGATCAAGCCCGAAACCACGATGCGGGCCAGGGAATCGAACATGCGGTCCTCGGTGACGCGGCGCTGATAATATTCGTCGAGGTTGGGCTCCTTGTCCACTCCCTGCGAGGAGGTGATCATCCGGCCCGATAGCAGGTTGATCGAAGTCGAAGCAAAGTCCACTAAGCCCCACATCAACACGAAAAAAGTGATGAGACAGATAATATAGTAATAAGCCTTTTTAAATTCCATGGGGTTGCACCTCGACGGTATTCTATACTAATTTTTTAGCGGACACAACTGCCGGATATAAATTGCCGCGGATCTCGATCTCGACCGCCTGCCCCTTTCGGGAAAATTCCTTATCGATGAATGCCAGGGCCGCCGGGGTTTTGAGGGTAGGGGAGAAAGTGCCCGAGGAAACCTGCCCGACGACTTTGCCGCCGACTTTAATTAAATAGCCCTCGCGAGGCACGGCTTTTTCTGAAAGCTTAAGCCCCACCAACTTTTTCCCGACCATGCGGTTCTTTAACGCGGCCTTACCGATAAAATCGCCCTTCTCGAATTTGACCGCCCAGGAATAACCGACCTCTAACGGCCCGACCGCATCATTATATTCGTGCCCATAAAGCGGCAGGCCGGCCTCTAGCCTTAAGGTGTCGCGCGAACCCAACCCGCAGGGCTGGACCTTCCGATCGATAAATCCCCGCCAAACCTCAACGGAATTTTCTTTCGGCACAAAGAACTCAAAGCCGTCTTCGCCGGTATAACCGGTGCGAGAAACGCTCATCCCCTTCCAATCGGCGCAATGGTTATGCTTTAACCCGGACAGTTCGGGAGCAATATCTTTGGCTTTGGGGCCTTGCAGGGATTGCATGGCCAGACCAGAACGATGCTCAATATTTATTCCGGCAAACTTTTTAACCTGCTCATTGAAATGGGCAAGGACCTTATCCGTATTAGAGGCATTGGCCACGATGCGATAGCGGTCTTTCAGGCGATAAACCAAGATGTCATCAATCGCTCCGCCGGATTCATTGCAGAGAATGGAATACTGGCATTCATTTTCCGAAAGCAAGGAAGCATCGTTGGTAGCTATATATTGAATGAAAGCTAACGTCTCCGTTCCAGATAAATCAATGACGCCCATATGGCCGATATCGAAGATGCCGACATTGGACCGTACGGCCAAATGCTCCGCGATGATCCCGGACGGGTAAGACACAGGCATTTCCCAGCCGGCAAAAGGCACCATCTTGGCGCCGAGCGCGAGGTGTTCTTCGTAAAGCGGCGTTCTTTTGAGCATTTACAGGACTTTCTTGAGGATGGCGACGAGCTTCTCACTCTGCTCCCTGGTCCCGATCGAGGCCCTTATTGCCTGCGGCAAACCAAAAGAGGACAGCGGGCGGATAATTACTCCTTCAGCCATCAGCTTTAAAAAAAACTCATCGGCCGATTTTTTGATATTGATAAAAATGAAATTGGCCTCGGTCTTTTTGTAAGACAACCCCAATTTGTCCAGTTCTGCGTAAAGATATTTTTTGCCTTCGCTATTGTTCTTAAGGGTCTTATCCAAGAAGTCTTTGTCGTTGAGAGACGCCGCCGCCCCGGCCTGTGCTAGGCGGCTTACATTAAAAGGCATCTTGGCCTTTAACATGGGGGCGATAAGATCGGCCTGGGCGATCCCGTAACCAACCCGCAGCCCCGCCAATCCGTAGAACTTGGAAAAGGTTCGCAGAACGATCAAGTTACGGCCTTCCTGGATATGTTTCAAAGAATCCGGAAATTCCTTGCTCTCAACAAACTCGGCATAGGCCTCATCTACCACTAGCAGAACATTTTCCGGGACGGTTTTCAGCAAGGCATCGAAATCCTTGGCCGCAAAGCTGGTCCCGGTAGGATTATGAGGATTGGTTAAAAAGATCAGCTTGGTCTTGGGGGTTATGGCCGCGGCGATCGCCTTAAGGTCTTGTTCGAAATTATTGAGATCGACAAAGACCAGTTTGCCGCCAAAGATGCGCGCAACTAATTCATAAACACTAAAGGTATTCTTAGAAATTATCACTTCGTCATTCGGATTTAAGTACGTAGCGGCCAGGATCTGCATGATGTCGTCCGAGCCGTTGCCGCAGATAATGTTGTCTTTTGAAAGTCCGAACCTCTTTGCCAGGGCCTCGCGCAAAAGATTGGCCTTCTGGTCGGGGTAGACATGAAGATTCTTGGACTCTTTGGCGATGGCCTCAAGCGCTTTAGGGGAGGGGCCAAAGGGATTTTCGTTGGAAGCCAGCTTAATGACGCCGGGCTTGGTTGGGGCTTTACCCGGGACATATTCTGCTATCCCTTCGATTTCCGGGCGAACAAACTTTTCCGCCATGCTATTATTATAGCATGAAGCAAGGCATCCGCTATTGGCCCGCGGCAGAACGGCCGCGAGAAAAGATACTGGGGCAGGGGGAGGGAAAACTTTCGAACGCCGAACTCCTGGCCCTGTTTTTAGGCAGTGGAGTGGCTGGCCGGAGCGCGGTGGGCCTGGCCCGGGAACTATTGGTGCAATTTGGGGGCTTGAGGGGGCTATTCAAGGCCGAGAACGCCGACCTTTTTAAAATTAAGGGCCTGGGCGCGGCTAAGATCGCCAAGCTTAAAGCGATAAAAGAGATAAATCGACGCTGTCTCCAAGAAAAGCTCGAAAAGAAAAACTGGCAAGCGTCTCTGTCCGAAGTTTTAGAACTGCTTTATCAGACCATGCGCGACCTGAAAGAAGAGAAATTCCTGACGATATTTTTAAACACTCAAAATGAGATCATTAAAATGGAGCAGCTTTTTGAGGGCAGTTTAACGCAAGGGTCCGTTTATCCCCGAAAAATTATCGATCTGGCCATAAAATATGGGGCCTCGGCCCTGATCTTTGTGCACAACCATCCCTCCGGACAGCCCGACCCCAGTGCGGCGGACAAAAAGTTGACCAGGAGAATGAGGGGTCTTTGCCGCGAGTTGGAAATCAGATTGCTCGATCACATCATAGTGGGCGAAAACGGGCATATTAGCTTTGCGGAGGCGGGCCTGCTTTAATCTTTTGGCTTGAACTTCTTCCCTAAAAGCGTATCCACCGAAACCCCCAGGGCTTCGGCGATACAGGAAACCATCTCCACGCCCGGGTTTTTAGTTCTCCCCTTCTCTACGCTTAAAAGGTGAGAAGAGCTGAATTCTCCGCGGCACTTAAGAACCAGCTTTTCCCGCGAAAGGCCGGCCTTCAGGCGGTACCTCTTTATGTTTTCCCCTATGTTCACGCTTGAATTATATCTCCCGATCCGTTGCTTGACACGACATTAAATAGTATATATGATATATAGCTAATCGTATTTATATGCCAAAAACCGCCCTTTTTATCGAAGGGGACCGGCAGTTGCGAGAGTGCTTCGGCCGGCTATCCCAGCGCGGATTAGAGGAGCGGATTCTCTTTGCGGAAAATGAAACCGAAGCGCTAAAAATGCTCGAAGCCGATCCGGATATTTACTATCTGATTTCCGGCGGCCATACCCGGGAAACGGCAGAAGCCGTCCTGTTCAAATATCCTCGCCTGCAGATCGTCGAATTAACCCCGGAAGAAAGTAAAATGAAAGGCATGCTGTCGATGGAACTGGTGCATATTTCGGACTGCCTGTCGGCCCTATTAAACTCCCTTCTGCTTCGACTGCAAACCTTCTATTAGATCAGAAAGGATTAAGCCAACTGAACCCGAAGAGGAATTGCCGCGGGTCTTTGGCGGGAGTGGCCTGGTTTTGCGAATCGCCGAAGATGTTGATGGCGCGGCCGTCAAAGGCAAAGGTCGGGATGATACGGTAGCGGACCCCGCCGTTCAGCTGAAAGAGGTTTTCTCCGGCAAATAGGTCGGACAGGATGGACATCGTACCCAGCGGGACATCCAAGCCCGCCATCCCTAACGGCCGGAATTTGTTGCCCGGAAAATCCGCCATAAAACCGAAAGATAATTTAGGGCCCTGGATAAAGGGCTTGGTCGCGACCATATAAACTCCGGTCTGGGTCTTGCTGGCCAGGTTCTCAACCCCGATCGCCAAAAGCAGGGGATCGGATCCATCCCCCAGGGTCGGGCTGTATTTAAGGTTCACATATACGCCGTCCCGCAGTTCCTTAGAGGTTTGGTCCAGCCCCCCGATCAGGCCGAGCTCGAAATTATGAAAAGCGCCCAAATTGGCCTTGTAGTTGAAGGTGGGCTGGGAAGCGCTATTCCCGCCGGAATTTTGAACGCCATAATCCGACGCCAGATTCCAATTCTTAAAGGGCACCACGGTGGCATCGGGAATGCGGGTCAGGCCCGAAGCCCCGGTTAGCGACGTGGCGGGAAGGTAGGCGAAAGATGAAGAAGCAAACAACATCAAGCCCAACACCAGGAGAAGAACTTTTTTCATAAACCCTCCTATTTCTTAGGCTACCAGGGAATTATAGAGCGTTTCCATTCGTTTTGCAATCTTGCCGGAAGCGAAGCGATCCAGCGCGTCCAGCCGGGCGGAGTGGCCCAGTTTCAACCGGAGAGCCGGATCGTCGATCAACCGCCGGAGGTGCTCCAAAAACCGGCCCAGGTTGCGGGGGACCAAATATCCGTCCTCTCCCGAGCGCACGGTCTCCACCAGCCCGCCGGCAAAAAGCGCCACCACCGGCAAGCCCAGGGCTTTGGCCTCGGCCAGCACCAGTCCCTGCGTCTCGGTGGTCGAAGAAAAAACAAAAAGATCGCCGACCGCGTAATAGGAAAGGACCTCGGGATAATTTACTTCTCCAGTTAAGATGACCTTTTCTCTTTTTTCGGAAGAAAGCGCCTCCAGCAGAGGGCCTCCGCCGACCAGAAGCAAGTAGACCGGCGGGCTGAAGCCCGCCGTTAATCGCTCAAAAGCGCGCAAGAGGAAACCGATATTTTTTTCTTTTGTGATCCGGCCCACATAAAGCAGAACCATGGCATTTTCGGGTATCTTATATTTCTTTCTGATAGCTTTTCTTTGTTCCTCGGCATTGGCGAGCGACACCCTCTCCATATCCACTCCGCTGGGTACCACCTCGATACGGTTCTTAACCCCCCAAACGCGCAGTACCCGCTTAGACATCTTGGAGGGCGCGATGATAAGGTTCGTGCGGCGGCAAAACTCCCGAATATAGTTGACCATGGCCAGCTTGCTGATCGGCTCCGGCACGAATTTGGCGTAATGCAGGTAACGGGTGAAAAGCGTATGGAAAGTATAGACCAGAGGCACGTGCCGCCGATGGGCCACATAACGGGCCAGCATCCCTATCTGGAAAGGCGAGTGGGAATGGATCAAGTCCACCTCCGGCAGGCGATGAATGTAGGGGATAGCCAGGCGGAACTTGGGATATCTAGTCGGGAGTGACGGGAATCTGATGATGTCCGGATCGGTATCCACATGATGAGGGTAACGCGGAGCGAAAATATAAACCCGATGGCCCAACTCGCGCAGCTCCTTGACCAAAAGCTCCATGGAATTGGTAACCCCGGAAAGATAAGGCTTGTAGGAGTCAGCGAAAAAAGCGATTTTCATGACTTTAGGTAGACAAAACCTCAATTTTTAGCATAATACCGCTTTTTATTATTTATTTACTTTGTCCCGAAGAAAACAAATTCTTTTCGTCCACAGAAGGCAAGCGATATCTAACTAATTTTTTTGCACCAGTCCTTGGAGAAATCTTAACTAGTAGTCCCCGTTTGGCCCAACGATTGAACAGCTTGGAAACTTTTACCGTATCGCTAATTTCTAAAACCGCTCTAGCGTCTTTATTGCTTATGTATTTATTCTTGCCAAGATAATGCGAAATTTTATCCCATTCCCCGGGAGCTTTTTCGTTAATAAGGACAACCTGAACAGAATCCTGTTTATCAGGATAGGTGACAAAAATGGGAGGGTATAAGTTTGCCTCCTTCATGGTTTTGCGCATTGCACGAATTCCTTCATTTTGGTCTAGGTTTGGGGGATCCGGGAACTCGCGTAGATGTTTTACCAAGAGATCGTTTCGATAGCCAAGAGCCCTTTCAATGCCAATGTTTGAAGGAGTTATATTAAATGGGAATAGTCCGGGGCTTTCAATTGTAACCTTATCCTCAAATATTTTGATTTCGATATCGCGCTTAGTGTAATAATCACGATGGATGACGGCATTTGTTATCGCTTCTTTTATCGCGCGTTCCGGTATTTGGTAAGTGGTTACAAAACCAGAGGGGACACGAATCCCAGCCCTCAATAAAGTTAAAACATATTCATGCGCCTCAAGAATTTGCTTTGATATGGGCCCGCCAATTGTTTTTGGCGTTCCGATTAAATTAATGGTTTCCTTTATGGTCTCAAACTTGCCGGTATATTGAAAAACACGAACAGCACATTTTGTATCAAGAAGATCGGTGGGGTGCTCCGCAAACAAAAGAACCGCCGCCCTGGTGGGCAGCCAGGTTTCACCCTTTCCCTTTCTTGCCAGGCCGGTTTTTTCCAAGACAACCTCTATTGGGGCCTCTTCGATAGCCCGCTTCTTTCTCCAAACCTCATAATACTTCGTATTTAACAAATGGAAAGGGACATCGACCAGTTCACAATCTGCCCGTTCAAATCCTTTTACATAGGCAAAATGGACTAATTCTTGAGGGGAAAGCCTTTTGTTCCCCCTTTCCAAACGAACATAAACATGATTTTCATATGAGCGGAAGCCGTCCGTTACCTTTGGGACAAAAAGCAGGCCAAGGCGTACGCCTTTTTGCTTAATATCAAATATTTCGGGAGGCCAAATGCCGGGAATGGGCGGGGATATTTTTTTAACAGTTCGGCCCAGTTCATCATAAAGATCCAAATTCTCTTCGATTCCACAAATCCTATCAAGCCCTTGTCCGCCCACCCTCTGTGGATCATCAACCCCTAAGACGATGAGCCCCCCATCAGTATTTGCCATTGCTACTATAGATTGCAAGGTTTTATCCAACCCTTCATTGCGACTTCCTAGGCGTTTAAACTCGAGCGTTCGTGTTTCGGCTGGAAGCGCCAACAACTGACGAATCAATGCTTCGGTGCTCATTTATATAAATTTTACGCTTAGTTATCTAAGAAGGCAAGGAAGAAGAAAGCGCACAAAACGCATCAGCTGGTCCTCCAGTCCACGTTCTCAAACCTCCGAAACCAGGTCATCTGCCGTTTCGCAAAATTGCGGGTGCGCTTTTTCAGCTCTTCGATCATTTTATCCTTGTCCCAGCGGCCGGCCAGATACTCTATAGTTTCCTTATAGCCCAGGGCCTGCATGGAATTTAGTTCCCTGGAACAGCCTTTTTCCAGCAGGCCCCGCACTTCCTCGATCAGCCCTTTCTTTATCATATCATCAACGCGCTGTTCGATGCGAGCGTAGAGCTCCTCGCGGGGAGGATTTAACCCTATGATCCGTGCTCCGTGTTCTGTGTTCTCTGTTCTCTGTTCCTGCAATTCCGAGATACTCTTCCCTGTTAACTCGAAAACCTCGAGCGCCCTGATGATTCGTTTTTTGTCGTTGGGATGGATCTTTTTAGCGGAGAGAGCGTCGACCGTAGAAAGTTGAGCGTAGAGCGTAGGCAAATCTTCTTTCTCCAATTTGGCCCGCAAGTCCTTATCTGCCGGAGTGATCGGGAAAGAATAACCCTTGAGGAAAGCCCACAAGTAAAGCCCCGTCCCGCCCACAATTATCGATCTTTTCCCCCTGATCGCCAGCTCCCCGGATATCCGGATCGCCTCTCTGACGAAGTCGGAAACCGTCCATTCCTCGTCAGGATTTCTAATATCGATTAAATGATGGGGAATGCCCTGCCGTTCTTTTTCGGCCAGTTTGGCGGTGCCGATATTCATACCGCGGTAGACCTGCATGGAATCGGCGGAAATTATCTCCCCATTCAATTTTTGAGCTTGTTCAATGGCGAAGGCGGATTTGCCGGCGGCGGTGGGGCCTAAGATGACAAGTGTGCTAATCTCTGCGGCCACGGAGAGCCAAAAGCCGGACCAAATTCAAGACCGCCATAGCGGTAGCCGCTACATAGGTGAGCGCCGCGGCATTGAGGACCGCGCGCGCCATGGGGAGCTCTTCCGCGGTCAGGTATCTGCCGCCGGAAAGGATCTTGATAGCCCGCGAAGAAGCGTTGAATTCGACCGGCAGGGTGATCACCTGAAAGACCACCGCCAAAGAAAAAGCGATGATGCCCAGGTCCATGAACATGGGGAAGCCGGCGATCAAGCCCAAAAAGAAAAGCGGGATGGCCAATTGCGATCCCAGGTTGGCGACCGGCACCAGGTTGTTGCGGAAAGCCAGCGGCACGTAGGCCTTGGCGTCCTGCAGGGCGTGGCCCACCTCGTGCGCTACCACTCCCAGGGCGGCCACCGAAGGGCTGCCGTAGACCTGGCTGGAGAGATGCAGGGTCTTGTCGCGGGGATCGTAATGGTCGGTCAGCTCACCTTCGGTTTTTTCCACCGGAATGTTCTTAAGCCCGGCGGAATCGAGCAATTCCCGTCCCACCCGCGCGCCGGGCAATCCGCAGTTCGAATTGACCTCGGAATATTTTGCAAAAGTGGACTTGACCTTGAACTGGGCGTAAAGCGCCAGCAAAAAGGCCGGTATCAACAGGAAAAAAGTAGGGTCATTGTAATAAAACACGGAATAATAATATCATTTTGCTGAAACTTATTCAATTTGCCGCCGATGGTAAAACATGGACTATTCTTCCACCCCGATCTTGCTGCCCATTGGATGGTCGCGGCCCAACCGAACTCACTTTACGGTCGCGGGCCGGCCAAAAGGGGCGGTGCAGGTCCGATACCGGGAAAAAAGCTTCGAGATGCGGGCGCAAAGCCATCTGCTAAGCCGGCATTTAGCCCTTACCCAAAATGGAGCGACGGTCGGAGGGATCGGGTGGTCGGAGACCCCCACACAGGTAGCGCTGAACGGCCTCAAGGTCGATCCTGCATTTCAGGGAAGAGGGTTAGGTAAACTTTTGGCCTGGTGCGTGCTCAAGCTGGCCAGAGAAAGCGGCTGCGTTTTCGATCAGGCCCGGGCCCAGGGAGTGATGGAAGAGGTGGAAGACCTGGCGGTTGACCCGCGCGCCGCACTGCTCTTTGCCAAAATGGGATTCAACTGCCTGGAGCCGGGCGTGCAAGAAGAGGCCTCCTCTTTAATGCGAAACCGCTGCGCAGTCGTGGTCTGCGGCAAAGAACCATACCCCCATTTTAAACTTGAGAGCCCCGCCTACGGCATGATCCGTGTGGCATTGATGACACCGGAAGGATCAATGACTAAAAGCGGGCCTTCCCGGGGTTTATTACAAGATAGAGAGCACTATCAATATACCTGTCTTTTTCCTTCCAACCTGTCGGAGGTGGTTTCACGTGGCGCCGCCTATATTAGCGGAGATTACTGGCTGAACCCTCAATATGCGGGTTTTTTGATAGAAGAAATTGAACGGATGCCGGCCCTGGGGATTTAACCCCCCCGGATGATCGTATCCTTCACGAAGTCCCGGCAGGCGGCCGCCATCTTCACGAAATCGTCTTTAGAATATGGCCTGACCTTTAACAGGCCGGGATCCAGAGTATCTTTAGGGACGAACTGCTGGAGCACGAATTTTTTAGCGCCGGGGATCTCCCGGGCAATATCCAACACCTCTTCACTTTTTAAAAAAGCCGGACACACCGTGGTGCGGAATTCGTAATCAATTCCGGAGCCCATCAGCAGATCGACGCTTTGGCGAATGGTGCCGGGATCGAGCGAGGCGCCGGTGGCCGCGAGGTATTTTTCGTTAAGCGGAGC
The DNA here is from genome assembly GCA_016223205.1 of Candidatus Saganbacteria bacterium. Classification (GTDB taxonomy): domain Bacteria; phylum Margulisbacteria; class WOR-1; order XYC2-FULL-46-14; family WPAF01; genus JACRPM01. The sequence goes on from JACRPM010000003.1 coordinate 70,164, forward strand.
CTTAAGGTCCATGGCCACATAGTCCAAAAGTTTTTCATCCAACAGATCCTTGAGCATGGCCGGATTGCTGCCGTTGGTATCGAGTTTTACCAGGAAGCCCAGCGACTTTAAATGCCGGATGAAAGCCGGCAGGTCGGCCTGCAGGGTGGGCTCCCCGCCGGTGATCACCACTCCATCGATAAAATCTTTCCGCTTCAGGATGAAATCATCGATAAGGGCGGGGTCGATCGAAGGCAGGGACTCGGCCTTTAAAACCAAGACGGCATTGTTGCAGAAAGGACAGCGGAAGTTGCAGCCCGGAACGAAAATTACCGAGGCGATCTTGCCGTCCCAATCGAGAAAGGAGGTCTCGATGAAGCCCCGGATATCCACTAGGCCCCTTCGCCGCGAATATACTTCTTTTCGAACTTATGCAAGAACCAGAGGGTCGAGAAGGTGATCAGGGTAGCCAGGCCCGCGGCAAGATAAAAAGAAGCCCCCAGCGCCATCCCGATGGCCGCCACCGTCCAGATCGAAGCCGCAGTGGTGATGCCGATCACCGAGCCGCCCGCCTGCAGAATAGTGCCCGCCCCGATAAAACCGATGCCGGTGACGATGTTGCCGGCGATGCGCGCCATATCGGTCCCCGGATATTTTTGCCCGAAGCCGATAGAGATAATAGTAAAGAGGGTGGAGCCCAGGCAGACCAGGATATTGGTGCGCAAGCCCGCGGCTTTCTTCTCTTTCTCCCGCGAATAACCGATGATGCCGCCGCAGACACAGGCCAGGAGCAATTTTACCGCCACTTCCCAATCAGACATCGAATATCACCTTTGCCCTTTTTTCCAAAACCTCCAGCTGATTATAGGTCGCGGCCTTGATCGGCCGGTGGAGCTCGTGCAGGTTATTCTTGATCTGCTCGCCCTTGACCCGGGCCTTGAGCGCTTTGTCGGTTAACCAATAGACCTCAAATTCATTGAGCAGCAGATGTTTGGAATCTTCGAGAAAGATCAATTCGTTGAGCCAATTAATAAAAAGCTCTTCGCGATCTTCTCCGGCTACGGCGATCTCCAGGGTTTCTTTGGTCTCAATTTCCTTGATCTCCGCCATCAGTGAGAACATTCCCAGCGCGGCATTTTGAAAGACCTCTTGGTAGCTGCCCCCGTAGACCATCAACCCTACGTCGGAAGGATGCGAAATGATCTCAAAGCGCTTGTTCACAGCTTAAAGCCGCCGTGCTTTTTAAAGTGTTCCACCAGCCCGCCGTCTGCCAACAAGGTCTGCATGGTGGGGGGCAGGGGGGCGATCTTGATATCTTGATTCTTGGTCTTATTCTTTATCACTCCAGCGTCGAGATCGACTTCCAACTCATCGCCCTCCGCTATCCCGGAGGTGTCGCATTCGATAGCCGGCAGTCCCAGGTTGAAACAGTTGCGATAAAAGATGCGGGCGAAAGATTTGGCCAGGACTGCGGAAAGACCGGCGTATTTTATGGCTTGGGGCGCCTGCTCTCTTGATGACCCGCAGCCGAAATTTTTCCCCGCCACCAAAAAATCGCCCTTTTGCAGTCGCCCGTAGAATTCGGGGTCCAGATCCTCCATCAGGTGCTTGGCTAACTCCACCGGGTCCTGGATCTTGAATTTGTACCGGCCGGAGATGATGTAGTCGGTGTTAATATCGTCTAATTGCTTTTTTGGCAGGTGTGCTTTGCCAGTAAGTTTCATAAGGAAATTATACACGAAAAGGGTGAAATTATCACCTATTGGGAACGAAGAATAAAAGAGTTTATCATGGCCATATATTTAACGAAATTCCCCAGATTGGTTGATGTCCATCGTGCCTTAGGAAGGAAGCCAATAGAGCGAAGCAAAAAAAGAGAGGGCGGGCCTCTTAATTTGCAGATAGTGGAAAGCGGCTTTCTTCCTGTCGAAGTAGAATATCCGCGCTTATTTCGTGAGGCGACTTCTCCGGGAAAAAACCTAATCGCCAAAGCCGAGCGTTTCGCCTCGGCATTTGAAAGAGCAGGAAGAGGTATAGCGGATGAGCTATTTGCCCCATTTGACAGGGGGAAATTCCTGGATTTAGTGCAATGTATCGAAATTGATGCCCGACAGAAACATCTGCCACTCTTCCATCGGGTAATCGAAAAAATAATGCGCGATTATCCCGACTTCGATGTCGCCTTCATATTGCGAGGAACCGAAGGATTATATCTGGCCTTCCGCACCTATCTTCAGGTCAGGCAAATCCAGAAGCCGCTTTATGTTTTAAGGATCTCAACGCCTTTATATGAGAGTAGGCCAAGGGCAGAAATTGAACGCTTCGCCGAACAAGAATACTTATTGCCGGATGGATTTGCTACTCGGAGAAAACCGATCCTTTGTATCGACACCTTCTTCCAGGCCAGGATTTTGGCGGTCGTTCCGGCCGATGCTAAACTACTCTTTTGTTATAGGTCTCCTGATGGGATTCCTAAGCCGGATTGGCTGGATACGGCCTGGGAAGACGTTGATAAGCCAGCAACTACTATCGCAGAATTGGCCAACTCCCCACTCAACGATCTAATGTTGCTTGAAAAGGCGCCCCGCAATCTCCCCAAAACCACCCATTTTACAGCCGAAGACGGCCGCCTGTTCCCGGATTATGATGTTGATTATTATTTAAAAGGTGAAGGCGATCGATTTTTATCCTTTTATTGGCAGGAAGTATTGAAAGCCTGGGCCTATAATATTGCTGTTATAAGAAGTATGCTCGCCCGCTAAAGATATTTCCTCGGATCCGCGATCTGGCCCTCGATCATCGATGCGGCTACAATGGATGCTAAATTTAGTAGTAAATTAGTAGTTGAGCCCCCAAAAAAAGCCATAATGAGGCCAAAAAGCGTGCAAATACTAACTATGTAATTGATAAAGGACAGCTATGTATAATATAATTTATATAGCTGAAGGGGGAATCTAAACACCAAATTAGAACCTTTTATCCCGCATTCAAACCTTCAAAACACAACGATATTCAGCTAAATATTAGTAATAAATTAGTATTTGTGCCCTTAATAATGCCCATAATAAAGCCAAAATATGGTATATTACTAATTATTATGTTGCTGCGTTAGTAGGTATGTGCTAACATAATAAGCAAGGAAATATGGAAATGGATAAATATTTGAAGGAATATACGGAGAATTATCTCAACAAACCAGAAGTAGGATACCGCCTCCCGGCAGAAATAAAGCTGGAAGAATTCTGGCCAAAACTGATTTCTTTCCGCAAGCAAAAAGCGGAAGAGGCGCCGTTAAAGGACCAGGCAGGAAGCCGATTTTGGTATGTGATGACCCACCCTCTGCAGAAAAAACTACACGAAATCGATTCATATGGACGGGACTCCCTTTACAACATGGTCAAGGAGGAGATAGAGAGCGAGCTCATAAGGGAATCGCTGATCGAAGAGGCCTTTTACTCCAGCGTGATAGAGGGCGCATTTACAACCTTAAAGAAAGTAAAGGCCATGGTCGAAAAACGGGAGCCCCCAAAAGATAATAGCGAGCAAATGGCCCTGAATAATTATAATGCCATGCGATTCATTCTGGAAAACAGAGGGGAAGAATTATCTAATGACATAATACTAAAGCTTCATAGAATCGTGACCGAAAATACATTGGAGGATCAGGAATATGCAGGCAAATATAGGGACGATGTCGTTTATGTAATGGACGAAAAAGACATAGTGATTTACGCCCCGCCAACGCACGATGTTATTCAGCCCCTGATGAACGATTTAATTGGTTGGGTTAACAACGAGAACGAAAAGACATTTATTCACCCAATAATTAAGGCGTCAATCCTGCATTTTTATTTTGTTTACCTGCACCCATTTTTTGACGGCAACGGCAGAACCGCCAGGGCGTTATTTTATTATTATTTAATAAAAAATAAATATGAGTTTTTCAGGTATTTTTCAATATCATCGATAATCAGCTCCACGCGCGGGAAATATTATAAAGCAATTAAAGATGCCGAGGATTACGGTTCCGACATAACTTACTTGTTAATATATATGGCAGATGCAATCATGAAGGCAATCATAGAGATAAAAGATAAAATATCGCAGCATTATAGACGCGATTATATACTGGCAAAAATATCAGAAAAACGGGTAGCGTTAAACGAACGGCAGGAAAAGTTTATTAAAAAACTTCTTCTCTGGAAGGATAAAAGTATTAATATTAAAAAATATCAGGAAATAAATGGGGTAGTTTATCAAACGGCAAGGGCAGACTTGCTTGATATGGCGGATAAAAATATATTAACTAAATCAAAAAAGGGAAAAACCTTCAATTTCAGCATTAACACCGATTTATAGATTATAGATATTTCCTCGGGTCAGCTATTTTGCCCTCGATCATCGAAGCGGCCACGGTGGCCGGCGAAGCCAGATAAATAAAAGCGTTGGGGTTCCCCATTCTACCCTTAAAATTCCGGTTGGCGGTTGAGATCACATTTTCTCCTTCTGAAGGCACGCCGTTGTGGGTGCCGACGCAGGGGCCGCAGCCGGGAGTAACCGAAGCCGCGCCAGTTTCAAGTAATATTTGAAAAGTTCCGTCTTTTATCATATCCATTAATATTTCTTTGGAAGCGGGGGCAATGATCAACCGGCAATCCTTATTAACCTTTTTACCTTTCAAGATCTTGGCGGCGATCTGGAAATCTTCCAGCCGACCGTTGGTGCAGGTGCCGATATAGCCCTGCTGGATGGGCGTTCCCAAAACTTCGAAGATCGGACAGACATTATCCACCGTATGCGGCTTGGCGATCTGGGGCTCAAGTTTCGCTACATCAATTTCAACCGCTTCTTTATATTTGGCGTCTTTATCCGCTTCCTGGGGATCCGGTTTTCTCTTGGAATGCTTTTTCACCCAATCGAGAACTTTGCCATCCGACCGCATCAAGCCCGCCTTGGCCCCGCACTCGATGGCCATGTTGGAGATGGTAAAACGCGCATCCACCGACAGCTCATCGATCGGCGCGCCCTCGATCTCGAGCGCCAAATAGGTCGCCCCATCCGCCCCGATCTTCCCGATCAAATTCAAGATCAGATCTTTAGAATAGACGCCTTTAGGCGTTTTGCCTTTATAAACCACTTTCATGGTCTCCGGCACCTTGAACCAGAGCTTGCCGGAGATCCAGCCCGCCGCCAGGTCGGTGGAGCCGATGCCGGTCGAAAAAACATTGATGGCGCCGTAGGTGCAAGTGTGAGAGTCGGCGCCGATCACCAGGTCCCCCGGCACGCAATGCCCCTGCTCCGGGGTCAACTGGTGGCAGACCCCGCAACCGATATCATAAAGCGTGATCCCCTGCTCTTTGGAGAATTCCCGGATCTTTTTATGGATGGCGGAAACCCCTTCGTTGGGGGAGGGGGCGGAATGATCGATTATAATGGCGATCTTCGAAGGATCAAAAACTTTCTTGGCGTTCATTTTGCGGAATGAATCGATGGCGATGCCGGAGGTCCCGTCCTGGCCGATCAAGAAATCGAGATCGGCGATCACTATATCGCCGGCATGTGCATCGGTTTTAGAGTGGGCGCTTAAAATCTTTTCCGCGATAGTTCGACTGCGCTCACTACGTGTGGTCTTACCCATGGGAGAGCTTGCTTTCGACCAGGCGGACCTTGTCGAGGATATAAGGGTCCAGCCCTTCCATCTCTTCCACTTCCTTAAGGTATTTGCGGGCCGTGGGGCTGCGGCTGATCTCCGCCAGGTCCAGCCGTCCGCGGGCCAACAGGTCTTTATAGGGATGGGCCTCTTCCACCAACTGCTTAAGTAAAACTTCGGCGTTCTTGAAATCCTCTTTCTTGGCTCGGCGCAGCAGGAGTTCGGACTCGATCAACTTGGTCTTTTGGTTAAAGTAATCGCCTTTTCTTTCCCGAAGCAGGTTGGCGGCCTTTTCGCATAAAGCGATCCCCTCGGTCAGCTTGGCCGGATAATGATAGAGAACCAACTCGGCCTTGCCCAGCTGGGCGCGGGCGCGAAAATACCAATGGGTCTTGCGGTTCTTGACGAGCTTTTCGTGGATACCCAGGGCTTTTTTGTGGTCGCCGGCCTCATCGCGCACCAGCCGCAGGTCGGCTTCGATGATAAAGGTCTTGGCCACAAAAAAGTCCGAGATATCGGCTTTCCCCAAATTCTTCCGGGCGGTCTCGCAAAGGGCCAAAGCGTCGGCGATGGCCTCTTTCTTGATGCCGGGAACTAAAAGCTCGGCTTTACCTACCTGGGCGCGCGCCCGCAGGTAGGGAGAGGAACTGGTCTTTAAAATATCTTCATAGAGCGAAAGGGCTTTATTGTAATCGCCCGGGTCGTTGCGGCCGACCAAAAGGTCCGCCATCCCGAACTTGATCTCCCCGCTGTCCGCCCGCTGGGGATATTTTTTCAGGATACCGCGGTATTTTTCGAGCGCCTTATTGATCTTTTCGCGTTCGGACGGGGCCGGAAAACCGCTCTCGCGTTCGACGATAAAGCTCATAATAGGGGAGATAATGCCCATTGCCAGGTCATTGTATCTAATGTAGAATAGGGTGTCAATGGAGCGCGAAAAAGAACTAAACGAACTGGAAAAAAAGCTGGGAATACCCTTCCTCTCCAAAGCCATTTTGAACCAATCCCTCACCCATTCTTCTTTTGCCCACGAGGCCGGAGTTCCCGATAACGAACGGCTGGAATATCTGGGGGACGCGGTGCTTAAGCTGGTGATCACCGAGTATATTTACAACAAATTCCCCACCAAGCCGGAAGGCGACCTTACCAAGATCCGCGCCACGGTGATCTCGGACGCGACTTTGGCGAACGTGGCCGAAAAGATGGGCCTGGGGAAATATCTGCTGCTTTCGGAGAATGAAAAACGCACCGGCGGAGCGCTGCGCAAATCCAACCTGGCCAACGCCCTCGAAGCCCTGATCGGCGCGCTGTACCTGGATGCCGGCATCGGCCGCTCGCGGGACTTTTTACTCGATATCCTAAGAGGCGAGATCGAGAAAGTAAGCGCCGAAGATTACATCAAGGATTTTAAGTCCGTCCTACAGGAGTATTCGCAAAAAAGAAAATGGGAACTGCCGCATTACCGGGTGCTCTCGGAATCCGGCCCCCGGCATAAGAGGATCTTCACCATCGGGGTCAGATTGGGCGGGAAACTTTTGGGCAAGGGTTCGGGCTTGAGCAAGAAAGAAGCCGAACAAAAAGCCGCCGAGCAGGCTTACAAGAAAATTAAAATCCCCGACCGGGGGATCAGGGGGATAATAAGCAAAGTCAAGAAGCGCATATGGATGCCTTAATAAAATCCGGATCTCTGATGGATGGAGCGAGCGGCGCGGCGGTTGATATCCTGATTTTAGAAGGCAAGATCAGCAAGCTAGGGCCCCGCCTCTCCGCCCCCTCCTCCAAAATTCCCGTCATCGACGCCAAGGGCCTTTTGGTCTTGCCCGGCCTCATCGATATGCACTGCCACTTGCGGGATCCCGGCGATCCCGAGGAAGAAACCATCGCCTCCGGCACGCGGTCCGCCGCTTTAGGTGGATTTACCTCCGTGGCCTGCATGGCCAATACCCATCCGCCCATCGACTCTCCGGCTATGGTGAAATATGTGGTCTCCAAGGCGCAGAAAGAAGCAAGGGTGAACGTTCTTCCCATCGGCGCGGTGACCCGGGAGCTTAAGGGCGAGGCACTCTGCGAGATGGGCAGGATGCTGCTCGAGGGAGCGGTGGCTTTCTCCGACGACGGCCGTCCGATATTAAATGCCGAGATCATGCGCCGGGCGCTCGAATACGCGCGGCAGTTCGGCGTCCCCATCATCTCCCATGCCGAAGACCTGGATCTCTCGGCCGACGGGCAAATGAACGAAAGCCGGCTTTCCACCATCCTGGGGCTCAAGGGCATCCCGGCGCAGGCCGAAGAAGCCATGGTGGCGAGAGACCTTTCGCTGGCCCGGGAATTCGGCTCGGTCCACATTGCCCACGTTTCGACCGCGGGGTCGGTCAGGCTCATCCGCCGCGCCAAGGAAGAAGGCGTAAAGGTGACCTGCGAAACCTGTCCGCAATACTTCACCCTGACCGAAGAAGAGGTAGAAGGATACAACACCCTGGCGAAGGTGAATCCTCCCTTGCGCGGAGAGGCCGATGTGGCGGAAGTGGTAAGGGGCCTCAAAGATGGGACCATCGACGTGATCGCCACCGACCACGCTCCCCATCGGGAAGAAAAAAAGAACGTGGAGTTCGGCCGGGCGGCAACCGGCATGGTGGGCTTTGAGACCGCCCTGGGGCTGGTAATCTCCGAGCTGGTGGATTGCGGTGTCCTGCCGCTCAAGCGCGCCATCGAAAAGATGACAGTTAATCCGGCCCGCATTCTCAATCTCAACAAAGGCGCCCTCAAGCCCGGCCTCGATGGCGACTTAACCATCATCAACCCCAAAGAGGATTATGAGGTGGACATCAATAAGTTCGCTTCCCGCTCCAAAAACTCGCCCTACCACGGCTGGAAATTGAAGGGGAAAGTAGTTCATACGATCGTTGGCGGCCGTATCATGGTTAAAGATGGCAAGCTCACCGCTTAAGTATGGTTTGGTGTTTGTCTCTTGTCTCTTGGTTATTGGACTGGGTGGTTGCGGCAGCACGGGACAAGTAGCTCGGGTTACGGTAAGTCCGGCCACCGCCACCGTCGGCGCCCAGCAGACCCAGCAATTCTTTGCCGCGGCTTACGATTCGGCGGGTAATGCCTTGGCCCGGAGCTTTACCTGGTCGGTGACCGGCAGCGTGGGCACCATCGACGCGACCAGCGGACTTTTTTATGCCGGGACCAGTTTTGGATCGGGAAGCGTAAGCGCTGCGGCAGACAATATCAGCGGTTCGTCGACGATCAGCGTGGCCAATAACGGGACGCTTACCGGCATCTTAAGCGATGCCGACAGCAACACTATCGCCAACTTGCAGGTAGCGCTTACCCAAATGCCCACCTTTTCGGCCACCAGCAATGCCAGCGGCCAATATACTATTTTTAATATCCCGGCCGGCACTTATGAAGTGACCACCCAGGCCACGGTAACTTATCTGCCGTCCACTGCGGAAGCCCGGATAGTGGTAGGATCCACCCGCACCGCCAATATCACCGTCAGCCCCCGGCTGTCGTTCGTGACGGAATCGATCAACACCGATCTGGCGACCGGCAATATCTCGACCGTCACCGGCAGTATAAAAAATAACGGCTCGACTTTGGCGCTGGGAGTTACCATTACTTATTCTTTCTTTGACGAAGTGGGCAACGTCTCCGCCAACGGCACCCAGACCGTGGGGTCTCTGGCCGCAGGCGCGATCCAGGCCTTCTTTATCGCGCCCTTTCCCATCATCTCCACTTATTCCACCCGCACGCGGGTGGCTACCTGCACGAGTTTTTAGGTGAAAGCCCTAAGCTGGCTCGCCTTGCTTTTATTATCGGTCACGGTCCTCAACTATCCCAACCCCTTTAATCCCGCGGCGGGAGAAACCACCAGCATCGAATATAGTTTGGCGGCCGATACCGGCGTTACCATATACATTTTCAACGTCATCAACCAGCCGGTAAAAAGGATCTCCTGTCCGAGCGGGCAGAACGGCGGCCGGGCCGGTTATAACCAGGTGGTCTGGGAAGGTTACACCGACTTCAACGAGCTCGCCGCCAATGACGCTTACGTGGCGCGCGTGGTCTCGGGAGGCAAGCAGATCGGCAAATGCAAAATCGTTGTCTTAAGATAATCCTGGGGATTTCCCTCGCCATGGCGGTTTCGTCGTTCGGATTTTCCGCGCGAGCCGGCGTTTTAGACCTGACCCAGGTGGGTATCGGGGCGCGAGCAATAGCTCTGGGCCGCAGCCAGGTGGTGGCGGAAGATCTTGCTTCCGTTTTCGTTAATCCGGCCAACGCCGGGGCGCTCGAACAGTTTTATATGACCAGCATGTACAGCAACTTAAGCGAGGATGTGGCCCTGACCTTGGCGGGCGCGGGGTTCCCGATAAGGGATGGGGTGGTGGGCATTATGTATCTGGGGGCGGGGATGTCGGGCCTCCAGACCACCGCCCGCAGCGGAGGGATCTTGGTCCCGGTTTCCCAGCTCGAATACTGGGACCGGGTGCTGATGGCCAGCTATGGGTGGAAAGTTGGCGCCAATTTCATGAGCGGCCTATCCTTGAAATTCTTTTCCAAGAATATTTCCGGCGCCGCCGGGGGCGCGGCCAACGGGGTGGACCTCGATTGGGGATTGGTGTTCGAGCCGACCGCCAATTTAAAGATAGGCTTTTCGGCGCAAAATCTCCTAACCCTGGACCTGGCCAATCTCAACTGGGGAACCGGGGCCAAAGAGGATATCCCCGCCAACTATAAAATGGGGTTTAGTTTGAACGTTCGCCCGGAGATAATGGTCCTGGGAGACGCGGATTCATTGGGGGGCTTGCACGCCGGGGTGGAATGGAAGATAGGAAAGGTTTTGGCTTTAAGGGGCGGGGTCGAAAGCGTGCCGCAAAGCCGGAACGTTTCCTCGCTCAATTATTCCGGAGGGGTGGGGCTTACCAATCGGGGCTTTTCTTTCGACTATGCCTATTATTATGATACGACCCTCAACCAGAACTCCGCGCACTTCTTTTCACTGGGATTTTCTTTGAACCCCCGGGAGATGGAAGTGCGGCCCATTCTTCCCGCCTCGCTCCAATTGACGCGGCATTCCGAGAGCGGTATAATATGGAAAGCATGAAAAGGCCGATAATAGCGGGATTCCTGCTTATAGTGTCAATGCTCCCGGTCGGAGCGGTAATGGTGGACGACTTCAATGACGGCGAATTTAAAAAATCCCCGGAATGGTGGACTTTCGATAAGGTTATCGTGAACGCAACCAAAAATCCCGCAAAAAGCGGTTATGCCTTAGCGATAAAGGGGGCGGCCCGGGATTGGTACGTAGGGGGCCTCGGCACGTATATCGCCAAAGATAAACAAGATCTTTCCAAGGCGTCAGCCCTGGATCTCGACATTTACGGCTACGGCCCGGATAGCGGGACCCTCAAGGTCGAACTCTATGATGACGACAACGGCAACTGGCAGGTCGAGCAGGACAATAAGACCTTCAGCCCGATCTATGACGACCGCTTTGCTTATGAGCTAAAGATCGATTGGAAGGGATGGAAGCACCTATCTCTTCCCCTCGCAGAATTTGTGGACACCAACAAAGGGGAGGGGGACAACGTCTGGAACCCCCAGCAAAACAATGGTTCTGGAGGACTGCTGCAGATGCAGATCGTCTTTCTTGCCGCCAGCAAGACCGGCAAGGTCAACTTTGTGCTGGACAATGTGGAATTCCGCGAGGGCAAACGTAAGTGAAAAAACTTTGCGTCTTGATCTTGGCCCTGGGTTTTCTGGGAACGGCGGCGGTCGCCGAAGTAGAACCCTGGGCGGATGTTTGGACGAACCTGGCCAATTTTTCGACCAACGGCGAGCGCTCCAATTTTAATTCTTTCATCCTGCGATCGGAAGGCAAGTTCGGCTTTCACCTGCCTACCGGCCTGAACAATTTTAACCTTGATCCTTATATTGCCTATTACGGCGTTTATTCGCAGGATAAGAATTATTGGAACAATGAGGTGGCCACCGGTCTCGGCCTGCGTTTTTATCCTTTTATCAATTACCCGGGCGACAACTGGTCGAATGAATGGGTCAAGGACCTAAAAGTTTTTGTTGAGACCTTAAACCTCACCGTGCTCCAGGACCAGGCCAATGCGACCACCAATGAGGTAAAAACCGCTGACTTCCGCGTGGGGCTGGACCTGTGGCACGAATGGAACCTAAAGGAGCCGGATAATAAATATCCCTGGGCGGAGGTGTGGGGCAACCTCTCGTACCGCGATACCAACTTTATCGATAAATTCATTCCCAAATTCAAGACCTACTTGTTGTTTTTACATACTAAAGTAGGCCTTCACCTCCCCGGGGGAGTGCGGCCTTATTTGGCCTATGACCTGACCATGTCTTCCCGTCCCGAGGCCTGGTACAACAGTTTGTACTACGGCGCCGGCGTGCGCTTTGAGCCCTTCAGGGAGCAGAAAGACCCGCCGGAGCTCCTGCGCAAGTTCAAAATGTTCGTTGAGGTCATGGGTATCTCCTGGCTGCAGCAAAAAGATTCCCGCCCCTCTTCCGACATGCGCTTTGGCATCGACTTCACCTACGGTCGATAATCTGCTAGAATTTGCCTCACCCACCATCCCTCGACTCTGCTCGGGATGGTTCCCCCTCTCCATCAAAGATGGAGAGGGTTGGAATGGAAGCAGACGAAAGACAAAGAAATTAACATATGCGATTAGAGATTAATAGTTTGCAGTTCCCTCTCCACTTCGTGGAGAGGGGGGACCCTCCGAAGGAGGGTGGGTGAGGTGTTCCTCATTATGGGATTGGGCAATCCCGGCAAAGTTTACGAGAACACCCGGCACAATATCGGCTTTAAGGCGATCGACGCTTTGGCCGACCGTTTAAAGATCGCTTCGTTGAGGCTGATGCAAAAATGTCAGGCCTTTATCGGGGAAGCGGAATTCTCCGGCCACAAGCTGATCCTGGCCCAGCCCGCTACCTTTATGAACAATTCCGGCGCGGCCGCCGCCCAGCTTTTACGCTGGCATAAGATCCCCCTCGATCATTTGATCGTGGTCTATGACGACGTGGACCTGCCGGCGGGCTCCCTGCGCTTGAGGGAAAAAGGGACAGCGGGCGGGCACCACGGGATCGAATCCCTGATAGCGCATCTTCACTCCACCGAATTTATGCGTATCCGGGTGGGGATCGGCAGGGAGGGGGCGGAAGTCACAGAGTATGTTTTAAGTAAGGTCCCCCCATCCGAAAGGGAAGCTTTAGAGGTCGCGATACAATCTGCGGCCGAGGCCGCATTGATGATCGTTGCCGAAGGTCCAGCCGCTGCCATGAACCAGTTCAATAAATGAGCGCGGAAGAGATCCTCCGGCGCTTAAGCCCCCAGATCTCGCTTACCAACCTTTCCGGCCTGCCGCCCTCCGCCAAAAGCGTCACTTTAGCCGCGCTGAAAAAACAAACCGGCAAACCAATTCTCGTAATTACTTCCAGTACGCGGTCCGCCGAGAGATTGCGCTCCGAGATCAAATTCTTCCTGGGCGAGGAAGTTTTGCTTTTACCGGCGGCGGAAAAAGAGAACATCGGCGAAAGATTGACCGTTTTAAGCCGCCTGCTTTCCGGAGAAGCCGTGGCTGTGGTGTCCCCGGTGCGCGGAGCCCTGGCAAAAACCTCCGGCCGGGGGGAGACGATCAAGCTGGCGAAGCATCAACAGGTCAAAAGAGAAGCGCTCATCGATAAATTGGCCGAATTCAATTATCGGCGGCTGGAGATAGTGGGGGAAAGAGGGGAGTTTTCGGTCAGAGGCGGGATCATGGATGTTTACCCCATCAATCTCGACCGGCCGGTGAGGATGGAGCTTATCGGTGATGAGATCGAATCCTTGCGTAGTTTCGATCCCGTCTCGCAGAAATCCATAGAGCCGCTATCTTCCGCCGTGATCTTTCCCGGCCGCGAAGCGGCCTTAAGCTCCCTCTTTGACCTTTTGCCCAAAGAGGTCCTGCTGTTTATCGATGAGCCGCTGGAGGTTATGCGGCTGGCCGACCAACTGGAAGAAGAAGTTGAGATCCCTCAAGCCCTCGAGCTCTCCTCCTTTTTAAAGCCCGGACAAGAAAGTTTGTTTGCCGCAGTTCCCGGCTTTGGCGGGGACCTTTTAGCCGTGGCCGCTTATTTAAAAGAAAAACGCGAAGTGTTCTTGGTAAGCAAACACAGCGCCCGATTGGCCGAGCTCTCCAACTATAAGCTGATCGAAGGCGACCTTAGCTCGGGATTCGAATCCGCTTCGGGGACCCTGGCAGTAATTTCCGACCGCGAGCTTTTTGGGGAAGAAGCCCAGCCCGAAAACCGCAAGCCGCCGGCGCCCGAAGGGGTGGACGAAGAACACCTGGCGCAATTTGCCGTGGGAGACCTGGTGGTGCACGAAGATTACGGCATCGGGCTTTACCGCGGCCTCGAAAAGCTCAAGGAAGATGGGGTAGAAAGCGAGTATATCCTTATCGAATACGCCCGCGGGGACAAGCTGTATGTGCCGCTGACCCTGATGGGGATGGTCGAAAAATACAGCGGGGGAGGGGATTTTAAGCCCCAGCTCTCGCGCCTGGGGAGTTCGGCCTGGCTCAAGACCAAAGGACGGGTCAAAAAATCCATCAAGGACATGACTGCCGAACTTTTAGAGATCTACGCCGCCCGGCAAAAATATCTGGGATTCCCTTTCCCGCCCGACGACCTCTGGCAAAAAGACCTCGAGGACTCTTTCCCCTACAAGGAGACCCCCGACCAGAGCAAGGCCATTGCCCAGGTGAAGCACGACATGGAATCTACCCGTCCCATGGACCGGCTGGTGTGCGGGGACGTGGGCTACGGCAAAACGGAGGTAGCGATCCGGGCCGCGGCCAAAGCGGTAGCAACCGGCAAACAGGCGGCGGTACTGGTGCCCACTACCATCTTGGCCGAACAGCATTACCATAATTTTAAAAACCGGTTCGCCTCTTTTCCTTTTAAGGTGGAAATGCTTTCCCGCTTCAGGTCCAAAGACGACCAAAAGCAGGTGATCGAGGCCCTCAAGCTGGGCCAGGTGGACGTGGTGATCGGTACGCACCGTTTGCTCCAAAAAGATATGATGTTCAAGGACCTGGGACTCTTGATCATCGACGAGGAGCAGAGATTCGGGGTAGCCCATAAAGAGAAGATAAAGAAGCTTCGTAAAACCGTCGACGTGCTCACCCTTACCGCTACGCCCATCCCTCGCACCCTTTACCTATCGCTTTCCGGAGTGCGCGATCTTTCCGTCATCAATACCCCGCCGGTCGATCGTTCCCCGGTGCGCACCTATGTGCTCAACTGGAACGAGAACGTGGTGCGGGAAGCGATCTTAAAAGAGCTGGACCGAGGCGGCCAGGTCTTTTATGTCTTCAATATAGTGGAAAAGATAGACGGCCTGGCCAATAAATTAAGCAAACTGGTGCCGGAAGCCCGGATCACGGTCGGCCACGGCCAGATGCCGGAGCGAAAACTGGAACAGACCATGCTCGATTTCTCCAACAAAAAATATGATGTATTGTTGTGCTCCACCATCATCGAATCCGGATTGGACCTGCCCAACGTTAATACCATCTTGATCGACCACGCCGATCGATTTGGGCTCTCCCAGCTCTATCAGCTCCGCGGGAGGGTGGGCCGCTCCAATGTGCGCGCTTACGCCTACCTTTTTTATAATGAAGAGGTCCAGCTGACCGAGACCGCGATCAAAAGGTTAAAAGCCCTGCAGGAATTCACCGCGCTGGGCTCGGGCTACCGGCTGGCCATGCGCGATCTCGAGATCCGCGGGGCGGGCAACCTTTTGGGAGCACAGCAGTCGGGCCATCTTTTGGCGGTGGGCTTTGATCTTTACTGTGAACTGCTGGAAGAGGCGGCGCGCGAGCTCAAAGGCATCTCCGAGCCCACGCCCCGCCAGGTGGAGATCGACATCAAGGCCGACGCCTTTATCCCCTCCGATTACGTGCCCGACGAAAAACAGCGGGTGGCGCTCTACCGCCGGCTCAATCTGGTGGCCTCCGAGAAAGAATTGCTGTCGCTCAAAGAGGAAATAGTCGATCGGTTCGGCCGGCTGCCCGCCGCACTCTTGCGCCTGCTCGAGGTGCTGGAGGTTAAGGTCGAGGCCCAGGACAAAGGGATTAAAAGCATTAGGGAGCGAGAGGGGGAGATCCGGATCGAATGGTTTTCCGGCCGCATCGGCAGTTTAAAATTAAAAGGCAAGAACAATCTGACGGAGATCAGATCCCTAATCGGCTAGCGAACTCGCGCAGTATCCGGGGGCTGGTGACTTCGGCCACACATTGGCCGTATTTATCGTTTATCTTAAGCACTCCCTTTTCCACCACCACCTTGCCGCGGGAAAGGTCTTCGGGCTTGATCTGTGAGAGGTAAACCGAGACCAAAAGCTCCGCGGCTTCGGGGTTCAACTGACCGGAGATGAAGAATTTAGGTTCGATCAAGACCTCGGTATGCGCCCCCTTGACCTGGATGGCGCGCCCGTAATCCATCCAAAACTTGGAAAGAGCGCCTTCAATCTTTTTGAGCATTTAAGATCTCCTGTTCGGAAACAAAGCCCTTAATGGTCTCTCCGTCCACGTATCCGCCCAACGTCATACGCAGGAAGCTGTCCAAATTATGGATGACCACGTTTTCTTGCTGCGCCTCTGCCGACTCGGGCAGGGTGGAGGTGGATTCGTAGGGATTGTGAGAGGCCAGGGGAATATGGGCGGCGGGGGTGGCCGAAGTTTTCGGTCCTTTCTGGAAAAGCGCATCCAGGTTCTTGCTTTTTTGCACCGAAAGGGCCAGGGCCTGGAGCGCTTCTTCGAGCGCCGGGTCCTTGGCCATTTGTTTTATCTTCTCAACCGAAAGGTGGACCATATTATCAGCGGCGGGGGTGAGCGAACCGGACACCCTTAATTCCCGATAGAGGCCATATACTACTTGAGAGATCTGTTGAGGGTTTAATCCTAAACCGGCCAGGTATTGGACCAGGTCCTGGGCCTGGATGGCGGAGGGAGTGGACATCTAAACCAGTTTCTCCCGGGCCGACTGGGCCTCGGCCTCGGTCGAGTGGATAGCGAAAGTTAAATTGGCCGGGATGCCGCGCGCATCGGTCAGCAATTTCCCAACGATATTTTGCAGGGCTTGCGTGGAAATGGGCTGGGGGATCATCCGGGCTTGCAGCCGCTGGATGTGATTATGCGGGATCGCAGTTATAGAAAAATCCGCCATACACTTATAAATCGGTCCGAGGGGGACCGAACTTGCATGTAATTTTATGCTATAATTAAGACAAAATGAAGGAATTTGACCGCCTGGTAGAGGTTGTGGCCGCCCTCCGCAAAAAGTGCCCCTGGGATAAGGAGCAAAACCATGCCACCCTTAAGCCCTACATGCTGGAGGAAGTGCACGAAGCTATAGAGGCCATTGATAATAAGGATTATGAACTGCTCGAGGAAGAGCTGGGGGACATGCTGCTGCATATCGTAATGCACGCGGAAATGGCCAAAGAAAAGGGGCGTTTCAAGATCCAGGACGTGATCCAGGGGATCATTAAAAAGATGATGCGCCGCCATCCGCATGTGTTCGGCAAGGGACGGGCCAAAACGGTTGCCGGGGTATTGCGGCGCTGGAAGCAGATCAAAAGGGAGGAAAAGCGTGAACGTTAATTGGAGAGGGCTCTTATTCTGGGGCTTGATAATTCTGGCCGGAATAATGCTTTTCTTGCCGATCTTTCCCAATCCGCAAACCAAGGAGATCAGCTTTTCGGAATTCTTGACCAATATGGAAGCCGATAAGCTGGCGGAGGTCACCATTGCGGGAGATATCGTTACCGGAAAACTAAAAGACAAACAGCAATTCCGCACCCGGGCCCTGAATTATCCCAATCTTATCCCGACTTTAAGGGCCAAAAAAGTTGATATCAAAGTCGAACCCCCCATAGAAAGCAATTGGATGCTCAATCTGGCGGCGCAGCTGATCCTGCCCTTGCTTTTCTTCGGCCTCCTATGGTGGATGCTCATGCGCCAGGCCAGCTCCCAGACCAATGCCGCCTTCTCTTTCGGCAAATCGCCCGCCAAGCCCCTGCAGGGCAAGGTGGACGTAACATTTGCCGATGTGGCGGGAGTGGATGAAGCCAAAGAAGAACTGCGGGAGATCGTGGAATTCTTAAAGACCCCGGAAAAATTCCAAAAATTAGGCGCCAAGATCCCCAAGGGATTGCTGTTGATGGGACCGCCCGGCACGGGGAAAACCTTGCTAGCGCGCGCCATCGCGGGGGAAGCCGGGGTCCCTTTCTTTTCGCTTTCCGGTTCGGACTTTGTGGAAATGTTCGTGGGAGTCGGGGCTTCGCGGGTGCGCAACCTTTTTTCCCAGGCCAAAAAGACCACTCCCTGCATCATCTTTATGGATGAGATCGACGCCGTGGGCAGGCATCGCGGCGCCGGATTGGGCGGGGGACACGACGAGCGCGAACAAACTCTCAACCAGTTGCTGGTGGAGATGGACGGCTTTGATCCCAATACCAACATCATCGTGATCGCCGCCACCAACCGGCCCGACATTCTGGATCCCGCCCTGCTTAGGCCGGGACGCTTCGACCGCCAAATAGTTTTGGACAAGCCCGATCTCAAAGGCCGGGAAGACATCTTAAAGATCCACGCCAAGGGTAAGCCCATGGCAGGGGATGTCGATCTTAAAGTGGTAGCCCGCCGCACTCCGGGATTCACCGGGGCGGACCTTGAGAATGTTTTAAACGAAGCCGCAATACTGGCGGCGCGGGCCGATAAAAAAGAAGTTACCATGGAAGAGGTGGAAGAGGCAGCCGACCGGGTAATGGCCGGGCCGGAAAAAAAGAGCCGCCTGATCTCCGACAAAGAAAAGCAGATCATCGCCCACCACGAAGTTGGGCATGCCCTGCTGTCGCATCTTTTGCCCCACGCTGACCCGGTGCATAAAATATCCATCCTGCCGCGGGGATTGGCGCTTGGTTATACTTTGGCCTTACCGCTGACGGATAAATACCTGGTCTCCAAATCCGAAGTGCTCGACCAGATCACGGTAATGTTGGGCGGCCGGGTGGCAGAGGAGCTGGTCTTTAACGAGGTCACCTCCGGCGCGCATAACGACCTGGAGCGGGCCACCGAGCTGGCCAAAAAGATGGTGACCGAGTTCGGCATGTCTTCGCTTGGGCCGCGCACCTTCGGCCGCAAGGATCGCCAGATATTTTTGGGCCGCGACATCGCGGAGATGAAAGATTACTCCGAACAGACCGCCGATGAGATCGATCATGAGGTCAAAAAGATCATCGACCAATGCTTTGCCCGCGCGCAGGAAACCTTGGCCCAAAATCGCGCTTCTCTGGATAAGATCGCCGCGGAACTAATAGAGAAGGAGACGCTCGAAGGCGAAGCCCTGGCCCGGGCCCTGGAATCCGTTAAAAAATGATCGAATGCGTGCCCAACTTTTCCGAAGGTGAAGACGAAGAGCTGATCGGCCAGATCGTCTCCTCTGTCAAGACCGCTAAAGTCCTCGATGTCCATCGTGATCCCGACCACAATCGCTCGGTCGTGACCCTAGTCGGCAAACCCGAAAAAGTGAAACAGGCGGCCTTCGATCTCACCGAACGCGCCCTCCAGCTTTTAGATATCCGCGAGCATCAAGGTGTCCATCCTTTTATCGGGGTAATGGATGTCATCCCCTTTATTCCCTTGAAGGGGGCCTCCATGCAGGAAGCGATCGAGGCTTCGCATCAATTAGGACAGGAACTTTGGGACAAATTGCATCTTCCGGTTTATTTCTACGGACAAGCTGCCAAAATTAAAGAGCGGGCCGATCTTCCCTATGTAAGGAAAGGCGGATATGCCGCGCTCAAGCGCGAGATAAATTCTCCTCACCGCCGTCCGGACATCGGGGAAGGATTACATATAACGGGAGGGGCGGCGGCGGTGGGCGCCCGCAACTTTTTGATCGCTTTCAATATTAATCTAAAGTCCAACGATCCATCCATCGCGCAATCCATTGCCCAGAATATCCGGGAATCGCACGGGGGGTTGAAGGGAGTCAGGGCGCTGGGGCTGGAGCTCAAAAGCCAGGGCCTAACCCAGGTTTCCATAAATATTACCGATCATCAGGAAACCTCTCTAAGACAGGTATTTAATGAAGTCAAAATATGGGCTAAAGAATATCGAGTAGAGATCCTCTACTCCGAGATCGTGGGCCTGGTCCCCCAAGATGCGGTTTTCCCCGACATCCAGGATGTGTTAAAGTTAAAGGGATTTTCCGAAAAGAAGATCATCGAGAATAACCTATGAGCGAAGAATTAGCCAAGGCCTACGACCCCTCCCTGGTAGAGCAGAAATGGTACAAATTTTGGGAAGAAGCCGGGCTGTTCAAGCCGGATGAGACCAGAGAGAAAACTTTCACTATCGTAATTCCCCCGCCCAACATTACCGGCTCGCTGCATATGGGCCATGCCTTGAACAATTCCATCCAGGACCTTTTGATCCGCTACAAGCGCATGCAGGGATTTAAGGCGCTGTGGGTGCCGGGCACCGACCACGCCGGCATTGCCACCCAGAACGTAGTGGAGCGGGAGTTAAAAAAAACCGGCCAGCGCAAGGAAGATTTGGGCCGGGAAAAATTCATCGAAAAAGTCTGGGAATGGAAAAAAGAATACGGCGGGCGGATCACCAAACAACTTCGCCGTCTCGGGGCTTCCTGCGACTGGTCGCGCGAATGTTTTACTCTTGACGAGCAAAGATCCAAAGCCGTTAAAAGACATTTTATCCAACTTTACAAAGAAGGGCTCATCTACCGGGGCAAACGCATCATCAACTGGTGCCCGCGCTGCCAGACGGCCATATCCGACATAGAGGTCGAGCACGCCACCATCAAAGGCCATCTCTGGCATATTAAATACGGCCCGCTCACCGTGGCGACCACCCGGCCCGAAACCATGCTGGGCGACACCGCGGTCGCGGTCAACCCCCAAGATGACCGCTATAAGCACCTGTGGGGCAAGACCGTGGAGCTGCCCCTGGTAGGCCGCCATATTCCGATCATCAAAGATGAATTCGTAGATCTTACATTTGGAACAGGAGCGGTCAAGGTCACACCGGCGCACGATCCCAACGATTATGAGATGGGAATGAGGCACAATCTGCCGTTCATCAACATCTTAACCCCAGATGGGCACCTCACTTTCAAGGAATTCGGCAGGGAAGAAAGGGAGAGGATGGAGAAGGAGGGAGCAGGAGGGATCGAGGGATTGGATCGGTTCAAAGCTCGAGAGAAGATCGTCGAATTACTAGAGAAAAAAGGATTTCTGGTGAAGATCGAGGACTACGAAACGTCTGTCGGCCATTGTTATCGGTGCAAGACCATCATCGAACCTTATCTTTCGGACCAGTGGTTCGTGAGGGTAAAGCCGCTGGCGGAAAAGGCCATTGCCGCGGCGGAGGAGGGGAAGGTCAGGTTCGTACCGGAACGCTGGACGAAACTATATTTGCAATGGATGACAAACCTGCGCGACTGGTGCATCTCCCGTCAGCTGTGGTGGGGCCACCAGATCCCGGCCTGGTATAAAGGGGAAGAAATATTTGTCGGCGAGGAGCCGCCCAAAGGGGAGGGATGGAAACAAGACCCCGATGTTTTTGACACCTGGTTTTCCTCGGCGCTGTGGCCGTTCTCGACCCTGGGCTGGCCCGATGAAACCTCGGACCTTAAAACTTATTACCCGACCGATGTCCTGGTCACCAGCTACGATATCATCTTTTTCTGGGTTGCGCGGATGATCATGGCGGGCCTGCACTTTATGAAGAAAGAGCCGTTCCATACGGTCTATTTCAACCCCCTGGTCAAAGACATCCACGGCAAAAAGATGAGTAAATCCTGGGGCAATGTGATCGATCCGCTGGAAGTGATCGAGAAGGCCGGAGCCGATGCCCTGCGCTTCGCCTTCCTCTCGCTTTTAGCGGGCCAGGGCCAGGACATCAAGCTTTCGGAAGATAAGATCACCGAAGCGCGCAATTTTGCGAATAAAATATGGAACGCGAGCCGGTTCGTGTTGATGAATACCCCCTCTGTCCCTCGGCAGAGCTCGGGACATCTCCCCCTTGATAAGGGGGAGAAGGAGAGGGGGTTGGAGCTCGCCGACCGCTGGATCCTTTCCCGCCTCAATCAAACCATCAAGCAGGTGACCGAAAATCTTGAAAATTATAAATTTGGGGAGGCCGCCCGCCTGCTTTATAGTTTCGTCTGGTCGGAATTCTGCGACTGGTACGTGGAGATCGCCAAGATCCGCCTGCACGGGGAAGATGAAATAGCCAAAGCCGAAGCGGTCGCGATCTTGATCAAAGTGCTGGAAAACACCCTAAAACTGCTCCATCCCTTTATGCCGTTCATAACCGAAGAGATCTATCAGAGGATCGTAAAAGTGAGGACCATTATGCTCGAGGAATGGCCGAAAGCAGATGAAAAAAGCATCGATCAAGCGGCGGAAACAGAAATGGCCGTAAATATGGAAGTTATCCGCGCGGTGCGTAACCTGCGGTCGCAGAAAAAGATCCCCGTCGGCCGGAAAGTGATCGTTCATCTTGAGGACGGTCCCAAATTAAACGAGCCCTACCTCAAACGACTGGCCAAAATCGAAGGGATAGTCGCGGGGCCGGGAGAAGGAGAAGGGATCAAGGTCGAGGTTGCCGGAGCTAAGCTGTTTCTCCGGTTTCAACCAGCTCAATGATTTTCTTTATCTCTTTGGCACGGCCGGTCTGGGGGTCTACCTTTATAAGTACCGCGTTAAAGACCGCCTGTCCCGCTTCGGTGGGCTCGAATTTTTCCGGCATTTGGGTCAGGAACCTTTTCAATATCTGCTCCCGGTCCATGCCGATGATCGAATCACGCGCTCCCACCATCCCCGCATCCGAAATGTAGGCGGTACCTTTCGGCAAGATCCTCTCATCCGCGGTCATCACATGGGTGTGGGTGCCGATCACGGCTGTGGCTTTCCCGTCCAGGAAAAATCCCATAGCGCACTTTTCCGAGGTGGCCTCGGCGTGCATGTCGGCGATCACGATCGGCGTCTCCTTTTTTATTTCCGGCAACAATCTTTCTGCCGCCTGAAAAGGGCAATCCAGGCATTGCATGAAAGTGCGGCCCAAAAGGTTCAAGATCCCCACCTTCACCCCCGCCGCCTCCACTATAATGTATTCATTTCCGGGGGTACCGGGAGGATAGTTGGCGGGACGGGCCAGCATAGTGTAGTTTTCGATGTCCCGGGCCAACTCCTTTTTATCCCACACGTGGTTGCCCATGGTGAGGGCGTTAACGCCCATCTCCAGCAGTTCGCGGTAGATCTTTTCGGTTATGCCGTAGCCGTGGGCCGAATTTTCGGCATTGGCGATTATAAGGTCCGGCGCGTACTTCTTTTTAAGCTGCGGTAAAAGCCTGCGGGTGGCGCGCCTTCCCAGCGCACCGATGATATCCCCGATAAAAAGTATCCCGACATCACGTCGGGACTCATTTGGCGACATCAAAAGCCCTGGTCTCCCGGATCACGGTCACGCGGATCTCGCCCGGATATTCGAGCTCGGCTTCGATCTTTTTAGCGATATCGTGAGCGAGCTTCCCGGCCATTACATCGTCCACCTTGTCGGGCTGGACGATCACCCGCACTTCGCGGCCGGCCTGGATGGCGTAGCACTTCTCGACCCCGGGGAAGGTCTTGGCGACGGATTCGAGCTTCTCCAACCTCTTAACATAAGCTTCGAGGGTGTCGCGGCGGGCGCCCGGCCGAGCCGATGAGATCCCATCGGCCACCATTACCAGCACCGCTTCCACTGTTTGCGGCTCTACATCCCCATGATGGGCTTCGATGGCGTGCACCACTTCGGGGGCTTCACCGGCCTTTTGGGCGAAAAGCGCGCCCAGCTTAATGTGAGTGCCTTCTACTTCCTGGTCGATGGCCTTGCCGATATCGTGCAACAGCGCCGCGCGTTTGGCCAGCTTTACGTTAACGCCCAATTCCGAGGCCAGCATGCCGGCCAGGTGGGCCATCTCTTTGCTGTGCTGGAGGACGTTCTGACCGTAGCTGGTGCGGTAATGCAGACGCCCTAAAAGCTGGATGAGCACCGGCGGTATCCCGTGCACGTCGCAGTCGATGGTGGCGCCTTCTCCCTTTTCCCACATGGCGGCCTTGAGCTCTTCTTTGGCTTTGTTGTAGGCCTCTTCCACGCGGGCGGGGTGGATGCGGCCGTCGGCTATCAACTTGGTCAGGGTAAGCCGGGCGGTTTCCCTCCGCAGGGGATCGAAGCTTGAAAGTATCACGGCCTCCGGAGTGTCGTCCACGATCAGATCCACTCCCGTGGCGGTCTCAAAGGCGCGGATGTTGCGGCCTTCGCGCCCGATGATGCGGCCCTTCATGTCATCTGAAGGCAGCTCCACCATGGTGGTGGTGCTTTCGACCACATGGTCCACGGCGCAACGCTGGATGGCGGTGGCCAATATCTCACGGGCCTTGCGGTCGGCATCCTTCCTGATCTCTTCTTCCTTGCGCTTGATGATCAGCGCCGCGTCCCGTTCCACTTCTTTCTCGAGGTTGCTAAGCAGGAGATTTCTCGCTTCTTCCTTGGGCATGCCGGCCACTTTCTCCAATTCCGTCAACTGCTGGGCGTGGATCTTTTCCAATTCCCCTCTCAAGCGGCCCAAGCCTTCCTCAACTTCCTTGATCTTCTTTTCTGTCGAGACGATGGCCTGCTCTTTCTTTTCCAAGTGTTCTTCTCTTTGCAAGAGACGCCGCTCCAGATTGCTAAGCTCGGTCTTGCGTTCGCGGGTCTCCTGCTCGAACTCACGCCTTAACTTAACCGCCTCTTCCTTGGCTTCGAGCAAGGCTTCCTTGCGTTTGGTCTCGGCTTCGCGCTTGGCGTCTTCCAAAACCCGTTTAGCGGTATCTTCCGCGATCTTGATCTTGGATTCGGCCAGCTGGCGCCGCACCAGAAGATAAGCCACCGCCAACGAAAAGACCACTACGGCGGCAATAATAAATAAAATCAAATATGTCATAAATTTACGCGCGAGCTTGCGGCCTCCCCATTTTCTTGGCTTCGGTGCGGGAGGCGGAAGCTACGGGGCGGGGCGCCTCGCTCTTAGCCCGATCAGAATCGATCTGTTTGCGGATGGCCCCCTCCAGTTTATGCGCCAGGGCGCTGTGTTCTTTCAAGAACTGCAAGCTGGCTTCGTAGCCCTGTCCCAATCTTTCCCCTTCATAAGCGAACCAGGAGCCGCTTTTTTCGACCAGGTTGAATTTTTGCCCCATGTCCAAAAGTTCGGCCTCATGGGAGATGCCCTCGCCGTGGATCAAGACAAAAGTGGAATCGCGGAAGGGCGGGGCCACCTTGTTCTTGACCACTTTAACTTTTACCCGGGTGCCCACGATCTTATCGCCTTCCTTGATCTTCTCCTGCGCGCGCACGTCCAATCTTACGGATGAATAGAATTTGAGCGCCCGTCCGCCCGGAGTGGTCTCGGGATTGCCGAACATGACGCCGATCTTTTCCCTCAACTGGTTGATGAAGATCAAGACCGTTTTGGATTTGCCGACCACGGCGGTGAGCTTTCTTAACGCTTGGGACATCAGCCGGGCCTGGAGGCCCATTTGGGGATCTCCCATCTCGCCTTCCACCTCGGCTTTGGGGACCAGGGCGGCCACGGAATCCACCACGATGATATCGATGGCGCCGGAGCGCACCAGGGTCTCGCAGATCTCGAGGGCCTGCTCGCCGTAATCCGGCTGGGAGATCAGCAGATTATCGACGTCCACTCCCAGTTTCCGGGAATATTTGGGGTCCATGGCGTGCTCGGCGTCGATAAAGGCCGCCGTACCGCCGCGCTTTTGCGCCTCGGCCACCGCCTGGAGCGATACCGTGGTCTTGCCTCCCGCCTCGGGGCCGTAGATCTCGATTATCCGGCCGCGGGGAAATCCTCCCACGCCCAGGGCGGCATCGAGACCGATGGAACCGGTGGGAATGGACTCGATATGGAGCTTGCTGGCCTCACCCATCTTCATGATGGCACCTTTGCCGAAGTTCTTTTCTATCTGCGAGATCGCGATATCCAGGGCCTTCTGTTTTTCGTCCGCCATTCTATTTTCCTCCTTTAACTAACTCCTTGTTCTCCGCCCAGGTTGAGCCACAACAGGCCTAATACCGATTGGGCGGCCTTCTCCCGTATTTGCTGCCGCGTGCCCTGCAAGTGCAGCTCGCGCACATCAACCCCGCCCTCATCGGCCAGCGCGATATAGACCAAACCCACAGGAGCGGGAGGCGCGGGCAGGGGACCAGCCACCCCGGTGGTCGCCAGACCGATCGTGGTCTTGAACCTCCGGCGGATGCCCTCCGCCATGGCTTCCGCTACTTTAGAGCTGACGGCGCCTTCTTTGGCGATCAGCGCCCCCGGGACCTGGAGCTCCTGCACCTTGATGCGGCTGTGGTAAGCCACGATGCCGCCCATAAAATATTCGGAGCTCCCCGAGATATTGGTCAACCGTTCGGCCACCAGGCCGCCGGTCACCGATTCCGCGGAAGCCACGGTCTGGTGCCGCTTTTTTAAAAGTTCGGCGATCTGGTCGTCGGTGATCTGGCCGATGACCGAGAGCATCTTCGAGAAAAAATCCTCGAGCTTAACTTCCTGTGCTTCCGACAAAATAATCCACCCCCGAGATCAGGGACAAGAACACTGCGAACCATAGGACCAAGATCGCATAGGGCCAGTTCAAGATCAACATCAAGACCGCAACGATCTGAAAAACGGTCTTGATCTTTCCCCAGATGCCGGCGCCGGATGTCCGCCCGGCCGACACCAAAAGGTCCCGCGCCACAATTATGATCACCGGCAGGGCCGGGACATTCCTCAAATCGATAAGCGCGATCAAAGCCGATACCACGATCACCTTGTCCGCCAAAGGATCCAAGATCTTGCCCAGGTCCGTAACCTCGCCCAGGTAGCGGGCCAATATCCCATCCGCCGCATCGCTAAGGGCTAAGACCAAAAAACACCCTGCGGCCCAAACGGGCGGCGCAAAATAAAGCAGGGCCAAAAAGAGGGGTAAAGCTAAGATGCGGCCGAGGGTGATAAGGTTAGGTAACGAGATCATAGGCGCCGGCGCCCGTGATCTTAACCTTCACGAGTTCGCCCGGCCTATATTTCCCGGACATTTTGACAGAACCATCGATCAAAGGAGCGTCATAACGAGTGCGGCCCCGGCCGCGGCCCTCGTATAAAACCTCAAGCTTTTTACCGATCAACTTAAGATTCAGCTCCTTCGCGATGCGTTTCTGCAATGGTAACAATCGATGTAAACGAAACCTTTTGACCTTTTCGGGAACCTGCCCCCTCTTTTTGGCTGCAGGCGTCCCTTTTTCCCGGCTAAAGATAAAAGCCCCTAACTTTTCGAATCTCACTTCCTTTATAAAATCCAACAATTCTTTAAATTCCGCATCGGTCTCCCCGGGGAAGCCGACGATGAAACTGGTCCGGATCGCTATTTTTGGTATTTCCCTCCTGATTTTTGAGATTAAATCAAGGATCTGTACGCGGGAGATGTGTCGATCCATCTCCCGCAGTATCCTATCATTAATATGCTGTAATGGCAAGTCGAGATATTTCACGATTTTGGGCTCGGTTTTGATCGTTTTTATCACTTTTTCGGTCAAATGAGCGGGATGGGCATACATCAGACGGATCCAGCGCAGGCCGCGGATATTTGCACTCCTCCTTAATATCTCGGACAATTGGGGATGGGCGGTAGTGTCCTGGGCGATGAAGATGACCTCTTTTACCCCTCTTTTTGCCAGCATTTTTACTTCGGATAAGATATCGGCCACCGATCGAAGTTTCAATTTACCGCGGATCTTGGGGATCAGGCAATAGGAACAGCGGTTGTTGCACCCTTCCGCGATCTTGACATAGGCGGTCCAGGGTGGGGTGGCTTTGATGCGGGGGGCAGAATAGGGATGGAGGCCGATGCTATTTATATAGCCCTCACCCCCTTTTGTTCCCCCTCTCCCAGAGGTAGAGGGGGAATATTTCGGCAGACAACCTGCCACATAAATTTTCTTCCGGTATTTGCGGAGCGAGCGGATGGTCTGCAGGGATTCATCACGGGCAGCTTTCAAAAAAGCGCAGGTGTTGACGACGAACAGGTCGGCTTCCCTTTCTTTGTTGGTAAGCTCATAACCGGCCGAGACCAACTGGCCCATCAGGATTTCCGAGTCGCAAAGGTTTTTAGGGCAGCCTAAAGATATTACGCAGGCTTTCATGAGAATGTTTTATCGATAATTCACAAATTGAATTTCAATGGGCAGTTCGACCTTGCGCAGGACGGCGATCACGGCCTGCAGGTCGTCGATCTTCTTGGCGGAGACGCGGATCTGATCGCCCTGGATCTGGGTTTGGACCTTAACTCCGGAGTCCTTTATTCTCCTATTAATATCCTTGGCCTGCTCCTGGACTATGCCCTGCTTGATCTGGGCTTCCTGCCGGACGGTTCCCGCCAGGGCCTGCTCCACTTTCCCGTATTCCAGGGCCTTAAGTGAAATGCCGCGCTTCACCATCTTCCCCTGTAGGATATCAATGGTGCTCTTGAGCTTGAACTCATCATCGGAAACAATTATCAACTTATCGGTCTCGTGCTTGATCTCGGTCTTGCTGCCTTTAAAATCGAACCGCTGTCCGATCTCCTTGAGCGACATCTGGATGGCGTTGTCCAGCTCCTGGAGGTTTACTTTGGAGACGATATCGAACGAATGATCCTGCGCCATGCCCTAATTATTGCAAATGTGTTATAATTTTACAAGTATGGAAGTCATCGTCCACAAATACGGCGGCACCTCGGTCGGCACCCCGGAAAAGATCAAAAAAGTAGCCGAACGGATCGCCCGGGTCAAACGCGAGGGTTATGAAATAGTGGTGGTGGTATCGGCCATGGGGCACACTACCGACGAATTGATCGACCTGATGCATAAGGTTACCGACAGTCCCGATCCCCGCGAATACGACATGCTGGTCTCAACCGGCGAGCAGGTCTCGGCCGCGCTATTGGCCATGGCGCTGCAGAGCTTGGGCTGTCCCGCGATCTCCTTGACAGGCGGGCAGGCCGGAGTAGTGACCGAAGACATCTATAAAAAAGCCCGCATCAAGGAAGTAAAGCTCGATCGGCTGAAAAAGGAATTGAAAGAAGATAAAGTGGTGGTGATCACCGGGTTTCAGGGCATTGACAGCGAAGGCAACATTATAACCATCGGCCGGGGCGGGTCAGACACCTCCGCGGTGGCCATTGCCGCGGCCCTCAAGGCCCAGGTATGCGATATTTATACCGATGTGGACGGGGTTTATACCGCCGATCCGCGGATCGTTCCCGAAGCCCGCAAATTAAAGACCATCTCTTATGAAGAAATGCTGGAACTGGCGAGCTTAGGCGCGCAGGTCTTGCATCCCCGCTCGGTAGAGTGCGCCAGCATCTATAAGATGGTGATCCATCTGCGTTCTTCCCAAAAGGAAGACGAAGGCACATATATAGGTGAGGCCCCTCGACTCACTACGTTCGCTCGGGGCAAGGAGGCAGGAAAAATGGAAAAGAAAGAAGCGGTGAGAGGCATAGCGCTCGACGAGAATATCGCCAAGATCGGGATCTTAAAAGTGCCCGATAAGCCGGGGGTAGCGGCGGAGCTTTTCGGCGCGTTGGCTAAAGAGAAGATCAATGTGGACATGATCGTGCAGAGCATCCATTCCTCGGGAACCCAGGCCGACATGGCCTTTACCGTTGACGGCGCAGATCTGAAGAAAGCCTTGGAAGTGACCGAAAAAGCGGCCAAAAAACTAGGAGCGGGAGGAGTGGTTTCCGATCCCAAGGTTTGCAAGGTTTCCCTGGTAGGGGTGGGCATGGTCTCCCAGCCCGGCACTGCGGCCAAAATGTTCGAGACCCTAGCCGAGAATAAGATCAATATACAGATGATCTCCACTTCCGAGATCAAGGTTTCCTGCGTGGTCGCGGCCGAAGCCGGCAAACGGGCGGTGCAGTTGCTGCACAAAGCTTTCGGTTTGGACAAGATATCCCAGTGAACCTGCTGTTCCTTTTTGCGGCTGCCTACCTGATCGGCTCCCTCCCTTTTAGCCTGATCTTTGCCAAATTGTTCAAGGGGGTGGACGTACGGCAGGTGGGGACGGGGAACGTGGGAGCCAGCAATACCCTGGTCTCCGCCGGGAAGCGCGCCGGGATACTGGCGGCGCTGTTCGACCTGACCAAGGGCTTCGCGGTCATCATTCTGGCCAGGAGTTTTTCGGGAAGTGATGGAGTGATCGCGCTCTGCGCTTTTTTGGCGATCATGGGGCATGATTTCCCGATCTATCTAAGGTTTAAGGGGGGCAAAGGGGTAGCGACCACGATCGGGGCGTTGCTGGCCATCAATCCCTATGCAGTGTGGGCGGGGATGGCGTTATATATCATCTTTTTGATATTGACCCGTTACTTGATCTTGAGCACTTTGCTGGCTATATCCCTGATGCCCATTCTGCTCTTCTATCTAAAAGAAGATATTTGGTATATAATTTTTGCAGTTGCCGCCGCGCTCCTAATGGTCTTGGTGCATCGGGAAGACGTGAAGCGGCTGATCGAAGGCCGGGAGACAAAGTTCCCAAACGTAACTGTCGGGGCGTAGCTTAGCTTGGTAGAGCGCACGGTTCGGGACCGTGAGGTCGGAGGTTCAAATCCTCTCGCCCCGACCATCTAATATCCGAAAAATCGGGGCGTGGCCCAGCTTGGTCTAAGGCGCTACCTTGGGGTGGTAGAGATCGTGGGTTCAAATCCCGCCGCCCCGATTTTTATTGCGGAAAAACGAGAGTGTAACTGTTGCCGTCTTGCAGGACATTAACCCCATCTTGGGGGACATCATCCGATTGGATAGGGTCGCGGATATTGTTGCCGCGCATTAGATCGACCTCAAAATAAGCTTCTCCCAATCTTTCCGAAAGAGACATGCCGTAATTTACGCCGTTGACCTGGTCCGCCGGAGAAGGATGGATATCGTTGTGTCGCCTGCCGGAGTAAACGGCGATCCTGCGGCCTTGATCCAATAGGAAATTAATATGCGCCAGCGAATGCCGGGTGATTTCGCCAATGGCCCGGAGACGGAGATCGTCCCTCGCAGAAAAATCCGGTTGAAGGATGGTCTCCTCGGCGGTTTCGGGGCTCAACCCGCCGGGGCGGATCCTAATTCCCAGTTCGCGCGCCCGATAAAGCAGCTCCTTTATTTCGCAGGCCTCGACATATAAATTAATGTTGGCCAGAAGTGCCGGGGTTTCCTTTGAATTCAGTCGGCCGGTCTTATAAAATATGGCAAGATTTTTTTCTATGGCCGGATCGTAAAATAGGATCTCCAGAACGAGGTCCGTTATCCCGGATTCGGCCAACGAGGGAAGAATTTCGGCGGTAAATACCCCGACCATACTTTGGTTTAGCCGTCGGGGATGGATCTCCCCGAAAGCAATTACCTGCGGGTCGTCCGCCAGAATGTCCTCCACAACTTCACCGGCTGATTGGAAATGAAGGAGACCTTCTTCGAGCGGGGGGGCGGCAACCTGCTTAAGGCGTGCACCATAGACCGCGAAACCGTAGCTATTGGCAGCTGCTATCCTCATGCCTGTTTATCATGAGGAAATTCTAGAAATTTCAGGCGAAAAGAGAAATTACTCGAAGGTCATGACATCGGAACTTTATTGATCGGAGCTCAATATCTTCACTCCCGGGGCAACATGGATCGTAAGAATTCTGCCGTCGGCTAAGGTTACCTGCATTTCAGAATAATCTTCGGGAAAAGTCATGACGGTATTGGCTTCTCTTGGCTCTTTGGTCGCGCCGGCCGAGGCATGTGAAGCTTCATCGTCGGGAGGAGGGGCAGGAGGCGTTTGAACCTCGAGCGTGGCTTCGCCTAGGTGCAACTCGACATTTCTTTGAGCTACCCGGGGTCGCTGCGATTCTATCCCTTCTTCCTCGTCTTCATTTTCTTCCGGCGGAGAGGGCGGGAAATATGCCACCTCGCAAACCCCTCGGCGAGTGGCTAAACTTAAAAGCTCGGCTTGTAATTTCTCTAATAGGTCGGCCGGGATACTTCCGGAAGTTTCAACGACCAGTTCACCGGAGCCGTCCTCAATGTTAAAGTAGATCCCATAAGCTTCTTCGGCCGGCAGATCATGAGCGAGGAGGAAAGAGCGAATTCGCTGGGCAGCCGCCCGCTTGAAGCTTTCAATGGCAGTTCCCGGACCTTGCGTTTGACGGGATTCATTGGTAAAACATTGGGTACTGTCGACATAGGATTCCACTCTGGTCATATTGCTCTCACCCCATTTTGGCAATCTAATAATATTATCGGTTATTCTAGTTGTGAACTTGCATGTTGGGGAAGTAGTATAATAGGTTAAATGATCCCCCTCAAAGAGATGTTAAAGGGATTAAATTCCGAACAAGCCAAAGCTGTCACCCATGGCGAAGGCCCCCTTTTGATCATTGCGGGGGCCGGCACCGGGAAAACCACAGTCATTACCCGCCGGATCGCCTACCTGATAGCCCAAAAAAAAGCCAAACCGGGCGAAATATTAGCGCTCACCTTTACCGATAAAGCCGCACAAGAGATGGAGGCCCGGGTAGATATAATGGTACCGTATGGTTTTGTGGATGTTAGCCTTTCCACCTTCCACGCTTTCGGCGACAGGGTGCTGCGGGACCATGCCCTAGACCTGGGCCTGCGTCCTGACTATCGGGTGATCTCCCTTTCCGAGCAGATCATTTTCTTCCGTGAGCATATCTTTGAATTCCCTCTTCATTATTATAAATCTCTGGGGGACCCGACCAAGCATATTGAGGCCCTACTGGGGGTTATCAGCCGGGCGAAGGACGAGGATGTTAGCCCGGAGGAGTTTCTAGCTTGGGCAAAAAAGAAACCCCCTCTCAATCTCCCCCTTGCCAAGGGGGAGATGTCCCGAGCCAAGTCGAGGGACAGAGGGGGTGAAAGAGGGCAACAATTAGAAGTTGCCCGGATCTATAAAAAATATCAGGAGTTGAAAGCGGAAAAGGGGCTGGTGGATTTTGGGGATCAGGTGAGCTTAACGCTCAAACTATTCCGAAAATACTCTTCAGTCCTTAAGGAATATCTGAAGAAATACAAATTCATCCTGGTCGATGAGTTCCAGGATACCAATTATGCCCAGTTCGAATTGCTCAAGCTTTTGGCCGGAAAGAACGCCAACCTGACCGTGGTTGGGGATGACGACCAATCCATCTACAAGTTCCGCGGGGCGGCCATCTCCAACATCCTCTCCTTTGAGAAGGTTTATAAAAAATGCAAAAAGATCGTTTTGACCAAGAACTATCGTTCCACCCAGATCATCTTGGATTCCGCCCGCCGCCTCATCAAATTCAATGACCCGGAACGACTGGAGATCAAGGCCAAAGTAGACAAGCGATTAGTTGCGGTTTCGGAAACTGCGGCTGAACGCCGCGGTTCCAAACGAGTCGAACACAAACATTTTGACCGAGTCACCTCCGAGGCCGATTGGGTGGCGCAAATCATCAATGAAAAGAAATATCCGCTGAAGGAATACGCCATCCTAGTCCGCTCCAATGCCGACGCGGAGCCCTTCCGCCAGGCGCTCAATATCCTGGGGATCCCGCATCAGTTCTCGGGTGGGGGAGGGCTCTATGTCTTTCCGGAGATAAAACTGCTGGTCTCCTTCCTGCGGGTGATCGGGGATCCTTCGGATTCGGTATCGCTATACGACCTGTCGCTTTCGGAGGTCTACCAGTTAGATCCGCTGGACCTGCAGAAGATGAACACTTTTGCCGGCCGGCGCAATTTAACCCTGCACCATGTCTTTACCCACCTTGAAGAATCGCAAGTGCGGAATTCGGAATTCGGAGTGCTGAATGATATAAGAGAGGAGAGCCGGGCCACGGTCAAAAAGATCATGGAAGACATAGGGCATTACCTGGCTTTTGCCAAACAAAAGGCCGCCGGCGAAGTTCTCCATCAATTCCTTAAAAAATCGGGGTACCTCGCCAAGCTGACCCGTGAACAGAGCGTGGAGAATGAAAATCGCATCCAGAATATCGCGCAGTTCTTCGAGAAGGTCACCGAATTCAAGGAGATCGCGGAGATCGACCGGGTCTCGGAATTCGTAAGGCACCTCAATATCCTCAAGGAAGCCGGGGACGATCCAGAGTCGGCCCAGCCGGACTTTGACGCGGACGCGGTGCAGGTGTTGACCCTCCATAAAGCGAAGGGACTGGAATTCTCCGTGGTCTTTCTGGTCTCACTGGTGGCTGATAAATTCCCGGTAAGGACCAGAAAACATCCCATTGAATTACCTGAAGAATTGATCAAGGAAGAAATCCCGCCCGGCGATTTTCACCTGATGGAGGAACGGCGGCTTTTCTATGTGGGTATGACCCGCGCCAAGCGGGAGCTATATTTAACTTCCGCGGTCGATTATGGAGGCAAACGTGACCGTAAGGTCTCCCAGTTCGTGCTCGAAGCTTTAGATATGCCCAAGGCCGACATTTCGGTCTTAAAAAGGCCGGCCTTAACCCAGATCGAGCTGTTCGCCGCGCCCGAGGCGATCATTCCATTAGAGAGGAAAAGGACCAAGGACGAGGTTCTGCCGCTTTCCCACTATCAGATAGATGACTACCTGACCTGTCCCTTAAAATATAAATATGTGCATATCTTGCGTGTGCCGCTTTTGCCCAATCAGCAGATAATCTATGGGGCGGCCCTGCACCAGGCAGTTCAGACCTATTTCACCGCCAAAAAGAACCGGCAGAAGTTCACCGAAAAGCAATTATTAGACACCTTTGCCAACAACTGGTCGTCAGAAGGATTTATCTCCCGTGCCCACGAAGAGCAGAGATTTGCCGCAGGAAAGACAGCCCTTAAAAGATTTTATAAGACCGAGAAAAAGCGCGGCCGCGTTCCGCTGTATGTTGAGGAAAAGTTCGCTTTTACCGATGAGGGGATGGAAGTGAGGGGGAGATGGGATCTGGTCGAAGAGTCACGAGTCACGGGTCGCGGGTCGCAGATCTTTATTGTAGATTTCAAGTCGTCGGAGGTGAAGACACAGAAGGAAGCCGACCGGCGGGTCAAGAACAGCTTACAGCTTTCAATTTATGCTCTGTCTTGGCAAAAGAAATACGGCCGCTTGCCCGATTCTCTGGAGCTTTACTTTTTAGAAAGCGGGTTAGTGGGATCGACTACTATCAATAAAGAGCAGACCGACGAAACCTGGGAAGAGATCAGCAAAGTGGGAAAAGGGATAAGGGAAGCGGATTATCGCGCCACTCCCAGCTTTCGCTCCTGCAGTTATTGCCCATATAATGAGATCTGTCCCAGCTCGGCGGTTTAAAGGGGGAGGGCGGGGACTTCGGTCTTTTCTTCGAGCGAGCCCAGTTTGTCGCCGAACTTGGTCAGGCGCTTTTCGGTATCCTCGAATTTGGTGACGCTGTCTTTCAGGTGTTTCCCCATGAGGGTGAAGTCACCCATCACGCGGTCAAAATCCCCTTCCAGCCGGGCCAGATTCTTTAGTATCTCCTGGGCCTGCTCTTCGATGCGCAGGCCGCGCAGGCCGAAAAGTATGGTCTGCAGGTAGCCGTAGAAGGAGTTGGGCGAGACCGGGATGACCTTGTTCTTGGTGGCATAGCGGAAAACGCTGCCTTCTTCCCCTAAATCCTCGTCTTTAATGATGACCTCGTAATAAACATTCTCCGCCATGATATACATCAGGGCAAAATCAAAAGTGCCTTCATCCGGCAGGATGTACTTGCGGCGGATGTCATCGATATGCTTTTTTACGTCGCGGACGAACTGTTTCTTGGCGGAGATCCGGGAGGCGTCGTCCTTGGCTTCCACCACCCGTTTGAAGTTCTCGAGAGGGAACTTGGAATCCACCGGGACCATGCCGCCTTTCAATAATATAACGGCGTCAACCTTTTCCCCGCTCTTAAAGCGGTATTGTTCCTGATAATGGGAAGGCGGCAGGACCTGCTTCAGGAGGTCTCCCAGGAAAAGCTCTCCCATCCCGCCCCGGAGTTTCGGCGCCCTTAAGATATCTTGAAGGGAGGAGATATCCTTGCCGATCTCCTGCACCTGCTTGGTGGTCTCGTGCACTTCGCCCAGTTTGCGGTGCACATCGCCGATCACCTTGGCGGCATTATCCAACCGGGCGTTGACGTTCTTGTCAACATTCATTAGAGTCTGGGTCAGGTCGGGATAAAGCTTGTTGATCGAGCCGCGGATCTCTTCCATCTGTTTTTGGATGAGGTCCACCGCCTTATCCGTCTGCGGGGCCTGCCCCAAAGAATTAAGCTTGAACAACAGGTAGCCCGCCACCAGGAGGGTCAAAGCCGATATGATCATTGCCAGGACTTCCATGTATTCGGGATTATATCAAATAAAAACCCCCGGAGTAGGGGGTGAATTGAATAATGAAAAAACTGATAGCTTTGTTAGTGGTTTGTGGATTAGTGATGGGGCTAGTCGGAGTTTACACGGCTGATGCCGCGGTCGCCAAAAAGGTCATGAAGAAAAAAGTAGTGGTCAAGAAGGCGCCGGCGAAGAAAGTCGTGAAACCGGCTCCCACTCCAATCGCTCCTCCTCCGCCGCCCATGGCAGTTCCGCCGCCTCCTCCACCGCCAGTTGCCAGACCAGTTGCTCCGGCTCCGACCGGGCTTTTTGGCTGGGGACTCAATACCGCAGTTGATGCGGGCTTGATCGCTGGTATGATGGGATTGACGGGTTCTGCGATCCTCCCCGACCCGATGGGTCTGGGACCAATGGTCGGCTTGCCAGCCAACGCAGTAATGTGGAAGCTGGGCGCGGGATATGCGCAGGGGAACGATAAAAGCAGTGTGGCGTGGAAAGCACCCCACTTGCTCGTCGAAGGGTTGATCAATCTGCCTGCCGATATGATGGGCGGGATTGAGACCTATGTCGGCGGTGGCTTGAACTATGTCGTGGGCCGCGCTGGTGGCGGATCCTACGGTGGTCAGGCGTATTTGGGCGTCAAGGGAGATCTGGGCTTGGGTGGAAAGACCTACGGCCAACTCGGGATGGGAATCTTGAGAACCGGCACGGGATCTGGCCCGCACAGCACCGGATTTGCTCTGGGTGTCATGGTTGGACAAACGATCCTGTTATAAAAAGTGAGGGCCCGATTCTTTTGTGGAAACATGGAAACACAAGGGAGGCTGGGCCCTCCTTTTTTGGAAGAATATGATATAATGTTTCGTCTGGAATTAGAGAGGAGAAAATGAAAGAACGTGAAAAAAATCGGCATTTTACCCTTATGGTCGTTCCGCACGATGCGGCGGGACGGGCCTGGGTTTTTCGTATTCCTTCGTTCATCCTAAAGAATCTTCTCACAATCGTCCTGTTTTCGATCCTAATTTTCTCTTTGTCCATTTTTTATTCCACTTTATTGTCCGGCAAGCTGGTCCATTATAATGCGATGGTTTCCCAAAGCGGAGAGAAAGATAAAAAGATCGACGAATTCCTGTCCGACACCGGAGCCATTAAGCGGGAACTGCAATCGATCCTGGACCAAAACAACGAACTGCGCCGTTTGTTGGGCTTGAAGATAGAAAAAGAAAAAGTGGTGATCGAGGGGTCCCAAGAGGAAAGCCCCAAATTGTTCAAGATCCAGCGGGTACTCAAAAGTTCTCTCAAAGAAATCGACGACACCAAAGTCAGTTTCAACCAATTAAAAGAACGGGTGGCTTATATCCAGGAAAGAATGGCTGCCAGCCCCTCCGGCTGGCCGGTATACGGACGACTGGTGTCGTTCTTCGGCTACCGCCGCAGTCCCTGGAGAAGCTTTCATACCGGGATAGATATCGATGTGCCATATGGATATCCAGTTAGGGCTACTGCGCCGGGCACTGTAACTTATGCCGGCTGGCGGACCGGATATGGCCGGGTGGTGCAGATCTCTCACAGTTATGGATTTTCGACCCTCTACGCGCATAATAGTAAATTAATGGTCAGCCCGGGGAGCAGGGTTAGAAAAGGGCAGATCATCGCTTCGGTCGGGACCACCGGATTTACCACCGGGGCTCACTGCCACTATGAAGTTCGCAAACAGGGAACCCCCATCGATCCCTACGCCTTTTTGAATTTGTCCATCCTATCCGCCGGGAGGTATTTTTAAATGAACAAGAAACCGGAAGCCATTAACTCCATTATCGGAGAGTCCACCACCATCAAAGGCGAGATCAGCTCTCAAGGGCCGCTGCATTTAAACGGCCTAATCGAAGGCGAAGTGCTGGCTGAAGGGGAAGTGTTCGTGGGGGAGAAGGGAAAGGTCAAAGGCAATATCTCCGGCGGCAAAGTGGTGGTCTCCGGCCGGGTGGAGGGGAATATTTCCGCCCGACTGGGCCTGGAGATCGCTAAAGGCGGGGAAGTACAGGGAGAAATCACGACCGATAAGTTATTGATCGAGGCCGGGTCCTCTTATTTAGGGAAAGTGAACATCGGTAATCTGGAAGCGGGTGAGGGAGCTGTCTGACCTCTTTGTGGTTGCCACTCCCATTGGCAACCTGGAAGATATCACCCGCCGCGCGATGCGCATTCTAACCGAAGTCGATCTTATCGCCGCGGAGGATACCCGCCACACCAAAAAACTTTTGGATCATTACCAGATCTCTACCCCGCTCACCAGTTATCATAAGTTCAATATCAAGTCCAAGACCGGATACCTGATCCAATTCATGAAAACCGGTAAAAGCCTGGCCCTGGTAACGGATGCCGGTATGCCGGGCATATCCGATCCCGGATACGAGTTGATCCGGGAATCGGCGGAGCAGGGTATCAGAATCATCCCCATCCCCGGCCCTTCGGCGGTGATCACCGCCCTGGCAGTTTCGGGATTGCCCACGGATAAATTCATTTTCCTGGGATTTCTTCCCAAGAAACCCGGCAAAAGGCGCCAGGCGCTTAAGGAGCAAAGGGATTTTGAGGGAACGATGGTGCTTTACGAGTCGCCTTACCGTCTGGTAAAATGCCTGCAGGATATTTTGGATAGTTTGGGCGACAGAAAAGTAGTGGTGGCGCGGGAGCTCACTAAGATATACGAAGAAGTGGTGCGCGGCCGGGCCTCCGAGATCAAAAAGAGGTTCGAAGAAAAGGCGCCCAAAGGGGAGGTGGTAATACTAATAGAAGGTAAAGTTTGATCCTGGCCAGCCGCTCAATCGGGAGAGATGTAAACGGCGTCGCGGGTTCTACCCCCGCCTGGTCAAGGAGATGTAAGAGTTACCCGAGAACTCTATATTCTTTTAAGGAGTATAGAGATGAAAAAGCTATCAGTAATCCTGCTTTATTTGTCATTTGTCATTTGTCATTTGTCATTTGCCTTCGAGGCGCCTCGCTTTTATGGAGAAGAGATAACGGTTACGGCAACGCGCTTGCCCCAGCTTCAAGTGTCCTCCCCCTGGAAGGTTGACGTAATAAAGGACCTGGGGAATAAGGTAACCCTGGGAGACGCCTTGCGGGATGTGCCGGGCATCGACGTGAAGGCCAACGGCTACCTGGGTTCGGTCGTGACCGCCCGCTTGAGAGGATCGACTTCCCAGCAGGTTTTGGTATTGTTGAACGGCCGAAGGATCAATTCTCCCCTGTTGGGCATGATCGACCTGAACGATATCCTGCTCGATAACGCAGAAAAGGTCGAGGTGGCGCGCGCCCCGCTTTCGGCGCTCTACGGCACGGATGCCATCGGCGGAGTGATCAATGTGATCACTCGAAAAATGGACAAAGAATATAAACTGGCGTATGGGACCTACGGGACCCGGCAGATCAAATTGGCCTATGGGGGGACCTCGCTTGGGTACATCAGGTCCGACGGATTTCGCCAGAACAGCGATTATACCGCCCAAAACCTTGAACAGCAGCTCAATTGGGGAGACCTGGAACTAAACCTCAATTATTATAATGCGGATAAGGGCGTGCCTCGCGTACCCAATTCGGAAAACGACCCCTATTCCGCCTCCACACCCAACGACCGCCAAAAGGACCAAAACCTCTATACCGATCTTTTATATAAGAAGCAAGCCGGGCCGGTGTCGACCCAGGCGCGCTTTTATCAAAACCAGCTTTATGAGCAATTCCATTCTTATAATTTCTTTACCCTGGCTTTCGATGATACCGATTATCGGACCTTGCAGCAAGGTGTGGAATTGCAGCAAACTCTGGATGTCTCAAAGAACAGCAATCTGATCTATGGCATAGAGGCCCGCCAGGACCGGGGAGCATCTTTTTATGCGGGCGACCACGCTGTCAGCAACCTCGCGGGTTTTGGCCAGATACAGCTGGGCCGGCGATCCTTCAACCTGGTAGCCGGGACCAGGATGGATAAACATTCCACTTTCGGCTATACCATGAATCCGCGGGCGGGAGTAAGCGCGCAAGTTCCCGGGGACTTAACCCTGCGGGCATCCCTCGGTAATGCCTTTAAAGCTCCTACCTTGAACGACCTCTATTGGAACGACCCGATTTGGCAGATGTTCGGGAATGTCAACCTCTTGCCCGAGAAAAGCCAGACCGCCGAACTGGGGCTTTCCAAGGAATTGTTCGATCGGCTGAACCTCTCCGTGAATTATTACACTACTTCTATCACTGACCTGATACTTTGGGACTGGGATATCTCGACCAACATAACCCGGGCCAAGAACGTGGGAGCGGTGGAAGTGCGCGGCGCGGAAGGCGAGGGCGCCTATAGAATAACCCCGTTATTAGAGGTATTCTCCAACTATACCTGGGAGAGGAGCGAAGATGTGAGGGACACAACGGCTGCCTACGTCGGGAAAATAACGCCTTATTCTCCGCAGGACAAGTTCAATGTGGGGTTGAAAGCGGGACACTTTAAGATCGTTCTGTCACATGTCGGGGAAAGGTTCGCCGACGGAGGGAACACGATAAGACTTCCCGGCTACACAGTGATAAGCCTTTGGACAGGCAGGAAAATGGGCGGGTTGAACGCTTCCCTCGGCATTGACAATCTTACCGACCAAGTTTATTATGAATCCGTAGGATATCATCCTACCACCTTCGCCCAGCTCAAATATCCCTTGCCGGGCCGGAGGATCACAGTTTCGATAGGAGGGCAGTTATGACCAAAACCAAAGTAATCACTAACCTGATCGTATCTTTCCTGGTGGTGGCGGCGGCCTTTTCATTATATATAGCCACTCGGCCCAAAACCGCGATCTTAGCCCCGACCTTTGTTTATGAGGAGGTCGTGGTGCATAAAACGGCCGCTTTGCCGGTCCCGATCAGGCCGGTCAGCGTTCCCTTGCCCGTCATTCCACCGCAGGTTGTATCTTCGGTCTTGCCGGAATACCCGAGCGCGGTCCTGCAGGCGGGGATCGAAGGATTGGTCATGGTCCAGGCCTACGTGGGCCTGAACGGCACAGTGGAAAAGGCGGAAGCCAAAACCTCTTCAGGAAATACCGAACTCGACCAATCGGCAGCGCGGGCGGTGGCCCAATGGCGATTTACTCCAGCCAGCCAAGGCGGAACAGCTCTGGCCAGCTGGTTTGAAGTACCGGTGAGGTTTTCCATAAAATAATGGCGCTCGATTCCCTGGGCAAGATACTGATCTATATAGGCGTCATCACGGTTCTGATCGGCGCCTTTTTCCTTTTCTTGTCCCGGATGCCCTGGTTCGGTAAACTCCCGGGGGATATAGCGATCAACCGGTCCGGCTGGACCATCTATATCCCCCTTACCACCATGATCCTGGTGTCTTTGGTCTTGACCCTCATCCTCAACCTCATATTCCGTAAATGAAAGTTTCGGACTTTGATTACCGGCTCCCCCAGGAGTTCATCGCACAAACACCTGCCGAAAAACGGGACCACTCCCGTTTAATGGTATTAGAACGTAGAACGCAGAGCGTGGAACATAGGATGTTTTACGATATTACTGATTATCTGAAAGCAGGAGACCTGCTGGTCCTCAACGACACCAAGGTCATGCCGGCCAATCTAACCGGGGTCAAAGAAAAGGGAGGGGGCAGAGTAGAGGTTCTATTAACTAGAAACTTGGAACCGCGGCGTTTAGCCTCAGGTTCCAATCCCGCGAGTGAACCTCGCGGTTCCGTTTGGGAGTGTTTAGTAAAACCTGGGAAGAGATTAAATGTCGGTTCTCAAGTACTCTTCGGGGACGGAGAGGTTGTCGGAACAGTCCTTGAAAAACTGGAAAGCGGAGAACAGATCATCGAATTTGCCGGCGATCTTCAGGGGTATATGCAAAAACACGGCGAGATCCCGCTTCCGCCGT
The DNA here is from genome assembly GCA_016223205.1 of Candidatus Saganbacteria bacterium. Lineage (GTDB taxonomy): Bacteria > Margulisbacteria > WOR-1 > XYC2-FULL-46-14 > WPAF01 > JACRPM01. The sequence goes on from JACRPM010000003.1 coordinate 112,179, forward strand.
ATATCGAGAAAGTGGAAAGTAGAAAATCGAAAATAGAAAATAGGTACCAGACGATTTACGCCAAACAAGAAGGCGCATCGGCGGCGCCCACTGCCGGGCTGCATTTCACTCCGGAATTATTAAATAAGATAAAAGCGAACGGAGTGGAAATCGCCTACCTGACCCTGCACACCGGGCTGGCCACTTTTAAGCCGGTTTATGTTGAGAACGTAGAAGAGCATAAGATGTATAAAGAAAGCTTTGAGGTGCCGCCGGAAACCACGGAAAAATTGAAAAAGGCCAAGCGGGTGATCGGGGTTGGGACCACCACGGTTAGGACTCTGGAGACCATCGCTAATGACCCCCTCTTTCATCTCCCCCTTAATAAGGGGGAGAAAGAGAGGGGGTTTCAGGGCGAGACCGATCTGTTCATTTATCCCGGATTTAAGTTTAAAATGGTGGATGCCATGATCACCAATTTCCATTTTCCCCGCTCAACTTTGTTAATGCTGGTCTCCGCCTTTGCTGGAAAGGATTTTATCTTCAAGGCCTATCAGGAAGCGATGGATAACGGATACCGGTTCTTTTCCTTCGGGGATGCCATGTTGATCTTATGAAATTCGAGATAATCAAAAAGAGCAAGCAGTCCAAAGCCCGAGTAGGGCGGCTCACCACCGCTCACGGCGTGGTGAACACTCCCGCCTTTATGCCGGTGGGCACCCAGGGCACCGTCAAGACCATGTCACCGAGAAATTTGGATGAGATCGGGGCGGAGATCATACTTTCTAACACTTACCATCTTTATTTGCGGCCGGGGCCGGAGCTGATCGCCCTGGCCGGCGGATTGCACAAGTACATCAACTGGAGCAAACCGATCCTTACCGATTCGGGTGGGTTCCAGGTCTATTCTTTGGCCGAGAACCGCAAGATCACCGAGGAAGGAGTAGAATTCAAATCCCACATCGACGGCAGTAAGCATTTTTTCACACCCCAGAAAGTGGTCGAGATCCAAACGGCCTTCGGGTCCGATATCATGATGCCGCTCGATGAATGCGTTCCTTATCCTTGCGATAAAAAGCAGGCAGAAGAGGCAGTAAGACGAACCACGAAGTGGGCGAAAGAATCGAAATCCGCATTTCGCAATCCGAATTCCGAATTATTCGGCATTGTCCAGGGAAGCACTTACCCTGATCTAAGGAAACGCTCGGCAGAAGAGATCTCCTCGCTAGATTTTCCCGGGTATGGGATTGGCGGACTTTCGGTGGGCGAACCCCAGGAAGAGATGTTTGAGATCCTCGAGGTGCTCTCGGACATAATGCCGGAGGATAAACCCAAACACCTGATGGGAGTGGGATTCGCTTCGGATATCTTGGGAGCAATAAAATACGGAATGGACCTTTTTGACTGTGTGATCCCCACCCGCCTGGCCCGCCACGGGTCCTTTTTAACTTTGGAAGGCAAGACCAGCATTCGCCAAGCACGCTTTGAGAGGGACTTTACTCCCATAGATCCGGAATGCGATTGCTACGCCTGCCGTAATTTTACCCGTGCCTATATCCGTCATTTGTTCTGGGCGAGAGAAATCCTGGCCATGCAGCTTTTAACCATTCACAACCTGCGATTCTTCATGCGCCTGCTTGAGAGGACCAGACAAGAGATACTCTCCGAATGAGCAGGGGTATGATAAAATAAACTGACATGAAAAAAGGTATCGCAATTTTAGGTTCCACCGGCTCCATCGGCAGGCAAACTCTCGAAGTGGTCTCCGCTTTCCCCTCGACCTTCAATGTGGTGGCTTTGGCCGCCAAGGACGAAGTCGACCTTATTGTTGAACAAACCAAGAAATTCTCGCCGCTTTTAGTTTCGGTGGCCACGGAAGCGGTCAAGGCCAAAGTCGAGGAAAAACTGGGTGACCCCAAGATTAAGATCCTGGTTGGAGAGGAAGGCCTGCTGGCCGTAGCCACCTATTCCGCGGCCAAACTGCTGGTGGTCGCCATCCCTGGGGCCTTGAGCTTATCGGCGGTGATGGCGGCAGTTAGGGCCGGCAAGGACATCGCGCTCGCGACCAAGGAAGTATTGGTGGCGTCTGGATCCTTATTTATGGAAGAAACCAAGACCGCCAAGGTCAAGATCTTCCCCATCGATTCGGAGCATTCCGCCCTGGCCCAGTGCCTGGCGGGGGAAAAGATCGAGAAGGTCAAGAAACTCATCCTTACCGCATCCGGCGGACCATTCTTAAAAACTCCCCAGGAAAAGCTGGCGAACATGACCGCCAAAGACGCGCTGGCCCATCCCACCTGGAAGATGGGGCCCAAGATCACGATCGATTCGGCCACTTTAATGAACAAGGGTTTTGAGGTGATGGAAGCCCATTTTCTCTTTGGTCTGGATTATTCGCAGATCGAAGTTTTGGTCCATCCGCAAAGCGTCATTCACTCCATGGTGGAATTTACCGACGGCGCGATCAAGGCCCAGCTGGCCGCTCCCGACATGCGCATTCCCATCCAATACGCGCTGTTTGGGATGGAGAGGAACTCGAACCTCTGGGGCAGGGTGGATTGGGCCAAGATCAAGACCCTGACCTTCGAAAAACCGGAAAAAGATAAATTCCCCTGTCTGGAGTTTGCTTACCAAGCGGGAAGAAGGGGAGGCACTATGCCGGCGGCGCTTAATGCCGCCAATGAAGAAGCGGTCGGTCTTTTTTTAAAAGGGAAGATCGGCTATTTGGACATCGCGGCCAAGATCCGCCAGGTAATGGATAAACACCAGTTGGTCGAACAACCCACCCTGGAGCAGATACTCGAAGCCGACAGCTGGGCGCGCGGGCAGTTTTAGGCCTGCGTACCGAAACGGGTGGCGAGGATCGCCCCCAGCCCCATCAACGCCGCCAACCCCTTAGCTATCCAGCCCAATACCGGTAAAAATCCTATCAGGCACAGCAAGATCAAGCCCACTATCATTTCCCACAGCATGGGACGGTTATAAATGCGCAGGGCCTTGAGCACCTTTTTGCCGATGAGCTGGGAGACCGCCACATAGCCGAACACCCCCGCCGCCCAGAGCAGCAGCAGGTAGAGCGGGATAAAGACGATGCCGATGACGCTTAAAACCAGCATGACGATGATCAAAGGGGTCAGTATCGCGATCAGCAATCCCCAGAGCAGTGCGTGGCCGGGGAGTTTTTCCACATAATAAGAAGTGATGCCGAGTTGCTTGGAGAAAAGCGCCACCAGGATCACGGCCAAGACCACGAAAGCGATAAAAGAAAGGATGCTCAAGATCGCTAATCCCCAGCCGAAGCCCTTGGAGATCATGGCGGCCGGGAACTTGATCTCGGTTATTTCTCCCACAACCTTCGCGCCGGCCATTTTATCGACTTTTCCTCCGACCGAGACCGCGTTGCCCCCCACCACCGCCGATTTTTGAAGAACGACATTGCCGCCTACTGCCACCACGTCTTCTTTGACGGTGCCCAAGACCTCCACGTTGCCGCCCACTGCCACCGCGGCCTTGATCTCTGCGCCTTCCGGCACGACGATGTTCTCGCCGACTTTTACGATACCTTCTTCTTTGGCGGATTCGAGCCCTTTAAGTGCGGCGAAAGAGGGGAGAGATAGAGCCAAGAGCAATACTAGAGCTAAGATCTTCTTTGACATTCTTACCACGCTCCTTGGCCGAGATTATACCTTATGATGTGGATTTTTCAAGAGGGTACTTGTCCCGAGCGAGGGAGCGTTGCGACCGAGTCGAGGAACTGGCGGGTAGGGATTCGAACCCCAATAAACAGGACCAAAACCTGTTGTCCTACCTTTAGACGACCCGCCATTGTGCCTGATTTATACCCTCGATCCAACCGCTTATTTGCCTATTTAATGCTGTGCTTTTACGGACCCGTATAACTATTTGGCCGAAATAGTCATCCCCGATCTTTTTACGGCTTGTTCTTATTTTGTGCTTTTTAAAATACACGGCCTTAAACACAGAAACATTTAAACCCAAAAAATCCGCCCAATATCTCTTAACCAGTGGCAATCTGCGCTTATTATTTTCATGAATATATAGCTCGTATTTTATATGATTAACCGGCACTTTACAAATCTCGACAAGCCACCGAGCAAAGAATTTAATCATCAACGGGTCAGAATTGCTGAATTTGACCTCACCGGAAGGGCCGTTAATCTTTTCTTTGGATCCCTCCGCCCAGTATAACATTGTTCCCATGAGCCATAATTTAGTCCTATCTAGTGATATTTTGGAAATGTCGGCTTTTGCTTCAGCTTTAATTTCTTTGATGGCCCGCAGCTTTTTCTCTCTCAGGGTCCTGGCTCCTCTCCTGCTCGCCTCAAGCTTCTTTTGAGACAATCTTTGTTTTTGTTTGCTGCTTAGGCCGACACTTCTTAGCCATAAAGAGAGGGTGGACTTTGAAACGGGGACGGATTCCAATATCTCTCGATAAGAAAACCCTCGTTTTCTAAGATCGATCGCCTTCCTCTTTTCTGTTGGCAGGGCCATTATAAAACCACCATCATATTAGCTATAATTATATAGCCGTGGTTCAGAAAATACAAACGATAATTATTTTCTTTCGGACCTTGTCTGATTAAATACTGATTTGAGGAGGGCGATTTCTTGTGAGGAAATCTCTATGCCTCTCCGCTTCATCACAGCACGAGCTGTAGCGATAACTTCTTCCAGTTTCGCTTCGCCAATGCCTCCCCACGAAAACGAGGGCACGGATTTTTTGTAGTAGGGCTGGCCGAACAGGTTGGCCGCCACCCCGATAACACAGCCGGTATAGATCAACGTCCCGATGGCACATTTAGTATGATCACCTATAAAACAGCCCAAAAAGGTCTCGCCGGAATCGATCGGTTTTCCCTCGATCTGGACTTTCACTCCGCCGTAATTGTTCTTGAGGTTGGAATTGGTGGTGCCCGCTCCCAGATTCACCCAACTGCATACATAGGAGTGACCGATGAAGCCGTAATGGCCCTTGTTCACATAATCCAAAAAGACCGAATGCACGATCTCCCCGGCTACTTTGCAATGTCGGCCGATCGAAAGCGGCCCGCGCAGAAGCGTTTGCGGATGGACGATCGTTCCCGCGCCGATAAAGATCGGCCCCTGGCGGGCATCGAGCACCGCGTGGGCATCTATTACTGCCCCTTTTTCTATCAGGACTTGTTCGGAATTATGGATAACTGCGGTAGGGTGGACTTTCCCTTTTATCCCGGCGCCTAAAACCTTCAGGTCTTCTTCCAGGTCCTCTTTCAAGTGCTTGATCAGGTCCCAGAGATAAACGATCTCGCGGCCGGAGGGCAACACCCGGCCATTTAGTCCCGGCCCCTTTACCAACTCATCCCGCCCCTTGAGAGTGATCTGGGCGTCCGGATATTTCCTTTTTAGTTTCTCTAATATCGTAGTAGCGCCGCAGCGCAGATCCCAGACGGGACGCAGCCAGGTCAAAGGCAGAAGCTTCTTATACCCCTCGTCTTCAACGATCGTCAGGTTCACGCCTTTTTCCTTTTATAATTGGGATCCTCGAAAGAATAAGTGAAGTGGGTGTGAGTTTCATATTTGCCGTCGAGAATGGCTTCTACGTCCTCGATGAAGACCCGCTCCTCATCGGTGGGGATCACCAGCACCTTGACCGGAGAGCCATCGGCGGAAATATCGGCTTCGTTTTCACGGCTCGTCGCGGCCTGGTTCTTCCACTTGTCGAACTTGATGCCCAGGTTCTCTATCCCGGTCAACACCTTTTCGCGCAGCTGCCAGTTGAGCTCTCCGGCTCCGGCGGTGAAGACCACGGCGTCCACCCGTCCCAAAATGGCCGAATAAGCTCCGAGGTATTTCCGCAGGCGGAAGGCCTCGATCTCGATGGCCAGCTTGGAGCGCTCATCGCCTTCTTCCGCCGCTTTTTCGATATCGCGGCGGTCCATGTATTTGCCGGTAATGCCCAAAAGCCCGCTCTTCTTATTCAAGATGCCGTCCAGCTCCTCGGCGTAAAAGCCCTCCTTTTCTATCATAAAAAGCACGATAGCCGGATCGAGGTCCCCGCAGCGCGTTCCCATTACCGCTCCTTCGAGCGGGGTCAAACCCATGCTGGTGTCGACGGAGACGCCGTTCTTAATGGCGGTAAGGGATACGCCATTGCCGATGTGCAGGGTGATCAGGTTTACTTCGGAGGGCTTTTTGCCGAGCAAGGCCGCCGCCCGGCGGGAAACGTAGAGGTGGCTGGTGCCGTGGAAACCGTAGCGCCTTACCCCATACATCCCGTACCATTCGTAGGGCACCGCATAAAGATAAGCCGCTTCGGGCATGGTCTGGTGGAAAGCAGTATCAAAAACGGCAATATGGGCGATGTTCGGCAAAAGCATTTGGGCGGCCACGATGCCGGCGATGTTGGGAGGGTTGTGGAGCGGGGCCAGGTCCTGCACGGCCTTGATGGCCTCGAGCACCTCGGGGGTGATCTTCACCGAGCTTTTGAATTTTTCTCCGCCGTGCACCACCCGGTGCCCCACTGCATGGATCTCAATACCGCTGATCTTTTCCATGATCAGTTTAAGCGCGGTCTCGTGGTTGGGGCAGTCGCGATTCTCGATTAAGGGCTCCGCGCCGGGACATTCGTGCTTGATAAAAGCTCCGGCAATGCCGATGCGCTCCACCGTGCCGGAACAAAGCGTTTCTTTCTTCTGCCGGTTGTAGATCTTATATTTGATGGAAGAACTTCCGCAATTCAGCGCCAGTATGCTCATAATTTATATCTAAAAACTTTCCCTTTGGCATCCACGATCAAGACCTTCAAATTCAGCTTTTTGGCCAATGCCAATCCCTTTTCCGGACCCAAAACGAAGATCCCGGTGGAAAGCGCATCCGCCCAGCCCGCCCCGCCACCATACGGTGCGGGGCCCGCGTCCCGGGTCACCACCGTTACCGCCTGGCAGGATTTGGCGGGCAATCCGGTTTGGGGATCGATGATGTGCCGTCCTTGTTCGTAATCCCCCGAAGTTGAAAGGGCCTCGCCGTCCTTGAGCGCCAGGGTATCCAGCAGTTCGTTCTTTTTCCGGGGATGCTGAATGCCGATCTTGGAGGGCCCGCCGATGATCGCGATCGAAGAGCGCATATCTATCATAGCACTTTTAACGCCGCGTTTTCTCAAAACTTTGCGGGCTTCCTCTACCGCGAATCCCTTGGCGATGCCGTCCAAATTCAGCTGGAGCTTATCGCTCAATAATTTAACCGTGCGATTTTTGGCGTCCACTTTGATCTTGCGATAATTTTTGAGGGTGGGGTCGAAGGCTCCGGAGGTTTTTTCCGAGGCCAAAAGCGCCAATTTCACGCAACGCAGGGTGTCTTCCGAGACCGGGGCCGCCGCGATCCCCGCCAGGTTATTGATGCGGTTGATCTCGCTTAAGGGGGCGAAACGGTTCAGTTTTTCTTCGAGTTCCTTTAATCTTTTATGGGCCGCCTCGATATGCGCCCCGGGATCTTTGTCTTTGACCGTGATGGTGACCCGGGTCCCCATCATCTCAAAGCTCCGGGAAGGCGAATTGATGGTGAAAATATAGTAGGTTAGGGCCGAGACCAGCAGTAGATTGATCAAGGCCAAAACGAGGAAACGTCTCATATAACTTTATATGGTATAATAGCCGAGGGTTAAATTCAAGGAGCGATGAGCAAGGTAAAGGGCCTAAAAAGCAAGGATCTGCTGGGACTCCGGGACCTGCCGGTGGATGACCTGAATTTGATCCTGGATACCGCCTCCTCCATGAAGGAGATCCTTTCCCGCCCCGTTCCCAAAGTCCCCGCCCTGCTGGGCAAATCCATCTGCCTGCTGTTTTACGAAAATTCCACCCGCACCCGCACCAGCTTTGAGGCCGCGGCCAAAATGCTCTCCGCCGGCACTACCAACGTGGCGGTCGCCCAAAGTTCCGTCGCCAAAGGGGAGACCCTGATCGATACCGCCAAAAATCTCGAAGCGGTGGGCCACCAGGCCTTTGTGATCCGCCACAATATGGCGGGCGCCCCGCACCTTTTGGCCCGCAACCTTAAAGCCTCGATCATCAACGCCGGGGACGGCCAGGACGAACACCCTTCACAGGGCTTGCTGGATATCTTCACCATGCGGGAGAAGAAGGGGAGCTTGAAAGGCAAGAAAGTGGTGATCGTGGGGGACATCGCGCATTCCAGAGTCGCGCGCAGCAACATCTGGGGGCTCAACAAGCTGGGGGCCCGCGTCTCGGTTGTCGGCCCGGCAACTTTACTGCCCAAAGATATCGAGAAAATGGGAGTTAAGGCCTCCTATGACCTCGAAGAAGAAATAGAAGACGCGGATTTTATCAATGTCCTGCGCATCCAGCTCGAGCGGCAGGGCCGGGGCCTTTTTCCCTCGCTTGAGGAATACCACGAGCTTTTCGGGCTGACCGCCAAAAAGCTGGCGCGCGCGAAAAAGGAGATCATGGTGATGCACCCCGGGCCGATCAACCGCGGGGTCGAGATCTCCTCCGAGGTGGCGGACGGGCCGTATAATGTAATACTCGACCAGGTGCAAAACGGGGTCGCGGTCCGCATGGCTATCTTGTTCCTCCTGCTTAGCGGCCGCGCAACTGACGAAGCTAACTGAAATCCCTGCCCGAAACTAACGATATATATGTAGGAGACCAGATCTCTAAAGGGGCAGAGGATTATGAATCCCTTGGTAAAGTTCACCATCGAGAATTTCGAGGAGCTCATCTCGGAGCTGGCGCGCCTCAACAAGCCCGAATACCTGTTCGACCTCGAAGACCGCATCGTGGACGAGATCACGGATATCATCCGCACTAAGTCCAAGACCCGGGCCCGCGCCGAGATCCTCACCATAAAGAATCGGCTGTTAGAGAAGATCCATTCCGAGCCCCACGTGAAACCGCTTTTAAACAGCTTCCAGAACGCGATCGACGGCGCCACCTCTGCCGCCCTTTACTGCCTCTGAAGTTTTAAAATCGTCTGAAATTATCCAAACCACCCCCCGATAAACAACCGCGAGGTGGTTAACATGTCCGATCTAGGAGTTTCTCCGGTTTCAACCTTTCCCCAGTATTATAGTATGACCGCTTATCAAAACAATCAGCAGTCAGAGAGCGACCCCACGCTGAACATCAATCCTTTTGTCGAGCCGGCGGAAAACTATAATCCGCCGCTATCCGACCTCGAAGGCGGCGCCGCGGGCGCGTTTTCATTCACCCCAGCGGCCTGCGACTGCTACGGCACTAATCTAATGGGAGATTACGTGGAAGAAGACGCCTCTGACGACAATTATGATTATTGGCCCGACGCGGAGGTCGAGCCGGATGAGGCGACCGTTGAAGATCATTATGAGGATGCCCCCACCGAAGAAGCGGTCGACGCCGACGGAGATTCTTATCCTGATGAAGTTGAAGCCGAAGTAGAGACAGAAGTTGAAGCAGATTACTTTGAAGATTGGACGGAGGAGGAGACCGGCCCCAGCGTCTGCGACAATTGGCCCGAATCCGTGACCATCACCTCTCCCGCCGACGGGACGATCCGCGTGCCATACTATACCGATTCCGCCCTCAACATCTCCTACACTTTCCCCAACGATCCCGATGAAGCGACAGCGGGGGATGTGGTGACCTGCGAAGTTGTGATAGACGGCTTGGCAACTCGCGGGGGGCTTTTGGCCGACACCGCCGGCATTTTGAACTTTACCCCGGCGACGCCTGCTGAATACTTTGCCTGCGCGACCGATTATTACGCGCGCGTCCGCTGTTTCGACTCCTGCACCACCGAAAGTCATGAGGTTGTAAGCGCCCCCGTTCGTTTCACCACCGGGCCGACGGTGGAGTGGACGAGGACGTATAATGGGGGTGGGAGTGGGATTGATAAGGGCTATGGAATAGCATTAGGACCCAGCGGAAATATCTATGTTATAGGGGCCACCCAAGCAGGGACTGAAAGATGGCAAATTAATACTTGGTTGCGGGGATATGACAACAATGGAAACGCCTTATGGACTCAATCTTTTGATTACCCGGTTGTTGATCGGGATGACTATGGGTTTGATGTTGTAACAGATGATACCGAAAATGTATATGGGATTGGAAACGTAAATATTGGAAGAAATCCTATGTTTGGAGAAGATAGAGATGTTTGGATTGGGGGTTATCAGAGCGATGGGACGCCAATCTTTACAACTTTTTATGATACTCCCGGATCGATTATGTTTGATTATGATAAGGGATATGGTATTGCGGTGGACAATCTTACCGGGGATATATTGGGTATGGGCGGAGCATCTTTATCGGACACAGAGCAAAGTGTGTTTTGGCTAGGGCGATATTTTAATTCAGGAGCAGAAAATTGGGCATTAACCGATACCGGAATTGGCAGTGGCAATGATATCGCAATTGATAATAGCGGTAGAATGTATACTATTGGAAATGTGCGCGCTGCTGGGGGAGATAGCGATATTTGGATCAGGGCGCATAATTCTGATGGTTCTCAAATTTGGACGCAGTATTATAATGATCCTGCAAATGGAGATGATTTTGGAGAGGGGATTACGACGGATTCAAGCGGCAATATTTACGTGACCGGTGTGGAATATAGTGGCTCTGGGATCTACCAGCCATGGACAGCAATGTACAATAATACCGGTCGATTTGTTTGGGACCAAGCGGTTGGGCGGAATGGGATTGCCACCGATGACCTTGGTAATGTGTATGTAACAGGGGGAAGCCCATCTTGGTCTCCGGCAACAACCTCAAACACAACTAGGATAGATCCCGTTGATGGAGAAATAGTTTGCGAAATACTAGAAGATCCTGCAATTTCCCCAGCGGGAATAGTTGTGGATAATGCAGGGAATGTTTACCTGGCAGGTAGCGAATCCGTTCCAGGTGAAGAAAATAATATCTGGGTTAGAAAATACTCCGGCTTTTAATCTAAAACAACAGCCAGCGCTTTTTCGGCGCGCGTTTATTGGGCTCCAGGTTCGTTAAAGTTAGAACGGAAACCTCATCCTCCCCGTTGGGCAGACGCCGTGATAAAGTTTGTTTTATCGGCAAACCATCATTATTGTATTCCAGCTTGGCTGCCGCCGCCGCGAACTCCCGATTGTATATATAGGCCTTAAATTCCAAAGGCAATCCGCGTTTTTCGTCGGCCACCAACTCCACAAATTGCGGGAGCCATAAGTCCCGATGGAGCAGCCTGCCGAACGCCCAAACCTTCGAGCCGATCCTTTTGAACAAATACCAGCTGTAATGATTGAAAAGGTCGTCGTAGGAAATGTAATATGCCAGATGATATGGGGACAGCAGAAGCCGAGAACCCTTTTTCTGCATGGGAATTAAACGGCTCGATTTTGAGGGGGCTGATGCCAGGGTATAATTAAACATATCCTCCCCGGTGGCCTCAAATTTTCCTTCCGCTTTCTCCCCGGATAAGGAAAGGGTAAAATGGGAATCCAGGGTTTTGATCTTATTTCTTTGCTCCTGCAATTTACCTAAGAGCTTCTTCATTTCTTTTGGGCTGGTATTTTTGGCGATATTTAATTCCGGGTCGATCCTTAAAGCGGTGATGAACAGCTTTTGGTTGAATTGATTGCCGATCTCCACCACCAAGAGATGATAGCCGGGGCGCATTTTTTGGGGGTCACAGGTAACGATATACTTTCCGTCCTTTTTCAAAATAGCGGAATAGGGCATAACATTCTTGCCGTCGTACTCCACGCGCGAAACTGTGAGCGGATATCCCGAGCGAAGATCCATTTCAAGAGTGAGGGGCCCTTCCCATTTGGCTTCGTGCTGAAGGCTGAAACTCGTGTCGTGCCGGGGATTAACGGCTATCTGATATTGATATTCCCAGAAATTAAAATCGGAGATCGCGCCGGCGCACGGAGCGATCAGAAAGAAGGCAAGGATAATCAATAACTTTTTCATCTATTCACCTCGATGGTAAAAATTTAACCGTCGGCGGGGTAGTATCCACCATAAAGGGCCATAACGCCTGCGCCTTGCCAACGTTGCTGTTAACGACGATCAGCACAGTATAAAAACCATCGGGGAGGGGAGAGGGTGGGATATATTCGATCTCTCCATGTTTATCATAGTCCCCGCCGCTGATCGTGAATTTAAAGCCCGGTTCATCCTTGATATTACTTTCGGATCCGTCCGGGAAGATTATTTTAGCGGTATCGATAGAAATATTCTCCAGGGGAGAGGCGCTATAAGCCGCTTTAGCAAAGGTCGCCCCGATCCTGGGCCGATTATTGTTAGTATAGCTGTTGGGGGCGGGAGAGAACCCGGAGGGCAGCATGGGGATGGTGTTGAGGGTGATGTTAAGTATCTGATTCATTTTATTTCCTATCCAGGACTCCGCCTTAAAGGAGATGACATTTTGGCCTTCGGCGAAATTGAGGTCTTTGACCGTGAAGTTCCCCCACTTGTCGACCGCTCCGACCGGCTTCCAGGCGGCGAAATTCTCTGAATATTCAAAGGATTTAAGCTTTTTGGGCAAGAATGTATTGATAACCCCCTTGAGGGCGGTTGGGGCATCTTTTACGGTTACGCCGGATACCCACTTCTTTTGGCCATCGAAAACTATGGGGGCGGACTGGGGATGGTTGTTGCTTTCGGTGATAGCTTCTATAGTAACAGAATGATAATCCGGCGCGTCGGTTCCGTCGCGGTTTTTGTTGGAGAGCAAAGAAAATGCTTGTTCCGGAGCCGTATAACCGGCGGTCGTCGACCTAACCGAGGCGGCCGAGATGCCGGATCGTGAAGAGCTGCTGGAAACAGCGGCCGATTGCCCGCCGACCAAGATAATATCTTCCAATGCATGGTCGATAACACCCTGTTCATAGACCCATTTTAGGATTAAACCATGCCCATAAACATATTCTTTTACTCTGTCCTGCATTGCATTTGATGCCCATTGGCTAAAGGCAAATATCAGGGCTAACTTTGTTGGTATTTGCGCGGCCTTAATGGGCGTAAAAACCGCCACTCCAGCTAAAGCCCCTGAAAGGCCGATCATTGCATCAGAAAGAGCTCCCCAGTCATTCCCCGATCGAATTGAATATTTTCTAAAGCTGATATTTGGCGAATATAATGCAGTTAAACCATCGCCCTCTTGACTCTTCTTACTACTATAAAGATCGCCATTTTGATCCATAACCGTTCCCATTACTTCGCTCAAATAGATAGACATTATTTTCGCGCCCAACGGCAAGTCGTTGATATAGCTTGAAGAGAGGATAGTTTGTATTGCCGATAACCCTAAAAAATACCTATTTCCTGATAAATTACCGGATGGTGTTGGAATTCCATCGCAACTAATGAATCGGACCTTTAACGGCCGATTGTCTTTAACAAACCTCTTGTTGTTTAACTGCCGTATAAATTCCCCGGAAGAATCAACATCCTGCACGCCTGGCTGTTCCGGATACCACCCCAGTGCATCTTCAATAAAAATATCTCCTATAAATCTGCCATATGCCATTAGAAAACCGCTGACCCCGCAATAAGTTGCAATCTCATCTTGGTCAGCAGCCAAGGCGACAAATACCAAAGCAAACATTGAAGCCATTGATTCAATATATTTATGGTTCTGGTAAAACTCAGATATTTTCTTTAAAGCCAATGCGCTCTCCGAGCCATTATTTTGAGAGGTTATGGAAATTAACGCAATGACGCCATTGTTTTCTCCGTCACCCTCATAATATTCGGAAGATAAAAAACTTCGAGCCGCCAAACCGCCTAAAGAATGGGCTATGATAATATATTTACTTGGGATTTCAGCTTCAATAGGGGGCCTCCCTGTCGGATTATTGGGATTCCTTTTTTTGTCTTTAAACCAATCAATAAAATCTTCTCTGGCCTGTTTGAGCCATGAGTTTCCCTTCGTTATTCCCGTAGCTTTATTATCAATACTTCGCCCCACACTTCCGAGATGAAGTGTGCCGCCGATGGTTGAGGCCATATTGTTCCAGTTAGGGTCCCCCAGTTCCTTGCCCTCCAACGGGATTTTTCCATCTCTTTCAGAAAATGTATAAGCATACACATATCCTTTTAGTCCTAAGGTATTTTCAAGGTATCCTTTAAGATCTCCAAAAGAGTATCTTTCTTCCTTGGGTATGCCGGTTATGTCGCTCCCTTTTTCGCCGTTGCCAATAAAGACCCGATGCGTTGTATTAATTCCATGGACAAGAACAATTAGATAACCTGGCGAGGGGTTTGTGACTGGCGCCACCGCATAAGCAAATGAATGCAGCAGGAGGAGCAATATTAAGCAGATTATGACAATCGACCTTTCAATTACAAGCATATATTTTTTTATCTAGCATAAATATTATTGAGCCAATAAATATTTTTTTGGAAATTTAATCTTATACCATTTTCCGTTTGTGTTCGAAACAATGTCGTAAATTAGAAAGGCATCGTTTTTGTTCGCTATTGCAATTATTTGACCAGCCTCGGAACTTGAATATATATTTAATCGATCAACGATATTTGGCTGGTTATCCTTATTCATATTATAATCGCCCAAGTGGCGGCTATCTATCCACCCCTCAACCTTATCGAGATCTTTTGTTGTTTGAATATAATAATAAATGAGAACGAATATTGAAAAGCCAATGATTGCTATTGATAGAACACTAATAGGCTGATTAAAATCAGCAGGCCAGGCACAAGCCCTATTTGGAACAAACACAACAAAAAAAATAACCAACAAACAAATACATATACTATTAATGCAATATTTTGGCATGATTGAATTGCAATCTTACCGGTTACAGTTGTTACGGTCAATGAATAAATATAATTTATTTAATCTATAGGGCTGCATAATTACTTCTTACAAGAGAAAAGGCAATGCGTCTAGAATATCTATTCATATGTTAACCGCCCGGCTCTCCTCTTATTAGCCGCGAAACGGTCATAGCAGGTTTAAGTTGACAGGGGCGCATGGTTACCCCGTTTTTTGAGGTGCTTTTATTGTAGCACACCCAAAACAGGGCTACCAGGGCATTCGGGGCAAGCACGGCTACCGGGGCGAAACGGCAACAGGGCAAAAAGGCTATTAAGGTGCGGGATTAAGCGTGTTTCATGCGAAAGAAAACCAGATAGCCTACGATAAAGATAAGGATCAAGGCAATAATCAGCAAATAAAGGTTGATCTCCATAATTTATTTCCTCCGTTGATAAATAAAGTAGAATGCCAGCGCCACTAAACTGCTGACAATGGCGGCAAAAAGATATGTATTCACTATATTCCATTCGATCATGTCCGCACCTCCTCGGCAAAATCTAATGAAATAAAGAAAAATATCCCAGCCAAGGCCAGTGAAATAGCCGAGGTAATTAGGGAAGCGAGTAAATTTTGGGGATGAACAATTAAGGGGGAAATTACTCCGGCGGTAAACCAGGCCACCGCGATATTGCCCGAAATTTCCGATATTCTTTCTAGCTGGCCGGCGGTTAAATTTCTCACGTAAAAATAATACCATCGGCAGAAATCCGTGTCAACTAATACAGGGCTACCGGGCATTCAGGGCCAGCCCTTTTATCCTTTTGCCTTTCTAGTCCCATATGCCCCGTATGCCTTTATAGCCATTTTTGGGAGTATCGGGAGTTTCGGGGTGGCGTCGGGCGAATCGTTAGGTGTTTGGCGTTTTACTCTTTCTCCGCCTAACCCACAAAAATCCACTTGCAAGGAATTTCGCGGCGTAGTATCATTACAGCGTGAAGAAAGCCAAGTTAATCGGTCTTCTTGGCGCCACATCCTTTATGCTGGCAATGGCTGCAATTATGCCGGCCTTTTCCACTCCAATGTCGAGTTCCTCCTATTCAATTCCCAGCTTAACCATATCTTCCGGCGGCCATACCGGCCTGCAAAGCTCCTCCTATAAATTACAGGACATTAAGGGGCAAGCCGTTATTGGTTCAGGGGCCTCCGGCAGTTATGGATTGGGATTGGGCGGGGTGTATGGGACATTGGGGGAAGGGGGAGGAGGGGGTGGCGGTGGTGGAATGCCTGGATTAGGGCCTGATGATGGATTAATCCAAAATACTAGAATCCGAATTGATGGGAATGATATTGTATTAAGCTGGACCAGAACTGGAAGCGTGGCCAGCGTTGACATCTGGAGATCAGCTGACGAAGATTATAATCCTGCCGGAGCCTGGACGAGAATTGACACGAATATCACCGTTTCGGAGCAAAGATATACCGGAATAGTTAGAAATGTCCCACACAAAGCATATTATCGGGTTGTGCCGAATTTAACAGATTTGACGAACATTCACCTTAGGAGCAATAATGCAATCACTGTTGGGAAATTTGATTTAGTTGACTTACCAGCAGCTACCAACTTGATTTCAACTCCTTTGGTTTGTTTTACCGGCACCTCAATTACTAATGTATTTTCTGGCCAGCTTGATGGCTTAATATTTTATAATTTTGATGATCGAGGACAAACTTATACTGAAATTTCAACTATTGTCCACGGAAAATCATATTGGGTAACATTGCCGACAATTAAAACTGTGACAATTGTTGGTGGCGTGCCAAATGTTGCTTTCAATTCAATAATTTATGGCGGGAGCAAATATAATCTCATCGGATCGCCAACCGCGAAAGCAATTGCACCATTTTCAGGCGCAGGGTTTCCTGCTTTAGGATCTGACAATCAAGTATATTGGTTTAGCAATTTGGACCAAACCTATTTTGGTTTGAGGGAAACGCCGTTTGGGTTTAATCCGGGGGTGGGATTCTGGTATTACCACACCGGATCAGATTATCCATGGACTTTGACTCGTCCTTAAAGGAGGAAAAATGGAATGATGCAGAAATTTAAATATATATGGGCGGTGATTTTGCTAATAATGCTGATCACTCCCGCGGACGCAGCGTTTAGATTGTACGGAAATATCACTCGAGCCGACGGCGCAACTGCAGTAAGCGGCGGATTAGTTGAAATAATTAGAGTAACCGGTTCTCCTATAGGAACAAGTGGAACCTCGCCGTTTATTGTCAACGGTAGCAATTCATTGTCCGATAGTACAATAAATAATACTCTTTCAGAATCGGATGGGAAAATTAAGTCTGGAGGTTGGCTGATAGGAAGCACGGGGGCAGAGGATGTAATAGTGAGGGCATGGTACGGACGAGCAGGGGCCGCTGAAACCCCCTCAAGCTCAATGTATTATGGGTATAGTGACCGGTTCCCATTAGGAACGCCAATGATGGGGGTCCCCAATTTAACAAAGAATATTAACACAACGTACCGAGCTAGTGCGCCCGACGCTCCTTTGGCCCCAACAGTTAGAGTCTGGTATGATATTGATTTCAATCCCAGAATCGATGTGACATGCACGCACAACTCAACATCTTATAATTCTGAAGTAGTAAGAACTGGAGCGGGTGACGCGGGTGCGCCATACGTCTTCACGATTTCCGGAGCAGCAAGTAGGACATATTTTTCAGATTTGCCGACGCTAACGATATCTGACTTGCCGGTTGGTAGCTACAATGTTTCGGCACAGGAAAGAAATTGGTTCGACTTAAGTGCCCCGAGCCCCACAACACCATTTACTTTTAGGGCCGGTGCCGGCGGCGCAGGCGGCGGGGTCTATAACCTGGCCATCAAGCTCCAGGGCAACCCGACGGATACATATTCGACCCCAATTGAGCTAAGCTGGGCTTCAACCCCCGGGATTACCGCCTTCAAGATCTGGGCCTCAACTACCGGTTTGGCCGGGTCATTCTCTGAACTAGCAGGCGGACCTTACACCAGCCCGGCCGTCCTAACTACCATAGCTGATCAGGCGCAGGTCTACTTTACCGTTACACCAGACACGGTGACCACATTAAACGACCAGCCCAGGCAAGTGGTGGGTAAATACACTTATAAGTTATTAAAACCATCCGGATTAACGGGGATAAATGCTATTGCCCTGCCGTTTACCCGGACCTGGTCCCAGCCAACGGGTGCTGACGTGGCCGATACCGAACTTACCAATGCCGCCTCTTTGAGGACAACCATGGCCAATTTTGAGTTCGCGGGCGGATGGGACCCCGAAACCCAAACCGATATAGGGTATCTTTCCACCGGCGGAGGAAGGAATTTTGGCTTACTGTCCGGTGTCGGCTATCAAGTTTCTGTAAGCGCGAATAATACGTTCTATACTGTAGTGGGGATTAAGTAGGATCAGGCGGATAGGCCTATAGGTGGCTAGGAAATAAAGAATGGCGATAACGGATAAAGATATAGAAAAGCTGAAGGGAACCTTTGCAACGAAGAAGGATCTTGATGGCTTTGCGACCAAGAAAGACCTTGATCGTTTTGCGACCAAGGAGGACCTTGCGGAATTCAAGGGTGCGGTCATAACTCGCCTGGATAGAGTTATGGGCGAGCTTGAAAAGGCCCGGGAAGATCGGGTGTTGGCTAAAGCCAAAGACGACGAACAGGATGGACGACTTGATCGGCTGGAGGCCAAGGTCGGAGTAGCATGAAAAAACTAAGTTTTATATTATTTATCGCCGCATTTGTCATTTGTAATTTGACATTTGTCATTGCCCCGCCCGCAGCGGGGCTCATCTATTTCCGCGCCCAGCACTGGCTGGTGAGCACAGTAAATAATTCCGCCGATGGCGAATTAGCCGAGAGTAAGATCGGTGAGGCTTATAGGGTTACCGGGGCCCTCCCTCCTTATACCGAAGATCGCGCCAACCCATTGAATCCTAAGTCCGCCATTATCGGGAACAACTTGATGATCAACGCCTTTGACCTGCCGGGTATTATCTGGGCGCCCGGCCAAGGGGTCCGCATGGAAGTGGCGGAATCCACCAGTGGATACAAGGCCGGCCCGATACCTATTCCCCCGGGCGCGCCTTTTTATACGACCGACGCCGGTTTTGATAATGTAGGCGCGATGACATTGGTATCTTCGGTCCCCATAATCGGCGGGCCGCAATTATATTTAAAGGCCTATTTGCAGGGTTACTATACTCCTGGAGGAACCTCCCGGGGAGCCATGGTGCAAGTTGAGGCCTATGAAGGCGGCACCCCCGGTTCACCCGGGACATTGAAAGGTAAGACCGTAATCCGTTTGGATGAAAATGGGGTAGGGCATAATGGATTGAGTGTGGACGGAACAACAGGAACACCTACTATCCCATCAGGAAGCTATTATCTAGTGATAAGGCACAAACTCCCCGATATAGCTGCCGGTCCCAACCATATGCCGGTGGTCACGGCCTCAACCGTCCCCATTCCAACGGCAGTTATCACTGTTCCATTTGATATTACAACCGATATGGCAAGCGTTTATAGAGCAAGCGCCACCGATCCCCGTTATGAGTATCCGATGTTTCCTGAAACGGACGGGAGTTTTTCCCTTAAGGGCGGTTTCTGCGACGGCTTTGATGCCGCTACCGGGCAGGGAGATATTGGATTAGCCGATCAGCAAATCCAGGCCAATCCAATAAGCTGGCAGCATACAGTTGCCGATGGCGCAGATGCTCGGGCGGATCTGGATGGGGATGGGGAAGTGGCGTTGCCTGATCAGCAGATCATGGCCAATCCAAAGAACTGGCAAACATTAACTTCGGCGCCCGCGCCGAGACCGTAAGCAAGGAGGAAAAAGGATGAAAAGATTTATTTTGTGGCTGTGGTTGATTTTATTCTTGATAGGAGGCCCGGCTTTCGCTGATTTTACCTATCGCTTATCGCCTATTATGCCTGACGGATCAGCTTGGACTTATTCTGCCAACTGGGAACGCGGCAGCACGCTTATGAGATTACAATCGCAAATGAGCTCCAGCGTAGGCGGCCGGGTTACGGGCCTTAAAGCCAATTTGGGCCCCAATCCAGCGACCGGTTTTGATAATTCATTATTCGGGCGAGTAACTCTTGCCCCTCAAATCGGCGGCACTTGGAACACGGATTACAGCATCAATACATTTTCCGTGGGTAATGTCTCATTTGTAAGGGCTGCCCCTTCGGGCGCCACCACCGGATTAGACGTTTCCAGTACCTGGGCGCCCATGTATTTGCTAAGTTTTGAACTGGTGGACGGCGCGACTCCCACCACCAGCACGGTCAATTTTAACCGGATGGGGATGACGGAAAATGCCGTTTTTGTGAATTTTGAAGCGGCGACTAATCGGCTGACTGTTCAAGATTCTCCTTACAATTATTCCATTACTGCCGCCGCGCCTCCCACCGGATGGGCCGTCACCGGGAATGTGAGCGCCACAGATACCCAAAAAGGCAACACCTTAAATGTTGCCTGGACCGCGTTGCCCAATACCATCGGGACAAATGACCTAACGCCGCCCATCAGGTATGATCTTTATCGCGGGACCACATCTACTTTTCCCCTAAGCGATCCACTGATCCCAACAGGGAGTCGCGCTTTGGCCAGCATCTCACCGTCAGCTAGCTTTACTTATTCGGGGGGAGCTACCAGCGCCAAAGATGGCCCGGACACTGGAATTCCGGGAGCGGCACCTAACAATCTTTCTGACGGGACACAATACTGGTATACCATGCGTGCGAAAGACAGCACGCTAAATCCAGATTCTATTACTGTTACTCCTACTGCAGGGCAGCATAAGACAATAAACACGGATACTCAGTTTGTTGGCCCATTTACTCCGCACGATTATACGGCTCCATCAGTCCCTACAGGTTTAGTAGTAGCGCGAACGGACGATCAACTATTGCGGATAACCTGGGGGGCCCCAGCAGAAAATCGAGACGATCTAGATGTCTATTTGGTATTTATGAAACAAGACAATAGTCCTGCCGCACCGGCGGGGCCGACCCTGGTCAGTGCTTTTGATAAAAGAAGCAATGAGCCGGGGGATGATTATACGGTGGACACCGATTACAGCGGCTGGACTTTGGTAAAGAAAAGCGCCGATACTTTCTATGAAAACAGCACTTTGGTGAATGGATCAAATTATTGGTTCAAAGTGTTCGCTCGCGACAAAGAAGGGACCACTAGTGGGGCGCATGAGCAGGGAAACAATTATTCACCGGCGGCCTTTACCTACGGTGCCCCAGGGCGAGCGCCGAGTGCCGTCACCAATTTAGTGGCTGGCGGTTCGGGCAGTGGGAAGATCACGCTTCGTTGGACCAATCCCACCGAAACTTATTATGGCGGCTCTAAAGTTTTAATTACTTCCGATATTGCCAGCTGGGGCACTGCAATGTCCTATGGTTCTGATGCCGCAGACCCAGTCAATGTCAAATTAGCAGTCGATAAAGTAGCTGCCGATCCTGTGCCTCCGGTCGAAGAAGTGGTTATAGATAATATGGGCGGGACTCCTTTGACTGATGGCACAGTTTATTATATAGGTGTTTTCACGTACAATAAAACTCCGGACCCGACCACGCGATCTAGTGAAAGCCGCTCCTACATCGGCACCTGGCCGGGCGGGGGAGGCGGTGGACCGGTTACCTACAATTTCACCAAAGCCGCATCCGGCTTGGGGCTCAATTCCTTCGCCATATTACAAGATGTACCGCTTTCTGTAACTGTGGTACTCGAGGGTGGGGCGGCGGGAACTCCAGTCGCGGCCACCACCGTTGCCGATTTTGTGGCGGCCCTGGGAGGCCCGGCTAACGTGGCCACCATCGGCTGGCTCGAAAGCGACCGCATGGTGGGCTACTATGTGACCGAGGTAGGCGGGACAGCGACCTTTACCGCCACCGAAGGAGCAGGATTGGCCGCGGCCAATACCGTGAACATGTCCCGCGGACGGGCGTACCAGATCTCGGTCCTTAGGAACATGAGTGTAACCATATCGGGGAGATAATGAAAAAGTTCCTATTTATATTATTGCTCGCGACATTTGTCATTGGTCATTTGACATTTGTCATTTCCGCGCCTGCGGCGGGACAGCATTTGTTCTTGCGCATGTACTGGATCGCCGGCTCGGTGACCGATCCCGACAGCAAGGGGACCGAGGGCCGCTGGGCGGTGTTCTGGAGAGGCACCTACAGCGCCACCGAATCCGCTTATTCGGATGATATCGTGGGCACCCGCGGGCTTTCCGGCCGCACTGCGCAGTTTATGGTCAACGCTTATCAGGATTGGCGCCAAATAGTCGTCCCCGCCGACGACTGGTACGCGGCGATCGTTAAAGGCGCCGACAATTACGGAGCCGATCCGGTTAGAGTTCGCTTAACCGGAGCGGGCTACGATTTCCCGGATGGACCCTTGGTTTTGGCCTTTGGCGCCGGCATCGACCCGCCCGGGCCCCGACCGCTGCCGCCCTGGCTTTTGGCCCTTCTGCCTAAGATCGAAAAGATCAAGTTCGGCGACCGCCTCTGGCAGCCGAAACTGGTGGAGCAGGGGGAAAGCTTCATCATCACCAACCAGCCCCGGGTCTCGGCCCAGGTCACCTCGCCGGTGGCGCTCGACGTCAACAAGATAGTGATGGTGCTCAACGAAGGGACCGCCACCACCAAAACCTATTCCATCAAGGCCTCCCACATCTCGGGCATCAAGGGGGCCGAGGCCGCGCCCACGGAAGTGAATTTCATCTATAACTTTGCCGCCGAAAAAGAGACCCTGCCCGAAGGCGACCAAAAGATCACCTTCCGGGCGGCCAACGAATACGGCACCGTAGCCGAGATCTGTTCGGTCAAAGTAATGAGCGGGGATGTCATCATCATCGGCACGCCCTTGACCTTCCCCTCGCCGGTTAGATTGCGCACTCAACGACAGGTTACCATCCAATATGGGTTGAGCAAGGACGCGGACATCGACATTTATGTCTTCGATATTTCCGCCCGGGTGGTGAAGAAGATCACCTGCAATTCCGGGGCTCCCGGAGGCCAGGCCGGCGGCACCGCCAATCCGAACAAAGTTACCTGGAACCTGCAAACCGATCAGGGATCGCTGGCGGGGTCCGGCATCTACGTCTTCAACATCGTTGATCGCGGACGGAACAAGGTCCTGGGCAAGGGTAAGCTGACCATAGTGCCCTGATCCCGGTGCCAAAACCTGCACAATATCCTGTGCAGTGGCTGCCATAATACCTCCTACGAGCGTGGTATAATAATTGCTATAACATAATTAAGGAGTGTGGTATTTATGCCAGCCAGTTTACAGCCCCGGGAACAAGAGTGGAGCCAAAGACGCCAGATCCTGCCTTTTATGTTCGGCAAGGAGAAGCTCGGCAAAAAGGAAAAAGAAAAGATCGAGCTGTTCGAGGCCGGGTTGAGCACGGAGCTTAAAAAGACCGACACCATCAATTCCGCCCTCACCAAGATGGTGCGCATGGCGCTGGCCGCCGAGTTCGGGCCCACCTTGGTCAAATCCAAAGGCGCCGAGCACATGATCTCAACCATCGTGGCCGGGATACTTTCCGACTCCGAATTGCGCAAGCAGTCGCTGGCCATCATCGACCAGTTCGCCAAATGAACCTCACCCCTTCCTTCGCCTGCGGCGAATTCCTTCCCCTCTCCATCAGAGATGGAGAGGGGCTATCAATTACAATAGACCAATCAACAATTAGAATTACCCCCTCTCTACGAAGTGGAGAGGGGGTGCCCGAAGGGCGGGGGTGAGGAATGAAACCCACGGTCCTGGTGGTGGATGACGAGCTCTCGATCCGGGAATCGTTCAAGCTGATACTTGCCGACCGCTACCGGGTAGTGACCGCCGCATCCGGCGAGGCCGGCGTAAAACACGCCGAAGACGAAAACCCCGAATTAATTTATCTTGATATCCGCATGCCGGGGATGAACGGCCTAGAGACCCTGCGCAAGATCAAGGAGATCCGGCCCGAGCAGGAGGTCATCATGGTCACTGCGGTCAACGACTTGACCAAGGCCTCCGAGGCCATTAAATTCGGCGCCCGCGATTACCTGGTAAAACCTTTCGACGTGGATAAGATCCTCAAGCTGACCGCCGACCTGATCAGCCGTCGGCATATCAAAGAAGAAGCCCGCAAGGTGGTCAAGGACGCCGCAAACGAAAAGATACCGGAACTTTTGGCCGACCAGCGGCCGCTCAACGAAAGGATGGGGGACATTCCCCTGCTTTTGGATTATTTCCTAGAGTCCCATTCTTTAAAATACGGACGTCGTCTGAAATTGTCCGTCGCCGCCCGGGAGACGCTTTCCGCTTATGACTACCCCGGCAATGTGGAAGAACTCTCCGGCCTGGTGGAGCTGCTGGTCTTAAATTCGGAAAAAGATGAAATAGTCGACCTGCCCCTCAATATATTGCTGGCCGCGGGGCAAACCCTGCCGCTTGAAGATCTATATGCCCGCCATGAGAAGCAGCTGATCGGGAAGGTTTTAAGCAGGGTGGGGGGAGATCGGGCGCGGGCCGCACAGTTACTCGGAATATCCTCGCAAGTTTTGGAAACCAAGATCTAATGTCCAGAGCCCCACGCTACGGATGTTTTTTTGCCATATTTCTTGTCTTGATATTTTGTTGGGTCATAACTTTGCCAAAAACCGCTCATGCCGGTTATCCGCAAATCGAGGTTAGCGGATACAAGAAATGGCTTTACAACAACGTATCGGTATCACCCCAGGCAAATTACTTATCCTATGTGGGTTCCTCCGAGACATTTAATCCTGTTGCAAGGATAGCGCAAGCAGATGAAAATAACAGCTTCATAGGCATTGGAGTATTGCTTGGAAAAATCAATGATCATATAATAATAACATTTATCATCAACGGAAGCCCTGCCCAAGCAGTGGGGTTGAAGGCGGGAGATATTATTACGGCTATAGATGCTAAGCCGATAGAGAAGCAAGATCTTACTGATGTTCAAAAAATGCTCAAGGGAGAAAAGGGAACCGCGGTAAAAATATCAATTGTCAGACCACTAAAAATGAATGCGAAAATGGACTTTTTAATAACTAGACAAGAGATAACAAATCCTAAAGAAAATCAGCTTGAGGGCCTCGATTATACTAACACCAAATTAGAAGTTAAAATTGGCAGTGTTGAGCGTTCTCTTGCCCCAGAACCCTATGGCGATGAATATAAAAGGCAATTAGCCGCAATTAATGTCTCCGCCCCGGGAGCGATCAGTTATGAGGCATATATATTAAATAATGACAAGAAAATTATAACCAGGGTCTACATTGAAGATGGAGATTATTTGGGAAACGGAGTTGAACAACCGGCACGATGGAATGAGATAATATATGATAATCCGGCAGAAGGCGTTAATTCTCCTTCGGGCAATTATATCTTTTTAATTAAGTGTTTTGGGGCAAACAATCAGATTGTAACGGCAGAAAAAGAAATACAGCTTGATGTTAATCCTCCAACCATAACATTAGGAAACAAAATCATTTCCAATAACCATATGAGCATTTTAATAAATAAAGACGTTCATGTTGTCGTTGCAGCATATGATATTTACGGCAATGAGGTTGAAGGCGTCAATTACGAAGGCCAAATATATGAAGCGGGCAAAGAACAAGATATAAAGCTAAGCAAAAACAAAATCGGCTATATTTGGATAAAAGCAACAGATCTGTACGGCAATACTTCCGCGAAGCTAGTCAATAATACGCCAAATATTTCAGAAAGAGTTAAAAAATATTATTTCAGAGAGATGGCTCAAGGACTGAAACTCAATGTGATGGATAAATATAAAGATTCTAATCACTATAATAATGTCCTATTAAGATCGAGGGAATTGTTGAGTAAGGGCGATCCTTTAAAAGCGATACTTTTATTAAAAATATATGAACAAAAATATCCTTATGCAGATGTGATTGATAACGACATGGAAATCAAGAAAGGATTTGGGGCTATGGCCCAGATGGAAATAGCTAGAATATTTGTGGAATATTTTAATGATTATGAGCAGGGAATCGAAGAATATAGAAAAGCAATTAAGAAATATAAGAATATCGAAGTCGGTTTTATCCAGGCATATAGAGGTCCTTGGGGAAAATGCGGGATTTTCGCTTTGCTGAAGATGGCAAATATATACTGTAATGATTTAAAAGATTATAAAAAGGCGATAAACATATATCATGAATATTTAAAGATATATAATGATGAATGGGAGGGCGTATGGGAATATTCCTACTCTTTTGATCTCCAGGTATTTAATTCGATCATCAATATAAGCAAAAAAATATATGGCGGAGGCGATAGAACCATTGAAGAATGCAAAAAAGTTATCGCCGAAGCTAAGAATGACGACATTGCTTGCGAGGCCTTAATCAAAATGGCCGAAATATATGAAGAGAACGAACAATATAATAAAGCAATCGATACTTATACGGAAATTATTGATAAATATTCAACGGCCGAGGTAACTTTTCCTTACGATGTTTCATTAAATTATGCGTCTTTGGCGAAAATAAAGATATTAGAGCTTTACCAGGAAAAACTGAAAAATCCAAAGAAAACAAGGGAATACGCGGAGGCAATAATAAATAACGCGAAAGACCAGGCAATAATAGATCTGGCATACAAAAAATTAGATGAATTGTCTTCGCCGGATAAAAGGATCGTAGAGAAATTCATTATAAAATATGAATTGCCTAAATATGCGGAACGGTTTTGCCTGGATGAAATAGTTGGCGAAAAAGATGGACATTTATATTTATTTGGGGGGTACGATAGCGAGAAAATAATGTACTCTTGGAAACAAAACAATACACTGAAGAAGGTTGGCGGCGTTCATCAAAGCATCTTTGGTGGAGGATCAACATGGAGGGCGTGGGTTTCAGGCGTCAATAATATCACTTTCATAAAAGGTTATGAAAACAAGGAATATGGCGGGAAAAGTGGAAATGCGGAGGTCCTGCATGTATTTAAAGACAAAGGTGATCCCGCAGGAAGTGAATATGTTATAGGAGGCTATTCAAATGATGAAAAATATGACAAATATAACAAGATTGATACAGGAAATGGGGCAGAAAAGTGGCGATATCTTTTTAAAACCAATAAAATACATGAAGTAAAAGAAATCTATTTTAATAATAAAAGCTTGGAAGAAAAAATAATATATTCATCATCTGCAACATTAGAGCCTATTATTGATTATGTTTCTGATAAAAGCAATCTATTCATACTGCATCCGAATTATGTAAAAATAATAAAGATGGGTAGCCTGGAAGAAATGAAGATAGGGTATAATGATAGAAAATACGATTGGCCCTGGCAAATCTGGATCTCCCCGGATTCACATTATCTGATTGTTTTGGATCGGGGTGGCGAACAAGAAAACACTCTTAAGGTGATTGATTTAACGAAAAATGATAAAACGGCCAGAGCGATGATTATTAAGGGGCAAATTAAAGGTGTGTTATTTTCAAGGGATAATAGATACTTGCTTATCAATAAGGGACGTGAGCCGTTTAGTTATAACTATGCAGATTATATACCGAGTAAAATTGATATATACGAATTATCCTCAATGAAAAACGTAAAAACCATCTATGTTGATGGTGACGCTTTAAGTACTTTGTTGTCAAATGATGGAGATCGTCTTTGGGTGTTAAACAATCGTGATCGGCCCATAATATCAATTGTTGATTTAAAGAAGGCCCTGAAATAATTAATCCTAAAGAGGAAGGTTATCATGATCCCCTGGCCGATAAAGAGCCAAGGTCTGCAAACCCAGATTAGAGGAGAGCCCAGCTATAGGTGTAAGACTCATCAACACAACAAAATAATCTGCAATCCCACCCCAAATCTGACGATATATATAAGGAGTTATTATCATGACTAAGAAGATAAGCTTTACACTAGTAGCAGCAGTATTATTGGCAATTGTAATATGCGGGACTGCAATAAGCAAAGATAATAATATTAAAATATTAAAAGCAATTTATCTAATTGATATTGATGATGATCATTATCAAATTACAGAAAAAGATTTAATTACTGGCAAAAAAGAAATAATCGGCACATTAGATATTAAAAACATCAATTATTACACACATCGTTATTCTGGCAAAGAATATAATATTCACTTAATTGGCGATTCACTTATATATTATAATCCGCAGAACCAAAGTATTATTGCATTTAATATCAAATTAGATAAATCGCATACATTATATACAATCACTGAAAACGGCTATTTCAAAACATTCTATATAACAAAAAATATTGATAAAATAATATATTCAATACAATATGAGGATAAAGCTCTCGAAAAAACGCCCTTTTCGAAAACAAAACATTATGTTGTTGATCTAAAAACAGGTAAAAAGATCGAAGTATCATATGACTATGGGTATACTGTTGGCGATTTTATCCCGCGTGATTTTTTGGATAACCGATATATTATATTTGAGGCGCATAGAAGCAATTGGGCGAAATGGCATGTTATTTACGATTTATTATCTCAAGATGAGGTATTAGATGGCGCAGTAGAGATAATAAATCCTGTTGATGATATTTTTGTTTATAGCACAATTAATGAGAATCTGCAAGCGCCTTACGAACGGATGTCACCCCCAAACAACTCCTTAAGATGCATTAATATAAAAAATAATATTATAAATATTATTGCGGAAAATATTCGTTATGATATATCTAACCTCAAAATGTCCGCAAATATGAATTATATAAAATACGACAATGATATTGCTAAAAATGATAGTGATGAGGACAGAAAAAAATATCAATACATATATAGCGTTAAAACTAAGTCGATTTGGCCATATAATGAAAAAATATATTCAAAATATTATCCAAGGCAACGTTATATTGTAGAAGGAAATAGTAACGATGAAAACGATATGATAGGAAGCGTTAGTATATATGATAGCAAATTAAAGATTAAATATTCATTAGAAGAGAATCTGGGAAGCGGTTATTTTATAGGCATATATTCAAATAGTGAATAAATATATTCAATATATTTTATCGATATTTATCCTGTTATCAATGGCGTCTACATCTCAGGGATTTTACCCTTTAGATAAGTTCTACTGGAGATCATCAAATTATGGCGAATACAGATTTTCAAGTTATTTGCATGATGGCACAGATATATCTGCGCCATTAAATACTAATGTATATTCGATAAAGAATGGCGAAATAATCGATTATTATAATCCAGCTCAAGATGTGGCCTTAGATAAAAATATTCATAAAGGTTATGGAAGATATTTACTAATAAAACATGACGACAATACTTACAGTAGATATTGCCATTTAAATCGTATCCTTAAAATGTCCGGAAGAGTAACAGCTGGCGAAAAAATAGCTGCTACAGGAAGGACTGGGACTGAATATTTCCATCTTCACTTTGAATACTGGAATGCTAGCGGACAGAAGATTGATCCTGTTACTGGGCTTTCTGTCTCCGATGGCTTGGACCAGCCCAACAATGGAGATGCTTACATATATAAAGGGGTTAGATATCGCCGCAGTAAGCAATTAAATGAAACCACCAATGGGGTATATGTGGTTACACCGGGGGATGACGGGAAGTTCGATGGCATCGAAGATGATGTGTGGTATGGGATATCGGATAGCAGATCGATCACGGTGCCTTACATGAAAACTGGAGAAACATTTCGGATAGTGGTCGAGGCCTATGACAGGATAATTGAAGATGACGGCAGGGAGAGAGTTGATATGACCACTGTTCCCAATAAAATATATTTCAAGATTACCGATTCGTCTGGCATTATAGTAAAAGATAAAAATGGGCATGATTCGGAGGGCTGGGTGGATTTCAGTAAAATGACCCTTACTCCCATCCCAAGCAAGGCCTACCTTCCTATGTCTGCCGATCCAATAAAAAATAACTTTTCTATAACTGGCCCCCTGAAATGTGAAAGCATGTATGATAAACCCGGTCGTATTTATTCTTATTGGGATTGGGGCCCAAAGGAGCAAAAGAAATATAAGCTGCATATCGATGTTTATGATGCTTATAGAAATTCGGGCACCCTTGTCAGCACCATAACTGATTCGCGAGATATTGATCTATCGGTTGGCCTATATGGCTTTGATTTCAGAGACGGGGTTTACGCCGCCGCAGTCCCGACAGAATTGGATATTTTATACTCCCGCGCCGACCCCTCATACTTTTCGCCATATTCAACTACCGATAATTTGCCCAATAAGGCCACGATATACGCTCGCGCCAACAAGGCGGCCGATTGGACAATAAAGATATTTGATCAGCACAGCAATGTTATTAGAACTATAAACGGCAGCAGGGGGGAACAAGTAAGGGTCGCCTGGGATGGCGCCACCGACAGCGGAGGCAGAGCCGCTGACGGCAAATACACCTATCAAGTTATCGCCAATATAGGTGGAGAATCTACATACTATGACGGAGATGAAATCGAGCTTGAAACCCAATCCCCGATACTAATTTCATTATATATTTCTCCCTTGACATTAATTATTTCGACTTCAGAATCAACGGGCGTGGTATTTTCGTCAAACGAAGATTTGTATTCAGCCAAGATAACCTTATTGGATAACTTGGGTAACGAAGTACTGTTCCTGGGATATATTCCGGGAATTTCGGCAAATACCAGCAAGACAGTTGTTTGGGATTGGGCCGGACAAGTGGCTAATGGGAATTACAAATTTAGGGTAACGGCAACCGATATTGCAGGCAATCAAACCATTAGGGAATCGTCAACCATCTATATTAATGTCCCGGCGAATACTGCGCCGCCTTTGGAAACCTTACCACAACCGGATAAGCCAGTAGAAAACCTCCCCAATCTCCTTCCCTGGGAACAGCGTCCTAAAGTATCAGATATGGCGTTAGACAACTCCGGCAATATGTATGTGCTCTACGGCCGCTATGGCAAGCTGGTTAAATATGATGTGGGCGGAAATATTGTTAAGCAAATCGAGGGGCTAAGAGATCCCCGCGGCCTGGCCGTTTCCCCCGCTGGCGACCGAGTTTATATGGCGGAGACATACAGCAACCAAATTATGATTTATGACGGCAACCTGGCATATCTCGGCGCCTGCAAAGGGATGGATGTAGCTTCATATTATAAATATGTCAAAACCCATAAAGAGAATTGGTGGGGGCTAAATAAATGGGGATATGAAACTACCATTTTTCCGGTTCAATATGTATTTGAAGGATATGATCTACCCTTTGATATGAATATTGAAGGAGATCGCTTATATGTTGCTGATTACGGGAAGAACCGAATATTAAAATATAAGGTTAGTGGAAACAAACTTGATCCCGAACCATTTGATGCCAAAGTGGCGGATTTGGTCGTGAACTTAAGTCCGGCAGATCAGCAAAAACTAGAAGAATTGACAAAACTGCAATCGAAGGATGCCATAATGAGAATTGGGGGTGAAATGGGGAAGTGGCTTTCAGGCGCTCAATTTGCCGGCGCATTAATGAATGGCGCAAGTTTGGGGGCGGCCTTAACCAATCCTGTACACTTGACCCCATTGTCTAGACCACTTTTATCCTAAGTTAAGATATGGAAAAGGATACTGTCCCTTGGCCCTTTTCCCGCTAATTCCACCTCCCTTTTCCGGAGTATACCTCAAATGGCGTCTGGTAAGCCAGTGATT
>JACRPM010000004.1 GCA_016223205.1 Candidatus Saganbacteria bacterium
CAACAACAAGATCAAGATGATTAAGCGCATGAGCTTTGGATTCAGAAACGTTCAGACTTATATCAGAAAGATGATGATTGCTTTTATCCCTATAACTTTGCTGGGCGGCTTAATTTGGCACACTTTTTGTTAAGGAACCATTAACTACTTGACAGAACTGGTTTTTTTGACGTATAATTGACGTTCGCTCTCTTCACGAGACCGATCTTTGACATTTTAATAGCAGGTTTTTTAATTGCGAGAATTAATTCTCGCCTGATAATTTTTAAGGGCGCATGGGGAATACCTTGGCACTGCAAGACGATGAAGGACGCATAAGGCGGCGATACGCCTCGGGGAGCTGTCTATAGAGCTTTGATCCGGGGATTTCCGAATGGGGGAACCCATCCAGAGTAATGTCTGGATACTCCCGATGAAAGTCGGGAGAGTGAACCGGGGGAACTGAAACATCTAAGTACCCTGAGGACAAGAAATCAATTGAGATTCTCTTAGTAGCGGCGAGCGAAACGAGAACAGCCTAAACCTTCCCGACTTGTCGGGGAGGGGTTGCGGGACCGTAATGTGATACTCAAATGTCTAGCTGAATCCCGGTGGAAACCGGGGACCACAGATGGTGATAGTCCAGTAAGCGAAAGGCAAATGAGGTCTAGCGGCATCCCAAGTAATACGGGACACGAGAAATCCCGTGTGAATCCGGGAGGACCATCTTCCAAGGCTAAATACTAAGCAGTGACCGATAGTGAACTAGTACCGTGAGGGAAAGGTGAAAAGAACCCAGGAATGGGAGTGAAATAGAACTTGAAACCGTGTGCCTACAAGCGGTCGGAGCCTCGGCGCAAGCCGGGGTGACGGCGTGCCTATTGAAGAATGAGCCGGCGACTTACAGTTGCAAGCGAGCTTAGGGTGTTTAAGCCTGAGGCGCAGCGAAAGCGAGTCTGAATAGGGCGTTTAGTTTGCAGCTGTAGACCCGAAACTGATCGATCTATCCTTGAGCAGGGTGAACCTCGAGTAAAATCGGGGGAAGGCCCGAACGAGTAGATGTTGAAAAATCTTTCGATGACTTGAGGATTGAAGTGAAAAGCTAAACGAGATCAGAGATAGCTGGTTCTCCCCGAAATGGTTTTAGGGCCAGCCTCCAGACTATGCCTGCGGAGGTAGAGTACAGTTTGGACTAGGGGTCCGAAAGGACTTCCAACTCCTTGCTAACTCCGAATACCGCAGAGCGACTACTGGGGAGTGAGAGTGCGAGGGATAAGCTTCGTGCTCAAGAGGGAAACAGCCCGGACCGTCAGCTAAGGTCCCTAAATTCAAGCTAAGTTGCAAAGGAAGTGAAATCGCTAAAACAGCCAGGAGGTTGGCTTAGAAGCAGCCATCCTTTAAAGAGTGCGTAACAGCTCACTGGTCGAGTGATTTTGCGCCGAAAATACACGGGGATAAGCTTGATACCGAAGCTACGGATTTGTCCTCCGGTTTACCGGGGGATGAGTGGTAGGGGAGCGTTCTGTTGTAGTGTGAAGTTAGGCCGCGAGGCCTGATGGACGAACCAGAAGTGAGAATGTCGGCATAAGTAACGAAAAGACGGGTGGAAATCCCGTCCGCCGAAAGTCTAAGGTTTCCTGGGGAAGGCTCGTCCTCCCAGGGTAAGTCGATTTCTAAGCTGAGGCCGCGAGGCGTAGGCGATGGTAGAACGGTTAATATTCCGTTACCGTCTGTTTTGTTAACCGCAGGGACGCAGAAGGATAACCCATAACGTTTATTGGATTACGGACCCCGGTTTACCGGGGGGTTTGGGCGACTCCACGCTGACTAGAAAAGCTGCGGGTATTGGGGCAGGCGATCGTACCATAAACCGACACAGGTGGACAGGCTGAACAAGCCAAGGCGCGCGAGATAACTCTCTCTAAGGAACTAGGCAAAGTGATCCCGTAACTTCGGAAGATGGGATGCCCTGATTTATTTCGGGGCCGCAGATACCAGGCTCCTGCGACTGTTTAACAAAAACACAGGTCTCCGCTAACTCGTAAGAGGATGTATGGGGGCTGATGCCTGCCCAGTGCTGGAACGTTAAGGGGTGGTTTGAGATCATATCAAGGACCTAACCGAAGCGCCAGTGAACGGCGGCCGTAACTATAACGGTCCTAAGGTAGCGAAATTCCTTGTCGGGTAAGTTCCGACCCGCACGAAAGGCATAACGATAGGAGCGCTGTCTCGGAGAGAGACTCGGTGAAATTTGGATAACCGTGAAGACACGGTTTACCTGCATCAGGACAGAAAGACCCCGTGGAGCTTTACTGTACCCTAGCTTTGGATTTCGATTCGACTTGCGTAGCATAGGTGGGAGGCTTTGAGGCCTGGCTTTTGGGCTGGGCGGAGCCACTAGTGAAATACCACCCTGGTTAAGTTGGAGTTCTAACCCCGAATGTGAATTTCGCGGGACAGAGTTAGGCGGGCAGTTTGACTGGGGCGGTCGCCTCCTAAAAGATAACGGAGGCGTTCAAAGGTTCCCTCAGCACGGTTGGAAATCGTGCGTTGAGTGTAAAGGCATAAGGGAGCTTGACTGCGAGACGTACATGTCGAGCAGGGACGAAAGTCGGACTTAGTGATCCGGTGGCACTGCATGGAAGGGCCATCGCTCAACGGATAAAAGTTACCCCGGGGATAACAGGCTGATCGCATCCAAGAGTTCACATCGACGATGCGGTTTGGCACCTCGATGTCGGCTCGTCGCATCCTGGAGCTGGAGCAGGTTCCAAGGGTTGGGCTGTTCGCCCATTAAAGCGGTACGTGAGCTGGGTTCAGAACGTCGTGAGACAGTTCGGTCCATATCCGACGATCCCTGGCAGACCACCAGGTTGATAGGCCGGAGGTGTAAAGCCCGTAAGGGCTGTAGCTGACCGGTACTAATTGATCGAAACTAATCAGGCGAGGACTAATTCTCTGCAGTAAAAAAAACCAAAAATAAATCCCGGTGACTAAACCGGAGGGGCCACACCTGTTCTCATTCCGAACACAGCAGTTAAGCCCTCCAGGGCCGATGGTACTTACGATTTCATCGTTGGGAGAGTAGGACGTTGCCGGGGTTTATTTTTTTTCCTCACTCTTGACAATTATGCCCCAATATATATAATTCCTTTTTGGAGGAATGCTATGAAAAACCTGTCTATTTTAATGTTGGTGGTCTTCGCTTCTTTTGCCTTGGTTTCCGGCTGCGGTAAAGTGGCTCCGACCAGTTCATCATTATCCGGTGGATCTGCTCTGGGACAATCGGTCGGCGCTTCGGCCTCGACCTCGTCCAATATGGCGAGCATGGCCGGCAGCTTCAGCGCCATGGGCAGCGGCTCCACTCCCAGCAGTATCACTTCAACTTCGTTTAAGGTCAGGGCGCAAGACGCGCCGCCCGCCAGTTTTTCAACTCCTCTGCCGGCGGACGGCTACATGTCTGTCCCGGGAATGCGGGCGGGAGAGACGGTGAGCATTCGATTTAAAACCCTCGCCGGAGACGTAATTAACGCCGCATTTTTAGTCGGTAAAAACCTGGGGTCACTCGAAGGTTTCAGCTGGACCAATCTTTCTTCGGGTCCGCCGGCAGCGTTCAACTTTTTAACCGTTATGGCTTCCTTTGACGCTACTCCCCAGTATGGCGGGAACATTTCCTCCATGTGGGAATATATCTGTTTCAGCGAAATCGCCCCGAGCCTGACCGATATGGCTCACCGCATAAATATCCCGGCTACGGGTGTTGGGCCTTATCCTGCCGGATTAAATTTGAGCGCCATGGAAGGTCTATCGAGGGTGGGAACCAACACGCTTGATTCTTCGACCGAAGCCCAAGATTACAAGATGGGCGGAATGGATGTGCATGTGGTTAAGACCACCGGCACCCCGACCTATGATTTCACCATGAGTTCCGCCATGGTCATGGATACTGCTTTGGGTCATCCCGTACCGGATACTATGACCGGGACCGGGGTCTTGACCGCCGAAGGCCGGACCAATCAACTCACCATGAGTTTCACGATCGACCATTC
Source organism: Candidatus Saganbacteria bacterium (assembly GCA_016223205.1). Lineage (GTDB taxonomy): Bacteria > Margulisbacteria > WOR-1 > XYC2-FULL-46-14 > WPAF01 > JACRPM01. The sequence goes on from JACRPM010000004.1 coordinate 4,029, forward strand.
GACCAAAAAGCCCAAAGGCGGCACTATGACGATGGTCTCTGACGATGGCCATACCATTTCCTTGACGGTGAATGCCGACGGCACGCAGGATGGGACCATCACTATAACGGCCACCGGAGCGACGGTTGCGACCATTCACCTCGAAGCCGACGGCTCGGGCTACATTGTTGATGCGGCTACCGGCACGAGGACAACCATAACCCAGACGACCTGACTATCAGGGGTTTCGAAATAGCATCAGTAGTAGACCCTATTTGAGTCAAAGACCTCGAGGCCGTTCACCCTATCATCGTTTTTACCGATCGATATCCGGATGTTCTGGGAAGGATAGGCCCAATCGTAATTTGAATCATAAATTTGTCTGGTTTCATAGGGCCCTAGAACGCTTTGCACATAATCGGCCGTATTGCCGATAGATATTCCTCTAACTGAAGCGCCATATTCAGCGGTAAAAAGATCGATCGCCCTGCCGCCGGAATAATCATACGTGACCATTCTGATATAGTTTGTAGATTGGTCTGAATTAAGCGAATACCAGTAAACTTCCCCAAAATCGTTATTGCCGACATAGATCTCGTTTTGCAACAATCTTCCTACCTCCAGCCTGGTCATGCCCAATGATACCCCAAATAGAGTTGTGGCCTTTGAGGGGGTATTGTCAAGACCCAGATCGAAATAATCATCCTGCTGACCAGTAACTGTAGAAGCCGTTGACAGGGATAAAGTTAAGGCCACGATTATGATTATAAAAATATGTCTCATTCTGATCCTCCACGAGTGGATAACTTTGTCAAAAATCTTATCACTAATACTTTAAGGCCGCAAGAGGATTTGATCGCTTCTTGCATCTGGCCGCAGCTTTAAGGATGCCCTTATCGCCTTTTATTAATGCTATCTTTTTTGTCCGTGACCAGCTTTTTATTTGGGCTTCGCGCTTTGCGGCTTTGCTACGGTTAGGATATTCCTCATAATAACGTATCCTTTGGCCAGGATTATAGCTTGTATAATGACCGCCTTTACCAGTTTTATGCTCTTCTAAACGTCTTGCGAGATTATTGGTTAGGCCAGTGTACAAAGTTTTATTGATGCATTCGAGAATGTAGACATAATAGGGCATAATATTAAATCTCGACTCTCCCTCGACTCGCTGCGCTCGCTCGGGATCGCTCGATTTCTCTCTCCTCGCATGGGAACTTGTCTCGAGCGAGCGAACGAAGTGAGCGAGTCGAGAGACTCCCGGGACAGGATTCGAACCTGTAACCAATCGATTAACAGTCGATTGCTCTACCATTGAGCTACCCGGGAATGTCTCGACTCGCTTGGATATTATAGCAGAAATGGGTATAATTGCGGTATGGCAAAGATCGGGATAATCGGCGGGACGGGACTGGATAATCCGCAGATAATGAAAAAGACCGCGGAAAAGGCGGTCACTACCGAACACGGCCAGCCCTCATCCAGCTTGGTCTGCGGAGAGATCGAAGGGGTGGAGGTCGTTATTTTAGCCCGCCACGGCAAGGACCACAGCATCATGCCCACCAAGGTGAACTATCTGGCAAATATGCTGGCGCTCAAAGAGATCGGCTGCACCCATATATTGGCTGCTACCGCGGTGGGATCTTTAAGGGAAGAGATCAAGCCCGGTAACCTGGTATTTCCCTCCCAGTTCATAGATTTTACCCGCCACCGCAATCTCACTTATTTCCACGATAAGGTGGTGCACACGCCTTTAAGCGAGCCCTATGATAAAAAGCTCACCGAACTGCTATGCGACGGCTGTCGGGAGCTGGGCTATGCCTTTAACCGCGATGTGACGGTGATCACCATCGAGGGACCCAGGTTCTCGACCAAAGCCGAAAGCAAGATGTTCCGCGCCTGGGGGGCCGACATCATCAATATGTCCACCTGCCCGGAGGTGATCCTTTCTGCCGAACTGGGTATGCCTTACCAGACCATCGCCATGTCCACCGATTACGATTGCTGGAAAGACGACGAACCGCCGGTGACTTACGAGATGATCATGCAAAGGATGAAAGAGAACGCCGACAAGGTGACCAAACTTCTGCAGAAAATAATCCCGAGGATCAAATAATGCCGATAAAATCACGGATCCGCACTATCCCGCACTGGCCCAAAAAGGGCATCATGTTCCGTGATATCACCACTTTGCTCAAAGATCCGGTCGGGCTCAAGATTTGCATTGATGAATTCATTAAGCGATACGAGAAGAAGGATATAGATATTGTGGTGGGGATCGATTCGCGCGGTTTTATCCTGGGCGGGGCGATCGCCTATCTGCTGGGCAAGGGTTTCGTCCCGGTAAGGAAGAAAGGTAAACTGCCGGCCGAGACCGAAAAGGAAGAATATGCCTTGGAATACGGCACCGATACCATCGAGATCCACAAGGACGCCATAGAGAAAGGCCAGAAGGTGCTGATCATCGACGACCTTATCGCCACCGGCGGTACGGCCGTGGCGGCGGGCAAGCTGGTCAAAAAGTTGGGAGGGATCGTGGTGGAGTTCGGTTTTATCGTTGACTTGCCCGACTTGGGCGGCCGCAAAAAGCTCGAGCAGCACGGCTACTCGGTTTACGCGCAGACCGCCTTCGAGGGTGAATGAGGGTCAAGGGTAAACATTGCCGCACCGTCTGGATGGAAGGACGAGAGGTCTTCTTGATCGACCAAAATCAACTACCTTTTAAATTCAAGATAATTAAATCTTCATCATATAAGGAAACTTGTCGGGCGATAAAGACCATGCTGGTCCGGGGGGCGGGAGCCATTGGGGCCGCGGCGGGATTTGCTATGGCGCAGGCGGTTTTAGAAGGAAAACGCGAAGCCGGCCGCAGGGAGATCGAAGCGACCCGGCCCACCGCGCAAAATCTCTTTTATGCGGTAAAGCGAGTATATAACGCCAGGGATGCTTATCAAGAAGCGCAGGCTATAGCAGATGAAGATGCTGAAAGCTGTAAAAGGATAGGGGAATACGGCAATAAACTGATCAAAAAAGGCGCCCGCATTTTGACCCACTGCAATGCCGGCTGGCTGGCCTTTGTGGACTATGGTTCGGCGCTTTCACCCATCTATGCCGCTCATCGTAAGGGTAAACGGATATTTGTTTTTGTTGATGAGACCCGTCCCCGCGGGCAGGGCGCCCGGCTTACCGCCTGGGAGTTGAAAAACGAAAAAGTCCCCCACGCCATCATCCCCGACAATGCCGCGGCATATTTCATGTCCCAGGGCGAGATCGACCTGGTGATCGTAGGGGCTGATCGTATTGCGAAAAATGGAGATACCGCCAACAAGATCGGCACCTTGGAGAAAGCGATCTGCGCCAAAAGATACGGTATCCCTTTTTTCGTAGCGGCGCCAACTTCGACCTTCGACCTAAAATGCAAAAGCGGAAAGCAAATACCTATCGAGGAGCGCAGCCGGGAAGAAGTGCTGTATCAGACCGGTATTACCAAAAGAGGAAAAGTGGAGAAAGTACTGGTTGCTTCCCCCGGATCAATAGCTAAAAACCCGGCCTTTGATGTGACACCGGCAGAATTGATCGCAGGATATATAACCGAAAAGGGGATACTTACACCAAAAAAGTTTCAAACTGCCAGACATCCTCGGCTTTAGGCGTCGGCCGCCCGCTGAATTTATCATAAAGGTCTACCCGGTTCTTTAGCGGCGTCCAGTCGGTGGGCTGGGAAACGAAAGGCCCCAGATACAAATTAGCTACTTCCAAAACTTCTTTGTAGGGCAGGTCGTCCGGTACGCAGAATCCTTTTTGCGGGTTCTTGACCATCCACATGGCGGCACCCAAAACCGAACAGGCGACCTGCAGCGTGGTGGCGTTCTGGTGAGGGGCCAGTTGCCGGGTCTCTTCGATATCCAGTAAACTTCCCGTCCACCACGAGGTGAAATCGTGTCCCATCAGCAGGACCCCCAGCTCATCCCGGCCGGAGGTTATCTCATCGGTCAGGACGCGCTGATCCTTTTGCAGGTCGTACCATCTCATCTCCAGCTCATGGAGGGAATTGATGGCCGCTTCGGACGGGCAATAAGCGTAATGGACGGTCGGGCGATAGATCGCTTTTTCATTCTCCCACACTGTCAGATGATCGGAGATGGTGAAAGCTTCCCCGTGCCGCACCACCATGCCGGTGATCTCGCCGACCGGCACCCAGGAGCGCACCCAGGTCTTGATGCCCATCTGCGCCAGGCAGATCTGGTTCTGGGGGCCCGTCTTGTGGGTATAAGCGTTCTGGGGCAGTTTCTTCTCATGCGTTCCCCAGCCCATCTCCGCCGGGGCCACCCCTTCTTCGCGGAAACCTTCGACCGACCAGGTATTTACGAATTCATTGACTTCTTTGGGCTTATTGGTGATCTGGGTATCGCGCTCGCTGATGTGGATGACCTTCACCCCAGTCAGCTGTGCCAGTTTTGAGAAATTATGAGCTTGAAGATTTTCATTGAGCTCCGGTACGCGCTTATCATTAGGTTTATCTTTTATTATTTTATTGGAGATATCCTCCAATGCCACTTTGACGAAATGCGAGACCAGGCCGGGATTGGCGCCGTGCTCCACCACCGCGGTCGCGCCCGAATTGCCTCCCCATTTATTTTTCACCATTTCACGGATAGCCATGTGGCGGACATAAAGCGTCCTCTCGGTCGGCAGTTTGTCTTCCGCGCCCTCGTAAGGGTCCCAGAGTTCGGTCGAAGTGTTGATATAGAGGACATTTTTATCGTGGCACCACTGCATGATCTCGGTGCACTCGATGTTCCAGGCCAGGTCGATGATCAAATCCCCCGAGCCCACGTACTCTGCCAACTTATTACCCATATTTTCGCGGGTAATGCGGTCCACTACATATTTTACGCCTTGGTCCAAGACCTCTTTAACGGCCGGGCGGAAATCCACAAAATCCATCACGGTTATCTTTTGCGGGGGCAGGTCGAAATGCTTTAAAAGCAGGGGCAGGGTGCAGCGGGAGACATAACCGCAGCCGATGACCAGTATCTTTCCGTTAAATTTTACTTTCATTACGTTTTTCATTATACTATAATGGATTTGTGATTATCAAACACAAAAAACTCTTATCCTGGGTCAAGGAAATGGCCGCGCTTTGCAAACCGGATAAGATTGTATGGATCGACGGAACAGAAGAGGAAAAGCGGCGGCTGGAGCAGGAGGCCTTTCGTACCGGCGAGCTGATCGAGCTCAACCAGGAAAAACTCCCGGGCTGCGTTTATCACCGCACTTCTCCCACCGATGTGGCCCGCACCGAACATTTGACCTTTATCTGCACCAAGAAGAAATCCGATGCCGGCCCCACCAACAACTGGATGAGCCCCAAAGAGGCCTTTGAGAAGGGCCGCCAATTGTTCAAGAATTCCATGGTAGGGCGCACCATGTACGTCATCCCTTTTTCCATGGGCCCGGTCGGCTCGGCTTTCAGCAAGATCGGCATAGAGCTTACCGACAGCATCTACGTTGTGCTTAATATGCGCATTATGACCCGCATCGGCTCTGCTGTGCTGGAGCGGCTGGGCAAGGATGGAGAATTCACTAAAGGGTTGCACAGCAAGGCCGATCTCGATCCCAACCGCCGCCTGATACTGCATTTTCCGGAAGAAAACACCATCTGGTCGGTAGGGTCGGGGTATGGCGGCAATGTCCTATTAGGAAAAAAATGCCTGTCTTTGCGTTTGGGATCTTTCCTCGGAAATAAGGAGGGCTGGCTGGCGGAACACATGCTGATCATGGGGATCGAAGATCCCAGCGGGTATATCGGCTACATCGCCGCGGCTTTTCCCAGCGCCTGCGGCAAAACCAACCTGGCCATGCTTATCCCGCCCGAAGGCCTCAAAAAGAAGGGTTATCGCATCTGGACGGTGGGGGACGATATCGCCTGGATGCGCATCGATACCGACGGCCAGCTCTGGGCGGTGAACCCCGAGGCCGGATTTTTTGGCGTAGCGCCGGGGACCAATTCCAAGACCAATCCCAATATGATGGCCGCTATCAGGTCAAACACCATTTACACCAATGTCCTGTTAAAGATGGATAAGACGGTATGGTGGGAGGGTGGGGACCCGCCGGTGCCGGACGAGGGTATCGATTGGCAGGGCCGTCCCTGGAGGCCGGGGACCGACGTGTTAAGTTCCCATCCCAACAGCCGTTTCACGGTGCCCGCCCGGCAGTGCCCTTCGATCACCAATCGAATGGAGCATCACCATGGAGTCCCCATTTCCGCGATAATTTTTGGCGGCAGGCGGGCCCGTCTAGCGCCTTTGGTTTACGAGGCCTTTACCTGGCGCCACGGCGTGTATATGGGGGCTACCATGGCCTCCGAGCGCACCGCCGCGCAATACGGCAAACAGGGTGAGGTGCGCCGCGATCCTATGGCTATGCTGCCTTTCTGCGGTTACAACATGGCGGATTATTTCAAACACTGGCTCCAAATGGGCAAGCGCATGGCGCGTCCTCCCAAGGTCTTTCACGTCAACTGGTTCCGGACCGATGAGAACGGCGATTACCTCTGGCCGGGATTCGGCGAAAATTTGCGGGTGCTGGAGTGGGTCATCGACCGCTGCCGGGCCGGGGTAGGGGCGGCGGAATCACCCATCGGCTATGTTCCCCGGGTCGAAGACCTGGATCTTAACGGCCTGAACCTGCCCAACGGGACCATGGATAAACTTTTAGAGATCAATAAGATCGAATGGAAAGAAGAATTAAAGGATCACCGGGAATTCTTCAAGATGTTCGGTAAAAGGTTGCCCAAAGAGATCTGGGACGAATATCGTGCCCTCGAAAAACGCCTCGCCTAATAGATCTCCATCTTCGAGAACCGCTTTTCTCCCAGAAACCAGGTGCTGTTGAGCAAGGTCACGATGGGATGACGGTCGAATTCGATGATGTTGACGCAGCAGTTGTCCTGCCTGATCCTCCAGAAATTATCCAGTCCCAGGTTCATGTAGTGAAAAAGTATGGTGCGGTTCAATCCGCCGTGTCCCACCACGCAGACCGTTTTCCCTTTATGTTGGGAGATGATCTTTTCGATCGCTTTCACCCCGCGAGCCTGGAGCTCCAGGAGGGTCTCGGCTTTGGGGATCTTGGCCCGGTCGGGGTGGAGCAGCCAGGTCTCATAGATCTCGGGATAATTCTGCTTGATGTCGGTGAACTTTAATCCTTCAAAATCCCCATAAAATCTTTCGATCAGTCCCGGCAGGGGGATCGGAGCGAGGTTATGAGGTTCACCCACAAGACGGGCGGTCTCCATGGAACGGAGCAGGGTCGAACAATATATGCCGGCGAATTTTTCCAAGCTCAAGGCCCCGGCCAGCTGCCCGGCTTCTTCAACTCCCAGCGAGGATAACGGCGAATCTCCCTGGCCCTGGTAGATCATTTCAATATTCGAAAGGGTCTCTCCGTGGCGGAGTAAAATGAGGCGGGTGGTCATTTAGAGGACTTCTTCGAGCTTGACGGCGCCGCTATAAAGCGCCTGGCCGATGATACAACCTTCGATCGGCAGTTCTTTCAATCTTTCCACGTCTTGTTTGGTAGAGACGCCTCCCGAGGCGATCACCGGCACCGTTACACTGCCGGCGAACTTTTCGATCGCGGTGAAATTCGGTCCCTTCAGCATGCCGTCCTTGCTGATGTCGGTGTAGATGAACCTTTTCACTCCCAGCGAGATGGCTTCGGATGCTAGGGTCGTGACATTCTTGCTTGAGACCCGCGTCCAACCGTTGGCCACCACATCTTCGCCTTTGGCGTCCACCGATACGATGATGCGCTCTCCGAACTTCTCGCAGACATTGCTCAAGAGATTGTGGTTGAAGATGGCAGAAGTGCCCAGCACGATGCGGTCCACGCCCATCTTGATGAGCTCCTCGATCTGGTCCATGCGCCTGACGCCGCCGCCCACTTCGATGGGGATATTAAGCTCTTTGGCGATCTTTTTTACGAGGTGGAGGTTCTCCGGGGTGCCGGTGCGGGCGCCGTCGAGGTCCACCACATGCAGGCGCTTGGCTCCTTTGCTCTCCCAGAGCTTGGCGGCCTCCAGCGGGTCCTCAAAATAAATGGTCTTCTGCTCGAAGCGGCCCTGTTTAAGCCGCACGCACTTGCCGCCCAAAATATCGACTGCCGGTATTACTTCAAACATCCTCATCCCTTTCTTCCCTTCTCCATTTCATGGAGAAGGGATATATCTGGATCGTTGACTGGCCGGATATCAGGAATTAATTTCCTTTTTATGGTTTTTAAAACGAAATCAATGTTATTAAAAACTTCAGCATTATTGAAACGTAGAAATTCAATCCCCATTTTTTCGAGTTTAGATTGTCTTTGACTGTCCTGCTTCTCTTGATTATCGTGTATTTTGCCGTCAATTTCAATACCTAATTTGTTTTGTGGGCAGAAGAAATCTATCACAAAACCCCCAATTGGATATTGTCGACGGAACTTGAATCCGCACATCCCTTTATTCGATAGATATTTCCAAAGCAGGACTTCAGCGTCTGTTGATTTTTTTCGAAGCGAGCGAGCCCCCAAAATCGATCTCTTCCGGTTGCCGGTCATCTTTTATCGAATCCCCCTCTCCATTCTATGGAGAGGGGTGCAGGGGTGAGGTCAAACATAGTTTTCCAAAATTCTCCAATATTTTCATTCCTACATCCCCTGATTTTTCGGGGTGGAATTGAACTGCGTGGAGGTTGCCTTTGGTCAAGACCGAGGCAAAGGTGACCCCGTAGTCCGTTTCCGCGGCCACCGCGCTTTTATCCGCGGGGTCGGGATAGTAAGAATGTGCAAAGTATACCATAGAACCGGAAGCGATTCCATCTAGGAGGGGGGAAGGATGCTTGATAAGCAGCCGGTTCCAGCCCATCTGGGGGATCACCAGCTCATCTTCCCAGGGAGTGCCTTTAAAGTTAAATTTCCTGACGGCTCCTTCGAGGATGCCGAAGCCGCGTTCTTTGCCTTCTTCGGAGGTCGGGAAAAGCAGCTGGTAGCCCAGGCAAATGCCCAGATACGGCTTGCCGCGGGCGATCGCTTCTTCGATCGAGCCCTCTAAGCTCGCTTTGCGCAGTTCAAAAAGTGCGGCGTCAAAAGCGCCCACCCCCGGGAGGATCACCCCTTTGGCCCCGGCAATGGCGCTTTTATCCCTGGTGAGGACGGCATCGAAACCCAGTTTTTCGAGAGCTTTCTGCACACTGCGCAGGTTCCCCGCGCCGTAATCAACGATGGCTATAGACACAGCGCGATGGCTCCTAACAGCCCCGAGCGGGCGCCGAGGCGGGCGCGGACGATCTTGGCCGCGCGAGCGGGAAGCTTGAGGACGTGTTTTTCATATTCCTTACAAGCCGGTTTGAACAAAAGATCACCCAGATTTGATAATCCGCCGCCAACTACCACCAGTTCAGGGTTAAAAATATTCACCAAATTCGCAATTCCCAGCCCCAGGTATTTGGCAGTATCCTCTATGACCTTGATGGCCTTCTTTTCACCCTGTTGGGCTTTGATGTGGATAGCCATGGCGTCTTCACCCGAGCGGGTCTTGATGGACGTGCCGGAAGCCATGGATTCGAGGTCCCCTTTATTGCCGCAGCCGCATTTAAAGCCGCGCGGGTCGATCACCATGTGGCCGAACTCGCCGGCCGAGCCGTTGGCGCCGCGGTAGACCTTTCTATCAATGATGATCCCCCCGCCGATCCCGGTCGAAACCGTCATATAAATGAAATTCTTGGCGTTTTTCCCCGCGCCAAAAAGGGCTTCCCCCAGGGCAGCGCAATTGGCGTCGTTATCCACAAAAATAGGGACTTTAAAGTATTTACCCAGCTCCTGTTTTAAATTGACCTTTTTCCAGCCGGGTAGGTTGGGGGGCTCGATGACAATGCCGGTGTCGTAGTCGATCGGTCCGGGAACGCCGATGCCCAATTTATAGAGCTTTCCGCGGTTGCTGTGGACCAGCATTTCGACCGCCTTGATGATATTCTTAATGACCTGGTCCTTGCCCTTGTGGGCTTCGGTGGGGACGATGACCTCGGATATCAGATCGCCCAGTTCATCAGCCGCCGCCGCGGCAATCTTGGTCCCACCCAGGTCAATTCCGACAATGATCTTCTTCATGTGGGGAGTATAACATTTAGGTTAAAGTCCTGCAATTATTCAATCCCGATCAGTGGAAACTTGACGATTACTCAATTATGAGTAATAATTTACTCAAGGTTGAAAATACAATGCTGGAATTCTTAACCAAGTCAAAGATCAGAAAAAAGATAATATTATTATTCGTGCATAATCAGGCGAATGAGTTCTATTTGAGTGAAATTGCCAGATTGATCGGGGCCTCAATCGGCACCACCCAGCGGGAGATCAACAAGCTCCTGCAAAACGACCTTATACTTTTCAAAAAACGGGGCGGTTTAAATATTTACAAGCTCAATAAAAAATATGCTTTATTAGATGAGGTTGAATCAATAATCAGAAAGACCGTGGGAGTAGAAGTGGAGTTAAAAGAAGCGCTGGACAAGATCAAAGGAATTTCATTTGCATTTCTTTTTGGCTCTTATGTTAAGATGGGCCTAAAGTCCGATTCTGATATAGATCTTTTCGTGGTAGGCACGGCGGACGAAAACCAGGTCTTTAAAGCTGTGCAAAGTATCGAGAAAATTATCAACCGGGATATCAATTACCATCTTATTGACAGCAAAGAACTCGTTGAAAAAGCTAAAAAGGATTATTTTTATAAAGATGTCTTGAAAAATTACCTATTGATAAAGGGGAATGAAAATGAATTTAGAAATCTTATTAAATGACCTGATAAAGGAAGGGAAGATAAAGAAACAGAGCACAGACGTGGTCTACCTGAATGGATTGCTGGCGGCCGCAGACAGGAATTTTGAGGCGGCCAGGTTGGTCAAGGATAAAATAGATGAAGCGGCCTTTAAGCTGGTTTATGACGGATTACTGCAAATCGGGCGGGTTATTTTGCTTATCAATGGTTATCTATAATTGACCCCAAAAACTGGACCACTGGTTAAGATGTAAAAACTGCTACAATTTTAATCAGGAGGGAACAGTTATGATGCGCAAGAAATTTGACGCGGATTTTAAGTCCCGGGTGGCGCTTGAGGCACTTAGGGAAG
>JACRPM010000009.1 GCA_016223205.1 Candidatus Saganbacteria bacterium
CAACAACAAGATCAAGATGATTAAGCGCATGAGCTTTGGATTCAGAAACGTTCAGACTTATATCAGAAAGATGATGATTGCTTTTATCCCTATAACTTTGCTGGGCGGCTTAATTTGGCACACTTTTTGTTAAGGAACCAATATCCCCTTGACAGAATAGCCCTTTCTTTTATATAATTAACCTTTGTATCTGCCGGCGGAAAGGTGTTACGTCCACCATTTCGATTTTCAGCAGATTTTTACCAAAATTTGTAGCAAAAATTTGGTGAGGGGACATATTGTGCCCTCACGGACTTTTTATTATGAGAGAGATTATTACTTTAGCTTGTACGAAGTGCAAGCGGAAAAATTATACGACGGGCAAGAACAAGAAGACGACGACCGGGCGTTTGGAGCGGAACAAGTATTGCCGCTTCTGCCGGGCGCATACTTTGCATAAGGAAGAAAAATAGTTCCAGGGTCCGGTGAGGGCGATAGGCCAGTAGCTCAACGGTAGAGCACCGGTCTCCAAAACCGGGGGTTGCAGGTTCAAATCCTGTCTGGCCTGCTCCTTAATAAAGGATATATATAATGAAAGACTGGATCGGAAAGATCAGGTCCTATCTCAAAGAGACCCAGGGAGAGGTCAAAAAGGTCGCCTGGCCGGGTCGGCAGTATGTGACCTCGGCTACTATCATTATATTGATAATCTGTATCATCATGGGGCTGGGAGTTACCCTGATCGACTGGGGCCTGGCCAAGATGATAATGTTCCTGAATAAGGCTTTTTAATGATGGCAGAAGAAAATCAACCAGAGGTTCAGCCGCCTCCCGCCTCCGACCTGCCTGACCGGCAGGCAGGGGCGGGACCGGAGCCCGCTCCTCCGCAATCCGGGGACCGGCGCTGGTACGTGCTCCAGACCTATTCCGGGCAAGAAGAGTCGGTCAAGAACGCGATCGAGAGCAACCTGGATCTCATGAACCTTAAAAACAAGGTTTTTAAGATCCTGGTGCCGGAAGAAGAAGTAGTGGAGCTCAAGGGCAGCAAGCGCATCGAGAAGAAGCGCAAGATGTTCCCGGGCTATGTTTTCCTGGAGATGGACCTCGATGACGAATCTTGGTACGCCATCCGCCAGACGCCCGGTGTGGCCCGTTTTATCGGCACCAAGGTCAAGCCCACACCGGTCTCGGACCGCGAGATGCAGAGGGTGCTCAAGCAGATCGGCGTCAAGGAAGAAAAGCTCGAGGTCGCTTTCGAGCGGGGAGAATCGGTGCGCGTGATCTCCGGGCCCTTTAGGGGCTACACCGGCACGGTGGATGAGATCAACGCCGACAAGGGCAAGCTCAAGGTCTTGATCAACATCTTCGGCCGGGATACGCCGGTCGAGGTGAATTTTGAGCACGCGGAAAAGTTAGTTTAATTATGGCTAAACCAAAAGGTAAAGAAGTAATAACCAAGATCAAATTGCAGATCCCGGCCGGCAAAGCCAATCCGGCTCCGCCTATCGGCCCGGCGCTCGGCCAGCACGGTATCAATATTATGGAATTCTGCAAGGCCTATAACGCCCAGACCCAGGATAAGGGCGATACGGTAATTCCAGTTGAGATCACGGTCTACAAGGACCGGTCTTTTAGCTTTGTGCTTAAGACCCCGCCGGCCGCCACCCTCATCAAGAAGGCGGCGGGCATCGAAAAGGGATCGGGCGAACCGCTTAAGAACAAGGTGGGCAAGTTGAGCAAAGCCCAGCTTAAGGAGATCGCCGCCGCCAAACTCCCCGATCTCAACGCCACCAACGTCGAAGCCGCCATGAACATCATCGCCGGCACCGCCCGACAGATGGGGGTCACCATTGAGTAAGCGTTATCAGGAAATAATCAAGCAGGTCGACCGCCGCAAGCTCTACAGCCCGGGCGTTGCGCTCGACCTGGTCAAAGCTACCGCCAAGGCCAAGTTCCCCGAATCGGTGGACCTGGCCATGAAGCTTAATGTGGACACCAAGAAAGGCGGGGTTTCGATCCGCGGCACCATTTCACTTCCGCACGGCAGCGGCAAGTCCGTGAAAGTGGCGGTGCTGTGCAAGGGCGACAAGACCAAGGAAGCCGAAGAAGCCGGAGCGGATGTGGTGGGCGCGGAAGACCTGGTCCAAAAGATCAGCGGCGGGTTTTTGGGATTTGATGTTTTGATCGCCACCCCGGACATGATGGGGGCGGCGGGAAAGCTGGGAAAGATACTGGGGACCAAGGGACTGATGCCTAATCCCAAATCCGGTACCGTGACCGCCGACATCGGCAAGACGGTCAAGGAATTCAAAGCCGGCAAGTTCGAGTTTCGCATGGACAAGGGCGGGGTGGTGCATCTGGTGTTGGGCAAGGCCGCCATGGAAAAGCAGGACCTTTTAGAAAATCTCAAGACCGCGGTTTTGGCGGTCAACAAGACCAAGCCCAGCGGCACCAAGGGCGCTTACCTCAAATCCCTGACCCTTTCTTCCACTATGGGTCCCGGCGTCCGTTTGGATGCCCGCGAAATGATCGGAGCGGAAGAATGAGAGAGGTAAAAGTCAGGCCCGAAAAGGTTGAAAAGATCAAGGACATCAACGACAAGCTCGGCCGCTCCAATCTGGTGATCCTCACCGATTACCAGGGAATGACGGTCAAGCAGATCACCGAACTGCGCAGAAAGCTGGATGCCCACCAGGCGGAATACCGGGTGCTCAAGAACACCTTGACCATCCGCGCCTTGCCGGAAGACAAGGCCCCGCTTAAGGAACATCTTACCGGCACCACCGCGGTGCTTTTCGGTTTTGGGGATGTGGTGATGCCCGCCAAAGCCCTGGTCAATTTTATCGCCGAAGCGGAAAAACCCAAGATCATCGGCGGCATGATGGACGGGCAGTTTTTGCCCGAGGCCCAGATAAAAAGTTTGGCGAAGCTGCCCAGCCGCGAAGAGCTTTTGGCTAAAGTGGTGGGCGGGATGCAGGCCCCCATCCGGGGACTGGTCAATGTAATGCAGGGGAATCTTCGCAAGCTGGTCTATGCTTTGAATGCGGTCAAGGATAAAAAATCACAAGGAGGTGAGTGAAGATGGCAAAGATCGATGAGGTTATTTCGACGGTTGAAGGTTTGACGGTGCTGGAATTGTCCGAGCTGGTCAAAAAACTGGAGGAGAAATTCGGGGTCACCGCCGCCGCTCCCATGATGATGGCGGCCGGACCTGCTGCTGGGGCTGCCGGTGCGGAGATCAAAGAAGAATTTGACGTAGTGTTGACCGGAACCGGGGATAAGAAGATCCAGGTGCTCAAAGTGGTGCGCGAGGTTACCGGATTGGGGCTTAAAGAAGCCAAGGACATGGTGGACAAGACCCCCGCAACGGTAAAGTCCGGTATCAAGAAGGCCGAAGCGGAGGAGATCAAGAAAAAGTTGGAAGCTGAAGGAGCTAAGGTAGAGATCAAATAATGAAAGAAAGAGTAAACCCGTTCCCCGCCTTGAAAAAGCGGAAAGTGCTGATGCCGCCGGATCTGTTGGAGATCCAGAGGGATTCGTTTTTGTGGTTCAAGACCACCGGGCTTAAGGAAGAACTGCGCGCCCTCTCGCCGATCAAAAGCTACGACGGCAAATGGGAGCTGGCTTTTACCGGCAAGGTCATCTTTGGGGAGCCCAAATATGACGTGCAGGAATGCCTGATCCGGGAATTGACCTTCCAATCCCCTCTCAAGGTGGAGACCAAGCTGATCTCCAAAGAGAGCAAAGAGGTCAAAGTGCAGGACGTCTTCATCGGGGACCTTCCCATGATGACCGAGCGCGGCACTTTTGTCATCAACGGGGCGGAGCGGGTGATCATTTCCCAGCTCACCCGTTCACCGGGGGTTTACTTTAAAGAGAGCAAGCGGCTGGAGAAGCTCGGCCGCCAGCTGTATTACGCCACCATCATCCCCGACCGGGGAGCCTGGCTCGAGGTCGAATGCGACGCGCACCTGGCGCTGTTCGCCCGCATCAATAAGACCCGCAAGGTGGGTATCACCACCCTGCTCTCCGCTATCGGCGCCACCGAAAAGGAAATTTTGGAGGCCTTGACCGAAGGGGAGTTCCGCAAACGCACGCTCAAAGAAAGTCCCATCATCCCCAAAGAAGAAGCCTTGATCGAGATCTACAAAAAACTGCGGCCCGGCGATCCCGTCACCTTCGAGGGAGCGCAGGTGTATCTCACCAATCTCTTCTTCAATCCCAAGCGCTACGACCTGGGCAAAGTGGGCCGCCATAAGATGAACTTGAAACTGGGGATCAAGGTCGATCCGGCCTTCCAGGTGCTCACCAAGCAGGATATCATCGGCATCACCAAATATCTCATCGCCCTGCACAGCGGCGAAGGGCTGACCGATGATATCGACCACCTCGGCAACCGCCGGGTAAGATCGGTCGGGGAGCTTTTACAAAGGCAGTTCCGGCTGGGCTTTACCCGCATCGAGAGATTGATCAAGGAGGCCATGCTCACCAAAGACGTGGCCCGCGAGACCCCCCAGGCCCTGATCAATATCCGTCCGCTTTCCGCGGTCATTAAAGAATTTTTCGGCTCGTCCCAGCTTTCGCAATTTATGGACCAGACCAATCCTCTGGCCGAGCTCACCCACAAGCGCCGGCTTTCGGCCTTGGGCCCGGGAGGGCTTACCCGCGAACGCGCCGGATTTGAAGTCCGCGACATCCATCCCAGCCACTACGGGAGGATCTGTCCGATCGAAACCCCGGAAGGCCCCAACGCCGGCCTCATCGCCTCGCTTTCCACTTACGGCAAGATCAACCAGTACGGCTTCATCGAGACCCCTTACCTCAAAGCCAAAGACGGGATCGTCTCCCACCGCATCGAATATTTGACGGCGGACGTGGAAGACCTATACCGCATCGCTTCCTGTGATGTGCGGCTCGACAAGAACCGCAAGATCGTGGATTCCCAGGTGCCGGTGCGCTTTAAACGCGAGTTCCTCTTTTCTCCGGCCAAAGAAGTGGATTACGTGGGCGTAGATCCCATGCAGATCGTGGGCATCTCGACCGCCTTGATCCCCTTTTTGGAACACGACGACGCCAACCGCGCCTTGATGGGCGCCAACATGCAGCGGCAATCGGTGCCTTTGTTCAAGCCCGAAGCCCCCTATGTGGGCACCGGGCTCGAGCGCACCGTGGCCCGCGACTCCCGCACGCTGGTGGTCGCCCGCAATTCCGGCAAAGTGACCCGGGTCACAGCCGAAGAGATCGTGGTCACCACCTCCTCGGGTAAAAAAGACACTTATAAGCTGGTCAAGTTCGGCCGCAGCAACCAGAACACTTTAGTACACGAGCGGCCGGTGGTCTCGGTCGGGGAAAACGTCAAAAAAGACGACCTTTTGGCCGACGGATCCGCCACCGCAGGAGGGGAGCTGGCCTTTGGACGCAATGTCCTGGTGGCCATGATGCCCTGGGAAGGATACAACTACGAAGACGCCATCTTGATCTCGGAAAAGCTGGTCAGGGAAGACGCCTTTACCAGCGTGCATATCGAACGGCTGGAAGTGGAAGTGCGCTCCACTAAATTGGGCATGGAAGAGATCACCCGCGAGATCCCCAACGCCGGGGAAGAAGCTCTCAAGAATTTAGACGAGCGCGGCATCATCAAGGTTGGCACCGAAGTGGGGCCGGGCGATGTTTTGGTCGGCAAGGTCACTCCCAAGGGTGAGACCGAGCTGCCGGCAGAGGAAAAACTTCTGCGCGCCATCTTCGGGGACAAAGCCCGCGACATGCGCGACACATCGTTGCGGGTGCCTCCCGGCGAGGCCGGCAAGGTAATCAACGTCCGGGTATTTTCCCGAGAGAAAGGCGACGAGCTTAGCCCGGGAGTGCACGAGCTGGTCCGGGTATATGTTGGGCAGCTGCGCAAAGTCTCGATCGGCGACAAGCTGGCCGGCCGCCACGGCAACAAGGGAGTGGTAGCCAAGGTTTTGCCCGAGGAAGACATGCCGTATTTGCCGGACGGGACTCCGGTAGAGGTGGTTTTAAATCCGCTGGGCGTGCCTTCCCGCATGAACATCGGCCAGATCTTCGAACTGCTTTTGGGTTTTGCCGCGCATCACAAACAAAAGATGTATGAGATCCCGCCTTTCGACGAGATCGAAGAAGAGAACGCCTCGGTGAACCTCATCGAACGCGAACTTAAGGAGACCGGCATTCCCTGGTACTCCACGCTCGGCAAAGTGGAGCTGCGCGACGGCCGCACCGGCGAGGCCTTTGAGCGACCGGTGGCCGTGGGTTATACCTATCTATTAAAACTGATCCACTTGGTGGACGACAAGATGCACGCCCGCTCCACCGGGCCTTACTCTCTCATTACCCAACAGCCCTTGGGCGGCAAAGCCCAGTTCGGCGGACAGCGCTTTGGAGAAATGGAAGTGTGGGCGCTTGAGGCCTACGGCGCCGCCCATACCCTGCAGGAGCTCTTAACCGTCAAATCCGACGACGTGGTGGGCCGTTCCAAGGTGTACGAATCGGTCATCAAGGGCAAGCCCATGGAGAAGCCCGGCATCCCCGAATCGTTCAAAGTTCTGGTCAAAGAACTGCGCAGTTTGGGACTGGATATGCGGACCTTGAGCAAGGACGGCAAAGAAGTGAACCTCGATGAAGGCGGCAAGACCCTTCCCAAGGAGCTGCCCTGGAAGAGGAAGGAGTCCAGCCGATGAAATTATTAAGCAAGGGCGACGGGCTGGAATTCGACCATATCCAGATCGGCATCGCTTCTCCGGAGAGGATACTCTCTTGGTCTTTCGGCGAGGTCGAAAAGCCCGAGACCATCAACTACCGCACTTTCAAACCGGAACGGCGGGGGCTTTTTGACGAAAAGATATTCGGCCCGGTCAAAGATTGGGAATGCCATTGCGGCAAGTACAAACGGGTGCGTTACCGGGGCATCGTTTGCGAACGCTGCGGGGTAGAGGTCACCACCTCCCGGGTTCGCCGGGAGCGCATGGGCCACATCAAGCTGGCCGTGCCCGTAGCCCACATCTGGTATCTGCGCTCGGTGCCCGGCTACATGAGCCTGCTGTTAGATGTCCCTTCCAAGTCGCTTGAAGAAGTGATCTACTACGATTCCTACATGGTCACCGAGATCAATGCCGGCATCAAGACCAAGCTCAAGGTGGGCTCGGTTTTGCGCGAAGGCGAATACGCCGAAGCCCGTGAAAAATGGGGAGATGATTTTAAGGCCGAGACGGGGGCTAAGGGCGTCAAGGAACTGCTCACCCGCATCGATATCGGCCAGTTGGTGGCCAAACTGCGGCGCGAACTTAAGCCCGCCGAAGGCCAAAAAAGGCTCAAGATCATCAAGAGATTGCGCATCGCCGAGGCCTTTTTAGCTTCCGGCAACCATCCGGATTGGATGGTCATGGACGTCATTCCCGTGATCCCTCCGGACCTGCGCCCCATGGTACAGCTCGAAGGCGGCCGTTTTGCCACCTCGGACCTCAACGACCTTTATCGCCGGGTGCTCAACCGCAACAACCGCCTGAAGAAAATGATCAATATGGGCGCGCCCGACATGATCATCCGCAACGAAAAACGCATGCTGCAAGAGGCGGTGGATGTATTGATCGACAACGGCCGCCGCAAGCGCGCGGTGGTGGGCTCTACCGGCCGCCCCCTGCGTTCGCTCACCGATATCATCGAGGGCAAACAGGGACGCTTCCGCCAAAATCTGTTAGGAAAGCGCGCCGATTATTCCGGCCGCTCGGTCATCGTAGTGGGCCCGCACCTTAAGATCCACCAGTGCGGCCTGCCCAAAGAAATGGCGCTCGAACTTTTCAAACCCTTTGTTATCCGCAAACTGGTGGAACGGGGCTTTGCCCAGAACGTAAAATCCGCCAAACGGATGATCGAACGCGGTGAAGTGATGGTGTGGGACATACTGGAAGAGGTCATCAAGGGACATCCGGTAATGCTGAACCGCGCGCCCACCCTGCACCGTTTGGGCATCCAGGCCTTTGAGCCGATCTTAGTAGAAGGCAAGGCCATCCAATTGCATCCTTTGGTCTGCCCGGCGTTTAACGCGGACTTTGACGGCGACCAGATGGCCGTGCACGTGCCGCTTTTGCCCGAAGCGCAAGTCGAAGCCCGCGTGCTGATGATGGCCAGCAACAATATCCTATCCCCGGCCTCCGGCCGGCCCATCATCACGCCCACCCAGGATATGGTGCTGGGAACTTACTACATGACGGTGCTGGATGATCTGCAAACCCTGGGCGCGGGACTTACTTTTGCGAACGATTGGGAGGCGATGGTAGCCCACGACTTGGACGAGATCCACCTGCACAGCAAGATCAAGGTCAGGCGCCTGGAGGGCATCATCGAGACCACGGTCGGGCGCATCAAGTTCAATTACACCATCAACCGGGTGATCGACCGCAAGATCCCTGGGGCGGTCAAGATCTCTTACATTAATAAGCTGGTGGACAAGAAGACCCTGGAAGCGCTGGTGCTCTCCGCCTTCAAGACTTACGGCGCGGCGGTCACCGCCGAGATCGCGGACGAGATCAAACGGCTGGGCTTTAAATACGCCACCATCGCCGGGGTCTCGATCTCAATCGACGACGTGCGGGTGCCGGCCAACAAAAAAGAGATCGTGAACCGGGCCGAAGAAGAAGTGGCGGAGCTCGAGCGGCAAGTGCGCGAAGGGACGCTCTCCGTCAAAGAAAAATTCATCCGCTCGCTCGACATTTGGAGCGCGGTCACTGAAGAAGTGACCAGCTCCATGCTGCAAGGTTTTGATAAGTTGAATTCGGTCTACATGATGGCGTTCTCCGGAGCGCGCGGCAACGTCCAGCAGGTCCGGCAATTGGCCGGCATCCGGGGCCTGATGGCCGATCCGTCCGGCAACATCATCTCCATTCCCATTAAGACCAACTTTAAAGAAGGCCTCAACGTGACCGAATATTTTATCTCCTCTTACGGAGCGCGCAAGGGCTTGGTGGATACCGCCCTGCGCACCGCCGATTCGGGATACCTTACCCGCCGCCTGGTGGACGTGGCGCAGGATGTGATGGTGGTGGAAGAAGATTGCGGCACCACCGAAGGCATCGAGCTTTCAACTATCAGGGAAGGATATGAGGAAGTGGTCTCGCTGTCGGCGCGCATCATCAACCGGCGGCCGCTGCATAATATAACCGATCCCTTATCCGGCAAAGTGATCATTAAATCCGGCGAGGAGATCGATGAAGAAGGGGCCGAAACCATCCGCGAAGCGGGGATCGAGCATATCGAGGTCCGCTCGGCCTTGGGCTGCAAGACCAAGCGCGGGCTGTGCCGCATGTGTTACGGCCGCGACCTTTCGTCCGGCAATCTGGTGAATATCGGCGAAGCGGTTGGTACCGTGGCCGCGCAATCGATCGGCGAGCCGGGCACCCAGCTGACCATGCGCACCTTCCATATCGGAGGTGTGGCCTTGCACAAAGGGGCCAAGATCACGATCAAGAGCAAGCATTCGGGCGAGGTGAGCTTAGGCGAGGGCATGGAGATCAAGGAAGTGGATGATGATTCCGGGCATAAGGCCAAGATGGTGACCCGCAGCGGCAACCTGATACTCAAGATCAAGGATAAGAAAGAAGAATACCTGATGCCGGTGGGCGCTTTCCTTAAGGTCAAAGAAGGACATCTGGTCAAATCCGGCGAAGCCCTGGCGGAGTACGACAGCACTTACGATTACATCATCAGTTCCGGCACCGGACGGGTAAAATATCTGAACCTGGAAATGCTGCACCGCAAACGCCGGAGCGGGAATAAGTCCATAGACGAATATATCTCCAAAAAAGACGGCGAACTTTTTGTTTTTAATCCCCGCGCCAAAAAGGAATACACTATCGGCTCGGGCGTCAAGGTGTTCGTGAAGGTCGGCGACAAGGTTTCGGCCGGAGATGAGGTCGCCAGCGGGGTAGTATCCGCCGCCGCCGGGGTCGTGATCGAGGCCAAGCGCTCCGAGCTGACCATAGCCCAGGGAGAAAGCTATCTCATCGTGGCGGGCTCGCGGCTTTTGATCGAAGAAGGGGCGGAAGTCGGCCCCTACGAAGTGCTGGCCAAGGTGGAAAGCATTAGGAGCGATCCCAGCAAAACGCGCGACATCATCCAGGGTCTTCCCAAAGTTGAAAGCTTGTTCGAAGCCCGCCGTCCCAAGGATCCGGCCCTGCTTTCGGAATCCGAAGGCGTGGTCAGTATTTCCGAACGCGAAGGGGCGCGGCTTATTATCGTAACTTCCGGCAAGGGCGAGAAAAAAGAATATCTGATCCCCTACGAGGTCCGCCTGCGGGTGGCCCATGGGGACCGGGTGCACAAAGGGAACGTCTTGACCGAGGGCACCATCAATCCGCACGACATCCTGCGCATCGTGGGAGTACGCGCCGTGCACCAATTCTTGGTCTCGGAGATCCAAAAGATCTACCGTTCGCAGGGTGTGGCCATCAACGACAAACACATCGAGGTCATAGTCCGGCAGATGACGCGCCGGGTGCGCATCGTCAATCCCGGAGATACTATCCTGCTCCCCGGCGAGCTTATCGACCAGGTGCCGCTGCGCGATATGCAGGAAAAGGCCAAGGGCGAGCCGCCGTCAGGCGAAGAAGTTCTCTTGGGCATTACCAAGGCTTCGCTGACCACCGAGAGTTTTATCTCGGCTTCGTCCTTCCAAGAAACCGCCCGGGTGCTGACCGAGGCCGCGGTCAAGGGCAAGCAGGACGAGATGTACGGACTCAAGGAAAACGTGATCATCGGACGGCTGATCCCGGCGGGGACCGGTTTTGTCGATTACTTAAGCCTGGAACTGGTGCCGACGGCAGGGGAGGCGGTGTAAAATGCCAACTATCAATCAATTGGTCAGACGAGGCAGAAAACAGAAAAAGTGGAAAAGCAAAGCCCCGGCTTTGAACGGCAGTCCTTTTAAGCGTGGGGTGTGCACCCGGGTCTATACCACGACCCCCAAAAAGCCGAACTCCGCTCTGCGCAAAGTGGCCAAAGTGCGCCTGACGGGAGGGCTCGAAGTGATCGCCTATATCCCGGGAGTCGGGCACAATTTACAAGAACACTCGGTGGTCTTGGTGCGCGGCGGCCGGGTCAAGGACCTGCCCGGCGTGCGCTATCACATCGTGCGCGGATCGCTCGATACCACCGGGGTCGAAAATCGCCGCCAGGGACGCAGCCGCTATGGGGCCAAAAAGCCCAAAGCAGAGGGGGCTAAATAAACCATGCCCAGATACGGAAGAGTTCCCAAGAAAAAGATCGCGGCGGATCCCATCTATCAAAGCGAGACCTTGCAGCGCTTCATCAACAAGCTGATGTATGACGGCAAAAAGAGCAAGGCCGAGGTCATCATTTACGAATCCTTAAAAAGGATCGGCGAAAAATTGAACCTTCCGCCGCTCGAGGCCTTTTTGAAGGTATTGGAAAAGATCACCCCCTTGATGGAGGTTAAATCCCGCCGGGTGGGAGGCGCCACCTACCAGATACCGGTGGAGGTCACCAAGGAAAGGGGCCTGATGCTGGCCATGAAATGGTTGAGAGAGGCCGCCCGCGAAAGGAACGGCCGCAGCATGGCGGACAAATTATCGGCCGAGATGGTCGACGCTTTCAACAATACCGGAACGGCGCTCAAGAAACGGGAAGATATGCACAAGACGGCCGAAGCCAACAAGGCCTTCGCGCATTTCAGGTGGTAGGAGTAAAATGACGAGGACTCATCCGATCGAAAAATATCGCAATATGGGTTTTGCCGCGCACATCGACGCCGGCAAGACCACCACTACCGAACGGGTGCTCTTCTATTCGGGAAGAGTGCACAAGATCGGCGATGTGGATGAAGGCACCACCGTGACCGACTGGATGGAGCAGGAGCGGGAGCGGGGCATCACCATCACCTCCGCCGCCATCACCAGTAACTGGAAGGATTGCCGCATCAACATCATCGATACTCCCGGCCACGTTGATTTTACGGTCGAGGTGGAGCGCAGCATGCGGGTCTTGGACGGAGTGGTGATAGTTTTCTGCGCGGTGGGCGGGGTGCAGCCCCAATCCGAAACGGTTTGGCGGCAGGCCACCCGCTACCAGGTCCCGCGGATCTGCTTTGTGAACAAAATGGACCGGATCGGGGCCGATTATCTCCGCGTGGTCAGGCAGATCGAAGAGCGCCTGCATACCAACCCGGTATGCATACAGCTGCCCATCGGGGCCGAAGATAATTTCCTGGGCGTGGTGGACCTGGTGGAAATGAAAGCCATCATCTATAAGGACGAACTGGGGCAGAATTTAGAGGTGACCGAGATCCCGGCGGAATTGCTCGGCCAGGCCAAAGAATACCATGAAAAGCTGGTGGAAGCGGCGGCCGAATCCGACGACGCCTTGCTTGAAAAATATATGGAAAAACATACCTTGAACAAAGAAGATATTAAATCCGGCCTGCGCAAAGGCTGCATTGCCGCCAAATTCGTTTTGGTGGCCTGCGGCACCGCCTTTAAGAACAAGGGGGTCCAACCGCTGCTCGATGCCATTATCGACTATCTGCCTTCGCCGGCGGACATTCCCCCGGTCAAGGGGCTCAATCCCAAAAGCGGCGCGGAAGACGAACGCCCGGCCGATGATGCGGCGCCTTTTTCGGGCTTGGCTTTTAAGATCATGGCCGATCCCTTTGTCGGGCGGCTTACTTTCTTTCGCTGTTATTCGGGCGTCCTAAAATCCGGCTCCTACGTTTTGAACGCCACCAAGAATAACCGGGAGCGCATCGGGCGCCTGCTGCAGATGAGCGCCGACAAACGCGACGAGATCGGCCAGGTCTATGCCGGCGATATCGCGGCCATCGTGGGCCTCAAGAACACTTCGACCGGAGATACGCTCTGTCTCGAGGACCAGCCCATTATTTTGGAATCCATCCAGTTCCCCGAGCCGGTTATCTATGTGGCCATTGAGCCCAAGACCAAGGCCGACCAGGAGAAAATGGGAGTTGCTCTTTCCCGCCTGGCCGAAGAGGACCCGACTTTCAGGATCAAGGGGGATCCCGAGACCGGACAGACCATCATCTCCGGCATGGGAGAGCTGCATCTCGAGATCATCGTGGACCGCATGCTTAGGGAATTCAAGGTGGATGCCAATGTGGGCAAACCGCAGGTGGCTTACAAAGAGACCATCCGCGGGGCCTGCGAAGTGGAAGGCAAATTCATCCGCCAGACCGGCGGCCGCGGGCAATACGGGCACGTCTGGCTTAAGCTCGAGCCCCTGCCGGCGGGCAAAGGTTTTGAGTTCGAGAACGACATCGTGGGCGGGTCGATCCCCCGCGAATACATCCCGGCGGTCGAGAACGGCATCAAGGATGCCATGTCCACCGGGGTCTTGGCGGGTTATCCGGTGATCGACCTCAAGGCCACGCTGTTCGACGGCTCCTACCACGACGTGGACTCTTCCGAGATCGCCTTTAAGATCGCGGGTTCCATGGCTCTCAAGGAAGGCGTGCTCAAAAGCAAGCCGGTAATGCTGGAGCCCACCATGGCGGTAGAAGTGGTGGTTCCCGAACAATATATGGGAGATGTGATCGGGGACCTCAACAGCCGCCGGGGCCGCATCGAGGGCATGGAGATGCACGCCGGCCTCCAGCAGATCAAAGCTAAAGTGCCGCTCTCCGAGATGTTCGGCTACGCGACGGATCTGCGCAGCCGCACCCAGGGACGCGGGAATTACACTATGGAATTCTCCAATTACGAGGAGGTTCCTAAAAATATCGCCGAAGGCATCATTACCAAGGCAAAGGGGAAATAAATGGCAAGCCGATCAAAGATCAGGATCAGATTAAAAAGCTACGACCACCGCCTGCTCGACCAGTCGGCGGTGAAGATCGTGGACACCGCTAAAAGGGTGGGGGCGACGGTTTCGGGCCCTATTCCTCTGCCGACCGATATCGAGCGGGTCTGCGTGCTGCGCTCTCCGCATGTCGACAAAAAATCCCGGGAGCATTTTGAGATCCGGACCCATAAACGGCTGATCGATATCCTGGAGCCGCCGCGCGATACGGTAGAAGCGCTGATGCAGCTCGATCTGCCCGCGGGAGTGGATGTGGAGATCAAACTAAAATGAAAGGCACCAAGTTGGGGATGACCCAGGTCTGGGACGACAAAGGCGAGATCACTCCGGTAACGGTTGTGCAGTTTACCGAGGGTGCGGACCTGGCCGCCTTTAAACCGGGCGATCTGGTAAAAGTGACCGGGATCAGCATCGGCAAGGGCACCGCCGGGACCATTAAGCGTTGGCACTTCCACCGGGGCCCCATGGGCCACGGCAGCAAGTTCCACCGCCTTCCGGGATCGATCGGCGCGGGCACCACGCCGGGCCGGGTAGAGAAAGGGACGCGCATGTCGGGACGGTTGGGGAACAAAAAAGTCTCGGTCAAGAACCTAAAGGTGGTCCGAGTGGACGCCGAAAAAGGATTGCTGCTCATCAAGGGCGCGCTCCCGGGGCCGGGAAAGAACGCGGTGGTGGTGGATAAAGCATGAATTTAAAATTAATAGATCAAAATGGCGCGGAAGTAGGGCAGGTAGAGATGCCGGCCTCGCTGACCATCGGATTTAAGCAAGACCTGGTCTATCGCGCGCTCAACTGGCATTTGGCGTCCTTACGGCAAGGAAATCATTCCACCCTCACCCGCACCGAAGTGCGGGGCGGCGGAAAAAAGCCCTGGAAGCAAAAAGGCACCGGCCGCGCGCGCGCCGGCAGCATCCGTTCTCCTTTATGGAGAGGCGGCGGAGTGATCTTCGGTCCCAAACCGCGCGACCATTCTTTTGCCCTGCCGGTTAAGATGCGCAAACACGCCCTGGCCTCGGTGATCGCCGAGCGGGCGCGGGAAGGGAAGATCATGGTGCTCCAGGGATTGGCCTTAGATTCGGCCAAGACCAAAGAAATGGCCAAAGTGCTGGTGAAGCTTAAGATCGCAGGCGTGAAGAACTTGATCGTCGCCCAACCGGTCGAAGAATCCGTTCGTAAAGCGGCGCGCAATTTAAGCTCCACCCGGCTGGTCTCTCCGGGAGAGCTTAATATCCACGATCTATTGAATTGCGAGAACCTGGTCTTGACCCGTGAGGCGCTGATCAAATTAGGGGAGAATTTAAAATAATGGACGCAACCGCCGTAATATTGGAGCCGATCATAACCGAAAAAGCCGTGCTGGCTAAAGAGACCGGAGAATACGTTTTTCGGGTGAATCCCAAAGCCAACAAGATCGATATCCGCCGGGCGGTTGAGAAACTTTTTAAGGTCAAGGTGGCCGCGGTCAATACCGTCAATTTGCAGAAAGGCGGCAAAAAGGCCTACGTCCGCCTGGTATCGGGGAAAATAGAGGAGCTCGAAGTTTAATGACAGTCAAACAAAAGCGACCAACTTCGCCCGGCAGCCGGTTTTGGATCGCGGATACTTTCGAGGACATAACCAAATCCCATCCGGAGAAAACTTTGCTCCGGGTAAAAAGACGCCTTGCCGGCCGGGGCTTTAAAGGACGCATTTCCATGCGGCACCGGGGCGGTGGCGCCAAACGGCAGTACCGGCTCATTGATTTTAAACGGGACAAGGACGGGATGCCCGCCCGGGTGATAGGGATCGAATACGATCCCAACCGCAACGTGCGGATCGCGCTTTTGGAATATACGGACAAGGAAAAACGTTACATCCTGGCTCCCCTGGGATTGACCGACGGCGACGTAGTTGAATCCGGACAGGATGCGGAGATCAAGCTGGGCAACTGCCTGCCTTTGAACAATCTCCCGCTGGGCACGGTAGTGCATAACGTGGAAATGCGGCCGGGGACCGGAGGGCAATTAGCCCGCTCGGCCGGAGCGTCGATCCAGATATTAGGCAAGGAGGGGGACTTTGCCATCCTCAAACTGCCTTCGGGCGAGACCCGCCTGATCAATCTCAAGTGCCGGGCCACGGTGGGGCAGTTGGGCAATCTCGACGCTAAGAACGCGGTCATGGGCAAGGCCGGGAGAAAGCGGAACCTGGGCAGGCGTCCGGAAGTGCGCGGAGTGGTGATGAACCCCTGCGACCATCCGCACGGCGGCGGCGAAGGCAAATCCGGCATCGGCCGGATACAACCGGTCAGCAAATGGGGCCAGCCGGCTTTGGGCTACAAGACCCGGCGCGGAAGACGGGCTTCCGACCGGTTCATTATCACGAGGAGGAAATAATCTTGGGCAGATCTCTTAAGAAAGGGCCGTTCGTGGACGATCATCTTTTAAAGAAAGTGCAAAAAGCGCTGCATACGGGCGATAAAAAGGTCATCAAGACCTGGTCGCGCCGCTCCACCATCGTACCGGAGATGGTGGGCTTGACCTTTGCGGTGCATAACGGCAACAAACATATCCCGGTATACGTAAGCGAGAACATGGTAGGGCACAAACTGGGAGAATTTTCCTTGACCCGCACTTTCCGCGGGCACTCCATGCCTACCGAGAGGGCTGCGACCTTAACATGACGGAAGTAAAGGCCCAATTCAAGTATTTGCGCGGCTCCGCCCAGAAGATGCGGAGAGCGGTGAATTTGGTAAGGGGCAAACGGATAGAAGAAGCGCTGGGGATCTTGCGCATGGTGCCTAACAAGGCGGCGCGGATTGTCGAAAAGCTCATCAAATCCGCCCAAGCCAATGCTAAACATAATAATAAGCTTGACGAAAAGAATTTGGTGGTCAAAAGCATCTTTGCGGATACCGCGACCATCATCAAGCGCATGCGTCCCCGCGCCCGGGGACGGGCTTTTCCGATCAAGAAACGTTTAAGCCATATTACGGTATTTGTCGGTCCAAAGGAGGCATCGAGTGGGACAAAAGGTTAATCCCCGCAGTTTCCGGCTCGGCGTTATAGAGAATTGGGACTCGGTCTGGTTCGCGCAGGGAGTCGAATACGGCAAATATTTGGCGGAAGACCTTAAGATCCGCAAATATCTCAAAGAAAATCTTTATAAGGCCGGGATCGCCCGGATAATTATCCGGCGGCGCGCCAACCAGGTGGAGATCGATATCTTTACCGCCCGCCCGGGGCTGATCATCGGCAAGGGCGGACGCGATGTTACCTTGGTGCGCGACACTTTGGTAAAACGCCTGGGCAAGCAAGTGCAGCTTAATATCTTGGAAGAACCCAATCCCGAGGCCTCGGCGCAGCTGGTGGCCGAATCGGTGGCCCAACAGCTCGAAAAGCGCATCTCCCACAAACGGGCCATGAAGCAATCGGTGACCCGGGTGCTGCGCGCGCACGCCAAGGGAGTCAAGATCGCGGTCTCGGGACGGTTGGGTGGCTCCGAGATCGCCCGTTACGAATGGTATCGCATGGGCAGGGTGCCGCTGCACACCCTGCGCGCCAAGATCGATTATGGATTTTCCGAGGCCATGACCATTTACGGCAAGATCGGCGTCAAGGTTTGGATCTACAAGGGCGAAGTTCTGCCCCAGGCCGCGCCCAAAGCGGAGGTAACCAGTGGTATTGCAGCCTAGGAAGACCAAGTTCAGGAAAAGACAGCGCCGGCGCACCCGTGGGGTGGCCAGCCGCGGCAACGTATTACAGTTCGGCGAATTCGGCCTGCAAGCCTTGGCTCTGGGAGCGATCAAGGTCAACCAGATCGAATCGGCCCGCAAAGCGCTGACCCACTTCTTAAAGCGGGGCGGAAAGGTGTGGGTGAGGATATTGGCGGACCGGCCTTATACCAGCCGTCCGGCGGAAACCCGCATGGGCGGCGGCAAGGGAGACCCGGTGGGATTCCATGCGGCGGTAAAACCCGGCCATATTTTATTTGAGATCGCCGGGGTGTCGCGGAAAGACGCGATGGAAGGCCTGGGTCTGGCGGCCTTTAAATTGCCGATACCGACCAGAGTGGTGAGCAGCCGATGAAAGCGGAAAAATTAAGGGAAAAGGACCGGGACCAGCTTTTGGCCGATGTGGCGGCTTTAAGATTGGAGCTTAAGAACTTGAGATTCCAGAAAGTTAAGGGAGAACTCAAGAATACGCATAAGATCAAGGCGACCAAGAAGGATATTGCCCGTATTTTGACGGTTTGGGGAGAGAAAAAATGAAAAGGAACATCAGAAGAACAACCGAAGGGTGTGTGCTGCGGAAAAGTTCCGACAAGACCATCGTGGTAACGGTGGCGCGCGTCTTTCAGCACCCGCAATATAAAAAAGTGATCCGCACTTTTAAGAATTATCTGGTGCACGACGCCGAAGGGAAAGCGCAGGCCGGGGACCTGGTCTTGATCCGCACCACGCGGCCCATTTCGGCCCGGAAAAGGCATATTTTGGTTGAAGTTTTAGGCAAGGGCAAAGTAAGCCAAAGGGAGCTGCCCGCCAAACGAGAAAAGGAAGCAAAAAGTGATACAGGTAAGGACCAACCTACAAGTAGCTGATAACACCGGCGCCAAAAAGCTGCAATGCATCCGCATTTTGGGCGGCGGCAACCGGCGTTACGGGAGTGTCGGGGACGTCATCGTGGGAGTGGTCAAAGAGGCCGCTCCCCACATGCAGGTGAAGGACGGAGAGATAGTGCGGGCGGTGGTGGTGCGCGTGGTCTTCGCCCTGCGGCGGGATGACGGCTCCTATATCCGCTTCGATGAGAACGCCGCGGTGATCATCGACAAGGACGGCAATCCGCGCGGGACCCGGGTCTTTGGGCCGGTGGCGCGCGAACTTAGGGAGAAAAATTATATGAAGATCATCTCCCTGGCTCCGGAGGTGCTCTAATGGAGAAGTTGAAGAAGGGAGATCAGGCCGTGGTGCTCTCGGGCAAAGACGCCGGCAAGCGCGCCAAGATCATCCGGGTGCTTCCCGACAAGGAAAAAGTAGTGCTCGAAGGAGTTAACGTGGCCAAAAAGCATCAGCGTGCCAACCAGAAGTTCCAGGGCGGCATCATCGAAAAGCCGTTGCCGCTCCATCGCTCCAAGGTGGGGCTCATCTGTCCGCATTGCCATGAGGTGACCCGCAGAAGGGTCTGCAGTGAATGCGGAGAGCCGCTGGATAAGGTGAAATAAGATGTTGTCATTAAAAGAAAGATATCATAAAGAAGTCATTAAGGAATTGAGCAAAAAGTTCGGCTATAAGAACGTCTGGCAGGTGCCCCGCCTGATCAAAGTGGTGATCTCGAGGGGCGTATCCGAAGGAGCAAGCAACCCCAAGGCGGTGGAGATATCCCAGGCGGAACTTAGCGAGATCGCGGGGCAATTCCCCATGATAACCTATGCTAAAAAATCCATCGCGAATTTTAAGCTTAAAGCCCATGATCCCATCGGGCTGGTAGTGACGCTCCGCGGCGAACGGCTCTTCCTTTTCTTGAACAAGCTCATCAATATCTCCCTGCCAAAGGTGAGGGACTTTAGGGGCCTGTCGCCCAAGTCGTTCGACGGACGGGGGAATTATTCTTTCGGGATCCGGGAACAGCTGATCTTTCCCGAGGTGGATTACGACAAGGTGGACAAGGTCCGGGGAATGAACATTACCATCGCGACCACAGCCAAGACCGATGCGGAAGCGCGGGAACTTTTGACCCTTCTGGGGATACCTTTTAGGAAATAAGGCGGAAAAATATGGCAAAAAAATCCTGGTGGGAAAGATTAAGAAAGGGAGCCAAGTTCGACGTCCGGCACCATAATCGCTGCGGCGTGTGCGGCCGGTCGCGCAGCTACCTGCGCAAGTTCGGCGTCTGCCGCATCTGTTTTAGGAATCTGGCCAGCCGTGGGGAGCTCCCGGGCGTAACCAAGGCCAGCTGGTAAGGTATGAACCATGTTAGGTTCATACTAAGGAGATAAAGGATGAACGATTCGCTGTCGGATATGTTTTCGCGCATCAAGAACGCTTTGGCCCGCCGGTCCGAGACGGTGGAGCTGCCCGCCGCCCGGCTGGTGGCCGATATGGCCGTGGTCCTGGCGGAAGAAGGTTATATCATAAAACACGAGACCTTGACCCGGGGCACCAAAAAGATCATACGCATCACCTTAAAATACGGCCGCGATAAATACGGCCGGCCGGCGGTGGCCGCGATCCAGCACCTAAAAAGGGTCAGTCGTCCCGGGTCGCGCGTTTATATGGGCTGGGAAGATCTGCGGCCGGTGCAATCGGGCTACGGCACCTCTGTCCTTTCCACCCCGCAAGGAGTGATGGCGGGGGGGAAAGCGCGCCGGGAAAAATTGGGAGGAGAGGTTTTGGCTTATGTTTGGTAAAGGTGATATATGTCTAGGATAGGCAGGCAGCCCATAGAGGTCCCGGCCGGGGTGGAAGTTAAAGTGCAGGGCCGGGAAGTGCTGGTCTCGGGGCCTAAGGGCAAACTCAAACAAACAATCGACCCTCGCATCAGCGTAAAGCTGGAGGACAAGAAAGTTGTCTTGTCCCGCCAGGGCGAGGATAAATCCGTGCGCGCCCTGCACGGCCTTTACCGCGCGCTGATCAATAATATGGTGGTCGGCGTCAAGGATGGATTTACCAAAACCTTGGAACTTTCCGGGGTGGGCTACCGCGCCGCCAAAGAAGGTAAAAAACTGGTGCTTTCTTTGGGGTTTTCCCATCCGGTCAACTTCGATCCTCCGGAAGGAATCGAATTTACCGTAGAAGGCCAGAACAAAGTTAAGGTCTCCGGCATCAGCAAGGCCCTGGTCGGACAGATCGCAGCCGATATACGCGTCTCGCGCCCGGTGGAGCCCTACAAGGGCAAGGGCGTAAAGTACGAAGGCGAGATCGTGCGCCGCAAGGCCGGCAAAGCCGCCAAATCCGCCGGAGGAGCAGCCTAATATGAAACGACGCAAAGTGATCGGAAATAAAGAACGTCCGCGGCTTTCGATCTATCGCAGTTTGACCGGTATTTACGCCCAGGTGATCGACGATCAGCAGGGCAAAACCCTGGCCGCGGCTTCGTCCCTAACGCTCACCGGTAAAGGCAAAAAGAAATTGAGCAAGACCGAACAGGCCAAAGAGGTGGGCCGGTTGGTGGCGGCCGCAGCCCGTGCCGCCGGGGTAGAAAAAGTGGTATTCGATCGCGGCCGATTCCTGTATCGGGGCCGCGTTAAGCTTCTGGCCGATTCCGCCAGAGAAGGGGGACTCAAGTTTTGAGAACTAATTACCAGCGGGAACCGAAAGAATTCGAAGAAAAAGTGGTCCAGGTGCGCCGCGTGACCAAAGTGGTCACCGGAGGGAAAAGGATGGGTTTCCGCGCTTTAACCGTGGTGGGCGACCGCAAAGGCCGCGTGGGCATCGGCATCGGCAAAGCGGCCGAGGTCTCGGCCGCTATCCGCAAGGGAGTGGAAGCCGCCAAAAAGGCCATGATCACTTTTCCGCTTACCGGCACGACCATTCCTCATGAGATCACCGGGCGCTTGGGCGCCAGTGAAGTTCTACTTCGGCCGGCCGCCTCGGGACGCGGGGTTATCGCCGGGGGAGCGGTGCGAGTGGTTTTGGAGCTGGCCGGCATCCGCGATATCGTAGCCAAGAATATCGGCTCCAGCTCCGCCATCAACTGCGCCAAGGCCACAGTGGAAGCCCTGATCAATCTTAAACGGCGGGAACAGCAAGAAGAACTGCGAGGCCTGCCCTTGAGGGTGACCGGTGCTTAATTTAACGAACCTTAAACCGGTCCGCGGTTCGCGCAAAAGAAAAATGCGCGTCGGCCGCGGAACTTCTTCCGGCCACGGCAAAACCTGCGGCCGGGGGCATAAGGGACAGACCAGCCGCGCCGGCGGGACCAAGGGCGCCCGCTTCGAAGGCGGCCAGACCCCCCTCTACCGCCGCCTGCCCAAAAAGCGGGGATTCAATAACATCCTTTTCCGCAAAGAATATGAGGTCATCAATCTCAACGATCTTAATAAATATGAGGGAGAAGTCAATCTGATAAAGCCCGACCTATTGGTCAAGGTGCTGGGCGAGGGAGAGCTGAAGAAGGCCCTCAAAGTGACCGCCAACAAGTTCAGCCAGTCGGCCAAAGCCAAGATCGAAAAAGCCGGAGGGAGCGCCATTGAACATCCTTAAGGCCTTTTTTAATATTCCCGACCTGCGCCGCAAAATTCTCTATACCATCGCGGTGCTGGTTATCTTCCGTCTAGGCGCGCACATCCCGGTAGCCGGGGTGGATACCACCAAACTTGAGGCCCTGTTTGGGCGGGGAAATCTGATGGGATTTTTGGATCTCTTTACCGGAGGGGCTTTGCTGCGCTTCTCCATCTTTGCCATGGGCATCGTACCCTATATCAACGCTTCGATCATCATGCAGCTTATGCAAGTAGTGGTCCCCCAGCTCGAGGCCCTGGCCAAGGAGGGCGAAGCCGGACGCAAGCAGATTGCCCAATATACCCGCTACCTCACCGTAGCTTTAGCGCTGGTGCAGTCGGTGGGTATCTCCTTCTGGCTGCGGGGCGTGATGCTGCCCACCATGAGCTTCCCGCTGTTCCTGTTCGGTACGGTGGTGGCCCTTACCGCCGGCTCGACCTTGGTGATGTGGCTGGGTGAGCTTATCACCGAGCGGGGCATCGGCAACGGGGCGTCGCTCATCATCTTTATCGGCATCGTGGCCCGCATCCCGGCTTATGCCGCCCAGACGGTGACCTTGGTTCGGGGCGGAGCGTCGCTTTTCGGAGTGCTGCTGCTGCTGTTCTCGTTTTTAGCGATGATCGTGGCCATCGTGATCATTCAGGAAGGCCAACGGAAGATCCCGGTGCAGTACGCCAAACGCGTCGTAGGCCGCAAGATGTACGGGGGAGGGACCACCTACATCCCCCTGCGCATCAACCAGGGCGGGGTGATCCCCATCATCTTTGCTTCTTCGGTATTGCTGTTCCCCGCAACCATGGCGCAATATATCCCTCTGCCTTTCATGCAGAACGTCGCCGGCTGGCTTTCTCCCAGCGGCGGGCTGTATATGTTCTTGTATTTTGCCTTGATCTTCTTTTTCACTTATTTCTACACCGCCATCACCTTTAATCCCAAAGAGCTGGCGGAGAACATTAAAAAATACGGCGGCTTTGTCACCGGGATACGGCCCGGCAAGCCCACGGCGGATTTTTTAGAGTACTCCATTTCGCGCCTGACCCTGGTGGGGGCGCTGTTTTTGGGGATCATTGCGGTGGTGCCGACCATAGTGGAAGGGCTGACCAAGATCACCTCTTTCCAGGGATTAGGGAGCACCGCGCTTTTGATCATGGTGGGCGTGGCGCTGGACCTGGTCCGCCAGATCGAGACGCACTTGATCACCCGCCAGTACGAGGGGCTGCTGGCTTGATCTTGATATTTTTGGGCCCCCCCGGCTCCGGCAAGGGCACCCAGGCCAAACGGCTGGCGGATAAGATGGGTTTTCCGCATATCGCCTTGGGAGATATTTTACGGGAATCGATCCGTCTGGGGGATGAGGTGGGCTTGTTGGCTAAGGGTTTTGTGGAGGCGGGAAAGTTAGTGCCGGACGAAGTGACCATCCGCATCACGCGCGAGCGCATCGCTAAACCGGATTGTCAGCGGGGTTTTATCTTGGACGGGTTCCCCCGCTCGCTCAACCAGGCCCTGGCGCTGGATGAGACGCTCAAAGGAGCGGATTATCGGGTGGTTTATTTTGACGTTCCGCTTCAAGCGGTGATCGAGCGGAACGCGGGACGCTGGTCCTGCCCCAATTGCGGGGCGGTGTATCATGTCAAGTTCAACCCGCCCAAGCAGGCGGGCATTTGCGACCGCTGCGGAGAAAAGCTTTATCAAAGGAAAGACGACAACGAAGAGGTCATTAAGACCCGCTTTGTGGTGTACGAGCAACAGACCACCCCTTTGATCGAGTACTATTCCAAGAAGGGAAAACTGGTCAAGCTAGAGGCCGAGGCCACGATCTCCGAGGTCAATGAGCGGCTGCAAAAAGCCCTGGGGATATGATCCTGATCAAAGATCAGGATGAGATCCAAAAGGTCAAGGCGGCCTGCCAGGTAGTAGCGCAGGTTTTCCGTGAGATCGAGGGCCAGGTTAAGGCCGGGATCTCGACGCTCGAGCTCGATGCTTTGATCGAAGGATCGATCAGGCGGCAGGGAGCCCAGCCCGCTTTTAAGGGCTACCGGGGTTATAAGCATGCGTCCTGCCTTTCGGTCAACGCCGAAGTGGTGCACGGCATCCCGGGGAGCCGCCGACTATCGGAAGGCGATGTGGTAGGGGTGGATATCGGAGCGCTGCTCAACGGCTTTTACGGGGATGCGGCGCGGACCTACGCCATCGGCCAAGTAAGTGGCCAGGCCCGCAAGCTTTTACGGGTCGGGGAAGAATGCCTGGAGCTTGCGATCAAGCAGGCGCGGGCGGGAAGGCACCTGGGGGATATCGGGAGCGCGATCGAACGGCATGCCGCGCGCGCCAAATTTTCGGTGGTGCGCGACCTGTTCGGACATGGAATCGGTCGTTCCCTGCACGAGGATCCCCTGATCCCGAACTTTGGGATGGGAGGGCAGGGAGCGGAATTGAGGCCGGGAATGACCCTGGCCATCGAGCCCATGGTCAACGCCGGGGGCTCGCAGGTTTTGACCCTGTCCGACGGCTGGACGGTGGTGACGGCGGATAACCAGCTCTCGGTGCATTTTGAAAATACGGTGCTCGTGACCGAAAACGATCCGGAGGTGCTGACCAAGTGACGGGAAAAGATCTGATCGAAATGGAGGGAGAGGTTACTGAAGCCCTGCCCAACGCCGTGTTCAGGGTTAAGCTTGAGACCGGACAAATGATCCTGGCGCATGTCTCGGGGAAGATCCGGAAAAATTTTATCCGCATCCTTCCCGGGGACAAAGTGAAAGTGGAGCTTTCTCCCTATGATCTAAGTCGCGGAAGAATAACCTTCCGCATGAGGTGAAGATATGAAAGTCAGGGCGTCGTTAAAAAAGATGTGCGATAAATGCAAGATGGTGCGCCGGGGCAAATACTTACGGGTGATCTGTGAGAACCCCAAGCACAAACAGAGACAAGGTTAAGGAGGGTTAAATGGCCAGAATCGCCGGGGTGGATCTGCCCCCCAATAAAAGAATAGTGATCGGGCTTACCTATGTGTACGGGATCGGGCCGTCCATAAGCGGCAAATTGCTCCAGGCCTGCGGGATCGATCCCAATGTCAAGGTGAAAGACCTGAAAGAAGACCAGGTGGTCAGGCTCCGGGAAGCTATCAAGAGCATCCCGGTCGAAGGGGACCTGCGCCGGGACGTTTCTATGAGCATCAAACGCCTGATCGAGACCGGTTCTTACCGCGGCGCCCGGCACCGGAAGAACCTGCCGGCCCGCGGCCAGCGCACCCGCACCAACGCGCGCACGCGCCGGGGCAAGCGTAAGACCGTGGGATCGGGTAGACGTAAGGAGGAAAAAACCTAAACCATGGCTGAACAAGTTAAGAAAAAGATCAAGGTCCGTAAAGGAGTGACCAATGGGGTGGCCCACATCCTGGCTACCTTCAACAATACCATTATCACCATTACCGATCCCAATGGCGGGGTCATCTGCGCCTCATCCGCCGGAGCGGTGGGATTTAAAGGCACCAAGAAGGGCACTCCCTTCGCGGCCCAATCCGCGGCCGAAGCCGCCGGACGCATCGCGCTCGAGTCCGGAGTGAAAGAGCTCGAGGTGATGGTCAAAGGTCCGGGATCAGGACGGGAGACCGCCATCCGGGCCCTGCAAGCCGTCGGCTTGCAGATCAATTCCATCAAGGACGCCACCCTCATCCCCCATAACGGCTGCCGTCCCAAAAAGCGGAGGAGAGTGTAAATGCGATTGATAAATTACTGCAAACAATGCCGCCGGGAAGGCGAGAAGCTGTTCCTCAAAGGGGAGCGCTGTTTAACCCCTAAGTGCGCGGTCGCCCGGCGGGCTTATCCGCCCGGTCCCCACGGGGAAAAGCCCACGCGGCTCACCGAGTTCGGCCGCCGCATGCGGGAAAAACAAAAAGCCCGCCGCATTTACGGGTTGAACGAAAAACAATTCAGGAACTATTTCGAGCAGGCCTCCCGCGCAACGGGAGTTACCGGCTTGCGGCTGCTGCAGCTGCTCGAGATGCGGCTGGACAACGTGGTCTACCGCCTGGGATACGCTCCCTCGCGCCAGGCGGCCCGCCAGCTGGTGAGGCACGGGTTTATCAAGGTGAACGGCCGCAAGGTCAATATCCCTTCCTTTCAGGCCAAAGTGGGACAGGTGGTCGGGCTTAGGCCCGAGCGCCTCGAGAAGATCGCGGAAAAATTGGCCGAGCTTACGCCGCCGGCCTGGCTAAGTTTTGAGGCCGATAAGACCGCGAAAGTGGTGGGCCTGCCCACCCGCGACGATACCGAAAAGCTTATCGAAGATTCAGCCATCGTTGAGTACTATTCAAGGTAAAAAGGAGGGCAAACCGTGATAATGTTAGGCGAGAAACCCTGGGTTAAGAACGAAGAAGAGACCGCTACTTACGGAAAATTCGTGGTGGAGCCGCTGGAGCGGGGATACGGCGCGACTTTGGGCAACGCCCTGCGCCGGGTGCTTTTGGGATCGTTGACGGGAGCGGCCATCACCGCGGTCAAGATCGAAGGCATTTCCCATGAGTTTTCCACCATCCCGGGGGTAGTGGAAGAAGTGCTGGAAATATTGCTGAACCTCAAGGAGATCGTTTTCCGTTCGTATTCGGATTCCCCCAAGGTCATAACCCTCACCGCCAAGGGCAAAGGGGAAGTTTTGGCCGGCGCGATCGAACACGACGCCGAAGTCGAGATCGTCAATCCCGATCATAAGATCGCGACCCTCGAGGGCAACGGCAAGATCAGCTTAGAGATGATAGTGGAACGGGGCAAGGGCTTTGTCCCTTCCCAGCGCAACAAAAAGGCCACCCTGCCCATCGGCTATATCCCGATGGATTCCATCTTCTCTCCGGTGCTCAAGGTGAACGTAGGCACCGAAGACGTCCGGGTAGGGCAGGAGATCAATTACAACAAGCTGGTACTGCAGGTATGGACCAACGGGGCGATCAAGCCCCAGGAAGCCGTGGTGGAGGCCGCGCGGATACTTTCGCGCCACATCGACATGTTCGTGCATCTGGGAGCGGCCATGGATGTTTTGGGCGCAGGCGGCGAGACCAAGGAGGCGGTGGAGTCCCAGGTCTACGAGATGAGCCTGGACGATCTCGAACTTTCGGCCCGCTCGCTCAATTGCTTAAAGAAAGCCAATATCAACACCGTGGGAGAACTGCTGGCGCTTTCGGAGCCCGAGCTGATGAAGCTTAAGAATTTTGGGGCGAAGTCCGCGACCGAGGTCAAGGAAAAACTGGCAGAGTACAAGCTCTCGCTCAAGGGCGGGGAGGAGGCCGGGCAGTGAGGCATCGCACCGGCAATCCAAAGTTTGGCCGTCCCACCGACCAGCGGTTGGCGGGAGTGTATCAGCAGGCCGGGGCGCTGATCGAGCACGGCAAGATCAAGATCCTTTTGGTGCGCGCCAAACAAGTGCGCCGCATTGCGGAGCATTTGATCACCCTGGCCAAAAAGAACGATCTTAACAGCCGCCGCCAGGCCTTAAAAGTTTTAAAGGACCGGGATAAGGTCAAAACCTTATTTGGCCTGGGTCCGCGCTTTGAAGGTCGGGCGGGGGGATTTACCCGGATCATTAAGACCGGGTTCCGCCGGGGAGACGCGGCCGCCATGGCGGTTTTGGAGCTGGTGTGAGGTAAAAAATGAAAAAAGCAACTTATTCGGCCAAGCCGAAAGATATCAAGAGGACCAATTTTATGGTCAACGCCGAGGGGCGCACCCTGGGCCGCCTGGCCACGCGGGTGGCTCACGTTTTGCGCGGCAAACACAAGGCCTCTTTCACCCCCCACCTGGATTGCGGGGATAACGTGTGCGTCTACAATGCGGAAAAGATCCAGGTTTCCGGGGGAAAAGAAAAAAAGAAGACCTATTTCACCCATTCGCTTTATATCCGCGGCGATAAATTGCGCACCTTTGAGGAAGTCAAGGTCCGCGATCCCCGCCGGATCATAATGCTGGCGGTCAAAGGCATGCTGCCGCATACCCGCCTGGGCCGGAAGATGATGAAAAAATTAAAGATCGTGGTCGGGCCGGCCACGGAGACCGGCGTCGAGCTTAAGTATTAAGGAGGATAGTTTGATGGCTGAAGAAGAGAAGAAAAAAACAAAGAAGCCCGCCGCCCCCAAGAAAAAGGCCGCGACCCATCGCGCGGTAAAAAAGCCCAAGGTCAAAGAAGAAGTTAAAGAAGAGGCCAAGGAAAAGATCAAGGCCGAAGTTCCAATCGCTCCGCCGGTAGTCCATCATGCGGCGCGCAAGCCCAAAGCCCCCAAGATCAAAGTAGAGAGGTTCTACGGCACCGGGCGCCGCAAAGAGGCCATTGCCCGCGTCTGGCTTACCCGGGGAGATGGCCGGATCATGGTGAACGAACGGCCTTACGACGCTTTTTTCTGCAAACGGCCGGTACTCTTGAACATCGTCAACAAACCGCTGGTCCTGCTCGATAGCGGCGTTAAATTCAATATCGATGCCGAGGTTTTCGGCGGAGGGGTATCTTCCCAGGCCGACGCCGTGCGCATGGGCATTGCCCGCGCCGTGGTCTTGGCCCTGCCCGAAAAGCATCAGCAGTTCCGGACTTTGGGATTGCTCACCCGCGACCCGCGGGAGAAAGAGCGCAAGAAATACGGGCTCAAACGCGCCCGCCGCGCCTTCCAGTACACCAAGAGGTAAAGAACATGAAAATAGAAAGACACTACGAAGATTTCATGGAGCCCAAAAAGGTGGAAGAGGGCGGGCTGATCCGGCTGTCCGGCAAGTTCCTGCTCGATCACGAAGAAGAGATCGTGAACCTGATCAAGCACGAAGGCCGGATCGCGGAACAGCGGGACCCGGCCCACCGGGTAAAGAGCATCGAAAAGAAGAACGGCGGCATCGAGGTCGAGATCACCGATCACAACCTGGCCCTGCATATCGGCAAGGCCTTAACCCACGCCTATAAGGGCAAGCACGAATACAAATTCCTGAAAGGTGAAAAATACGTAGAGGTTGACTGGCAGCGGGACCTGTGATAAACTCACCAGTTCCTCCCCAAAAATAAAAAGAAGGAGCTGGTATAAATGTCCCGCAAACTTATCAAGTACAATCTGATGATCCCCGGCCCCACCCCCATCCCCACCCGCATTTTGGCGGCCATGAACCACGATATGATCGGGCACCGCGGCCCTCTGTTCTCGGCGGTCATGAAGGAGGTCATGGAAGACCTTAAGTGGGCCTACGAGACCAAGAACGATATTTTTATTTATCCCTCCTCGGGCACCGGCGGCATGGAAGTTGCAGTGGTCAATACTTTATCGCCCGGCGATAAGGTGATCGTGCTCAACATCGGGAACTTCGGTTCGCGCTTTGCCAAGATCTGCAAGGCGTACGAGGCGGACGTCAACGACGTCAAGTTCGAGCGCGGCCGGCCCGCCGATCCCAAGGTGCTCGAGGCCGAGCTTAAGAAAGGTCCGGTCAAAGCGGTGCTCTTGCAGCAGAACGAGACCTCGACCGGTGTTTTGAACGATGTCGAGACCCTGGCGAGAACCGTCCGCAAGCTGCAGCCGGACGCCCTGATCATTGTTGATGCGGTCTCCGGCATGATGGCCGCACCCTTAAAGACCGATGAGTGGGATCTCGACGTCGTCGTTTCCGGTTCGCAAAAAGCCTTCATGGTCCCGCCCGGAGTAGCGGCGGTGTCCATTTCTGCCCGCGCCTGGAAGGCCTATGAAACCAGCAAATGTCCCAAGCACTACTGGGACTTCGGCTTGATGAAAGAACAAGCCCCCAAGGGCCACACTTATACTACTCCACCGGAATCGCTGATCTTCGGCATGGCGGAAGGGCTTAAAATGTTAAAAGAAGAGGGCCGGGAGAACGTCCATGCCCGGCATAAGGCGAACCGCGACATTGTCAGAGCTGCCTGCAAAGCCCTGGGGCTCAAGCTTTTGGCAGATGACGCCCATGCTTCACCGGCGGTCACCGCCATTTTCCCGCCTGAAGGAGTGGACGGGGAAGAGGTGAGGAAGCTGATGCGGGATGATTTTAACGTGGAAGTGGCTCCCGGCCAATCCGAGCTTAAAGGCAAGATCTTCCGTATCGGGCATTTGGGCTATGTGGATTCGCTGGACCTGATCGGGGCTTTGGCGGCGATCGAGGTGCTCTTTAAACGCCTGGGCGCCAAGATCAACTTCGGCAATGGTGTCCGCGCGGCGATGGAGCTGCTCTAACCGATATATTTGTGGAATTAGAAAATCTACTAAAAGAAATCGATCAAAAAAAGGCCAAAATCGATGCGGCCAGGCCGCTGCCGAAGATCGTTTTGGATAAACTCATCGATTATCTAGATGTCGAATGGACCTACAACAGCAATGCTATTGAGGGCAATACGATGACCCTTCGGGAAACGATGCTGATCCTGAAAGAGGGCTTGACCATTTCGGGTAAAAGCATGCGCGAGCACCTGGAGGTGACCAATCATAAGAACGCCATTGATTATCTTGAGGAATTGTTGAAAAAAATTGAGCCGATCACGCAGGACGACATTAAAAAAATCCATTCATTAATCCTAGAAGGGATCAAAAATAACTATGCGGGGCAGTATCGGGACGTTGAAGTTTATATTTCCGGATCGGATGTTAAGCTGCCTTTACCCGAAAAATTGGCCGACCTCATGCTTGGATTCTCCCGCTGGCTGGTAGATCGTCAGGAAAACAAAGATTTGCATCCCGTCAGGTTCGCCGCCCAGGCGCATTTTAAACTGGTCGACATCCATCCTTTTATTGACGGTAATGGCAGGACCGCCCGCCTGTTGATGAATTTTATTTTAATGAAATATGGCTATCCGATCGCGATCTTTGAATGCGAAACCGAAAAGAGGAAGGCGTATTATTCAGCCCTGCAAGCCGGGCATAAGGGGAACCTGCTGCCTTTTGAGGCCATGGTCGCCGAATACGTCAACTCCACCGCCGATAAATATATCGGGTCAATCCCCAAGTAATATTAAAGTGCGTATAGGCCGCAGTCCCAGGTTGCCTCTCCAGCTTAATTTGCTCTGAAATTGTTTGCCGGCAAAGCCGACAAGTATTACATGAGAGCGGCAAGAATAATTCCTCATCAAATATATCCAGGAAACGGAACCGGTGCGGTTCGAAATGCCGGGCCTTCCCACATTGATATTTTCAAGAAATATCGGCAGGTGGAAGGGTTGGGGATAAATGTCCAGGTAGTTCTAATCGCTAAGGGCGAAAATGATTCCAGGTCAAGAGCTCAAAGATTGAACGAAAGGATCATGGCCGAAAAGGTCCAGGGCCGCGTCTATCAGCAAAAATCAAGAATTGATACCGTAATGGGGTTTGTCGCCATTACCAGATTGGGAAAGGTTGTCGATCCAAGAGATTCATCATGGGTTTTTCGGGGATTGGAAGTTAAAGGTTTTACTGCTAAAGGCGGACGGTTTGCTATCGGTCAGGTTGACGGGGTAGCATTGGTTGATGCCAAAGCCCAGGAATCACCTAGATACCTAAAACATCCAAAATTTGCCCATGTCCACACGGTTGAGTTTTCAAAAACAGACCCCGATCGGATACTAATCACCAGCACGGGAGCTGACCGTATATTTGAGGTAAGTATACTTACCGGTGAAATCACCTGGGAGTGGAATCCTTGGCAGCATGGTTATTCGACAAATAAATTGGGCCTTACTTTAGCGGCCCGGGGAGACCCGCTGCCTCAAGGGGAGAATGTCAGGATTTTGGGGTTTGCCGAAGCCGAACGGATAATGCGGGCGGGGGAGAGCGTCCCCAAAGGTCAGACTTGGATCAATGTGGTGGACTTCGAAGCGATCGAAGCTCATTATAAACTGGAAAAGTGGCAAAAAACCACCAGTCCCAATTCGGCTACTTATGGCGAAAGGCCCGGCACCGTTTTGGCTTCCCTTTTCAGGACCGGCCAGGTTATTGAGATCGACAAAGAAACCGGCCAGGCCAGAGTTCTGCTTGATGGTTTGGCCAAGCCTCACGGGCCGATCGCCACCGGGGATGGTTATTTAGTGTCCGATACCGGCCAGGGGCGCGTCTTGATGACTGACAAGAGATTAAAAACCAGGGCGACGTATGATTTTTCCCATTTCCCGTTACGCGCAGGATTGGAGGAGCGAGCTTCCGAGTGGATACAGAACGCCGCGCGGTTAAACAGTTCACTTTTTACCGCTGTGGACGCAAGACGGAATACCGTGTTTGTTTGGGACCCTCAAAAAGGAATTTATAGCGCCTATCCCTTTGATCCAAATATGTCACTCCAGGCAGTGCTGCCGTTTTCTAATTAGCGTCCGCGCCGCGATGGAGATGCTGTAGAAAGGTTTAGCGGACAGAGTTCATCATCCCCCGCCTCTACCGAACGCATTTTTCTCTTCAGAGCATCCTCAACCTCCTTGATCCCCCTTCTCCTTAAAAGGAGAAGGGGGAAAGAAATAGAAGAAGCTATCAGGGAGCCAGGGGATGAGGATGATAAAGATGTGGAATGGCGATTTCGTATTACCTTGAGAGAGGGGAGGTCGGGCCCGTTTGCTCCCAAATATTGAATA
>JACRPM010000008.1 GCA_016223205.1 Candidatus Saganbacteria bacterium
CTTCCCTAAGTGCCTCAAGCGCCACCCGGGACTTAAAATCCGCGTCAAATTTCTTGCGCATCATAACTGTTCCCTCCTGATTAAAATTGTAGCAGTTTTTACATCTTAACCAGTGGTCCAGTTTTTGGGGTCAATTATACCAACCAGGCCCTTGCCTACGCCATCCATGAGTTTGATGACGGCTTGGCCACCGGGCAGTGGTACTGGAGAGTTCTAGCCGTCTCCGGCACCGAAGAGGCGGAATCCGACCATTGGTCATTTACCATCGATCCTGCGCTGTCTATATCCGGCATAACCAACTATCCCAACCCCTTTAATCCCAACCGGGAAAGGACCGCCATCAGATATCGTCTGGGCCGGGATGCGGATGAGGTCAAGATCCGTATCTACGATATAACCGGCGCCTTGGTCAATGAGCTCGAGGGTTCCACCCAGGGAGAAAGCGTGAACATTTGGGGCAAATATAACGATATATATTGGGATGGCTGTAACGGACGAGGCGATAAGGTGCTGAACGGGATCTATCCTTTTGAGGTTGTTGCGAGACAAGGAGATAGGTCGGTATCTGGGAGAGGGAAGATAGCAGTGCTCAAATGAAAACGCCGATGCTCCTTATTGGAACCCGGCGGGATTGGCCAACATCAAACAGCAGGAAATAGACACCATGCAAACCCGGCTCTCGACCGATGCCGACCACTACTATATCAGTTATGTAAGGCCGTTAGGGAAAGGGACCATCGGCTTCTCCTGGATCCAGGTGGGGGCGGGGACTTTAACTCAAACCACCACCACTGATGCCTTCAATGAAGTCATAACGACCGGGGTCTTTTCTTTCTTCAGTAACGCCTATCTTCTTTCCTATGGGTTGCCCCTGAATCCCAATATTGCCTTTGGTCTAACGGCCAAGTATTTGACCAGTGATATGTATCAGATCACCGGAGGGCAGGCCTACGGATACTCGGTTACTCCCGCTATTTTAATCACCAATGATAAATTCTCCATCGGAGCTAAGATCGATGAACTGCTGAACGAACAATCCTGGGGGACGGGAACTATTGAGAAGGTCCCGGCTAAAGCCCGGCTGGGGGTGGCATTAAAGGAACCTCGGGGTTTACCCATGGGCTCCACCGTAGCATTAGATCTTGCCCAGCTGTTAAAATCTAACTACATGACAGAGGTATCTGCCGGTTATGAATGGG
This sequence comes from Candidatus Saganbacteria bacterium, assembly GCA_016223205.1. Taxonomy (GTDB): domain Bacteria; phylum Margulisbacteria; class WOR-1; order XYC2-FULL-46-14; family WPAF01; genus JACRPM01. The sequence goes on from JACRPM010000008.1 coordinate 1,200, forward strand.
CCAGGGATGGTTTGGCGATCAGGGCGGGATATACGGAAAGCGCTTTGACCGCGGGCGCCGGCTTTAAATCCGGCGTTACTCAACTAGACTATGCTTACGTCCAACAGCTTTCGCTGTCGCGCGAGAACGTCCATCGCATTTCGTTGAGTGGGAAGTGGTAAGTTTCTACAGAATGCCCGGGGCCGGAGTCGAACCGGCATGGTTTATGCAACCGAGGGATTTTAAGTCCCTTGCGTCTACCAATTCCGCCACCCGGGCCCGAGCTATTTTACGCGCTTTTTCTTTTTGCCGCCCTGCTTGCCCTCGAGGTTGCGTTTTAGGTCCAGCAGGCGCTCTTCGCTCACTTTAAGGAATTGAGTGATCTTGTCTTCGAAGGACCCCGGGATGGGCTTGTCTTTTGAGCCGCCGCCGGCCGGCCGCCTGGGGCGGAAAACGGGCAGATTGGCCTTGCCTACCTGCTTGATGGAGAGATCGAACTTATTATCTTTGGTCGAGGCCATAACTTTGACCTTGACCACGTCGCCCACTTTGAGGTGTTGTTTGATGTCGGTGACGAAAGAATCGGCAATTTGGGAGATGTGCACGAGGCCCACCGCGCCCCCGCCCAGGTCTATGAACGCCCCGTAATTGGTGATCCCGGTAACTTTTCCCTCAACCTCGGATCCGATCTCTATTGGCATACCTTAAACGCGATTTCCCCCTTCTTTATCAAATTCAACCTTTCGCGGGCCAGCGCTTCGAGCTTGCGGTCGGAGCTAAGATCCGTCAGGGCCCGGCGGTAAGTCGATTGTTTCAATTCTTCTTCCTTTAAGCGCGAGAAGAGCTTGGCTTTGCTTGAAACCAGCTCCTGCCTCCTTAAAAGATCGTCGCGGATCTGAAAGAGAAAGTAGACGACCAGAAAGATAAAAAGCAAAGCCCAGATATTAAACTTCACTTACCTTAGCCCGAGGAATATTATAACATAGAGATCGATAATTTGTGGGCCAAAAAACAAAGCCGCGAGACCGCCCAGCGCCAAATAAGGGCCGAAGGGAATATAATCTCCCAGCTTTTTAACCTTGAAGGCCAGTAAAAGCGAGGCGACCACCGCCCCGATCAGATATCCCAAAAATAGTCCAAGGAACAGGTTGGGGGCATAAAGGAAAGCCCCTAAAAAAGCGGCCAGCTTCAAGTCCCCGTCCCCCAGAACGTCCTTTTTATAAATGAACGCGCCGAGCTTCTGCACGGCAAAAAGCGCGGAAAAGCCCAAAGCCGCTCCCAGCAAGGGATCCAGAGGTTTGCCGATCAAGGCCCCATAGATCAGGCCTAAAATTATGCCCAGAAAGATGGGTTGATCAGGGATAAGACCGGTTTCCAGATCAGAGAAAGCGGTAACGATTAAGGCGGAAATAAAGTAAGCAGTGAAATAAAACCCTAAGCCATAAACACTAAACCCTAAACAAGATACAATCATCAAGTACAAAATTCCATTTAAAAGTTCGATCAGGGGGTAACGCAGCGAGATCGACTGCTTGCAAGAGCGGCATTTTCCCCTTAAAAGCAGGTAGCTCAAGATCGGGATATTGTCATACCAGGCGATGGGATGGTCGCAGTTGGGGCAATGGGAAGCGGGGAAAATTATCGATTGGTTGCGGGGCAGGCGATAGATGCAGACATTAAGGAAACTGCCGATAATCGCGCCAAAAACGAATACAAAAATGTTGACAAGCACAGGCGAAAATTATATAGTTGCCCGTAGGTTATGTCAATGGAAATGAAGGATCTTTTAGCCCGCATGAGCGAGCAGAACGCCTCGGACCTATTGCTGACCGTGGATCTGCCGCCGATTTTGCGCATCGCGGGGCAATTGGTCAAAACCTCCCTGCCGGTTTTGGACGCGGCAGAGGTCAAACGTCTCTGCTGTTCGCTTTTGACCGAAGAGCAGGTCAAGCGCTTCGAGAAAGAACGCGAACTGGATTTTTCTTCGGAACTTAAGGACTCGCGCTTCCGCATCAATTACCACTTTTCCCGCGACGCGGTGGGCGCCGCCATCCGCCGCATTCCCCGGGTAGTCCCCACCCGCGAGGAACTGCGGCTTCCCAAGGTGGTCGAATATTTCTGCAATCTGCCCCGCGGGCTGGTATTGGTGACCGGCCCTACCGGCTGCGGCAAATCCACCACCCAGGCCGCCATGATCGATATTATCAATACCACCCGGGGCACTCACATCATTACCGTAGAGGATCCCATCGAATATGTCCACTCCCACAAAAAATCGATCATCGAGCAAAGAGAAGTGGGCAGCGATACCCTCTCTTTCCCGGAAGCCTTGAAAAGGGTCCTGCGCATGAACCCGGACGTGATCTTGGTGGGGGAAATGCGCGACCTCGAGACCATCCAAACGGCGCTGACCGCGGCGGAGACCGGACATCTGGTGATCTCGACCCTGCACACCCCGGACGCCCCCCAGGCGGTGGACCGCATCGTGGACGTTTTCCCTCCCTACCAGCAATCGCAGATCCGCATCCAGCTTTCTATGACCCTGCAGGGAGTGATCGCCCAGCAGCTTTTAACCCGCAAGGACGGCAAGGGAGTGGTACCGGCGATAGAGATACTGGTAGCCACGCCGGCGGTGAGGAACATCGTCCGCAAAGCCAACACGCCGGAGCTTTATACCGTGGTAGAAATGGGGGGGCAGTATGGCATGCAAAAGATGGACGCCTCCCTCAAAGAGCTTTACGACAACAATCTTATCAGTCTATCTGATGCCTTAAGCAAGGCCTCGAACCGCGAACAGCTGGAAAAAGTCCTCAAGCCCTCAACCATGTGAGCCCACTTCCTCCCTGGCTTAAGAAACCCATACCCAAACACAGCAACATCAGCCGGGTCCGCAAGCTTATGGGAGAAAATGGCGTGCATACGGTTTGCGAATCCGCCAAATGTCCCAACATCGGGGAGTGTTTCGCCAAGAACACCGTAACTTTCCTGATCCTGGGCGATACCTGCACCCGCCGGTGCGCTTTCTGCGGCGTAAAAAAGGGGATACCCGCACCGGTCGATCCGGATGAACCGAAAAAGATCGCTGAAGCGGTAAAAAAGCTCGGGCTCGATTATGTGGTCATCACTTCGGTCACGCGGGACGATCTGCCAGATGGCGGAGCAGGGCAGTTTGTCGAGGTCATACGCTACCTGCGGCTAAACGCCGCGGTTCCGGAAATTGAAGTGCTGATCCCCGATAACCTGGATCTCGATCGGGTTCTCGAGGCCAAGCCTTTCGTTCTGAATCACAATCTCGAAACCGTGCCCCGCCTGTATCCCCAAGTCCGTCCCCAGGCGGATTACAGGCGGTCGCTTAAGGTATTGCGTTATATCAAGGACCAGAACCCTTCTATTTACACTAAGTCGGGGATTATGGTAGGATTGGGAGAGAAAGACGAAGAGATCGAACAGGTTTTACGGGATTTAAGAGCGGTCGGCTGTGATCTGGTCACTATCGGCCAATATTTACCTCCCGCAAAGCAAAAATTACCGGTCATTCGGTACGTCGATCCCCTGATTTTTGCCGAATATGAGCGATTGGGGAAAGAGCTGGGATTTTTACATACGGCCTCGGGGCCGTTCGTTAGGTCGTCTTATCGAGCGGGGGACCTCACCCCGGTCCGACGTTCGTCGGACCACCCCTCTCCATCGGAGATGGAGAGGGGGTATCAATAAAAAGGAAGATATTAGGTTTGAAACAAAGGATAACAAATAGTAAAGCCCCTCTCCACTTCGTGGAGAGGGGAAAGCCCGAAGGGCTGGGGTGAGGAAATGAAAGAAGCAGATAGATTAACTAAATTACCCATTTATGTATTTGCCCAACTGGACGCGCTCAAAGCTAATGAAAGGGCCAAGGGCGTGGACCTGATCGATCTGGGCATGGGCAATCCCGACGTGGCTCCGCCCCCGCAAGTGATCGAATCCCTAAAGCAGGCCTTGAACGATCCCGAAAATTTCCGCTATCCTTCGTTCGAGGGCGCGCCCGACTTTAAAGAAGCGGTGGCGGGATGGTGCAAGCGGCAATACGGCATCAACATCGATCCCCAGCATGAGGTGGTTGCGCTGATCGGCTCCAAAGAAGGGGTCGTGCATCTGGCTATGGCCTACATCAATCCGGGCGATATTACCCTGGTCCCCATGCCGGCCTATCCCGCGCATTTTAACGGCACCATACTTTCGGGCGGCGAACCTTATGTCCTGCCCACCACCGAGAAGAACGGGTTCCTGCCCGACCTCAAGGATGTGGACCCGTCCATCGCGGATGCCGCCAAGATGCTGGTCATAAGCTTCCCCACCAATCCTACCGCGGTCTGCGCGCCCCGCAGCTTTTTTGAGGAAGCGGTGGCCTTCGCCAAGAAGCATAAATTGATACTGGTGAGCGATTTCGCTTATGCGGAACTTTATTTCGGCAACGAAAAGCCCATCTCCGCCCTTTCGATCCCGGGGGCCAAGGACGTTTGCATAGAGTTCCATACCTTGTCCAAGACCTTCGGCATGGCGGGCTGGCGCATCGGCTTTGCGGTGGGCAATCCCCGCCTGGTGGAATCCCTGCGCAAGATCAAGACCAACCTGGATTACGGCATCTTCACCTGCGTGCAGAAGGCGGCGGTAACCGCGCTCAACCTCAAGGATGGTTATATCGATAACGTGCGCGCCATTTATAAGCGCCGGCGGGATCTTTTTGTTGACGGATTGAATCGTTTGGGATGGAAGCTTAATAAGCCGACCGCCACCATGTACCTGTGGGTCCCGGTGCCGGACGGTTTCAATGCCACTTCCTTTTCCCTGCACCTGCTGGAGAAGACCGGGGTGGTCGCCGCGCCCGGAGTGGCCTTTGGCAGCCTGGGCGAAGGATATGTCCGCTTCGCGCTGGTGGATAAAGAAGCCCGCTTAGAAGAAGCCCTGCGCCGGATGGAGTCCGCCGGCATCCGCTATGCTTGAACTCCTCACCCCTTCCTTCGCCTTCGGCGAATTCCTTCCCCTCTCCATCAGAGATGGAGAGGGGCTATCAATTACAATAGACCAATCAACAATTAGAATTACCCCCTCTCTACGAAGTGGAGAGGGGGTGTCCGAAGGACGGGGGTGAGGTGCGGCGCCCCACGATCGCCATCACCATGGGAGACCCGGCCGGGATCGGGCCGGAGATCGCGGCTAAAGCGGCCGCCCATCCCCAGGTCTTAAAAATATGCCGTCCCCTGATCATCGGCGACCAAAAACAAGACCGTAAGCGTTTCAAGCTCGGGCAGGTCTCCAAAGAAGCGGGACGGGCCTCGATCGAATATGTGGAAAAAGCAATCAAACTGGCTATGGCTAAAAAAGTGGACGCCATAGTAACCGGTCCCATCAGCAAAGAAGCCATTCATTTAGCCGGTATAAAATTCCCCGGCCACACCGAGCTTTTGGCCGCGCGCACCGGCGCCAAGAATTTCGCCATGATGTTTATTTCTAAAAAGCTGTGGGTGATCCTGGTCACGACCCACCTGCCCCTCTCCCGGGTCCCCCGCTCGATCACCAAAAAACGGGTCCTGGAGGTCATTAAGCTGGCTCATCAAGCCAAGCCGGGAACGATCGGGGTAGCGGGGCTCAATCCCCACGCCGGGGAGGGAGGGCTTTTTGGCCGCGAAGAGATCAAGCAGATCGCTCCCGCCATCAAAGCCGCAAGAAAATTGGGGATCAAGGCTGAAGGGCCGATATCTCCTGACATCATCTTCAACCGGGCCGCGGCCGGAGCATACGGTATCGTAGTGGCCATGTATCACGACCAGGGGCTGATCCCGCTAAAACTTTTATCTTTCGGCCGCTCGGTCAATGTTACGGTGGGCCTGCCCATTATCCGCACCTCGGTGGATCACGGCACGGCTTTCGATATCGCCGGGCAAAACCGCGCCGATCCGGGAAGCATGATCGAAGCCGTAAAGGCGGCGGTGCACTTTGCTAACGCGCGTCACGCGTGAACTTTTGGCCTCTTATAATCTCCATCCCAAAAAGCGGCTGGGCCAGCACTTTTTGGTGGACCAGGGAGTGCTGGCCCGCCTCGTTTCTGCCTGCCGCTTGAAAAAAGAGGACCGGGTCTTGGAAGTGGGCACCGGGCTGGGGGCCTTGACCGCGGAACTGGCGCAAACCGTCGCGGCAGTAATTTCCGTCGAGAAAGACCGCGACCTGGTCCAGATCGCCCGGGAGGCCCTCAAACAATTTCCTAATGTAAAAATAGAGAGCGCCGATATTTTGGATTTTCAAATAACCGAAAAATGCAACAAAGCGGTAGGCAACCTGCCGTATTACATCACCACTCCCATCATCGAAAAACTGCTCGAGGTCCCGATCCCCTATGAATTGATAGTTTTAACCATCCAACGGGAAGTGGCGGAACGGCTGGCGGCCGCGCCGGGCGGCAAAACCTATGGCTCTTTTACGGTCTTTGTCCAGAATCGGGCGGAAGTCAAACTTGAAGCTTATGTTCCCAAGACCGCATTTTATCCCCAGCCCGAGGTGGGCTCGGCCGTCATCACCCTAAAGCCCTATCTCCGCCCCAAATATCACATCAATTCGCAGATCGTGCGCTCGGCTTTCGGCCAGCGGCGCAAGATGCTGCGTTCGGCGCTCAAGGAAATGGCCGTCGATTTTGCCTCCGCGGGGATCGACCCCCGCCGCCGCGCCGAAACCCTTTCCCTTGAAGAGTTCGAGCGGCTGTCTTATAATCTAAAAGCATGAGAGAAATATCCTCCAAGAGAATAACCGAGGCGACCGCCGAGCTTTGCCGGCAGGCCGCGTATCTGCTTCCGGCAGAGGTGGAAGAGGCGTTGAATCGGGCCCTGAAGATGGAAACCTCGGAATTGGGCCGCGAAGTGCTCCGCGAGATCATCAAGAACGCCGAGATTGCCCGGAAGGAAAAACTGCCGCTCTGCCAGGATACCGGATTTGCCGTGGTTTTCGTCGACCTGGGACAGGAAGTTTTGATTTCCGGCGGACAATTAACGGAAGCCATAAATGAAGGCGTCAGCCGCGGTTTTTCCGATCTGCGCAAATCCATCGTCTCCGATCCCTTTATCCGCGCCAACACCGGCGACAACACCCCAGCCGTGGTCCATATCGAGATCGTCCCGGGCGATAAGCTAAAATTGGGTTTACTGCTCAAAGGCGGGGGAGGGGAGAATGCTTCGACCCTCAAGATGTTCTTGCCCGGCGCGGAAAAAGAAGAGATCGTCCGCTTTGTGGTTGAAAAAGTAAAAGAGGCCGGGCCGCGCGCCTGCCCGCCGGTGATCGTGGGGGTGGGGATCGGGGGGACTTTCGATCACGCGCCCTTTTTGGCCAAGAAGGCCTTACGGCGGAAGGTGGGCCATTTGAACAGCTCCCATCATATCGCGGAACTCGAAAAAGAAATGCTCAAACGGATAAATGAAACGGGTGTCGGACCCATGGGGTTGGGGGGTAAAACGTCTGCCCTGGCGGTGCACATCGAGACCTTTCCCTGCCACATCGCCTCCCTTCCAGTGGCGGTAAACCTCGAATGCCACGCCCATCGTTATCAAGAGGCAGTGTTGTGAAAAAGTTGACCACGCCCTTGACCGATAATATGGCGGCCGATCTTAAGGCCGGCGACCGGGTGTTGATCAACGGAACGCTCATCGTGGCGCGGGACGCCGCCCACAAAATGGGGCTTAATCTCGATCTCAAAGGCCAGATCATCTTTTATGCCGGGCCTGCGCCGGGCCCGGGCGGCAAACTGGTCGGCTCTATCGGGCCCACCACCGCTTCGCGGATGGATCCATTTACCATTCCGCTTCTCGAGAGAGGTTTAAAAGGGATGATTGGGAAGGGAGGGAGGAGCAGGGAGGTGAGGGAAGTGTTAAAAAAATATAAGGCGGTTTATTTTGTGGCGACCGGCGGGGCGGCGGCGCTGCTGGGCCAGGCCGTCAAACACGCCGAAGTCATCGCTTATCCGGAACTGGGCCCGGAAGCGGTCTTGAAGCTCGAGGTTTTGGATTTTCCCGCCATCGTGGCATACGACGTACACGGAGGAGATGTTTTTGCGAAGTAGGATTTTAACCGCGATTTTAATCGCGGGTTGGTTGTTGGCATCAGCGGCTTCCGCCAAAGAATACGATGGAGTTTGGTTTTTAGGATTAAATCTTGATAAGCCGATATTCAAAAAGGTGGAAGTACGGCGGGCCTTCGGCCAGGCGATAAACCGCCAAGCCATTGCGCAGAAGATCATGAGCGAAGAAGCGGCGCCGCAAGGCGTGATACCGCCGGGTATGGCGGGATATGACTCGTCATTTGAAGGTTTCTCCTACAACGTCGCAGAGGCCAAACGGTTGATGAGCGAGGCCGGGGTGGGGATGGATGATCCCCGGCTAAAAAATATGATCCTCCTGCATACCGACGGGGTAAAGACCGTGGCCATAGCCGAGGAGATCTCCCGCGATCTGCAAATGATCGGCGCCAAGGTGATCTTAAAGCAGATCTCCTACAGCGACCAGTCGCGCTGGTACTCGGAGCTCAAGTCCGAGAAATACGATATGTTCCTGATGGGCTATAAGGCGGGAGAGATCGGCACGCTTTTTATCGGGGACCAAAAAAGCGGGCTGTTCCACTCGGTGGGCTGCGGCAAGATCCCCGCTCCCGAGAACCAGCAATTCTTCGGCTCCTATCAAGAAGCCATCCGCGCGCATTACGCTCCCGACCCGGCCTGCAAACCCCGGCCCGGCAAGGAGCCGGATACCCACGACCTTTTGGAGCCCCTTTTCCACTGGGGCGGCTCCGCCAACTTCACCGGGTATAAAAATTCCCGGGTGGACATTTACCTGGACCAATTAGAGGAGCTGGACCCGGCCTTGGTCGAGCTGCGGAACGCGCGCTTTAAGGCGATCAACCAGTTGATCATGCTGGATGCGCCGGTCATCCCGCTGTTCTACATCCAGAAGGAATTATGAAGGACTCCCTGGATTATTTTATCAAAGCCCCCAAAGCCGACCTGGGGATGTGGTGCGCGTATTTTGAGGCCTTTGAGGGAATGCTCTCCCTGCGTACTCCCTCTCCTCCCAAAGACGAATGGGGGACCATCCACATGATGGTCTCTCCCGATCATAAGAAAGAGTTTTTAAAATGCTTGAGATCTTCCGGCCTGCGCAGTATTTAAATTCCATCTACGAGATAGATTTTGAGGGCCTAAAAAGGTCCGGTATCGAGGCCGTGATCTTGGACCTGGATGAGACGCTTTTGCCGCGCGAGCTTTTGCACATCACCCCGGCGCTTTTCTCCTTCATCGAAGGAATAAAGGATAAGGGCCTAAAGATCTGCCTGATCTCCAACAGCTTGTATCCCGAACGGGTGGAATATGTGGCCCGCACCTTGAAGCTCCCCTATCTTACCCTGGCGGCCAAACCCCTGCCTTTTGCTTTTAACCGGGCCCTGCGCGAGCTCAAGACCACGGCGGGGAAATGCGTGGTGGTGGGGGATCAGCTTTTTATGGACATTTTGGGCGGGAACCTGGCGGGCATGCGCACCATCCTGGTCAAGCCCATGTCGCGGGAAACTTTCTGGCTGCGTATCTTTATGCGCCGGGCGGAAAGATGGGTCCTGCGAAAATTGGGATTGTTATCCTAATCCCTTAAGGGCGGACTTTACCACTTCTTCGACCGATTTGCTGTTCTCCGGATCGATCTTGCTGACCGCTTCGCGGGCTTCCTTGGGGGAATAGCCCAAAGTGATGAGCGCCGAGATGGAATCGGAGATCACGGTCGATTCTCCCCCCATGCTCAATTGGGCCGGTTTCAACCCATAGGCCTTGGCCAGCTTTTCTTTTAACTCGATAACCACCTTTTGGGCGGTCTTTAATCCTATGCCGGGAGAAGAAGAGATGAACTCCGCGTCCCCCCTCGTGATGGCGGCCACCAATTTATCCAAAGGAGCGCTGCTTAAAATAACGGAGGCGCCCTTGGGGCCGATGCCCGAAACCGTCAGCAGGGTTGAAAAGAGATTTCTTTCTTCTTTGGTCAAGAACCCATAAAGCGAGAGCTCGTCTTCCCGGACCACCTGATAGGTAAAGACCATAAGCTCGGACCCGACCTTCGGCAAACGGCTCAAGACCGTTGGAGAAAGGTTGACGCGGTAGCCCACGCCATTTACCTCGATCACTATGTGGTCTTTGTCGATATGCTCGAGTTTACCTTTTAAATGCGCTATCAAGCCGGCACCTTCATTTTGTATGAATGTAAGTGGCAAATGGCCAGGGCCAGGGCGTCGGCCGCGTCGTCCGGTTGCGGAAGCTGTGGGAGCTTAAGCAAGGTCTTGACCATCTGCTGGACCTGTTTTTTCTCCGCGCGGCCGTAGCCGGTCACCGCCAGCTTAACTTCGAGCGGGGAATATTCGGCGATCTTCATATTTGCCTGCGCGGCGCAGAGCAGTATCGCTCCCCGCGACTCGGAAACCGCCATGGCGGTTTTGACGTTGTTCGAAAAGAAAAGTTTTTCCACCGCTACGCCGTCGGGCTTCAATTTTCCCAACAAATCTTTTAACCCTAAAAAGAGTTGGAGCAAGCGTTCGGCGGGGGGCCGGCCTTTTTCCGTGCGCAGACAACCGAAATCCATGGGCTTTAAACCCGAGCCGTTCTCCTCGACCAGCCCATATCCCAAAATGGCCGTCCCCGGATCGATCCCCAGAACCTTCATGCTCAAATTATACACCCCTCACCCACCATCCCGCTAGCGGGATGGTCCCCCCTCTCCATCATAGATGGAGAGGGCCGAATCCGGGCACTGCCTTCTCCACGAAGTGGAGAAGGGGGACCCCCGGCTTGCCGGGGGTGGATGAGGTCACAGGTTTATCTCTATATTACCCAGGATGTCGGTGGTCTTGTAGTCGGGGTAGAATGAAACCTCGCGGTCGCCGCGCACCGTGACATGGATATATTCGGAAAGGTCGTATTTGGCGCGCAAGCTGTAAAGTATCCTTTCGGTAGAGGCCCCGGCGTAGGATCTGGAATAAGTATAATCGCCGTCCACCCGGAAAACATCGAAATAGCGGTAAATAAAACCAACTCCCGGCGTATAGGTATAAGTGTCGGCGTTGCCGGTAGCCAGCCGGTTGGCGCTTTTGGAATATGCCAGGGAGGCGGAAAAGGTCCAGAAATCGGAAGCATTGAAGATCCCTTTTAAAGAATAGGTCTGGGTATCGGTGTCGGTAACGTCCGAGAACGATTCGGCGGTGCCGGTCTGGCTGACCTTATAAGAGAGCAGAGAGTCGATAGCGAACCGTTCGGAAAGCGAGGTCTTGATCGCCGCGTTGATCTCCCGATTGCGGCCATTGCTTTTACTGTAGGCCGGGGTGGTCGCGGTCAAAGTCGTCCCGATAGTGTCCTCGCGGATATAGTTGAATTCGGTCGAAAGGAAACGGAGAGGGGCGGTCTTTATGGTATAAAGCTGGGAAGTAAGGTCCGCAGTGCTCTGCTTGCGTGTAAAGTTGGGATAATCGGTCTTATCGATCGAAAACGAAGTCCCGGTCTTATAGGTGGCCCCGATCATGGTCTGGCTAAGCGCCTGCCAGTTCATTTCGTATTGGTTGGTCTCATTGTTATAAGTGATCCCCTGGGTGCGGTTTAGGACGGTATAGTTCGGCTTATAGTAATAGCGCAGGCGCAAGGGCGGGGTGGGGCGCAGCTCCAGCCGAATTGATCCGGTCTGTTTGGTCACGGCTTCCGAAGTCAGGCCAAAGGGCTCGGTCAGCGCGCTGATCGTGTATTTTCCGTCGGTTTTGACCTTATCGGCCGGGTCTGCCCGGAAGGTCAAGTCGGTCGAGTTGGAAACGCCTGCTTGCGCGTCATCGATATAGTTTATGATGGCCGAAAGCAGATATTCCCTGACGGGTGTAAGCGAGAGGTCGAGGTTGTAGGTCTTGGTCGGAAAGCGGTTCCCGGAAGGCAGTTCGGTCTCTTTGAATTCATAATTGCCGGCGGCAGAAAAGTTCTGCGTCTCGCCGAGGGAGGCGCCCAAGGCAACGGTGCGGAAGGTGGTAGCTTCGTCCGATGGCGAGCGCACCAGCCGTTTTTCCATCGCGGTTTTAGCGGATAGATTAATTCTCCCGATCTTGTGGAGCAGTTCACCCGAGTTCCGGGTGGTGAGGCGGTTGAAAAAAGCGGCGGTCACGTAATCGTTGCTCTCTTCCCGTTCATCGAATACATATTCCAGGGAAGGCCAGCGGGCAAAGGTAAGGCGGGCTTTGGCGTTGCGGTTGATATTTTTAAACTCGGTCCCGCTCTGCGCATATTTGTTGTGGTCATAGCTGCCGGAAGCCAAAAAAAGTTCATTGGGACGGAAACTTAAAAGGCCGGAATATTCTAAAACATCCTGCCGGGGAGCGGCCTCGGCCACCGGCTCAAATTGGGCCCCCACTTTTTTCCACGCGCCCCTAAACCCCCAAGGTCCGAGCGACGAAGCAACCCCGAATTTCCCCGCCTTGCCGATCGATCGGTCCGGATCTGCCGCCAGGAGGTTCAGCTTTTTTTCCGAATAGGCGAGTTCCCCGTTCAATGAGAGGAGATCCCCCGCCAGATAGGACCCGTCCACTCCTATCACATAATGGCTCTGGGGCTCGACCGTCCCGCTGACCTGGCTTGAAAAAATATCCGCCGCGCCCGAGGTGGTGTCGGAATCGTCGATCCAGGTGGCGCCCAGGGAAAGATTGGGATTTGCCTTGGCGGTCCCGCGCAGAGCATAGGTATAGTGCTGGTAGAGGGTCTGCCGGTAATCGTAAGTCACCTCTATTATCGAGATATTAATGATGCTGCGGTTGTTAAAGGTGATGGCCCCGGCGTTGTAATCGATGGTATAATCGTCGCCGCGTTTTTGCAGTTTCCCATCTAACCGCACTCTTTCGCTGTCGATCACCACCGGCGAGGAACCCAGGTTATAAGGGCCCTGCGTGCCGTCCCCATACATCTTGGCCAGGCGCGACTGGCCCTGGGGATTGGAGGCCAGGGCTTTGAAGCTCCATTTATCATAATCACCGGAAAGTTTTACTCCGGATAGCCGTCTGGTCAATTTAGCGAATTCGACTTCATTAAGATCGGCGGTGTAATCGCCAAAGTAGGCCTCGGTCGAGGCGTGCTTAAGCAGGATCGAGACCTTTTCTTCGCGGCTGGAGATCAGGGTGGTGCCGATGCTGCTGGTCGAAAAGAAGTTCGCCTCGATCTCGGTATCCTGCGTTTTTCCCGAAACATTGATGCGCAAGGACTCTTCCCGGGCGGCACCGGGCAGATAGCCCTCCCTGGTTCCCTCAATGCTTTTACTGGAAAAAGAAAAAAGCCGGCTGCCCCGGATGATCAAGGGCCGGGCCTCGGGGGTCACGGTTTCGGCCCGGGGATAGATCTCCAAGCCCATCGTTTCCCGGGTGGGGATGGCAGGATAAAGAAAGGGATAGGGGGAGGGAGAAGGAAGGACCGAAGGGATGGGCTTAAAAGCCCTAAAGAAAATTCTCCTGGTCAGAGAATCGGTGCGATATCTGGCGGTGGGAGGCCTTCCCAAAAAACCCAGCAGGCGGTCGGCAAAAGTTTCGTATCCGGCCGGGACCTTATGCTGAATAGTTATATCCAGGACCTGCCAGCCCTCGCGGGCCGACTCCTCGACCTTGAACCGGCCGGTCCAGAGATCCTCTCTCTTTTGGAGCTTGAGGCGTTTCCCGTCGGGCAGATCGACATAAACATTTTCCGCCAAAAGCGGGGTCTTGATGTTGATTACGGCATCTTCTCCGACCACCAGCGGATAAGAGGGCTGAAAGTTTATGGTGAATTCCGGAGTTGTGTATTCGGGCTCATAGGGCTGGTCGCGGAGAGCGGCGAAGGCGAAAATAGAAAGCAGAAAATAGAAAATTGAAAATAGGAAAAGACCGCGGGCGGTCATCGATAGACGAGCTTAAACTGCTGAATTCGATGATTCTGGGTGTCGGCCACAAAGATCTGGCCGGATTTGCCCAGGCAGATGCCGATCGGTCCGTTCAGATTCCCGCCCAGATAACCCTTCTGTCCATAGGACGAACGGAACCTTCCCTGGCGGTCGAAGACCTGGATACGGTTATTGCCGGTATCGGCCACATAGATGTATTTTACGTCCACCGCCACGCCCTGGGGCTTAAAGAACTGCCCCTCCCCCTTGCCCATGCCGCCGAATGAAAATATCGGTCTCCCGAACTCATCGATCTTTTGGATGCGATGGTTCCCGGTATCGGCCACATATAAGTTCCGCTCGCGGTCGAGCGCCACATCTTGCGGATTATCAAAAAAGCCGTCCCCCATCCCGAAGCCCCCCACCAAACTTATAAAATTACCGTCCCCGTCGAACTTCTGGATGCGGTCGTTGCCCGAATCGGCCACGTAGATCTTGCCGGTCGGATCGAGCGCCACTCCCCGCGGATAGATGAACTGGCCGTTCTCCTTGCCGTAGGAGCCCCACTGGTTCAGGGGGTTCCCGCGGATGTCCAGTTTCTGGAGGCGATGGTTCTCTTGGTCGGCCACGTAGACATAGAGATTAAAATCGACCGCGATGCCGGCCGGAGTATTGAACTTGCCGGGATCGGACCCGAAGCGGCCGAACTGGTAAATGAAGGAGCCGTCCTCATCCAGCCGTTCGATGCGGTTATTGCCGGTATCGGCCACGAACAGGTTGTTGAGGCCGGTCGAGATGTCGCCGATCACGCTTACATATACATCTTGCGGGAAATAGAATTGCCCGTCACCCGACCCGGCAAAACCGTAAGAGCGGACAAATTCCAAGGTGGGGGTGCCGGCTTCGGGGGTGGGCACAGGAGGGGCCAGGCCCATAGGGAAGGCGGGAATGGAGAGCACGGAACATAGAACACAGAACACGGAACACAGGGTGAGGCGCATAACGGCTTGATTATAGCTTTTCGGGAAGTGGGGGGCAAGGACTTTGCTTGAGTGATATAATAGCATTATGAAAATTGTTCGCGATAAAATACCACTGGCGGAACTTCGTCAAATGGCACAAAGTAAATTCGGCAATCTGGTCAAAGCCGTGATCGATGTTGAAAGAGGGATCATGGCGGTTGATGCGGAATTGCACGCGGACGAAGAGGCCTTACTGCTTGAAAACGGCTCAAAACCGGCCGACCTATGGGGGATCAATATTTATCCCGAACTGAACGATCCCGAATGGATAGAGTATGATTCAATGATCAATTTAAAGCCGGCCGTGGGAAATCGCACCCGGGGGATCGAAGATCCGAAAGTAAGGGATAAAATCGTTAAGATCGTGAGGGAATTGATCGCCAGATGAGTTTTCAACATAAAGAAATGGCGGCCGGCGGGTGGGGCAAGTTGACCCTTGCGGAACAGCTGGCAAATATCGGCAGCGAAGTCGAACGGGCGATAAATTGGCGTAAGAAGAACAACCGGGAATATAGCCGAATGGCATTTGATAGGGCCCTGGAATTATTGGATCTTTCGCTGGCCCAAAAATCTAGTTATCCCCGCTTGAAAGAATTGGCGCGGGTAAGGGAATCGCTGACGGATTATCTTGTTTTTGACAACACCTATCGTTCTACGGACGAGAGCTGGCATAATTATTTCTTTGCTTTTAACTACGAGGCCAGGGCTGCCCATGATTAGTTTCGGCGATCCGGTTATTTGGTGATCCGGGACAGGAGATTAGGGAATCCGGGGATCAGGGATGGGAGCCCAGAAATCCACAAACGTTCTTGTTCCGTCCCTGATATCCCGGTATCCCGATCCCCCGTCCCCGATTCCCGGCTCACCGGATAACCCGCCCAATTGCCGCTTGAACTTGAGGGGTGGGTATTGCGCGTAGCGGAATTATGCTATAATAACGGCCTCATTAAACAGGGGGCAATTTCAATGGCGGAAAAATCAAATTTAGATCGAATCGAAAAACTTATCGTAGACGGACAGAAAGAGATCCTAATGGAAGTGAATGGCGTTAAAGAAGGGCTTGGTCAGGTTAAAGATGAGCTTGGTCAGGTGAAGGGTGAGCTTGGCC
The DNA here is from genome assembly GCA_016223205.1 of Candidatus Saganbacteria bacterium. Lineage (GTDB taxonomy): Bacteria > Margulisbacteria > WOR-1 > XYC2-FULL-46-14 > WPAF01 > JACRPM01. Next base: position 17,228 of record JACRPM010000008.1, read on the forward strand.
AGGTTAAAGAAAAATTGGGCCAGGTTGAAAGCAATCTAAAAAAAGAAATTGGAGATATTAAATTCCAAATCAAAACCCTGGACACCAGCGTGCGCGCGGCGCATTACGATATCAGGGAACTGGACAAGAAAATAGACGAGCATCTCAAACAACCAGCCCACTAATATAAGCATTTCGCTATCATTTCGCTGCTACTTCCTACATTACCTGCCTGCCGGTTTCACCCCGGCTCACCGGATAACCTTACGAATTGCCGCTTGAACTTGAGGGGTGGAAAATATAGAATAAAAACTATGACGAAAGAAAGAAAAGTGGTTATCACCGGCATGGGAGTGGTCGCGGCCACGGGCGTGGGGAAAAAGGCCTTTTGGGACGGGATGAGCCAGGGGAAGAATTATGTTGATCGCATAACGCTATACGATCCTTCTCCTTACCCTTCGCAGGTTGCGGCAGAAATCAAGAACTTCAATCCCGCGGATCACATCGAAGTGCAAGAGGTGAAGCGCTGCCATCGTCAAACCCCTTATGCCATTGCCGCGACCCAGGAAGCGTTGTTGGATGCCGGTTTCAATCCTAAAAAGTTATCAGATAAGGAGAGCGAAGAAATAGGTATTATCTTCGGCACCGCGGCCGGAGGATTGGGTTTCGCCGAGCAACAGATAAAAATGCTCTATGAAGACGGCATCAGGAAAATGAGCCCCTTTACCACCACCGGCACTTTTGTGGGCATGACCTCCAGCGATATCTCATTATTTTTTGGGATCCGAGGCATCAGTGTGGTGGTTTCGACCGGCTGTACCAGCGCCAATGACGCGGTGGGATACGCGCTGAATTATATCCGCTCCGGCATGAGCGATATTTTGATCTCCGGGGGGTCCGAGGCCTGCATCACGCCCGCTATCGTGGGCTCGTTCGCCCGATGCGGGGCGGTTTCCACCAAATGGAATCACGATCCCAAACGGGCTTCTCGGCCGTTCAATATCGATCGCGACGGATTCGTAATGGGGGAAGGGGGATGGGTCTTTGTCATGGAGGAGCTGGAACACGCCCGCAAGCGGGGAGCCAAGATCTATGGCGAAGTGGCGGGCTACGGCGCGACCTGTGACGCTTATCATAAAACTGCCCCCGAACCGACCGGACGCGAACTCTGCCGCGCCATAAAGCTGGCGCTCCAGGACGCGCAAACCAACCAGGGAGACGTGGATTACATAAGCCTGCATGGGACCTCGACCGTTTTGAACGATAAAACCGAATCGACCGGGATAAAATTGTGTTTTGGCGACCAGGCGTATTCTATTCCTGCCAGTTCTTTCAAGTCGATGATCGGGCACCCTCAAGGGGCCAGCGGCGCGGCGGGTATCGTGCTGTCGGCCTTAAGCATGGAAAACAACTTTTTAACCCCGACCATCAACTACGAAAATCCCGACCCGGAATGCGACCTGGATTATATTCCCAACAAAGGCAGAGAGAAAAAATTGCGGAATATCGTATGTAATTCGATCGGTTTCGGCTCCAAGAATTCGATAATCATATTAAAAAAGTTGGGGGCATAAGGATTTATGGAAAGCTTATTGCTCATCTCCTCCTTAGCGGCGGCTGTAGCCCTGCTTTTGCTGGGAATATTTGTTACCGCAGTCAATAGGGGTTCTCGCCTAAATCATGCCTTTTCTTTTTATCTGTTTATCTTGGCTCTTTGGTCGATCGGGATCGCAGGACTGGTCAATACCGCCTCCTTTGATATGGCTATGGTCTGGTTAAAGGTGATGAGCACCGGGGTAGTTTTTATTCCTTCGGGATTCATAATTTTCATTTATATTTTCACCGAAGGAAAAAGGCGCAAGCTTTTCACCCCCATTATTGCTTTTGGCCTGTCCCTGATCTACTTATCCCTGGCCTATACCAACCAGTTATTTGATTCTGTGATCAAATTAAAATATGGATTCGTCGGGCACCCTCATCCGGGCGTAATTTTCCCCTCCTTTGTTTTATTTGTAGTGGTCTCTTCTTTCTATGGCTATTATCTGTTGCTGGCGAATTATTTTTCCTCGATCGGCCGAAAACGGGAACAAAGCCTTTACCTTCTCGTTTCCTCTTTTCTTTATTATGTCGGGGCCTTGTCGGTGGTCCCGACTTTATTAGGAAAAACGATTTTGGGCGGGTTTCCTATCTGGAGTTTCACGAACGTGATATTTGGCGGATTGATCACTTATTCGATCGTTAAACAACGCCTCCTGGATATTCCAGTCGTTATCTCCAAAACCTCCGCCCGGCTAATAACCTATCTTTTCTTCTCGGGTGTCTACACCAGTATTATTTTATTTTATTTTAATTTCATCTCGATGAAGCCGGACTGGCTGTTCATCGCCTTTACCATTGCTTTCGGCATCCTGGGGGTGGAATCCGCCACGCCTACCCGCCTGGCCATCCAGACCTCAACCGATAAGCTTTTTTTACGCGGTAAATATGACTATTATTATGAACTCGAACATATCGGCGCCGACCTGGCCAACAGCGCCGGATTCGATGAGCTTTTAACCTATCTAAACGATGCCTTCATCAACAACTTAGAAGTCGGCCGGCCCCGCCTCTTTATTCCGAGGGACGGCAAAACCGGGGATTTCTACGCCTGGGATCTTATCGAAAAGAAAGCCACTCCGGAAACCATCCCTAAGGGAAGTTTCATCTTTGAATATTTTTCCGAGGTCAAAACAGTGATCGAAAAGGGCTTTGAAGGGTCGGAAAGGCTGGACCGCGCCTTTGATGAGACCGGCGCCAAACTGCTGATCCCCTGTTATTTCAGGAATAAATTATTGGGGGTATTGGCGTTTGGCGATAAGCTAAGCCAGGAAGAATTTACCGACGAAGACATTCACCTGCTAAAGAGCATCTCCAACCAGATCGGGGCCGCCCTGGAGCGAGCCGGGGCGTACGAAGACCTTAAGGCCGAGGTGGAAAAAGCTCGCGCCCAGATGGAGATCTCTTCCCGGCTCTCATCTTTGGGCACCCTGGCCGCCGGGGTTACCCACGAGATCCGCAATCCTTTGGCGGTGATCCAATCCAAGCTGGAGCTATTGCCGGACAAACTGGACGACAAGGAGTTTTTAAAGAACCTAAGCGAGGTCTTGCCGCGCCACATCGAGCGCATCGTGGGGCTCATCAACCGCCTGCTCTTTTTTGCCAAGCCCGAAAAGCATATGACCCAGAAGATCAATATCTGCCAGGTCTTGCAAGACACCATCGACCTGGTGGACGGCGAAGCCGCCCGGCGCGACATCAAGATCGTAAAAGACCTCAAGGACCTGGAGATCATGGGGGACTTCAGCCAGCTGTCGCAGGTGTTCTTAAATATAATGCTGAACGCCGTCCAATCCATGGGCGCCGGCGGAGAAATGCGGATAACAACTTCAACCTCCAACGGGTGGGTCGCGGCTACCATCTCCGATACCGGGCCGGGGATCGCTCCGGAGAATTTGAGCAAGATCTTTGATCCCTTCTTCACCACGCGAGCGGCCGGCACAGGCCTAGGGCTGGCCATCTCCCGAAGAATAGTTGAAGAGCACAAAGGCGAGATCAGCGTGGTATCGGAGCCGGGTAAGGGCGCGGTCTTTACAATAAAACTGCCGGCTTATTGAGGAGGGCCTTCGAGCATCTGGTTGGGGCGTGAAGTGATGGGCTTGAATTTCTCAAAAATAGTTTCCCGCCGCTCAAAGCCCTCGGTGACCATCATCAATTCTTCTTTATAGGTCAAAAGCAAGCTCCACAGCTCTTCCAGGTCCTCTACCGGTACGGCCTTGCCGGAGGAGCGGGCGTTCTGGATGATGAAATTGTAATCCTTCTCTTTTTGCACGATCTTATCCAGGGTCATGCGCACGATGGCCTTAAGCCGTTCTATCTCCCGGTGGTTCACGAGGTTGGCGTGCGCCCGCCGGAGGGTGTGCAACAGGTCCTGGTTGTGGAAGGGCTTGCTGATGTAATCGAAGGCCCCCAGCTTGGTGGCTTCCACCGCGTTGCGCACGTCCGGATAAGCGGTCACCATGATCACTTCGATATTGCCGTCATTCTTCTTGGCCTCGGCCAGCACTTCGAGCCCGTTGATATCCGGCAGGCGAATGTCAAGGAGCACTACATCGATGCCGCCTTTTTTCAAAAAGTCGAGGCCGGTGCATCCATCCTTCGCCAAGACCGGGACATATTCGTCCCTAATGACCTCGGCGATGGTCTCCCGCATGTCGGGCTCGTCTTCAATTATCAAGACCCGGGGTTTGTCCATATTGGGGATATTCTATCTGCAATTTAAAATTTATGCAATGAAAAGTTCGCGGATCTTGGCGGAGGGATCGGGGGATCTTAAGAGCGCTTCGCCGATCAAAGCCGCGGAGAACCCCGCGGCTTTCAGCTCTTTTATCTGGGAGGCCGAACTAATGCCGCTTTCCGAGACCAGGACCTTCTTTTTAAGTTCGGGGAATTTACCCGGCAAATTAAGGGAGAGGTTAAAATCCACCTTTAGGGTATCCAGGTCGCGGTTGTTAATGCCTATGATCTCGGAATCGGCCTTCAAAGCCCGCTCCACTTCGGCTTCGTTGTGGCATTCAACCACAGAGGCCAACTTAAGCTCCCGGGCTTTTGCCAAAAGCGTTTTAAGCTGTTCGTCATTTAATATCCTGACGATCAAAAGCACGGCGTCCGCCCCGGCCAGCCGCGACTCGATGACCTGCAATTCGTCCAGGATAAAATCCTTTCTTAAGATGGGGATATGGGTTGATTCCTTGGCGGATTTTAAATGTCCCAAAAGGCCCTGGAAGAATTTAAGGTCGGTCAAGACCGAAAGCGCCGCGGCGCCGGCATCCTCGTAATTTTTAGCCAGCCCGATCGGCTCATAGGATTCGCGGATCAGCCCGGCGGAGGGAGAGGCCTTTTTGAGTTCGGCGATGAGCGACATTTTACCGGGACGGGAGATAGCGGCCTTAAAATCCCTGATCGGCGGAAAAGCATCGGCCAGGTTGGCCAGCTTGATGAACTTAAACTGGTCGATGAGGCGCTTGACCTCGGCCTGCTTGTCGGAGACGATCTCATCTAACAGCATGTTATAATCATTATATCATGCATGTTCCCGCGCTGCTTCAAGAAACTCTGCGGCTCTTGGGCCCAAAACCCGGGAGAATTTTTGTCGATTGCACCCTTGGGTGGGGCGGGCATGCGGAAGGCATATTAAAATCCGGAGCCCGGGTTTTGGGCATCGATCGAGACGAAGAAGCGATAACAGCAGCGCGGGAAAGGTTATCGGGTTACCTGCCTGCCGGCAGGCATGGTCCGGGGATCAGGGTGATCCGGGATAATTTTTCAAATATCGAAAAGATAATCACTGAGCCGGTGGACGGCATACTGTTCGATCTGGGGGTTTCTTCCTATCAAATAGATGAAGCCAAGCGGGGGTTTTCGATAAGGTTCGACGGGCCGCTGGACATGCGGATGGACCAGGGCCAAGCGCTTACTGCAGAGGAGATCGTAAATAAGTGGCCGGAGGAGGAATTGGCGCGGATCTTCACAGAATACGCGGAGGAAAGGTTTGCCAAAAGGATAGCTAAAGCTATAGTGGACTATCGCGAACCTGCGACTGAACCGAGGCGTTTAGCCTCGGGACACATAAAGACCACCGGCCGATTGAAGGAGATAGTCGAAAAGGCCATACCCACCTGGAGAAAAAGGGAATCGGTGACCCGCGTTTTCCAGGCCCTGCGCATTGCGGTGAATTCGGAGTTGGAAAACCTGAAAAAGGCGCTCTCCGTTTCTCCCCAGATCTTGAAGCCCGGAGGGCGGCTAATCGTCATCTCTTATCATTCCCTCGAAGATCGGATGGTCAAATGGTTTTTCCGGGACCTGGAAAAATCTGGTATACTTAAAATACTTACCAAGAGACCGATGGTCGCGGAAGCGGCGGAGATTGAGGCCAATCCGCGGGCCAGAAGCGCCAAGTTGAGGGGGGCGGAAAAGATTTGAGAAGGTTCATATGGCCGGCTCTGGTCGTCGTGCTTTTGGCCTTTATCCATCTCTTCTTTTTTGCCCAGAGCGTGTCGCTTAAGTACGAGTTGACCGATCTCAAGATGAAATTTATGGAAATTTATCAAAAGAACCGTTATACGCAAAGCGTGCTGGCCGGGAGGGAATCGCTGGAGCTTTTGGACGGTTCCGCCCAAAAATTGGGCATGGTCTATCCGGAAGATATCAATTACATCGTCCTATCACGGGAGGCCGAGTAAATGTCGGTAAGGGTCAGGTTCGCTCCCAGCCCCACCGGCGCCCTGCACATCGGCGGGGCGCGCACCGCGCTTTTTAATTGGCTTTTCGCCCGGCATATGAAGGGCAAGTTCATATTAAGGATCGAAGATACCGACCGCACCCGCTCCACCATCGATGCGGTGCGCACCATCCTGCATGGGATGGAATGGCTGGGGCTGGATTGGGACGAGGGCCCGCAGGTGGACGGCCCCTTTGGTCCCTATTTCCAGACCGAACGGCTGGAGCTCTATCGCCAATATGCCGAACAGCTCACCAAAGAAGATAAGGCCTATTATTGTTTTTGCTCGCCCGAAACCCTCGCCGAAAAACGGAAGCAGGCCGAAGCCCGCAAAGAGGCGCCCCGTTACGACGCCTCCTGCCGCAAATTGTCTTCCGCGGAGATCATTCGCAACCAATCCGCCGCTAGCCCCATGGTGATCAGGTTCAAGATGCCGGCGGGGGCCAGGACCGAGGTGGCCGACCTCATCCGGGGAAAAGTGGAATTTGACAACGACCTGCTGGATGATTTCATCATCATCAAATCCGACGGTTTTCCCACCTATAATTTCGCGGCGGTGGTCGACGACCACCTGATGGAGATCACCCATGTGATCCGCGGGGACGACCATTTGAGCAACACCCCCCGCCAGATCGTGCTCTATCAAGCCCTGGGCTGGTTGCTTCCCTGCTTTGCCCACATCCCCATGATCTTGGGCCCCGACAAAGCCCGGCTCTCCAAACGACACGGAGCCGCGTCGGTGGTCGAATACCGCGACCTGGGATACCTGCCCGAGGCGGTCTTAAACTATATCGCCAAACTGGGGTGGGGGCACAAGGACCAGGAAATATTTTCCCGCGCGGAGCTGATCGAACTGTTCCGCCTCGAAGGGGTGGGTAAAACCCCGGCGGTCTTTGATGTGGAGAAGCTCAAATGGCTCAACGGACATTATATCCGCAGCGCGCTGCCGGAGCGCATCGTGGACCTGTGCGAGCCGCTCTTGATCGAGGCCTACGGCGATCACGATGTGGAGCATATCAGCCGGGTGGTTAAACTTTTTCTCGACCGCCTCAAACTTATCCCCGAGATCGTGCCTTTGACCGCCTACTTCTTCAAAGATGATTTTGAGTTCGAAGAAAAAGCGGTGACGAAATATTTAAAAGCGCCTCAAGCTCCGCAGATCCTATCTGCCTTGAGGGATCATTTGGCCAAAGTTGAGCCCTTCAAGAAAGAAGAGATCGAAAAGGTCTTCAAAGCGCTGGCGGAGGAGCTTAAAGTCAAGTTGGGGGTGGTGATCCATCCCTGCCGTGCCGCCGTTTCGGGCCGCACCGAAACCCCGCCGATGTATGATGTTTTGGAGGTTTTGGGGAGGGAAAAGGTTTTGGTCCGGTTATCTAAAGCGCTCGGAACCCGCCCCGCCTAGGCGGGGCGGTTCCTTTAATTACTTTTTAGGCTGGAAATCCGGAATAACTCTGCACATGAACTCATCAAAGAGGGGAACCGTAAAAGCCATTTCTCCATAAGCAGGGCTATAAATCATTCCCTTGCTGATTAATTTCGCTCGCATCGGGCCTAGGCTGTTAAGCTTAACTCCGAGAACCTCGGCAACATCACTTGACCGATGGGCTCCAGGGCCGAGATGTGCCATGGCCCTAAGATATTCTTTTTCCCTTGGTGTAAGTCGGTCAAAACGAACCCTGAAAAAATTTTCATCCAATCGTTTGATTACTGTTTTTGTCGCGCCCTGCACATCATCGAGAGAAATAGGGGATTTTTCCGCATGATTCCATGATTGATATCCCCATTCTTGGATAAAATAAGGATAGCCATGCGTTAATTTGATGATCTGGTTAATCGCATCTTTAGTAAATTTAACCCCAACGCGAACAACCGGCTCCTGAAGAGCCTTGGTTGCGTCGGTGGAGTTTAACGCGCCGATCTCGGGGAACTCAAAAAGCCTTTCAGCATAAGATTTTGATTCTCCGGCAAGTCTTGTTAAAATCGGTAAACCTGCGCCTAACAAGACTAATGGGAGTTGAAGCTGCTGCATCTTATGCATGGCCATGATAAGGGCGCTCAATTCTTTCTCTGATAAATATTGAATTTCATCAATTAAAATGGCGACAACGGTTTTTCGGTCTTGAGCCGCTTCGGCAATGGCAATAAAGAGACTTGCCAGATCAACTTCCAAATCCCCGCTATCAGCCGTTCCGCGTTCCGGCTCGATATCCAACCCAAACTCGATTTCGGATATTTTGATTTTAACCGCCCCAATAAAACTTTTTAGAACGCCAAGTCCACGGCGAACTTTTTCGCTAAAATTTGCCATACGATCTAATTCAAACAATAGGCGACGGAGATGAGGGGTTAAAAGTTCGGCCAGTGATTTATCTTCATGGGCCTCAAGTGTTATAGTATTGCAGCCGGCATCCTTGATAATGCGTTCTATTTCATTGAGCAAAACGGTTTTTCCCACGCCGCGTAAACCAACCATAAGAAGACTCTTTTCAGATCGTTTTTGTTGCACTCTGCCAATCAAAATTTTAGCTTTTTTAAGAATATCATCGCGGCCAACGAGTTCGGGCGGTGGGGACCCGGCCCCTGGCGAGAATGGATTTTTAATTTGATCCATAAAGAACCCTCCTAAAGTTGTACCAACTTATACACACTTATACCATAAAATGAGTATAACCGCAATAAATTAATATAACTTATAAGATCATTATCTGCTCAAATACCCCATTAAGCGATAGATCAGCTTGGCCACGGTGAAATCCGGGGCGGAAAAGCCCTTGATGGGAGAAAGCTCCACAAAATCCGCGGCTACAACTTTTTTCAGCCGGCAAACTTCGCGCAAGATATCCAGCGCTTCATACCAGAAAAACCCACCCGGCTCGGGCGTGCCGGTCGAAGGCATCACCGCGGGGTCGAAGGCATCCACGTCAAAAGTGATATAAACCTGCTCGTGCAGTTGAGCGACCACTTTTTCTGCCACATCCAGATGTTCGGCAAAATGGATCTTCTCAAGTTGTCCGGTCTTCTGGGCAAAAAGATATTCTTCTTCCGATAGGTTGCGGATGCCCACCTGCACCACCGGGCAGATCTCCAATATTCTCCTGATCGCGCAGGCGTGGCTTTTTTTATCGCCGTGGTACTCGTCCCGCAGGTCGGCGTGGGCATCGAATTGCAAAACCGAAAGCCGGGGATAATGCTTTTGGGCCGCCTTGACCGCCTCGATGCTCAAGGAATGCTCGCCGCCTAAGACGATGGGGATCTTTTTATCATTTAATGATTTTTCGATGACCCCGGAAAGCTTATTTAATTGGACCGGCTTGAGGGTGTGGATGCCGGTCTTGCGGTAAGTTTCTTGTTTGAGCTCTTCATCGAAATTCTCGACGAAGAACGAAGCGTCCAAGATGGCCTGCGGACCTTTTTTGGTCCCGGCCCCATAGCTGACCGTGGCCTCGTGAGGGCAGGGGACGACCACGAATTTGGAGGTTTTGTATTGTCCGTATTCGGGCTCGAGCTCCAGGAAGGTCGAACTAGGCTTCATGACCCAGCTTAAGGTGCTCGTTGCCCCAGTCGAAGACGGGCTTGGGACGTTTTTCTGCAAGCTTCTCGTGCTCCGCCAAGCCGTGGGCCAAAAGCGGCAGGCCGATGGTGATATCGCAGAAGCACTGGGCCATCTTGGCGTGGCTGCTGATCTTGCCCCAGCTCACCGCCTCGGAAAAGGAGCAGCCGGAAAGCCCTCCCCAGTGGGGAGCGTCGGTGGTCAATTGCACGGCGTACTCGTGGCCGGGCAGTTCATTCCCTAAAATAAGATTCAACAGCTCGGTCTGCTGGATAAAGTTCTTGGGCACCCCTCCGCCCAGATACACCACCCCGGATTTGGGCGAGCACTCCGCGATCTGCACGGTCTCGTCGGTATCCTTCATCTGGTCGATGTAGCGGAAGGTCTTTTTCCCGGTCTGCTCAAATCCCTGGCCGCCTTTTTTGTCCCGAATGCCGCGGCGCGCCATTACGAACGAATAACCGATACTGCTGTCGTTGAGCGCCGGCGCGAAAACCGGCACCCCATGGAGCGCCGCCTCGACCAGGATGGATTCCTTGTCTTTGGCGATCTTAGACAGGTGCCAGCCCAAAAGGCAGAGGAACTCGCGGGAAGAATACTGATAGTCGGGATCGAGGGTCTCGATGAATTTTTGGATCTCGCGGTCGACTTTTCTTTGCAGATTCTCCTGCACCAGCACGTCATAGAACCGGTCGATGCCTTCCTTGAGCAGGGCCGAATCATCCACCATGGGCGAGCCGCGATAATGCTTAATGCCCATGGCCTCCGCCGCGTCATGGAAAAGCTGGGCGCCGGTCGAGACCACTACATCCACCATCCGGTGGCGGATAAGATAGGCCAGCGCCCGGCGCATGCCGGCCGGAACGATGGCCCCGGTGATCCCCAGCCAGATGGTGATCTTCTTTTCGTTGAGCATTTGCTTCCACACCGCAAAACATTCGCCCAACGACTTTCCCTGGAAACCGGTACACATCATCTCATCCAAAAGCTGATCGATCTTCTTATGCGGGGCAACCCTCAAGGGTATGGTGGGGTAGCGTAAATATTTGGATGCCATGAATTAGTGGGTATAGACCCGCTGTTCTTTAAAAAGGTTCTTGCGTTCTTCCTTGACCCGGGGGAATTCGGAGCCGCGGGAGCTAAGCTGGATCTCGTGCTCCCGAGCCTCGAAGAGATTGGTCATGTAATTGATGGCGTAATTGGTGTCGAAATCCTTGCAAGAGAAAATGTCGATGAAAGCGTGCTCCTTGTCCGGGAAAGTGTGGATGGTGAGATGGCTTTCGGCGATAAGCACCACTCCCGACACTCCCCATTCGTCCGGCACCACTCCGTGATATTTAAAAACATAGGGCGGCATGATCTTGTGCATGCCGATCTTGGCGGGGAACTTGTCGAGAGTATCGAAGATCATATCCATATCGGAGAGCTTCTCTTTGCTGCAGCCGTAACAGTCCAGCATCAAGTGCGGACCGAAACCGTACATGACTTTTTCTTTCATTGCACACATTGTAAAATCATTTGCAGATTTGTCAAGCGCATTTTGCTTGCCCCGAGTTAGTCGAGGGGCTATAATTTGACCATGTTTATGGAGTTGCCCGATAAGAACGGCCATTTCGGAGAATTCGGCGGACGCTTTGTCCCCGAAACGCTGGTCTCTCCGCTTGAGGAATTGACCGACGCCTACCTAAAATATAAGGACCAGGAGGACTTTAAAGAAGAACTGGATCAGCAGCTTGAGCATTACGCCGGCCGTCCCACGCCGCTTTTCTTGGCCCAAAATCTATCCGCAAGATTGGGAGGGAAAATATATCTTAAGCGCGAAGACCTCTGCCATACCGGGGCGCACAAGATCAATAATGTGTTGGGACAACTTTTACTGGCCAAACGCATGGGCAAAAAAAGGATCATCGCCGAGACCGGCGCCGGCCAGCACGGCGTTGCCACCGCCACCGGCTGCGCGCTTTTGGGCCTTCCTTGCGTCGTCTATATGGGAGAGGTGGATGTCAAACGCCAGGCGCTCAACGTTTTCCGCATGCAGCTTCTGGGGGCCAAGGTGGTTACGGTCAAGTCCGGCAGCCGCACGCTGAAAGACGCCATCAACGAAGCCCTGCGCGACTGGATGAGCAGCGCCCGCGATACTTTTTATTGCTTGGGTTCGGTGGTGGGTCCGCATCCCTATCCCACGATCGTGCGCGATTTTCAATCGGTGATCGGCAAAGAAGCCAAAGGACAGCATTTCGATCTCGAGAAAAAAGAACCGGATTACCTTTTGGCCTGCGTGGGGGGAGGCAGTAACGCCCTGGGATTATTCTTCCCGTTCCTGGACGATCCCGAGGTAAAAATCATCGGAGTGGAAGCCGCCGGGGCGGCTTCGCTGTGTTTGGGAACGCCGGGAGTGCTCCACGGCGCCCGGACCTACGTTTTGCAGACCTCAACCGGCCAGATCAAAGATACCCATTCCATTTCGGCGGGGCTCGATTATTCGGCGGTGGGGCCGGAGCACGCCAATCTTAAAGATATGAAAAGAGTCAGCTATGTCACCGCCAGCGATAAAGACGCGCTTTGGGGATTTAAGATACTTTCTGAAACCGAAGGCATCATCCCGGCGTTGGAATCTTCTCATGCCATCGCCCACTTGAGAAAAATGAAATTGTCGAAGGATCAAACGGTCATCGTCTGCCTATCGGGCCGCGGGGACAAAGATGTGGAGGAGGCGCGCAAGCTTGTCTAAGATAACGGATGCGTTTAAAAAGCGCAAAGCGCTGATCCCTTTCATCGTGGCGGGCGACCCCTCTCTGGCGGTTACCGAAAAATTAGTCTATCAACTGGAAGAGGCCGGGGCGGACATCATTGAACTCGGGATCCCCTTCTCCGATCCACTGGCGGATGGTCCTGTTATCCAGGCCGCGCACGCTCGGGCGATTAAGGTTTCACTGGCCCAGGTTTTTTCCCTGGTCAAGAAAATTAGAAAAAGAACTGCGGTCCCCATCATCTTTATGTTGAGCGACAACCTTATAGAAAAATACGGGGCCTCCAAATTCTATGATGACTGCAAAAAGTTCGGGGTGGACGGGGTGATCGTGCCGGACCTGCCGCCGGAGGAGTCGCCCGCCGATAACATCTACCTCATCGCGCCCACGACGACCGAAGAAAGGATCAAACGCATCGCGTCGGCTTCGACCGGATTTATCTATCTGGTATCGGTAATGGGAATAACCGGGGCGAGGAGAAGGTTATCCGGTGATCTGGGCGATCTGGCGAACCGGGTTAGAAAATTTACTGATAAACCTATCGCGGTCGGTTTCGGCATCTCTAATCCCGCGCAGGCCAAGGAAGCAGCCAAGAGCGCGGACGGCGTGATAGTGGGGAGCGCCCTGGTGGAGCTGATCGCCCAAAAGCAATTTACCAAAGCTATTAAGTTGGTCGCCAACCTGCGTAAGGCGCTCGATGCTCGCTAGGCTCCTTTACCGCTTTAAACAATTCTGGTTCGCCATAGCCGCCGGCATGGATGACGAAGACCGCAATTTTGCCCGGCAATATCTCAACCTCAAGGAAGCGGCCTTGTTCTTTTCCCTGCCGGGCTTTGAACAAAAGCACGCGGTGGTCGTTGCCAGGAAGATGCGGGAAGAGGGGAAAGGGGTAAGGGGAGTGGAAGAAAGGAAATTGATCCGGCTGGGGCTGCTGCACGATGTGGGTAAGGCCGCAGAGCGATTATCTATCATTGACAAGTCGGTTCTGGTAATTGCGCATCGGTTTTTACCGAAACTCTACGACGGTCTAGCCAAAAAAGGGGAAGCGGACAAGTCCGCGAGTTTCTATCGCAAGTTCTACGTGCATAAGCACCACGGCGCTATCGGGGCGGAGCTTCTTTCAAAGATCGGAGAATCCGCCGACATCATAGCCGAGGTCAAAAGCCACGATCGGCCGTTTAGTTCGCATGATCTCTATATGCGGCTCCTTGATTTTGCCGATAGCACTTATTAGCGGGGAATTGAAGGAAAAGAGGGAGGAGTAGGGATGAGTAGGGAATATACAGAGAAACATGCAAAGGCGGGTTTAGATGAGAAATTGCCGCGGATAGGGGCGTTCCCCAATCATTTCAAGAAATATGAGGTCGAAATCGTGATCCCGGAGTTCACCTCGATCTGTCCTAAGACCGGATTGCCGGATTTTGGAAAGATCACCATCAAATATGAACCGAAGAAACTTTGTCTGGAGCTGAAATCCCTTAAGATGTATATGCTGGCTTACCGCAATGTGGGTATTTTCAACGAGAACGCGGTGAACCGGATATTAAATGATATCGTGGCGGCCTGCCGGCCGGCGCGGGCGGAAGTGGTCGGCGTCTTTAATCCCCGCGGGGGGATAGAGGTCGCAGTTTCCGCTCGCTTTCCCAGAGGCAAGCGGTTATAATATCGGCGATCGATTATTTTGAAAGGAAGGGGTTCAATTTAAGGGAGGGGATCGTTAATGCTGGTTAAAAAATTCGGACTGGCCGCTATCCTGGTTTTATGTCTTTTTACCATTGGTCAAAGCTCCGTTCCGGAAAGGATTTCCTACGAAGGGAGGTTGACCGACGCTTCGGGCAATCCCGTAACCACCGCTAAGACCATCGAATTCCGCATCTATGATGCGGCCACCTCCGGCACTGCGGTCTGGGGCCCCGAAAGCCACTCCGTCACGCCTGACAGCCAGGGAGTTTTTAGCGTCATACTGGGCGGCACCACAGCTTTGACCTCTTCGGTCTTTAACAACGCGACCCGCTATATCGATATCACGGTGGGAGGAGAAACTCTCTCTCCCCGCACCCAGATCGTGAGCGTGGGCTATGCCTATAAGGCCGCCTCGGCCCAGGGCGTTGAGAACGGCTCGATCACCCGCCTAAGCGTCGCCTCCGGCCAATTCGTTAAACAAGTCATCGCCGGTTCCGGCGTTTCGGTTTCGGGGGACGAAGGATCGGGCACCGGGCTGGTTACCATCACGGCGGTCGGCACCGCGGGCGGCACCGTCACATCAGTTGGCACCGGAACCGGTTTGACCGGTGGGCCCATCACTTCGAGCGGCACGATCTCTCTGGCCACCCCGGTCAGCGCGACCAATGGCGGCACCGGACAAAGCACTTATGCCACTGGAGATATTATTTATTCTTCGGCGACCAATACTTTATCCAAGCTCCCGGTCGGCTCTACCGGCCAGGTGTTGAAAGTAAACGGCGGGATTCCCAGCTGGGGTACGGCGGGTGGGACCGGAACCGTTACCCAGGTGGATACCGGCACCGGATTGACGGGCGGCCCCGTCACCACCACCGGCACTATTGCCATCGATTCAACGGTTGCCACTTTAACGGGAACTCAAACTTTAACCAATAAGACCATTTCGGATGCGAGCAATACCATTTCTCTTTCAGCCGGGACCATTCCCAATCTGGATGCCTCAAAGATAACCACGGGCACTTTTGCCGAGGCGAGGGGAGGGACGAGCCAATCAACTTACACAACCGGTGATATTCTTTATTCTTCAGCCGCGAATACCTTATCCAAGCTCCCGATCGGCACTGCCGGCCAGGTATTGAAAGTTAGCGGCGGGGTGCCCAGCTGGAGTGCGGCCGGAGGGACCGGAACGGTTACTTCGATCTCCGCAGGACCCGGAATCACCGCCACTCCCGATCCCATCACCTCCACCGGCACCATCTCTGTGGATGCGACGGTGGTCACACTTAACGCGGCGCAGGCCCTGACCAATAAAACCCTGGGCACGACCAATTCCATTGCGGCGCAGGCGCTGACTTCGGGCACCCTGTCCGATGCCAGAGTAGCGCAGAGCAACGTAACCCAGCACCAGGCGGCGCTCTCCTTGAATGCCAGCCAAATAACGGCCGGTACGCTTACCGAGGCGAGGGGCGGCACCAATCAATCCTCATACGCGACCGGAGATATTCTTTACGCCTCCGCGGCAAACACATTGTCTAAACTGCCGGCCGGATCGAACGGACAAGTATTGAAATTAAGCGCTGGAGTCCCCAGCTGGAGTGCGGCCGGAGGAACCGGGACCGTTACTTCGATCTCCGCAGGACCCGGCATCACCGCCACCCCCGATCCAATTACCTCTACCGGCACCATTTCGGTAGATGCCACGGTAGTTACCTTAAATGCCGTCCAAACTTTGGCGAACAAGACGCTGACAACTCCGACCATTGCCAATTTCACCAACGCCAACCACACCCATGCCAATGCGGCGGGTGGCGGACAAATTTCTCATACCAACCTGACCAACATCGGGACCAATACCCATGCGCAGATCGATACTCACATTGCGGATAGCGCGGGGGTGCACGGGGTGACCGGGAATGTGGTCGGCGATACGGATACCCAGACCCTCACCAACAAGACCATCTCCGGCGCCAGCAATACGATTACCGGCGTTACCGGCATCCCATCTAACATTCAGGTCTTTACCACCAGCGGAACCTGGACAAAACCGGCCAATATTTCAACGGTCTACGTGGAAGTTTGGGGTGGTGGCGGAGGTGGTACAAGTGGCGCGGCTAATCAGGGTGGTGGCGGTGGTGGTGGCGGTGGTTATAGTGCTGGGTTGGTCTCTGTCACCGGTAACGTGACGGTGACTATTGGAGCCGGCGGCACAGCCGGTAATGCCGGCAGCGCCAGCAGTTTTGCCGGCGCCTCTACCCTTACGGGAAATGGAGGATCGGTGGGTGGTACCGGTGGTGGGGCTGGAGGAACAGCTACCGGCGGGACGATTAATTTAAGCGGAGCAGCAGGCGGTCCGGGAGAAGGTAACGACGGCGGTGGTGGTGGCGGCGGCGGCGGAAGTCCAAAAGGTGGGGCAGGCGGAGGTGGCGGTCCGGGTGCTAATGCTTCTAATCCTTCCACGGCCGGAGGCGCAGGCACACGGCCGGGTGGCGGTGGTGGCGGCGGAAGCGAAAGCGCCGGGACGGGTGGAACTGGTGGAGCGGGGCTAGTCATAGTAAGCTACTAAGTGAAAAACTTTGTTTTAACATTGGTATTCCTGTTTGCCGTTCAAGCCGGGGCTTTCGGGGCATCATCCAGCGCCGGCTACCGGATGACGACCGAAATTCTGGATAGCGGCGCGGCGAGCGGTAGTTCCGCTTCTTATAGATTGTTAGGCAAGGCCCGTGAGCGACAGCAGGGCACACCCTCTTCAACTAATTTTATTATCGGTGAGGGCTTTCTGCGGAGCGTTTATTTTTCTACTGTCGTTCCGGTCCTCTCCCCAGTGGTTACCTCGATCAGCCCGGCAGCCGGGGTGAACACCGGAGCAGTGACCATCACCGATCTTTCGGGCGCCAATTTTCAATCAGGGGCTTCAGTTAAGTTGTCTAAAAGCGGACAGGCCGATATTTCCGCGACCAGTGTGGCGGTCGTAAGCTCGAGCAAGATCACCTGCACCCTCAATATCACGGGGGCGGCGGGCGGGCTGTGGAACGTGACGGTCATCAATCCCGACGGCCGCTCGGGCAGTTTGCCTTCGGCCTTTAATGTGACCTATCCGGCGCCGGCGATCGTCTCGATCACCCCCGCCAAGGGCAATAATGACGGAACAGTAAATATCACCGACCTGGCCGGGACCGGTTTTCGCTCCGGAGCAGCGGTAAAGCTTTCTAAGACCGGCGAAAGCGATATCCTGGCCGACAGCGTGGCGGTCGAATCCTCGACCAAGGTCAGCTGCCGGCTCAACCTTACCGGGAAAACGGTGGGGGCCTGGGACGTGACGCTCACTAACGACGATAACCAAGCTGCCACAATGTCTGGCGGCTTTAAGATCGAGGCCCCGGGCCTGCAGGTGATCGGCGCCGTGGTCAGTACCCAGAATCCTTATAATCCGGCCACCGGCACGACCACCATCAAATACACCCTAAGCAAAGATGCCAACATCAAGATCTTCGTTTATAATCTACGGGGGGAGAGGGTCTGGGAATGGACGGCGCCCTCCGGCGGCTCGGGCGGCCAGGCCGGGGTAAATGAGATCGTCTGGGACGGCATGACCGCCTTCAAATCCAAGGTGAGCTTCGGGGTCTATATCGTTTCTGTGGTTGCGACCGACGGCGGGCAGGTAAAGGAATTGGCCAAGACCAAAATAGCGGTGATAAAATGAAAAGATATTTTCCGATAGTTTGTTTTTTGTTATTTGTTTTTTGTAATTTATCCCAGGCCGCGGTGATCGGCTCCACCGACGACGCCATGACCATCGGAGGCGGAGCCCGTCCCATCGGCATGGGAAGGGCTCACGTTGCCATAGTGGAAGACGCCGACGCGCCCTTCATCAATCCCGCCGGATTGGCCGCCATCAAGGGGCCGCAGGCCATGTCCATGTTCACCAACCTCTTGGGCGAAGTTTATTACAGCGAAGTGAGCGGCGCCGTGCCCACCCAAAACGGCACGGTGGGTGTGGGCTACATCACCACCGGGGTCAATAATATCCCCACTGCCGGGACGCCCACCGATTATTACGACTCCCTCCTGCTTTTCTCTTACAGTGTTCCCTTGGGAAGGTTCTTCAATTACGGGCGCAATGTTTTTTTAGGGGCCAATTATAAGATCTTCAACCGCGGCTATACCGGAGGGGTGAACCAATACGCCACCGGCCAGAGCGCTGATTTTGGCATGAAAGTGATCCTTTCGCCTAATTTGAGTTTGGGTTTCTGCCGCCAGAACATCCTGCCGGTGTCCATGGGCGGAGTGATACGTTTAAGCGCGGGGGCCGAAGAATCGCTGGCCAGTTTAGTCAAGATCGGAGCGGCGATCAAGCCCACCGTCCTGCCCAAAGTAGTGATAGCGATCGATTCGGACTTGCCCCAGCAGACCGGCCGTCCGGTAACCTCGCACCTGGGGGTCGAGTGGGAAGCGAACGATTACCTGATGCTTAGGGCGGGAGCGGACCAGAGCGTCGATCCGGGGTCCACCGGCCTGGCCAGCTGGAACCCTTCCTACGGCACTTCGCTCGGCTATAAAGGATTTCGGATTGATTACGCCTATCACGCGTATTATAATGACCCTGCGCTGGCGACGCACTATGTTTCTTTGTCATATATCGGCGCGCCCTGGTACGCGCTCAAAGGAAGGACTGAATAACGATTAAATTATTCGGCCGGTTCGCATTAATTTTTCTCTTGATCATGGCGGCTGCAACTCTTGCGGCGGCCCAGATCACCCCTCTGCCCGGAACCCCGGCCCGCACCTACCTGCCCGGAGATTTTGTCCAGGTGATAGTCGAAGCCCCAGTGGATACCGCGCAGATCACGGCGCTGATGCCGGATGGAACGGTGATCGGCTTAGTCCAGCAGCGCCGCACCAATGTTTGGCGCGGCATCTGGCAAGTGCCGATCAATTTTAAGGCCGGCGACTATGCGGCCAAACTCCAGGCCGTGGACCTCGAAGGCAATATCTTTGAGGGACAAACCGATAACTTTACAATTGGAGCGCTGGCCATGATCACCCTGGTGGGCAAACCCACGGTTGAGGCCGCTCCCACCCGGCCCATCCAGCAGACCTTAAAAACCGAACAGGTGGTAAAAGAGACCGGCCAGGTTGAAAAAACCGTAACCGTCGCTCCCTCCGCGGCGCCCGCGCCCGACCTGTCTCCCCGCACCCGGCAAATCTTGATCGAGAAAAATCTGGATGCCGGCAAAGGGAACCTTACCCGGGGGAACCTGGCATCGGCCGCCGCCAATTTCCGCATCGTGCTGTATCTGTCCCCCGATCACGAGGAGGCCAGCTCACTGCTGGCCGATACCCAGCAAAAATTGGAAATACAAAGACAGGAAGCCGGCCGAAGAAATCTGCTGATCTGGGCGATCTCGCTCATAGCGGTCCTGGTTGTAATTGCCCTGGTCTTCTACCTGGCCATGGTTTTAACAAGCTGGCGAGTTCAGCCGGCGATCACGGTGGTTGCTCCCTCCGCGCCCCCGCCTTTGACCAAAAAAGAGCAGGAAAGCCAATGGTGCGGCAAAGCAGGTTGGAAGAACAATCCCTTCACTTTCGATATATTCAAGGAGATCTTCACCAGCTCGGACCGGTTGGAGGTGGAAGGGCTGAAGGCCGCCATCCGGGGCCGGATCGAAAGCGTGGGGGGGAAGGGGATCGACCCCTTTACCGATTCGGCGATCGACCAGATCCACGCGCTTTCCCACGGCAAGCTCAAGGCTGCGCTCAAGATCTGTGATTGGGCGGTAGAGCGGGCGATCGAACAGGGCTCCGGCCAGATCACGGCGGAGATCGTTAAAAGCTATGAAAAGATCGGTTTGAGGAAGATATTGGTCGCGGACGATGAAGAAATAATCCGCGCCAGTTTGGAGGCCATCCTCAAAAAAGCCGGCGGTTACGAGGTGGATCTGGCCATAGACGGTGAAGAGGCCCTCAAGAAGATAAAGGAGAACCTCTACGGCGCAGTACTGCTAGATATAGAAATGCCCAAGCTGGACGGCTACGAAATATTGAAACAAGTCCGACCCCTTTATCCTGATCTCCCTATTATTTTTGTGACCGGCAAGGGGATGCCGGAAAAGACCATGGAAAGCCTTACCCAGTTCAACCTGACCGGCTATATAGAAAAACCCTTCACCCCGGAAAAGGTCCTGGACACCGTGGCCCGGGCTTTGAAGTAGATGTATCTTGAGCACTGGAAGTTAACCGAAAAACCATTTGAGAACACCCCCGATCCCCGTTTTATTTTTTGGTCCAAGCGGCACGAAGAAGCCCTTTCCCGCATGTTCTACGTCATCAAGGAGAAAAAAGGCGCCGCGCTCATCAGCGGGGAATACGGCAGCGGGAAAACGCTCTTAACCCGGGTGCTGGTGGAGAAACTGGGAGAAGATGAATATGAGACCGCCCTGCTGCTCAACCCCATGCTTTCTCCCGCCCAACTTATCAAGGAGATAATCCACCAGCTGGGAGGGGAGGTCCCTTCTTCGGCCAACAAGGCGGTTTCTTTCAACCGCCTAAATGAGGTCCTGCTGGGCATCAACCGACAAAGAAAGCACGCCGTGATCATAATCGATGAGGCCCAGGCCATCGCCCGCACGGCCAGCCTCGAAGAGTTCCGGCTGATGCTCAACTTCCAGCTCAATGACCGCTTTCTGCTTACCCTGATCCTTATCGGCCAGCCGGAGCTCAACGAGAAAATAAAAAAACTGCCCCAGCTGGAACAGCGCTTTGCCTTAAGGTATCACCTGACGGCGCTCGATGAGTACGAGACCGGGGAATACATCCGCCACCGCTTGTCGGTAGCGGGAGGGTCGTCAGACCTGTTTGAGGAAGAAGCCGTTGCCGAGATCTACCGGTTCACGCAGGGCATCCCCCGCAAGATCAACAACTTTTGCGACCTGGCGCTGCTTTTGGGGAGCGGGGAAGAGGCCATAAGCATCGACCTTCCCCTGATCAAGAAAGTGCTCGCCGATTATAAGGAAGAAGGGGCATGATCAGGATCGTCGACATCCTAAAAAAGTCCGGGGAATGGGACGAACCGGAAAAGAAAAAGGAAGAGCCAAAAAAGGAAGTTGTGATCGCCGCTGAACCTGCCGTAATACCTGCTCCTGAAACCTCTCCGGTCGAGTCGATCGCCAAAATAATCCGAGAAATTACCGCCAAAGAAAAGATCACGGACGATACGATAAAAGCTGCCGGACAAATATTAATCGAACTGGGGAAACTGATCGGGCAAGGAAAACCTATCGTCCCGACCGGCCTGGATGCGGATATTTCCCGGGCATTTTTGTCCTCTTATAATGCAGTTAAGCTGGGCCGGGATGCCGCCTGCGACGAAAAACAGCTCTTAGCTATGGCTGCGGCCGGCTTGATAATGGGATTAGAGGGGAGCTCCTCCGGCGTTAAAATATTAAAAGAGGCCCTCGGCCGGCACCTCAACCTCGAGGCCGATGAAGTGGTAAGGGTAATGAATTTGTTGGCGCTCTACGAGAACCGGTAGATCTCGGAGCGCAGTTTTTCGGCTTCCGCCCGGGGATCCGGCGAGTAGATCACGCTGCGCGAAGCATTGATGATGGCGCGCTTGCCGCCGTTTTGGACCGAATGCTGAAGGTCCCCTCCCTGCGCCCCCACCCCCGGTATCAAGATGGGCATATCTCCCACGATCTTTTGGATGTCCTTTAGTTCTTCCGCCGAAGTTGCGCCCACCACCAGCCCGCAGTTGCCGAAATGGTTCCACTCTTTGACATGCCGCGCCACGGACAGATAGATCGAGGTCTGGAAATCGCGGAAGCCCGCGTTGCTGGTAAGGCACAGTACAAAAACGCCTTTCTCCCGGTAATTTAAAAAGGGCTCCAGCGAATCGTGCCCCAGGTAAGGGTTCACCGTGACGGCGTCGGCCTTAAAGATCTCAAAGGCGGCCTTGGCATAGGCCTGCGCGGTATGGCCTACATCCCCGCGTTTGGCATCCAGGATCACCGGCACTTGCGATTCTTCATTGATGAATTCGATGGTCTTGATTAGCGACTGCAAGCCGTAGATGCCCAGGGCCTCGTAAAAAGCGATGTTGGGCTTATAGGCACAGACCAGATCGGAGGTTTTCTCGATCAGCCGGCGGTTAAAACTGAAGATCGGGTCTTCGAGGTCCAGGAACTTTTTAGGGAGCTTGGCCAGGTCGATGTCCAAGCCCACGCACAGCTTGCTTTTGTTTTGGCGGGCGGCGGTATCCAGCTTTTCGATGAATTTCATTCGGGGGATTGTTCGTCTTCGGTAAGCTCGGCGATCTCGGCAACTTTCTCGGCCCGAGCCCGCTCCTTTTCCGCGAGCGTCTCGGCGATGGTGACCTTGGTCTCTTCGGCCCGGCGTTCTTGGGCTTCCGCCTTTTCACGTTTGATCTCAACCTCGCGGATGCTCAATCCGATCTTCTGCTCTTCGGGAAGGATGCGGAGTATCTTTACTTCCACGATATCGCCCGGCTTGACCACGTCCCCGGGATCTGCCACTTTCTCTTTGCTAAGCTCCGAGATATGGCAAAGGCCTTCGAGCCCTTCTTCGATCTCCAGGAACGCGCCGAACTTGACCAGCCGCAAGACCTTAGCTTTGACAATCTGGCCGGTCTTATATTTTTCCGCGGCCGTGGCCCAGGGATCGGGCTGGAGCTCCTTTAACCCCAGCGCTACCTTGTGATTTACTTTGTCCACTCCCAGCACAAAGACCTCTAGCTCCTGGCCGGCCTTTAAGACCTCGCTGGGGTGGTGGACCCTTTTCCACGAAAGCTCGGTTAGGTGGATCAATCCCTCCACTCCGCCCAGGTCCACAAAGGCCCCAAAGCTCTTTAAGCTGGAGACGATGCCTTTCCTTACCTGGCCCACTTCCAGCTCATCGAAGATCTTGTGGGCTTTGGATTTTTCGGCTTCCATCGATCCCCGCCGGTGGGAAAAGACGATCTTGCTCTGGCGGCGGTTCACTTCGATCACCTTGATGGGCAGGGTTTGCCCGATAAAATCGGTCAATTGCTGTTCGGGCTTTTTATCCACCTGCGAGGCGGGTATAAAGCCGCGGATGCCGTGAAAATCGGCCACCAGCCCTCCCTTCACCGCGGAGCTCACCTTTACTTGTAAAAGGGTCTTTTTCGCCAAGGCCTCGTTGAGCTCCTGCCATTTGATCTCCTGCTCCGCCCTTTCGCGGGAGAGCAGGACATAACCTTCTTTGCTCTCGAGCTTCTCTATCACCGCGCTGATCTCATCGCCCACTTTGGCTCCCGGGGGAAGGTCTTCGGCCGCCAAGAGGCCGTCGGATTTATATCCCAGGTCCACCAGGGCGCCCGCCTGGTCCAGCCGGGCGATGCGGCCTTTTACCAGGCCGCCGACCCGGAAATTCTTAAAAGTATCTTCGTAGCTTTGCTGTTCGGGGGTGGTTTCCGGCTTAACGGTAACCGGCTTTTTTAGCGGTTTAGCTGTCGAAACCGGCACTGCGGCAGGCGGAGGAGCGGGTTGTGCGGGTAATGGCGTGGCCTTGAGCACGCGCTCGGCCTTTTCTTCCCTGGGTGCGGTCTCAAGCTCCGCCAAAGCCCCGGCGATCAGGGCTTCTACCTCGGATTCACCCGAGGCGCCCTTGGTTTTGTCTATAAATGTGCCTTCCAGCTGTTCTTCGGCCATAACCTTGTCAGTATATCATAAATTGGGGGCGAAACCAAACCGGCCTAGGTTCCTCAGCAAACAGTGTGCTAAGACGGAACCTGCGACTAAACGTCGCGGTTCCTTAAATCTATTGATTTTAATCAGGAAACCGCGAAGTTCATTCGCGGGTTTCCTGATTTCTCATGTCATTTTTTCTGTTAACCACACCGGCCTATCAGGGGCACGAACATACAGCCGATAGAGGTTTCGGCCTCGATTTTACCCCTGATTTTCCGGATAATGGTCAAATTCTGCAGATAACGGTCGCCCACCGGCAGTACCAGCCGTCCGCCCTCGGCCAGCTGGTCGATCAATGGCGGGGGAGGGGTGGGGCAGGCGGCGGTCACGATTATCCCGTCGTAGGGAGCTTCCGGTTTATGGCCTTCCGTTCCATCGCCCACCACGAATTTAATATTTTTGTAGTCCATATCTTTCAATAGCTTTTCCGCTTGATCGGATAGGGTTTTGATCCGCTCGATAGAGATCACCGATCCGGCCAGTTCGCAGAGTATAGCTGCCTGGTACCCGGACCCGGTGCCAACTTCCAGTACCTTTTCTTCTCCTTTAAGCGCCAGCTTTTCCGTCATGATGGCTACCATATAGGGCTGGGAAATGGTCTGGCCGGAGCCGATAGGCATGGCAAAATCATCATACGCGGAGGCCTGCATATTTTCCGGGACGAACAAATGACGAGGAACCTTGCGGAAAGCGTCCAGCACGCGCTTATCGATTATACCGCGTTCCTTGAGCTGGAATTCGACCATTTCGGAGCGGAGTTTATTAAAATCCACGAAATCATTTTAGCATGAAATTTTTGGTAAATGAGCCCGAAATACAATTGATGACAACCGTAAAATTTGAACGCCCCCTGCTCGAACCGCAAAGCAAATTCCCTCCGATCGGAGGGCATACGGACGAGCGGGGGATAATGCGCCGTGAATATCGCCGGTTAACCTCCGGGTTACATAATGAGTTTTGCAGACGAAATCCAACCATGGATAGCCGCACCCTCTTTTATAAGCTAAAAATTGAGATCAAAGGCCTTTTTAACGATCCCGCCCTGTTGGCCATCTATCGAAGCGGGGAGGAAGGACATTTCCGGGATATGGCGGAGACCGCTTGGGTCGCCGGCGGAGCGGTGAATGCGCGCCTCCTTTATGTTCCGGATGTCAACGGTAGAGAAGCGGTCTTTTCGACCGGCGGATCGGTGCTGCATGCCGTTAATCTCCAGCAACATGACCTGGGATTATCCGCGGTAAGGAAGGGAACCTGGTACCGCTCCGCGGCGGTGGCGGCTTTGGGGGAAGGCGAACAGCCGATCGGCTCCCTGGTTTTGGCCTGGCAGCAAAAGCAGGAAATTTTACTGCACCATCCCGACGGCCGGATCGAGCAGAGGCGCGAGGACACCCGGAAACTGGATCCTTTTGTCCACCTGGAATTTTTAGCCATGATCGGCAGGGATTTGACCAACTTTTTTGCGAATAATCCACTGCTTTTGGCAAATTATCTTTTGTAAGTAATTCTATTGGAGGATCAAAATAATGGTTAGCGGCGTTTCCGAAAGAAGAGGGTCGGTAGATAGACGATTTATAAGGCCGCTCCCTAAAACCACTCTGACCAAACTCGAAATGCAGAGGAGGTATGAGAGCGCATTATATCTTACCCAAAGCGTAAGTAAAAACAAACTGATAAGATGCAAAAGCGTTGAGGAATTTCAGGCCTTAATTCGCGAAGCCCTCATCTATTTGGTTTCGGAAAACGACGCTTTAAACGTCCGCCGGCCCAACTTCCCGCAAGAAAGGATCCACGTTTTTCAAAAAGCAAGAAAACTGGAAGATTGCCTGCCTTTCGAGCTGATGGATATTGTCCAGGCCGCACTGCAGGATAATCGTTTGATCTACATCGGCGATACTGCTTTCGGCGAAGGCGAAGCCGACCCGGAAATCCGCGCCCGCAGAAGCGTCGTTTATTCGATCGCCGAAGCTTTGATCCCCAAAAGAACGCCACGTGGCATTATCGTTAAAGATACGATAATTGAAAGGGGCTTCCTTGAGGCGCTGGGCATATCCCGGGAACAGGTCCCATTACGAATCAGATTGGCCGACGGATCGATCCAAGAATGCCCCTCCCTTTTGGTCCTTCCTTTTGTTTCGGTCAGGGGGACGATTGATAATTTAATAAAAGAGGAGGTTGGGGGCGCGGTGGTGGTGGGTCTAAAGCCGGAATTCCTTAATCCGAGGGTCGACCTGGAGCCCCTTCGCCTTTTGGGCATAGAGGTCGGTATGCATTTTAACTTATAACAGGCCCTGAAAAAGTGACCGCGTATAATACAAGTTTACCCCTCTAAATACCGATATATATAGTAGAAAAGACGCTATTAATATTTAGCGTCAGATTCCCAAAAAGAGGAACAAATGGCAGAGCCCAGAGCCCTAAATCCATATAACCAACCCCCGGTCCCCGGGATAAGACAGCCGGTCGTAAGACCGAATGATCGGCCGTCCGCCCAGGCGCCCTCTTCGGAAATACCCGATTTTGTCGATCCTTTGGATACGTACACCCCTTCTAGTGGAGCTACTGCGGCCACCTCTCCCACCTTACCGGCCGATACCATCGACCAATCGCAAGCATTATATCCCCAGGACCGCACGGGATCATTAGGCAGTGATGCCTTTATTGGCCTAACCGAATCCGGATTGATGAACGGCCAAAACGTCAGCTGGCTGCTGGTCAATTTCTCGGGCGTTAAATGGATCAACGATCATTGGGGCCATGAGGCCGGAAACGCCTATTTGCTGCGCGTTAAAGCTATCCTGGAGGAAACAATCGGCGCCCCGGTCCAAATTGTACGGCAGGGACCGAACTTTGCCGTATTGCTTCCCGAAAATGTTGATGCCGCCGCGGTCATGCGGAGCCTGGAAGGGAAACTGCGTGCCGGCGTTGATTTCACCTACCTCCGCCGTCATAGTGATGGAAGAGCGGAGATCGTCCCCGCCTCTTATACCGCCGCCACCGAAGGGCGCTCCCGGATCTTTAACCAAGAATTGTTGGTATACGACGCCACCCAGCAATATTCTTTTGAGGCGATCTTCGCCGGCCTTAGGGAAGAGACCTATTACCTGAACCGCCCGGAAATGGAATATGCCCGCTACACCATTCCCCAGTTGATCGGTAATGGATTATTTCAAATGGTGATCCTTGATCCCCAAAGATTAAGCACCCTCAATCTTGAAGAAAGGTTGGTTGGGAGCGAGATCCCCGCTTACCGGGAAGACGCGATCGGCAGCTTGACCGAAAACCGCAGCGGCTCGGAAAACGTGCGGGCGCTCGAAGGCGACGCCCTGAACCTGCTTCTCGAAAGCGGGCGCACACAGCTGGCGGTCATCGACCTTAACGCTATCGGCGCTTTCCGCTCTCTGGGACCTTTGGGCGACCTGATGATCGATGCGGTGCTGGAAGTCAGGGTTCTTGAAGCGGCGCAAGTTTTAGAAGGCACGGGCATTACCCTTTATCGGCATGGCGGCGGCTCGGAAGAGTATTATCTGGCGGGGGATGTCAGCGAAGAGCAGATGGCCAACGCAACCCGGCAGTTCCTGGAGGCGCTGAATGCCGAACCGCTGGTTCTGCGCGTCGAAGTAAGCGACCTCGAAAGCACCGCGATGGGACGCCGGACTTTGGAATATTTAAAGGAGACCGGCCAGTACCAGCCCTACCAACATACTTTTGAGAACGGCCAAAGCGCTCAAGTGGTAGACGTAGATCTTACCCGGGTGACCAGGGGGATCCTCCAACCCGACGGAACGTATAAGACCTTTCTTGGATTATCCGGAACCGCGGCAACCGGCGAGATCCGGCGGCCGGCTGACGGGGAAATATTAGAGATTCGGCCGGAATTTAGGAATAATCGTTTTGGTGTGATATTGGAGGCCTTTGCCCGCGGACGGGACGCTGTGATGGAATTGGTGGAACAAGCCAAACCGAATAATCCGAACCGAGACAACCTGATAGTAAAAGCCGGCCCCTATCGCGGCACAGAAACCATGTTTCGGGATGGCGCAGAAGGGATCTCTCCGGATAACCTCCTGACCCTGATAACTCATTATCGCAGTAACATTCCTCGCGGAACAATTGAGCTTTACTCCGATGCCGACGGCCGGATCAGCTTTGAGCCCGGCGCCGGCCGATCCTTTTCGATCCGCATAACTATTATCGACGGGCCGCAGGGGGCTCCTTATCTTCAGTCGCTGGAGGTGGGCGAAGAATTAAGGCGGGAGTCGCCCCGCACAGAACGAATTCTCGTGGGAAGCTTGGCCAGGATAAATCGGGCATTACTTATTAATGTTATCTCTTGGCTGGGCAACTCCAAACAAAGCCAAGGCCGGCAATTAGCCCTTATTGCACAAGAACTAAACGAATTTACAAGAGAGCACCCCATAGAAACAACGGTTCGTTCCTCCACTCCTGCTCCGGTGGCGGATAACTATCCCCGCCCAACCAATCCCGATCCCTTCAGCGGGGAGCCGCCCCGAAGTGCGGATGTCCGGGCGATGAGGGGAGGGCCCTTTTATCGTAGTGGGACTCCGGAGGGGGTTATGGCGCCGCAGCCGGCTGCTGCTCCCGTCGGCACTCCCTCGGTTAACGACCTTTATACCCGGATCAGGAATATTGGGCCCAACAACCAGCCCTGGTACATGTCCCTTATCCCCGCGGAGATCGCCGCGACCTATACCCCAGACCAGATCTCGGTCGCCGTCGAAGATGGGCAGATAGTCATCGAAGCGCATCCGAACGGCCAACCGGTCAGCTTCCGCATTAAGCTTAAGGTCTATCCGGAGGGGGGATTCATTGAGATCACCGATGTCGATGTGATGTTGACCGGCGGGGTAGGGGAATCGAATTTCGCCGCCCAGGAACTTACTGTCGTCAACCGATTACTGGAGGGACTAAGGCAGATCGGCGCGGCTTCTCAAGGGGCTTATCAGAATGTATTCATAAACGGGGTCAGCTCCTACTATGAACTTTATACCCTGGCTTGGTCAGGGTTCAGCTATGTCGGGGATGCAGCCACTGCGGCCCAGGTCCGTGCCCAAGTTGCGCAGATCGAAAACCAGGTCTTACAGGCCATTGTCGACGGCCAAATAAATATGACCGGAGACCGCGCGCAGGATTTGGTGACCATAAACCAATACATTATCGATAATAATCTCTGGCCGAACGACCTGCAAATGGGCGGAAGGATCACCGCCGATGCGATACCTCCGATCGGAGCCGAACAGTGGGCTCCGGTAGCCGCCAGCGCGGTACCCTCAACCCCCAGGGTGCCCATAGAGCCGGGACAAACGATGATCTATTATTACAATTCAACTTGGTTTTATTCCGTCACCATGGCGGCAGACGGTCAAAGCGTCACCTTATCCAATAAATACAGTACCGTCGAAATTCATGAGGGGATCCCGGATATTGGGGCCGGGATTAGGCCGTTCATGATCTACCTTAAGGACGGCCAATTATACATGGCCGATCAATCAAGATTACCGTCCCATCAGGCGACGTCCAACGGACGACCGCTGCAAATGGGCGAGACGATCATTTACTACCGGGATGCAATAGACCCTACAATTGATTATCGGGCTGGAATAGCCCAGCAAATGCATTTGCCGGGAACGGCCGAGGTATCTTATCTGGGCTATAAATACACCTTGCTTTCTTTGTCCGAGGGCCATATTCAAATAACCAGGCAATCTCCTTCCGGAGAAATTGTTAACTTAGGTGAACTGGGGTTAAACGAAAATTTCGGACCATTTTTTGCCGGCCCCAGCGGCGTAGTCTTCTTCCCATACGAAGCAACCGTTCAAGGAATAAATTTGGTAAGCCCCGGGCCGGAGGCGGTATTACCGGCGGCCCCAACGGCTGATCTTTTTGACCACGGTATTTATACCTCGGCTACTTATATTTCTTTGAATCGCTATTTACTTAGTTTACATCGCGATGCCAGCTGGGTAAATGTTAGTTTTGATTTAGACCAAGTGGAAGGCCAGATCTCGGCCGAGTTGAGAGATAAAATTCAAGTGCAGATCTATGAAAGGTTGTGGGCCATCGCCAAAGAAGCGGGTATTTCTTCTCCGGTGATCGTCATGGAAGGGGATAGTTTTTCGATCTCTATCCCCGACATATTGGGGCCGGAAGTGAAGGAGCAAATTAAGGCCGCGATAGATCAGGCCTTGGCCATGGGAATTAGCGCAACTTATGTTACGACCGATGCGGAAAACGGGACCAAGTTCAATTTAATTGAATTGCAGGGACAAACCGCTGTGGTCACTTTTGATTCCCGGCAAAGCCATTCCGACGCCGAACTGTTGGCGGCTTTATCGCCGGAAATTACTGTTGAAAATCCGGCAACTATAGAAGGGATACCCATTTCGATGGAGGGGGCCGATCTTTTGGCTCAAACCGGGGCCGACCTGGTCCGGTTGCTCGGCGCAATAGAGGCCGAACAAAATCTGGGAATTAAGGTTTCCGAAATAGTTTTCAGAAACGGTTATTTCGAGCTTATTGGTGAAGGCGGAAATCTGATCGATCTGGACGGAGTGGCCCTGGAATCAGCTTCAGGCATGCCCGACCTGGAACTTAGGGCTAATATCCACACGGCCATAAGATCACTAAGAGAAAGCGGAGTTGGTTTAACCGGCGTCTTTGTTGACGGCGGCAATTTCATGATCTACGGCACAAATAACCGGCCGATCAATGTGAACGGCATGCTGTTTAAGTTGAGCGGTGAAATACCCGGCAATCTAAACCATGCGGCCTTAATGCAGGCCTGGGATCTGGCCAGTGGTATGAACCTCAATCCGATCGGGGCGGTCGTTCATGGGGGCGGCTCATTTGAAATAGAATTGGATAGCGGGCATGTTTTAGATCGACTGATGCTTGAAAAGATCAGCCTCGCCTGGGAACAGAGCAGGCTGCTCGGATTAAACCCGGCGAGCGTAAATGTGCTAAGCGAGCATTTTGAGATCATAAATGCAGAGGGGGAAGTTGTTGATCTGATCGGCTTCGCCCAGAACGGCGGATTGACCCCGGAGCAGATCGCCACCCGCACACCGGACGAGCTCCGCGCCATGGCGGCAGCCGATCTTAGGGCGTTTAATCCGGAATTATTCGTTGCGCCCGGAGAATATAGAACCATCAAAATAGGAGAAAATCTCCTGCGCGTGGTTAACCTGGGCGGGCGGTACATGGTAGCGGTGAGCCCGGAAGGGGCGGGCCAAGATTTGGTCTGGCAGCCTTTGCCTTTATCCGGAGAATTGGCGCTGGATGGCGGCCGGGTGATAGTCGGTCTGGAAAATGGAAATGTTTCAGCCAGAACGGTGGATGTTCAAGCCGAACTTACCGCAAGCTTTGCGGCTTTATTGCAGGCCGGGAATGCTCAATTAAATCCCGGAGTGAATAATTTAAAGATCGAGAATGGCCGGGTGCGCCTCGCAACCGAAAGGGAAGTGCCCGACGCCTTTTTGACCCTGATGCCCAGCGGCCGGCTCGGGGTGGTCATCGCCAACCAGGATTATGAAGGTCTTCAGGAAGGATTCTCAAGCTTGGTGCGCGATTATAACAGCGCCCTTGCAACCCCGACCGCAAATTACGCCGGCGTGCCGCCGATGGAGCCGATAGCTCTGGTGATGCCGGAGGGCTTTGAAGACCTTAAATATCGCATCGGCAATGAGGCGGCGGAGATTTTGGCGCCGCATCTGGCCGGGCAGGAAAGACTCGATACGCGCGGCCTGATCCGCGCCCTGCGCAAATTCCGGGATACCGGAGAGATCACCGGCGCTTTGGCCGAACTGGACATGCCCACAGAGCAGTTGGAGCAGTTGCAGGGTGAGCTGATCGAAGTGCACGGGGATTATGTCCGCGGACGAGTTTATCGTTTCGGGAAGATCGAAGAGGCGATAAACAACGGAGAATCCATGGATCAGGCGACTATCGAAGCCAACCTCGAAACCCTGCGCCGCATCGCGGCCCAGCCCGATCTGGCCGCGCTTATCGGTGCCGATCGCCTGGCTGCCTTACAAACCAAATTGGAAGCCAAATTATCAACGACCCCGGGACCCTCTGCTCCCGCTACTCCCATCGCCAACCCGATCATTGCGGTTTTAATGAACGATTATCATCTTACCGCGGCTCAAGTGGAGCTGGTCATGCGCCTTTTTACCGAGCAGGGATTGAGCGAGCAAGAATTTATCTCGAAGCTGGCGGAGATCGCACCCGATCTGGCGGCCAACGTCAGCCAGCTCAAAGAAAAGTTGAACCAGGCCATATTGGCTCAATTAACCGCCCGTGCAGCCGCTGATCCAGAGGCCGCCGCCCGCCTGCAGGAACAATTTGCAATGCATGGCGGTCGGTTGGGGGTGAGCGATATTGTATCCGAGATCGGCCAGGAATATTTACAGGAAGATTTACAAAATGGAATAGCGGCGGTGTTGGGATCAAACAGCCCGATCCTGCAATTCCTTCTCGAGCCGGTTGTGGAAGCGGAATTCTGGACCTCCTTGGCGCGTGGCCAGTTCGGCGCATTGAAAGAATTTTTCTCGACCAGCATGCCGGCCACCGGAGCGGGCATCGTGGGCGCCAGTGTTTATAACGTCCTGCTGAACATATTTGGGGTTTCCAAAGACAGCTGGGCGCGGGGAGTGCTGCCGCAAGTAACGGTCGGGGTTTTAAGCGCCATGAGCTATACGGCGCTGGCGAGCGGTACTGCGACCAGCACCTTGGGGCGGACCTTAAGCCGATTGCTCTCTAATCCTGTGACCCAAAGATTATTTGTGGCGCTATCGCTAAACCCGATCATAACCGATGGGGTCGCGCGCCTGTTCGGAGTTACGGATGAATTTGAAGTGGGCGGCAGGATAGCGCGCCAATCGCATCCTCTCGCTTACGATATTATTTCCTCCCTCCCGGGCGTGGGGAAAGAATACGCAACGGGCCTGATCAACATATTTGATCCCGATGCCACCTATGATTATGAGATGGGATTAGCGGAAAGGTCCGCCCAGGCGGAGATCACCGGCCAAAATATAATTGACGCGCTTTCCGCCTTGACCCTGCTCTATATCGCGCAGAATCCCCCGGTGTTTAATCCCGAACTTTACGGAGACATACCGCACCTGGAAATAACCGATAATCCGGAGGTGACGGACCCGGAATATTACCGGCAATTGGTCGGCTACCTATCTCAAGCGATCGCCGCGCAGGGGCCGCAGGGTTTTGATCCTGCCTTGCTCGGGGGGACCGAAGAACTCCTGCCGCTCCCGCCCGCCGGGCTAAACCTGGCAGAGGCGGCCTATACCATGCTGGTGGGAATAGGATCAGGGGCGGATATTTCGGGTCAAATACCCGTCTACCAGGCGCTGGGGCTGATGGATGGACAAGGCCGGCCGATCGAAGGCAATTCTTATGTTGAGGAAGGCCGGCAGCTCTTGGCTTCCCGCCGGCAGAACGAAGAGGAGACGGGCTTGGTCCATGAGATCGCCCGCTTCATCGAACATGAGGGAGCAGAGGCGATCGATCTTATCCAGGATACCAACCGCGAGGTCGACCAGGCCGAGGTCACCGGACTGATCCCCACCATCGATGTCAACCTGCCCATGGAATTGCTGGCTGATATCCGGGGAGTGGAGAATATCGATCCCGCCCAATTGATGGAATATGTGATCGAACAAAATCAGGAAGCTATCGACGACCTTAAAGCCGCCCAGCAGAAGATCATCGATACCCTGCGACTGATCTCCCGCGCCCTGGCCGGGGAAGCGGTGGATATCGACTTCAGCGATCCCACGGTCCAGGCCGTATTAAAGTACCTGAAAAACCGCCTGCCCGCCCAACCATAATATCCCCGGGTCTATAACAAAAAGTGTGCTAAATAGATAAGAAAAAAGTGGTAGGTTTGTCCTATCTTACGCAAAAAAGAGAGGGGCCTACCACATGAAAAATGATATATCAAAAATATTCCGTCTGCAAGCCTTTCGGGTTTTCAA
>JACRPM010000011.1 GCA_016223205.1 Candidatus Saganbacteria bacterium
TCACTGGCTTACCAGACGCCATTTGAGGTATACTCCGGAAAAGGGAGGTGGAATTAGCGGGAAAAGGGCCAAGGGACAGTATCCTTTTCCATATCTTAACTTAGGATAAAAGTGGTCTAGACAATGGGGTCAAGTGTAACCAGGCAGCCGCCGCATGGCCCGACCGGCAGGATCTTTTGGAGGAGCACACCGCACTCATTTGCCCAGCACCGATCTGCCTCATTTTTTTAGACACCACTCGCGAACCAGGATAGTATCCCGGCCCAGGCCCCTTTCCACCGGGCCGGAAACACCGGCGACCGAAGCCTCGCGTCGGAGCTCTCATTTAGGTTGTTTAACCGCGCTAGCCGCTGTTGCAGTGCTGGGGATACTGGCGGATTGTCACAAAGATGAAAAAGTCGCGGATACCCAGCCGGCTCGGGATTGCGTTCAGGCGCAGTGGGACCAGCAAAGAGAGACTTTTGCCATCTTATATGCTCAAGAGGGGAAATTCGCTGAAGCCATTGAGTGCGTCAGATTGATGGCCGGATTCGGTTCCGACGGACAACTGGACGCTTTTAAGATAATAACCGCGAAAATGAAAGAAGCGGGAAAAAGCAACGCCGAGATCCTCGAAGTTTTCAGGACCAATATGAGGGAGGCCGCCACCCTGGACTGGCCGGGGGAAAAAGATCGGGCGGTAAGAAGGCTGCTTGAGGAAGCGAAGTCCCTGGGAATAGACCAGGAGCCGGCAGCCTACCGGGAAATGCTGGAGGAAGCCTTTAAAGTGGCCCGTACCATGGCTGAAGGGCAAGGAAGGCCGGAATTGAAGTGGTCGCTGATGGCGACGCTGGCCCTGTCCCTGCATGCGGCGGGAGCTTCTCCGGAAAGAGTGGTCCAGGCCTTTGCCGAAGCGGTAGCATCGACCGGCCTGCTCGAGATTGGATCGATCCGCAATGATTCTATCCGGGCCATCATCTGGGATATGATCAGTGCCGGATTGATCCTGGAGGCTACGCAGATCATCTCGACCCTAGAAGATCAAGGGGCCCAGGCCATGGTGCTCTGGGATCTAACCTTGCAGATCGGCAATAAAGCCAAAAACCTGGGAGAGATCGATCTGGCTTTTCAAAAATGCCTGGAGATCGCCCGTACGCTCTCCGATCTGCCCCGGCGCATATATACCCTGGAACTTATTGCCAGTGAGATGAATAGATCCAGCCGGAACAAGACAGCGGTGGGAGAAATATTCAGAGAGGCTTGGGAAACTGCGCGTTTGATCGAAGAGGCATACCAGAAAGCCGATATTCTAACTAAACTGGCAACCGAAATGGCGAACGCCAGCGTCAGCCGGGGAGAAGTCCAAAAAGTGTTGGGGGAAGCGCTTAGGGCCGCCCTGCGGGCCGGATCGGAAACTTCTTTGATCGAGGTCGCGGTCCAGATGAAGTATGCCGGCATGGAGAGGAGTGACGTGGCCAGGGTGTTTAGCCAGGCCCTGCAGTTGGCCACGGCGGAAGCGGAATATAACACCGACAAGGTCGCCTCGGAAATGATCAAACTTGGTCTTTACAATGAGGCAATAGAGATCGCCCAGGGAATACCGCCCCAACGGCTAGGAAATTATTTTGCGGATTGCGTTGAGGCGATCAGGGAATTAGGGCTGCAAAAAGTAATGTCGGATTATGAGGTGATCATCCCGGCACTAAGGAAGATCATGAACCGCCGGGTTTATGATATTAATGGATGGAATAATTACTGGCGGGAAGATTATACGCGGCCGGTGTTCGAGGCGGCGGAGCTTATCGGCAAGATAGCCCTGGAAGCGCGGCGTACCAACCATCCGGAAGTCCTGCGGCGGATAATAGAGGACGCCTTGCCCCATATAATGGGCCTGCTGACGTTCGAGAACCCGCGTCCGGGCATCGATTATGGATATGTGTATGTGCTCTATCCCTTACGGTCAACGGTGTTACAGGCCTTGATCGATATCGGGGAGGCTTCCGCCATTACTGCGATCGAACGGTGCGGAAATATTGCCTGGTATTCTCCCTACCAAAATGATTCCTATTACTCCGTGGCGGATGAAAAAAGGACCGCGGTCGATTATTTAAGAAGACAAGCCCAAAGTGTTGAGTTTATCCCAGTGCCCGGGACGGATATGCGTTACTGGGACGACCATTCAATATTTATTCCACAGTGACGGATTTGGCCAAATTCCGCGGCTGGTCCACATGGCAGCCTCTTTTCACCGCGATATAGTATGCTAAAAGTTGCAGGGGGATCACCGCCAATATCGGGGTTAAGGCCTCGGTCGTGGTGGGAATGGAGATCAGGGCGTCGGCCTTTTCGCCTATCAGATCATCGCCTTCGACCGCCACCGCGATCACCTGTCCGCCCCGGGCTTTCACTTCTTCCACATTGCCCAAGATCTTATCGTAGCGGCGGCCGGCCAGCGCCAGAACTATCACCGGCATGTTCTGATCGATCAGGGCAATGGGACCGTGCTTCATCTCCGCCGCGGGGTAACCCTCGGCATGGACGTAAGAGATTTCCTTCAGCTTCAACGCGCCTTCTAACGCGATGGGGAAGCCCTTGCCCCGGCCCAAAAAGAGGGCGTTGTTGGCCTTATAGAATCTTTCCGCGATCTGCTCTATCTCCCGTTCCTTGAGCAGCAATCTTTCAATTTTATCGGGGATCTCGATCAGATCGGAGATCATCTTGCGGACCTCGCTTACGCTTAGGGTCCCGCGCTTCTTGGCCAAATAAAGA
Source organism: Candidatus Saganbacteria bacterium (assembly GCA_016223205.1). Classification (GTDB taxonomy): domain Bacteria; phylum Margulisbacteria; class WOR-1; order XYC2-FULL-46-14; family WPAF01; genus JACRPM01. The sequence goes on from JACRPM010000011.1 coordinate 2,749, forward strand.
GCAAAAAGGTAGATGATGGTAAGCTGGGTGGTGAAGGCCTTGGTGGAAGCCACGCCGATCTCGGGACCGGCATAGGTGTAGATCACCCCGTGGGATTCGCGCGCAATGGAAGATCCAACTACATTACAGATCGAAATTACCTTGGCGCCCTGCGCCTTGGCTTCCCACACCGCGCCCAAAGTGTCCGCCGTCTCTCCCGATTGGGTGATGGCGATCACCAAAGTATTCTCGTCCACGATGGGGTGGCGGTAGCGGAATTCCGCTGCGTATTCCACCTCGGCGGGGATCTTGACGAATTGTTCTATCAGATATTCACCGATCAAGCCCGCGTGCCAGGAGGTCCCGCAGGCGGTGAAAACTATGCGGTTCACCTGCCGCGCTTCTTCTTCGGTGAAGTTCAACTCGTCAAAATGCAGGTAGGCCTCGTCCACTTTGACCCGGCTTATGACCGAATCGCGGATGGCCTTGGGCTGTTCGTGGATCTCCTTGAGCATAAAATGCGCGTAGCCCACCTTTTCGGCCGATTCCGGGTCCCAGGAGATAAGCGTTATTTCTTTATTTACCGGCTGGCCCTTGAGGTTGCTTACTTTGATCTCGCGTCCGGTTATGGTGGCGATCTCAAAATCGTTCAGGTAAATGACGCGGCTGGTATATTTTAATATGGCCGGGATGTCGGATGAAAGGAAGGTCTCGCCCTCTTGCACCCCGATGATGAGGGGGGAGCCCCGCCGCGCCGCCACGATCTTCCCCGGTTCGTGCTCGGAAAGCACCGCCAGGGCGTAACTGCCTTCCACCTCGTTTAAGGCCAGGCGCACCGCGCTTTCTAAGTTATCTTTGAGATGTTTTTCAATAAGATGGGCGAGGATCTCGGTGTCGGTGGTGGAAGTGAATTTATGCCCTTCCTCGGATAATTGGCGCCGAAGCTGGAGGTAATTCTCGATGATCCCGTTGTGGACCACAACCAAAGTATCGGTGCAGTCGGTATGGGGATGGCTGTTCTCGTCCGACGGCCTCCCATGAGTAGCCCAGCGGGTGTGCCCGATGCCTATCTCTCCATTGATGGGCCGCTCGTTGAGTTCCCGCTCCAGGTCCGCGATCTTGCCCGCGCACTTGGTGACAAAAAGGCGGCCCTTGTCTATGGTGGCTACCCCGGCGGAATCGTAACCGCGGTATTCGAGCTTTTTTAATCCCTCCACCAAGAAGGGCAGGGCTTCCTTATTGCCTATATATCCGAAGATCCCGCACACCTCACACCCGCCCTTCGGGCACCCTCTCTCCACTTCGTAGAGAGAGGGTTGTTCCGATTGATAATTTTTGCTCCAGCATAGTAAATCCTCCTATTAGTAATTCCCCTCTCCATCTATGATGGAGAGGGGTGTCCCGATGTATATCGGGACGGGGTGAGGTCATTATCTTCTTTTTCCCTGGGCGATGACGGTTTCTATCTCGGTCTTGGCCAGCTTCAATTGCTTGGCTATCTCTTCCGGTTTAAGATCGCCTTTGGCGCCGGTCACATAGTCCCAGAGAATGCCGAACCTCCGGGTCATGATCGGCTCCATTATTCCCCACGAAGGGATGCAAGGATAAGTTTTGCCGTACTTGATGGCTTCCTTGAACACCCGGCGCGCCGGATCGACCGAAAAGTAGGGCTCGTTAAAGACCGAGAGCTTGGCCGGTAAAAATCCGCTGGCCTTGCAATAAGATAGCTGGGCGTTCTGGTCGGTGGTTAAATACTTCACCACTTCCCAGGCCTCTTTCGGGTGTTTGGAATATTTAAAGATGGCCAGGTTGGAGCCGCCCACAAAGGTGAACCGCCCTTTGGGTCCCTTGGGGTAGGGCACCACGGAAAAATTGCGCGCGGTGATGCTTTCTGAAGCTCCGCCCTGGGCGGGCGGGGTGGTTAAGGTCCTGACTTCATAAGGACCGTCGAACATCATGGCGATCGAGCCGTTATTGAAGTTGCTGCTGACCTGCGCGGTGTTCAGTTCCAAATATTCCGGCGGCACATAACCTTTTTTAGCCAGGTTCACATAAAAGAAAATGCCGTTGAGCGCAGCCTGGGAATCGAGCAGGGATCTTTTGTTGTCGGCGGCCAGGAAGTCCCCGCCCGCGCCCCAGATCCAGGGGGCCAGGTTGTGCACCACGTTCCAGTCGTTTTTACCGGGCATTCCCAGGGGCTGGATCTCCAACCCTTCTATAGTTAGTTTAGCGGCCTTGATCTTTTTTAAAGCGGCTTCGAATTTATCCCAGGTTTCCAGGTCTTTGGCGGTTAAACCCAGTTTGGTGAAGACATCGGTGCGGTAAAAAAGCGCCCGCGCGTCCACGATCCAGGGAATAGCGGTCACCTGGCCGGAACCCGAAAGTCCCGAGGTCTTCCAGGCGGCGGGAACAAAGGCCTTAGCTCCGCCCAGCTCCGCGACCCGTGCTTTATTATCCATTAAAGCGCCCATACTGGAGATGGAGCCCACCCAGGTCGAGCCCAATTGCGCGATGTCGGGCACGTCGTGGGAAGTGGCGGCGGTGGTGATCTTGGTCCAGGCCGCGCCCCAATCCACCACGGTCACCTTTACTTTGATGTTGGGATGGGTATCGGTAAAGGGCTTGAGAGCTTCTTCGATATCTCTCAAAGGTTCAAGCGAATTGGGCATGACCCACATCTGCACCGTAACCGGACCTCCCGCCTGGTTGGAGGGAGCGCAAGAGAGGGTGGAGACCGCAAAAGCCAGAAGCAAGACGAAAAAGAGAGTTCTATTAAACACTATTTTACCCCTTTCTGCAAAGGAAAATTATAGCATTTTAAGAGGAAAAAGTCAATTAAAAGGAGGTTCCTCAGCAAACAGTGTGCTAAGACGGAACCTGCGACTAAACGTCGCGGTTCCTTAAATCTATTGATTTTAATCAGGAAACCGCGAAGTTCATTCGCGGGTTTCCTGATTTCTCATGTCATTTTTTCTGTTAACCAGGACAATCCAGTCCTTATCTAACGGATACTGGCTATAAACCTTGCGGGCCGGATCCCAAATAAGCAATACAGAGCGGTATGAATCCACAGTTGCCAATAAATTTCCGTTATTGATCGGATTAGTATATTGAAGCCACTCCCCACTCTCACTATATCCTCCTTCACTTTTTTCTTCATGAGGCATTCCGGAAAAATCATAAACCTTTTTAAGCGTAAAATTTTGATCAAGCAAAAGAACCTGGCCATGCCTTGTATCAGAAACCACATAATCGTCCCCAAACACAAGCATGCCGTGTGGATGCTTAAGATCATCCCTAACAACTTTTACATTACCACTGTTTTTGTCAATGACCACTGCTTGGTCGGCAAAGAATAACGTTGCGAAAATCTGATCCGGTCTCGCCCCATAGTTAGCATAATTCGGTGCAGCAGTATTTTGCCATTTTTCTAAGCCTAATGGATGGGGCAAAGTTTCCAAATTGATTTCTACTGCCAAGTCCTTACCGGTTGGCGCCTCGATCTTACCCCTCTTCATTTTGGCTATCGCCTCATCATGTGATATCACACGAAGGTCTCTCCCAATGGGCTTACCTTTTGGTATTACCTTGAGACCAAAAGGATTCTCCGCGTATCCATGGGAAAAAGCGTCCCATTCCCAAGTTATGTCCTCTTTTTCAAGATCGACCTCTAAAATGCTATTTAACCCAGTATTAGCAACAAGCAGCCGGTTTTTGTCCCAAGGATTAAAAGCCAGGGTATGTATCGCCCGAAATTTAGGATGTTTAATGACTTTGATGGTTACCCCGTTTTCCCCATCAACAATATGGATCTCGTTAGCAAAAGCTATAAACACTGAACTACCCGATTGCGCAAAGCCACGTGGCTCCAAACCTTTCTTTAACCAAACATACCGACCTCCGATTGTTTTGTTGGCAACTTTCAACACTGCAACAAAACCATGCTCAATGCTGCTACGCAGCGGGACTAACAATTCTTGCATTTTACCCTGTCGCTCGACGTCTCGATAAACCCTTCTTTGATTGATCATCGCCATCGACTTCTTCTCATTTTTAACAACTAAAACAATTGGAAGCCCAAGTCCAAGGCCATCAACGCGTCGGAACTCCCCATGAAAATCAATTACATTTGTTCGGCCTAACCGCATCCAAGTTTTAGGTGGGACACCATGTCTTGGCCCATGTAATTTATAGGACAACCATTTAACTGCCCGTCTAAAATATAAGTGTTTTTCAGTGGTAATTTTGGTCATATTTTCACCTATAGAGAATTCTGATTAATTGGCTCATCTGTTAACTTCTCTTCGTCCTCACAATGAACTTAGGATCGTCCCGATTATATCGAGATTCATTCTCAATCCACCAAGCCTCGTTGCCTCTTTATAAAACCAGCTTTTTCTTCAAATTCTCCAACCAACGGAAGATTTTTTCGGCTTCTTTCCTGAGCAAAAAATTCTGGGCTATTATTTTCTTCATCCCACCTCACACCAGCTTCAATAATATCTCCTTCTTGTACGGCAGGAAAACCGGCGGCGTGAATACGTGGAAGCTCTGATGCCGGAATAATAAGGGGATTTTTTGAGCTAAGTTCTATTATTTCTCCGCTCCTTACTTTAGTCCACCAGATCCGGCTCAAATTAATTTTTCCGATCCGCAGAGGATATTGGGTAGACAGCAGAACAATCCTTTGTTTATTTTGTTTGTTTACTGGCTCAGTTGGGCCTAGTGGTCTTATTTTATTAGTCACGCTCTTTCCCTCTTATGAGACTTCTGATTAATCAAGCTTCTCAGTGGTACCATAATATATATCGATTAAACGCGGCGGAAATTTCACTCAAAGTCACGGCAAATCGAACCGCAGTCCCAGGTTCAAATTATCCACCACATTATCCCGGTAATCCTCGTAATGAGAATAGCCGAGCAATAAATTGAGCCAATCCACTCCGGGATTGAAGCCGGCGTTGATGTCGAAATAGGTGAAATTGCCGATCTGCAAATTAAATGAAAGGGACAGGCGATACTTAAATTCATCGCCCCAGGCCAGTATGGTACTGCCTCCTAGGGTTGCGGCTCCCCGCCAAGCCGGGATTTCATCAAAAAGCGGAGCTCCGGTTGTTTCATCCATCCTAATGGGGAACAACGGCCAGCGGCCTTGTTCGGTGATGGCGATCTGGTCGTAGCCGAATATACCGCCGACGGTCAAGGTAGGATAGTAAAGCATGAAATCATCACCCCAATTTACGGGCGAAGATTGCAGGCCGATCTGCGCACGACCCAAGAAAGAGTATAAAAAGTTCTCGTTATGATCCTCGATCTGTTCGATGTAACCCTCCCGGGAATCGATTCTCGTTTGATCGGGGTTGGTTGCCTGGTTTAGAGATGCGATATCTTCGCGGTAAGAGGCGATCTGCGCATCGTAAGAGGGATACATTCCTTGCCGCAAAAGTAATGAGGCATCAATCCCGCCGCCCCAGATCAAAGTAAGATCGGGGGTTAAGCTGTGGTTCATGAGAAAATCCGTTCCCAGTGAAAAACCGTAGGTTAGCAGGGATTTATCTTGTACCGGCAAGGGCGAACAGCTGGTGTAAGAAGTTCCCCAATCGCATGAGTTGAGATCGTAGCCGAAATAATTGAAATTGAACCGCGGCGCAAAATGTAGGCTGAAAATGTCACCCTCATAGGCCTGCCAATCTATTCCCGCGGTAACCTGATGAGAACGATCAAAGATGATGCGATCGATCTCTTTATTTATAGGTATATCGGCCGGGGCCAACAAGTTGGCATAGCCGATGTCGATGTTGAGGTCATCGGTGAGGTGGGCGCGCCCGATGAAGCCGGCCAAAAATCCGGAATTTTCCTGGGACTCGAACGCCGAGCGGCGAAAACCGGCGTAGGGTTCTAAGCTGTAGCTCTGCGAGGCCAGGTTCTCGGCATTGCCCACCCGGGTCTCCTGTGCCCCTTCCACTATTTCCTGATAATCCGGTTCGTATTGGTCGGCGGGAATGGTGGCTTGTACGCTATCGGCCAGGTCGATCAACTGTTCCGCCTTTTCACGGCTGGTCTTTTCAGCATAGGCAGCGGAGGCCGCGCTTAGAATTCTCACCAGTACCTCGCGCGATTTGCGATCGAGGAGGGTGGCGTCTTCCAGTGTGATCTGCTCTAGGTCGCGTTCGGTTAAAGCCCGCGCGCCTTCGGAGAAGAGGGCGAGGGCGCTTGCGGCATCGCGGTCGCGCAGCAAAGATACATTGCCCAGGCCCAAATATGATTCTCCCCTCATCCGATTAATGGGGGCGCGGGTATCGGCCGCTCCCAGCAGGCGCAGCGCATAGTCGTAATATTTTTTGGCTTCCTCCCCATCACGCAAATAGTGCGTATAGAGCGTGCCTAGCCCCAGGTAGGCCTGGGCCAGGATCCTGATCTGTTTGAAAGTTAATTCTTTCCGCAGTTCCGCGATCCGGTGGTCATCGGGATTTTCCTGTCTGATCTCCAGATCGATCGTTTGGAACAGGGAACAGCAAAATATCTCAAAATATTTATCCTTGGCTTCATAGTAATGCCCGCCTTCTAGTAAGGCCTTGGCATAACCACTGTTGATATACTGTCGGATCTCTTCCATCTCGCGGGGCAGGGTGAATTGTCTCTGGTATTCGTCAAACAATCCCAGGGCCCGGCTGTAAATATCCCGGGCGGTGCTGTAACTGGCCAGGCGAAAAGTGTCGATATCGCCCATCAGGGCGTGGGTCCGGATGGAGTATTTCATTTCAAAGATGCCTTGAACCGGTGCGCCCTCAATATCTCCGATCAGTTCCCGGTAAGCGTTTCCGCACAGACCAAAATTCCGTGAGGAATTCAAGGAACTAAAATATCCGAAACGCGGGGCCCAGCGGCTTTGCTCCGCGGCAAAAAGCACCTCATCGGAGATCATGATCGACCCGTCATCCGGGATCAAATTGCGGTTGATGAAACCGATCAGATCATCCAGATTCGGGACCAGGGGCGCTTGCGATTCTTGCCAGGGGTTATCGCCCAACAGCAAGGCGCGATAGACGCGCGAAGCCGCACGATAATTAATAAGCGATTGCTCCTCACTTTCATCCTCTGCCGAATTTTCCCACCATCCACCCAGGCTGTTCAACGCCCAGGTGAGACCCGAGACCGTGCGCAGACCAACACGGGATTCGGTTAAATAGCGTACTCGTTGACGACCGGTCAGGTATTCCAGCGCGGGAGCCAGCAGGGCCAGGGCCTGCTCATAGGAAGCGCGCGCGTCCGGGAGATGCCCTTCTTCTTCCTGCAGTTGACCCAGGGCAATGCGGTTCTCGGTCTGCCCGCAATGAGCATCCTGTTGGGCCAAAGTAATCAGGTAAGATAAGTGACTATTCTCCTCTTCTGGTTCGAGTTCCAGAAGCACCTGTTGATAGGCGTCATCAGCTTGCCTATGCAGTTCCTGTAATTCATTAACATTATTATCCGCACTCCGGGCAGTGGCAGATTTGAGGTTTTCTGCCCGGGCTAAAACGATTTGCCGGTTAAAAACATCCATCAACTGGAGGAAGCGGTTATCTGAAAGCGTGGAATTTCCCAGTATTTCCATATAAAGGTCGGCGGCCTTCTTATAATCTTCACGGCCGCGGCCCTCGCCTTGGGTCACCTCGGTGATTTTCGCCCGTTGGTCAAGCAGCCAAGCGAATGTGCTCAAAGCCCGATAGGCCAACCGATTGGCTCCTTGAGAGAGCAGGGCATCTTTCAAAATGGTTAGCCTCTCCTCGTCTTCTGCGGTTAGCAGGATGAGGCCGCTATCTTGATACAACCCCTGGGTAATAAGATATTTGTTGCGGAGTGCCTGGAGCTCAAAATGAGAAATTTCGGCCTCCAGCCCCCGCAGGCTGTCTGTTGCGAAGGTGATGGCCTCGAAAACAGTTTCGGCTTCATCAAGCATGACCAGGTCTCTTTCGCCCATAGCTTTTAAAGTTTCCGCCTTGGCCAAAAGCAACAGGTCGGGGGTGATGAACAATTCTTGCTCCATGATCTGCCGGATCGATTGGTCGCTCAATAATTGATCGTAGAGCGAAAGCGCTTGCTTAAAATGTTCCAGAGCGCCAGTGCGATCTAACTCTTGGACAAGTGATCTTCCCAGGGCCTCATGCAGCCGGGCGATAAGTAATTGGGTGCGAATACGGATGGCCGGCGGCATTTCTGTATTTTGCGCCTCATTTATTGAAAACAACAGCGACTCAATATTTTGCCGAGTTAGGCTCGCATTTCCGCTTTGGGTAAAAATCCTCTGTGCCTGCACCAGCTTGATTTCTGCGATACTAAGCTGGGCCGAATAATATGACGCATCATCCACTGTGACCTGGCCCAGGTCCAGGAGCGCGACGTCAAAGTTTTCCAGCTCTCTTTCCAATTCACCACGGTGCAGGTATGCTTGCGGCCAGGTGATATAGGTTTCGATCTCCATTTTTATCAGGCGGTCGGATAAATCGTCGGTGCCCCGCATCAGGCGGCAGAGGCTATTAGCTAAACCAACAAATTTGTCGCCTTCAACTTCCCGGCCGTCCTGCAGGCGTATACCTTGATAATAATTTTCCGCCAAAGCCAGGTAATCGGTCTCGGCTAAGCCATCCCATAATCCCTGCTCGTTCTTCTCAATGCGGCCCAGGGTGGAATAGACCCAGGCCAAGGTGTCGTAGCCGCGGAAGAAATCCAAGCTGTACTGATCGATCAATTTGATGTCGGCGTCAGCTCTTATTAAACCGTCCACCTTCTGCTGGAACCAGGTTAGGGTGGTTTGCAAATTGTCCTTAACCTCCAGGAACTTTTGGAGGAGGCCTAAGTCGCGGGTTTCGCCGTAGAGACGGCTTAAGTAAGCCATATTAATGTTGGCGTCGGCCAACTGCACACGTTGGAAGAACGAATCGCGCAGTTCAACCTGCGGATTGAGCCGGGGCTGCAGATCCTGAAGCTTGCCCAGGATGGTCAAAGCTCCCAGCTCGCCGTCATATTTGCGGGCCAGCGACATGGCATTGGCCAAATTCAGGTACAGCTCCAATTCGTTGGTGGCATTACGCTGCAGGATATCCGTTCCGCTGGTTTTGATCGGTCCTCCGTGAAGGACGCTTTCCAAACTGTTGGAGATCACTTCCATATCCCCGGCGTATCGGCTGAAGAGCGTTTGCAGTTCGGGCGAATTTTGCATTGTGCGGCTAAGGTCTTCGTCGCCGGCGAGGCCGGTTTGACCAAAGAGCAGGAAAGTATAGATGGCCGCGGCTTTAAGGGCGAATTCTCTTCCGGTCCCGCTTTCCGCCTCTTCCATTAAGCTGGCTTTGGTATTGTAGGCCCAGGCCAGGGTGAGCAGGGCGGAGAGGCGTACTTCACTGTCTCCATGGCCGGCATTCAATTCTTGTAGACAAATATCAATTGCGCGATCGGCCGCGGTGTGGGCGTGGTCCATATTGCGAACCCGCAGGCGCTTGGCCAGCTCCAAAAGGAAGTTAGCTTCCGAGATAAAGGATCTAGTTTTGCTGAACCTTACGGAATCATTTAGCCGCCTGTGAAAGTCTTCAAATCTTTCAGTTACAGAACTTCTCGTTTGAGGATTTCCATCATCCAACAAAATCCGATTAAATTCTTCAACGCTCAAGCGTTGGTAGATCTTTTCATCGGTTATAAAATTATCCGGCCGCATCATGGCTAATTCCAGTTCTGCAAATTCAACCGGCAGAGCTTCTTGCAATTCGCTATCCGATCTAATCTCCCGACGGATGCTATCAGCGATGGACATAGCGTGATTAAATAAAGAACCTTGATTTGGCAATGCCCCACCATTTAAAAGAAAGTTATATATTACCTTGGCTGTATTAAAATTATTTTGCGCTTCGTCATAAAACTTGAGTTCGCGCAAAAATCTTCCCCGACTGGCGTAATATTGAGCTCTAATGCGTAGCGCCGAAATGGTGTTTTCCGCCCCCCAGCCCGAGTTCCCGGATTCTCCGGCCAAGCATCCGACCGCAATATCAGCTGAGTCGCCGGTGGAAACCGAACGATAGGCGCCAAGAAAATCTCCATCACGGGGGGCGAGTAAAGTGCCGAGCAGAGTATTTAAGGTGGTTTCAAGTTCAGTACTCGAACACTGCAACATGACCGTCGAAGATATGGGACGGGGGGTATCGCCGATGATCGGATCCTCGGTAAGGAGAGGTATGTTTGTCCCTCTATCACCGAGTTTTATTTGATAGAAATTAATAAAGCTTATCATTGTATTTGCCTTAATTAAAAGCTCCTGAAGAATTCCAATATGTTCTGCAGATGATAGACATTTATTTCCTTGACCTCCCCCGCATATTTCGCCGCGTTATTTAACGCCCTTATCATGTTTTCATCAAATGGGACATATCCGGTAGTATCAGTTGGTTTTTTCGCCTTAGCAAACATGCCGATCCTTAAGAATATTTCATTTTCTTTTTCAGCAGGGACGTAGGAGCTGCTCATTATCCTTAATGAGCGCACTAAGAAATAAAACGCCTCACGCCGGTTTTTGAGTTTGTAGTTGATAATAATTGAGGCGCTTAATGCATCAATAGAATAAGGATCGATCGCTAATGCCCCTTGATAAGTTTCGAGGGCCCGGTTAAGGGTTGAAACTTGCATATCGGTTAGGTCATGATCTTCTTCGCCGGTTTCTTTTTCTTTTAGCCTAAGCTCAACATCGACACCCCAAAACATGAGGTTCCCATATTGAGTTAATATTTTTGCCTGCAAAGTAGGATCGGCCTCATAAACCTGGCAAATGACTTCCCAATGTTTATTTATCTCGTTTATAAATGTTCTTATTCTATTGGAGGGTTCTTTTTGCGGCTGGAAAGAAGGCCCAATTAAAAGAGCTTGAAATAAGCATTCCATATCGTTTTTTTGTTCCTGCATAATAGCCAATTCTTTTTCAAGGTCGATTAAATCGGACTGGTTCGACAGGTTCCTGTAACCGAAGAGAATCTCGGCTAATTTTAAAGAAGTTTCCACAATGTTTAAGGCAAACAAACTTCGGCTGCTAAGCCAGATGTTGGTTATTATTTGGGAGCTGTCCAGGGCATCTTCAAAATATTGCGTATCCAGATTATGGATCCCGAAACCATGATACATGTCTAGCGCGCGTCGAACCCAGGAATTCCATTTTATATTTCGGGGGTCGGCGGAATCTTCTCCGTTAACGATCAGTTTAATCGCCTGTCCTAATAGCTCTTCTTCGAGATTTTCATCCGCATTTCCTATCCTGATCATTTCCGACATGCGTACGGAAGCCGGGTGCGCAAAATTGTTCAATACCGACACAACCATCCTTTCCGTTTTTCGGACAATTATTGCAATATTATTTTCATAAAATAATTTAATCGTTTTGGTATTATAATTATAATCCAATAAAGCTTTTTCTCTTGGATCCAGTAGTTTCCCTTCTTTATCAACGCGATAGTACACAGCTATCGCCCTTACCTCTTCCGCCTCGGTAAGTTTAATTTTGTTGTTCACTTTATTTGCGATAGTTCTAATTGTTTCTATATCTTCTCCGGATAATGGCTGATCGGCATTGATTGCCGTTATGACAATATTTACGGCTTTTTTAAATATGGGCCGGATAAGATTGGTGGTGGCTTCGTTGGTTTCCCCCAATGCGGCCTGTTTTTTAACTATCTTGAGTTCGTATCTAAGTTTGACGTCTCTTTGATCGGCCAATATTTTGACTTTATATTTATTTGCCGACAAAATGCCGTCTAATATTTCAGTTAACATGTCTGTATTTGCCGCCTGGCTAATTTCATGCCTTAAGGCGGAGTAATAATATTCAAGCGCATTATCTAATGAGTGGAGAGCTTTCTCGTAACCATTTTTTAGATCGTCCCCCCTGCTTCTCATGGTATCAATATCAAGGTCGTCGCTATAATAATAATTTCGCCAATCGTGACTTAAGGCGGTAAGGCTTTTAATGTCATCAGCTTCTTGGTAGGCAGCATTATGAAAAATGCTCCCCTCGGCCAGGAGAATCCGGCTCCGGGTATTGGCGGGAATGCGGTCTTTTACGGCTTTCACCCATTCGACCAGTTTTTGCAGGGTTGGGTCGGTGACAGGTGCGTGGGAGAGACGGCCTTCGGTTACTGCAAGGTTTGCCAGTAGACGGGCCCCTTCGCGATTGTAGACTTTGCGGGGAAAGCCAAACCGATCGTCCTCGATCTTATAAGTATTGGCGTAAGAAAAGACCACCTCTGCGACCGCTTGGGCCAGAATTTCATAAGAGGGCAGTGGAGCATGGCCATTGTCCCCCGACAATAAGAACCCCCTTATGCGGTCCACCGCACCATCAAAAGCGGTTCCCTGCCCAAAATAAAGGTCGATCTCCCCCATAAGGATATCTTCTTCGGCCAACGCCCGGGTAATCCGGCGGTTCTGGTTGAGTTGATGGATAAAAGCCAGTCGCAGAAGCGCGGTCTTCTTGCCGGGCTGTTTCTCGCGGCTTAGGAGCCATTCAAAAAGATCTTCGATAATGGGCTGGGGCATGTTTAAAGTGCCCAAAATATCGGTCAATCTCCGAATGGATTCGGTAATTATTAGCTCATCAATCGGTTTGTTGGGGCTGGGTGCGGTCTTGAGCAGTTCAAAGTAGACCTGCGCGGCTTCCCGATAACGTCCTACGCTCAAGCAGGCCTTGCCGAATTCGTATTGTGATTTGGGGGAATCGGACCGCAGGTTGTCTTTGGCGTGAAAATATCTTCTTTCGGCTTCGGCGGTGAAGATGGGCTCGCTGGGCGGGGTGCCGCGCACCTCCCGGTTGATCTCGGGGATGTCCTGGGTTAAATATTCGGCCGGGCGTTTAAAGTCGGTGGCCGTAGTGCGCAAAAGGTAATCCAGGTCCTCATGGGCCCCGGTGTAGACCGGCGCCATGGGTTCTTCGTCTTGGATATCTCTTTCGGCGGGGATCCGGGAAACTTTTTCCAGGGGAACGGCTTGAGCCGAGTATTCTTTATCACGGGCTAAGAACGAAGTTAATATCTTCAAGGCCAGTGAAGCGTTGTAGTATTGCGGACCGCGCTTGTCCTGCTGGTTGATAAAATCAAAGATATCGGTTTGATCCCGGCTGCCACCGCGGATAGGGCTAATATACGCTTCCAGCTCATCCCGGAATTTATCAAACGGGGCAATTTCCGCTTCTTCGTAAGTGGCTAGTCCTGCCCGGGCCATAAAATAAGCCGAAAGCGCCACGGCATTGTGGTAGCGACCGGCGCGCACCAGCTTGGGATCGCCGGCTTTCTTCCCCTTCCCCAAAATATCTTCAAGCAGAAGATGCTCCCGTCCGCTAACCCGGTATTCTTCGGGCACCCGTTCATCCAGCGAGTCATTGTTCATAAGCAGGTCTTCGCCCAGCTCGGCGTATATGCGGATGGCATCGTACCCTTCGGTGAAATCCAGGTTAGGGGCGCCGATCTCGGGACGCAGAAGATATTCTCCTTTTTCGTTAACTTCCACCTCCACTTGGTCTGGGAAGAAAAGTTTAACCTGATATTCTTCAATTTTTTTAATGACCAGATCATAAACATCTTTTCTTATATCCCTTGAACCGTCTAAATTGGCGCGAACACTCTGTCCCTCGACGAAAGCAAGATGATCTTCTCTGTACTCCAGGATCTTCTTATCCTCATTTTTTTCATTGATCAACGCTTTTAGCTCGGCATCTTTTTGGGGGGTAAGTTTAACCATCAAACTTTCCAGCAGGCGCGCTTCAGGTCCGTCCAATTTTACCCACTCCACTTCATTCCCCTCTCTATCAGTGCCTTTAATTATCTGTTTACTTTCCATCATTTTTCCGTAAAGGTCTCGAGCAAATTTATAGCTTTCATTAATAAGTTCAAATGAGTCAAACCGCAGCTTGAGCCAAAAATCGCGGTCGATGTCGCGCTGGGCGATCCGGTAAAGCACCGAAAGCCGCGCGTAAGAAGGGTTGTAGGTCAGCGCACCTTTAAAATCCCGGCTGCCCCACATATCCGACACCCGGAGTATGTGGCGGCCGTTCATCTCTTCCACATCGTAGGCCTTGATGCGGGAAGCCATATGGTTGGTCAAGCCGGTGTAACCCAGCTTTTTCCCTCTATATTGGAATTCGGGTGAAGGTTCAAAGATCCCTTCATTGGCTAGGAGTTCGGCATCCATCAGAGCATCGGCAATATAGAGATCCGCGTCGGTAGCGGAAGCCTGCTCCTGTTTACTGCGGAACTCTATCTTTTTCAATTCAGGATTATAATAACAGCGCCATCCCGGCAGTCCGCTGGGATTGTCGTTTATCATTGCGATGGTTCCCCGCACCAGGCCATTGAAGGTCTCCTGGTATTTACGGAGAAGTACTTTATCTTCTTCTTTTGTAGGATCCAATCGACGCGCAGCGTTGGTCAGTATCTTCATCCAATAGCCCATACCTTCAGATACTATTTGTCCAAATTGGGTGGGAGAGTGGATGAAATATACGGGTTCCGCCATAGGGGCGTTTTGCAAAATATCAAAAACTTGGTCAACAGAACCGCTGCTCAAGGGCATGCCCAAACCGAACTTTTCTTTGGTGCCGTCAAATTTAGGCAATATTTTACCGCTTCCATCTATATACCCTGAACCGACCAAAGCATCCCAAACATTAATTTGCAGATCTTTGAAGCCCAAAAAATTCGACTTATTAACAACTTTAATCTCGGGTTTGATCAAGAAATACCCGCCCAGGTCTTCATTTCCTTTAACTTGGGCTAAAATGCTCTTTTTGATGCGGTCACGGGTGATCTCCAGGAGTTTTCCTTCTCCCAGCTCGAATCTTTCCAGGAGACGCCGGGTGGGCTCAACTTCATGGGCGGAAGATATGGAGGGCGGCGAGATGACGCGACCCTTTTCACCAAGGTACCAAATCCCGGCGCCGGCAGCAGCTGCTACCCCGATCCCAAGAAAGGTCCGGCGAGACATGCGAGAACCCATGGTTAACGGCTCTGGCGTAGTAAGTTTAAGTTTCATCCATCTTACAATTCCCATCTTATTTCTCCCATACCTTGTGCTTCTTCTCCCACTTGGCCTCATCCTCCACTGTGCTTATACCGGAGTTAAGCTTGTGACCTTTATAGTTGTAGTAGAGCTTGAGCGCGGCCCAGGGCACCAAGCTGGCCATGAACAATTCCATAAAATCGAGATAGGCCACGCCGTCCCAGATATGCCGGAAAGCCAGCCGATAGAGCGCGTACATCTCGAGTCCCATCAAGAAATAGTTTTGCTGGAAGAAGGGTCCCACCATGCCCTTGCGGCCCGACATCTTCACTTGGCAGGGCTCGTTGGGCGGGTCGGTCACGTTCCAGCCGGCCATTTCCCGGTGGAAGAACCGGCGCATTACATAATTATAGTTGTAGCCCAGAAGCGCGGTCTCGTAGCCCATGTTGCTGGATACGCCCTTCCAACTGGAGCCGCCATGGATGCGGGAGTGACGCAGTACCAGTTCCACCAGCAGATAATTGATGAAGCCGGTCTCCACCAGCCATTCGAGCGAATTCTGCACCGGCAGGCGATAGAGATCTTGGTCCAGCATGAGGATACTGGGCTCGGCGAAAAAGATAAAGCCCAGAAGGGAAAGACGATTGAACATGCCGGGGATGCCGAACATATTATAAATTGGCCCCTGCAAAAGGTCGTACATCTGCTTGCCGGGCATCACCGCGCGGTACTTCCAGCATTTCTTGCCCGCCATCCAGAGGAGGTTGGCATTCATGGCCTGCCACCGCAGTTTTTGTCCCAGGTCACCCTCGAATTCGATCATGGCGTCGTTCTGCTGGCGCAGGCCCTTGCAGGAAGTTAGGGTGACTCCTTTGGTGACCTGGGAGTAGGTGGTGCCCAGGTCTTCACTGGGATGGAGCAGGTAAACCCGGCGGGAGCGGAACATCTGGTTGAGCGCCAGCCGACTGCCGAAGGCGCGGGCCGCGGCCTTGAGCGCCAAAAAGGTCGCGCCCGAGTAAGCCGAAAATTCCAAAAGCGAACCCGAAACCAAAAATTCCGAACCGCCGCCGATAAGGGCATCGAGTGCGGTATTGACCCCGCTGCCCAGCGCCCAGGTGGCCGCCGAAAGGAAGCAGAGTATCACCGGCCAGCGGGAAAGCGACATGCCCAGGTCCCAGGCGTTCTCCTTTTTGCCCATAGTTATGGTGCGGGAGAGATTATTCAAGAAAAGCGCAACCCTGCGGAACTGATACCACTTGTCATTGCTGGTATCCAGCTTCCGGTAATTTTGTAGCCTGGTCTTTATCCCATCATAAGTAAAGAGGTCATACCAGTGCATATTTTCCCACCTGGTTATTGGGCGACCTCCCTTTAATGTAAAGCTAGGACCGATCTCATTTTTAATATCCCACCAGTTGTTGCCGAGAATATGCTCGAGCGCCCTCTGGCCGTGATAAGAGGACCTGGCCAGGTTGACCACCAGTTCATTTTCGGTGGTTTGGAAGGCGACCGAGACCGGCAGTAAATTGGCATAACCGGTGAGAGTAGCGGCAAATTCCAGCCGGCGGTAACGATTCCTCACCGCGCCGAAGGGCGCCCCTTGAGTGCGGGTGTCACCGCAGTTCTGCGGCCCGCCCAGGTCGCGGTCCCTTTGGAAACGGCCGAAGGGCGAGCGGAAATCTATACTATAATTCAATCCATACTGGATGACCTCGTTGGGCTGGGCGAACGCGCCCCAGAGATAGCCGAAATGGCTGGCGGTTTTAAGGAGCTCCGGATAAAAGATATTGTCGGTATCGGCGTTCATCTGCACCGAAGCCCGCACTTCTTCTATGGCGGTCTTGCGGTAGCGGCGCTCATCCAGGCAATTCTCGATGGGGTTCAGTTTACCTTCCGCTTCATCGGCTTCTTCCCGCTCCTGGAGCTTCCAGGCCAGGATCTGGGTGAAGCGGTCTATCCGTTCCTCAAGCTTTTCACCGTCTTCGCGGGTAAAGGTTTTGATCAGGCGCGCTCCGGCCTCCCTATGATCTCCCTCCGTTGCGTCAATCTCCCGCAGAACTTCGTCGGCTACCTCGGCGATGCGGCGGAGCATGATAGCGTCTTCCTTAAGCTCGCCGTTCTCTACCGCGCGCTCCGAGGCCATCTGCATGCTGGAGAGCCAGCCGGCTAATTCCGCGAAACTGCGGGGACGCCCCCCAATGATATATTCGGGGAGTTTATCCCCATGGCGGTATTGGGCTTTGTAGGTTTCGGCGCGGCCGTTGTAGCTGATCATCCTCTCAATTTCAATGGCATCCATGACTTTCTGATCGGCCAAAGCTTTCTGGTAAGCAGCCACCTGGCGTTGGTTGTAACCCAATCTGATCCTTTCCGACCGCAGGCGTTTTCTTAAAGCTTCTTTTTCCAAGAAAGTAAGATGGTCTAATCCTGAAATAAATTCCCGGGCGGCCTCGACATCCTGTACGTGGCCTTCACCCTCGGGCCGGATAAAATGGTCCATCATTTGGCCGCTGTAATGGAGTAGGGCGATCTCCGAGGCGATATCTTCCAGATTCTTGCGGATATCGGAAAGATAAGCTACCCGTTTGCCGGAACGGGTGGCCCTGATCGCCTGTCTTTTCTGCTCGGGCGTCATATCCTTCCAGATCTCATCCCAGATCTGCTCCGAGGCCTTGGAGGAACTAACTCCGGAGGATAGGGCGGCGACTAGGCGGCGAGCGATATCCTCGGGCATCAGTCCCCTCTGAAGTTTTTCGTTGAAGTCGGTAGTGGTCTCGGCCGCGAACATCAACTGGCTGGTCACTTCGACTTTTATGCGCTGGGTCACATGGATGGGGACGCGGTAAAAACCGGCCCGTTCGGCGAAGTGCGCGCTGATCAGATAACGGAACATAGTGCCGACCATCTCATTTACCCGGGAGCCCAAAAATTCCCGGTTGGTGTTCTCTGGTTTGCCTTTGCCCCAGCGGAAACCCCACACCCGGCTGAAGCGGTAGACCGAATCATAGTCCGGGTGCATCTCAAAGTCGGTGGTTTGTACCTGTCCCTGCCTCACGGTGTTCCAGATATCCGCCAGGATGGCTTTTCTTTCTTTGGTGAGCGGATCCTTGGCGGGACTAGGATTTTCTTTTTTGGATAAACCGGCGATGGTGCTCTGTTCCACCAGCTGGTTCACTATCTTGACCGGGTTTTCTCCCGCGGTGAGGTCGGGATTAAGGTTGTTCCTCATCAGCCCTTCCACGATCAAGCCGGCGATGGGGACCGAAGTGGGCTCCATGACCGGTCTTTCATACCCCCATTTTTCACGGTAGCCGGTGGTGACCGAGGAGACCCAGAGTTCAGCCTCGGCCGAAATCTTTCTCGTTTCGATTTCGGTTCCAGTAATTAACCGCAAGGCCTCAAGCAGCGCTTTCCTGTCCCTATAGCTTATTCTAATTTTTTGGCGGGCACCGGCCGTATCCGGCTCATCCGGTTTTTTCGATCTATCATCTCGGTGAGATATTACATAAGTTTCAGCTCCTCGATCGATAGTTAAATCATCTTGACCCATAATTACCTGTGGTATCCTTTCCAGGAGTTCAGGAAACAACAGGAGAGAACCTCTGCTGGCAGTGAACGAACCTAGCCCCTTATTCAATAAGTTTTTTATTGTTACCTGGGT
The DNA here is from genome assembly GCA_016223205.1 of Candidatus Saganbacteria bacterium. Lineage (GTDB taxonomy): Bacteria > Margulisbacteria > WOR-1 > XYC2-FULL-46-14 > WPAF01 > JACRPM01. The sequence continues at coordinate 21,389 of JACRPM010000011.1, forward strand.
TTTCTCAAAAACACCATCCAATTCGTTCTCGGGAACGTCCAGGATGCGCCTTAAAATAAGACGGGCCTCGGCTTTTTTGTTCCGGGCATCCGCAAGCCGGGTGTTCAAACGGGTCTTGAATACCGTATCGGAAGCCAGGGCGGCCTGCACGGCGCCCAGGCCGGCCAGCTCGTGAGTTAATATCTCCGCCAGTCCCACGGTGGTGCGGAAAACCTCGTTGTGGTTGCAGGCGAACTCCTCTTTGGCGGCATCAGTTGCCATATCGATGATCTGCTCCACCAGTTTGCCGGGCAGGCTGATGCGGTTATCGCTAAGCAGACGCTCCACTACCGTTCTTACCAGCCCGTCGAACTTGCCGAGGAATTCATCAAAGACCGCTTTACGGGCAGAGTCCGGATTGGCAAAGGCCGCGGCCTCAAAATCGGCGGGGGTGGGCTGGGCCTGGGCTACTTCCTTGGCGATCTCGAGCGCGATGGTGCGGGACAGATTTTCGGTATTTCTCCGGCGGGTGCGCTCGAACCCGCCCTTCAGCCAGCCCTGGTTGATAAGCTGGGCCTGGATGCGGCGGGCGATGAGAATGCCGGCGTGGGCGTTGCTTCCACCCAGCTTGTTGACCAGGGCCTCCACTTTGTCTGCTCCGCCCGCAATATCGATGAGGGACTTCTTGTAGGCGGCCTGCTCGGGGGTTAGGTCGCGGGCGCTCTTTAGGTATTCCCACACCCTTCTTAAGTTGCCTTCTTCGGATTTGACCCCGGTCCGCTCAAAAGCCAGCGCCAGCTGGGCGTAACGGTAGAGCCGCCAGAAAATGTTCCGCGGGACATTAGGCAGTCCCGCGATCTTTCGCGCGTTCTCCTCAACCGGGGAGATTTGCAGTTGATCCATGAGTTCATTGGTTGCTTCCTCCGAAAGTTCAAAGGTCTTGGCCAGCGAACCCCTCAAGGTTGCGGATTCTTCCTCATTTAGGGGCAGGCCCAGCATCAGCTTGTCGGCGTTGGCCGCGATCTTGTCGAATCCCAGGCCGGCCTTGGTGCGCTCGATGATGCCGTGAGCGATGGCGGTGGCGCGGTATTGGTCGATGCCCGCGGTGCGGGCCTTGACCTGCAGGACATCCCAGAGATATTCTTCCTTGCGGCTCTCGATCGCCTCAAAGAGGTTATCTCTTTCTTTTTGGTCGATCCCATAACGATCTCTCAAACGGTTGCACAGGGTGGCGATGGCTTCGGATTCGTGGATGGATAAAAGATCCAGCCCGTTCTCGCCGATGATCAATCTCTTAAGCGCCTGCTCGGCGACAAATTTAGTGTGCCCGCTTAAACTATCGGACTGCAATATCAATCTATGCAGGGCGTCATGAACGGCGATCTCGCCGCGCCCGTCGCCGATGGCTTGGCCGGATATCCTTTGGACGAAAGAATGTCCGTCGCGGAAGCGGATGCTGGCTCCGTCTACGGGACCGTCCGGATAAACTTTGTTCACCGCATGGTCGAGCATGCGCAGGGGGTCCACATCGAATTCCTTGCAGGAAAGAGCAAAGGCCAGTTTGCCTTGCTCAACTCGGTCCTTGGCCGCGATCTCGAGGATATGGGGGAAGATGTTGTTTATCAGATGGTGCATGCGCCCTTCGATGAGCTGGGCGAGGCGGGTACTGCCATAGACATTGAAGAAATAGTGGTTATGGGAATCGTTGTTGAACACCACGTAGTAGTTCTCTCCGTAAAGCACACGGTTGAAAATATCGGCCTTCATGTAGGTGGGGACGGAACCCTTGCGGTCCATGACCCCCTTGTTGCTGTAGCGCACGGTCATGACGACCGGCTTGCTCTCGCCGGCGGCATCTTTCTGGAAATCGGGGAAGCGGGTGGGCTCCACGTATTCGGCGGTCTCGGTGAGCTTGTTGTACCAAACGGCTCCCAGGGTGTAATAGATCTGGGAAAGGTACAGGGTCCCAAAGATCAAGGCATTGAACATGGAAAATCCGCTGCTGGCCCAACATAAGGTCAGGGGCACCAGGTAAAATATGTTGAACATGCGGCTAAGCTTCGATTCGGCGATCAGGAACTGGTTGGGCACTTTGATATCCGGGATACGCCGGATATGCTCCGCCATATAATCGTTCAGTTCCTGATAGGCCTTTTCCGCGTTATCACACTTGGCGATAAGGTCACGGACTTCCTGCAGGGCTTCACGGTCTTCCGGTTTGGTCACTTCCCTTAAACGTCTATCAATTTCTTCCAGAACATGATTGAGGGTAGGGCGGGTGATGCCCTTATTTTTGCATTCCGTCCACAGCTTGGAATCGTAGCGGCCCCATTTGACATCGGCCACAAGCGGCAGGATGCTGAAGGACACATCCCTTCTTAACACATGGGGGCGGACACTGGGATCATTAAGCAGCGTCCGCAATCTTCCTTTTTCTCCGCCGTCCACTCCGTAAGGGGAAGTGCCGGTAGAAACAAAGTGCCGCCACAGCCCCCTCGCCGCCAAAGGTACGACCATAGTCGCCAAATATAGTCCCAATCCGGGCAGAAAGCCGACCGCGCCTGAAGCCGCCAGGAAACGGACCGCCAATCCGCCGCTCATCAGGGAAAGGGGAAGGACGGACCGGTTGACGGCGTCCTTGAACTGCGGCCTGGTCACATAAAGATAAATGCTCGCACCCAGAATTCCCAACCCGGCAGCTAAGAGGGCCGGCGGCATGCTGCCGATCACCGCCGCGATGGATCCGACGACCGATCCGACCGTAATAGCGTTGGCCGTACAAGCCGTCAAGGTCCCCGACAAAAAGGCCAGGGCCAATCCCAGCTTAGTCTGTTTTTTGAGCTTGGCGCCGGCGGTAAGCATCGGATCGTTTACCAACTCATCCAGTTCGGTGGGTTTACGCAGGGTGGTTCTGATACCCCAGAGAGCATCCATGGTGGTGGCGCCCACGCGGGAGAGCACGCCCGCTGGATCGCCCTCGAACCGCACCTGTCCTTTGGTGATCTCGGAAAAAGCGAGAGTGAGGCGTCTGCGGGAGATAAGGTTGGAAACATCGTCAGGAGAGATATGCTGGATATCTATTTGCTGGGCGGAGCGGTAATCGATAATACCACGGCGAATCAAAGTCCTTAAGGTTTCAGGCGAATTGTGCTCTTGGGACAAGCGCTGGACGGTAGCGGCAACGGATACCGGGTCGGCCGTGCCGAATCGTCCAAAGCGGATGTTATGGTAAGTAGCGGCCCCCGCCACCGCATGGTGCGGGGGTTGGGTTACATGCTCTGCGGCAATTTTTGGAGCAACTGGTGACATTGATCCTTCCCCTTTCCTACATATATATCGTTAAAATGAAAGCGAGATTTCACATTTGCTGGGGAATAAATAGGAAGGAAAGAAATGAATAAAAAGAGGCGCACCTCCGGTAAAATACTAAAGATCCCTTGTAGGGATAACAAAGGAGGTGCACCTATGTACTATGCAGGCATAGACGCCCATAAGCGTACCTGTACGTACACTTGACCCCATTGTCTAGACCACTTTTATCCTAAGTTAAGATATGGAAAAGGATACTGTCCCTTGGCCCTTTTCCCGCTAATTCCACCTCCCTTTTCCGGAGTATACCTCAAATGGCGTCTGGTAAGCCAGTGATT
>JACRPM010000010.1 GCA_016223205.1 Candidatus Saganbacteria bacterium
TGGTTAACAGAAAAAATGACATGAGAAATCAGGAAACCCGCGAATGAACTTCGCGGTTTCCTGATTAAAATCAATAGATTTAAGGAACCGCGACGTTTAGTCGCAGGTTCCGTCTTAGCACACTGTTTGCTGAGGAACCAGCCGGAACTTGCAAGCCGGTTTACTCTAATTCATAATGGCACAGCTAATGGGGGAAGGTCATCTAGGATGTAAATCGGAATGCATAATTGGCGCATCATTTATCGTTGGTTTATTCGGCATTTGTATAGCATATTTTACTGATGATAGAATATTTGAATTAAAATGAAGCAAAAATTACCATTAGCTGAAGTCTACACTCTTCTCGGTTCCGGGCCGGTGGTTTTGATCTCCTCCAGTTTAAAGGGCAAATATAATATAATGCCCATTGCCTGGACGACCATGATCGATTTTGAGCCGCCGATCGTAGGATGCTGTATCGGAGATCAAAGCTATACCTTTCAAATTGTCAAAAAGACAAAAGAATTCGTCATCAATATCCCGACGGTTAAGCTAATCAAGCAGGTCTATGGTTGCGGGCAGGCGTCGGGGAAAAAAGTCGATAAGTTCAAGAAATTCAAGCTGACACCCATTCCCGCCTCAAAGGTCAAAGCGCCTCTGGTCAAAGAATGCTTTGCCAGTCTGGAATGCAAAGTGGTAGACACCAGAATGATCGATCAATATAATCTGTTCATCGTCAAAGTGGTGGCGGCGTGGGTGGAGAGGGGAGTCAAACAACCCAAAACCCTGCACCACATCAGCGGGCGGCGATTTATATTGGGCGGCACGGAAGTTGTCGCTAAATAATTATTGCTTTTTCAATATGTCCATGTTAACATAAAGTCATTCGGTTAACCTATGTTAACTAAGTATAAGTCGGTTAACATATAGAAATAGCGTTATTTAGGCAAAAAAGGTGGTTATTATGGGGAAGCAAGATTACATTACCATCCCTCAACTGGCAAAAATATTGGGGATCAGCAGGATAGCCGTATATAAAAAAGTGAAAAAAGGCGAAATAAAGTCGATTAAGATAGGAAGAAACTTTGCCATACCGAAGGAAGATATGCCCGAAATCTTGGGTAAATCCTTGGGAGAAAAGGACAAAAAGAAAATTGATTGTGCTGTTCTAAAAACTGTAAAAGAATACGGAGAAGTTCTTAAGCTCTTGGGAAGGGAATAAATGAAAAAGATCAATCTCAAGGAAGTTGAGTATATTGCTTTCGTTTTAGCGCGCGAGATACTTTCTTTTAATGAGCCCATACCCGAATTCTCGACACGCTTTCCCAATGTTTTAGAAAGCTGTCTGGGCATGCCCTTTCAGACCTTTGGAAGAAAATCCTTATATCGTGGACTTTTAGCAAAGGCCAGCATTTTGTTTTATCTAATGATCAAGAATCATCCTTTTCAAAACGGCAATAAAAGAATTGCTATGACCACATTATTTGTATTCCTTTATTTAAATAATAAATGGCTAAAGGTTGACACCAAAGAATTATATAATTTCACTATTTGGGTTACTTCCAGTCCTGCCAAACTTAAAGACGAGACCGTGAAAGCCGTAGAAAAATTCTTGAAAACCTGCATGGTGAATTTAGAATGACGTTCGACAAAGCCCGCATGGCGGAATATTATGAAGACCTGCTCGCCAAGCATGGTGACCATTACCTGTCACTCGATTGGAAAAGCCCCGAAAGCCAGGGGATCCGCTACCGGATATTCGAGGACTTGATCTTTATGATGGGGGAAAGGGAAGGATTTTCGGTGCTGGATGTGGGCTGCGGGTTCGGCGATTTTTTCGGCCATTTGAAAAAAGGCGGGTTCAAGTTCGATTACACCGGCTACGACATCTCGTATAAGATCGTGGATCGGGCCGCCCGCAAATATCCCGAAGCCAATTTCGAGGTGCGGGACATTTTAAACGATCCCGACCCCCAAAAATTCGATTTTGTCTTCTGCTGCGGCGCGCTCAACATCAATTTTGAGGACGCCCCAAGCCATCTGGAATACGCCCGCTCCATGTTGCTTAGGATGTTCGAATTGTGTAAGATAGGAGCCGGGGTCAGTTTATTGTCTTCCCAGGCGATGTATTTTGTAAAAGAGGACGAGTTCAACCGGTCCCAGTATTTTTATTTTAAGCCCGAAGATATCATTGGTTTTGCCAAGGGACTGACCAGCCGCTATATTTTGCGGCACGATTATCACGCGGGCGATTTTACGGTGTATTTAATTAAATGAAAAATCCTTTAAGCCGCCTGTACATCCCGCTCTTGATCTTGTTCCTCTTGATCATCGGCGGGACCTTGAGCTATAAGTTCATCGAGGGCTGGCCCCTGCTCGACGCCTTCTATATGGTGGTCATCACCCTTTCGACCGTGGGCTTTCGCGAGGTGCACACCTTAAATGCGGCCGGCAAGATCATAACCATGGCCATCATCGTCAGCGGGGTGGGCACCGTGGCCTTTACCCTGGGCCAGGTGATCGAGATCATCGTCGAAGGAGAGATCGTGGGATTCAGGAGGAAAAATAAAATGGAAAAGATAATTTCGCAGATGCGGGACCATTACATTATTTGCGGGTACGGGAGGGTGGGGCACCAGGTGGCGCACGAGTTTTTGGCGGAGAAAAAGCGTTTTGTGGTGATCGACAGCAAGCCCGAGACCGCCAATGAACTGGAGGGACACGGCATCCCTTACATCATCGGGGACATTACCTCGGACGAAAAGTTGGAAGAAGCGGGGATCCGCGCGGCCAAGGGAGTGATCGCCTGCGCGGATTCCGACACCGCCAATGTGTTCGTCACCTTGTCCGCGCGCTCGCTCAATCCCAAACTGTTTATCGTGGCGCGCGCCAGCCAGAAGGAGACGGAAGAGAAGCTCAAAAAAGCCGGCGCCGACCGGGTGATCTCGCCTTATTTCATCGCCGGACGCCGTCTGGCCGCCATGCTGATGCGGCCGGTGGCGGTGGATTTTCTGGATACCATCATGCACAGCGAACATTTGGAGCTCAATTTGGGAGAATTCAAGGTGGGGGAAGAATCGCGCCTGGCCAACCAGACCCTGGGAGAGGCAAAGATCCGCCAGACCACGGGAGCTTATATCGCCAGCATCCGTAAACAGAACGGCAACTTCGTTCTCCAGCCCCTGGCGGAGACCGGGATCGAAATAGGGGACATTCTGGTGGCTATTGGGACGCCCAAACAGTTAGAACAGATGGAGAAGGCGGCAGCCTGATGCTGAAAAAGGAAGCGGATTTTAGGAATGAAGCGGTGCTCAAGGTGGCCGAGCTCATGTGCCTGGCGGCCCGCACCGCTCCTAAAGCTCGCGGCTTGGATTTGTTGGAAATCGCGATAATATCGGGCGATACGATCGAGAAGTTATCCAAAAAAATGAAAGAGATCGGGGAGCGCGAATCGCACGCTACGTTTTTGAGGGATTCCGAGAACATCAAGCAGGCCCAGGCCATCGTCCTGCTCGGCACCAGGATCAAGGTGATCGGGCTCAAGTATTGCGCTTTTTGCGGCTGGCCCAATTGCGCGGAAGCGGAAAAAGCCGGCGCGATTTGCGCCTATAATACCGGCGATCTGGGGATCGCACTCGGATCAATGGTCTCGGTGGCAGAAGACCACCGGGTGGACAATCGCGTGATGTATTCGGTCGGCAAAGCAGCGGTTGATATGGCTCTTTTGGGGCCCGAGGTCAAGGTGGCTTACGGGGTCCCGCTTTCGGTATCGGCCAAGAACCCGTTCTTTGATCGGAAGTAGGAGGAATTGATGTTTGACGGAATAAAGACCATCTTCGAGCGCGATCCGGCCGCGGCCAACATCTTCGAGGTCCTGCTCTATCAGGGGCTATGGGCTATGTTCTTCCATCGTATTGCCCATTTTCTCTATCAGATCCATATTCCTATAATCCCGCGGCTCATCTCCCAGATCTCGCGGATCTTGACCTTGATCGAGATCCATCCCGGCGCCCGGATCGGCAAGCGGTTCTTTATCGACCACGGCAACGGGGTGGTGATCGGGGAGACCGCGATCATCGGCGATGATGTATTAATGTATCAGGGAGTAACGCTGGGGGGGACCGGCAAGGAACACGGCAAGCGTCATCCGACCATCGGCAACAATGTGGTGATCGGGGCGGGGGCCATTATTTTGGGCAATATCAAGATCGGGGATAATTCGCGCATCGGGGCTGGGGCGGTGGTCACCAAGCCCGTGCCGCCCAACTCCACCGTGGTGGGCAACCCGGCGCGGGTCATCGTGCGGGAGGGACAAAGGATCGAGACCCTGGCCCACGCCGATATACCGGATTTACTGGAAGAGATGGAGAAGCGGATCGAGAAGCTGGAGAAACGGCTCCCCTAAAGTTCTGCGCATAGAGCAGCTCAAACCCCTTGCTCCCCACTTTTATCCACTTGGGCAGCTGGGATTGGATCCGGTAAAAATCCTTGGGATCCATGAAGCAGACGCTTTTTTCGTCCGACCCCATGATCTTGATGACTTCGGCTTCCTCGCTGATAAGCTTGATATCCCTTTTTAAATAAAAAAGCAAGCCGCCGCGCAACCAGGTCTTGTAGTTATAGAATTTGATCTCATTGAAGGCCGGCTCTTTTAATATTTTTTCCGCTAGGGGTTTGGCCGGTTTATAGGCCTCTCCCACCGGGACCAATATTTCTACTGCTGCCAATATCAATACCAGGATCAAACCGACTCCGATACCCAAACTCCACCTGCCCGCGCGATTCCTAGGCCAGGCCTGGGCGGTCAACAGCACCATCGGCGGGAAAAGCGGCAGGATGTAGCCGGGGATCTTGGTCTGGGCGAAAGAGAAAAGGATAAAGACCACCGAAAACCAGAGCCAGAGGAGAGAATTCCCTTTCCTCTTCCAGGCGGCGAAAGGGAAAAAGAGCGACCAGGGGAAGAAGCCGATCAAAATGACAAGCAAATAAAAATAGATCGGGCCGCTGTGCGCCTGCAGGGTGGAGGTATAGATCGCCCAGGTGAACTTGCCGAACATTTTTTCGATGAAGACGGCGCCGTGGATCTGATATTCCATGATCCACCAGGGGGTGGCTAGCGCAATCAGTAAGGCAGAATTAACGATGAACCAGAACATATCTTTGAGCGAAAATTTAAATCTTTTATCGATCAATAAATGGGGAAAGACGACGGAAAAGGGAATTACTATGCCCAGCAGTCCTTTGGATAGGACCGCCAGCGCGCAGCTTATAAAGAATAGGGTTGACCAACCCCGGAAGTAAGAGTAAAAAGCCAAAGTGATAAAAAAGACCAGAGGTGTATCCACAAAACCCGTCCGGGATAAAACGATCAAAAGCAGAGAAGTCATTCCCATCAATGCGGCATAGAGGGCGGACTCGTCCTCGAACATGAGCTTTCCCAGGTGGAAGATAAGAAAGATCGTGCCCAGTCCGAACAATAAAGAGGGGAGGCGGACGGCAAATTCGCTCCAGCCGAAAAGCTTGAGGCACAGCGCCGCCAGCCAAATATAAAGCGGGGGCTTATGGAACCAGGGCTGATGATTGTAATGCATGGTAACGAGGTCGCCATCCTGTACCATTTCCCCCGCCACCGCCGCGATAGTGGCTTCATCCTCCTCATAGACGCTGGGCACCCACATTTTATAGCCGAAAAGGAAGAAGGCCAAAAGCAGGATCAAGGCCCAAAGGTAGTATTTGCGGCTTCCCGGCATGCACTGACTATAGCCCAAAAAATAACGCTTGACAAATATTCTATAATTGGTATATAATATACCTATTATGAAATTAACCAGGGCGTCGGATTTCGCAGTGAGGATACTTAAGCACCTGGCGGGGCGGGAGGGGGAGGCGACCAGCCGGGAGCTGTCGCGGAAACTGCATATTCCTTATAACCATCTGGCCAAGGTGGTCCAAAAGCTTTCCCGCGGGGGATACCTTAAGACCAAAAAAGGGAAAGGCGGAGGGATAGAGCTGGCTTGCGAACCTAAAACCATCAATCTTTTTGATGTGATCGAATCGGTCGAAGGGCCGCTCCAATTGAGCCACTGCATTTTGCATCGGAAAAGCTGCGCTTTCAGCCGCAATTGCGGATTGAGGCGGACCCTGGCGCTGGCGGAACAAACGTTAAAAAAGACCCTGGCGTCGCGGACCATCTATGATCTGGCAGCCGGGGCTATATAATGAAAGGAGGTGAAAAGATGACGCAAACGGAATTGGATGCTTTTTTGGGAACGCATCCGGAAGTTCTCTGGGCCGAAGATGAGGACAGTTTTTATTTTCATCACGAGCATTTCGATAAGCCGGAAGAAAAGACCCGGGTGATGAAGACCGCTCTTTTAAATATCTCCGCCGCCCAATTGGAGAAAATCTTGATCGGCGGACGGAACGTGGAGCACATAACTCGGGTGACCGGTTATTTTTCCCGCGTTTCGGGTTGGAACAAGGGCAAGCGGGGAGAGCTTATGGATCGCCAGCGGGTGTTGGTGAATGGCTAAAAGAAAAATCATCAGGATCGACGAAGAGAAGTGCAACGGCTGCGGGATCTGTGTCCCGGCCTGCCGGGAGGGCGCTCTTCAAATTATAGGCGGCAAGGCCAGGCTGGTTTCGGACAGCTACTGCGACGGCCTGGGCGCCTGTTTGGGAGAGTGCCCTCTGGGGGCCATATCTTTTGAAGAAAGGGAAGCCGAAGAGTTTAGCGGGAAAAGCGAACTTAGGCAATGGCCGGTCCAGCTCCATTTAGTGCCGCCCACGGCGCCCTATTTTGAGGGGGCCGACGTGGTCCTGGCGGCCGACTGCACGGCCTTTGCCCTGGGAGATTTCCATAAGGACCACCTAAAAGGTAAAAGTCTCGCCATCGCCTGTCCCAAACTGGATGAAGGGCAGGATATCTACGTCGAAAAGATCGCCGCCCTGATCGATAAAGCCAAGATCAACACCTTGACGGTAATGATCATGGAGGTCCCCTGTTGCGGGGGATTATTAAGTATAGCCCAGGAGGGCAAGAACAAAGCCGCCAGAAAGATCCCCATCAAGTTGATCGTGGTGGGCCTGCAGGGAGGGATAGTAAAAGAAGAATGGGTATGAAGGAACGGCTTCTCCTAGAAATGGAAAATTACTTCGGACGGGATGAGAAACGGAAAGATCATGCCCGGCGAGTGCTCGGTTACGCCGAGCAAATGCTAATAAATGAAGCGGGGGACCGGGAAGTGGTGGTCGCCGCCGCGATATTGCACGATATCGGCATCCATGCGGCGGAAAAAAAGTACGGCTCTTCAGCGGGAAAATATCAGGAGATCGAAGGGCCTCCCATTGCGGAAAATATCTTAAAAAAGCTTTCTTTCCCCGAAGAAAAGATCGCCGAAGTGCTCCAGATAATCGCGCACCATCATTCGGGGGGAGTTGACACTCTAAACTTTAAGATCCTCCAGGACGCGGACCGGCTGGTTAATAGGCAAGGATCTTTGGGTTCCTCAGCAAACAGTGTGCTAAGACGGAACCTGCGACTAAACGTCGCGGTTCCTTAAATCTATTGATTTTAATCAGGAAACCGCGAAGTTCATTCGCGGGTTTCCTGATTTCTCATGTCATTTTTTCTGTTAACCAAAATGTCAAAGAAAGACCCTCTGGTTATCGCAGGTAAAAAATTCACTTCTCGTTTGCTGATCGGAACCGGCAAGTTCCCTTCTCCCAAAGTAATGCAAAAGGCGCTGGCCGCCTCCGGAGCCGAAGTGGTGACGGTGGCCCTGCGCCGGATCGACCTGAAAAATCCCCGCGACCATATCCTGGCTTATTTGGATAAAAAGAAGTATTTGATCCTTCCCAATACTTCCGGCGCCAAAAATGCGGACGAAGCCGTGCGCCTGGCAAGGATTGCCCGGGCTTTCGGCCTGCCGGGCTGGATCAAACTCGAAGTTACTCCCGATCCCCGTTACCTCTTGCCGGACCCGATCGAAACCCTGAAGGCCGCGGAAATCCTGGTAAAAGATAAATTCACCGTCCTGCCTTATATCAACGCCGATCCGGTGCTGGCCAAAAGATTAGAAGACGCGGGCTGTGCGGCGGTGATGCCGCTGGGATCCCCCATCGGCTCGGCCCAGGGCTTAAAGACGCGGCACAACCTGGAAATAATCATCGAGCAGGCGAACGTGCCGGTGGTGGTGGACGCGGGGTTGGGGGCTCCGTCCCAGGCGGCGGAGGCGATGGAGATGGGAGCGGATGCCGTGCTCATTAACACCGCCATCGCGGTCGCCGATGACCCACCGGCGATGGCCGCAGCTTTTAAGCTGGCAGTGGCCGCCGGGCGGTTGGCGTATCTTTCGGGTTTGATCGGCGAGAGCAAAGTCGCGCGGGCCTCGAGCTTATGATCGAAGCCGCGCGCCGGCAGACCCGGAAGTATTTCGGCAAAACCATCCAGCTTTACGCGCCGCTGTACCTTTCGAACGAATGCGTCAACGGCTGCGCCTACTGCGGTTTTAATTCCAAGAGCCAGATCAAAAGGATCACTTTAACCATCGACCAGGTTGCCCGGGAGGCGGGCTATTTAAGAAAACAGGGATTCCAGCATGTTTTAATGCTTACCGGAGAATCAAGGGAAGTTGTCCCGGTCGACTATTTGAGGGAAGCGGTGAAATGTCTTAAAAAAATATTTGTTTCGGTTTCGATTGAGGTCTATCCGCTGTTGGAAGATGAATATCGCAATTTAGTTGAGGCGGGTGCGGATGGCTTAACCATCTATCAGGAAACCTATCACCTCCCGACCTATCGTAAAGTGCATCCCTTTGGGCCGAAGAGAAATTATCGTTTCAGATTAGAAGCGGCGGAGCGCGCGGCGGCCGCGGGGATGAGAAAAATAGGGCTCGGGGTCCTTTTGGGGCTATATGATTGGCGCTATGAGTCGGAGAAATTGGCGCAGCATTTGCGCTATTTGTTGAAAAAATATTGGCAGACCCAGTTCCAGCTAAGTTTTCCCCGGATCAATCCGGCGGAAACCAAATTCAAAGCGGCGCACCCGGTAACGGACCATGAGCTTGTCCGGATGATCTGCGAGCTTCGTTTGGCTTTCCCGCAGGTCCCTTTTACGCTTTCGACGCGCGAGCGGGCGGAACTCCGCGATAAAATATTCCCTCTGGGGATAACCTCCATGAGCGCCGGGTCCATTACCTGTCCCGGCGGCTACAGTTTGGGCGTAAAGAGCGGGAAACAGTTTGAGATCGCCGACACCCGCTCCGTAAAAGAAGTCTGCCGCTCGCTGGTTGCCGCGGGATATGAGCCGGTATTTAAAGATTGGGAGAGGTCGTTCTCATGATCACGATCAAGATCAACGGCAAAGATTGGGAAGTGCATCCGGAAACAAATATCATGGATTTGCTCGGCCGCTTTAAAATACATCCTAAGATCTGCGCGGTGGAAATTAACTCTGAAATCATGCCCCGGTCGGAATATAAAAATAAAGTCATTAAAGCGGGTGACCAGATCGAGATCATCCGTTTAATGGCGGGGGGCTAAATGGACGATTTTGTTCTTTATCCGGTAACCTGTGAAGCTCTTTCGCGAGGCCGCTCGAATATCGAAGTCCTGACGCAATTAATTGAGGGCGGGGTCAAGGTTGTTCAACTTCGCGAGAAAGATCTAAACAAAAAAGAATTTTTCAACCTGGCCGTCAGATTCAGGGAAATAACCTTAAGGCATGGAGTCAAGTTAATAATTAACGATCATCTGGATGTGGCTCTGGCAGTTAAAGCGGATGGGATCCATTTAGGGCAATCCGATCTGCCTTGCCGTGAGGCAAGAAAGCTGGCTCCCGGCATGATAATAGGCGTTTCAACTCATAATTTGGAGCAGGCCCGGGCGGCGGAAAAGGACGGCGCCTCTTATGTTAACCTCGGGCCGATTTTTGACACTACAACCAAAGGAAATATTTCGAAAGGCTTGGGAGTAGAGCTGATAAAGGAAGTGGCCCCTCATCTTAAAATACCGTTTACCGTGATGGGCGGGATCGGTCGGGATAACATCGATGAAGTTTTGGCGGCTGGGGCCCGTCGCATTGCCATGATCACCGCTCTTTCCCAGGCGGAAGACATTAAAGAGACCGTTCGCTATTTTACAAAAAAGATCCGCGAAGCGGTTTGTGATGCGTGAGGTCTTATTTAAGCAAATGAAAGAAAAAGGGGAGGTGATAAAAAAATGGAAACGATAACCATAATCATTAATGATGCGCCGTATGGAACCGAGAAACCATGGAATGCCTTAAGGTTAGCCAAGGCGTTGGTCGTAAAAAAACAAAAGGTCAATATTTTTCTTTTAGGCGATGGGGTGGGTCTGGCTAAAAAGGGACAGCAGACCCCGGCCGGATATTACAATCTGGGCCAGATGCTTGCTGAATTGATAAGTTCGGGTGCGGAAGTCAGGGCCTGCCGGACCTGCCTTAATTCCAGGGGGATAGTTGAAAATGAAATGATAGAAGGGGCGGCGGTGGGGGGCACCATGACCTATCTGGCGGATCTGATCGCGGGAGGGTCGAGAGTAATTACTTTTTAATCAAATGATGAATTCAGGTAAAACAATACTGGTGCTGGGCGGTGGCTGGGGCGGTCTTGCCGTTGCCTATCGTTTGCGCGGACAAATCGGGCCGGAGCACCGGGTCATCGTAATTGAAAAAAACACGAAATTTTCACTCGGTCCGGTTAATCTTTGGGTTATGACCGGGGATAGGAAATATCCTGATGATGTTGAACGTCCTTTCTCTGCCCTGGCGCGCAAGGATATCGAATGGCTTAATGCCGAAGTGATAAGCCTTGATCTGGAAAATAAAAAAGTCCGCACCTCGACAGGGACAATAAACGGCGATTATATTATTATCGCTTTGGGATCCGAATCGTATCCGGAGGGCGTGCCCGGTTTTGTTGAGCATGCTCATAACCTCTTTGATGCGGCCGGCGCAGCCAAATTGCATAATGCGCTGCTGCAATTTGCCGGAGGGAAAATAATTATCTTTGTATCGAACACCCCGTTTCGTTGTCCACCTGCGCCTTATGAAGCGGCGCTTCTTCTTGAATCAATGATGCGTAAGCGCGGGCCTGGAGAAAAAACAGAAATCCACCTTTATACTCCCGAGAGCCAGCCCATGCCGGTGGCCGGGCCGGAAATCGGGGCAATGCTAAGACAAATGGTCGAAAGCCGCGGCATAAAATATCATCCCAACGAAAAAGTGGCGCGGATCGATGGCGCCTCAAAAAAGATAGTTTTCGAAGGTGACAAGGAATCAAATTATGATCTGCTGATCGGCGTGCCAATGCACCGCGCTCCCCGGGCAATTGTTGATTATATCCCGACACACCCCCAAAACCTGCGCGTGCTGATCGATGCGGAAGATCTGGAAACTCATTTGCCGGGTGTTTTTGTGATCGGCGACAGCGCTTCGATCATGCTCCTTAACCTTAAGCCGCTGCCGAAAGCCGGGGTTTTTGCCGAAGAGCAAGCCGCCACGGTGGCAAGTAATATCGCCTCCGATATCCGGGGCGAAGAGCCGCGGGCGGTCTTTGACGGAAAAGGGGTCTGCTATATTGAGGCAGGCGATGGAATGGCGGCTGAAGGATCAGGGGATTTCTACGCTTATCCTGGCCCGCGAATATCGATTAATCCTCCTTCGGTTGAGGGACACAAGGCCAAAGAGGAATTCGAAAAACTGCTTAAAACCTGGTTCGTATAATTTTACAATGAAAAAAATTATTTATTTGGACCACAACGCTACCACTCCCATTGCTCCCGAAGTTCTGGAAGAGATGCTTCCTTATCTTAAGAAGCATTTCGGCAACCCCTCTTCTTCGCACCCTCTGGGGAAGAAGGCGAAGGAGGGAGTGGAAAGAGCCAGGGAACGGATGGCTAGGTTGTTGGGTTGCTCGATCGATGAACTTGTTTTTACCTCCGGCGGCAGTGAAGCCAATAATATGGCCTTGAAAGGGGTAGCGGAAGCTTTAGCCGGCCAAGGAAATCACATCATTACTTCACAGATCGAACATCCAGCGATCATTAATCCCTGCCGCTACCTTGAAAGGAAAGGTTTTAAGGTTACCTATCTCCCGGTAGACCGATATGGCATGGTTGATCCGGATGATGTCAAGCAAGCTATAACCCGCAAAACCATTCTAATTACGATCATGCATGCCAATAACGAAGTCGGGACTATTCAGCCCCTTGCGGAGATAGGAAAGCTCGCGCAAAAACATGGAATTCTTTTTCATACGGATGCGGCACAGACCATCGGCAAGATAGAAACTAATGTTAATAAGTTGAAAGTCGATCTATTGTCGGTTGCCGGGCACAAGTTTTATGCTCCCAAAGGGGTGGGGGCGCTCTATATTCGCAAGGGTTTAAAACTCGAGCCCCTCATTCATGGGGCGGGGCATGAAAGCGGCCGTCGGGCGGGGACGGAAAACGTGGCATCGATCGCCGGGCTGGGGAAAGCCGCGGAAATTGCCGGAAGAGATCTGAAGAAATATGGAACGCGGGTTTTGGGCTTGAGGGAAAAACTATACCGCGGGATATTGGAAAAGAATACTGGAGCAAAATTGAACGGCCACCCGACGGAGCGTCTGCCCAACACTCTGAATTTAAGTTTCGCCGGGGTCGATTCCGAGGAGCTCCTTTCTAAAATGAAAAACATCGCCCTTTCGACCGGCTCGGCCTGCCACAGCGGGCATAAAGAACCCTCCAAAGTTTTATTGGCCATGGGGGTATCGCGGGAATTAGCCCTGGGAGCGGTTAGGTTCAGCTTGGGAAAGAATAATACCGAAAACGAAGTCGATTCTGTGCTAAAATCCCCTTTGTGCCGCTCAAGATATATAATGACCTGACCCGCCAAAAAGAGGAATTCCAGCCGATAAATTCGCCTCGGGTAGGCCTGTATGTCTGCGGCATCACCCCTTACGACGAGACCCACCTGGGCCACGCTCGCGCTTATCTGACCTTCGATGTGATCCGCCGCTACCTGGAATATTCGGGCTTTTATGTCAATCATGTCCAGAATATAACTGACATTGACGATAAGATAATTCAAAAGTCCCGCCTTCGCCAAGGCTCCGGCGGGCAGGCAAAAGTCAAAGAGGTGGCGGAAGAGTATACGCGGTCGTATTTTGAAGTGATGGATAGGTTGAACGTAAAAAGGGCCGGCGATTATCCTAAAGCCACCGACCTTATACCGGATATGATCAAGTGGATAGAGGGTTTGGTGGATAAGGGCTTCGCTTATAGTCTGGAAGACGGGGTATATTTTGAGGTGGATAAATTCAAAGATTACGGCAAACTTTCCGGGCGGAAAAAAGAGGGGATGGAAGCCGGGGCCAGGGTGGAAGTTGACATAAATAAACGGAATCCTTTGGATTTTGTCCTGTGGAAAAAAGCCAAAGAAGGCGAGCCCTCCTGGGACTCACCCTGGGGGAAGGGTAGGCCGGGATGGCACATCGAATGTTCGGTTATGTCCACCAAGTATCTGGGTGAACAGTTCGATATCCACGGCGGTGGATTAGATCTGCTATTCCCGCACCATGAGAACGAGATCGCCCAGACCGAGGCCCTGACCGGCAAAGTCCCCTGGGTCAAGTACTGGGTGCATAACGGTTTTGTGAACATCAACCAGCAGAAGATGTCCAAATCGTTGGGAAACTTTTTTACTCTTAAAGAAATATATGAACAATATGATCCTATGGTGGTGCGATTGTTCCTGCTTTCCACCCATTACCGCAGTCCGCTCAATTTCTCCGACGCCCAGCTTAAGGAATCCCAGGCCGCTTACCAGAAGATCGTAAAAACGATCGAGGATCTGGATTTTTTGATCATTAAGGTGCCTGAAACCGAAGAAGTGGAGGTCAAGGAGACCCGTGACGAATTGGCCGACCTCGAGGAAAAGTTCAAGATGGCTATGGATGATGATTTTAACAGTGCGGCGGCGGTTGGCGTGATATTTGAAACCGTCCATTTTATCAACGAACATATCAAGGAAAAAAAGATCGACCGGGATTCGCTTCAGGCGGACAAGGATAAGCTTCTGGAATTTTGCGGGGTGTTGGGGCTGAAAATAGAAAATAGAAAATCGAAAATAGAAAATAGGATCGAAGATCTTATTGCCGAACGGGAAGCCGCCCGTAAGAACAAGGATTTCAAAAGAGCCGATGCTATTCGAAAAGAATTGCTGGCCGATGGTATAATTATCGAAGACACCCCTTACGGGGCGAAATGGAGAAAAAATGCTTGACCCCAAACTGTTAAGGAACAATCCGGAAAAGGTCCGCGCGGCGCTCAAATCCCGCCGCTTCGATGCCTCTTTGGTGGACAAATTCGCTGAAACCGACGAGAAATGGCGCAAACTCTCTCACGCCGCCGACGACCTCAAGAAAAAACGCAACGAACACTCCGAGAAGATCGGCAAAATGAAGCAGTCCGGCGAGAAAGCCGATAAATTAGTGGCCGAGACCAAGATCATCGGCGATAAGATCAAGGAGCTCGAAGACGACATCAAGATAGTGGAGGAGGATTTGCGGCAGATCACCCTCACCATTCCCAATCTTCCTTACCACGACGTGCCGGAAGGCGTCGATTGCCGCGATAATCTGGAAATCCGGAAGTCGGGAAAGCCCTGTCAGCTCGATTTTAAGCCCAAACCGCATAATGAGATCGGCGAGGCGCTGAAGATCTTGAATTTTGAAGAGGGGGCCAAGCTTTCGGGTTCGCGCTTTGTGGTCTATCACGGGCTGGGAGCCGCGCTCGAGCGCGCCCTCATCAACTTTATGCTCGACACCCATGTCCACGACCACGGCTACCAGGAAGTTTTCGCTCCGGTTTTGGTGAATGCCGAAAGCTTGACCGGCACGGGCCAGCTTCCTAAATTCGCGGAGGAGCTTTTTAAATGCCAGGACGATCCTTTTTACCTGATCCCCACCGCCGAGGTCTCGGTGACCAACCTGCACCGCGACGAAATCTTGAACAAACTCCCGATAAACTATTGCTGTTATTCCCCCTGTTTTCGCCGGGAAGCGGGCTCTTACGGGAAAGACGTCAAGGGCATTTTGCGCCAGCACCAGTTCAACAAGGTGGAACTGGTGAAATTCGTCGAACCGGACAAATCCTATGAAGAGCTGGAAAAATTGACCGGGGATGCGGAGTCCATCTTAAAAAAACTGGGCCTGCCTTACCGGGTGGTGGCGCTGTGCACGGGGGACCTGGGATTTTCCGCGGCCAAGACCTACGATCTGGAGGTCTGGTTCCCTTCCGAGGGCCGCTATCGCGAGGTCTCTTCCTGCTCCAACTTCGAGGATTTCCAGGCAAGGCGCGCCAACATCAAGTACCGCAAAGAAGCCAAAGCCAAGCCGGAATTCGTGCATACTTTGAACGGTTCGGGGCTGGCGGTGGGCAGAACTCTCGCCGCCATTTTGGAGAATTATCAGCAAGCGGATGGGACGGTGGTGGTTCCCGAGGTTTTGCGCGGTTATCTAAGAACTGATAAAATTATTTAAGAGCTGTTTGCCTGCGGGAGTTAGAATGGATTCGGGATGGAACTGCACCCCTTCGACTTTCAACTGTTTATGCCTTAGCCCCATGATCTCATCGTCTTCCTTGGTCCAGGCGGAGATCTCGAGAACTTCCGGCAAAGATTTTCTTTCCACTACCAGCGAGTGATAACGGGTAGCGGGGAAGGGGTTAGGCAGGCCTTTGAAGATGGTCTTGCCGTCGTGATGGATCTGACTAACTTTACCGTGCATCAAACTCTTGGCCCGGATTATCTTGCCGCCAAAAACATATCCTATCGCCTGCATGCCCAGGCAAACCCCCAAAATGGGTATCTTTCCGCCGAAGGTTTTTATGACGTCGCCGGAGATGCCGGCATCCTTGGGCTCCCCCGGACCGGGGGAGATGACGATACGGGCGGGCTTTAGCTTTTCTATCTCCGCGAGGGTGATCTTGTCATTGCGATAAACCTTAAGTTCTTCACCCAATTCGCCCAAATACTGAACGAGATTGTAGGTAAAGGAATCGTAATTATCGATCATCAGTATCATGCTATAATTATTATAACACATGGAGATAATGGGCGATATCGACCGTAAAAGATGGGATGACTTCGTGGCGGATTCGCCCAATTCCCCGATCTTGCAATCCTGGGAATGGGGAGAGGTCAAGTCCGGGGCCAATTGGGAGCCGCTGCGCGTAGCGGTGGGCGAGGGCGGAAAGATCCACGCCGCTATCCAGATACTAAAACGCAAATTGCCTTATGTCGGAAAATCGCTTTTCTACGCGCCCCGCGGACCGGTCCTTGACCTAAAAGATGAAGCAGCACTTGATCTTCTTTTATCCGAAGTTCGCAAACTGGCAAAAAAACACAAAGCCGTAGCCCTTAAGATCGACCCCGAGCTCGAAGAGAACGATCCAGCCTTTGTTATGTTGAAAAAGCGCGGTTTCAAGCCGCAGAAAAAACAAGTCCAGCCGCGGGCAACTATCTATCTCGATCTGACCAGACCATTGGACGATCTGTTGGCGTCTTTTGAGGAAAAGACCCGCTACAATATCCGCCTGTCGGCGAAGAAAGGTGTCCGGGTTTCCGGCGAACCGGGGATCAGGGGAGCGGAATTGTTTTATAAAATATATCAAGAGACCGCCCGCCGCGATAATTTTCTTATCCATCCGGAATCTTATTATCGAAAAATATCGGAACTTATGGGGAAGACCGGCCTGGCCCAGGTTTTTGTCGCTTATTTGGGGGACGAGCCGATCGCGGCGGTCTATGCCTTCTGTTTCGGCTCGCGGGTGTGGTACATGTACGGCGCGTCCAAATCCGAGCATCGCGAAGTAATGCCCAACCACGCCCTGCACTGGGAAGTGATAAAATGGGCCAAGGAGAAAGGTTATAAGACCTACGACCTGTGGGGCATCCCGGCCGATCCCAAGCCCGGGCATCCTTTATGGGGCGTTTACCGCTTCAAGAAGGGTTTCAAAGGCCGGCAGGTTAACCTGGTCGGGGCCTGCGACCTGGTCTACGACCCGCTCTTCTATAACCTGTTCAATAAAGGATTGGTTTGGTATCAGAACCTAAGGAGCTTGCTGACCAAAGGGAAGATCTCGGACTCACTGGGGGAATAAAATGAAGATCGTGATCCGGACACTTTATGTGATCATCGCGCTGTTGACGCTTTCGATCATCTTCCATCCCTTTCTTCTGGAACGGGCGGCGGAATACTTGGTTGTGCAGGATAAGCTGGAGAAAGCCGATGCCATTCTGGTCTATGCCGGGGATGCCAACGGGGAGCGGGTAGCCCAGGCGGTGGAACTCTATAAAAAAGGCTACGGCAAGTTCCTGCTGATGAGCGGCGGGCCGGCTATCTGGCACCAAACCTACGCCGATAACATGCGGGCCCAGGCCAGGAGTTTGGGCGTAGCTGATAAGGACATCTTGATCCAGGACCGCTCCCGCTCCACTTATGAGGACGCCAAGTTTTCCCTGCCCATTTTAAAATCCAAGGGGATAAGATCGGTCATACTGGTCACCTCGCCCTATCACATGCGGCGTGCCCTGCGCACCACGCGCCGACTTTATGACAAAGAAAATATCAAGGTGATCGCTTATCCGGCGCAGAAAAGCGAGTTTAAGATCAAGGGCTGGTGGAAAAAGCATGACCACATCCAGGCGGTGGTGTGGGAATACGAGGCCTTTATCTTCTACCTTATAAAAGGCATATGAAAGTTGCCTTAGTCCACGATTATCTTTACCAGATGGGAGGCGCCGAGCGGGTGGTTTTGGCCCTGCACGAGATCTTCCCCGAGGCGCCGCTTTATACTTCGATCTACGACCGCGACCGGATGCCGGAGGAATTCAAACGAATGGAGGTCAAGACCTCCTTCATGCAGGATCTTCCCTGGATATTTAAAAAGCCCCGGCATTATTTTTGGCTGTATCCCCGGGCCTTTGAAAGTTTCGACCTTTCCGGCTACGATCTGGTCATCTCTTCCTCGAGCGCCTTTGCCAAAGGGATAAAAAAGCCGGCCGCAGCCAAGCATGTCTGTTACTGCCATACCCCCATGCGTTTTGTTTGGCGATATCAAACTTATATTCGGGAAGAAGGGATCAACCCGATCTATAAAATGGTGCTGCCGGTTTTTCTCGATCGCCTGAAAAACTGGGATTTGAGGACCAATCGGGGAGTGGATCACTTTATCGTGAATTCGAAGGTGGTAAGCGCCCGGGTGCGGGAGTATTACGACCGTGATTCTGTTATAATATATCCGCCGGTGGATACCCGATTTTTCCGTCCGCAAGTCATCCACTCGGATTGCTTTTTGATCGTTTCCCGGCTTTTACCTTATAAACGACTGGATATCGCCGTTAAGGCCTTTAACGACCTGGGCTTGCCTCTAAAAATTGTGGGGGAGGGGCCGGATGAGGGGCGGCTTAAAAGATTGGCCGCCAAAAATATCGAGTTTTTGGGCCGGGTGGTTGATGACGAAGCCGTGGTCCGGTTGTACGCCGGATGCCGGGCTTTGATCTTTACCGGCGAAGAAGACCTGGGATTGGCGCCGTTAGAGGCGGCATCTTGCGGTAGGCCGACCATAGCCTGGTCAGAGGGCGGGGCTCTCGAGACCATCATCGATGGGCAGACCGGCGTCTTTTTTGCGGAACAAACGGCCGAATCGCTAAAATCTGCGGTTTCGAGATTTATGGGGTCGAAATTCGACAGCCAAAGCTTGAGGCAGCAGGCGGAAAAATTTGATAAAGAAAAATTCAAGGAAAGGATAACCAGGTTCCTGCATGAAAATAAAATACTTTGATAAAGCGGTAGAGTGGCTCTTTCTCGCGCTGGTGTTTCTATCGCCGGTGATCTTTGACCGACGCATCGGCATTGTATTCTCCTTGACCAAAGTCACCACCATGCGGATTTTAGTGGTCTTGATATTATCCATTTGGGCCGTCAAATTGCTGATCACGCGAAAACACGATTTTCGCCGCACCCCGCTCGATTGGCCGGTGCTCTCTTATCTTTTAGCCGTGACCGTGGCCACCCTGACCTCGGTGCATACGGTCATAAGTTTTATCGGGTTCTACGGCCGGTTCGAAGGCCTGGTCACCTGGTATCTTTTTGCGCTCATCTTCTGGATCGCGCTCAATTATTTCCGCGGGATCGATAAATTAAAATTGATCATCGCCACCGTGGCGCCCACCGCCTCCATCATGTCCATTTACGGCATCATCCAGCGGCACGAGCTCGATCCCTACTCCTGGGGCGGGGTGGTGACCTGGCAGAGGGTCATTGCCACCATCGGCCAGCCCAATTTTCTCGCGGCTTACATGTGCATGTCGTTCTTTTTACTCTTGTTCTTCTTTCTCCTTCCATCTAAAGCAAAGGGAACAGAGGGAATTGAGGGAGAAGTAGGGAGGAGGAGGGATAAGAAGAAGGAAAAAATAGAAAAGCAGAAGAAAGAGGACTGGTGGATACGATATTTGCCGCTCGTATATTATCTGATGCCGATCGTTCTCTTTGTCATCACCATTTATTCCATGACCGGGGAGGCGCCGTTTGTCTGGCACCTAAGTTTTGTGGCCATGGCGATCTTTGCCCTGCTTTTTGCTTATACCTATGAACAGCTCCCGCGCCTGGCCCTCTCCCTTATCATGGGCGCCAGCTTAGTGCTTTCCTATATTTGCATTTTTTACACCCAGAGCCGGGGAGGATTTTTGGGTTTTGCGGTCGGCCTGGTGCTTTTTATCCTTTTAGTGCCGCGGGAGTATCTGTTAAAGAACCTCAAGAAGTTATCCATCCTGGCGGCGGTGATAGTGCTGGTCTCGGCCTGGGTGATCATGACCCCGGGAAATTCTCCTTTCGCGAGATTCTCCCAGGAGATAAGCGTTCAGTCGGCGGCGGCCGAGCCCCAGGCCCAGGCGGCGCCTGTCCCTAAAGTAAAAACCAAAGTGGAGCTGGCCGGAGCGGCGGGTTCGCGCGGCGAGACCTGGAAGAGCGCCTTCCGTATCATCGCCGACAATCCCCTGTTCGGCATCGGGCCGGAAGTATTAAAGATGGTCTTTCCGCGTTACGAGACCGAGATGTTCCGCTTTAAAGAAACCTTCCACGTCAAGCAGGACCGCTGCCATAACGAGACCATGGATACCGCGGTCACCAAGGGGCTGGTCGGTTTCTTTTTATACTGGGGATTGGTCTTCTATATATTTTATCTGGGATTGAAAAAATGGAAGAAGGTGGGGATCGAAGGGGAGCTGATGATCGCGGCACTGCTCTCTTCGATGGCTTCTTATATCGTCCAGAACCAGTTCAGCTTCGGCGTGGTGGCCATCACTTCGCTTTTTTGGATCATGTGGGCGATGACGGCTAATGTGGACGCAGAAGATGTTTTAGATGCAGAAGGCGAGATCGGGTGGGACGATATTCCCTGGCTGCCGGTCGCCGGGGTCGCTATCGCGGCTTTGTTAATGCTTTATTTATCCATCATCCAGTTCCGCGCGGATTTGGCCTTTAAAGCCGGCAAAGGCAATTCCGACGCGGGCAACTCCCAGGAAGCATTGCTGCATTTTGAGCATTCGGTCAAGCTCCTGCCCTTTGAGGGCGGCGCCGTCACCCATTACGGCATTTCTGCTCTCAATTCGGGCCAATACGACCGGGCGCTCAAGATCTTTGAGTTTGGAATGCAGGTCGATCCGCTCAATGCCGATAATTTCTATATCACTTCGCGCGTGTATCTAATGAAGTCCGATTGGAAAACGGCCATCGCTTTTGCGGAGAAGGCCCTCAAGATCGACCCGTATTACGCCGAAGCGCATATTACCCTGGCCAACGCCTATGAAAGATTGGGGCAAAACGAGGTAGCCCGCGCCCACTATCAGCAGGCCGCCCAGATCAATCCCGAGCTTATGGAACCCAAGCTTAAGGGCGCCTGGCAGTTGATCAACGACGGCAAGATCGAAGCGGCCTTTAAGGTGTTCCAGGAACTGATGCTGACGGATCCCCGCAATCCCAGCGTCCACAACGGGTTGGGGGCGATCTATCTCAAGCGTGGAGAACGCGGTCGGGCGAGGGAGGAGTTCGAACAAGCGTTGCAGCTTAATCCCGCCGACGGCTATGCCCAAAGAGCTTTGCAGTGGTTAAAGTAATTGCCGACGCGCTCCTGGTCCTGGGCGCATTTTTTGCGGCATATTTTTTACGGTTCAATCTCCTCTATTCCGCTTTTCCACCCGAATCCATAACCGAATTTTCCCGCTATTCGGAGACCTTGCTTTTTATCGTGGTGCTCTGGCTGGCCATCTTTAAGCTGGTGGGATTATACGAAGATAAGAAGCGGCCGGAACTTTTTGACGAGCTGGCCATGGTCTTACTTTCGGTAACCATCGCTTCGTTCACGCTTTTGGGCTTCCTGTTCCTTTATCGGGGGTTGTGGTTCTCGCGCCTGGCGATCGTCAACGCCTGGGCGGCCTCGATAATTCTCTTGACCGCTTCCCGGCTTTTGATCTTCTGGGCCCGGCGCATTAAATATCTGCTGGGTTTCGGGGTAAAGAAAGTTTTGATCATCGGGGCGGGGGAAATGGGGCAGACCCTGGCGCAAAGGTTTAAGGCCGATAAAGCTCTGGGTTACATACCCGTAGGATTTTTAGACGACGACGGCAGAAAGCTCGGAGTTGAGTATCACGGAGTAAAGGTCTTAGGTGATACCTCCGAGGTCAAAAAGATCATCAAGAGCAAAAAGATCGACGAGGTCATCTTTGCCACGACCAAGCTGCCTTATCAGAAGATACTGGACCTGATAACCGAATGTGAAGTGCTCAAGGTCTCGTTCCGCATCGTCCCCGGGATACTGGAGATCATCGCCTCCCGGGTTAACATCGAGGAGGTAGGGGGCATCCCGCTCATTACCGTGAGCGAGATCGGACTGCGGGGGATAAAAGCGGTGGTCAAAAGGACCAATGATGTCATTTTTTCCGCCGTCTTGCTGGGCCTGGCCTCGCCGATCATGTTCTTAGCGGCCCTGGTCATAAAACTCGATTCCCGCGGGCCGGTATTCATCACCCAGGAGAGGGTGGGCAAAGAGGGAAAACCCTTCCCCATGTTGAAATTCCGTTCCATGATCAAGGATGCCGAGGCCCTCTTCCCCAAACTGGCGCCGCTTTCCGAGGTGGACGGTTATATTTTTAAGATGAAGAACGATCCGCGCTTAACCAGGGTAGGGCGGTTTATCCGCCGGTTCTCGATCGACGAGCTGCCCCAGCTGATCAATGTATTTTTGGGCCAGATGTCTTTGGTTGGCCCCCGCCCGCCGCTTCCCCGGGAGGTTGTAAACTATTCCCCCTGGCACCTGAAGAGGTTGCGGGTCTCGCCGGGCATCACCGGCTTGTGGCAGGTCTCCGGCCGCTCGCTTCTGCCCTTTGAGGACATGGTTAGATTGGATATTTATTATATTGAGAACTGGTCCTTGTGGCTGGATTTTAAGATATTACTGCGGACTGTCCCGGTGACGATCACTGCGTACGGGGCGTTCTAACGCTCGGAAACCGGCGAACCTGCCGGCCGGTCCGAGGACCCTATTTTTTATAAACTATTTTGCCGCTTTTTAAAATTTCACCGAGAAAACTGCGCGGGTCGACATTCCTCATCTCGGCAGTGGAAAAGGGGAGCGGTTCGATTTGGGAATCGATCTTGGCCGCTTCGGTCCAAAGAAATTTGACGTCCTTCAAGTGTGTTCTGTCGGAGAATTTCGGCGAAAATATCGCCAGATCGATATCGCTGTATTTGCCGGGTCTTCCTTGAGCGTAAGAGCCAAAAAGCACGGCCTGTTTTATCGGTATTTTTTTAGCAATGGAATTAAGATAGAATAAAACCCTCTTTTTTACGCCATTTTGCTTAGACATTTATAAAGCTCCTTGGTCCTTGAAAGATATTCTCTGGCCAGCTTGCGTTTAGTAAGGCGGGACATTTTTTCCTGGTAGTCGGCGTAGCGGGCTTCGATGCAAAAGGGGGTTAAGGACGCAAGAAGGTCAATCTGTTGCTGATCCAGGTTCGTTTTGATCCCGGCTAGCTCTGCCAACCTGACAAGATTGTGGGTTTTTGGGGGAGCTTCAGATGAAATTGTAGTGATAATGGCCTTAAGAATCTTTTCAATCGCCTGCTGGCACATAAAGGTGACATACAGATATCGGCGGCTCTTGTACATCGCTTCAGCAGTTTTTAGATCATACTCTGAATGTTCAATCCAATACCTGGTGATTTTGTCTGTTTTTTCTTTTTTCATTTATTGTGATATTTCCCAAACGAACTACCGATAATATTATAGCACCTCGACAGGCTCAGTGCAAAGCGGGCTTAGGCCATCAAGTAAAGGCCCGTTCTAATGGAGGAAAAGAAATATGGCTAAATTGAGAGCAGATGGATTGAGAGCAAATATTAAAGGTTTGCGATTCCGCGCATCAGATGGGAAATTAGGGGCCGCCGATCAATTGAGGATTCTTCGGAAAAGGATGTCAAATCCGGCCGGCATCCAAAGTATTCGGGTGGGGGACGGCGCTGGATTTACATATAGATACCTGGGTATGCGCCAGCCAGTAGCATTAAAAATCAGTGTAGTGGATAGTGCTTTTGCGGCGGCAGAAGTCGGCGCGGCCGCGGTTTCTCAAGCTTCTAAAACAAAGATTTCTAAAATAAAGCTTCCAGAAATGATCGATGACTCCCGGTTGCCTTTTAGGGCTGCCAGAGGGATAATTCCCGGCTCTTTGTTGAACGGCAGAAAGCTTGCCGCAAGCATAAACGAGCAAAACCCTGGTAGAAAATTCAGAGTTCCAACCGAGCCGGAATTATTGAAGTTAAACGGATTGCTTGGAGATCGGTTAGAAGGCACGGATTATTGGATATGGACAGAAACGGAGCACGAGGCTTATCCGGGGCAATTTGTTCTCCATCACCTGGACAACGACTACCGCAGCGGCAGTCTTCCCGTGAGCGACTGCAACGGTTTTGCGGTTCGGTTCGTCGAGGACCTGCCTGTCCGGTAGGCAGGCAAATAATTTACCCTTTACCCTTTTATTCCCTGCCTGCCGGCAGGCAGGCTCCTTCTCCTTTGGAAGGAGAAGGGGGAGATTTCAAAATAAGCCGACCGGGAGCCAAAGGGGATGAGGATGATAAAAAATTGCGTGAGAAAATATCAAAATACGATCAGTTTTCCCCGCTTCCCCTCATGCAATTATTTTCTTCTTTCTTTGGCCGCTCCCCTCCCATCCCGACCGCCGCCCGAATAAGGAAAGAGCGAAATCGCCCTTTTCCCATTTATATTTCCCTCTCCCCCTTTTGTTCCCCCTCTCCCGTAGGGCGAGGGGGAAGGGGCCCCACCGCCCCGGATTAGAATCCCCGGGAATGCGACACTAGAGCATCCTCAACCCCCTTAATCCCCCTTCTCCTTTGAAAGGAGAAGGGGGAAAGAGAAAAGAGAAGCTGGCCGGGAGCCAAAGGGGATGAGGATGATAAAGATGTGGAATGGCGATTTCGTATTACCTTGAGAGAGGGGAGGTCGGGCCCGTTTGCTCCCAAATATTGAGTATTATTTGGATCACTCTCATTCTGCTTTGATCTGCAGTCGGGAGCTGGGAGGGTGCTGGGTTGGTCGGGGGTGGCGGAGGGCTTTACGAAATCGCCTAGCTTTTTTTGTTTCTTTTTTGGGCAATGCCAAAAAAGAAAAAATAAATGCGTGAGAAAATATCAAAATACGATCAGTTTTCCCCGTTTGATCTCTTTCTTCCCCGCGGAATCGGTTGCGACGAGGGCAATGGGGTAGAGGCCGGAGGAAACCGTTTCCCCGAAAGAATTTTTGCCGTCCCAAGGAGTTACTCCGGACACGGCACTGCCCAGATTTTTTATCAAGATAAGATTTCCTTCGATCGAAAAAATATACAGCTTGGCGGCGGCCAGGCCATCCAGTTGGTATTTTATTTTTGCCGTTCCGTCACGCGAAGGGCGGAAAGGATTGGGCCCGTACTCCAGAGACAATATCTTAACATCAGAGGTCCTGACTGCGGCAGATATGACCTGGTTGGAATCGAACACCGCGGAAAGGTTGCGGGTTTCTCCCAGATTGCCGATCGCGTCGCGAGGCGTGACGCTGATGACATAGGAGCCGTTCATTAACGGCTGGGCGGGGATAAATACCAGGTTCTGGTTCTCTTTCTTCACCGTTCCTCTAACTTCAATACTTGCCAGAGTGACCCTTACTAGGGATGAGGCGGCATCCAGCCCACTGCCTTCTTCGGCAATGGGGATCACGATCTTATCCTTGCTGAAAGTTAACGACCTTTCTATTACACGGGGCGGCGAATCGTCAATATTCAACGAACCCTCAACTCTTCCCAAATTTCCCGCGGAATCCGGAAGCTCGATCTTTATCTTATGAACGCCGTGAGAAAGATCTTCCGGAAGGGTGAGCAATTCAGAAAGCCGCGAATCGGATCGGCTATAGACCAATGGCTGTTTTTGCAAGATATCGTCTATGAACAAGGCGGCGTCCTGCTCGTCCTCGATGTCCCCCTGGTTGTCGGCAACCAAAGCCTCGACGAGCACCGTGCTTTTTTTCTTGTACCAGTCGCCGACCTGGGGGCGGGAAAGGGTGAGTACCGGGGCATTTTCATTGAAGTAAACGGCGATCGCTTCTTCCGAGGCATTGCCGGCCGCGTCCTGCGCCTTAAAGACCAAATGATTCTCTCCCCGGGAAAGGACGGCCTCTTTAGAGAAGTTTGGGCCATTTAAGGCCACGGGCGATCCGTTCAGTTTAAGGTCGCAATTTTCGGTCACGGTCCCCGAAAATTCCAAATTGCTCTTATTGGTAATGGTTCCCGGTCGGGGTGAGTTTATCGCGATGCGGGGGACTTCCCGGTCGATAGAGAAAGTTGATATTTGTGAATAAGGGCCGGCAGAGATCCCGTCTTCCGCCTTGATCCTCAAATAATATTTGCCATCCGGAAAAGTTAGGGGGATCTCCGCTTCGAGTGAAGGGGTTAAATAAGTAAAGGTCTTATCCAGGGGGAAAGCGGTATCCCAACTCAATTCGATCTTATAGTTGAGGGGATCGTTATCCGGGTCGCTTGCAGAAAACGCGACTTTTAATCCGGCCGCATTGGTTTTAAAGTCATTGACCGGGGAAAGCATAACCGGGGCAGCGGGCTTTTGGTTTTCGATAGGCAGGTACTGGAACGACGCGCTTAGGGTGGGACTTACGATCTTCTTCTCCTTGCCCCTTAAAACGTAATGGTAATTTCCGTCAGAGTAAAAATACAAGACCACGGCATTCAGGTCGGTGGTCACCGCCTCCAGGCTGGCGATCTCCCGGGGAGAAGTAAAAATCGTTCTCTGCGCCAGGCCCCGGATCTCCGCCTGGCCGGCCGTCCGACGCTCGATCCAATAGAGATCTTCGGTCGTTGCCAAAAGACCGCTCAATTTGTTATCGGTTGAATACAATTCAGCCGCAGGCGAGAAGCTCAAACCGCCGTCGGTCGAGGTCAGTCGATATATTTTTGATCCCGAGATAAAATCGATCTCCAACTTATCGGGGATCACCAGCAGGGCGGGGCGGGTTACGATGGGCAAGGTGTCGTTGAGGACCTTTGCCGGGGAAAAGCCGGCGCCCCGGTCGGCGGAGCGCAAGTAAAGCAGCTTCTCTTCTTTGACGGCCAAGATCTGTAATATTCCTTTTTGCGCCTGGATATCGATAATCTGCGGAGCGTCCTTGAGGGCGGCGATCTTTTCAAAGGTCAATCCGGCATTCCGGGAAAAAGTGATCTTCAGGTCGCCTTTTTCCATCCACCAGAGGTATAACAGTTTGTCTTGGGGATCTTCCAGGATGGTCGGAGAGGCGGAAGCAGGAAGAGGGGTGGAAAAGCGCTCCCAATTCTGCCCCAGGTCGGTCGATCGCATCAGCCGACCCTGCTCGAAGGAATAAAGAATTCGGGCTTGCGCGGTTAACGGCAGGAACATGAAAAGGAGCAAAATCCAGATTGTTTGCCGCCGCATTTGGCCCAATTCTATAACATTATATTGAAAATGCAAGCTACGGCGGGTATAATCGGTAAAATGCGCATGCTACCCGAGGTCCGCCTGGCACTGGGGCTAATTGAGAAACGCAAAGCCCGCGAGGACGAAGGGAAATTCGTGGTGGAAGGGGAGCATTTGATCGTGGAAGCGGGGGAGAGGGTGGAATTTATCATCCACACCCGTACCCTTCCACCCCAGCTGGCCGCGGGGAAAAAAACGATCAAGGTCTCGCAAAAAGAGTTCGCCCACCTGACTTCGGTCGAGACCCCGGCCGGACTTTTGGCGGTGGTCAGAAAGCCGGAGCAAACCCTGGCGGATATCATGCCGGGGCTGGTAGTTTTTTGCGTCGAGATCCAGGACCCGGGCAATCTCGGCACTATCATCCGCGGGGCGGATGCGGCCGGAGCGAAGGGCGTGATCCTTTCCCGGGGAACGGTCGATCTTTTTAACCCAAAGGTCATCCGCTCCACCCAGGGATCGCTTTTTCACCTGCCGATCGTCCAGGTAAAGGACACGATAGAGACCATCGGGCAGTTGAAAAAACGGGGGTTTAAGGTCGTGGCGACCGCGGGCCAGGGAACCCGGCCGCATTTTAAGGCCGATCTTTCGGGCTCGGCCGTAATATTGATCGGCAACGAGGGAGCGGGACTGCCGGACAATATAAAAAAGCTGGCAGATGAAACAGTGTCCATTCCTATGCCGGGGAAAGCAGAATCGTTGAACGCCGCGATGGCGGCCACGGTTATTTTATATGAGGCGGTAAGACAAAGATGGTCGAAAGAATAAAGGCGATAGAACAGGAAGCGCTCGGGGCGCTGGGATCGGTCAACGATCTGACGTCTTTGGACCAGGTGCGCGTGCGCTACCTGGGCAAAAAGGGTTTGCTGACGGAGCTTACCAGATTTTTGGGGAGCTTGCCGGAGCAGGAGCGGCCCCGCTTCGGCGCCGTCCTAAACGAGGTCAAGACCAAACTGGAAGGGATCATCAAAGATAAAAAAGCCGCGCTCGAGAATACTGCGCTTGGCCAAAAGCTCAAAGGCGACGCGCTGGATATCACGCTTCCCGGGGCGGGGGTTAAAAGGGGCAAACTCCATCCCATCACCCAGGTGATGGATGAGCTGATCGATATTTTTCAACGGCTGGGATTTTCGATCGCGGAAGGTCCCGAGATCGAGTCCGATTATTACAATTTTGAGGCCCTGAACATCCCTCCCCACCATCCCAGCCGCGACATGTGGTCCACGCTCTGGATCGATGCGGATAAATTATTGAGGACCCACACCTCCCCGGTCCAGATCCGCGTCATGGAAAAGCAAAAGCCGCCGCTCGCGGTGATCATGCCCGGCCGGGTCTATCGTCGGGATGCCGACATCACCCATTCGCCGGTCTTCCACCAACTCGAAGGTTTGCTGGTTGACCAAAATGTGACCTTCGGCGATCTTAAAGGCACGCTCACCGCCTTTCTCCATTCGGTCTTCGGCAAGGACAAAAAGGTCCGCTTCCGGCCAAGCTACTTCCCCTTTACCGAGCCCTCGGCGGAGGTGGATGTGGAATGCGTGATGTGCGAGGGTCGCGGCTGCCGCACCTGTTCGAACACCGGCTGGCTCGAGATATTGGGCTCGGGCATGGTGGATCCCAATGTTTTTAAATACGTAAAATGCGATCCGGAAAAATACACGGGGTTCGCTTTCGGCATGGGAGTGGAGCGCATTGCCATGCTCAAGTTCGGCATCGACGACATTCGCCTGTTCTATGAGAACGATATGCGCTTTTTGAGGCAATTCTGACATGAAAATACCGTTAGAGTGGCTGAAAGATCTGGTGGAAGTGAAGATGAGGCCCCAGGAGCTGCAAGCGCGGCTCACCATGGCGGGACTGGAAGTGGGAGCGCTGGAAGGCGAGGTGCTGGATATTGATGTTCTGCCTAATAGGGGGGATTGTTTAAGCATTTTGGGAGTAGCTAGGGAAGTGAGCGCGGTTACAAATACGAAACTCAAGAAACCAGCGAATAAATTCGCGGTTAAATCTAAGCGAGACGGCTCGACCGAGCTCGCCGAGGTCTTCAGTCTCGGCTTACACAAGATGTCAATCGAAGTAAAAGACAAAGAACTTTGTCCGAGATATATGGCGAGAATGATAGAGAAGGTCTCGGTCGGGGAATCGCCGGAATGGCTGAAGAAGAGATTAGTGCTTGCCGGACTGCGGCCGATCAATAACATCGTGGATGCCACCAATTACGTCCTGATGGAACTCGGCCAACCCCTGCATGCCTTTGATGCGGGAAAGATTGGCGGCCAAAAGATCGTGGTGCGACGCGCCAAACCCGGCGAGAAGATCATCACTTTGGACGGGATGGAGCATAAACTTGGAAAAGATACGCTGGCCATCGCCGATGACCAAAGACCGATCGCCCTAGCGGGGGTGATGGGCGGGGCCAACACGGAAGTTTCTGCTTCTACCACTTCGGTATTGCTGGAATCCGCTTATTTCGATCCCACTTCCATCAACAAAACCTCCAAAGCGGCCAAACTGCGCACCGAGGCTTCCATCCGTTTTGAAAAAGGCGTGGATTGGGAAAGGGTGGAGCAGGCCCTTGACCGCGCGGCGGCCCTTATCGCCGAGCTTTCGGGAGGGAAGGTCACCGGTTATAAAGTTGATATTAAGTCCAGGGACCGGAAACCGAAAATCCTGGAATTAAGGCAAGAACGGCTGAATAGGGTATTGGGGACCACGGTGCCGCTAAGTGAGGCCGCGAAGATATTAGTAAGGCTGGGATTTACCCGCCTTCGCCAAGGCTCCGGCGGGCAGGGGAAATTGAAAGTAGGGGTTCCGTTGTGGAGAGCGGGAGACATCGAACGGGAAATTGACTTAATAGAAGAGGTGGCGCGCCTGCGAGGGTACGATCGCATACCTACAACCCTGCCCCGGCCCGCGGGCGAAGTTAGAGAAGACCGGAAATATGCCTTCCTCAAGAAAATAAAAGAAATATTGGTCGGCTGCGGATTGTACGAAGCGCAAACCTTTACCCTGGTAGATCCCCAGATGGCCGGAGAAGAAGCGGTTAAGCTGGCCAACCCCATGGCGCCCGAAGAATCGGTCCTGCGGACCGAAATGCTGCCCAGCCTACTTAGGGCGGTCTCTTATAATTTAAGGCGGCAGGTGGAAGACGTGAAGCTTTTTGAGATCGGGAAGGTGTTTTTGGAACCGCGGCGTTCAGCCGCAGGTTCCATTCCCGCGGGTAAACCCCGCGGTTCTCTTACCGAGGAAAGGCTAATTCTCGCCGGAGCATCGACCAACCTTGATTTTCTTGGTCTCAAAGGCATTGTGGAAAATCTATTGAATGAACTTACCTCCGATTGGAAGCTGGAATCCACCGCCAAACGGGAGTATCATCCCGGACAATCCGCCGCCGTGATCGGAAAAAGCGGAAAACTGCTGGGTACTTTCGGCCGCCTGCACCCCGAACTAAAACCGGAAGGGGTCTTGGTGTTCGAGTTTGATATCGACGCGCTGTTGGGTGAAGCGCAGATCGGCAAGCGTTATAAACCCCTTCCCAAATATCCCAAGGTGGAGCGGGATCTGGCCATGTTCGTGCCGCCGGGGGTTACCTCCGGGCAGATCATTTTGATCATCCGCCAGGCCGGCGGCAACATTGTGGAAGAAGTTCGACTTTTTGATATATTCAAGAACAGCCAGGCCTATCGCATTTCTTTCCGCGACCCGGAGCGGACCCTCACCGATGAGGTCGTGAACCGCGCTTTTCTTACCATCCAGGATGAACTAACCGGCAAACTCAAAGTCCAGATACGCAAATGACCTCACCCCGCCCTCGGCAAGCTCGGGCACCCCTCTCCATAAAATGGAGAGGGGTTATTACAAACAGATTAACTATTGGCTATTTCAGGGATAACCTATGAAAAATCCCGAAGGTGATAAATCAGTAAGATTCCCTCTCCACAAAGTGGAGAGGGATGTCCCCCGGCTTGCCGGGGGACAGGGTGAGGTGACCCCCATGGTGGCCCAGTACCGCGAGATAAAAGCCCGCCACCAGGATGCTATCCTCTTTTACCGCTTGGGGGATTTTTACGAAATGTTCAACGAGGACGCCGAGCTCGCCAGCCGGGAGTTGGACCTGACTTTGACCGGCCGCGGCAAGGATGAGAACCGCATGCCCATGTGCGGCATTCCTTATCATGCGGCGCAGGGCTACATTGCCCGGCTGATCGAGAAGGGCTACAAGGTAGCTATCTGCGAACAGACCGAAGATCCCAACCTGGCCAAGGGATTGGTCAAAAGGGAGGTCGTTCGCATCGTGACCCCGGGGACGGTGCTCGAATCCGATCTATTGTCCGAAAAAAGCAGCAACTATCTGGCGGCGATCTCTTTGGAGAAGGGGAAATACGGGCTGGCTTATGTCGAGGCCTCGACCGGCGAGTTCAAGACGACCGATTTTACGGATGAAACACAGCTTAAAGCCGAGATCGACCGCATCGCTCCCGCCGAGACCATCGCCGCAAAAAACGGCTCCGCGGTTGACGCCATACTAGAATATCTCAAGCAAAACCGCAAGACCCGCTTAGGGCATATTGGAGAGGCGGTAAGATATTCGGTCGGCGAGTTCATGCTGATCGATCCGCAAACCCGGCGGAATTTGGAGCTTATCCAGACCATCCGCGACCGGGCTTTTAAAGGAAGCTTGCTTTGGGTTTTAGACCAGTGCCGGACCAGCATGGGCAGCCGCCTGCTTAAAAATTGGCTGCTGGCGCCGCTGCTCAACCGGGAGGAGATCGAGCGGCGGCTGGAGGCGGTGGCGGAATTACATGGAAACGCCATCCTGCGCGCCGAATTGTCCAGAGAACTCGATCAGGTCTTTGATATCGAGAGATTGACCGGAAGGGCGGCCTCCGGCGCCGCC
Source organism: Candidatus Saganbacteria bacterium (assembly GCA_016223205.1). GTDB lineage: Bacteria > Margulisbacteria > WOR-1 > XYC2-FULL-46-14 > WPAF01 > JACRPM01. The sequence goes on from JACRPM010000010.1 coordinate 31,984, forward strand.
AACGCGCGCGACCTTATCTCTTTGGCCGAATCCTTAACGCATTTGCCCCGTATCGCCGATATTCTGAAAAATTCCAAAACCTTGAAAGTTCCAAATCCCTTGCCCGAAGTAACGGACCTTATCCATAGGGCGATCGTAAATGACCCGCCGTTTGTCTTGACCGCAGGCGGGATCATCAAGGATGGATATAATGCCGAGCTCGATGAGCTCAAGCAGGCGGCTCGCGGCGGTAAAAGCTGGATCACGGAGCTGGAGAATAAAGAACGCCTGCGCACCGGCATCAAATCCCTCAAAGTCGGTTTTACCAAGGTGTTCGGCTACTATATCGAAGTGAGCAACGCCAATCAATCAGCGGTTCCCGCCGATTATATCCGCAAGCAAACCCTGGTGAACTGCGAGCGCTTTATCACCCCGGAGCTCAAGGATAAAGAATCTTTCATCTTGAACGCCGAAGAACGGCTGAAGGACATGGAATATAAGATATTCTGCGAAGTCCGCGAACAGGTCGCGGAGCACACCAAAGAGCTTCAATCCATCGCCCGCCAACTGGCCCGGATAGATGTTCTGCTTTCTTTGGCCGAAGTCGCGGTCGCCAACAATTTCTGCCGCCCCCGGATCACCGGATCAGCGGATATCCGGATAACCGAATCGCGTCACCCGGTTGTCGAAAAAACTCTCGGAGAACAAAAATTCACCCCAAACAACATTGTGATGGATGCTGAATCGCGATTTCTCATGATTACGGGGCCAAACATGGCGGGGAAAAGCACGTATATGCGGCAAGTTGCCCTCATCTGCCTTATGGCCCAGATCGGCTCCTTTGTCCCGGCCGCATCCGCCGAGCTTGCGATCATCGACCGCATCTTTACCCGCATCGGGGCCATGGACGACATTTTCTCCGGCCAGTCCACCTTTATGCTGGAGATGACCGAGACCGCCAATATCTTAAAGAACGCAACCGAGAACAGCTTGATAATTCTCGATGAAATAGGGCGGGGGACGGCGACTTTTGACGGCATGTCGATCGCGGCGGCGGTGGCGGAATATATCCACGAAAAGATCAAAGCGAAAACCTTATTCGCCACGCATTATCACGAAATAACCCAGCTGGCGGAAAAACACCCCGGCATGAAAAATTTCAATGTTCTGGTCAAAGAAGTTGGGGAGGAAATCACCTTTTTGCATAAGATCGCGGAGGGCCCGGCGGACAAATCTTACGGCATCGCGGTAGCCAAGCTGGCGGGCTTGCCCGCTGAAGTGGTTAAGCGCGCGCGCGAGGTCTATAATACGCTCGAAATGGCGGAAACCGACTTACTTGGCTAAAAAAATCGGTTTGATAATATTGTGCCTGATCCTCCTGGGCACGGTCGCCCAGGCCGCCGACATCTATGTTGACGCGGTGAACGGCGACAACACCCGCACCACCGCCGAAGCCCAGAACCCCGCCACTCCCTGGAAGTGCATTACTGTGGCGGCCACCGGAGCGGCGGTGGGAGACACGGTGCATGTGGCGCCGGGTTATTATCTAACGGCCACCGGCGAAGCCTTCCCCATAACCATCACCGGACGATATTTTATTTCGACCACCACCGGCTTGGCCACGATCGATTCGGGCACCAAGATTGCTGATGCCATCCATCTGGGAGCCGGGGCTACCCTGGATGGCTTTACCGTTTTAAATGCCGCACCCTCAAATTATTATTACGACATATACGTTCCCGCTGCCAATGCTCATATCCGGAATTGCACTTTAAAGCAGAACAGTACTGCCGCACAAAACAGGGTGATCTGGGTGGATGCCGGAGGAGACCGGGTAAGTATTGAAGGGAATTCCCTCACTACGAATACCTCCAATACTTCTGCTGTGGTTACCTTTACCAGCGGAGCGGATAATCCTATCATCCGCAATAATATCATCTATGGGCCGGGAAGCCAGACCACCGGCATTGATTTTGGCACCACCGTCGCGCCTACGGTCGAAGGCAATACCATAACGGTGGGATATTCCGGCATCGTTCAAACCGGGACCAGTACCAACCAAAATATTCTAAATAACAAGGTCATTGCGGTCGGGACCAACAATAATTATGGATTCTATGTCGGCGGAACTGCGGCGACCTCCATTACCGGCACGATCTCCGGCAATGAATTTAGGAACTGGAACAATTCGGCCGGATCTTCCGGTATCAGGATCGAAAATACCAACGCTAATTATACTATCTCTAAAAATACCCTAGTCAAGAATACGAATGGGGTGAGAGTCGGCGCCGGCACCGCGACCGTCCGTGACAACATCATCTCCGCTGGTCCGCGAGACGGCACTTATCTTTCGGGCAGCACTGGGATCTACCAATCGGGGGGAACAATAACTTCCACTTACAACAATCTTTTCAACAACATTACGACTTATTACGGAACAGTTGGCAGTCAATCCAATGACAATACTTCCAACCCCAGGTTCGTAAATCCGGACGGCAATGATTATCGACTATTCTCCGATTCTCCCTGCAAAAATACGGCGAGCGACGGCGGCAATCGGGGGGCATATGCCGCGACCGATACCACCTCCGGCATCACCACCGAATCTTATGTGGATGATGGCGGAAGCGACGTAACGGGGGATGGCACATTGGGCAATCCCTGGAGAACGATCACCAAGGGATTGGGCTCGACCGAGGGCACGGTCTATGTGCGGGCAGGGACCTATACTGCCGCCAAGGGCGAAACCTTTCCTTTGGCGATCGGCAGCGGCCAGAAACTCATCAATTATTTAACGGAGGCGGCCACCATCGATTCCTCAACCACCGCCATCAATACTGTTAATCTGGCCAATAACGCCACCCTCGAAGGGATGACGGTGAACAATTCCTCCAATCAATCCGCCGTATATTTGGTCGGCCCCGACTCACAGTTGATAAACAGCACAATTTATCAGGCCGGATCGGGCGGTTCGGGCGCCGCGGTATATTACGCGTCCGATGCCGATCGCTGCCTGCTGGAGGGGAATACCATTACCGGCGGTTCCAATTCCGTCGCCGCCCTATATTTGTTGACCGGGGTGGACAATCCGATCGTCCGCAATAACACTATTGTCGAGCAAAAAACCTCCAGCGCCTATGCGATCTATTTTGGCGGGACCAGCAGTTATCCCACCATCGAAGGCAATACCATTACAACCGGATATAACGGTATCATCCAAGTCGGGATCTGCACGAATCAAAATATATTAAACAATAAGATCATCGGGACGGGAAGCAATATTAATGCCGGGATATATTTTCAGACCAATTCCACCGGAACGGTGGCCAGCAATGAAGTTAGGGGCTGGAGTGGGACGAGCGGCGCCGGGATCTATGTGAGCGGCTCCACCGCCAATTTAACCCTTAACAAGAACACCCTGGTCAAGAACACCTATGGGGTGCAGGTCACCAATGGGACGGTGAACATCCAAAACTGCATTATTTCCGCGGCGCCGAGGGGCGGCACATATCTTTCGGCCAGTATCGGGATATATCGGACGGGAGGAACGGTAACCTCCACTTATAATGATCTTTTCAATAACGTTGTTAATTATTCCGGGACAGTAGGAAGCCAATCGAACGACATCACCACCAATCCAAGGTTTGTAAATCCGGACGGCAATGATTATCAGCTATTTTCCGATTCCCCCTGTAAAAATACCGCGAGCGACGGCGGCAACCGGGGGGCCTATGCCGCGACCGGCGTTACCTCCGGCATTACGACCGAATCTTATGTGGATGACGGGGGCAGTGATGTTACCGGGGATGGGACATTGGGCAACCCCTGGAAAACGGTCACCAAGGGCTTGGGCTCGACGGAAGGCACGGTCTATGTAAGGGCCGGGACCTACAATACGGCCAACGGCAACACCCTGCCCGTTTCCCTGGCGGCGGGGCAGACCTTAAAAGGATATGCTTCGGAGATAGCCACCGTCGAAGGGAACGGCAGCAACCATGTGGTCCTGATCGGCTCCAATGCGACGATCGATAATATTTACCTCAAATTGACCGGGAATTATTACGGCGTATATGCCGGCGCCTCAAATGTAAATATCACCCGCAGCAAGATCATCGGCAACAGCCAGGGAAGCGGGATCTATTTTGACGGTGCTTTGACCGGCGTAACGCCGGGGGGCAATATCACCACCTGTGAGGTCGGCGCAGTCGATTACGGCATTAATCTCTACGGCGCCACCTCCTGCGGAAATATTACCATCGAGGGGAACACCATCCGCGATTATGACATTTGGGGAATTTATATTTACTGGGGACAAAGCGGCGCGAGTAATTTGGTCGATATCAAGAGGAATATCCTCAACAACTGCAACAACGCCTCGGGGACTTCTTACGGCGGCATCTACGCCTGGCTCCATTACACCGGGACCGTCAATATCATAAACAATACCATTGTTAAAAATTCTTTGGGAATCTATGCCTATCGCTATTCATCCACCTTAAACATGAACATAAGGAATAACATCATCAGCGACACGCCGCGGCCGGACGGCGGGCCCCGTAACGGCAGTTATGGCCTGTATAAAGATCAAGCGCTCTCTTTCATCTCTTCTTACAATAATGTTTGGAATCAGAGAACCAACTTCTATGGGGTGAGTGCGGGCACGGGCGATATTTCCGCCTATCCGCGATTTGTGGATCCCTGGAACAATAATTTCGACCTATATTCGGATTCGCCTTGCATCGGGACGGGATCGGGAGGTGCAAATATCGGGGCTTATGAAGGGGCGGGGGCGGCTAACTCGCCTTACCGGACCACCTCTTATGTCAACAACACCACCGGAGTCGACGCGGTGACCTCCGGAGAATCGGTCTCCAATCCCTATAAGACCGTTACCTTTGCCAATAAATATACGCTTGGCACGATAAATGTGGCGGCCAGCTCCAACAAGTACAATTCCACCAACAGCGAAACTTTTCCCATAGATCTGGGCGCGGGCGGAGGAAAGCGGCTTTCCGGCGCCGACAGCGGCTCGGTCACCCTCGAGGGCTACGGCACGGATACTCATTTAGTTCCGGGGTCTTCCCTGGTTTATGGTTTAGGGGCCTTTACCAGCACGACCATTGAGGGTATCACTCTGCAGGGTATGGGGAACAATACGGGAGTTTATTTTTACGGGTCTAATCCAATTATCCAAAATTCGATCATCAAGGGGCCGCTCGCGGGAACCGGTTCTTCCGGCAAAGGCGTATATTTTGACGGCACTAATGGGGCATCAACCGGAGGCACGGTATCCACCTGCGAAATTACCAGTCTGGACTACGGGATTTATTTCACTGGAAGCACAACCTGCGGCAATATCACGATCGAAGGGAATGATATCCACGACAATTATCAATGGGGCATCTATCATTATTTTTGGGCGCCGACCTCCAACGCCAATAATTTTATCGATATAAAACGGAACTTGATACGGAACTGCCTTAATACTTCCACCTCTTACGGCGGCATCTACGCCTGGACCTATTTTGTGACCTTGAACGTCAACCGCAACACGATCGTAAAAAATCCTATCGGGATCTATGCTTACCGATACGACAGCTATCTTACTCTGATCGCCAAGAACAATATTGTCGCATCGGAGATCGGCGGCTTTTCGGTAACGGGATCCAAAGGGATCTTGCGGGAGGGGGGGACCCTGACCAATACTTATAACGACGTATATTCGAACGACACCAATTGGTCGGGAGTGGCTTCCGGGGAAGGGAGCATTTCTGCCGACGCCCTTTTCGTCAATGCCACCAACAACGATTTCCATCTCCAGCAGGGCTCCCCAGCCATCGATTCCGGCACACCGGCCGGCACCGACATGGGGGCGTATGATTATAGTTCAACTACTCCCACCGTTACCCTGGGAAGCCCCAACGGCGGGGAGACCTGGGGTGCGGGCGCCTGGCACAACATTACCTGGGAGACCACCAATACCCCTGACTCCATCAATCTCTATTATATTACCAGCGAGGCCACCGGATATCAGACCATTGCGACCGGTATTTCGGATAACGGCTCTTATCCTTGGCTGGTGCCGAACCGCGCGACCTCCACTGCCAAGGTAAGCGTCGAGGCGGTCAAAGCGGCAGAGACCGCTCGGGATGAATCGGCCGCGTACTTCACCATCACCGCGGCGACCAATTATTATGTGGATGCGACGAACGGGAATAATGCTTACAGCGGTATCACTTCCGAGGTCTCGGGAACCAACGGACCCTGGAAAACCCTAACTTATGCTTCCACCCAAGCCGCGGCCTCGTCCACCACCCATGTAGCGGCGGGGACCTATAATGCGGCTCTGGGGGAAAGCTTCCCCATCGCCATTGCCAACCTTAATTTTATCTCCTCGGCTTCGCCCACTACTTTAGCGACCATCGATGCCGGATCCAGCAACTGTATCACCCTGGGAGCGGCCGGTTATTTGGCGGGTTTCGATCTTAAATCGACTACTACCGATAAGGTGATCTATGTGACCGGAGCTAGCGCTTATATCGTCAGCAATAGGATGGCAACTTCGTATTCTATAACCAGCAATTACGATATTGATGTGGCCGATGCCGGCGATAATATCTTGATCCAGGGCAATACCATAGATTCGAAAAGAACCAACAATATCCGTTTGGAGACCGGCGCCGATAATCCGATCGTCAAGGACAACACTTTGACCACCGCCCAAAGTTACCAAACCGGCATCTATGTGAACTGGGTTACCACCCGGGTCACCGTAGAGGGGAATACCATTGTCGCGGACCAGGGCATATATCTGGGCAACTCTTGCAGCAATATTGATATTCGCACCAATGTGATCTCACCTTACAGCGCCGATTCCAGCGCTTATAAGGGAATGTTTTTGAGGGGGACCGGTACGGTGGCCAGTAATGAGGTGCGCGGGTATAAAAATTACGACACCTCCAATACCGCCGCCATATATATCTATGACGGCACCATCACGGTCAGAAATAACACCCTGGTAAACAATGTAGTGGGGGTGGGCAACAGCTACGGCACTGCTACCATCAAAAACAATATTATTTCCGCCGCTCCCAAGTTAAATTCCATTTATACCGATTACGGGGGCGGATTAGTAAACAGTGTGGGGATATGGGGGAGGGCCGGATACACCACCAACGCCAGTTATAATAACGTTTTCAATAATTACGCCAATTATTCGGGAAGCAGTATCACCCGATCGAACGAGCTCAATACTTGTCCGAGATTCGTCAATCCCGACACGAATGATTTTCGGCTCTACTATGATTCTCCCAGCCGGGCAACGGCCGACGACGGCGGCAACCGGGGCAGGTATAGCGCTATCGGGACCAGCTCCGGAATAACGGCCGAGTCCTATGTTTCGACCGCCGGCAATGATTCAACGGGTGACGGCAGTTTGTCTAATCCCTGGAAGACGGTGACCAAGGCGGTTTCTTCGACCGAGGGAACGGTTTATGTGCGGGCCGGTAATTTCACCGCCAACGAGACCTTCCCCCTGGTCCTGACCGGCGGCCAAAAGGCGACCCGTTATCTTACCGAGTCGGCTTCGATCGATGCAACCGGGGCGGGCGCCAAGCATACTTTTATAACCGGATCGGCCGCCACCATAGAGTCGCTCACCCTGACCGCGAACAACACCAATGCCAGTTATTTCTCGATCTATTCCCTGGGCAATACCCACATCAAGAACAATACGCTTAACGCGGCGGTGAGCGGCGTATATCTCCGCGCAAATTACTGCACGGTCGAAGGCAACGCCATAACCATGAGCGGCTCCAGCGGTTATGGGGTAACCGTTCATGACAGCGGCGATTATTCGCTTATCCAAAACAACAGCATAACCGCGAATGCCAGCGACGGCCGGGGGATCAGATTGGAAAATTATGCGGATAACATTACCGTAAGCGGGAATACCGTTGAAGCCCGGGCCTTTGGGATGGAGGTGGCCTCTTACAATAATAATTATAATATTACCAACAATATCTTGAGGGGGGCCGGGGTGGCGAGCTCTTACGGAATATATGCCAGTTACGTTTATACCGGAAGCATTTCCTCGAATGAAGTGTCGAATTTTTACTACGGGATCCAGGCCGACTGTAATTCCGGCACCAGCACGATCTGGAACAATACCATCGTTAATTTCACCACCGGCATTTACTCCTCGAACGGCGCCGCCAAGGTCATTAAAAACAATATCGTGAGCTCGTTGCCTACCTTCCCCTCGCTCCCGACCAGCGGGACCAAAGGGATAGATCACATCGGGGGGACTACCACCCTAAAGAATAATGACATCTGGAACAATGAAACCAACTACAGCAACACCTCCGCCGGGACGGGCGATATATCTCAAAATCCCAGATTTGTAAGCGCGGCGAGCAGCGATTTTCGCCTTTACAGCGATTCTCCCTGCGCCGCCGGCGGCGAAGGCGGGACCTATATCGGGCGTTTCCCGGCGCTGGGAACTACTTCCGGCATAACCACGGAATCTTATGTGAGCGTGAGCGGAAATGATACGACCGGGAGCGGGACCCTAACCAGTCCCTGGAGGACCGTCACTAAAGGCTTGGGTTCAACGGAGGGGACGGTTTATGTAAGAGCGGGAACTTACACCGCGGGCGAGACCTTCCCCTTGGTCTTACCTGCCGGAGAGCAGCTTAAAGGATATTTAACCGAAGCGGCGACCATCGATTGCACCGGGATTTCCGGAAAGAACACGGTGAACCTGGGAAGCAATACCACCCTCGAAGGCCTGACGATCATCAACGCAGAAGGATCCGGCGCTTACCACACGATATATGCAGCTTCCTCCGGATCCCATATCAAGAACAATAAGATATATCAAAATGGAGCGGCTTCGGGATCCTACGCCCTGTATCTAACGGCCGCCGCCGATCAATGCAGTATCGAAGGGAATACCATTCAGACCGGGAGCTCCAACGATATAACGGTCTATCTGAGCAGTGGAGCGAATGATCCCATCATTAGGAACAACAACCTCACCGGAACAAAGTCCTCAAATTATGTCCTTTATTTCGCCGGCACCAGCAGCTCGCCGATCATTCAGAGCAACACCATAACCGGAACCTATTTCGGCATTTATCAGGGAGGAGCCCTAACCAATCAAGATCTAAGCAGCAACAAGATCATCGCGACCGGATCCAATCATGTTTACGGAATATATATGGGATCGAATTCAACCGGCATCGTTTCCACCAATGAAGTGCGGGGCTGGAACGCCTATTCTTATTCCTACGGCATCTGGGTGGGCGGCTTTAGCTCCAACCTGACCTTTAACAAGAATACGATCGTCAAATGCCAGACCGCTCTGGCTACCGGCGGCACCGCGAATATAACCAACAATATCATAGCGGGGGAGATCGGCGGTTTTTCTGGCTCCAATGTCAAGGGGATCGATAATGACAGCAGCGGCACGGTAACCTCGACTTACAACGACATTTATGCCAACGATATCACTTACGAAGGAACGGTGAGCAATAAAACCGGAGACCTGCAACAAAATCCTTTATTCGTCGACGCTGCCAATAACGATTACCATCTAACTTCGACTTCCCCCGCCATCGACGCCGGCGACCCGGCATCGCCGCACGATCCCGATGGTACGCGGGCGGACATGGGAGAATACTATTTTAACCAGACCAATGACGCGCCCTCGGTTACCCTGCTCACTCCCAGCGGCGGCCAGAGCTTGACCGGCGGGGCCAGCTACAATATTACCTGGGCCGCCACCCAGCCGGCTTCGGGAGTGGATCATGTCGACATTTATTACTCCACCAACAGCGGATCGACCTATCCCAACCTGATCGTAGCCGGGACCTCCAATGACGGCACTCATCCCTGGACCGTTCCCACCATCAATTCCACCACCGATAGGGTAAAAGTAATAGCGGTCTCGGGGGTAGGAGTTCTTGGCACCGGTGAAAGCAGTTCGGATTTTTCGATCACCACCGATTCCCAGGGTCCCACAGTCGAGGTTACTTCTCCGATCGGTGGGGAGTTGTGGAAGGGAGGGTCAACCCACAATATCACCTTTACCGCGACCGATGAAGCCGGCCTTAAGGCCAATTCCCTTTATGCCTGGTATTCGACCAACGGAGGATCCACTTACCCTAATATCATAACTAGTGAAGCCATCATTACTTCACCCTTCGTGTGGAATATCCCAGCCACGATCAATTCCCAGACGGTGCGGGTGCGTTTGAATATTTGGGATGCCTACAACAATATCGGCACCGGGGAGAGTTCGGCAAGTTTTACTATCGATTCCACCCCTCCCACCGTTACCGTCCTGTCCCCGACGGGAGGGGATAAGTGGCAGGGTGGGACCAGCCACGACCTTACCTGGACCGCCACCGACAATTTTACACTGGAAGCTAATCCCATAACTCTCCAGTACTCGATTGATGCCGGAAGCAGCCGCACCGACATTGCCACCGGGGAGGCAAATGACGGGAGCTATTCCTGGACAACGCTTTCCACCAACACCGATGAAGCGCGGATCAAGGTTTTGGCGCAGGATGTGTGCGGCAATATCGGCTCCGCCGAAAGCGCCAATTTCGTCATCGATTCCACGGCTCCAACGGCTCCGACCCTTTTAGCCCCGGCCAACGGATCAGCCACCGCCGAATCGCGGCCTCAATTAAGCTGGAATGCGGCAGTGGATTCCATCTCGGGGATCTCGAGTTACGAAGTGACCATCGATACCAACGTAGTAACCATCGATGCCACCACCAGCTACACCACGCCGGACGCGCTTTCAGCCGCGGCGCACAGCTGGAAGGTGAAGGCCAAGAATGGCGTCGGTCTTTGGGGAGATTATTCGGAAACCTGGACCTTTACTACGGGTGTCGGCCCCAGTGCGGCGGGCATTGCGCTCAAAGATCGGGTCTATGGCAGTACCCAGTACTCCAACAGCTTGACCATCTCGCTCGAAGTCCACGATGCGACCGGCTCGCCGACCCAAAGGCGAACTGCGCAGGATTCGGCATTTAGTGTCAATGACACCGGCTGGCTGACCTATGCCACCACCTCCGAATATACCTTTACCGCGGGGGAAGGCAGTCGCACGGCTTATTTTAAGATGCGCGACGCGTTCCAGAATGAAAGCGGCGCCTACAACGCCTCGATCGTAATCGATACCGTGCCGCCTTCACAGGTAACCCTGCTCACCCCGGCCAACAACAGTTATACCAACGACACCACACCGACATTCACTTGGAATGCGGCCACGGACGCGACGAGCGGCGTGGCCAGCTATGAGGTGGTGATCGACACCACCCAGATCGCAACGGTCGGCGCGGTCACCACTTACACCACGCCCGACGCCGAATCACAAGGACTGCACAACTGGAAGGCGCGCGCCAAGGACAACGCTCAAAATTGGGGGGAATATTCAACCACCTGGAATTTGACCGTTGAAACCACCAATCCAACGGTAACTTTGGGCAAACCCAACGGCGGGGAAACCCTGGCTTCGGGCGCAAGCTACAGCATCACCTGGGAAGCGGCGGACAATTTCGGGTTAAAGACCGATCCCGTCACGCTCAACCTTTCAACCAACGGCGGAAGTTCTTGGTCCACCATCCAGGCCGGGATCTCCTACGTCACCGGCGAGGGGACCTATTCCTGGACGGTGCCGTCGGTATCTTCCACCACCTGTCTGGTAAGCATCGAGGTGGAGGATAACGCCGGAAACAAGGGATACGACATCAGCAATTCAACCTTTACCATCTCCAATACGCAGCCGACCGCTACGGTCACTTATCCCAACGGCGGGGAATACTTAAAAGGCGCGACCGCTTATAATATTACCTGGATCGCCACAGGCGAGCCGGCTCCGGTCGCCATTAATCTGCGTTATTCGACCAACAGCGGATCGAGCTGGACGCTGATCGCCAGCAACGAAAGCAATGACGGAACTTATGCCTGGACCACGCCTGCTATCGATTCTATAACCGATCGGGTCAGCGTCGAGGCGGTGGATGGTTTGGGGAGGGTGGGGACCGGGCAAAGCGCCGCGAATTTTGCGATCGACAGTACTACTCCGGAAGTTGCGGTGGTCGCTCCAAGTGGCGGAGAACGGCTGGCGGGAGGGTCTTCCTATAATATCCAGTGGACCGCCACAGACACAGTGGGCCTGCCGGCTAATCCCATCACGTTGAGATATTCAACCGATAGTGGAAGCAGTTGGACGCCCATCGCCGCTGCCCAACCCAACACGTCCCCCTATGCCTGGACGGTGCCGACGGTCAACTCCACCACCGTACGGGTAAGCGTCGAAGCGACCGATCGGGTCGGCTTTACCGGAACTGCCCAGAGCGCGTCGGATTTTATAATCGACAGCACCACTCCTACAGTACTGACGGTATCGCCCACCGACGGGGCGACCTCGGTTTCGATCAGCGCCACAGTGATCATCGTCTTCAGCAAGGAAATGAGCCGGGAAGCCACTCAAAACGCATTCTCGCTTTCCGCTTCGCCTGCGGTCTCGGGCGGTTTCTCCTGGAGCGGCGATGGTAAAACCCTAACCTTCACTCCAGCTGCAGCTCTTGAATATAATACTCTTTATACGGTCGCGGTGGCCGCCGCGGCAACGGACCTGGCGGGCAACCATCTTACGGCTTTCTCCTCGAGCTTCACCACTGCGCCAAGAGGGGATTCCGAAGCGCCCCATATCATAATCCAAAGAGTAGATGCCCAAGGTGTGGCCAATACCCTGAAGGACGGGGATTATATTCCTAAACAGCCCAGGTTCAAAGGGGTCATAACCGATAATCTGGGAGTGAGCCGCGCCACCATCAAGTTCTACCTGGACGATGTGGAAACGGCGGCAACGATAACCGAGGTCTCTGTCACCAGATATGAAGTGGCTTACACGGTAACCTCCAATCTCGAAGGGGAGACAGTGAGGACTCATAGCGTTAAACTGGTCGCCAGCGATACTGCCGGTAATTCTACGACCCAGGAGATCACGGGACTTAAAGTTTCCTACGAATCAGGGAAAGTGATCGGCCCCGTGCTTACTTATCCCACCACCTATAATCCGTTGACCGGCCAGCCGGCCCGCCTGGCTTACAATCTCACCGCCGACCAAGATGTGATGCTTTATATGCTGGATATCTCCGGACAAGTTGTCTGGACGGGCAAATATCCTTCGGGCGCCGAGGGCGGCAAGGCCGGCTATAACGAAATTCTCTTCTACGGCCGCTCCGAGATCTCCGGAACATTCCTCGGCAACGGCATCTATATCTACAAACTGGTGGCAGGCAATCGGGTCATCGGGACGGGAAGGTTGGCGATATTCTAATTAGGAATTTAATAATTGGGATTTCCCTCGTCATTGCGGTTTCATCATTCGGATTTTCCGCGCAAGCGGACACGGTCAAAGTTGCCACAGACCCGACACGTATTTCTGTAGGCGCCAGGATCCTAGGGATGGGCAAGGCCTATTTGGGCCGGGCGGACGATATCGGCTCGCTGTTCATTAATCCCGCGGGGTTAGCGAACATCAAGGAGTGGCAAGCTACCTCCATGTCCGGCAAATTCATCAACGAGTTCAATTATCTTAATCTGGGATTTGCTTATCCCACCCGTTTCGGCACTTTCGGGTTTGGGTTCACTGGTTCCGACATCTCTTTTTCCGGTCCGGCGGCGGTCTTGGAATCGATCGATGGGGTAAGGGTGGTGCCTTCCACCACCGAGACCGTTTCTTATGGGTACAACAACAGCGTGATGCTTTTGGGATACGGCGGGAAGGCGCGCGAAGATCTAGCGGTCGGCTTGACCTTAAAGCTTTTCTCTCCCATCCTTACCGGCCCGCAGATCACGGGGGGTACGGCGCGGGGATTCGACGCCGACCTGGGTTTTTTATATGAGCCGCGTCCGGCAGTGCGGATGGGCGTTACGGTGCAGAACTTCGTCCCTTATTCTTTGGGCGGCAAGATACGCTGGGGGAACGGACAGGAAGAATCCTTTCCCTCGACCCTAAAGACCGGATTAAGCTTGATCTTAATGGGAGAAAAAGGGATCAGGAAGTTCGGTCAACAAGAACTCAAATTTAACTTTGACGGGGATTTTACCCCTCTGCGCCCCACTATCCCCAGCTTGTACCATCTGGGCCTGGAGTGGTCGCCGGTTTTGATCCTTGATCTGCGATTGGGGATCGACCAGGATATTATCGGGAAGGGCGGGGGACTGCTCGATGTCTCGAACAACTTTACCACCGGAGTGGGAATTTACCTTGATGGCTTCCGTTTCGATTATGCCTTCCACCAGTATTATGGGGCGGTAGAGAACGATACCCATTATTTCTCCGTAAGCTATGGGATCTTCAGGGAGCCCCCTCCTAAAGTCATAAAAGAACACCTGCATGTGATCGCGCCCGCCGATCGCGCCGTCTTTTACACCGATAAGGTCCCGGTCCTGGCGCAGGCGCTCGATCCGGAGATCAAACGGATCACCGTTGCCGGCCGAACCTGGAACGCGACCGCTGAAGAGATCGGGCTGGGGGTCGGAAAAAATCTTATATCGGTCGAGGGCTGGTCCGCTGCCGGTCGAAAAGTTGAGACCATCTACCTGCGGGAGCTGCGCCTGCTTTCTTTCAAAGATGTGGATGAGATCTATTGGGCGCGACCCCCCATAGAACGGCTGGCGACATTGGGAATTTTGCGCGGTTATCCGGACGGCGACTTTAAGCCGCAGGAAAGGGTGCGGCGGCAGGATCTTGCCGCTCTTTTGGCCCGGCTGATAAGCCCGGAAGCCCAAACCGAAGTTGCCGATCCCAAAAGATATGTCACCCGGGCCGAAGCGGTGACCATGATCTATAATTTCGGCGGGGTCGCTCCCGTGCCGGTGCTCGAAAGTCCTTTTCCCGATATTCCCGGAAGATATTGGGCCGCAGGGGCAATATATGCGGCCAAATCGGCGGGGATCTTGAAATATCTGGAGGGTGGGAACTTTCTTCCGGGTAAGGAGCTCACCCGCGCCGAGATGGCCGAGCTGCTTTCCCGCGTCCCGTCGATAAAAGCGAGGATCGACTACCTTCTGGACTTTGAGCGGGGTTTTGCGGTAAAATAGAGGCCTCATGTCCGAAGAACGCATCCCACCGCAAAACCTGGCAGCCGAGCAATCCGTCATCGGCTCACTGCTTATCGACAAGAACGCCATTGTCAAAGCCATAGAGATACTGCGCCCCGACAGCTTTTACCGCGACGCCCACCGTTTTATCTTTGAAGCGATCTTGGAGCTTTTTGACCGCGGCGAGCCGGTGGACCTGGTGACCGTGACCGAGGTTTTGCGCAAGGGCGGCAAATTGGACGCGGTGGGCGGATCGGTATATGTGGCGGACCTTATTAATTCCGTTCCCACCGCCGCCAACCTCGAGCATTACGCCAAGATCGTCGAAGAAAAAGCCACTCTCCGCCGCCTCATCGATGCCGGCACCCGGATAGTGGGCAGCAGCTTTGAAGCCGTCGAAAATGTGGACCAGATACTGGACCGCGCGGAAAAAAGCATCTTTGAGATCGCGCTCAAGCGTTCCCGCGAGGGTTTCCACCGCTTAGACGAAGTGCTGAAATCGGTCCTAGACAAGATCGACCGGCTCTACGGCAAAAAAGAAAATATCACCGGCATCCCCACGGGATTCGCCGACCTCGACAATCTGACCGCCGGTTTCCAGAACTCGGACCTCATTATCCTGGCGGCCCGCCCGTCGGTCGGCAAAACCGCCCTGGCGCTCAACATCGCGCAAAACGCCGCCCTGCGCCACAAGATCCCGGTAGCTATCTTTTCGCTCGAGATGAGCAAGGACCAGCTGGCCCAACGGATGCTGTGCTCCGAAGCCGAGATCGACGCCCTGCGGCTTAAGACCGCGAGCTTGCCCGATGCCGGCTGGAAGCGGCTCACCCGGGCGCTTTCCAAGCTTTCGGAAGCCCCCATCTTTGTCGACGATACCGCGGCCATCACCGTGACCGAGATCCGCGCCAAGTGCCGCCGGCTTAAGCTCGAGAAAGGGCTGGGGCTGGTGGTGATCGATTATCTCCAGCTCATGCAGGGGAGGGGCCGGATCGAGAACCGCGTGCAGGAGATCTCGGAGATCACCCGGTCGCTCAAGACCTTGGCCCGGGAGCTCGATATCCCGGTGGTCTCGCTCTCCCAGCTGTCGCGCGCGGTGATGCAAAGGCAGGACCGCACCCCCATGCTCTCGGACCTGCGTGAATCGGGCGAGATCGAGCAGACCGCGGATGTGGTGATCTTTATCCACCGCGACGATTATTACAATCCGCAATCCGAGAAGGGCAACCTCGCGGAGATCATCATCTCCAAACAGCGCAACGGCCCCATCGGCACGGTGGAGCTGGTCTTCCGCAAGGATATCGCCAAGTTCGTCAACAAGGAAAGCAGATATGAGGAGGTTGGCTAGCTGTCTTCTGGCTGCGGCGCTGGTGCTCCTGGCGGGCGCCGCCTGGTCGGTTGAAAAAGACCTCAAGATCAATGCCCATTCTGTCGATTATGACAATGTTCACAATCTCATCGAAGCCACCGGATCGGTGGAGGCCCTCTATAAGGATTTTTCCGCCTCCGGCGAACATCTGATCTACCACACCGATACCCGGGTCCTGACGATGGACCGGGGTTTTAAATTCAAGTACGAGGAGGTCGATCTTAAGGGTGGGCAATTGACCTACGAGGTCCAATCCCGCCGGGGCGAGGCCCAAAAGGTCAGCGCACTCTACGACCGGCTGACCCTTACCGGCCAAAAGGTGAACTTCGATCCCGAAAAACTCGAACTGCATGATGCCGGTTTCAATAGCTGCGGCCTCGCGGGCCCGCATTACAATTTTACCGCCTCCGACATCCAGCTTTATCCCAAATCCGGTTGGTTGGTCGCCTATTGGGGATTGTTCTACCTGCAGGGCATTCCCACTATCCCGGTGCCGGTCTATATCTACGATGTGGAGGCGCAAAGAAGGGGGGAGGGCAATGTCCTGCCTTATCCGGTCTTGGGCAGTAACGCCGAGGACGGCAATTTTATATCCGAAAGCTTCGCCTGGACGCGGAGCCGCGAACTTTTCGGCTCGGTGACGCTCGGCTATCTCGAAAAGAAGGGATTGAGCCTGGGAGTGGCGGCCAACTATCTCAATGACCAAAACAACTCCGGCAAGGTCCGGCTGGCGGGCAATCCCAAAGACGGCATTTGGGGCGGCTGGACCCATCAATATGCTTTCGGCGACCTGATCATCCCCGGGGAAAAATTCGCCTTTCGCCTGTTTAACCTGCCCTCTTTCCATCGTTACGACCTGGTATCCGACCTTACTTATCGGGAACGCATCAATTACGAGCGGGTGAGCCAGCTGCCCAACCTCAAGCTCACCGTCCGCCGGATCGACTGGGGAGAAATAAAAGGGGTGGGGGAAGCGCAGGCGGGCTATATTACCGAAGAATCGACTGGCGTATCCTTGGCCCGATATTCTCTTGCCGCGGACCTGGTGCGGCCGTATCCTTTGGGGGGGTGGGGATATTTGACCCCGGGAGTGAACCTCAACGGGACCTATTACGGCAACCACACCAATTGGAGAAAGATCCAGGGAAGGTTGGTCTGGGATTCGACCCTGGGGGAAAACTTTACCACCAGTTTGGGTTATTACCATTATTTCCTTAACCAGGGGACCAGCCCCTTCAGGTACGAGCTGTACCGATTCACCTCGTCCGACCAGGTGACCGCCGGTTTCATCTATTCGTGGCAGTTGAGCAAACTGGGAGTGAGCGCGGCCTATAACCTCCCTTCCGGCGCCCCGCAAGATATCGATTATCTCTTTAAAGTCGGCTTCCATTGTTATAGTATAGGAGCGACCTATCGCGCCATGCGCAACGAGTTCTATATGATATTCAACCTAATATAATATGTTCATAACTTTTGAGGGCGGTGAAGGTTCCGGTAAATCCACCCACGCGCGGCTCCTGTCCGAGCGCCTGTCGGCAGTTTTAACCCACGAGCCGGGAGGGACGGCGGTCGGCAAGCTCATCCGCGAGGCCCTGCTCAACCGCGAGTCGGAGCTCGAAGCCATGTCGGAAATATTCCTTTTTGCGGCCGATCGGGTGGAACATATGGAAAAGGTCATCCTGCCCGCGCTCCACGCCAAAAAGATCGTGATCTCCGACCGTTTCCTCGATTCGACCATTGCCTACCAGCTGGCGGGGAGGGGCCTGCCCGAGGACCTGGTGAGATACGTTAATTGGGTATCCTGCCGGGGTACTATCCCCGACCTGACTTTTTACCTCGATGTTCCGGTCAAGGAAGGGCTGCTGCGCGCACAAAAGCGCGGCGCGGCCGACCGCTTTGAGGCGGAGATCTTGGCCTTCCACGAAAGGGTACGCGACAAGTATCTCGAGATCGCGCGGGATAATCCGGAACGCGTTAAAGTAATTGAGAGCGTGGGTTCGATAGACGAGGTCCAGGCGCGGATCAGAAAGCTGATATGAAAAGCGACGAAATTCGAAAGACGTTCTTGAAATATTTTGAGAGCAAGGGGCATAAGATATTGCCTTCCTCTTCGCTTATCCCCAAAGATCCCACGGTCTTGCTGACCCTGGCGGGGATGCTGCAGTTCAAACCCATCTTTTTGGGGATCGAGGAGCCGCAGCACAAAAAGGTAGCCACCGTGCAGAAGTGCATCCGCATGAACGACCTGGAAAACGTAGGAAAGACCTCCCGCCATCACACTTTTTTTGAGATGCTGGGTAATTTTTCTTTCGGCGATTATTTTAAGACCGAGGCCATCGAGATGGCCTGGGAGCTTTTGACCAAGGTATATGGGCTGCCGGCGGACCGGCTGGTGGCGGCGGTCTATGAGAAAGATGACGAGGCGGCCGAGATCTGGGCTAAAAAGATCAAACTTCCCATCGACCGCATCTACCGATTAGACGAGGAGAATAATTTTTGGTCGGCGGGGCCCACCGGTCCCTGCGGGCCGTGCTCCGAGATCTATTATGATTACGGCACACCTTGCGGCCGGCCCAACTGCAATCCCGCCTGCGATTGCGAGCGTTTCCTGGAGGTATGGAACCTGGTCTTTATCGAGTTCGACCGCCAGGAATCCGGGCATCTGGTCCCGCTCCCCAAAAAGAACATCGATACGGGAATGGGGCTCGAGCGGATCGCCCGTCTGCTCCAGAACGTTGAGACCAATTTCGACACCGACCTGTTCGCCCCCATCCTTAAAGAGCTTCCCGATCCGCAGAACCTTCCGGCCCGGGTGGTGGCCGACCATGTCCGCGCGGCCACTTATCTTTTGGCCGATGGGTTGCGGCCCGGCAACGAGGGGAGGGGCTATGTCCTGCGCCGTATCATCCGCCGGGCCGTGCTGTTCTTAAAGAAGTTGAAATTGACCGAGGCCTATTTATCCAAATTGGCGGAGATAGTCATTTTGATCAACCAGGCCGCCTATCCCGAGCTGGGACGGGAGAGAAAGAACATATTGAGCATCCTCAACTACGAGGAAAAAGCGTTCAGCGCCACGCTGGAGTCCGGGCTCAAATTGCTCGATAAATATCGGGGCGCAAAGATACTGCCGGGAGAGGAGGCCTTTAAACTCCACGACACCTATGGATTTCCCATCGAGTTGACCCGGGAGCTTATGGCGGTGGATGAGGCGGGGTTTGCCAAATGCATGGAAGAACAGCGGGGGCGGGCCCGCCAGGCAGGCAGTTTCCGCGAAAAGTTCGATGCCGCCCAGCTTAAGAACCTGGGCCGGACCAATTTTATCGGCTACGACAAATTCGAAGCCGAAGCCAAGATCACCGGCATGGTTCCCGAAGAGAATATTGTGGTGCTCGACAAATCGCCTTTCTATCCTGAAGGCGGCGGGCAGGTGGGAGATACCGGCATTTTGGGGGAGAACCTGGTGCAGGATACTTACGGCGAGATCGGCGGCCTCATCGGGCACAAACTCGACCACGCCGACAATTTAAAAGTCGGCCAAAAGGTCAAGGTCAAGATCGACCTAAGCAAACGGGCCGCAACTTCCGCGCACCATACCTCGACCCATCTTTTGCAAGCGGCTTTGCGCCGGGTGCTGGGGCCGGAGGTTAAACAATCCGGATCGCTGGTGGCCCCCGACCGCCTGCGTTTTGACTACACTTCTACCCGAGCCCTGACCCCGGCAGAGATCGGGCAGGTGGAGAAGATCGTAAATGATTCCATAAAAGCGGCCCTGCCGGTAGAAATATTCGAGACCACAATGGAGGAAGCGCGGAAACTCGGGGTTTTGGCCTTCTTCGAAGAAAAATATGGGGAAAAGGTGAGGGTCGTGAAGATCGACGAGGTGAGCCGCGAGCTGTGCGGCGGCTGTCATGTTAAAAATACCAAAGAGATCGCTTTCTTTAAGATAGTTAAAGAAGACGCCCTGCAGGCCGGGGTGAGACGCATCGAAGCGACGGCCGGATCCGCCGCTAAAGTATCGACCGTTTTCCGCGGCAAGAACTTAAAGCTGACCATCGACGGACTTATGCAAAAGCACCGCCTGCTGCAGGCCCAGGCCGGGAAACAGCTGGAAGCGGATATCTTTGAGATCGATGTGGAAGAGATCGAACGCCTGAAAAGGGCGGTGGACGCGCAGGATATCGAGAACGTCAACAAGTTCCTGGAGCATTTAGAAGGGCGTCGCGAATGGCTGCGCGACCGTAATTTGACATTGGAAAAGGAGATCGGAAAGCTCAAAGAGAAGCAGGCGCTGGAGAGAGCAGATGACATCGCCAAGGATATCAAGGAGATCAAGGGAGTGCGGGTCTTGGCCGTGGAGCTGGCCGGATTCAATATCGACAACCTGCGGTCTTTGTCTGATTCATTGCGGCAAAAGATAGGATCGGGGATATTGCTTCTGGCCGGCACGGCGGAGGGGAAGGTATCGTTTTTGGTCTCGGTTCCAGACGAGCTAACTTCCAAATATCATGCCGGAAAGCTGGCTAAAATATTGGCGGAAACGTGCGGTGGGGGCGGGGGCGGCAAGGCCAACAAAGCCGAGGCCGGCGGTAAAGACCCCTCAAAAGTTGGAGAAGCTTTCAACCAGGCGATCGGGTCGCTATGACCTCACCCCTTCGCTTCGCTCTTCCCCTCTCCATCAAAGATGGAGAGGGGCTATCAATAAAAGGAAATCAGTTGACAATCAGAATAACCCCCTCTCTACGAAGTGGAGAGGGGGTGCCCGAAGGGCGGGGGTGAGGTATGAGGATCTTAGGCATTGATTACGGGGACCAGCGCATCGGTATCGCGATGTCGGACCCTCTGGGTTTTACCGCGCAGGCGGTGGCGGTGGTGGGCAAAGGCCCGACCTTTGAGGAAGACATAAAGGAACTTAAAAAAATAATTAAGAAGTTCGAAGGCATCGACGAGATCGTGGTGGGACTGCCCAAAACCATGTCCGGGGAGGTCAAGGAGCAGGCCGAAAAGGTGCTGGCCTTTGTCGAAGCCCTGAAAAAGTCATTCAAGATACCCATCCTTACCTGGGATGAGCGTTTGACCACGGTCTTGGCGGAGCGCGCCCTGCGCGAGGCCGGGGTGCCGGCCAAAAAACGGCGCGGGATCGTGGATAAGACCGCGGCCGGCTATATCCTGCAAAGTTATCTGGACAACCAAAGCAAGAGATGAAGAACCTAAAGTTGATCGTGATCGTTACCGCCGCGGTGGTTTTAATATTCGGCGCCTATTCGGTATTGTCACTTTTATTGAGCATCGGCTCTAACGGCAAATCGGTGAAAGTAGAGATCAAGCCCGGCGCTTCCGCCTCGTCTATAGCTTATGACCTGGCCCAACAAAAAGTCATTAAAAGCGCCCGGGATTTTAAACTGGTCGCCTTTATTTTGGGGTCGTCAAACAAGTTCCAGGCGGGCCTTTATAAATTCAAGCCCCGTACGCCGCTCTATGAGGTGATCCTCAAGCTAAAGATGGGATCGATCATGGCGCCCGAGCCGCTCACGGTCACCTTCCCCGAAGGCGCCTCGATCTACAAGATGGGAAGCATTTTGGAGAAGGCCGGCATGCTGGATTTTAAGGATTTCCGCAAGCTTACCCGGGAAGAGGGCTATTTGTATCCGGATACTTATATTTTCGACAAGGAGATCACCGCGGAGGCCCTGGCCAATCTAATGCGGAAGAGGTTCAATGAAGTGGTCCTGCCTTACTGGGAGCAGAATAAAAAAGCGACCAAATACGATCTGCGCCAGATCCTGATCTTGGCTTCGATCATTGAGAAGGAGGCCGCGCAGGAGAAAGAACGCCCGATCATCTCTTCGGTATTTCATAATCGGTTAGACATCAAAATGGCGCTCGATTCCTGTTCAACCGTAAAGTATGCGCTGGAAAAACCTACCAAAGTCGTCTATTTCGATCAACTGAAATACCCTTCGCCTTACAATACTTATCTGCATCGCGGCCTGCCTCCGGGGCCCATCTGTAATCCCGGTTTGGCTTCCATCAAAGCGGCCATCTATCCGGCTAAGACCAATTATTTATATTTTGTGGCCAACCAGGACGGCTCGCATACTTTCTCCGCCACCTGGGCCGAGCATCAGAAAGCGAGGTTAAAAGTCCCTACTCCCACTCGATAGTGGAGGGCGGCTTGCTGCTGATATCGTAGACCACGCGGTTGACGGTGGGCGTTTCATTAACAATTCGATTAGCGATCGTATCCAATAGGTCATAAGGCAATCTGGCCCAATCGGCGGTCATGGCGTCGGTTGAGGTCACCGCTCGGATGGCCACCGTATTCAAATAAGTTCTCTTGTCACCCATCACTCCTACGGTCCTGATAGGAAGAAGAACTCCGAATGACTGCCAGACCTTCTTGTAAAAGCCGGCTTTCTTGACCTCGGAAACCACGATATCATCCACTTCTTGTAGGATCTTTACACGTTCCGGCGTTACTTCCCCGATAATGCGGATGGCGAGCCCCGGACCGGGGAACGGCTGGCGGCTGATGATATCTTCCGGAACCCCTAATTCCCTGCCCAACGCTCTAACCTCGTCCTTGAAAAGTTTTTTAAGCGGCTCCACCAGTTTGAATTTAATATCTTTAGGTAATCCGCCCACATTATGGTGGGTCTTGATGCGCACCGCGGTGGTGGAGGTGAGGCCCGGCACCGCAGATTCGATCACATCCGGGTAAAGTGTTCCCTGCGCCAGATATGGCATCTTGCCGAGCTTTTTAGCTTCTTCCTCAAAGACCCGGATGAACTCGTTGCCGATGCGGTGGCGTTTTTCTTCGGGATCGGTAACCCCGCTAAGCTTGTTATAGAACCTTTGGCTGGCGTCGATATGGACGAACTTTATCTTGAACCTGGTGGTGAAGATGTCGTTTATCTTTTTGGCCTCGTTCTTGCGCATAAAACCCTGGTCGATGAACATGCAGGTGAGCTGTTTGCCCACGGCCTTGCTTACCAGAGCGGAGACAGTGGTCGAATCCACCCCGCCCGAAAGCGCGCAGAGGATCTTTTCCTTGCCTACGGTTGCCTTGATCTCTTTGATCGATTCCTCAACGAAATTCTTGGTGGTCCAGGTGGGCTTACAGCCGCAGACCACATAAACGAAGTTCTTGATGATCTCAACCCCCGATTCGGTATGCGCCACTTCGGGATGGAATTGGACGCCGTATAGCTTTTCTTTGGGGTTGCCGATGGCGGCCAGGGGAGTATTTTTGGTGTGGGCCAAGACCTTAAAACCCTTAGGGAGCTTTACCACGGAATCCCCATGGCTCATCCAGCAGGTCAGATGGTTGGGGAGCCCCGCAAAAAGATTGGTCTCATCATCCACCAAAAGTTCGGTTCGTCCGTATTCCTTCTTTTTTTCGGGTTTAACCACACCCCCGAGGGCTTTGGCGATCAATTGAGTGCCGTAGCAGATCCCCAAAATGGGTATTCCGGATCTTAATAGATTAGGATCGGGGTAGGGGGCGCCTTTGTCGTAAACGGAGGCGGGTCCGCCTGAAATTATGATCCCTTTGACTTTGCGTCGTTTCAGTTCACTTACTGTGACATTATGAGGCAGGATCTCGCAGTAAACATTGCACTCCCTAACCCGCCGGGCGATGAGCATGGCATACTGCGCCCCAAAATCAAGAACGGCGACCAGGTCGTGCTTAATGGCCATATCAAATTATATCATAATAGCGAAATATTTATCGATCGCGCCGACAAAGTAATCTTTCTTGAAATATTCCGCCTCTTCTTTTTTTTCAAGAAAGAATTGAACGTCGCTCAAGAGACGGGGGAAATTGATCCGGTCGATCCTGCCAAGAAGAAGTTCTTTGGTTTGGGGGCCGTCCAGGTCAAAATTCTTTCCTTCCGTCTGCGCCGCCGCGTTCGACAATAGCTTGTAATTGATGGGGGTCTTGCGGGTCAAAAACCAGAGCAGATCGTAATAATCCCGGCCTTTATCATATTTTCTAAACAAGACGGCGTGCAATTTGGAGGCGAACAGGGAATCCGGCTTATAGCAGTTCACTTTGAACAGGAAATTCTTGTTTACCAGCACGACTTCGGTTTGATAGCCCCGCGGAGGATTCGAATCTATCTCCAGTTTAATGAACAGTTTTTCGCTCTTTAGTTGAGATAGGCCAAGCTCGTATAACAGCCCCTTGAAGCGAATGAATTCGCTTAAAACGGTTTTATCCTTGGCTTTCGCCTCCTCCACGGAATAACCGGTTAATTCCAGCTCTTTTTTAGCCGTTTTGAGAAGCGCGCTAAAATCAAATCCTTTTTTATTAATCAGTGAGAAATCAAGGTCCTCTGAAAATCGCGGCATATCATAAAGAATTCTTAGGGCAGTTCCCCCGACAAAAGCGAAGTTCTTGAAATAGCCCTTCCTATCCAGGATCTGAAGGATCAGTTCCTGCAGATATTCCCTGGTGAAATTATATTTTTCTTCGTTCGATCCCAGGCCTTCAAGTTTTTTCAGCAATATTTCTTTCATTTAAACTGCCCAAGGACTCGATCTAATTTTTTTATATTGAAGCGCCGGGCATATGAAAAAAGCTTCTTTTTATTCAGGATGGATATATTTTGAAGGCGGAGCGACTGATTGAAATATCCCTTTTTTTTCGGATCGATCTTTCCTAAATTAAGATAGAGATAATCAAGCAGGGCTTTTTCCGGCTCGGCAATAAAATAGGGATAGCCCGACTCGTCCTTTTTAGCCATAAAGCCGAAATAGAGCGGGGTTTTTATATGGCGGTAAACAAAACCGCCTTCCTGGTTGGTGAAGGTCCGGGTCTTGCGGGTCGAAACCGAAGTCACCCTGGTCACTTTTTCCGGGATCATCTTGTAACTGCTTAAGGCGGATTCGAGGCTGATATAAGAGGGCTGGTAGATGCTGGCGGCCGCCACTTCTTTGGAAAGAGGCGTTTGCATCTCGCTTTTTCCAAGCGTATAAAGGCCCCTTTTCAATTCCAACAGAAGCCCCTGCTTTTTCCAGCGGGAAAGCTGGTTCCTCATCGTCTTCGGAGAGAGGGAGAAGATCTCCGCAACGTCGCTTCCGAAGAAGGGCAGCTTTTTGACTTTTTCTTTAAATTCCCTGAAATTCATGTCGTTTCCTTAAATAATCATAAATGATTATATGTGGAAATAATAGCAGGTAGAGATCGGTTGTCAAGGCCCAAGGGGGGGATTTATTACTTATACATCCCCAACTGCTGGGCTTTCTGATAAACCTTGCCTTCGGTAAGGAGCGAAGGGGCGATGACCACTTCCACCTGCTGCATTTCCTTGAGATTAGCAGCGCCCAGGGTGCCCATCGAGGTCCTTAGCGCTCCTGCCAGGTTCATGGAGCCGTCATCATATTTAGCCGGGCCTAAAAGTATTTCCTTAAGCGTCCCGATCGTTCCAACTTTGATCCTGGAGCCGCGGGGCAGCAGTGGGGAAGGGGTGGCCATCCCCCAGTGGAAGCCCTTGCCGGGAGCTTCTTCCGCCTTGGCGATGGGGGAGCCCATCATTACCAGGTCGGCTCCGCAGGCGATGCATTTGCAGACATCTCCGCCGGTGACCAGCCCCCCATCGGCGATGATGGGGACATATTTACCGTTTTCCTTATAATAAGAATCGCGGGCGGCAGCGCAATCAGAGATAGCGGTTGCCATAGGAACGCCGACGCCCAATACTCCGCGAGAAGTACAGGCGGCGCCGGGGCCAATGCCCACCAGCACCCCGGCTACCCCGGTCCCCATCAAGGTCAAAGCCACTTCATAGGTGACACAGTTGCCCACCAAAACCGGGATCCCCATCATTTGGCAGAATTCAGCCAGGTGCAGGGGCTCGCTGCTCTTGGATTTATGCTTGGTGGAGATGACGGTGGATTGCAGGACGAACATGTCCACCCCGGCTTTTTTGGTTATCGGGCCCAGCCAGGCGGCATCCTGGGGGATAGAGGAGACCGCGCATTTGGCTTTGGCGGCTTTGATTTCCTTGATGCGTTTGGTCACCAGCTCTTCCTTAATAGGTTCAAGATAAAGTTTTTGCATCAGCGGCACATATTCGTCCTTGCTTACTTTAGATATCTGTTCGAGCTGGGCTTCGGCGTTTTCGTACCTGGTCCAAAGGCCCTGCAGGTTCAAGACCCCCAAACCGCCATATTGGCTCATTAAAATGGCGGTCTGGGGGCTAACCACCCCGTCCATGGCGGAGGCGATGATCGGGATCGCCAGCTTGTAATTGCCCAAATTGGCGCTGATATCGGTATCGTCCGGATTGATGGTGATAATGCTGGGACAAAGCGCGATCTCATCCAGTCCGTAAGTCCGGCGGGTCTTTTTACCTTTTCCCAGTTCAATTTCCATTTTTTACTCCTGTGGCCTTTCCCCGATCTTGCCGCCCAGATTCAAGTTTTTCCCATCGCGGTATATCATAAAAGTTATCCGGTCGCCGGGCTTCTTGCCGGCGACGAGCTTTTGGATATCTTCACTGGCCTTGATCTTTTGGCCGTCGACTTCTTTGACCAGGTCATACTGCTTGATGCCGATCTTTTCAGCCGGGCCGTCTTTTATGACCTCGGTAATGACCACGCCTTCGGCCAGCGGCAGGTCCAGATAGGCCTTGATCTTTTCGTCCACATTGCGCATATAGATCCCCAGCCAGGGGCGGATCACTTTACCTTTGTTTATCAGGTCTTCTTTTATCTCGCGGGCTTCATCGATGGGGATGGCAAACCCGATGCCCTGGGCCTGGGCCACGATGGCCACATTGATGCCGATGACCTTCCCGTCCAGGTCGATCAGGGGACCGCCGGAATTGCCGGGATTGATGGCGGCATCGGTCTGGATAAGGTCTTTTTTCCCTAATTCTCCCAGTGTCCGGCCGATGGCGCTGACGATGCCGGCCGTCACCGTGTTGCTGAACCCATAAGGATTGCCGATGGCGATCACCCATTCTCCTACTCTTATCCGGCTTGAATCCCCCATGGTTAGAACCGGCAGGTTGTGAGCATCGACTTTAACTACCGCAACATCTAAAGTAGAGTCGGAGCCGACCACCTTGCCGTCAAATGAGCGGCCGTCCTTTAGGGTGACCTTGATCTTATCCGCGCCCTTGACCACATGGGCGTTAGTGAAGATATAGCCCTCTTTATCTATAATGAAACCGGAGCCCGCTCCCTTAAGCGGGACCATGCGGTCCTCAAAGTAGCGTTTGAACTCCGGGTCCATCTCAAAGCCGAAGCCGAAATCGAAATCCTTGAAAGGATTAAAGATGCGCTGGCGCTCCATCTTGACCACATCGATATTGACCACCGCGGGGCCTACCTGCTCCACGATATCGGCTATCATAATCGGCAGCTGGGCGAGCGAGGGGCAGGCGCACAGAAAATAAAAAAGGGCTCCTAAGATCGCAATTCTTTTTGCCATAAAATTAGTTGGTCATTCTATCATTTTTTGGGGCGCTTCGCAAGACGGGACTTGTGGCGCTTGGCGGTCTCCATCATCTTCTCGAATTCTTTTAAGATCGGCTCGGGGACCCAGATCTCGCCGCACTGCTCGCAGACCATGGCCGGCACGTTCTCCATGAGATAGAGTTTGCCGCCCTCGAGCTCTTCCAGGTTCACCTTTTCGGGCTTAAGCTCGCCCCCGCAGGCCTCGCACGTCCCCTCCGCTTCTTCAAATAATTCTTCGCTCAAGTTATCTTGATTATACAGGTCGAAATTTGGCTTGACAAGCCTTACCTATATGTTATAGTTCGGCGTTGAAAGACCCAATAGGGAGGTAATTGATGAAAAAATTCGTGGGCCTCATGATCCTTTCCTGTTTCGTCGTTTCCCTCGCAGTCGCCTCATTTGCCCAGAGCCAGGAGCGCATCAGCAAACTCGAACGCGAGATCAGCAAGCTGGAATCCACTTTAGCTAAGACCAAGAACCGCACCCAACGCCTGCGTCTGCAAAAAACCATCAACGATTATAAGAAGGAGGTCGCCGAGCTGAAGAAGGAAATGTCGCCGGCAGCGGCTTCTTCTATGGCCGCAGGCCCAAGCGGGCCGGCCGCTCCCAAGACCCTGATGGTAAAAGGCGGTCTGGCGGGAGGAGCGGGACTGATCGCGGGCGAATTCTTTATGCCGATGGGCCCGATGAACGTGGGCGGGGAGCTGGGATATGCCATCGGCAGCAACTTCGGCATCATCGATGCCGGGGTCAAGGCGACTTACTCGCTGGGCATGCCCTTTGTTGGGTTGGAAATCAGCTACGCGGGCTATTCTAAGGATGTTACCAATGTCCCAGGACTGTCCGGCACGATCAAGAGCGGGATAGGGTTGGGCTTAGTAGGGGGCACCAACATAGGTCCGGTGCTGGCTCAAGTGGGTTATAACACCATTTTCGGCCTCCGCGCGGATGCCGGATACCGGATCAAGATATAATAAGGGAGGGAAAACATGAAAAAAGCGTTAGTATTTAGTTTGGTCTTATTCGTTGGGGTTACTATATTATTATTTGGTTGCGCTAAAGTGGTGGACACCACTTCTAGTTCCAGACTACCTGCAGGAGTGGCAGTAGGAAGCCCTATTTCCTCGCCCGAAGCCACAATTACCGGAGCAGTGGCAACTTCAGGTGGGGCAGTAAGACTAAATCTGGGCGGCATTATTCCGACCGGAGCTTCGAGTTCGGTTTCGATCGACCTTAGTCGTATGTCGGTTTATGCGGCTGCCGGGTCTCATGCTTCCGGGCTTTCGGCTTCAGATACCGCATCCTG
The DNA here is from genome assembly GCA_016223205.1 of Candidatus Saganbacteria bacterium. Classification (GTDB taxonomy): domain Bacteria; phylum Margulisbacteria; class WOR-1; order XYC2-FULL-46-14; family WPAF01; genus JACRPM01. Next base: position 61,233 of record JACRPM010000010.1, read on the forward strand.
GACGGCTCTTTCAACCGGATTTTATAGTGGTTCGGCCTCACCCATAGATGTTGTTTTTGTTCTGGATAACACCGGCAGTATGGGGGAAGAAATTACCGCGGTCAAAAACAGCATTGTGGCTTTTGCCACCACGCTGGAAGCGGCAGGAGTGGATGCCAAATTTGCCCTGGTAACCTATGGCGACAGCGCCCTGCACCCCACACCCGCGGGCTTCATCACCAGCGAAAGTTTTACTGATGCATCCTTTATCAGACCGATCCTCGATCTAAGCACTGCCGCTAGATTGCAGGCCACGCTGGAAAGCGTAACTGCGGACGGTGGAAGCGATACTCCGGAAAATCCGTTTGATTGCACAAAATGGGCTCTTCACACTAATGATACCACTGGAGCGCTTGATAACCTTACCTGGAGAGCCGGAGCTCAAAAGATATTTGTTATTATTACAGATGCCAGCGCCCATCAAAATATAGCCGCGGATACCAGCTCCGATAACAAATGCACTACTACTGCCACGCTTGAAGTTGCGCGTATGAGGAACTTCAATGCCAAGGTCTACGCCGTAAGCCCCAATTACACTTCGTCCCTGTCTCCCTACGCGGATGTTCGCATGCTGGCGGACGGATTTGGAGAGGGAAGGACCACGGCGGAGGCGGTGACTTATACCAGCGGCGGACAATGGATCAGATTGCCCTCCGATGGCAATGTTGACCTGACCGAACTGGGAATTTCAGACACTTTAACCGCCGGGCGTACAATTAACCTGTCAGGATATACCTTTGCCAATGGAACGGTTTATACCTTAATCGTTTATTACGACGTGACCGGTGACGGCATATTGGATAGCTACGCATATTTTGTGTTCACCTATTCATCTACCGCCGGCGCTTTGGGCATTCAGGGTAAACTGGTACCGATCGACGATCATCGACCCAGCTACAACTAGCCCGCGGATCAAGAACGGCCCCGGCTTGCAAGCCGGGGCCGTTTCATTTAATATATGACCATGCCAAAGACCATCGTCATCATGCCCGCCTATAACGCCGAGAAGATATTAAAAAATGAATAAAAAAATCAGCAAAGAGAGCAAGTATCATAAACTGATAGATTCGATTGGGGCGCTTCTGCAACAGGCGCGACAAAAAGCGTTTCAGCAGATTAATAATTTAATCGTGAAAACCTATTGGGAAATCGGCAGGTATATAGTAGTTTATGAGCAGGAAAACAAGGTTAAAGCGGAATATGGCTCGAAATTGCTGGACAAAATCGCTTATGATCTGAAAGGGAGATACGGGAAGGGTTTTAGCCGAAGCAATGTCGTATACATGAGATTGCTGTATCTTAAATACCCCAAAAGTCAGACACTGTCTGACCAATTGAGCTGGAGTCATTACGTTGAGCTGTTGGGGGTTTCAGATGATCTGGCTCGCTCTTTTTATGAAAAAGAATGTCTTGTTAACCGCTGGAGCGTAAGAGAGCTGGAAAGACAAATTAATTCTATGCTTTTTGAGCGTCTGGCACTAAGCAAAGACAAGCAAGGCGTGCTGGCGCTGGCTGCCAAGGGCCACAAAATAGAGAAAGCCGAGGACGTAGTCAAAAACCCATATATTCTGGAATTTCTGGGTATACCGGAAGATTATCGCTATTCCGAAAAAGAGCTCGAACAAAAAGTCATCGATAATATGCAAAACTTCTTGCTTGAGCTGGGTAAAGGATTTACTTTCGTGGCGCGCCAGTATCGCCTCACATTAAACAATAAGCATTTCCATGTTGACCTGGTTTTTTATCATCGGATTTTGAAATGCTTTGTTTTGATCGATCTAAAACTGGGAGCGATTACCCATTATGATATAGGGCAAATGAATATGTATCTAAATTATTTCAAGAAAGAAGAAATGGCCGAAGATGATAATGAGCCGATAGGTATTGTTTTAGGCGCCGAGAAGAAGCATATTTTGGTTGAATATGCTTTAGGCGGAATTTCCAACAAACTTTTCGCTTCAAAATACCAGCTATCACTGCCCAACAAATATCTTTTGCAGAAAGCGGTCGAAAATATTATAACTCGCGAGAAAAAACACCGTGCTTAAAACAGTCGTCATCATGCCCGCCTATAACGCCGAGAAGACACTGGAAAAGACCTACCGGGATATCCCCAAGGACCAGGTCTCCGAGATCATTTTGGGGGATGATTGTTCACAGGACAAAACAATTGAAATCGCCGAAAAGTTGGGCATTCGCGTCCTTAAAACCCCGCACAACCTGGGTTACGGCGGCAACCAGAAAATGCTGTATCGGGAAGCCCTCAAGAGGGGAGCGGATGTGATCGTGATGGTGCATCCCGACTGGCAGTACGATGCCACTAAAATTCCGGAGATGGTCGCGCCCATTGCGGCCGGAGAAAAAGACGTTATGATGGGCTCGAGGGTGCTGGGCGGGGGGACGCTGGCGGGGGGCATGCCCATCTGGAAATACATCAGCAACCGCTTCCTCACCTGGTGTGAGAATATGACTTTTCGTCTTGATCTTTCCGAATACCACACCGGCTTCCGCGCTTTTTCCCGCAAGGTATTGGAAACCATCCCTTTTGAGAAGAATTCCAACGATTTTGTCTTTGACACCGAGGTTCTGGCGGAGGCGGCCCGGAAAAAATTCAGGGCCGGGGAGATCGCAGTACCCTGCCGCTATTTTTCCGAGGCCTCGGAGATCAATTTTGTCCGCAGTTCGGTCTACGGTCTGCAGACCTTATGGGTATGTCTTAAGTATTGGTTGAATCTCATATGAAAAACCGCCGCGGATTCACCCTTATCGAAGCCGCTTCCGTGATCGTCATTCTTATGATACTGGCCGTGGGAAGCTTCGTCTACATCGGTTTTACCAACGGCATCAAGCTTGATGCCGCCGCAAACAAGCTGGCCGCCGACATCCGCTACGCCCAATCCCGCGCCATGAGCTATACCGTCTGGCACGGCGTGATCTTTAACGTTAATCCGACCAACACCTATTCGGTATATTCGACCGACGGATCGACCGATACCGTGGTCGAAGATCCCGCCAAGCTCGCCTCCAACCTCACGGTGAATTTAAATACCGCTTATGGGGCCACCATCAACAGCGTCAGCATCCAGGAAGGCGGGAATAAGATAGAATTTTCCCCGTTGGGCGCGCCCTGGACGGACAAGAACGGCATGCTATTAAGCTCCGAGGCCGGCGTGGTGATCGGCCTGGCCGGGCAGACCAAGACGATTACCATAACCCAGAACACCGGCAAGGTGAACGTGGAATGAGAAAGACGGGATTTTCCCTGGTCGAACTGATCATTGCCGTAGTGGTGATCGGCATCGCTTTTTATGCTTTGATCTCGGTCTTTATCACGGTGGCGCCGCGCAACGTGAACGTGGAGGATATAACCAAGGCCACCCACCTGGCCTTTGAAAAGATGGAAGAGACCACGGTCAAGCCCTTTACCAGCGTGGCCTCCGTTTCGGCCACCAGCTTCACCGGAGATTTTTCCAATTTCCAGTATCAGGTGATCATGAATTATGTGACCTCCTCCGAGCCGGATGTTTTAGCGCCCGGCGCGACCTCCTATAAAAGGGTTAAAGTCAGGACCTGGGGCGGGCTTTCGGGAACGGTGGAGCTAGTGACTTTGGTAACAACTTATGAATTCTAGGGGATACACACTAATAGAGCTGGTTATCGTCATCACCTTGTTGGGTTTGCTTTCTTTTATTTTCGGGGCCTTTATCACCGAGTCCATGGACGCCTGGGTGTTCGTAAAAGCCCGGGAAAACGCCTTGGGCACCTCACGGTACGCAATAGAGAGGATGGTGACCGAAATGCGGAGGATACAGAAAGCCAACATGATCATTACCTCCACCACCTCGGAGGTAAGCTTTGTGGATATTGGGGGAGGGACGGTGACCTTTAGCCAGGAGGCCACCAACTTATGGCGGAATTCTAATATTCTGGCGACCGGGTTGGTAAGCGGGAGCGGCAACGGCTTAAGGTTCTCTTACCTGGATGCCAACGGCAACCCCACCGCGACCAAACAGAATATCCGCAGTATCCGCGTGTGGCTGAAGCTCAATAAATTCGGCCAGACCATGATATTGGAATCGGCGGCGAGGTTGAGGAACTTATGAAGAAAAACCGGGGTTTTGCGCTGATTGTGGCGATCTTTGTGGTGGTGGTCTTTGCCGTGCTGGGGGTGGTGGCGGTCTCTTTGCTTTCGGGCGAGAGCATTATGGCCATGCGGGACCTGCACGGCATCCAGGCGCTGGAGCTGGCCGAGGCCGGGCTCAAGCACGCCCTGGCATATCAATTGTCCGGCGATGACGATTGGTCGGACAACACCGGATATTCCAAGAACCTTTCGCCGGGTTCTTTTACGATCTCCTACACTTATAATACTAAGAACCGGGTGACCTTGCAGGTTACCGGGGTGGTGTCGGGGGTTTCGCGCACCATCCAATCCACGGTCAAAAGGGGAGGCCTGCCGGCGGCGTTCGGTTACGGCATGTATTCCGCCAACCAAGGCGGCGACCCGCTGGTAATAGAAAATTCCGCCACCATCTTCGGGGATTTCTATTTCAAGGGCGATGTTACCATGAAAAACAGCTCACGCTTGCTGAACGGTACCATGTACAGCGATTCCTTGACTTTGTTGAACTCGGCGACCTGCGCCTCCTGGGAGCCCGCCCCCGACGTGCCTCTGCCGACTCTCGAAACCGGCTATTACGACACCCTGCTGGCGGAGACCACCAGGTCCGCTTCTTCCTCATTAAGAATGAGCAGCGGCACCCTGGCTTTGGCGGGAACGACCCGGTATTACACCAGCATCAATCTTTCCGGCTCCGCTATCGTGACCGGGCCGGGAATGCTGGTGGCCACTACCGGCAACTTCACTTTACAGAACAGCGCGCGATTAGGCGATAACATTATTGTGGTTGCCAAACAACAGGCCTCTTTTCAAAATTCCGCCCAGGTGGGCAACGATGTTAAGATAGTAGCCAATGATGACATCAATATAAATAATGGACAAAATTTTCTTCCCGAAGCGCTGATCTTTTCTTATGGGAATATTGATTTTGATAACACCTCATATTACTACGGCAGTTTCATTTGTCCTAACGGCCAGGTGTCGTCGCTCAACTCCACGAAGTTTAGAGGGTTGATCTACGCGGGGACCATCGATATGCTCAATTCAACCAACCTAATTGGGAGTATCGTGCTCCGGGAGGGCATCAGCCATTTCCGCAATAGCTCCACCGTAACTTATGATCCATCTTACTTGCCCACCGAATGGCCGCCGGGGCTCGAAGGCGGGGTTGGGGCTTCTGAAGAGGGGACTTCCGATTGGCTGGAGGTCTATTAGATCGGATTCCCTTTTATGATGGGAATTATATATTCCCTTATATTAGAGGTCAACTTTTCGGCCGCGGCTTGGATCTTAAGCAGCCGGTCTTTTTGAACGTGGCTCAATTCCCCGGAAAGGCCTTCGAGCAGGATGCTCACCTGGCCGAGAATGATGGTGGTCGGCTCCAGCAGTTTGTGCTGTAACACCCTCTCATCTATTGGCTGATCCACTTCTTGATCCTTTGCATAAGATCCGCGGGATCGAAGGGCTTGGCCACGTAATCGTTCATGCCCACCCCTTCACTGCGTTTGTGATTGGCCTCATCCTTAAGGACGGTCACCGCGATCACCGGGATATTGTTCCCGTCTTTCCTGATCTTCCGGCAAAATTCAAATCCATCCATACCGGGCAGCATCAAGTCCAGCAGGATCAGATCGGGCTTCTCGTGGGTGAGTTTGGTTAAGCCCTGCTCCGCGTCCGGGGCGGATATGGCCTGGTAACCATGCGCTTCGACCAGATCTTCGAGCAAGGTTACTATCTCCGGAGCATCATCAATGATCAGGACTTTCTTTTTCATGTTTTCTTTTCCCCCTCAACTACATTATACCCTTCACCGGCGGTCTCGCCGATCACGTTCAGGTCGTGGCGGATGGCGTCGGTGATCACCCAATCGCAGACCTTAAGTATCATGCGCGGCACACCCTGGCTCATCTTATAAATATTCTCGACCGATTCCGGGGTGAACGGCTTAAGGCCGGTTCCTCCCGAGTTCTCGATCCTCTTTTGCATCATCTCTTCGGTCTCCTTAACGGAGAGATGCTCCAAGGTCACTTCCAAAATAATGCGGTCGTAAAATGGAGCGCTCACGCACTTGATCTTGTCCGAGGTCTCCAGTAATCCTGCCAGCACAAAATTTACCCCATTTAGGTCGCCCAGGGTGCGGAGCGGCCGCTCGAATTCGGCCGAGAACTCATGGGCTTCGTCGAGAAACAATAGGATGTTCTTCTGGGTGGTGCTGGCCAGGGATTCCAGATCGTAGATGGTGAACCGGCGGTCCTTGGGCTTTTTCAATTTGAGCGATGCGGCCAAGAATTCCAGCAAGTCGTCGAAATTATCGGTGGGGCGGGGGATATAGATAGTATGATAATCGTCTTTGAGCTTGTCGGCCAGCCACTTGAGCAGGGTGGTCTTGCCTACGCCCTTATTGCCGCAAACCAGGACATGTCCGCTTTTAAGGCAGATCTTCTCAAGGATATTCTGCACCTGGGTCTGGTAACCGGTAAAAAGATTGGGTAGGATATCCAGGGTAAAGGGATTGCGCTTCCAGCCGAACTTGGCGTACCACTTGCGCTGGGCCGCGGTGACCCCGGTCCAGGGCTTGAGCCGCGCGCCGCACTTGGCGCAAAATTCGGCCGCTCCGGGATTGGACCACTTGCATTCGGTGCAGATCTGCAGTTTTTTCTTTTCCAGATAATCCCGGATATTGGTGTAAGTTATGCGGATAAGCAGAAGAAGGGTCAGGACCGATACCACTCCCATCCACAAGGATATTTGCTGGATCAGATTTGCGGTAACGGCGGTTGCGGCGGGTGGTTTCTGCGGCCTAAAAAGCGGCGCCCTGGGCTCCTCTTTTTGGGGTTCTTCCTTTTTGGGCTTGGGCAGGGTAGGAGGCAGAACCTGTCTTAAGCTGGGGAAGGCGGGTTTTTCCTGTACTTTGGGTGGAGGCGGGGGAGGAGCGGCCGGTCCCATCTCCTTTTTGATCTCATTTTGCAGTTCCATGGCCCGGGTGTGGTTGGGATCGAGCTTCAGCGCCTCGCCCAGGTCCTTAAGGGCGCCTTCGTTATCGCCCAGGAAGTATTTATTTACCGCGCGGTCGTAGTGGTCGTCTGCGCTTTGGGCGTATCCGGGAGCTTGAAAGCTAATCATCAAAAAACAAACAACAAAAAACAAACAAATACCAATATCCATTATCCAATATTTAAATTGAGATTTGGAATTTTGAAATTGTTTGTTATTTGTCATTTGTAATTTATTATTTTTCATTACTTCTTCTCCAATTTCATGATCAATTGCAGTTTTTTCTGCAGGGCCTGGGCCTGTTTGTTTTTGGGATCCTTGGAGAGCGAGGCATCCACCTGCTCCAGGGCTTCCTTGTACTTGCCGGTCACCACCAGCTTCAGGGCTTCGCCCAAAAAGCTGCGGGCCTGCTCCTGGCTCTGCTCGATAAGCTGGCTCTCCATTTTGGTCTGGGCCTCGCTTTGGAGCCGCAGGGCCTCACGGTTGGTGGGCTCGATCCTCAAGGCCTTGCTGAATTCCGCCAGGGCCTCCAAATACTTGCCCTGGGATAAAAATCCCTTGCCGGAAGACATTATATCATTGATATCGCGTTTGATCTCAACCGCCAGTTCTGCGAAGACCTTCTCAAAGGCCTCTCTTTCGAGCTCGGCCTGGGCTTTTTTCAGGAGTATCAGGCCTTCTTCGTTCTTGGGGTCGAGGGTGTTAACCTTTTCAAATCTTATAACCGCATCGGAATATTTTTTCTTATCAAGATAGGCCTTGCCCAGCGCCAGGTTATCCAAGATGAGCTTCTTGGACTTATCTTCGGCGCCGAAAAGCAGGCTGATGCTCACCTGGTGCGCGGCTCCCAGATCGGCGTGGCCCAGGTAAGCGTAGTCGAAGGCGAAGAGATTGGCATACAGGCCCAGCCCGGCGCGCAAAGTCCCGCCCGCCGAACCCACTCTTATGGCCAAGAAATTGCGGATCAAATATTCGGCCCCCAAATTGATCCGCAGGCCTTCGGGGAAAGACACCAGATCGGAATTAAGATTGATATTTTCATCGAAAAGCCGGGTGGCGAAGGCCGCCCCCAGGCGGTAAGAAGCGGGGAGAGGCGTGTTTTCGGTGACGAATTTTAAGGGGGAGCCCAGATTAAGCGCCGAAACCCCCAGGCAAAACTGGGAATTGACGCGGTAAGCCAAGCCGCCGTCCAGGGCGAAGGTGGAAGCGGAGCTCCCTTCCAATTTTTCCGAGATCGATTTTACCCCCAAACCGAACGAGAGGTTGGGGGTTATCCTTCTGCCCAGGGAAAGATTGATACTGCTGTGAGCGGTGTTAAAGGTGGAGGTTACCGCTCCGGTATTATCGTATCCTTGTATATCTCCTGAAGATAAGCCCGAATAGCCGATCCCCAGCACCCCGAAATTAACCGGGTACGCGGCTCCCACGATCATCTGGCTGGCGCCGACGAAGTGGCTGTTGTACAGGCTCAAGACCTCGGGGAAATTAAGCTGGGCCAGGCCCGCCGGGTTATAATACATGGCTGAAATGTCATCCGCTTGCGCTACATAGGCCTCGCCCATCCCCAAAGGTCTGGCTCCACCGCCTAAGCGGAGAAAATCAGCGCCGGAACTGGAACCAACGCCCGCCTCCGATGGAATAACCAATGAACAAGCTACAAAAGACAAACAAATAATAAATATCAATTTCCAATTTCTCATCTAATTATCACTAATTTGCCTAATTTTTGATCGGTGGCGCTCTTAATAGCATAAAAATACAAGCCACTCACCACATTTTCTCCCGCGTCGTTTTTGACGTCCCACGCGTTCTGCCCGTCGCCGTCGGATTCATTGATGGTCTTGACCGCATCTCCGCTCACGGTGAAGATCTTGATGGTGCACTGGGAAGCCAGGTTGGTGAAAGTTATGGTGGTGTGGCCCAGGCCGGAATTGGGTTTAAAAGGATTGGGATAAGCGTAAGCGATCGACAGGTCGTTGGCCGGCGTGGCCATGGCGGTGAAAGTCGAAAAGCTTTTAACCGGGGCGGATACCAGCTTGGTGGAGGTGTCTACCACGCAGCCTGGGACTCTAACCCAGAGTTGACTGGTTTCATTTAAACGATAATTGAGCAGGGCCGAGACCCTGGCCGGCGGAGTCACGTTATCAACGTAGCCGTCGTTGTTGTCGTCGCGATAGGGGAGGTAAATGGTCGCGTCGCTTTGGAGTTGATCGGTTATGCGAGTTCCCGAAGTATTGTAAACCACGAATTCCCTCACATCGCCGGAGATGGGATGCCGGAAAGTGTTGCCTTCTCCCGCGATCTTGGTGGTGGCCGCGGTGATATTTGCCGGGGTTACCACGATGGGATCGCTTTCCGGATTGGTGCTGATCCTTACATAAAAATCCTGGTTATAGGCGTTGGCCGGGATCACCACTTTGGTCTTGCCGTCGTCGGCGATAACCGTTAAAGAGGCGGTATGATCCAATATTGTCTCAAATGATGCGCTGAAAGTCGTAGCCAGATGGTCGCCCACCAGATCGGCGGCTTCGGTGGAAACCGTAGCCTGATAAGTATAGTTCTTGGTCAAGTTGGAAGTGGGAGTGAAGGTAACGGTGGTTCCCGACCAGGAATACGTCCCATCGATCTGGGTATTGAGGGTATTGCCGTCTTTGTCCCGGATAGCTTTAAGCCGCAGGGCATTTTCCACCGACGACTGGTTCATAGTTTCGGAGAAGGTGACCCTAACGGTTTCCGATGTGGCCACGCCCACTGCCAGGTCGGCAGGGGAGACGCTCGTTATAGTTGGTGTTGCCTCGGCGGTTATATTAAAAGTATTGGAGGTAGCCGAAGTTAAGCCGGTAGCGGAGGCGACCAGGGTGTAGCCGTTCCCGGCATTGTTGATGCTTAGGTTGGAAAAAGAAGCAACGCCGGATGATACGGTCTTGCTGGTGGTGCCGGAAAGTGTTCCGCTCCCTGGATTGGTGCCGATGGCAAGCGAAACGCTGGTGGTGTTATCGCTGGCCAGCAAATTGCCGTATTGATCTTGCACCTCAACACTCACCGAAGGCGACATCGTCACTCCCGCTTCGGTGGTTGAGGGCTGAACGCTGTACGCGACCTTGCTGGCGGGGGCCGAGGCCCAGGCGGCATATCTATAAGTGATGCCGTTAGCATTGGTCGCTAATCCTGCTGCGGCGCCCGAGCCGATCTGAAAACCATCGGATTGCAGGGCCTGGATAAGGTCGGAAGCATTGGCGGTATTGGTAAAATATTGTGCGTTATCGCCCGAAAGCGAGGAGTTCCGGAAGACGGCGTTGGTATTAGCCGTTCCTTCGGGTCTTTTTATCAATAATAATCCGGGAATAAAGCCCACGCCGGTGATGTTGCGGTTATCGGTCGCATTTCCCACATAAGTGCTTTCTTTGAATTGGTCGGTTGTGGCTTTAAATGCGAAATAGTGGTAAAGATTGGCTGCGGTATTGGCCTGCGCGTTGGTCCCGACTTGAAAGCCGGTGGTTTCGAGGGCCTGAATTACATCCGCCGTGTCAGCAGTGACGGAGAAGTAAGCGGTATTATCGCCTGCGATCGAAGCGGTGCGGAAAACACCTAAGCTGGCGCCGTCCCTCTTTATCGCCACAATGTCTGGGGTAAAGTCCAGGGCAGGGATTGAGCGATTGTCGCCGACCCCGACACCGGTGCTCGTGCCGGTATAAGAGCCCACCACAAAGTTAGTAGAGCCCGAATTGCCGAAAGCTGTCCAGCGGTAAGTGATACCGACGGTATTGACCGCAGCATTAGCTCCTATATTAAAACCAGTGCCGGTCAAAGATGTTATCCCGTCCGAAAAATTAGCGGCGGCATTGGCCAGATAGGCGGTGGAATCAGGCGTCATCTTGGAGGTTGCGAATACTCCGTAGCCCGCGGCGGTATCGGATTTCACGATCACCAGGTCCGGTCGGAAGCCCACCGAGGTGATCGACATGCTGGTGCCGTTGCCCAAATAAGATCCACTGGACATAGTGAAAGTGTTGGTAGGCGCAGTAGAAGTAACACCCCGAAAAGCCGCAAAATAATAAGTGCTGGCGGCGGCATTTACCCGGGCATTGGTCCCGACTTGGAATCCGGCGGCCTCCAAAGTTTGGATGTGATCGACGGCGTTAGCGGTGGCAGTGAAGATCTGGCTCTCGTCACCGTAATTCTGGTTGCTGCGCAAAACCGCGGCACTGGCGGCGGCGGATTGCTTGACGAACACGAAATCCGGCTTAAAGGCGGTCTTGCTGATGGAGCGGTTATCCGTCCCGTCGCCCGTATAGCTTTCAACCGACATGCTTTCGGACGTCTTGAAGGCGACATAATAGTAAGTTGCACCGGTAGAATTTACTTCTGCATTGGCGCCTACCTGGAATCCATCCGCCTGCAAGGCCTGGATGCGGTCTGCGGCAGGAGCAGTAGCTGAAAAATAATGGCTGTTATCCGCTCCCATGGAAGAGGTGTACCAGACCCCCAGGTAAGCCCCGTCCCGCTTGGTCCAAACCAAGTTGGGCTGGAAGCCGACCCCAGTAATATTGCGGTCATCACTGCCATTGCCGGTATAAGAACCGATTTTTAGATTAACCCCCGTGCTGCTGCGGAACGCGATCCAGACATAGCGCGTATTGCTGACCGAATTGACATCCGCTCCGGTGCCCAGGGAAAAGCCGTCAGAATCAAGCGAAGTTACCAGTCCCGAAGCATTGGCGGCGGCATTCTCAAAATAAGCGGTGGAATCGCCCGTCATGGAGGAAGAGCGCCACACCGCGCGCCCGGTAGCAGTGTCGGCCTTGATGATCACCAGGTCGGGCTGGAATCCCACCCCCGTGATCGAGCGCGAAACGCCCGAACCCACATAATATCCGGTTTGCATTTGGAAGGCGAGGGCACAACTGCCTAATAGTAAGAGAAAAATCGCGGCCCAAAAAGCTGTCTTCTTCATTCAAGGGGTATTATATAGAATAGATATAATGTAAGTCAACAACCAACAGGTTCCTCAGCAAACAGTGTGCTAAGACGGAACCTGCGACTAAACGTCGCGGTTCCTTAAATCTATTGATTTTAATCAGGAAACCGCGAAGTTCATTCGCGGGTTTCCTGATTTCTCATGTCATTTTTTCTGTTAACCACTGCAAGGAAAAATAATTAATTATCGTTTACTATTTGGCACACTGTTTGCTATAGAGCCCAACCAACATGTATCGGCCAATCGGCTTTCCTCTTAGTTAGAAAACTATTCCGATTTTAGCGCCGAAAAGTCCGGAAGATTTCGGCACACTAATGGCTAGGGCTGAATCTTTGGAACTCACTCCCGAGGGAACCTGGTAATTGCGATAGAAACCGTAGCCGCTGATATTATCGGTTAGGTCGTAGGATAACCCGAATTCGGAGGTCAAAGTGGTGCCGGGATATGCTTCGCCAAAGGTCAGGTCGCCATTGGCTACCACGTCGGATCTGATCTGCGTGCGAATGCGGGGGAACAATAGCTGGGTCAAGATAAAACCGGCGTCGACCGTGCCGTCCAAAACATATTTATCGAACTGATTCAACTCCAACAGCTTAAAGCGGGCGTAAGCGGGGCGATAAGCGCTCCCCACTTTATGGATGGTTATGGCCAGATCGGTGTCCGGCAGGTCTATTTTAAATTTACCTCGAACATACTGGCTGTGATAGCTGGATAAATTACCGACACCAAAGAGGAGCTCGGCCGAGACCTCTTTTGAATGATCATAACCGGCCGCGATCTCGCCCCGGGCGTCATGCTCGTTGATAAACCCCAGCAAGCTGGGACGAGCAGAAAACCTAAACTTACCCAAGCGATAAGAGACCGAAAGGGAAGTTTCGGATAGGGTGGCTTCTCCGGATAAAGTATTGGCCAACACCGTGTAAGCCAGATCAAGGTCCAGGTTGTTCCATCTGGTCGAGGTCGAAAGGCGCGGGTATTTCATACGGAAAACGGTCCCGTCATCGGAATATGAGATCGGATCGCGGTGCAGGATATCTCCCGCGCCAAACGAGACCGACAATCCTCGCGTCCGCCCCTCAAAATCGATCTGCGCCGGGTCGGTGTACAGGGTGTCCAGGTTGATCTTTAAAGTATCGGTGTAATTGAATTCCTTAAGCAGAGAAACCTTCAGCCGATGGTCGATGAGCGGGCCGTGAAATGCCCGGTCTTCATACTGCGCTCTGATGCGGTCGGTGTAATTTCCCGATAATTTGAACCCCTCCGGATGGTCCAGCTGATATTTTGCCGTGTTCAGCTCGGTCTTAAGCTCCGCCAGGATTTTTTCCGTCCGTGCTTTTTCCGTGGATTTTTCAGACAATTTGGAGAGCAGGGCGGCAGTCTCATAGCGGGTAAGATTTTTGTCGCCCCGGAAGGTGCCGTCGGGGTAGCCGGAAGTCACTCCCTGTTTTACCAGATCGTAAACCGCCGGAGCGGCCCAATGGTCGGCCGGAACGTCCCCAAACTTTATGTCCGCATTGGCGGCGCTACAGATACTTGATAATATCAGCAGCGATATCAAAAGCCGCATGCGGTTTTCTGGCCCTTTCAATGTTCTTCTGGATCTTTTTATATTCATTGGGATCTTGCAGGTCCCGGATTATCTCCACCACTTTTTCGGGGTCCTGGGTGACCTGGCCGACCTTTGCCGCCTCCACAAAACGCACATTGCCCTCCTCCTGGCCGGGCAGCCAGGAGGTGATGATGATGGGCAGGTTCATGGCCAGGGCTTCGGCGATCGATCCCGGCCCGGCCTTGGTGATGATGAGATCCGATTGGGACATGATCTGCGGCACCTGGTCGGTAAAACCGTAGACCTTGAGGGGGAAGCCGAAATTCGGGGCTTCGGCCTTTAGCTTTTCTTCCAGTTTTTGGTTTCTTCCGCAGATCACGATCAGCTGGACTTTTAGTTTGGCCAGGTCGATGGCCTGGATTATCTCATACATGCCGCCCGCGCCTTCGCCTCCGCCCATCAAGAGCACCGTGAACTTATGCGGGGTCTTCTTTTTTTGCGGGCCTTTGGCAAAGCGGGGGTCGATCGGCATGCCTTCCACTTTTATCTTTTTTACCGGCATACCGTACTTAACAGCCAGCTTTTTGGCTTCTTCCGTAGCTACCAGGCAAAGGTCGACCTTGGGGGTGATCCAGGCCCGGTGCAGGGTCACCGGGTCCATCACCACCACGATAAAGGGGATCTTAAGGCCGCTGTCGGCAATAGCCTGCGCGGTCAAATGGTTCACCAGGGGATGGACCGAAACGATCGCATCGGGCTTGGTCTTTTTTATTAACTTGGTCAGGTCTTTGAGGATAAAGGGTCGGGAGATCGCCTCCAGCTGTTCTAATTTCTTTTCGTCATCCAGAAAGTAATAAAGCATTCCCCACATCCGGGGAGAGAATTTTATCACCGGCGCGTAAAGCCGGGCGAAGATGTTCAAGAACCCGCTGCACTCGGCAAAGACATCCACCATTTCCTGCTCGAATTTACCGGGCTTGAGACCTTCGACCGCATTCATCAGGGCCTTGGCCCCGGAGCGGTGCCCCCCGCCGGTATCCGAGAACAGGTAGAGGATCTTCTTTTTCATCAAGTGGTGGCCTTAACGGTGAGCTCGAGGCCCCGGGCCATGTCGACGGTCGGCTGCCAGCCGAGTTCCTTCTTGATCTTTTCGGCGTTCAGGACACTGCGGAAGAGTTCCCCGGCGCGGGGTGGGGCATAGACCACGGACCCCTTGAATTTCATGATCTTTTTTAAGTGGTCGAACAATTCGTTGACCGAAGTGCCGATGCCGGTGCCTACATTATATATGCCGTTGTCACCCTTGGTTAAAGCGGTTAGGTTGGCCTGGCATACGTCCTTAACATAAACATAATCGCGCAATTGCTTGCCATCGCCGAAGATGGTGGGATTTTCTCCCTTGGCTAGCTTTCCAATAAAAATAGCGATCACTCCGGCCTCGCCCAGGGGATCCTGCCGCGGGCCGTAGACGTTGCCGTAGCGCAGGACGGTGAACTTTATCCCGTAGGTGACATGATAGAAATACAGGTACATCTCGGTTGCTTTCTTGGTGACGGCATAGGGGGAAATGGGCTCGAGTTTATGGTCCTCATCGGCGCCTTCCTTTTCGGGGATCTCGCCGTAAAGCGCGCCGCCGGTCGAAGAAAATACTATCTTTTTAACTTTAGCTTTTACCGCGGCGTCCAAGAGATTTATCGCGCCCAAAACGTTCACCTCTTCGGTAAAAGCCGGGTCCGCCACGGATTTCCTTACATCTATCTGGGCGGCCAGGTGATTTATGATCTCGGGCTTAAAATCCAACAGGATATCGGCGACCTTTTTATCCCGGATATCGATCTGATAGAACTTCGCTATGGGGTTGAGATTTTCTTTTTTCCCGGTTATAAGATTGTCGAGGATGGCGACCTCATGTCCCGCCTCGATATAAGCATCCACGATGTTACTGCCGATGAATCCCGCGCCGCCGGTCACTAGAATTTTCAAGGTTTACTCCTATTGGGGGGATTATAGCATGGTAAATAGGGGAGAGGGAATGGGGAAGGGGAGAGCACGGAACTTAGAACATAGGGTAAGATCCCTGTGCTCTGTGTTCAGTGCCTGCCTGCCGGCAGGCAGGTTCCGTGCTCCGTGTTCATTTTTCCCTCACTCTTCACGATTTACTATTTCCAGTTTTTCTTATTATTGAGCCAAATACTAATTTTGCAGAAGATTGGCATACTAATTGCTAGGGTGGTGGTTAGGAAGGGAGGTGAAAGAAATGTTCATATTTGAGAATTTGGAGGCCTACAAAAAGGCGGTTGCCCTTGCCAAGAAAATATTCTCCGCAAATCGAAGGATTAAGGACCGAACCATCAAGGATCAACTTTGCCGCGCAGTCCTTTCTGTCCCGCTAAACATTGCGGAGGGGCAAGGGCGATACCACCAAAAAGAAAAGCGGCAATTTTACTGCACGGCAAAGGGTTCACTATACGAAAGTCTGCCGCTGGTGCAACTGTGTTTCGAGCTACAGTATTTCGATATGGCACAATACGAAGAAATATATGGTCTGATGAATGAGATAGGGCGAGTTTTGTCGGGGCTTATAAGATCAGTGAAGGGGGAGGAGTGAATAGCGAAGGTTAGAACACAGAACTTAGAACACGGAACTTGGAGCATAGGGCGGAATCGCTATTTTAATCTTCTTTAGGTGTGGCCTCGGGCAAAGCCGGCGCGCTCATGGCCTCAATTAATTGATTTCTGACCGCCTGTGCTTTTAAACTATCAGCCTTCTCCAAAAGCCCCAGAAAACGATCTCTTTCCGCGGGATTTCTGACTGCTAATAATCTGGCAATTTCTCGCACATCAAATTGAAATAATATATGGCAAATACTATCATCTAATTTTCTGTGAGCCGCTTTGTTTGAAGATCGGTAGCTTGCCAATGAGCCAGCGGCACCGCCAATAAAACCACCAATACAAACTAAAGTCGAAATGGGAAAAAGTAAGCCCATTATTCCCCAGCCTACTCCAGAACCTAATAGAGTTTGAATAAACGTATTTCTCCAGTCGCGCCGGATTTTATCTTTTCTTTCTAGATAAATAGTGAGAAGTTCATCTGTCGTTCTTGCTTCCGCAAAATCAGTCCCTTCGATCAGAGATGGATCGATTCGCTTGGTAACTGTCAACCCTTGTTCGGCAATAAAGGTTTGAACTATCGCCAATTGTTCCTGTCGAGCTTGAGCTACTTCCGGCGTGACCTCTTCAATGGGCGGACGGGTGGCTAAAAGCAGACGGACATCTTCACCGATTTCTTTGGCGGTTTCTAATTGTATCTCCAGATATCTGCCGTTTTTACCAGGAATAGCACCGCTTAAGTGCAGAACCAACCGTGCGCCCTCGGGTATTAAGCTGCCTTCGAGATTCTTGTCGGTTGGAACAGTTATGGGCCGGCCGTTCGGCTTAAGGAGGGTAATCGGCTTGTCGGAATAATTTAGGATGCGGAAACTTTTACCCTGCTGATGAATGATCTGCGCATGGTTTAAGTCAATCTGCGGATCATTGATCCGGATTTCACAGCTTCGATCGCGACCTATGGAGATCGAACCGCCTACGGGAAGATAAATCTTCTGGCCGCCGATATGCAGGGTGGCTGCGATATTCGCGTTCATCTGGGGATTTAAAAACTGGTTCCGAACCCTTACCCGCACCTCCCCGCCGCCCCTGGCCTCCGCGTTGAATCCAATGTACCTTTCTCTGACCGCTGTTCTGACCGCTCTAACCGCTCTAACTATTCCCATTGATGTCCCTCCTAGAGGATCTGCTTTCCTATGTATATATCGTTAAAAACGAGGCCGGATTTCACTTATTAAGGGATATTTTTAGAATTGATTAAATAGGGAGGAGTAAATTGGGAAGGTTAGAACACAGAACTTAGAGCACCGAACTTAGAACACAGGGCGGAATCCCTCCCTGTGCTCCGTGCTCCGTGTTCTGTGTTCCGTGCTCCATGTTCTTTCCGTCCCTCTCCACTATTCCCTATTTACTATCCGTTAAAACGATATTTTAATATCTCAGTATCGCTCTCATCGACCTCGATCAGGTGATAAGGAAAGAAAACGTGGGTGTCGGATTCGCGGATGGCCAGTTCCTGGAGCTTGACCTCCAGGTTGATGTCCGCGGGGATCACCTTTAGCAGGTTTTTGGATCCACCGCTGTTCATGGGCTGGGCCCAGTTCTCGATTATCCGGCCGATGGTCTCGCGCTTTCCCGCCAGCTCCTCGCCGAATTCGGTCAAGATCGCGAGCAGCGGCTTGCCCAGGCGGGCCTCTTTTAAAAGATTGATCGAGCCCAGCATGCCCAGGTGCTGATTCAATAATTTTCCTTCTTCCTTTTCCACCGAGCCGATATTTAAAAGCAGGACCTGGCACTCGGAATATTCCCGGCCCAATCCTTCCACAAAGCGCGAATCCCCCGTGATGCCGATGTGGAGCCGTTCACCGTTCTTCAAGACCAGGTTGGTATCGAGCACCAAGCCCACGGAAGATTCCTGATTGGTCCAGCGCTCGGTGTGGTAGGCGGGCTTCACATGGATATGAAAGCCGTATTTTTCCATCAGGGACTGGTTCTCGATCTCCGCCACCCGGTTGCCGGGCACCAGCAGTTTGAAATTTATCTCCTTGTTGCCGAACAGGTCGGTGGCGGAAAGCAGGCCGTGGAATTTCAAAAGCACTCCGGACGAGCCGAAAATATCCAGGACTTTGCTCTTTTTTTCCTGGTTGTGATCGTTGTATTTGGCCAAAAGCGAAAGTATCCCCTCCACCGATTCGGTGTGGTCGTCGTGGTCGTGGGTGATGATGATGGCGTCGATATCGGCGATGCCCAGCCCCAGCCCGCGAAAGATATCGAAAAAATCATAGCCGGGATCGATGGCGATGCCCTTTACTTCCCCTCTCCCGTTCCGCAAGGTTAAAAAGTACCCTCCGCCCTGGGAGAGCCCGTGGGAGAATAGGGGAGAGGCGGAGTTCCACTTGTGGATGGTGCGCAGGACGTTGGCTCCCATCTTGTATTCCACCTGGCGGGGAGCGTTCAGCTCCCTGATCAGTTGGGCCTGGTTCTTTTTTATGATTTCCCGCGTGGGGAAAATGGTCTCGTCCATGTAGTTAATAGCACGGGTGGCGGAGGAGCCGAGGTTCTTCATATGCAGGTCGTACTGGCGCGCCAGCCGGAAATCCTCGTAAGCCTCGCGGAAGCGCCCCTGCAGAAAGCGACTGATGCCGCGATTGTAGGCCGGCAGCCCCACATTGCCATGCTTTTTCTGCATCAGGCGGAAAAGCGCGTCGAATACCGCCTCGGCTTCTTTATAAAGATTTCGGTCTATTAAAGCGTGGCCGAGCTGTTCCCACTTCGCCGGATCGTTCTCATTGAGGGATTTGAGAAGTTCTGGAAAGCTCTTAAAGCCGCCAAGTAAGTCCTGCAATTTGTGTCCTATTAAAATTTCCGCCAAGGTAGGCGTAGTCCAAGATTACCTGGTTGATCATGATCGAGGCGCCGGCGGTCTTACTGCCGTCGTTTAATCCGGCCCGCAAGGCCAGGCCGGGAAAGGGACGGAATTCAGCGCCATAATGGTTGGTTTGCGGTTTGCCCGACTGGCGAAAAATATTCTGGATATCCGCGGCCACGGTGAGCTCATCGATAGGGGTGACAGCCAGGCCGCAGTTGATCGACATGCGATAGGTGAGGTTGGTCCCGTTCTCAAAGTGAATATCGGTGGTCAGTATCTCCTTGGCCACCGCCCCAAAGGCCAGCTGGTCCACCGGCCGCAAAAGCAAGCCCAGGTCGATCCCCGCCCCATAACCTTTCAGGTTCACGCTGGGGATCTTGATGTCGTAGAAATTGAGGTTGCTGCCCAGCGCCACCCGCTCCTCATAGCCGGTGGCCAGCGTGAGGGTGTAATAATTGGTTTTCTGGTCCTGCACGGAATTATTGTCCGTCAACCAGGATAATCCTCCCGCGAACTGTGCCTTGCCCTGGGGGGAATATTCTTCCTCCGCCGGGCGTTCATCCCAATAGGTAGGGCGGTGATAATCGCGGTAGTAATAGGGATACGCCCAAGGACCCCAGTAGACGTTTACCGAGGTATGGCGGGCCACTTCCTTAGCGGTCGAGGCGGTCGAAGAAAGCGCTTGTTCGGTGACCTGCGCGGCCTTTTCTTTTATCTTTTGACCCACCGCCACGGTCTTTTCGGTGCCGCCTTCCTTTACCTTTTCCGCCGGCGACTCCGTTTGGTCCACCTTTTCAGTGGATCTTCCCCAGTTTTTCTTGAGCACTCCCTGGTCCGAAAGATATTTAGCGCCTTCGAGCGCCACCAGGGAAACGACGCCGATGCCGGCGACCCAAAGAAAAGGATTAAGCTCGGTCTCGAAGTTCATCTTGAGCGCTAAAAGGTTGTCGCCGAGGCAGGCGTTGCGGTTTGAAATTACAGTGGTTCCGGTGATATCCACGCCGGGATTGCGCGCTAATCCCGCCGGGTTCCACCAGGCGGCGTTGGCATCGTCGGAGATGGCCACAAAAGCCCCGCCCATGCCCAGCGGTCGCGCCCCGAAATTTGCGAATGATTGAGAGGCAAGAGTAAGCACCAACAAGCCGGCGAATAAATTCGCGGTTAAATTTAGGCGAGAATTTATTCTCGGCTTCACAAGTGTTATTCTAGCAAAGCCGCCTTGCAGAAGCAAGAAAGAGCTGGTAAAATGGCCGGCATGTGGATTTTTGATCGGGCGCGCGAAATATTATTGTTCCCCAAAGAGGCCTGGGAGAAGATAAAACTCGAGGAGATCAAGGACTGGAAGACGATCATCATATATCCGGTGGTGCTGGCCCTATTCTCCGCGGCCGCTTTTTTTATTGGCTACTTCATTGTAGGAGTAAGGATTGGGGTGGTTGGTTATTACCGGATGTCAGCTATTGATGCTTTCTTTTCAGCGGTAGTTTTTTTCTTTTTAGCTCTGCTGGGTGTGGTGGTCACTGGCTTCATTATTTTATTCCTGGCTAGTTATTTTTTGGCGGAGGGGGATTTTTTTGCAGCCCTAAAGCTTTCCGTTTATTCGGCGACCGCACCGATTTTAGCGTCAGCTTTTAATATTATTCCCGGGTTAAAAATTCTTGAGATACTGGGATTGTATGGTGCTTACTTATTGTATGCGGGTATTCCTTTGCTTATGAAGGCCCCGCACGATAAAGAACAACAATTTATTTTCACTTCCATAATTTTTGCTGTGGTAATGGTATTACTAATCCATGCTTTAGTAGGTTCTTATGTGTCCCCTATCTTTAGGGAGATGATAGTTTATTAGCTCCTTTACCCCGCAATGAAAATCGAACGACATAAAATACCCGAGAGACCGGTTAACGAGCGCATCAAGGACTTTGAGGAAGTGGCGCTCGGCTACACCATTGAGACCGCCATCGAAGAGGCCCAGCGCTGCATCCAATGCCAAAATCCCAAGTGTGTGGGAGGCTGTCCGGTGGAGATCGACATTCCCGCCTTTCTAAAGCTCATCGCCGCCGGCGATATGGAAGGGGCCATTCGTAAGATCAAAGAAAAGAATTCCCTGCCTGCCGTTTGTGGAAGGGTCTGTCCGCAAGAGGACCAGTGCGAAAAGGTGTGCATACTGGGAATTAAAGGGAAACCGGTGGCGGTAGGAGCATTGGAGAGGTTTGTGGCGGACCAGGCCTCACCCCTTTCTTCTCCTTCGCCTACGGCTTCGGAGAATTCATTCCCCTCTCCATCGAAGATGGAGAGGGGTGTCCCGATGAATCGGGACGGGGTGAGGATTGCCGTCGTCGGCTCCGGTCCCGCGGGGCTTACTTGTGCGGGAGATTTAGCCAAACTGGGTTATCAGGTCACGCTGTTTGAGTCGCTTTCGACCCCCGGCGGGGTGTTGGTCTACGGCATTCCTGAATTCCGCCTGCCCAAGAAGATCGTGGAGATCGAGATCGATTATGTCAGATCGTTGGGGGTAGAACTGATCACCGATGTTTTGATCGGCAAGACCATAACTATCGAGGAGCTGTTCGCCCAAGGGTTCAAGGCCGTCTTTATCGGTTCGGGCGCCGGTCTGCCGCAATTTTTGGGGGTCCCGGGAGAAAATCTTCTGGGAGTTTATTCCGCCAATGAGTTCTTATCACGGGTAAATTTAATGAAGGCCTATAAATTCCCCGAATATTTAACGCCGGTCAAGGTGGGAAAGAAGGTGGCGGTGCTGGGGGCGGGGAACGTGGCCATGGACGCGGCGCGGGTCTCGCTTCGCCTGGGAGCAAAAGAAGTTACCATCGTCTATCGCCGCAGCCGTAAGGAAATGCCTGCCCGGGCGGAGGAGATCGAGAGGGCGGAGGAGGAGGGGATCGTTTTCAAACTGCTCACCGCGCCCACCGAAATACGCGGGGATAAGAACGGCTGGGTGCAGGAAATGGAATGCCTGGAGATGGAGCTGGGCGAGCCCGACGCATCGGGCCGCAGAAGGCCGGTCCCCAAGGAAGGATCCGAATTCGTATTTCCGGTCGATACCATCATCTCCGCCATCGGCAACAAGCCCAATCCTTTGATCCCCCGCGAAACCTTAGAACTAAAAGTGGAAAAGTGGGGTGGGGTGATAATCAATGAAAGCACCCGCATGACCTCTATTCCCGGGGTTTTCGCGGGAGGGGACATCGTGAGGGGAGCGGCCACGGTAATTTCCGCCATGGGGGACGGCAAAAAGGCTGCCGAGCAGATCAACGCGTATTTATCCAAGCTCGGAACCTGATTGTTTAACCGCGACGTTCAGTCGCTGGTTACTAAGATTATCGAATTATAGGTTATATCAACCAATTTTCTAAGTTCTGCTTCCGAAATGCTCAAAGGCGGCATAAGCACAATGACATTTCCCAGCGGTCGAAGGATCGCGCCCAATTTGCGGGCTCTCAATATCACCGGTTGCGCGGGAATATTTAGTTCGATCCCCACCATAAATCCCAATTGCCTGATCTCTTTTACCTGCTTTAATTTGGTGAAGGGCTTTAACGATTGAGACAGCAATTTTATTTTGGGCTGAAGCTTCTCGATCGTTCTTTCTTTCCTGAAGATCTCCAGATTAGCGAGGGCAGCGGCGCAGGCCAAAGGATTTCCGGTATAAGTATGGCCGTGGTAAAAGGTGTGATCAAGGAAAGCCCGGTAGATCTTTTCAGATGTTAAGGTAGCAGCCAGGGGCAAGTATCCCCCGGTAATTCCTTTGGCGACACACATCAGGTCGGGCGTGATGCCAACGTGCTCGCAGGCGAACATTTTACCGGTTCGTCCAAAGCCGGCGGCCACTTCATCCACGATCAAAAGCACATCATATTTTGAGCATAATCTGCGGACCGCTTTGAGATATCCCGGCGGATAAAACAGCATCCCGGCGGCGGCCTGGATAAGCGGTTCTACGATCATCGCGGCGATCTCTGGATGGCGGGTTTTCAGGATGTTTTCGAGCGCCTGGATATTTCCCGACGGCACTTTCAGCGATTTAAAAAGCAGGGGTTTATAGGTTTTATGGAAAAGGTCTATGCCCCCGACCGACACCGAGCCGATGGTATCGCCGTGATAGGCGTTGGTCAGGGTGAGGAATTTGGTTTTACCCCCTCTCTTTCTCCCCCTTAATAAGGGGGAGACGGAGGAGGGGGTGATCTGCCAATAATGGAAAGCCATCTTTAAGGCGATCTCCACCGCCTCCGAGCCCGAGTCGGAATAAAAGACACGAGTTAAACCCCGGGGAGCGAGCTTTACCAGTTTTTCCGCCAATTCTATCGAAGGGACATTGCCCAGGCCTAAAAGTGTAGAGTGGGCGATCTTTTTTAATTGGTTTTCGATGGCCCGGTCGAGCTCGGCCTTACGGTGGCCGTGGACCGTGACCCAGAGGGAAGAAACCCCGTCCAGGTATTTTCTGCCTTTGGTATCAAAGAGATAACTGCCTTTCCCCCTTTCGATGATGAGAGGTTCGCTCTTTTCCCAACCCTTCTGGTCGGTAAAAGGATGCCAGAGGTATTGCCGGTCTTTTTTATCTAGCGCTTTTGCCATTTGAGCTTAGCCATGATCGGGATACCCGTTAGTTCTTCTATCACTTCTGTATTAGTCCTTTCCGAGAGATCTTTACGTTTAAACCCGTTAAGGACTATTCCCGCGATCCGTATCTTCCTTTTTCTTAAGGCCTCCACCGTAAGCAATGTATGGTTGATGGTGCCCAGCCCCGCCCGCGCCACCACAAGGGCGGGCAGGCCCAGATCTTTTATCAGGTCCGCCACCAGATAATCGCGTTTTATGGGTACCATAACCCCGCCGATCCCCTCCACCAGCAGGCAATCGTGTTTATTTGATAATTTATGAAAAGCGGAAAATATTGGGGATAAAGAAAGCTTTTTCTTTTGCAGTTGGGAAGCGGGGTAGGGGGCGAGGGGCAAGGAAAGATGGATAGGATTTATCAAGTTGATAGGGTCTTTCAATTTGAGTTTTCTTTTTAGATAAAGAGCGTCATTCTCTTTCTGCGGGCCGCAGGAGATGGGTTTCATTACGCCAATATCCAGCCCCTCTTTTTTCAAGAGTTCCGCCAGCCAGAGCGTGACGTAGGTCTTGCCTACGCCGGTATCAGTTCCCGTAATGAAGAAGCCAGGCAAGCTATATCCTCCTTGGTGTGCTGGGCGCAAATTGTGAGCCGCAGACGGCTTTGACCCGGGGGCACGGTCGGCGGGCGGATGGCCGAAAGCAAAATGCCGCGGGTGAAAAGTTGATTGGAGATTTCTAATGTTTTTTCGGGTGGGCCTATGATGATAGGAATGATGGGGGATAAGGAACCTGGGGCTGAACGCCCCGGTTCCTTGGAGCCGCGACGTTCAGTCGCAGGCGAAGAATAGTAATCAATATTTTTTCTCAATTTTTCAAGAAGGGATAAATCCTTCTCGATCAACTCCAGCGCGGCCAGGGCAGCAGCGCAGGAGGCAGGCGGCAGGGCGGTGGTATAAATGAACGAACGCGATTTATTGCGCAGGTAATCGATCAAATTCTTTGGACCTGCCACAAAGCCGCCCAGGGAGCCGATGGCCTTGGATAAAGTTCCCATCACGATGTCGGTTCGGCCTTCGCAATTAAAATGTTCTTCCAGACCTCTTCCTGTCTTCCCGAGCACTCCCGTAGAATGGGCCTCGTCTATCATCACTAAGGCCTTATGATTTTTTGCCAGCATTAATATATCGAGCAGCGGCGCCAGGTCCCCGTCCATGCTGAAGACCGAATCGGTTACGATAAGCCGCTTGCCGAAGTTTTGCGACTTGCCCAGGAGCTTTTCCAAAGCATTCATATCCCGATGGGGGAAGACCTGCAGTTTGGCGCGGGATAATTTGCAGGCATCGATTATCGAGGCATGATCCAGGCGGTCGATGATCACGGTATCTTTTTCGTCTACCAATGCGGAAACAACGCCCAGGTTAGCCATAAAGCCGGTAGGGAAAACGATCGCCGCTTCTCTTTTTTTGAACTCGGCTATCTTCCGCTCGAGCTTTTCGTGAAGAACAAGGTTGCCGGAAATTAAACGAGACGCTCCCGCTCCAGTGCCGTACTTTTCTACTGCTTCTTTGGCGGCAGCCACGACTGCCGGATGATTCGCCAAGCCCAGATAATTGTTAGAGCAGAAATTCAGATAGAGTTTTTCGTCGATGGTTACCGTTCGGCCATCGGTCTTCTCAATGGTCTTAAGCGAGCGATAAAGGCCGGAATCTTTGATATCCGACAATTCTTTTTCGATGAAGTCCAGCATTTACCCCCTCTCTTTCTCCCCCTTGGCAAGGGGGAGAGGTCCCGAGCTTTGTCGAGGGACAGAGGGGGTGTCTACTTCTAACCCCAAATCCGCTAACATCCGCAAATCTTTCTCCGGCGCCTGGCCCTTGGTCGTCAAATAATCCCCGATCAAAGTCACATTCGCTCCTGCCAAAAACATCAAGGGCTGGAGCGTGCCCAACGATAATTCCCTCCCCCCAAAGACGCCGATATCCTTGTCCTGCAATATCAGTCGATAAACCGCCACCAGACGGAGTACTTCCAAAGGTGGCATAGGCCGATAATTTTTTGCGGCGGGAGTGCCGGGGATGGGATTTAAGATATTTATCGGTACGGAATCCACCTTGAGTTCCGCCAGAGTGAAGGCCAGCTCCACTCTCTGCTCCGGTGTTTCCCCTAGGCCGAAAATGCCGCCCGAACAAACCTCTAAACCCTCTGCTTTTGCCGCTTTGATGGTGGCCAATCTTTCCTGGTAAGTATGCGTGGTGCAAACCTGGTTGAAAAAGCTTTCCGCGGTCTCGAGATTATGGTGTAATCGCTTCAGCCCGGCGGCCTTGAGTTTTTTGATCTGCTCTTTGGAAAGCGTACCGAGCGAAACACAACGATCCAGCTTAGTTTGGCTTTTAATGGCGGAAAGGACCCCGGCAATGTCCTCAATTTCCTGGTCGGTTTTGACCGATTTTCCGGCGGTCACTATACTAAAGCAGGTGGCGTGGAAATTCTTTTCGGAATCGGTAGCGGATTTAAACATCTCATCCTTGGAGAGCAGGGGGTAGATGGGTGTTTTGGTTGAAAAATGGCCGGATTGGGCGCAGAACGAACAGTTCTCGCTGCAGCGGCCCGATTTGGCGTTAACGATCGCGCAGAGCTTTACTTTATTACCTTTGAATTTCCGGCGGGTCTCGTCGGCTTTAGCCAAAAGAGAGAAGGTCTCTTCGTCGGAAGAATTAATAAGATTTATTGCTTCTTTGAAAGATAAGGTCATGATAACTCTAGAAACCGGCCCCGGTAAACCGGGGCGGTTAAATTTCGGCGAGAATTCATTCTCGCCTATCCTAACACCGCTTCTACGTGATGATCTTGGTCATCTTTGAAAAGCGGCACCCGGTTGCCGGAGATCTGGTTGCCGTCCACGATCAAGTGCTTGACCCCTTTATTCACGCCTTTAGGATTTCTTACGGTTATGAAGTAAGTGCAACCCCGGAAGACCCTTTTAACTTCAAACCCCTTCCACTTTTTGGGGATGCAGGGATCGATGACGAGACCGTGATAATCCGGACGGATCCCCAGGATATACTGGGAGATCGCGACCATCGCCCAGGAGGCAGTGCCGGTAAGCCAGCTGTTGCGGCCCAGCCCGAACTGGGGATGTTCCTTGCCTAAGATATTTTGGCAGTAGACGTAGGGCTCTACTTCGTAAACCTCGGCGATGTCGTTCTTTAAAGAAGGCAGGATCTGGCGGTAATATTGGTAAGCCAGGTCCCCTTCTCCCAGCATGGTTTGGGCGATCATCTGCCAGGGATTGGTCTGCAAAAATATCCCACCGTTCTCTTTGGCGCCGGGAGGGTAGGTGGTGGTGCCGCCGATCTTCCAATCAAAGTGATCGTAAGCCGGCCAGATCAAGACCAGCCCGTATTTGGTGTTGAGATATTTATGAGCCGAAGCCAGCGCGGTCTTGGCCCTGTGGTTGGTCGCAAAACCCGCCATCACCGCCCAGCTTTGCATCAAAAGATAGATCTTGGCTTTTTCGTTGAGGTGGCTGCCGACTTTCTTTCCCTCATCCGTATAGGCCCGCAGATACCACTTGCCGTCCCAGCCGGCCTTGGAGTTTACGATCTTTGAAAAATGCTTATGAAGGTCCGCGTATTTTTTGGCCAGCTCTTCTTTGTTCAGGATGCGGCAAAGGGCGATCATCTCGAGCAGGGCCACGCCCAAAAGCATGGTGCTCCACACCGACTCCGCCTGGCCCTTGCCGGTGTCCAGATTTAAGGTGTCGTCCCAATCCGCCCAGCCCGCCAGGGTTAAGCCGTGTTTGCCCACATGGGAGACGGAGAAATCGACGGCTGCTTTTAAATGTTCGAAGACCGGGAACTTGCCGTCCTCTTTGAAGGTCACCTTTTCATTAAGCAGTTCGTAATCCCCGGTCTCCTTAAGATAAGCGCAGACCGCCAGGATGATCCACAGGTGATCGTCCGAATACCATTTAGCGGCTTTTTTGGTGCCCTCCGCGGCATCTCCGGATTCCACCTCTCCGGTCAGCGGATAAAATTGATGGGCGGCGTGGCCGTCGCGGTACTGGATCTCCAGTAATTTGAACAGAGTATGGCGGGCTTCATCCGGGATGGTGTGCATCACGCCCAGGGTGTCTTGCGCGGTATCGCGGAAACCCATACCCCGGTTGACTCCCAGCTGGTAGAGGGAGACAAAACGCGACCAGTTGAAGGTGCATTTGCATTGGTACTGGTTCCAGATATTCACCATCACGTTGGTCTCGTCGTCGGGGGTTTTCGCTTCGAATTTGGAAAGGTAGCCGCCCATTTTTTTCTTAAGCTCCGCCAGGGCTACCTGGCAATTCT
This sequence comes from Candidatus Saganbacteria bacterium, assembly GCA_016223205.1. Lineage (GTDB taxonomy): Bacteria > Margulisbacteria > WOR-1 > XYC2-FULL-46-14 > WPAF01 > JACRPM01. The sequence continues at coordinate 89,310 of JACRPM010000010.1, forward strand.
CGCTTTTGCGGTATTTTTTGATAAGGGGCAGGGCCCGCTCGGGCTTATCGGTCGTGCCCAAAATAAAGACGACCTCTTTTTCTTCGTGGGGTTTAAGGTCCACTTCCACGCATAATCCTCCCACGCCGTTGCCCCGCAAAGCCTCCGAGTTGGAGCATTTTCCCGTTTCCACGCAGATCGGGTTGGCCAGGGAGCGGTAGGGGCCGACAAATTTTTCGCGGTCGGTGTCGAATCCCGCGATCTTCCCATTGGTCGCAAAATAGGTATAACCCTGGGTCTTCATAAAAGAGGTCCAGAAGATGGTCTGCTGTTTGAATACCGCCTGGTCGATCTGCTGGCACCAGTCCACATTGGTCTGGTCCTTCACCGCTTCATAAAAACTGAATTCGGCGTAGCTGAAAAGCTTCAGCCGCCGGGGCTTGCCGTTCATATTTTTTACCTTGACCACCCAAACTTCCAGGGCCTGCTGGTTATCCGGCACAAAGTAGGTGACGGAAGATCTGATCTTCTCGTATTCCGAAGTGATGATCGTATAGCCCAATCCATGCCGGCACTCGTAAGCTTTTAGCTGGTTGTAAGTAGGGGCCCAGGTGGGCGACCAGAACTTTCCGCTCAATTCATCCCGGATATAAACATAGCGGCCGGGCTGGTCGGTCGGGACGGAATTGTAGCGGTAGCGCAGGATGCGCTTGTTCTTGGGATCGCGGTCGAAAGAATAACCCCCTCCCGTCTGCGAGACGAATCCCCCGTAATTGCCGGCGCCGATATAGTTGATCCAGGGGGTGGGGGTGTCGGGGCGGTTGATGATATACTCTCGATTTTCGGTGTCAAACGATCCGTAACGCATTTATATCCTTTCCTTTCCATTTGAGCACACTTCCGAACAAGCTGAAAGTCGCGTAAACGATCTTTCCCTTGCCCAGCTTTTTTCTGATAATTGCCGGTTTCTCGCAGCCGGCCAAAACATCTTGAAATCCCCAGGCCTCGGCCTTGGTTTTAGGGAGCGGTAGGCGGTTATCCATGATCTGCGTATAAAGATGCTTGATATTCAGCAGTTCCTCCAGCAAAGGTTTGGGGTAAAGGTGGGCATTCTCATCCTTTAACCCAAAGCGGGATTCGGTGACCAGGGTCCCCCCCGCTTTAACAAAGGCCAGAAGGTTCTCAAATTGTTTCCGGCTTAAAAGGTAAGGATTAGCCAGCAGGAGTACCTTGCATTTCAGTTCACCTTGCTCCAGTTCTTTGTCAAAAACAAATGAGGCCGGTACCTTTTTGTCCCAGAGCAGGCGATACGCTCCGGCGATCGAATTTAAGCTGAAAAACAGGCCGTATTCGCCCCGGCCCGAGAACCATTGCGGCGAGCATGGCCGGTAATGTCCTTCTTCTTGGAAGGTCTGGATCTCGGAAGTTTTGGAGTAATAGATGGCGTATTCGGGAACCTGCGGCTGAACGCCGCGGTTCCCTTTCATTTCTCTGATAACTTCCTTGATCGCTTGCAGCCTCTCCGTCGGCGTCCCATCAGGCCTTAGAATGCCGAACCCCCCGGTCTCATTGCCGAATAGCGGCGGCTTCCAATTATGGAAAAGGATCATCTTGGCGCCGTGCTTTACCAAAAGCCGCACCCATTCTTTTATCTCTTTTCCCTTTACCCATCCCCCGTATCCCCATCTCACATTCGGCCCGCCCTGCAGTTCCGAGACCACGAATTCCGCTCCCGCCGATTCGCAAACACTGCGCCAATAATCCGCGATCTGTCCCAGCGATTCCAAAGTGTTTTGCGTTCCCTTGGGATAAATGTCCCAGCCGAACCAATCCATCTCCTGCGCCAGGGTTGAATGGTCGCCGATGCGATTGGGGATGGAGGTAAAGCTGTTAGTGCCGATCTTGCGTTCCTTATCATATTCCCGGATGATCTTCTTTAATCCCTGGAGCCAGGCGGAAAGGTTCTCGGACTTGAACCGGTACCAATCCAGGTAAATGTGGGGATTGCCCGCGTCCCACTGGCCGACCTTGGGTGTGGAGATCTCCTCAAAAGCAGAGAAGGTCCCGGTCCAGAAGCCCGTTCCCCAAACTTCATTTAACTTCTCAAGCGACCCATACTTTTTCCTGGCCCATTCCACAAAGGCCTGACGGGTGGATTCGCAATGGCAATAATCCTTATTGTGGGTAAGGTCGAGTGGGGGATAGCCGGGCTCATTGTCGATCTGCCACATCAAGACGGCGGGATGCTTGGCATACCTTTGGGCCATCACCCGGGTCAAGGTCTCCGCGTATTCCCTGAATTTGGGGTTGTCGCGGCAGGCGTTGGGACGGGGGCCATACTCGGGATGGATATAGCCGTCATTGGCAACGTGCAGTATTTCTGGATGTTTTTTGACCAACCACTGGGGGGCTTGAGCGACCGGCACACCCAGGAGGACTTTCAGGCGATGTTCCTGGCATAAGGTGAGGGCGTGGTCCAGGGCTTCGAACTCCCAGTCGCCTTCTTTGGGCTCGATCCAATCCCAAGCCATCTCCGCGAAGCGGACGATCTCAAAACCCGTCTTTTTGATCTCCGCGAATTCCCTATCCCAGGTCTCCCTGGGGTAAAGGTCGGGGTAAAAGGTAACGCCGAATTGGGTCATAAGTCGCTACATTCTATCATAAATGCAGTGAAATTTTAAGGAATAAGATGACGATAAAGAGGCGGAGTCAAGAAGGAGGAATCTATATGATACCTATAATTGACCCCAAAAACTGGACCACTGGTTAAGATGTAAAAACTGCTACAATTTTAATCAGGAGGGAACAGTTATGATGCGCAAGAAATTTGACGCGGATTTTAAGTCCCGGGTGGCGCTTGAGGCACTTAGGGAA
>JACRPM010000012.1 GCA_016223205.1 Candidatus Saganbacteria bacterium
GCCAACAACAAGATCAAGATGATTAAGCGCATGAGCTTTGGATTCAGAAACGTTCAGACTTATATCAGAAAGATGATGATTGCTTTTATCCCTATAACTTTGCTGGGCGGCTTAATTTGGCACACTTTTTGTTAAGGAACCGGACCGCAACGGTAATGAAAACGCGGACCTGGAGCCGGGACTTCCGGCTTTTAACGGTGAGCGGCTCCAAGATACCTTTGCGTTAAAGCTTAAGACCAATTCTTCCGAAAAACGCTATGTGGAGATCACGGGCGCGACCGCCGGGCCTTATGAACTCTCCTATTTCGACGGCAGTAACTGGAAAAATATTGCCACTTCAAACGTTGCCAAGTCCGGTACCCTGGCCTGGTGGAATGCCAGCCGCCTGAACGGCAAATACACGGCGCTTTTAAGGTCCGGCAATTATGTTGCCACACAGGATATTTATATTGGGACCCTGGTCAAGAATGATGGGAGAGAGAAAGACGTGTTTTCGGCCTACCGCCGGGCGCAGTTGAAATTCCCGGGTCGCGCATTCGAGATCGATAAATTGGCGACTATCACGCCGGTTTCGATGACAGAGATAATGGTGCGCAACCGGCCCATTATCATGACCCACGGACCGATCGTGGAAGTTAAACCCTCGCCCTCCCGGTTCAAGACCCCGGCCGAGGACGGGATTGATCTTCGTCCGACCCTGAAGTTCTATTACACCCTGGAAGATCTGCAAAACCTGGGGCTAAATCCCGATCCGGCCGATCCTACGAAAAATCTCGGTTTGAACATCCACCAGATCACTACGGCGGGCGATCTGCAGGTGATCTCCGATAACCAACAGACCTATGACCCGGATAATCAGCTTTATTGTTTCTCCGGACCGCTTGATCACTTCTCGACCTATACGTTGACCAAAGGCAAGATCAAGCTTTCCGCGCCGATCGTTTTGGCGGATCGATATATCACGAATAAGGCTGCCGTCACGATCTATGGGACGGCGGAAGTGGATTCAAATCTGGAGGTATATATAGATGAGGAACCGCGAAGCTCATTCGCAGGTTCCGTAGCAGTAGCAGGGGGTGAGGTTGGCGAAAATGGAAAGTTCCGCTTTGAAAGCATCAAACTTCTCAAAGAAGGCGAAAACTACATCTATGTAGTGTCTTCTCCCAAAGATAATCCTTACGTGAAGACCGTGGGCGAAGTGGTGGTGGTAAGGGATATAACCCCGCCGACTGCCACGGCTTACGCCAACCTCAAGGCCTTCTCGCCCAACGGGGACGGCAAGTGGGATTCGATCGAATACGACCTGTCCTCTAACGAAAAGGGCAAGCTGGGCTTCATGGTTACCGATCCGGACGGGAAAATGCTGGTCAATCAGGAGCTGAATACCGAAAAAGATAAATTCATCAAGCTGGCTTGGGGCCAATATGGGTTTAACATTTATCAGAGGAGTCCCGTAAGCGGCAATTGGTCGCTACTGAACACCATAAATTCATCCTCGGTTTTTGCAGACGGCTATTACAACTATACGGTCTACGCCATCGATGAGGCGGGCAACATCAGCAATAATGTTGGGGGGATAACGGTTTTGGATACTACCCCGCCTAAAGTGTTGAAATTAACGGCTTCTCCCAATCCCTTCACACCGGATGATGACGGGGTGAAGGATACGACCGCGATATCCTATTCATTATCGGAACCTTCTTATGTGACCACTAAAGTGTTGAGAGACGATGGAGTGTTGTTCAGGAAATATTCTCAGCCGGTTGGGGATTTTAATTACCCCCTCTCTTCTCTCCCCCTTGGTAAGGGGGAGATGTCGCAAGCGGAGCCGAGGGACAGAGGGGGTGTTGGTGGCAGCTGGACGTGGGACGGGAAAGGAGCGCGCAATGAACTGCTGGGCGGAACTTACGCTTATTATATAGAAGCGGAAGATCCGGTTGGCAATTCCACTTCTTCGGAAGTCAAATCGGTAGTGGTGGATCGCGCGCCATCCTTGATCCCTTATGCTTATGCCGAGCCCGATCCCTTCTCACCGGTCAACCCCAAGAATAATTACACAGAAATAAAATATTATCTCTCGCGCGACAATTTGCAGGTGCAGGCCTCGGTGATCGGACGGGAGGGAAATCCAATAAAAAATCTGGTCTTTGGAGAAACCCAGAACAAAGGTGAACATGCGGCCAGATGGTATGGTGATTTTGTGCCAAGTTATGACGGGCCGCGGGCTTCAAACGATCCCAATCGCGTAGGGGATGGGTCATTTGAGTTCAAAGTTACTGCGGTGGATACGGCCGGAGGGAAACCGGCAGAGGTGACCAATACCGTGCTGGTGGACAATGTGCCGCCCCGCATCGCGCTCCAGCCGGTCATGGTGGATTATGTAAATAAAAAAGCCAACCTGATATATTCCGTACCCGAAATTGCCAGCGTGGAGGTCTCGGTTTATGATCTTTCCGGCCGACAGGTTGAAGTCCTGGATTCGGGGATGAAAAAACCGGGGAGCTATAGCCTGATTTATCAAGAACCGGCGGCTAAACGCCGCGGTTCTGAATATTTCAAAGTCATCGCTATCGATCAGGCCAAGAACGAAGACGAGGAGAACACCGAGGCCTTCTCGGTGGTGCCGACCGGCGAGCTGGCCCTGGCCAATGTCTCTGCCGCGCCCAATCCCTTCACGCCCAACGGGGATGTGATAAAAGATCAGATCAGGATAAGCTACCGAATCGATGGAGGCGCGCCCGAATACAGGACCAGAATATATATTTTGGATCCTTCGGGAGCAACGGTAAAAAGGGTCGTTGAGAACGAGCCGCAATTTCCCGGGACTTATTCCTTCTACTGGAATGGGGCAGTGGACAATCCCGATCCGACGGTAGTCAGCTATGCCCAGGACGGTAATTATTCTTATAAGATAGCGGTCACCGACCAGCTGGGCAATCTCATAGAAACTGCCGGCGACATAGTTTTGGTTTCAAGCCAGCCGGTGGTTAACGTCTCGGTTGATCCATCTCTCATTTCGCCCAACGGCGACGGCCTGCTGGATACGACCCTGATCAATTATTCGGTTGATTACGCGATCGCGCAGATCGCCTCTCCCGCGCGGGTCCAGCTGGATATCGTTAACAGCGCGGGCGAAATTGTACTCACCAAATCGTTCAGCAACACTCCGGGCAATTATTCCTTTGTTTGGGACGGGAAAGATAACGGCGGAGCGACGGTAAAAACCGACCAATACTCCATTTTCATAAATGCCGTCGATGCCTTGGGGACGCCGGCTGTTACGAAATCGACGACCTTAAATGTGGATATTACCAATCCTATCGTAGAGATACCGAACAGCCCGGAATTGATCGCCAATCCCGGGGCCTTTTCGACCAACGCCGATCCCGATGGGTCCGATCTCCCTCGCCAAACGACCCTTTATTTCACCCTGACCGAGGAGTCCTATGTTACAGCCATGGTTTACAAGGTGGCCAATGATAAAGCGATTTTTTCAGCCGCCGATTTCAGCGCCGGCAAATGCGCTCAAGTCCTGATAGCCGGGGAATGGAGAGCAGGCGGCATACAACACCTGGTTTTCTGGGACGGACGGATCGCCGACCATGCCGATAAATCTCTATGCGACACCGATAACGATGGCTATGCCGATCCCGGCAAATACGCCTTTATCATCGAAGGCAAAGATCGCGCCGAGAACTTGACCTTGAAGAAGTGGGGCGGTACGGTTTGGATCCAAAACAACGTCTTATCCCTAAGGGACACCGACCAAAGGGACACTTCCAATAATCCCGACCCTAAATATATCTCCCCTAACGGCAACGGCACGGACCTGACCCAAAAAAGAGCCAGATTGTATTTTTATATCGATCTTTCGGCTAATCCAGTAGTGGTCTCACAACCCGGGCGCATCGAAGCTATGGGGGTGGAGGCGCAGACCAAAAAAGTCGGAAAATATTCGGTCAAAGTATTTAGCGATGCGGGGCTCACCAACCTAATCAAGACAATAACTTCCGAGGCCGATGCTTGGGCGGGCGCTAATATGTGGGAGGATTGGGACGGGAAAGATAATACAGGCGGCTTCGTTTCAAATGGGAATTACTATCTCGCTATGGATTTGAAGGATTTTACGGGAAATCACGCCGGGGACAATCCGCTGATCAGGCAGGTGGTGGTGGATAATGCTCCGCCGCAGATCCCGAATGCGGGAGTCGAGAACTTCTACTTCTCACCTCAAAATCCCGATTGGTCCCTGCCCGAAAAAGATACCGCGACCATTTCTTATGAAGTTGTCGACAACGAGGCGAAGTTAAATGTCGAAATAGATATATTCAAGGGCGCTGATTTTGTTTCAACCTTGCAGAGCGCGACCACACTGGACGCCAATGCGATTTATTATAAAACCTGGGACGGCGCCTCGGCGTCCACAGATGGAACATATACCTATAAGATAAAAGCGGCCGACCTGGCCGGGAATTCGGTCGAAAAGACAGGAACGGTAGTCGTCGACCGGACCCGACCGGATGGAAGCATAAATATTGGAGCGATCTATACCGCTCCGGACGTGACAAAATATACCAAGGATTCATTTGTAAACCTATCGCTTGCCTATAACGATCCCACCAGCGGGCTGGAAGATCTGATGAGCTTCAGCAACGATAACCTGACCTGGTCGTCCTCAAAACCCCTAAATGCCGCCGAAAACAATTGGATTTTACCGGCGGGGCAGGGGTATAAGACGGTCTATGTAAGGTATATGGATCGGGCGGGAAATTTCAATATCGGGGACATAAATGACCGGATCGTGGTTGATACTAGCGGGCCAAATATAACACAATATGAAAATGACGACACTCATACCCCGCTGGGAACCTGGTCGACGCATGCCCATCCTTTGATAACCTTTGCCGCCGACGATCCAAGTGCCGGCTTGAAAGAATGTCGTCTCTTTGTTGATGATATAGATCAGGGGGCGTCCATATCCCCCCGCCATCAATCCCTGCCCGATGGGACCCATCTGGCGAAGATCCGCGCTTATGATAACGTGGGCAATTTCACCGATTCCGCAATATTTACCTACAAGATCGACACTACTGCGCCGGAATTTAGCTCTATTATCGTCACCGAAACACCCCTCTCCCCAACCTGGTCGAATCACAATTCACCGACAATCACTTTCACGGATTTTGATGCGACCTCACAAGTTAAAAGCGTGGAAGGCAAAATCGATAGCGGCAGTTTCGCTCCTATCTCTTCCTCCTGGCATCCAACCCTGGGCGAGGGAACGCGCACGACCACCCTAAAGATCACTGATAATGCGGATAATACTTATGAGCAGATATACTCTTTTAAGATTGACACCGTGCCCCCGACCATTACTCCTCCTTCCGGCGGGTCTTTTAACCCTTATTTGGGGACATTTGATATGAGCTTTTCGGTATCCGACGGGACAGGAACATCGGGGATATCTTCTGTGGTCGCTCAAATTGAAAGATCATCCGATGGTGCGCTGGTTAAGACACTGCTAAATTCGACAAGTTCAGGCAGCTATAATATTTCCTGGGACGGGAAAAACAGTGCGGGGGATTATGTGAATGAGGGGAGTTATAGGTTAAAGATAATAGCTACTGATGCGGCGGGGAACATTGCGACTGATACGAGTTGCAATATAACCGTTGCGGATGACCAGTATATTGCTGTGGGGACGGAGCCATTAATATATATTGAAGGCAGTTCACTTGGCTTGAGGTGGATAAATGGCTATGTTGATAACCTCCTTAATCCCCCCTCATTCAGTGTTGATCCATCTGATAGCAATATCCCGTCATTTGGGTTAGAGAGCACTAGTCCATTTCCTACAAATCTTTCAAATAGCGGAACATTTAATTTGGATTATGGTCAAACTATTAATATTAGATGTAAACCCTCAGGTGGTTTTCTATCGACTGGGAAATTTGAAATATGGGATTCACCATCAAAAGTTACGAACTATTTTAGTCAGACATATTCGGGTTTGTTTTCTGGATGGCAATCAAGCACAGTGAATCTTCCTATTGCCCGCACATATTATGTTTATATGGAAGGGTTTGAGGTAACGGAATTGAAGATGCAAATCGATTATTATGATCGTAAATATAACATGTATGTAAGAAACTGTTCAGAAAATATTGCACAAAATATTGTCGACCCTTCTCAATATATTCAAACCGGGCCGACAGAAGTTGATAGCTATTCTCCGGGTCCAACCGAAGCAACAGTCGGAGGAATTACTCACACTGTATGGGCAAGTGGAGGAAATATATATTATCGACGTGGCAGTTCTGCCGATATTAAGGTTGCGCGACCACCGGCCGATGATACTTTAATTAATCCTTGTATTGCCGCGGATTCTTCTGGAAATATTTATATTGCTTGGGTTGATTCCGGTTCGATGCATTTTAGCACGCCCTACATCTACTTCCAAAAAATCCCCTCCAACTTTGCCCCCGTTAATGGTTCGGTTACCGCAAGTATGGTTAAAACATTCCCTGCAACGACAGAAGCAAAAGCTAACATCAAAGCGCAAACCCTGGCCAAGCCCACCCTTCTCTCGCCCCAGGACGGCGCAACCATCACCAACACCATCCGTCCCACTTTCAAATGGCAGGGGGTGTCAGGCGTAACGGACTATAGGATCCAGCTTAATCAAACCTTTGACACCTTCGTTAGCCCAACCAGGGTCTTGAGCAAGACCGTAACCCAGACCGAAGCCAATCAAGCCATTGCCTACGCAATACATGAATTTGATGACGGCTTGGCCGCCGGGCAGTGGTACTGGAGAGTTCTAGCCGTCTCCGGCACCGAAGAGGCGGAGTCCGACCACTGGTCGTTCACCATCGATCCTGCGCTGTCTATATCCGGCATAACCAACTATCCCAACCCCTTTAATCCCAACCGGGAAAGGACCGCCATCAGATATCGTCTGGGTCGGGATGCGGATGAGGTCAAGATAAGGATCTACGATATAACCGGCGCCTTGGTCAATGAGCTCGAGGGCTCCTCCCAGGGAGAAAGCGTGAACATTTGGTCCAAATATAACGATATATATTGGGATGGCTGTAACGGACGAGGCGATAAGGTGCTGAACGGGATCTATCCTTTTGAGGTTGTTGCGAGACAAGGAGATAGGTCGGTATCTGGGAGAGGGAAGATAGCAGTGCTCAAATGAAA
>JACRPM010000014.1 GCA_016223205.1 Candidatus Saganbacteria bacterium
CCTTCCCTAAGTGCCTCAAGCGCCACCCGGGACTTAAAATCCGCGTCAAATTTCTTGCGCATCATAACTGTTCCCTCCTGATTAAAATTGTAGCAGTTTTTACATCTTAACCAGTGGTCCAGTTTTTGGGGTCAATTATATATATTGATGCTGGAAATCCACCAAATATGTCGGACTCTTCCATTAGGCGAACGCTTTAAGTTGAAAGATCAAGCGGAGAGGTCATCGTCCTCTGTGCCAGACAATATTGCGGAAGGGCATACCAGCTATTATTATCAGGATAAGATTAAGGGTTTTAATGTTGCGAGGAAAGAGGCGGGAGAGACCCAGAATCATATTCGGGCAATGGAAGGGAAAAGATATATAACAAAAGTTAAAGCAGAGGAATTGATGATACGCTACGAAGAAATTATTCGCGGTATAAATGGGTATATCAATTGGGTGAGGGAGAAACGGGGGTCAAAAAAGTAAAAGGATATCAGGGTGTCAGGATATCAGTTAGATGCATATCGGCAACCGGAACATCTGGGCCTGATTCCCTGATTTTCTGATCCTCTTCCCACTGATCCGCTGATATCCTGATCCGCTTTAGCTGAATTGACGCCAGATATGATTTATAGTATAATAACAAAATCATGTACGCAGTGATCGAGACCGGCAGCAAGCAATACAAGGTGAACCAGGGGGATATCATCGAGGTGGAGCTTTTGGGTGAGGCGCCCGAGGCGACCGTCAAATTCGATAAGGTCCTGCTGGTGGCCTCGGACGACAAGATCGAGGTCGGCACGCCCTATGTGGCGGGCGCCAAGGTCTCGGGCAAAGTGCTCAAGGACTTCCAATCCGACAAAGTGACCACCTTCAAATACAAGAACAAGATCAATTACCACCGCACCAAGGGACACAGGCAGCCCTTAACCCAGGTTGAGATCCAGGAGGTAAGCTTCTAATGGCTCATAAGAAGGCCGGAGGGACGTCGCGCAACGGGCGGGACAGCAACTCCCAGAGGTTGGGGGTCAAGGCCTTTGCCGGTCAATTGATCAAGGCGGGCTCCATCATAATCCGCCAAAAGGGCACGCATTTTTATCCGGGGGCTAATGTGGGTATGGGTAAGGATTATACTATTTTTGCCACCGCTACCGGCCAAGTTGAGTTCGGCCCCGGCCACAAAGTATCCATTTTACCTTCCGCCTAGTTTCTGCTAAAATAGCCCCAAATGTCTAAATACGGCACCATCGTCATTAAGATCGGCTCCTCGACTTTAACCACCAAAGAAGGCAAACTGGATATCGCCAACCTCACCCGCCTGGCCTCCGAGATGGCCGAACAGTTAAAAGACAACGGCAAGAAAATAGTCATTACCACTTCCGGCGCCATCGTTACCGGAGCGGAAAAATTGGGGATCCGGGGGAAACTTAAATCCATTCCCGAAAAGCAGGCCGCGGCGGCCGTGGGCCAATCGGCGCTCATGCGCCAGTACGAAAAGGCCTTTGAGATCTTCGGCCTTCCCGTGGCGCAGGTGTTACTCACCCGCGAAGAAGTGAGCGACGAGCAAAAGCGCATCAATGCCTACCATACCTTCAAGACCCTGCTCGAGTTGAATGTGGTCCCCGTCGTTAATGAGAACGATACCGTAGCGGTGGAGGAGATCAAGGTGGGGGACAACGACCGGCTTTCTGCCTATGTGGCGGAACTCATCAAGGCCGATCTTTTGATATTGCTTTCAGATATCGACGGCTTTTATCTCAAAAGCCAAAGCGATATACCCTTTAAAGTGGAAGAAGTCACCGAGATCACCGAAGAGATCCGGACGGCGGCGGGGCATCCTTCGACCCAATTAGGCACCGGCGGGATGATCACCAAGCTCCAGGCGGTTGAGATCTGCTCTCCGGCCGGCATCACTGTCGTGATCGCCGATGGGCGTGAAAAAGGTGCGCTTGCCAAGATCTTGGTGGGAGACAAAGTAGGTACTATTTTTCATCCGCAGGGAAAGAAGCAAAAAGGCGGGAAGGTATGAACGAAGTCATTGAAAAAGCCAAAGCCGCCAAGCTGGCCTCGCGTCGGCTGGCCTTAATTCCATCCAAAGTGAAAAATTACGCTTTGGAGAGAATGGCGGAGGCATTGGAGAAGGATGCCAAAGCTATCCTGGATGCCAATTCGGTGGACCTTGAAGCCGCGGAGAAAAAAGACCTGTCCAGATCGATCATCGACCGGCTATCGCTTGACGGACAGCGCATCAAGGGGATGATCGACGGCCTCTATCTGGTCAGGAACCTGGCCGATCCTGTCGGTGAGACCCTGGCCGAGTGGAGAAGGCCCAGCGGGCTTAAGATCAAGAAAGTTCGCGTTCCTCTGGGGGTCATTGGAATCATCTATGAAGCCCGGCCCAATGTGACGGTGGATTCGGCGGCGCTCTGCTTAAAGTCGGGTAACGCGGTGATCCTGCGGGGCGGGTCCGATGCCATCAACTCCAATATCATGCTCACCAAAGTTGTAAGGGAAGCGGCTTATAACGCGGGGATCCCGGACGGCTCAATTCAATTGATAGAAGATACCTCCCGCATCGCGGCGGAAGATCTGATGGGTTTGCGGGAATATCTGGACGTTCTAATTCCTCGCGGAGGGAAGGGTTTGATCCAGACCGTGGTGCAGAAGTCCAAAGTCCCCACTATCGAGACCGGGGAAGGTAACTGCCACGCCTATGTGGAAAAGACCGCCGATCTAAAAATGGCAGTGGAAGTGGTCATGAACTCTAAATGCCAGCGGCCTTCGGTCTGCAATGCTATTGAAACTTTATTAGTAGATGAGGCCATTGCGGAAAAATTCCTGCCGGTCGTCTTTAAACGATTGGTGGATGCTGGGGTGGAACTGCGCGGCGACCAAAAGGTGCGCGCCATCGATCCTTCCGTCAAATTGGCTACCGAAGAGGATTGGAAGACCGAATTCCTCTCGTTGATCCTGGCGGTCAAGATCGTATCCAACGTGGAAGAGGCGGTGGAGCATATCAATAAGTATGGCACCAAGCATTCCGAGACCATAATTACCAAAGATAAAAAAGCTGCCCAATATTTCACGGATAATGTGGATGCGGCGGCGGTGTATACCAACGCTTCCACCCGCTTTACCGACGGGGGAGAGTTCGGTTTCGGCGCCGAGATCGGCATCTCCACCCAGAAACTGCACGCCCGAGGGCCAATGGGACTGGCGGAATTAACTTCTTATAAATATATAGTTCAAGGATCTGGACAGATAAGAAAATAGTGAAGGAAAGAGCACGGAACACGGAGCATAGAGCTTAGAACATAGGGAAATTACCCTGTGCTCTGTGTTCGGTGTTCCGTGTTCAGTGTTCTAAAGTCACTCTTCACTCATCTCTCCCTTCTTTCCCCAGCTCCCCGGTTTCATTTAGAATAAGTTAAGAGGTCAAATATAAGGAGTCAAGAATAACAGGTTAATGGCTCCATATGAGAAAATAATGGTCTACCAAAAAGTTGCTGCACTAATAGATTGAACCAAGAACCAGAAGAAACCAAACCGGGCATTTTAAAAGTTAGATTGGAAAATGGGGGCCCCTTTATAAAATTGCTTTGCCATAAGGAGGAGTTTAATATTCGCAACCTCAAAGTTACTAGTCTTTGGCTTTCATCTTCAGGATAAAAATCCAATATTCCAATTACAGTATTTGTTGGGAAAGGAAATAAATTATGAGGAGACCCCCGCAAGGATACCTCCCTGCCTTCTCCCATTAACAATTCAACTTGCGGCGCTTCTTTTGCAACATCAATAACAGCATCCCTATCAAGTAAAACCAAAGAATTTGCCACGCTTCTTGCCACGGGGCTTAGGCCATCCATTCTTATTGGAAAGATGCTACCCGCCTGTTGAAGATTAATATTGAAACGACGACACCAATTATTGACAACTTGTAAATCATTATCCCTGATATATTCAATTTGATACGAGGCGAAGGTTGCCGCTTGTAGCGGATCTGAACTAGTTGATAAACGTGATAGTTTCGGACGATTATTTATTAAATAATTCATGATCGGTTCAGCGGTGCCGTGGAAAAGAACGGGTGGCAGATCTACGAGTACGTCTTGTTTTATTTCCTTACATATTAGACCCATCCTCATACGAACCACAGGTTTTTTATACGTACTGCATAATGGTGTGCTTTCCGCAAAAACAGTTCCCATCATATATTATTATCGTCTATTTCTTCGAATAATTTCATCTTAAGGAATGCGACACTAGAGCATCCTCAACCCCCTTGATCCCTGCCTGCCGGCAGGCAGGCCCCTTCTCCTTCAAAGGAGAAGGGGGAAGAAAAAGAGAAGATGACGCGGAGCCATGGGGATGAGGATAATAAAGATGTGGAATGGCGATTTCGTATTACATTAAAAGAGGGGAGGTCGGGCCGGTTGCGACCGTCAACCTATCAGATTAATTCCAATAATGATAGATCCTTCTTTTGTTTTGGGTCGGGAGCTGGGGGGCGCGCTGGGTTGGTCGGGAGTGGCGGAGGGCTTTACGAAATCGCCTAGCTTTTTTTGTTACTTTTTTGGGCAATGCCAAAAAAGTAAAAAAGGAATATTCGGGGTGATTCGGAGGGGATGTTTATTTGAGCTCTGATTTCAGGTATAATCAGCAGACCATGAAGCGCATCGGCATCCTGGGAGGAACTTTTAATCCCGTACATAAAGGACATTTAGCGCTGGCGGCGGCTGCCAGGGAGCAGTTCATCCTCAATGAGATCGTCTTTGTCCCCTCCGGCAAACCTCCCCACAAGCAGCCGGGAGAGGTGGTTGAAGGCGAACACCGCTTTGAGATGCTGCGCCTGGCCATCAAGGGCTTTCCCAAATATTTTATCTCCCGCGTGGAGCTGGACCGCGAGGGTTATTCCTACGCCATAGATACCTTCACCATATTAAGGAAGGAATTCGGGCCGCGCTCCAAGATGTTCTATATCATGGGATTGGATTCCATAAACGAACTGCTTTCCTGGAAAAAACCCTTGGAGCTTTTCAAGCTCTGCGAATTCATAGTGGGGACCCGGCCGGGAAGCCGGATCCGCACCTTCAAACGGCTGGTCAAGTTCCCGCCTTTGCAAAAAGAAGTGGATAAGATCCACCTGATGGAGATCCGGGAAGATATCTCCGCCTCGGAGATCAGGAAGAGATTAAAAGAGGGCAAGCCGGTCAAGCACTGGCTGCCGCCCGCCGTCTTTAAATACATCAAGGAACACGCTCTTTACCAATGATACCGCAAGCCGAGATCACGACACTTCCCAACGGATCAAAGGTCATAACCGAGAACATTCCCTCCCTGCGTTCCGCGGCGCTGGGGGTGATGGTGGGGGCGGGGTCGGGGGATGAACTGCCGGATGAAGCCGGACTTACCCATTTTATCGAGCATATGGCCTTTAAAGGCACCGATAAACGCACCGCTTTCCAGATCGCGGAGACCATCGACGCGGTAGGCGGCAAGATCAACGCCTATACCGGCAAGGAATACACGGTTTACTATTCGGTGGTACTGGATAAGCATCTGGACGTGGCGGCGGATGTCATCTCCGATATTTTCCTCAACCCCCTGCTGCGCACAGAGGATATCGAAATGGAGAAAGGCGTGGTGCTTGAAGAGATCAACATGTACGAGGATACCCCTGACGAGCTCATCCACGATCTTTTCGCCGAGACCATCCTGCATAACCATCCTTTGGGCAAACCTACCCTCGGTTCTAAAGCCAGCGTAGGCGGTTTTAAGCGTGAATCATTCACCAAGTATCGTTCGCGACTCTATAAGCCCGACAATGTGATCGTGGCGGCGGCGGGGAATCTCGAGCATAAACAAGTGCTGGATTTCTGCCAATCTTTCTTTGCGGGATTTTCCGGTGCGGTAAGCAAACCGCCACTGCCGGAACCGATAATAAAATCCGAGATAAAGCTCAAGACCAAAAAGACCGAACAGACCCACCTCTGTTTGGGGGTCAGGGGACCTTCCCAAACTTCGGAGGACCGCTATTCTTTTACCGTGATGGACACTATTTTGGGCGGTTCCATGAGCTCGCGGCTTTTCCAGGAGGTCAGGGAAAAGCGGGGATTGGCTTACTCGATCTTTTCGACCGGGATGCCTTTCCGCGATTTCGGCATCTTTTACGCTTACTCCGGCTGTGACAAGAAGAACCTGGGACAGGTGGTGGAGCTTATCCTTGAGCAATTCCGGCTCATGAGATCGGAAGGCATCACCGAAAAAGAAATGGAAAGGGGCAAGGAGCACCTCAAAGGCAATTTAGTGTTAGGCATGGAATCGTCCCCCTCCCGCATGAACTGGCTGGCCAAGTCCCAATTTTATTACGGCCGGGTAATGACGGTAGAGGAAGTGTTCGAGAAGATCGACCAGGTCAGCCAAACAGATATCATCCAGCTGGCCAACAACTATTTGAAGAATGAATATCTCACCCTCACGGTGATCGGCGACCTCGACAAATTACCCCTCGACCGGTTTGTGCTATAGGTTTGAAAAGTAGTAATTATCAATTCCGATGAGCATGAAATTACTGATTGATACAAGTATTATCGATGATAATAAGATTTCCCAATTAAAAAGTACGGCACTTAACGATTTGCTTAAAAAGAGATCGCTAATTATATATGGCAATCCAACTTTATTACAGGAGACTTTTGATTTGTGGTTAAAGGGGAGCAAAGAGAAAGCAAAAAGCTATTTAGAATATATAATTAATATTAGTAATGGAAGATGGTTTAGGTCGTTAGATGAGATTACAAAATTAGAATTAGAAGGGCATAATTTAGGCAGGCAATATTACTTCATGACAGAACATGAAACGACTGTTGTAAAAGAAAAGATTTATGATCAAATATTGAAAGGTAATATGTCAAGTAAAGATGAGATGGGGTTAAAAGCAGAAAACGACAAATCTATTAAACGAAAGGAGATGCTTAAGGCATCGTGTGTAAACATGAGGGACAACATGTCGAAAACATTAAAGGATAAAGGGCTTAAGTTCCCAAGCCCAGAGGCAGCAAGCTCAATGTTCCTTTCTTTTTGCGATAGCCACATTGATTCTTTTGCTGAAACAGAAATTATGACAAAAATGGAAACCAGCCAAGATAGGAAAATAATGTTCAATAAATGGAAAGCAAATAAGGGTGCGTACCCTTATTTTACTTTTTGGATAAAAGCGGCATTATTTATTGCCTTTAATGCGTTAATAAAACCAAGTGATCCAATTGATCCAAATGCCAGTGAAGATATAATACATTTGACTCAGATGAAAACGCTTGACATATTTATTTCGGATGACATTAAGTTTCAAAAGAACGGTTTTACACAATTATATGGAGACAGTAAGAAGTATTGGTCATTTGATGAGTTTATTAAATATATTAAAGCAGCTAAATAATATACGTTTTACATCATATGATGACTTTATTTCATGATAGGAAAGTGGTATAATTTTCACAAAGGGTAAAATATGACTGGACCTATAAAATCATTTAATTCCAAAGAAACTATTGCGGCATTAGTACGCACAGCCGTTGAATCGTTCACCCAAGGGTTTCAGGCAAGACACGAGACCGAAGTTGATAATCACTATGGAATTATCAACATGAAAATATACAATAAATTGGGGAGAAATAATGATTTGGGTTATTAAGGCAAAAAGGAGAAAAAGTAAGGAAGTTGTTATTTTGAGTCGGTTATTTGATGATTTTATTTTTGCAAAAACCGCTTTTTCCGCACTGAAAGCAGGCTTTGGAATGAAATATATCAATAAAACCTTCACTTATTTTCAAATCGAAAAACTATGCTAACAAAAGTTCAAGCAATCAAAAAAGTAATGGAAGACAATAGCGGAACCGCCACCTGGGATATTATTTACGATAATATTGATAAATATTACCCCGCAGCAAAAGAAACAAAAGAATGGCAGGCTAGCATAAGAGGTACTTTATACCGCGAAATAAAGAATAATCAAAACTTTAAAAAGATAGGTTTTGGCATCTTTGCATTGATTGAATACGAAGAAGAAAAAACAAAATCAATTATAGAGAAAAGTCCTATTAGAACACACTCTTTTATTGAGGGTGTTTGTTTAGAGCTGGGGAATTTTGAGGAATATGATACTTATACCCCTGATCCAACAGCGGTTTTTAAAGATAACATTGTATTGAGCAATCTAAGGACGATAAGTTCATTGCCCCCATTTACTTACCAGGAAATATTAAACACTGTAAAAAGAATAGATGTATTGTGGCTTAATAAGGCGGGTTTTAAATTTCCAAAGAGAGCATTTGAAGTGGTCGATAGTATTGGAACTTTAGGCGAAGCACTTTCTAGGACGTATCAATTGATAGAATTTGACCTTGATTTCCATATTATCGGAAGCAAAGAGAACAAGGGCAAATTTCAAGATAAGATATCTAAGGAACCTTATAATAGGGTTGCCAATCGTTATAAATACCAAAGCTACGAAGAAATCATTGATTACTATAACAAAAGATTAGAACTGGAAAATATGTCATTGTTTAAATAATATTATTATGAGTAATAACACAATTGTAAATGTCCAGGTTAAAAGCTTGCCGCACGGGGAAGGTTTGCCCCTGCCCAAATACATGTCCGAGCATGCCGCCGGCATGGACCTCTATGCCGCGGTGAACCCGGAAGTTGTGATCCCGCCGGGGGAGTGGAAGCTGGTGCCCACCGGGATCGCGATCGCCCTGCCGGTGGGATACGAGGCCCAGGTTCGCCCGCGCTCCGGATTGGCTCTCAAGCAGGGGGTCTCGGTGCTCAATACGCCGGGGACCATCGATGCCGATTACCGCGGGGAGGTGGGGGTCATTCTCATGAACCACAGCAAGCAAGACCTTATCATAAAACGCGGGGACCGCATCGCGCAGATGATCATCAACGAAGTGGTCAGGATCGATTTTGAGCAGGTCGCCGAACTTTCCGAGACCGTCCGCGGGGCGGGAGGTTTCGGCCACACAGGAGTTAAACATGGCTAAAATAAGAGTGATCGTGAACGGAGCCAAAGGAAAAATGGGGCAGGAGGTTGTCAAAGCCGTACAAAGGGAATCCGACCTGATATTGGCGGCGCAGACCGACCTGGGGGACAATTTGGCGGAGGCAATAAAAAAGAACAAAGCCGAAGTGGTGGTGGACTTTACCCAGCCGGACTGTGTGATCGACAACCTGCATGCCATTTTGGAATCGGGAGCGCATGCGGTGGTGGGTACCACCGGTATCACCAAGGACGATCTGCTGATCATCGAGAAGCTTTGCGAGAAAAACAAAGTTAATTGCCTGGTAGCGCCTAACTTCGCGATCGGCGCGGTACTGATGATGCAGTTCGCCAAAGAGGCCGCCAAACACCTGCCCAAGGCCGAGATCATCGAGATGCACAATCCGCAGAAAAAAGACCAGCCCTCGGGCACCTCGCTTAAAACCGCCGAGATGATGCGGGAGTCCATGGGGGAGAACGCCGACATTCCCATCCACTCGGTCCGGCTTCCGGGGCTGGTGGCCCATCAGGAAGTGATCTTGGGCGGGGTGGGGCAGACCTTGACGATCCGACACGATTCCCTCTCTCGGGAATCTTTCATGCCGGGAGTGGTGCTGGCTATCCGCAAGATCAAAAAGATCAAAGGCCTGGTGTACGGGCTAGAAAATATCCTGTGAAGTCCACGTTCCTGGCGCGCCCCCTTTATCGCGATACCGATGCCGAGGGCGTGGTCTACTATGCCAATTACCTGGGCTATTTCGAGCAGGGACGCACCGAGTTCATCCGCGGGCTGGGGATCTCGCTTAAGGAATATAAACAAAAGGGGATCGCCTTCGCGGTCGAACACGTGGATTGCAATTATAACGCCCCCGCTTTCTACGATGACGAGCTGATCGTCGAGACCGAAGTGGAAAAAGTCACCGGAGCAAGGATGGTCTTTGCCCAAAGGGTCTTGCGGGACAATAAGCCCCTGGTCACCGCCCGCATCACCTTGTTCGCGCTCGACATCAAGACCTTCCGTCCCCTGCGCATCCCTTCCGAACTGCTGGACAAATTAAATGCCAAAGATACAAATCCTCCCCAATGACCTGATCGATAAGATCGCCGCGGGAGAAGTGGTGGAGCGGCCGGCCTCGGTGGTCAAGGAACTCGTGGAGAACTCGATCGATGCCGGATCCCGCCACATTTCGATCGAAGTGAAAGGAGCGGGTAAAAAGCTTATCCAGGTGGCCGATGACGGGCAGGGAATGGCGGAAGACGAAATTCAACTGGCTTTGCTAAGGCATTCCACCTCCAAGATATCGTCGCTTGATGATCTTTTCAATATCCGGACGCTAGGTTTTCGCGGAGAGGCCCTGCCTTCGATCGCGAGCGTCTCCAAAATGAAGATAGAGCGGAACAGTAGCGGCCGGGGCGTCACGGTAACCGTTGCCGATCTTTTCCAAAATATCCCCGCGCGCTTAAAGTTCCTAAAAAGCGATATTACCGAGGTCGGGCATATCACCGACCTGGTCAGCCGCTTTATACTTTCGCACCCCGAGATCGCGTTTAAGCTTATGATCGACGACCGCGAGATATTCTCTTCCCCGGGCAGCGGTAAGTTGGAGGATGCGGCGCTGACGGTTTACGGGCTGGATCTGACCAAGAACCTTCTGCCGGTTAAGAACGAGATGGTCACGGGCCTGGTTTCCCGGCCCAATATCAGCCGGGTGGACCGGAATATGGAATCGTTTTTCGTTAACGGCCGCTACGTTAAGAATTTCCTATTAGGACGGGCGGTCGAGGACGCCTACCGGACCCTTATTCCCTCGAGCCGCTATCCCGTTGCCGTAATTTTCCTCTCTGTTCCGCCAGCGGAGGTGGATGTCAATGTTCATCCCACCAAACGGGAGGTAAAGTTCTTAAAGACGCAGCAGGTCACGGGGGCGGTGTATCAGGCCGTAAAACAGGCGCTGGCGAATGCGCTGGAAGTTAAAGGATATCAGAGCAGCGGAGTATCAGAAAGAGAAGATCAGGAAATCAGAATATCAGAAGGAACAGAGAGAAAGGCAGAGCAGTATGAAGAAGTTGAGTTGGTGGTCTCCGAAGTTCAGCCGCTGATCCCGGTCCAGCAATTCAAGGATACTTATATTATTACGACCGACGGAGTTGACTTGATACTCGTGGACCAGCACGCGGCGCATGAGAGGATACTTTTTGACCGCCTGCAATCCCGGCCGGCAGGGGAAACGCATTCCCAGAGTTTGCTTATTCCCGAAAATATCAAGTTTACCCGGGAGGAAGCTTTGCATTTGAAAAACCAGCTAAGTTTTCTATCAGGCCTGGGATTCGAGATCGAAGAATTCGGCGGAAATTCTTTTCTCATCCGCTCGGTACCGCAGGTATTGACCAAAGTTGCCCCTCGAGAAGTACTTTCCGATATCCTGGCTGAACTTTCAGATAAAACCCTGGAAGACAAACAAGCGGCCATCTTAAAACTTATGGCCTGTCATGCGGCGGTGAAGGCCGGCGACCGGCTCTCAAGCGATGAGATGAACGGCCTGCTGCGCGACCTGTATAAGACCGCCAATCCCTTGACCTGTCCCCATGGACGGCCGACTATGGTAAAATTGACCGTGGCCGAGTTGGAGAAGATGTTCGGAAGGAGAAAATAATGGAAGATCCCCAGAGCGTAAAAAAGAACGTCGTATGGCTGGGCTTGACCAGCCTTCTGAACGATGCTTCCTCCGAGATGATCATGGCCCTGCTTCCGCTTTTTTTGGTGGACCTGGGAGCCAGCCGTTCGCTGGTAGGGCTGATCGAAGGCGTGGCCGAGGCCACCGCCAGCATTTTTAAGGTGGTCTCCGGCTGGATCTCCGATCGCCTGCAGGCCCGCAAAGGCCTGGTGGTAGTCGGCTATACCTTATCCACGGCGATCAAGCCCTTTATCGCCCTGGCCAATACCTGGTATCAGGTGCTGGCGGTGCGCTTTTTCGATCGGATAGGGAAGGGCGTGCGCAACGCGCCCCGCGACGCCCTGGTGGCCGACTCGGTCGAAGAAAATGAGCGGGGCCGCTCTTTCGGCCTGCAAAGGGGAATGGATACCGCGGGAGCGGTGATCGGGACGCTTTTGGCCTCGGGCTTTCTATACCTTTTTACCACTTATACCAAAATGCCGGTATTGGACCAATACCGCACCATCTTCTGGATATCGGTGATCCCGGGGATCTTGGCGGTTTTGACCGTAGCGGTTTTGGTAAAGGACGTAGCGGCCAAGCCCGCCTTCGTTAAAACTACGGCGGGTATCTCCTTTAAAAATTTAGATTCAGGATTCCGCGCTTTTCTCATCGCTTCGGCGGTATTTGAGCTGTCCAATTTCAGCTACGCGATCTTTATCCTGCGCGCCGCCGACCTGGGAGTGATGGTGGCGCTCATACCCATAATTTATCTGGTTTATAACCTGATCTACGCCGGATTGTCCCAGCCCCTGGGCGTGATGGCGGATATTATGGGGAAAAAGCTGGTCCTGTTTATGGGCTATTTGCTTTCCGCACTGATGCTATTAGGATTTGCTTTTGCCGCTCATCCCCTGCACGCCTGGATCTTATTCATTATATATGGGGTGGCCATGGCCATTACCCAGACGACTCCCCGCGCGCTTTTGGCCGACCTGGTCCCGGCCCAGATGCGGGGCACTTCTTACGGCATTTATTACACGCTTATCGGGTTGATCGCCCTGCCGGCTTCCGCGATCGCCGGGCTGTTGTGGGATCGTTTCACTCCGGCTTTGGCTTTTTCTTACGGCGCGGCCCTGGCGGCGGCGGCTGCGGTATTGGTGATGGTCATCATACCTTCCCGTAAATTGACAAAGGGCGCATAAAACGATATAATTTTTCACTGTTGTGTCCTTCAAAATCGATATTACCCCGCTGTTGAAAAATGTGGGGCTGGCGATAGCAGTTGATGAGACGGAAAAGATTTCCTTCCCGGAGGACAACCTGGTCCTGGTGGCTCCGGTAAAGGTTAAAGGGGAGATCACCAATACCGGATCTAGTTTGCTGTTTTTAGGGAAGATCGCTTCCCGGGCCCGGCTCAATTGCGGCCGCTGCGGGAAGGAATTCGATCTTCCCCTCGGAGTTAAAATAGAGGAAGAATATTCCCGCGACCGGTCCAAGGATGGAACAACGTTTCGGGTGGCGGGGGACAATACCATAGATCTTACCGAGATCGTCCGACAGGATCTATTGACCGAGATCCCCATCCAGCCGCTGTGCGATAAAAAATGTAAGGGGGTAAGTAAAGATGCCAGTTCCTAAAAAAAGACATACCCGGGCCAGGCAGGGTCCCGCCCGCCGGAGGTTCGAACGCCTGGCCGAGAAGGGCTTAAGCAAGTGTCCCAGCTGCGGCAGCTACATCCGTCCCCATCATGCCTGTCTCTCTTGCGGTTCCTACAAGGGCCGCGCGGTCATCAAGATCAAACCGCTTAAAAAGAAAAGCTCTAAGTGATCAGGATCGCTTTGGATGCGATGGGCGGAGATTTTGCACCTTTTGAGATCATCAAGGGCGCCCAACAAGCCGTGGCCGAAAATCCGGAGCTTGAATTAATACTGGTCGGCCGGACGGAAAAGATCAAATCTTCCCGTTTTTCGATAATTGACGCGCGCCAAACCATCGGCATGGATGAATCCCCGGTGGCGGCGGTCAGGGAAAAGAAAGACGCCTCCATTAATGTGGCTCTGGAGGCAGTTAAGATGGGAAAAGCCGACGCCGTGGTCTCGGCGGGCAATACCGGGGCCTTTATGGCGGCGGCGCTTTTTAAGCTGGGCCGCATTCCCGGAGTGGAGAGACCGGCCATTGCCACGATCTTTCCCACCCGCTCCGGGCGCGTGCTGTGCCTCGATATGGGAGCCAATTCCGACAACCGGCCCCAGCACCTCAAGCAATTTGCCGAAATGGGCTCGCTCTATGCCGAACATGTCCTGCATGTCAAATCCCCCCGGGTAGGATTGCTCAACATCGGGGAAGAGCCGGAAAAGGGCAACGAGCTCACCTTGGCCGCTTACCCGTTGCTTAAAGGATCCCCTATAAACTTTATCGGCATGATCGAAGCCAAAGAGATCATCAGCGGCAAAGTAGACGTGGTGGTCTGCGACGGCTTCACCGGCAACCTGATACTCAAGTTCGGCGAATCGGTGAGCGGCTTCATCATCGACCTGCTCAAGGCGGAGCTCCTCAAGAATCCCATTACCTGGCTGGCTTCCATCCTGCTTCTGCCCTCGATCCTGGGCATCAAGAAAAAAGTGGATTCCGATGAATTCGGCGGCGCTCCGATACTGGGCATCAACGGCGTCTGCATCAAGGCCCATGGGCGGGCCAAAGCCAAAGCCATTAAGAACGCGATCCGGGTGGCGGCGGAAGCGGTCCGCGAAAAGATGATCGAGAACATCCAGGCGGTGGAGCAAAGGTGAGGGCCCAAATAATCGGCACCGGCTCTTTCGTTCCGCCCAAAGTCGTCACCAATGATGACCTGGCCAAGATAGTGGATACTTCCGACGAGTGGATACGCACCCGTACCGGGATCAGGGAAAGACGCGTAACCGACGAGAACACGGCGGCCTCCGACCTGGCTTTTTTGGCGGCGGAGAAAGCCCTTAAAGCTTCCGGGCTGGACCCAAATGATCTCGAGCTCATCCTGGTGGCCACTTGTTCTCCCGATACCCTTTTCCCCTCGGTCGGCTGCATATTACAAGATAGATTGGGAGCCAAGCATGCGGCGGCCTTTGATGTTTCCGCGGCCTGCTCCGGCTTTAATTTCGCCCTTTCTGCGGCTGCGGCCTATATCGAAGCCGGCAAATATAAAAATGTCCTGGTGGTGGGGGCGGACACCCTGACCAAATATCTGGATTGGACCGACCGCAACACCTGCGTGCTTTTTGGCGACGGGGCGGGGGCGGTGGTGCTTAAAGCGACCGATGAAGAGCGGGGAGTGCTCTCGAGCTTTATCTCCTCCAGGGGAGAAGGCGGCAAATACCTGGTGATGCCCGGCGGCGGCTCGCGCGACCCGGAGGAGAAGATGGGACGGTTCATCCGCATGGACGGGAAAGAGGTCTTTAAGTTCGCGGTCAAGGCGCTGGAAGATTCGATCCTCAAAGTTTTGGCCCTGGCCAATATTTCCCTTGCCGAGGTGGATCTTTTTATCCCGCACCAGGCCAACATCCGCATCATCGATCATGTGACGAAAAAATTCAACTTGCCGGAAGAAAAGGTTTATGTTAACTTAATGCGATACGGCAATACTTCTGCGGCTTCAGTCCCCCTGGCGCTGGATGAAGCGGTTGCCGAAAATAAGGTCAAAAAAGACAGCCTCATAGTTTTATCCGGCTTCGGCGCCGGGTTAACCTATGGGGCTAATGTTGTCCGGTGGTGATTGCTGGAACCTGCGGCTAAACGCCGCGGTTCCGAACCGCGAGGTTTACTCGCGGGAGGAGGAAAAAATAAAATGGACTATCTATTGACCGAAGAACAGGTGATGGTGAGGGATCTGGCGCGCAAGGTGGCGCGGGAGAAAATACTCCCGGCGAGGGCGGAGCTCGATGAAAAGGAAGAATTTCCCTGGGAGATCATGAAGGTTTTGGGAGAATCGGACCTGTGCGGCCTGTGGATACCCGAAAAATTCGGCGGCTTCGGCCAATCGGTGATGGCTTTTTGCCTGGCGACCGAAGAGATCAGCCGGGTCTGCGGCGGGGTGGGGGTCACCTTTGCGGCCACCGGCCTGGGCGGAGCGCCGATCCTGCTTTTCGGCACCGATGAACAGAAACAAAAATACCTTCCCGCCTTGGCGGCGGGAAAAAAGTTGGCGGCTTTCGGGCTTACCGAGGCCAATGCCGGGTCCGATGCGGCCGGCATGGAGACCACCGCCCGCAAAGAAGGCGACTATTTTATCATCAACGGCACCAAGCAGTGGATCACCAACGGCGGCGAGGCCGAGACCTACTCGGTGATCGCCATAACCGACAAGACCAAGGGGCCGCGCGGCGCCACCGCTTTCATTATAGAGAAGGGGACGCCCGGCTTCACCTTCGGCAAGAAAGAAAAGAAAATGGGCATCCGCGCCTCCGCCACCCGCGAGCTGGTCTTTACCGACTGCAAGGTGCACAAGAGCCAGATCCTGGGACGCGAAGGCATGGGATTTATCGTAGCCATGAGGACGCTGGATATGACGCGGCCGGGGATCGCCGCGCAGGCGGTGGGTATCGCCCAGGGAGCCCTCGATGAAGCCGTAAAATACACCAAGCAGAGAATCCAATTCGGCAAACCCATCATCACCATCCAAGCCGTACAGCACATGCTGGCCAACATGGCCACCGAGGTCGAGGCCGCCCGGGCCTTGACCTATGCTTTGGCGCGTTCGATCGACGCGGGAGGCAAGGATTACACCAAGGAATCCAGCATGGCCAAGCTCTTTGCTTCGGATGTGGCCATGCGGGTAACAGTGGACGCCGTCCAGCTTTTGGGCGGCTACGGCTACATGCGCGAATATCCGGTGGAGAAGATGATGCGCGACGCCAAGATCACCCAGATCTACGAAGGCACCAACCAGATCCAGCGCAACCAGATCGGTCTCTCCCTTGTCAAGGAAAGCAACCAGAAAGAATAAATGGAAATAGCGGTTTGCATAAAACAGGTCCCCGATACCACCGAAGTTAGGATCAATCCCGAGACCAACACCCTTATCCGCGAAGGCGTGCCCTCGATCGTCAATCCGTTTGACGAGAACGCGGTGGAAGAGGCCCTGCGCCTGCGCGAAAAACACGGAGGCAAGGTCACGGTCGTCACCATGGGGCCCCCGCAGGCGGTCGAAGCTCTTAAACAATGTCTCGCTATGGGTGTGGATGAGGCCTATCTGGTCTCCGACCGCGCTTTTGCCGGCTCCGATACCTGGGCTACCTCTTACACCCTGGCGCAAACCTTAAAGAAACTGGGCAAATTCGATATCATCTTTTGCGGCAAGCAGGCCATCGATGGGGATACCGCCCAGGTGGGTCCCGGCATCGCCGAATGGCTCAACCTTCCCCAGGCCACCTTCGCGGTGAAGGTCGAAGTGGAGGGGGCTAAAGCCAAGGTGGAAAGAATGCTGGAAGAAGCCAATGAAGTGGTGGAATTGCCCACTCCCTGCGTGATCACGGTGGTCAAGCAGTTGAACGAGCCGCGTCTGCCCTCACTCAAAGGATTGATGAAAGCCAAGAAAGCGGAGATCAAGACGCTTTCCGCGGCCGATATTATGGCCGACCCCGCGGTATGCGGGCTTAAGGGTTCGCCCACCCGGGTCAAAAAGATCTTCGCCCCGCCGCAAAAGGGCGGAGGCGAGATGCTGTCCGGCTCGGTTGATGAAATGGTGACCGCTCTGGTCGGCAAATTGAAGGAGCAAAAAGTGATCTAATGGCCGATATTGCAGCACATAAAGGTATCTGGGTTTTTGCCGAACAGCGGGACGGCCGAGTGCAATCGGTGGCGCTGGAACTCTTGTCCGAAGCGCAAAAACTGGCGGCGGACCTGGGATCCGAGGTTTCGGCCGTTTTGGCCGGCGATGAGGCGATCGAAAGCCAGGTCCAAATGCTTTTCGATCACGGTGCCGTTAATGTATATCTGGTGACCCATCCCGAACTTAAAGAATACCGCACCGCGCCCTATACCCGGGCGGTAGTGGAGCTCATCAAACAATATAAGCCGGAGATCATGCTGATCGGAGCCTCAACCCAGGGGAGGGATCTGGCGGCGCGCATGGCCATCCGCCTCAACGCGGGGCTTACGGCGGACTGCACGGGGCTGGCTATCGATCCGGAGAAGAAGATATTGCTCCAGACGCGTCCGGCTTTTGGCGGCAATATCATGGCCACCATCATCACGCCCAACCATCGTCCGCAAATGGCTACCGTAAGACCGAAGGTCTTCCGGAAGTCAAAAGTTAAAAATCAAAATTCAAAAGTTATTAAATTCAAGCCGACTATCAATGCGGAAGATCTGTTGGTAAAGATCTTGCAGATCGTCAAGGACGAGTCGGTGAAGGTCAACTTACAAGAGGCGGAGATCATTATTTCGGGCGGACGGGGGATAGGGGACCCCAAGAATTTTAAGATAGTGGAAGAGCTGGCGGCGGTTTTGAACGGAGCGGTGGGCGCCTCGCGCGCCACGGTGGATGCGGGCTGGATCTCGGCCCACCATCAGGTAGGGCAGACGGGGAAAACGGTAGCTCCCAAGCTTTATATCGCCTGCGGGATCGCCGGCAAGATCCAGCACCTGGTGGGCATGCAGGACTCGGACAACATCGTAGCTATCAACAAAGATCCCGACGCGCCGATCTTTAAAGTGGCCACTTACGGCATCGTGGGCGATTGCCTGGAAGTGGTGCCGGCTTTGACCCGGAAAATAAAGGAACTGCGGGGTTGAAGACCGCGTTCGTTTTTCCCGGACAGGGGTCGCAGTTTTTAGGGATGGGGAAGGGATTGGCGGAAGGCCGGTTAGATGAGGCCAACGCGATCTTGGGTTTTGATATCAAAAAGATTTGTTTGGAGGGGCCGGAGGAAGAGTTGAAGAAGACCGAGATCACTCAACCGGCCATTTTAACGGTAAGCGTAGCCGCTTATGAACATTTGAAAAGGAAACCGGATGCGGTAGCCGGACATTCGCTGGGGGAATATTCGGCGCTGGTGGCGGCGGGATCTTTGGCTTTCAGGGATGCGGTGAAGATCGTCTATCTGCGGGGCAAGTTCATGCAGGAGGCGGTACCCTTGGGACAAGGGGCTATGTCGGCCGTTTTGGGCGCATCCCGTGATAAAATAGTGGAAATTTGCCGGCAAGTCGGAGGAGTACAGCCGGCCAATTTCAACAGCCCGGGCCAGGTGGTCATTTCTGGGAAAGCGGAAGCGGTCCAGCTGGCCGGGCAGAAGCTTAAAGAGGCCGGAGCCAAAAAAGTGATCCCGCTTATGGTTTCCGCGCCGTTCCACAGCCGGCTGATGGAGCCGGCGGCAGTAAAGCTGGCAGGTGAACTGGACCAGATCGAGATCAAGGATGCTTCAATTCCGGTAATGGATAATGTGACCGCAGAATATGTGACCGAGGGAAGAAAGATCCGGGATCTTCTGATAAGACAGGTGACCGGCTCGGTCTTATGGGAAGATTCGGTCAAGAAAATGATCGCGGAAGGGATAGGGGAGTTCGTCGAGGTCGGGCCCGGAAAAGTTCTTTCGGGTTTGATCAAAAAGATCGACCCCCAGGTGGGAGTTAAAACATATGACGAAGCTTAAGGGAAAAACGGCCCTGGTGACCGGAGCCGCGCAGGGGATCGGCAAGGCCATAGCCCTGGCTTTGGCCAATGAAGGCGCCGATATCGTGGTCTCGGATATTAATTTGGAATTAGCCAACCAGACCGCCGAGGAGATCAAATCCCTGGGGGTCAAGACCCTGGCGTTAAAGACCAACGTGGCGGACCTGTGCGATGTGGAGCAGGGCGTGAGCCAGGCCGTAACCGCGATGGGGAAGATCGATATTTTGGTCAATAACGCCGGCATCACCAAGGATGGATTGCTGCTGCGCATGAAGAAAGAAGACTGGGATGCGGTGCTGGCGGTGAACCTGACCGGGGTCTTTAACTGCACCAAAGTAATTTCCGCTTTAATGATGAAGCAAAGGTCTGGTAAAATAATCAATATCGCCTCGATCGTAGGGGAGATGGGGAATTTCGGCCAGGCCAATTATGCGGCCAGCAAGGGAGGGGTGATCGCCTTCACCAAGACCATGGCCCGCGAGCTGGCGGGCCGCAAGGTGTGCGTCAACGCGGTGGCTCCCGGATTCATCGCTACCGCCATGACCGATAAGTTGTCCGAAGAGGTGAAAAAAGCGATGCTGGCCCAGATACCTTTGGGCAAGATGGGGACCCCGGAAGATATTGCGCAGGCCGTGTTATTTTTAGCTTGTCCGGCGGCGGATTACATTACCGGGCAGGTCTTAAACGTTAACGGCGGAATGTTAATGAATACCTAGGAGGTGAAACGATGGACGAGAACCAAGTTTTTGAACAGGTAAAAAAAGTGGTGGTGGAGCAGTTGGGGGTCTCTGAATCCGAGATCAAGAGAGAATCCTCATTCGTGGACGATCTGGGCGCCGACTCTTTGGATACGGTTGAGCTGGTAATGGCGCTCGAAGAGGCCTTTAGCACCGAGATCCCGGATGAAGACGCGGAAAAGATCAAGAGCGTGGGCGACACGGTGAGTTACGTGATGGCCCACAGCAAGAAATAGGCAAAACATGAAGCTTCCGAATTTAAATATCGGCGGATTATCCGCCCAGATACCCATCGTGCAGGGAGGCATGGCCGTGCGCATCTCGACCGGGCGCCTGGCCGGGGCGGTGGCGGCCTGCGGCGCGGTGGGCGTGATCGGCGCCTCGGGGCTGGCTTTTGATGAATTGACCCGCGAGATCCGCCTGGCCCGGGAGCTCTCGGGTGGGATGGGTTTGCTGGGCATTAACATCATGTTCGCGGCGCGGGAATTTTTGGGGATCGTGCAGACCGCGGTCGCCGAGAAGATCGACCTCATCTTCACCGGCGCCGGTTTTTCACGGGATATCTTCAAGATCGGCCGGGAAAACAACGTCCCGATCGTTCCCATCGTTTCCACCGGACGTTTGGCCGCGATCGCGGAAAAATTCGGGGCGGCAGCGGTGGTGGTGGAGAGCGGAGAAGCGGGAGGGCATTTGGGCACCGACCGGCCGCTTTCCGATATCCTGCCCGAAGTCGTTCAAACGGTTAAGATCCCCATCATTGCCGGCGGGGGAATATACGACGGCGCGGGCATGGCGGAAGTTTTTAAAATGGGGGCTTCCGCCGCGCAGATCGCCACCCGGTTCGTCTTGACCGATGAATGCAACGCCGCGCCGGAATATAAACACCGTTACCAGACCGCCAAAGAGGAGGATATCGTCCTGATAACCTCCCCGGTGGGGATGCCGGGGCGCGCCATCAAGACCGCCTTTGTGGAAAAGATCCTCAAAAAGCAGGCGCCCAAGCCGGTGGGTTGTGATTTTTGCCTTAAGAGCTGTTCGTTGGAATACTGCATCATCAAGGCCTTGATCAATTCCCAGCAGGGCGATATCGAGAACGGCATAGTTTTTTCCGGCGCTAATGTCGCCAAGATAAAAGACCGCTCTATCAAGCCGGCCCGTAAGATCATCGAAGAATTGGTAAAAGAGGCGGAGGAAGCGAATGCCTAACCGGGTGGTAATGACCGGCCTGGGAGCAGCGACCCCTATAGGCATCGGCCATAAAATATTCTTTGATAATCTGGTCGCCGGGAAAAACGGCGCCGGCCGCATCACCCGTTTCGATCCCGCGGGCTATACCTGCCAGGTCGCGGCGGAAATAACCGATTTCGAGCCCGGAAAATTCATGGATAAAAAAGAAGCCCTTAAGCTGGTGCGTTTTATCCAGTTGGCCGTAGCGGCCGCAAAATTAGCGGTGGAAGACGCCGGTCTCAAGATCGACGGAGGAAATGCCGATCGGATCGGGGTTTTAATAGGTTCCGGCATCGGGGGGATCGATTTTCTGGAACAGCAGGCTTATATATTGAAAGAAAAGGGTCCCAGCCGTCTTTCACCTTTTACGGTTCCCTATGACATCACCAACATGGCGGCGGGTATCACTTCTATTCATCTGGGGGCCAAAGGGCCCAACTCGTGCGTTTCCACCGCCTGCGCCACCGGGACCCATTCGATCGGCGACGCCTTTAGGATATTGGAACGCGGGGATGCGGAAGCGATGGTTTGCGGCGGAGCCGAAGCCGCTATTTGTCCTTTGGGTATCGGCAGTTTCTGCGCCGCGCGGGCGCTGACCACCGGGTTTAACGATTCGCCGCTTAGGGCCTCTCGGCCCTTTGACGGCAAACGGGACGGCTTTTTGATGGGCGAAGGAGCAGGGGTAGTGATACTCGAAACCCTTGAGCATGCCCAAGCCCGGGGAGCCAAGATCTATGCGGAAATGGCCGGATACGGGATGAGCGGGGATGCTCATCATATTACCGCGCCGGCGCCGGGAGGAGAGGGAGCGGTGAGGGCCATTCGAGCGGCGCTTAAGGATGCCAAATTAAAGCCCGAGGAGATCGATTACATCAATGCTCACGGCACCTCGACGGATTTAAACGACAAATACGAGACCATGGCCATCAAGGCCGCCTTTGGCGACCACGCCAAAAAGTTAGCCATCAGCTCCAACAAATCCATGATCGGGCATCTTTTGGGGGCGGCGGGCGCGGTGGAGCTGATCGCCACGGCCTTAACTATCGTGAACGGGATCATCCCTCCCACCATCAACCAAGAAGTTCCCGATCCATTCTGCGATCTGGATTACGTCCCCAATAAAGCCCGACAACTGAAAGTGAACGCCGCCATCTCCAACTCGTTCGGTTTCGGCGGGCATAATGCGGTCCTGGCAATAAAGAAATTCTCCTAGTTTTTTCCTTTGACATCCCACTTTTGGTTTGTTAATATCGCAAGCGATGGTCCGACGACTTGGCGCCTTGTTGCTGCTGATATTATTAGGATCGATCGCCTTTGGAGAAACCTATCCCAAAATAGATGTCACCGGCTTTAAAAAGTGGGAATACCGCGACGCCAAGGTCGATCCGCAGTCCAACTATTTTTTAGGGGTCACCCACCTGGGAGGGTTCTCCCCCAACGTTACCGGCGGCCCCTGGCAAGAGAGGTTGCAGCTTAAGATACTGGCCCAGCTCAATGAAAAGCTTTCGGTCTCCTACGACGTGCAGCAGCAGCCCGAATCCCCCGACCTTTACGACGTTAAAGTAAATTACGACAACAAGCACGAGCTGACCTTCGGGGATTTTACCGCCAATTTTTCGGGCAACGAGTTCACCACGGTGAGCAAATACCTAAACGGCATGATGATCACGAGCAAAGATGAGGGATATGATTTCATCGCGGTGCCTTCCGCCAAGCTTAAAAGCCAGGTGCAGGGGTTGACCAAGCAGGTCGGCAACAACACCAAGGGGCCTTATAGTTTGGGCCACGGCTCGATCGTAGAAGGATCGGAACGACTCGAATTGAACCGGGTGCTTTTGGTGCGCGGGGTGGACTACCTCATTGATTATCTTGAGGGCAAAGTCACTTTTACCCGCATCCTAACCACGGCGGACGAGTTCACCTACAGTTTTGAGTACACCAATCTATTAGACCTGTTCTTCCCGGCGCTTTCCAAGAAGGACTTTTTCGGGGTGCAGGGAAGATTTAAGGTGGATCCCACTTCGTGGGGCAAAAAGGCGCCCGAACCCACAGAAGTGATCGCCTCCACCTCTGAAAGCTTCCCCACCGGTGGAGCCGGACTGCCTTTGAGCGGGCAGATGATAACCGGTACGGTGGAAAAGATCGAGATCACTCCGGCCGAGCAGGAGCGGCTGAATGAATTGGAGTTCAAGTCCGAACAGTTGAAAAACAACATCCGTTACCTGTATTCCAAGGTCCCCTCGGCCCAAAAGGATCAAAAACGGCTGATCAACCTGAAAAAACTGATCGCGGAGGCGCGCAAAGATTATGACGCGACCCAGAAAGAGATCAAGAAGATCGCCGGAAAGCTGGAGATCCTGGCCACGATGGAAGCGGTAACCCAGCCGCGGCCTGCGGCAACCCCCGAAGCCGTGATGATATCGCAGACCCAGGAGGAGATACTGGAAGAAGAAAGCAGCGGGCGCTATCGCCTGCGCCACATCCCCGTGAATATCTTTTCAGAAACCCTGACTTTCCGGGGACAGGTCCTGCGCAAGAACGAAGAATATACCATCAAATACGACGAGGGACTCATTACTCTGCTGCTGCCGGTAATGCCCACCGCTTCCGACCCACTGACCGTCTCTTATACCTACCCCCGGACCGAATCGACGGCGGATATTATTTCGGGGATGGGCAGTCGCGGCCCTTACTCCCTGTCCAACCAGAACCTGATCCTGCGCTCCGAGAAGGTCTACGTCAACGACCGCCTGGTAATACGTGATTTTGATTATTATATTGATTATGATTCGGGACGCCTGATGTTTAACTACAACGTTTCAAATACTTCCTTTATCAAAGCCCGCTACCGGCGCCGCATCTTCGAATTGCCGCCGCCGCCCCCTCCGCCCAAATACAAGCCGGAGCTGACGGTGGGCGCGACCTACCTGCGGGAATCGGCTAAGAAAAGCGTGGGAGCCGCCACCGCGGATCTGGTGGAGGCCTTTACCCAATCCCAGCTGGCCGCCAACGATAACACCATTTATTTGAGCCACCTCCCCATGCTAAACCAGGATGAGCTCACCCAGCAGGCCAAGTCGCTGATCTTGACCAGGGCAGGGGTGACACTGGTTGAGGGCGTGGACTACGCGGTGCCCTCGGCCGAAGTGAACCCCATCACCGGATTGGTGGACGTGAGCCCGCCCGCCCTGCTGGCCTTTATCAACGATCGGGCGGACCGCTCCGACGGCTACGCCACCAGCACCATTAAAATGCTGACCGCCGGGTCCGGCGAGGTCACGGTTCTCTATACTTATAAGAAAGCCATCGTGGGCCGATATACTGCCGCCGGCGACGGGGGACGCGGGCCATACTATATAAAAAATTATGTGAACCTGGTGCCGGGCGCCGAGGTGGTAGAGGTCTGGGATGCCGGCTCCCCCATCACCACCAAATATGTGCGCAACAGCTCGTTCGAGGCCAATGCCTTGGATCTGGGCTATTCCATCAATTATTACAAGGATACTCCGTACATAACTTTCAACAAGGAACTGCCGGCCAATAAGAATTTTTCGGTGACCTTCCAGTATGTGCCGCCCACCGCGCCCACCGGGGGAGATATGGCGCAGGATGTCACCGGTTTTGACGCGGACTTCAAGTATGGAGAGCTTCTGGGATTTTCGGGAAATTTCGCCCGGTCCCGCACCGATCAGGTGATCCCGCAGATCTCAACTATCGAAGCGGTGGTAATCACCGCGCCCACCACCCGGATCACCTTGAACAGCCCCGGCACCCCCACCAAGGTGGTGGAAGGATCGGAAAAAATATATGTGAACCAGTATCTGCGCAACCGCGATATCGATTACATCATCGATTATACCCAGGGTGTGGTGAGCTTTTATTACATCACCGTGACCTCGGCGGACGCGGTGCGCGCCGAATACAGCTATCCCGATCCCTCTGGTGCGGCGTTCGGCCAGACGGAGAAAGCGGACTCCGCCTACAAATACAGCGTGGTGAGCAAGGTAGGAGATATTTCCGTGGCCCACAACGCCAAGCGCATCGGCTTCGACTTCAATCCGCTGGGGGGGACCGCTATCGGCGTGGGGTCTAATTACCAAGATTTTTCCGCCAACCTGGCGCCGCAGAAATTATGGAATTTCAAGACCTCCCTGGCTTACCGGGAAACCAACAATCCTTTCGGCACCACCCAGAAGACCTTTACCCATAATTACGACCGGGATTATAACGTGGGCATGAACCCGCTGGACCTGGTCGCTTTGGATTTTAACATGAGGAATTCCGAAGTATTGGGCGATCGGGCCGATCCCACCTCGACCACCGGCCCTTATACCGCCGATTCGACCCTTAATAATTACTCGCTTTCGGCCGCGCCGGCCGGCTATAAACGCGGCATCTTTACTTACGACCAAAAATACGACGGCCGCCGTTCCCTTTCCGAAAACCGCCTGACCTTGACCAAGAACAATTCCGATTATTTCCATACCAATCAAGGTATGGGGATCACCGAACGAGTGAAACTGGGATGGGATTACGCTATTTCGGAGCCGGTCACCATAGTCAAAGCCACCACCGAAGCCGAGACCGCGCACTCACTTACCCGGGACAATTCCTACGACCTTTCGGTCGATCTAACCTTCCCGCGGGTGCAGAAAT
The DNA here is from genome assembly GCA_016223205.1 of Candidatus Saganbacteria bacterium. GTDB lineage: Bacteria > Margulisbacteria > WOR-1 > XYC2-FULL-46-14 > WPAF01 > JACRPM01. The sequence continues at coordinate 25,952 of JACRPM010000014.1, forward strand.
GGGTCACCTATGTCAAATTAATAGACCATGTGGCCGAGACCCGCCTGCCCACGCCCAATTTCCTCAACACCAAGAACACCACCTATCACATGGACCTGACACCCATGGAACGCTTCTCGACTTCGGCCGATTATAACCGCCAAGAAACCCCCAGCGTGGTCACCGGCGGCAAGAATCCTTTGACCGAGCGCACCGCCACCAATGTCCGGGCCACGCCCATCGGCACGATCAACACCGGCTGGGCTTATTCGGAAGACCATACCGTTTCCGATACCGGCCGGGAGAGCAAGGGACGATCCAATAACTACACCGCCGACTGGGCGCCTATCCAGGCCGAAAAGGTGAAATTCAACACGAATTTTTCTTACTTCTACCGCACCGCCACCACACCGCTGGGAACTTTGGAATCGAATACCGACACCAATACTCTCACCCAGAATTATGATTTAACTCTCACCCCATTATCCCAGGTGAGCTTGACGCCCGGTTTTACCCAGGAAAATTATTTAAACGTTACCGACGGGGCGAAGCTTGAATCTACCGCCCAGACCAGCAAGCTCCGCGTTACTTTCTCTCCTTACTCCTACCTGTCCTCGACCGGCGATTATAATCTCAAGGTGACCAGCAGCGCCGGCCAGAACCGGCCCAAATCGACGATCGGGGTGCGCACCGGGTGGCGGGTGGATTGGGGAGAGCTTGTGTGGAACCTGGACGAGGAAGATAATAAGGGCGAGGTGCAGGCCGGCGGGGTGATCCCTTCGATCGACTATAAAAAGACCACCAACACTTTTAGTTTGAATTTCAACATTCCGCAAGATAATCCCGTCTTGAGCGGGGTACTGCTCACCGCCTCCTACAAATTGGTGAACTTCATAAATAATTTAAGGGCGCTGGATAATTTCAAAGCCAACCTGTTAAGTTTCGAGGGCACGCTAAACTTCTAGCCTCACCCCTTCCTTCGCCTTCGGCGAATTCCTTCCCCTCTCCATCAGAGATGGAGAGGGGCAATCAATAAAAGGAGATTGGTCAGCAAAATGTATTACCCCTTCTCCACGAAGTGGAGAAGGGTGCCCGAAGGGCGGGATGAGGACTAGCGCAGGATGATGATCTTCCCCGAGCCGATGACTTTCTTGCTCCCGCCGCTTTGGGCCACGATCTTAAAAAGATAAACCCCGCCCTCTACCATTTCCCCGAAGAGGTTCAAGCCGTTCCAGGGTGCCAGGTTAGCTCCGGCTTTCCCTCCCTGCTCGCCCGCCCCGAAGCTTTTTTGCCAGACCAAATTTCCGCTTAGGTTAAAAAGATAAATGGTGGTGGAGTAATTGTCCTCCAGGTTGTAGGCAAAATAGGCGGTGCTCTGGGCGGCCGGGTTGAAAGGGTTGGGAGAGGCCGCCGGGCGATTGGTGACCACCGCCTGGGCCTCGGACGTGCCCGCGCCGACAATAAGATTGCGCGTAACAATGGCGGTGTTGCCGGCAAGGTCGGCGACCGTAAGGCGGAGCGCATAATTTCCGGTAAGCCCGGTGGTGTTCCAGTTCCCCAGGGTGTTTGCGGTTACTGCCGTTCCCGAAGAAGAAATGCGGATAAAGGAGGTTTCCGAAGTTTTTTTATACTCCAGCATATAATATGAAAAAACCGCATCCGAAGCGGTGCCGTTGATCGGGATATTTCCCGAAACCGCCGCGCCCTCGGCGGGGGAGGCGACCTCGGCGGTGGGGGCCGTATTGTCGATATGGAAATCAACCGTGGCCTCGGTAGTTTGGCTGCCGGTGCTCACCGCTTCGAGCTTTAACCGATAAAAGCCGTCCGCGTAAGAGGTGGAATTCAATTGGTAAAGAGTCCCGGCGGTTACCGCGGTAGCGCCGGTGAAAATATTTTCCAGAGTGCCGGCGGTGGTAAGCCCCAGTGACAGGATATAATGGTCGAATTCGCTGCCGGCCGCGGTGCCGCTGATCGTTACCGTCCCAGCGTGGTAGCTGCCGGAGGCAGGCGCGGTCAAACCGGCTAAAGGTTTTCCCAGCGCTTTGGCTACATTAATGCGTCCCGCGCCCAAAAGCCCCGCATATCCCGGATTGAGCGCGTCGATGTTGTCGCAGTTGTTGATGATACGGCTGCGGATCTGGGTTGAGGAAAACGCGGGATTGCGGGCCAAAACCAAAGCGGCCAGTCCCGCCACATGCGGGGAGGCCATGGAGGTGCCGTTCTTATTGAGATAAAAATTGGAAAGATAGGTGCTCAAGATAGTAGTTCCCGGGGCGCAGACGTCCACCGTAGTGCCGTAATTGCTGGCTGAACCCGTTCCCCAGACCGAACGCAGGTCGTTCTGGTCGGTTGCGGCCACCGAGATAATATAATCATAGGCCGCGGGATAAAAGGGCTCGCTGCTGTCGTTGTTGCCCGCGGCGGCGACCAGCAATATTCCGGCCGCATTGGCGTTATCGGTAGCGGCCTTAATGGTCGAGCTGGACATCGAATCCCCAAAGCTCATGTTGATGATCTGCACGCCCCGACCCAGGCAGTAATTGAGACCGTTGGCGATGCCTAAAGATGTGCCCCCCCCGCCGGAATCGAGCACCTTTACCGCCAGCAGGCGCGCCGACCAGCTGGTCCCGGCCACACCGATCCCGTTGTTGGTGACGGCGGAGGCGATGCCGGAAACATGGGTGCCGTGGCCGTTATCGTCTATGGGATTATTATCGTCGTTCACGAAATCATATCCCAGGTCGACCTTGGAGCCCAGGTCTTCGTGGGTGTAATCGATGCCGGTATCGAGGATGGCGATCTTTACGGATGATCCTTCGCCGGTGGTAATATCCCAACCGGCGGGGGCGTCGATCTTGGGGAAATTCCATTGGCTCCCATAACGCGGGTCGTTCGGCTCTACCTGGGCCCGGTAGATGTAATTGGGCTCGGCGAACTCGATCGCGGGATCCTTCTGATATTCCCTAACGGCCTGCTCAACGTCAACATCGGCCGGGAATTTGATCTGGTAGATCCGGGAAAGATCGTGAGGGCGGGCTTTTTCTGCGGCGGAGACCGGTAATATATCTTTTATCCCGCGCTCGATCTTTTCGATCTTGAATTTCCGATGTAAATTCTCTATCGAGGGGGAAACCTCCGCGGCGCGGATGCCTTCCTTGAACTTAACGACTATTTCGCCGGGCACGAAGTCCGCATTGGCCGAAACCGAAAATAATAAAACCGCCAGTAGAACCGGGACGAATCTCATGTAAGAAGTATAACAATAATTGATGTATAATAAAAGCATGAGCGAAATGTTGGAACGATTTAAAACTGTTCTTTCTCCGGTCCTGGGCCGGTACTTTGCGGATTTCGGCGTGGTATCGGGAAAGGGCTGTTATTTGACGGGGACCGACGGCCGGCAATACCTGGATTTTTCTTCGGGCATTGCCGCCGCCTCTACCGGCCATTGCCATCCCAAAGTGGTCAAAGCCGCAGCCGAACAATTAAAAAAGCTGATCCACATCTGCATCGGGGTGGCGCTTTACGAACCCTATATAAAATTGGGGGAAGAGCTTAAAAAGATCGCACCTTTCGAGAACGCCAAGATATTCTGCTGTCAGAGCGGGTCCGAGGCGGTAGAAGCCGCGATCAAGCTGGCCAAATACACCCAAAACAAACCCGGGATCATCGCCTTTGAAGGGGCATTCCACGGGCGGACGCTGGGAGCGCTTTCTATAACCACTTCCAAGATGAAGTACCGGGACGGATATGAACCGCTCCTGCCGGAAGTATATATTTCACCTTTCGATCTGGTTCGGGTGGAGGAATTATTAAAAACCAAAGCCATTGCCGGGGTCATTGTGGAGCCCATTTTGGGTGAGGGCGGTTATAAGATGGTAGGGATTGATTTCCTTAAAGCCCTGCGCAAGCTTTGCGATCAATACTCGGCCCTTTTGATATTGGACGAAGTGCAGACCGGGGTGGGGCGCACCGGCAAATGGTTCGCGGCCGAGCATTTTGGGGTGGTTCCCGACATCGTGGCCCTGGCCAAGGGGGTTGCTTCCGGTTTTCCCCTGGGAGTCTGCCTGGCCAAAGGCGAGATCATGGACAAATGGTCCCCCGGGGCGCACGGCTCCACGTTTGGCGGAAATCCGGTCTCCTGCGCGGCGGCGGTGGCCACTATCCAGGTGATCGAAGAAAAAAAATTGGTTGAAAAATCCGCCAAGCTGGGCAAGTATCTTATTAAGAAACTAAAAGATCTGCAAAAGAAATATCCGGTCATCAAGGAAGTGCGCGGGCTGGGATTGATGGTGGGCGTGGATTTCGGGGATTCCGACTATGTCAAGAAAGCGGTCAATTATTGTTTGACCAAACAATTGGTGCTCATCTCTACCGGAGCGGACGGCACGGTGATCCGCTTTATTCCGCCGCTTATAGTAAAGAAAGCCGAGATCGACCAGGCCCTGGGCATCTTTGAAGAAGCCCTGATAAATGTCTGATCTTTGGGCGGAGCTTTTTCAAGTCGAGCCTCTGCTTCCCCGCACGGTGAACAATATTACCGGCCCGCTGCTCAATGGGAACCCGGTAATTATCATCATTTATCTCCTGGTCGGCCTGTTCATCGCGGGTTACGCTTACGTGCTATGGTTCAAATATAAGCTAAATTGGGAAAAAGTCGGCCGAGCGGGCATTATGGCGTTATTGCTGTTCTGGATAATTCTCGAAATAATCCGCTCCTTTTCTTATCTCGCATATTTTTCCGAAGACCGGGATAAATTCGGCGGAAAGACCCTGGCGCAAAAACGCAGCCAGGTACCACCGGTCGGTTTTTATTCGTTCGTTGAGTTCGTACATAGCCAGGTTCCCAGGTCGGCTCCGGTCTCGGTAAGGATGGATCTCGACCAATATTCCGGTATGATGTGGAATTATTATGCGGCGCCGCTAAATCAAACCGCAGAGGCCGACGCCGAATATATCATAGGCATTAATGTCGAGCCGATCGCGGGGGCCGAATTGTTCGTGCAGACCTATTGGGTGGCCAAACGATGAAACTATTGGAAAAATTGGCGATAGGATACCTGATCGGCACGGGCTTGCTGACCCTGCAGATGTTCTTGTATTCGTTGTTAGGGATCAAATTCAACCTTTGGGGGATAATTTTGCCGTGGGTGGTGGTGTTAGTCGGGTTTGTAGGGGCGCCCTTTATGGGCGCCCGAATTCGGGCAGTAGGGACACCCCTCGTGGGTGTCCGAAATCTACGGACAGGGACAAGCCCTGTCCCTACATTCCTTCTGACCGCAGCGATCGGCCTCAAAGTCCTCTACGTCTTCTACGAAGCCCTGGTCAAGCCGGTGGTGGGGTGGGATGCCTTATGGAACTTCTCGCTAAGGGCCAAAATATTTTATTTTCTAGGCGGGATACCGCTCGATCGCGCGCACCCCTATTTTCTGGGCGGAGGCATGAAACAATATCCCTTGCATCTTCCCCTGCTCGAGACCTTTACTTACATCCTCCAGGGAGGCTGGAATGACGCGTTGATGAAAGTCATCTTCCCGCTTTATTTTCTGTCCATGTTGATCGTCTTTTATTACGCTCTGCGGCGGGAACAAAGCCGACTGACTTCTCTATTCTTTACTTTTCTGCTTTCAACTCTTCCACTTTTGGTCTATCACGCCACGATAGAATACGCCGATTTTGTAGTGGGGGCATATTTTCTGGCGGCGGTGGTCTACCTTTATCAATTCATCAAAACAAAGGACACAAAAATGCTGATCCTATCGGCCGTGCTGGCCGCTTTAAGTGCTTGGGTAAAGGATGAGGGGATGGTATTTTATTTTATTGGTTTATTTTTACTGGTCATTCCCATCCTATCCGCGAATAAATACGCGGTTAAATTTAAACGAGAATTCATTCTTGTTCTTTATTACTTGGCTCCCTTCCTTGTCCTCATCGGCCCCTGGATAATATTTAAGCAAGTTTTCGGATTATCGGTCGGCAATGAACCGACTTTTTCTTTGGCGGGAATGATCAGCGGCTTTACCTTCCATCCGGAAACCATCCCGAAAGTCCTTGAAAAGATGTTTCTTTCCGGAAACTGGCATCTGCTGTTCGGCCTGTGGGCGCTGGTTATAATATTCTATTATAAGCAGATCTTTACCACGGAGAAGAAATACCTATTTTGGTCGACTGCTCTGGCGATATTGTTCTTCTCATTCCTTTACGTTTTCACCTACAATTGGACCATGGTCTTTTCGGGGATAATCGTGAACCGGAACTTTCTAACCCTGGTCCCCCAGGTCCTGCTGCTTTGCGGTCTGGTTTATAAGGAGGGTAAAACCGATGTCGGAAATGCTGATCGGGCGCCAACCGGTGCTCGAAGCGCTAAAAGCAAAAAAGCCCATAAATAGGATCCTGCTATCCAAAGCCGCCGGAGGGCTTACCGAGATCATCGATCTGGCCAAGCAGGCCAGGGTGATCTTTGAATTCGTCGACAAGAAAGCCTTGGACCGCATCAGCCAATCTTCAAAAAACCAGGGAGTGGTCGCTTTTGCCTCTGCCCACGAATACGTTGAGGTGGAGGATATTTTGGCTGCCGCCCAGGCCCGGGACCAGCTACCTTTCATTGTATTGCTGGACCAAATAGAAGACCCCCATAACCTGGGCGCCATCATCCGTTCCGCGGAGGCGGCGGGAGCGCACGGGGTGGTGACGCTAAAAAGAAGAGCGGTGGGCCTCACCGAGACCGTAGCCAAAACCTCGGCCGGAGCGCTGATGCACCTGCCGGTGGCGCGGGTCAATAATTTGAACGATGTCATACTTAAATTGAAAGAGCAGAGGATCTGGGTTTTTGGCCTGGACGAGGAAGGGGAAGCGGTCTTTGATAAGGCGGATTTTAAATTGCCGCTGGCCTTGGTGGTGGGTGGGGAGGGCCAGGGGCTGTCGCGGCTGGTCCGCGAACGGTGCGATTTTCTGGTCAAGATCCCCATGCACGGCAAGGTCAATTCCCTCAATGCCTCGGTAGCGGCGGCCATCGTGATGTTCGAGGTAGCCAGGCAGAGGCAGAAATAGTATAATTCTTTCGTGAAATATCAAAGACCACGCGGAACCCGTGATATTTTGCCAAGTGAGATTGATATCTGGCAAAAGATAGAAAAAACCTGCCGGGAGATATTTGAGCTTTTTAACTATCGCGAAATTCGTCCCCCCATCTTTGAATCTACCGACCTTTTTTCTCGTTCAATAGGCAAAGAAACTGATATTGTTTCAAAAGAGATGTACACATTTCATGATCGAAGCAATCGTTCCCTAACCCTTCGTCCGGAAGCAACCGCTCCCGTTGTAAGAGCAATAATTGAAGATAATCTGTTACAACAGAATCAACAGTTAAAATTGTATTATCAAGGGCCAATGTTTCGTTATGAAAGACAACAGGCAGGTCGTTATAGGCAATTTCATCAAATTGGAGTAGAAATATTCGGATCGAATAATCCTTTAGTTGACGCAGAAATTATCTATATGGCCTCGAAAATATTTAACAAGCTCAACCTTAACGATTTGGTGATAAATATCAATTCAGTAGGGGACAAGAATTGTCGACCAAACTACATAAATGAATTAAAAAGATATTTTGAGAAAAATCAGCGTCAGGTCTGCCATGATTGCACGAAAAGATTAGAGACAAATCCCTTGAGAATACTAGATTGCAAAAATCCGACTTGTCAAAATGTTGTAAAGTTGGCCCCCAAATTAAAAGATTCATTATGCAATGAGTGTAAAATGCATTTTAACAGGGTGATATCTTCGCTATCAAAATTAAATGTAAATTATCAAATTAACGATCAATTGGTAAGAGGATTGGACTATTATACGCGAACAACGTTTGAGGTTGTTTCAAATCAACTCGGTGCCCAAAATGCAGTGTGCGGGGGGGGGCGTTATGACGATTTGGTTGAAGAATTGGGAGGTAAATCAACTCCGGCAACGGGATTTGCAATTGGTCTAGAGAGGGTGGTAGAGGTGATGCAAAAAATGTCTTTACAAAGAGGAGAAGACCAAGGGGTCAAAGAAATTGATTTATTCATTGCCGCAATGGGTGAAGAAGCGCAAATGATCGGTTTTGAGCTTTTAACCAAGATCCGGGAGAAAGGGCTGACAGCTGATCAGGATTATCTTGGGAAATCCCTAAAGGCGCAGATGAAAGCCGCCGACCATTTGGCGGCAAAATATGTTTATATTATCGGCGAAGAAGAATTGGTCAAAAAAACAGCCATACTTAGAAACATGAAAACTGCCGAACAAAAAGAAGTTGCCTTCGATAAATTGTCGGAAGAACTGCATGGCTTGGCGAATTAAATATTCAAATCACCTTAGGGAACGGGTTAAAATCAGGGAATTGCCTTATGATCTGGCAAAAGATATTTTAATCTTTGCCGTGGAACGCTATTATGATACAATTACTCATTATCTGATCGCTCTGGGGCGCGGTAAATACAAAGGAAAAACCCGCGTGTTTGCCGTGACTTATAAAGAAGATTGGGAGAATAAAGTGGTCGAGGTGATTACCATCCATCCCTTAAAGACCGGACAAAAAGATAATCGAATTAAAAGCGGGAGGTGGGTTGAGAAATGAAAAAACCCAAAGTGCATTTTGATCTGGACAGCGACGTGCTTTATATTGTAACCAAGAAAGGGCCGGAAGAGGGATTCGTTGAGGTGGCGGAAGGCGTAAATGTCGAGTTGGATAAGAACAAAAAGGTTGTTGGGATCGAAATTCTTAACGCCTCAAGATTTTTAAACCCCTTTATTAAAAAGCTTCACTTGAGAAGGGTCTAAGTGCGCAGAACCCACAATTGCGGCGAAGTTACAGCAGCCGAAGTAGACAAAGAGGTCTACCTTTTGGGCTGGGTGCACAGGAGGCGCGATCACGGCGGGCTGATCTTTATCGACTTGCGCGACCGGTCGGGGCTGGTGCAGGTGGTCATAAAAAGCGAGGATAAAAAGCTCCACGCCGAGGCCGAGCATCTCCGCAGCGAATTCGTGATCCAGGTGCAGGGCAAAGTATTAAAACGAACGCCTGAAACGGTAAATAAAGCGCTCAAGACCGGGGAGATCGAGGTGGCCGCCAATCATCTGGAGATCTTAAATACCAGCAAGACCCCGCCCATCGAGATCGCCGATCCCTCGACCGAACCCGATGAGATGGTGCGCCTCAAATACCGTTATATCGACCTGCGCAAGGACAAGATGCGCGAAAACCTGATCTTCCGCCACAAGGTGACCAAGGCCGTCTCCGATTATCTGGATGAGCTCGGCTTTTTAGAGATAGAGACGCCATTCTTGACCAAGTCCACCCCCGAAGGGGCGCGGGACTTTCTGGTGCCCAGCCGGCTTAATCCCGGCAAGTTTTATGCCCTGCCGCAATCGCCCCAGCTTTTCAAACAGCTCCTCATGGTAGCCGGCATGGAGAAGTATTATCAAGTGGTGCGCTGTTTTCGGGACGAGGACCTGCGCGCCGACCGCCAGCCGGAATTCACCCAGCTCGACCTCGAAATGTCCTTTGTTTCCCGCGAGGAGATCATCAATGTTATAGAGGGCTTGATGCAGTTCACTCTCAAGGAGCTCGAAAAATACATCGACCTGTACCGCGGCATCACCATTCCGCTCATCAATGTTCCTTTCCCCCGCATGACCTGGGATGACGCCATGAACCGCTTCGGCACCGATAAACCGGATATGAGATTCGGCCTGGAGCTTATCGATATTTCCGACTTAGTTCGCGATTCAGGGTTAGGTATTTTCAGCAAGACCGTGGCGGCGGGGGGAGTGGTCAAGTGCATCAACGTGAAAGGCGGGGAGCGGAAGCTTTCCCGCACCGAACTCGATAAATTGGAAGCTTTCGCTAAAGGGATGGGAGCCAAGGGATTGGCCTGGATGGTCATAACGGCGGAAGGCCCCAGATCGCCCATTGCCAAATTCTTCAAAGAAGATGAGCTTAACCTGATATTTACCCGCGCCAAGGCCGAAGCCGGCGACGTATTGCTGTTTGCCGCGGACACCCTGGATATGGCCAATCTCATTTTGGGCGCGGTGCGCACCGATCTGGGCCGCAAACTCGAGCTTATCGATAAGAACAGTTTTCATTTTCTCTGGGTGGTGGATTTTCCGCTTTTCGAGTATTCCGATACCGAAAAGCGCTGGGTTTCGCGTCACCATCCCTTTACCGCGCCGCAAGGCGAGTGGGACGATATCGAAGAACGCTTTGCCAAAGACCCGGCCAAGATCAAGGCCCAGGCCTATGACTTTGTCTTGAACGGGGAGGAGATCGGCGGGGGAAGTATCCGTATCCATCGCCGGGATATCCAGAATAAGATCTTCAAGATCCTGGGGCTCAAGGAAGAAGAGGTCAATCTACGGTTCAGTTTTCTGCTCGATGCTTTGGATTACGGCGCGCCGCCGCACGGCGGGGTGGCGTTGGGGCTGGATCGATTAGTGATGCTTTTGGCAGGGATGGAAAGTATCCGCGATGTGATCGCCTTCCCCAAGACCCAATCGGCGCTCTGTCCTTTGACCGGCGGGCCGGATACGGTGGATCCGCATCAATTAAAAGAGCTCCATATAAAGGTGGTATAAAAACATGTCAGTGATGGTGGTATTAGGGACCCAGTGGGGCGACGAAGGCAAGGGGAAGATAACCGATCTTTTGGCCCGGGATGTGGACCTGGTGGTGCGCTACCAGGGCGGCAACAACGCCGGGCATACCGTAGTGATCAAGGAGACCACCTTTAAACTTCATCTCATCCCTTCCGGTATTTTTTATCCCAATGTAATGTGCCTGATCGGCAACGGGGTGGTGGTGGATCCCGCGGTCTTGCTGCAAGAGATCGAATCCCTCCGAACCCAAGGCCATTCCGGCGACAATTTGCGCATTTCCGGCCAGGCGCACGTGATCTTCCCGTACCATAAAGATCTGGATTCCGCCCAGGAAAAAAAGGCGGAGGCCGGACGCATCGGCACCACTTCCCGGGGCATCGGGCCCTGCTATGTCGACAAATACAACCGCCGCGGCATCCGCATCTCTGACCTTTTCAACCAGGAGGTTTTTAAGGCCAAGCTCAAATGGAACCTGGACGAAAAATCGTGGATACTGAACAATTATTACGGCATGAAGGTTTCCTACGACCTGGATAGTATCCTCAATGAATACCTGGGTTACGCTCATGCCATAAAAAAACAGGTAGTGGACGAATCAACCTCGCTGGTGCAGGAAGCCATCATTCAGCGCAAACATATTCTGATGGAAGGCGCCCAGGGCACCATGCTCGATGTCGACCACGGCACTTATCCTTATGTCACCTCCTCCAATCCCATCTCGGGCGGGGCCTGCGTGGGGGCGGGTTTCTCTCCGCGGGCGATAGACGAGATCATCGGCGTCACCAAGGCCTATGTGACGCGGGTGGGGGGAGGGCCTTTCCCTACCGAGATCGACGGAAAGGGGGGCGAAGAGTTGAGAGAAAAGGGACACGAATACGGCGCCACCACCGGGCGGCCCCGCCGCTGCGGTTGGTTCGATGGCGTAGTAATGAGGCATGCCAGCAAGATCAACGGTTTGACTTCGTTGGCGGTAACCAAGCTGGACGTTTTGGACTCCTTCGAGAAGATCGATGTTTGTACGGCCTATCGTCTAAACGGCAAAGAGATCAAGCACTTCCCGACCGATATGGCCAAACTGGAGAAGTGCGAGCCCGTCTATACGGAGCTTTCCGGCTGGAGGGAAACGCTCGGCAAGATAACCGATTACAAACATCTCCCGGCCAACGCCAAAAAGTACCTGGATAAACTGGCGGAACTGGCCGGCTGCAAGATCTCCCTGGTCTCGGTGGGCGCGGAACGGGGACAGATCATAAAACTTTAGCTGAAATTTTCACACCATCCCTCCGATAACTACCCGGAGGATTTTTATGGCTATAACACCAAATGAGCGTATCGGCGGACCAAGAGGACGTCATGACATCGGAGGCGGAACATCGACGCGGGCGATCAGCTTTATCCCCTTGGCTTCGGTTTCGAGAGTCGGCCATACGATTTTTAAAAGCGCCGCCCCGAAAGCGGCCTGGCCATTGCCGCAAGCTTTAATAGTTATGCGGACGCCACAGCTTAGAGAATGGGGGATAATAAAATTGGAACGCTTGACCTTTAACGGCGATCGTGGAACGGGTTTTGTTACTGTCCAAGAGGCCGAAGCGCTGCGGCTTCATCTTCAATTCGCGAACAGGGAAGAGCTGTCGCGCGCCCAGATCGTTGCAGTGAGGAACGGCTGTACTCTCTGGAGCGCGATCGGCCGTAGGACAGCATCTGAGGACACCGAATCACCGATAAATGAAAGGAAAGCATGGTTAAATCAAGGACGAGCTTTTCTTGAGGGCAGAGGTGAGGATCCGGGTTCAATTTTAGTACGGGTCAATGCCAACGGCGAAGTTCATCTTTTTTCTAGTGTATTTCCCCTCAGTTCCGTTAAGAATATCCTGGTGAGGGTTAGTTTAGAAAGGGAAGAAGACGGACAGGGATTCCTGATCGTTAAACATCAAAACGGAAAGCCGGTCAGCGACAGGCAAGGCAATAAACTAGGAAAGATACTTTTTGCCCTAAACGGGATGATGATCCCCTTGCGGCACTTCTGGTATTGATCTATAATTTCCGGGTGATCAAATTTACCCACATTGACGGCGACTCCACTAAAAAAGTCATCCTTTACGCCTTATCTACCTGCGGTTGGTGCAAACGCGCCAAAGAGCATTTGAACAAGCTGGGCGTGGCCTACGATTACGTGGATGCCGACCTGGTGGACGACGCCCAAAGCAAGGAGATCGAGAGCGAAGTCATCAAGTGGGTAAAAAAAGAGATGTATCCCACGGTTGTGATCGACAATAAAGAGGCCCTCATCGCCACCGACCTTGATCATTTGAAAAAAGCGTTGGGCAAGTGATGGCAGAAATACCGACCACAGAGATAGATAATTTATACGATCGGCTGAACCGGGAGGCGGAGGGGGGCGGCTATCACCTCAATCCGGATGTGGAGTTCACCAAGGGATTGGTCCGGGGCTTGCTTACTAACGAAGGCCGCTACGGTTACTGGGCCTGTCCCTGCCGCCGCGCTTCGGGAGTTAAAGCCGAAGACCTGGACATCATCTGCCCCTGCGATTACCGCGACCCCGACCTTAACGAATTCGGCGCCTGTTACTGCGCGCTGTATGTGGTGGATGAGATCAAGCAGGGAAAGCGGGCGGCCCAGCCCGTTCCGGAGCGCCGGCCTCCCAAAGAAGAAAGAGATAAGATAAAGCGACAGGCGCTGGCCGAAACGGCGGCCAGGCTCTCTAAACCGGTTTGGAGATGCAGGGTCTGCGGTTATCTGTGCGCCCGGGATAATCCTCCCGAGATCTGCCCCATCTGCAAAGCCCATCAGGACCGCTTCGAAAAATTCATGTGAAGAAAGCCGTTGTTCTCCTATCCGGCGGGTTGGATTCCTCAACTGTCCTTTATTACGCCAAAGCCAAGGGATATAAATGTCACGCTTTGATATTTGATTACGGGCAGAGGCATAAGAGGGAGCTGCGTTCTGCGGTAGCGGTTACCCTTCGACTTCGCTCAGGGCAAGCGAGGCGCGTTTCGGTTGCGTACAGCGTTTTGCGGATAAAATTTCCCTGGAAAGGGAGCGCACTGCTGGATAAGAAAATGAAAGTGCCGGTTAAAGGGAAATTTTCCGGCATACCGGCTACTTATGTTCCGGCCAGAAATACGATCTTCTTGAGTTTCGCTTTGTCTTACGCCGAAGCGATCGGGGCGAAGGCGATCTTTATCGGCGCCAACGCCATCGATTATTCCGGCTATCCCGACTGCCGTCCGGAGTTTTTCAGGGCTTTCCAGAAGGTCATTGAGACCGGCACTAAGGCCAAAAAGATCAAGATCGTTGCTCCTCTTTTGCGCTTAACCAAAGAGCAGATCGTTCGGCTGGCGATGAATCTTAAAGTCCCGATCGAGCTCACCTGGTCCTGCTATCAGGGCGGAGCCAAACCCTGCGGGGTATGCGACTCCTGCCGGTTGAGGCAGAAGGGCTTTTCATTATATAATAGGGCCGCATGAGCCCACTTGTCGTTATCTGCATATTTACCGGGATTATCCACTTTGCCGAATGTACGGCTTCTTCCTTGAGATTGGCGGGGGTACGCACGAAGCAGATCGCCACTTCGCTCTCGTTCGTGAACGCGACCCTGCTGGTTACCCGATTGTCCAACATGCTGCAGGCGCCCTTTCTGGGGGGCATGGTGGATTATGCGATTAATAAAGGGGATATCGCGCATTTGGCTGCTGATTTCCGCTTTGTTATCTTTGCGGCTTTTATCGGCAACTCGGTTGCGGCCGTATTAACTCCCTTTTCGGTCTCGATCTTCACCAAGGCCATCGAGCGGTTCGAGATCGGGGGATCGGTGCCGCGGTTGATCGTTTCGGCCTTCCGCCCCAAAAACTTAAAGGCCATTATTAAAAGATTCCGCCTTCCCAGCCGGGAATCCTTATCCGGCTTATCGCTAAAAGGCATGCCGCAGGGTTTTCTCTGGCTTAATCTAGTAATGGTCTCGATCTACGCCATCGGCGTGCTGGCCGCCCTTTACGCGGGGGCCATGGTGCCGGAATACCGGGTGACGGCTACCCAGCTTTCCGCCATCGTCAACGGCCTGGCCACTATTCTCTTGACCCTGATGGTCGACCCCACCTGCGCCTATATCACCGACCAGGCGGTGAGGGGCAAGAGGAAGGAAGGGGATGTGCGAACCATGGTCTTCTACATTATATTAGGCCGCGTCGTTGGGACCCTGGTCCTTTCCCAGCTGCTTTTCCTGCCTTCCGCGGAATATATCAAGTCCGTGACCCTTATGGTCAAGACCATGTTCGGACATTAAAATGAGAGCCATCGTCGCCCTGGGCACTTTTGACGGCGTGCACCGCGGGCACCAGAGGATCATAAAGGACACGGTCTCCCTGGCGCGCCGGATGAAATTGCCCTCGATCGTCACCACCTTCGATCCTCATCCCCAGCAATTCATCTGTCCGGAACGGGGATTGAAGCTTTTAACCACCCTTACGGAACGCAAAGCCCTGCTGAAAGAACAAGGGGTCGATCGGGTGGTGGTCTTTAAATTCACCGAGAGGTTGCGGCGGATGAGCCACGAAAGGTTCGTCGTTAAATACCTGGTTGAAAAATTAAAAGCGGCGCAGGTTTTGGTCGGGTATGATTATGCTTTCGGGCTCGATCGCCGGGGAGATGTGCGCGAGCTTCGCAGATTAGGTGAAAAATACGGCTTTACCGTCAAAATGGTGCGTCCGGTAAAAGAAGGCGGCCACATCATCAAGTCCAAACTGATCCGCGACCTTTTAAGCCGCGGGAAATTCGATCACGCGGTCCATCTTTTGGGGCATCCTTATAGAGTTACGGGAAAAGTGGTAAGGGGAACGGGAAGGGGAGGGGAGATCGGTTTTCCTACCGCCAATCTTTTCGTTGATCCGCATAAACTGATCCCGCATCATGGAGTTTATGCCGGGCGGTGGGGCAAGAAAAAATGCGCGGTCAATATTGGGGCGCGTCCGACCTTTGGGGTGGGGGGAGTGGCGGTGGAGGTCCATATCCTCAAGTTCCATAAAAAACTCTATGACCGGACCTTGGCCGTGGATCTTTATAAAATGGTCAGGGAAGAGCGGCAATTCGCGGATGTCAAGAGATTGCGGGCGCAGATCGGCAAAGATGTTGCAATTGCCGAACGGGCCTGATATAATTACGGAGTAATTAATCAATGGTAGAAAAGAAAACCGCAGTAATAGAAGAGAATAGAAGACACGAAGGGGACACGGGATCTCCGGAGGTCCAGGTAGCGCTGCTCACCGAGCGCATCGGGCAGTTGGTCGAACACCTCAAAAAGCACAAGAAAGACCATTCCAGCCGCAGGGGACTGCTGATACTGGTGGGTCAGAGAAAACGGCTTATGAATTACCTGGAACGAACCGATATCAAACGATTCGAAACCCTCTGCGATCACCTCAAATTAAAATGATAAAAACCGTAGAATTCAAGCTCGCCGATGGGCGGGTGCTTTCGCTTGAGACCGGGCGCGTGGCCCGGGAGGCCGGGGGATCCGTGATCGTGCGCCTGGGAGACACCATGGTCTTGGCTACCGCCACCATGGCGACCACCCCGCGCGAAGGCATCGACTTTTTCCCCCTGCTGGTGGATTTCGAAGAAAAGCTTTATGCCGTGGGCCGCATCCCCGGCGGATTTTTCAGGAGAGAAGGCCGGCCCACCGAAAAGGCGATACTTAACGCCCGCAAGGTGGACCGTCCCATCCGTCCGCTGTTCCCCGAGGGTTTTATTAACGATGTGCAGATCGTAGTGACCCCGCTTTCGTATGATCAGGAAAACCCGGCCGATGTTTTGGCCATCTTCGGCGCCTCGGCCGCTTTATCGATCTCCGAGATCCCTTTCCACGGCCCGATAGCCGGAGTGAGGGTGGCCAAGGTGGAGGGCCAATTCATTGTCAACCCCACCACTTCACAAATGAAGAATTCGGACCTGGACCTGGTGATAGCCGGGACCAAAGATGAGATCTTGATGATCGAGGCGGGAGCCGAGGAGATCTCGGAAGAAGAAGTTTTCGAAGCCATCCAAGCCGGGCATATGGTCATCAAGCAGTTGATAGGGCTACAAGAGACGCTCATCTCCCAGGTGGGCCAGCCCAAATTCAAGTTCGAGCCCCGCAAGATAGACGAGCGGATCGAAAAGATGGTCCGCGACCTGGCCGGCCCCAAGATCGAATCCGCTTTAAAGATAACCGATAAAGATAAACAGACCGAAGAAGTGGCCAAGATCCAGGCAGAGGTCACCGAAAAGATCAAACAAAACGAGGAACTGGCCAAGATCATCGAAAAACATCGCGGCGATGTCAAGACCATCATCGAGGAGCTAGAGTACGAGGGCATGCGCCGCCGGGTGATCCAAGAAGGCAAGCGGCTGGACGGCCGAGGACCCAAGGATATCCGCAACATCAGCTGTGAGCTCGGGGTTTTGCCCCGCACGCACGGCTCCGCCATCTTTACCCGCGGACAAACCCAGGTCTTGACGGTCGCGACCTTGGGATCGGCCGGTGAAGAGCAGAGGCTCGAAGGATTGGACATCGAGGAGACCGGCAAACGCTACATGCACCATTACAACTTCCCGGCCTATTCGGTCGGGGAGGTCAGGCCGCTGCGCGGCCCCGGACGCCGCGAGATCGGCCACGGAGCTTTGGCGGAGAGGGCTTTACTTCCGGTTATTCCTCCCGAAGACAAATTCCCCTATACCATAAGATTGGTCTCCGAGGTTTTGGGCTCCAATGGCTCAACTTCGATGGCCTCCACCTGCGGCTCGACCCTGGCTCTGATGGACGCGGGGGTGCAGATCGACGCGCCGGTAGCGGGTATTTCGATCGGCCTGATCTCGGAAGGGGACAAGCACGTCACCATCACCGACATTCAGGGGCTCGAAGATCACCTGGGCGATATGGATTTTAAGGTGACCGGCACCCGCAAGGGCATCACTGCCATTCAGGTTGATATCAAGCTCAAGGGATTGTCCTTTGACATCATTAAGCAAGCCCTGGCGCAGGCCAAAGAAGGGCGGCTGTTCATTTTGGACAAGATCGAAGCGGCCATCGCCAAGCCCCGCGCCGAACTTTCGCCCTACGCCCCGCGGGTGATCAGCTTCAAGATCAATCCCGAAAAGATCGGCGCCGTGATCGGCCCGGGCGGCAAAATGATCCGTTCTATCACGGAAGAGACCGGCGTGCAGATCGATATCGAGGACGACGGCACGATTCTAATTACCACCGCCGACGCCGAAGCCGCCAAGGTCGCCAAAAAGAAGATAGATGATCTCACCTTTGAGCCCCAAGTGGGCGATGTTTTTTCCGGCAGAGTAGTGCGCATCATGAACTTCGGCGCTTTTGTGGAACTTCCCGGCGGCAAAGACGGCCTGATCCATATTTCCCAGCTTGATGAAAAACGCGTGGCCAAAGTGGAGGATGTGGTGAAGGTGGGAGATGAAGTGATCGTTAAGGTCGTCGAGAAAGACGACATGGGCCGCATCAACCTCACCAAAAAAGGCGTCACCGAAGAAGACCGCAAGCGGATCCACCCTTAAACCTGAAAGCCAAACTTCCGTTTCGGTTTTTCTTCTTCTTTGAGCATCATGCGAATAGCGCGAAAAATCGCTTTAATGTCAGAATCGTGGCCAGCTACCCGACTTTCGAGTTCCCTAAACTTTTGGGCAAGATCTTTATGGGTAGCCAATACCTGACGAAGCTTTACAAAAGCTCGCATAATTAGGATGTTAACATCGATAGCGCGTTCGCTATTGAGGACGGAAGATAACATGGCTATTCCTTGTTCGGTAAAAGCAAGAGGTAGGTATTTTATATGCTGGCCCGGTTTTAAGGTCGCAAAATGCGACCTTAACAATTTAGCTTCTTCCCAGGATAATTGAAACATAAAGTCCTCTGGAAATCTCCTTTTATTCCTTTTTACCTGTTCATTTAGCCTTTTTGTAGGCACCCCGTATAATGCCGCTAGGTCCTTATCAAGCATCACCTTTTGGCCTCGAATAAGAAATATTCTGCTTCCCACCCTTTCTAATGGGATCAATTCAATCATGATAAATTGCCTCCTGACCTGGTTTCAGCAATTGCGATACCAGGCAGAATCCATCAAAACAAGAGGGAAATGACCATTTCCACTACATGACTGACAAAAATCACTACATGGTCCCTTTGCCCAACTCTTAACCTAAATCCCTCATTCCCGAATTGCCCTGAAATAATTCCTCAATTAACCTGAAATTACCAATCATTATGACGATACATAAACAGGTGAAATAATGAGATTATCTGGGCATTGGGTTGAAAGGACCAAAACACTTATCCCTTTGGTTCATGGTGGGGGACTAACTAAAGTAATAGTCCCACGTAAACTTCTCAAACCTGCCGGAAAAGAGATATTCGGCATACTCCACATAAACGGGACACCCGTATATATTCCCAAAGACAGACAGATTTGCATCGGAAGCGCTAGATCCTGCGACGTCCGTATTGTTGATAATTTAATTGAAGGCCTTCACATATTAATGACGCCCCATGAACAGGGCATTGATGTCACCAACTTTTCTCATCGGAGGCTGGCAGTTAAAATGGAAGGGTCGAAAGATATTACGACTTTTACCTTCGAGGAAGGAGCCGATCTCCAGGTATCCGAAAATGCGGATATGTTTTTGGAATTAAGCGGGATCGGATCGGCAAAACAAAAACGATTGTTAGAAATAAAAATAGAGATCCCGAAAAGGGATGTTACCGAAGCCGTCCAGAAACTCTTCGAAGCCAAACCGGAAATCGTGAGAATTGAACCCGATCAAGCTATTGCCAAGCTTGAACCAGGTCACTTTATCATGGAGACAATTGCATTGAACGAAAGTTTAGTGGCAGAAACGGAATTACGCGAAGCGACGAACTTGGAGAATGCTTTCCAAATATGTTTTCAAAAAATCGCCGACAATAAACGCCAAACAATTGTTAAGCTTTCACTTTTTGGAATATTATCGACTATCGGCATGGTCTGTGGCGCGATGGTCGGTTCAATATTTCTTATTGAAGCCGGTCTGATATCGATCATTGCATCCGCCATAAGGTATACGATATGGTCCAAAAAAGACAAAATAGCAGGGCAGGTCATGGATCTGATGAAATACTTCAATGCCAAGGAAATAGCCAAAGCATTACCTAGGCGAAGCCAAAGGGAAATAAAAGAGATCTGTCTCTGGCTGGAGTGGGGAAGCAATCATCTAAAGGCCATGGAAATCAGGGAAGAACTCAAGAAAATGTATGATCGAATCGACGTCGCGCCGCAATTAGAGCCGCGTAAACCCTAGCTCAATTACATCAGAAATGATAGAATAATTCCATGACTGAACCTCAAGTCTATCGTGAACTGGGACTTACCGACGCCGAATACCAGAGGATACTGGGTATTTTGGGCCGGGAGCCGTCGTCAACGGAGCTTGCCATGTTCTCGGTGGAATGGTCGGAGCACTGCGGCTATCCGCGCTCGCGCAAATATCTAAAACTTTTCCCCCAAACCGGCAAATATCAAGCTTTAGTGGGCGAGGATGCCGGCGGCATCGTTTACGACGACACCGCTATCATCTTCAAGATGGAATCCCACAACCACCCCTCCCAGGTGGAGCCCCGGGAAGGCGCGGCTACCGGCGTTGGCGGCATCATCCGCGATATTTTTACTTCCGGCGCCCGTCCCATCGCCTGCCTCGATTCCCTGCGCTTCGGCGATATCAGCAATCCCTTCAATAAATTCATCATGAACGGCGTGATCGACGGCATCCAGTTTTACGGCAACTGCGTAGGAGTGCCCACTGTGGGCGGCGAGATCTATTTCAATAACGCTTATGCCGGCAACTGCCTGGTGAACGTGATGTGCGTGGGGATCTGCAAAAAAGATGAACTGGTCCGGGCGCGGGCAGAAGGCATTGGCAATTCCATCATCTACGCCGGCTCCCGCACCGGGCGCGACGGCATCGGGGGCTGTTCGGTTCTGGCTTCGGCGGAATTCAAGTGCACTGATGAAGAAAAAAGGCCCACGGTGCAGGTGGGCGATCCTTTCACCGAAAAATGCCTGATCGAGGCGACGCTCGAATCGCTCAAGACCGGCGTGGTCACGGGCATCAAGGATATGGGTGCGGCCGGGCTTACTTGTTCGAGTTCCGAGATGGCGGCGGCGGGCGGGGTGGGGATCGAGTTCGATCTTAAGGACATCCCGCTTCGGGAAGAGGGCATGGAGCCCTACGAGATCATGATGTCCGAATCGCAGGAAAGGATGCTGCTTTGCGTAAAAGCCGGGCAGGAGAAAAAGATCATCGATATTTACACCAAATGGGGACTGGAAGCGGTGAAGATCGGCGCCGTCATCGAGGGCGGGCTCATCAAGATCGCGAATAACGGGGAGCCCATTTGCGAGGTTCCCGTAAAAGAGCTGGCCAACGCTCCTTTGTATGATCTTCCTTGGGAAGAAAATAGAAAATCGAAAATAGATAATAGAAAATTGGATAAACCTAAAGATTTGAATAAGGTTTTATTGAAACTGCTCGCTTCTCCCAACATCGCCAGCAAAAAGGCGGTATTTGAGCAGTACGATCACATGGTGCAAACCAATACCTCGGTGTATCCGGGCGGGGACGCCACGGTCTTGCGCATCAAAGGCAAACCCTGGGGATTGGCAGTGACATCCGACTGCAACGGCCGTTATGTCCAGCTTGATCCCTACTTGGGAGCGCAGATCGCGGTGGTCGAGGCCTGCCGTAATCTGGTGGCCAGCGGAGCCGATCCCGCCGGCGTCACGGATTGTTTGAACTTCGGCAATCCCGAAAAGCCCGACCGCTATTTCTATTTCAAACGCGCAGTGGAGGGCATTGCCGACATCTGCCGGCAAATGGAACTGCCGGTGGTCTCCGGCAATGTTTCTTTCTATAACGAAAGCCCCCAGGGGGCGATCTTTCCCACTCCGACCATAGGCATGGTGGGGATCGTCAAAGACATCAAAAAGCGCTGTTCGGTCCCCTTTAAGGACCGGGGAGATCTCATTGTCCTGCTGGGAAAGAACAAGGAAGAACTGGGAGGATCGGAATATCTATCCGTCATCCATGGGCAAGAAGCCGGCTCTCCTCCGGAATTGGACCTGGAACTTGAAAAGAGAGTACAGTCGGTGTGCCTTACCGCTATCGAAGTGGGGATCGTCAAATCCGCGCACGATCTTTCTGAAGGCGGATTGGCGGCGGCGCTGGCGGAATGCGCCATTTTAGGAAAAATGGGCGCCTCGATCCGCTTGAAGGATACGTTTCGCGAGGATGCCCTGCTTTTCGGCGAATCACAATCGCGCATAATCTTGACCATTGCTCCCCAGGATATCTTTGCCCTAACCGACATTGCTATGCTTTTTGCCCTGCCATTTGAGATAATCGGGAAGGTGGGCGGCAAAAAGCTCGCTGTTGAAGGGCCAAAAAAGAAATTGCTGGATCTGCCGGTCGCCAAACTTGCGGATGCATATTTTAGCGCATTGAGGAGATGAAATGGACGGAACAGTAGCTACCGCCGTCATATTGATCTTCGTCTTTTCGATCCTGGGCGGGGTCACGGGAAAATCCCCCCGGGTAAGTAAGCCCAGCACCCCGGACTACACGGTATCAACTCCCGCTTATCCCACCGGCACGCTCCACAATGAAGTCACTGCCGGCGAGGTTCCCAGCCCATTTTTTTCTGCCGGATACGCCGCCGATTCGGTCAATGTCTTGACTTCTTTCATCGGTAAATACGCTAAAAAGATCGACAACTGGGAGGCGCAGTCAATATCCGAGAACCTCGTCAAGTATGCGCAGATGTATGACGTAAATCCCAAGCTGATGTGCGCGCTCATTGCCCGCGAATCGCGCTTTAACCGTTTTGCCATCTCCTCATCCGGCGCCCAGGGATTGGGCCAGCTTCTGCCTTCCACTTCTTCGGGGCTGGGCATCTCCGATCCTTTTGACATCGAGCAGAACGTGATGGGTACCACCCGGTACATGAGATCGTTGCTGGACCGTTTCAAGGACCGGCCCGATAAACAGGTAATTTTTTCCATCGGCGGGTACCTCGAGGGCCCCAATGCTTTAAAGCGCAACGGCGGCTTCACTTCCGCCACGCGCGGGTATATAGAAGATATCCTCAAGCTCTACTACAAGATATAGTTTAACCGCGCACTTAAGTGCGCGGTTAGCATGATAATTGCTGGCTTCCGGGCATGAAGCTCACGGATGAGCATAAATTAACCATTATCGGCCTGCTGGCCGCGGTCATTGTCGGCTCGCTGGTCTACGCTTATAATCACTTCCTGGTGCCGTCAACCCCTTCAGAAATCCTTGATAAACCTGAAAAAATCTTTGAGAAGCGTCCGCATTCCGGCGGTTTAAAGATCCACATCAGCGGAGCAGTGAGAAGAGAAGGGGTATATGTAGCGAAAATTGGCGACCGTGTCGTGGATTTGGTCACTTTGGCGGGAGGTTCACTGCCTAACGCGGACCTGTCGGCTCTCAATTTGGCTGAAGAGGTTAAAGACGGACAGAAGGTCGTCATACCTGTAAAAGAATATCAGAGTATCGGCGCATCAGAGGGTAGAGGATCAGGAGATCAGAAGAGCAGAAAAGCAGAGATAGGAAAGAAAATAAATATAAATACGGCATCATTGAGCGAGTTGGACGAACTGCCGGGGGTGGGGCCGGCAACCGCGCAGAAGATAATCGACGCCCGGCCGTTCTCAAAGCCCGAGGATATCACAAAGATCCCGCGCTTCAGCAAGAACAAGTTCGATAAACTGAAAGACAGGATCTGCCTGTGATATTCAAGCGCCCGATCGTAGCGATCGCGCTGTTTTATGCATTAGTCGTCATTCTCCTGCGTCCTCTTCTTCCTTTGCCTGCCGAAATTAAACCCCACGAACAGGAACCTTTCCCCTTGAATGTCCGTTTTATGGAAGTCATACAAAAAACCACCCCGGCTCCTTATGACGCCCTGCTGGGCAGTATCGTTTTTGGCACCTCGGTCTCGCCGCTCGATCCCGACCTCAAGGATAGCTATAAGAAAGTCGGGCTGGCCCATCTTCTGGTGGCTTCGGGGACGCAGGTTTCCATCTTGATCGGGGTGTGCCTGATGATCATTCGAACTTTCAAGCTGCCGATAGGATTGGGGGTGGTTGCGGCCTCAATGATAAACGTTTTGTTCGCTGTCATGACCGGCCTGGGGCCTTCTATTTTACGTGCGGCCATGATGGGGGAGATCACCCTTTTTGGAATATGGTTAAATCGGGAAGGCGAGATCTATAATTCACTGGGGTTGGCCGCATTGATACTGATGATCTTTGATCCTCTGGTGATCTTCGGTTTAAGCTTCCAGCTTACCTTTGCCGCCACCTGGGCGCTGGTCTATCTGGCGCCGGTTTTAGAGAAGAAGTATCGATTGCCTTCGCCCCTGGCTATTTCTCTGGCCCCGATCCTGGCTACCATTCCCATAACGCTTTATAACTTCAACCAATTCTCCGTGGCGGCCCTTTTGGTCAATGTGATAGTTATGCCCTGGGTGGAGATCTTGACGGTTTTGGGGTTTGCCTCGACGGTGCTGGGTGCGGTTTTTCTTCCCATCGCCGCCGTCTTGAACGGGACGCTTCTGCTGATACTTAAGCTCTTTAACGAAATAGTGTATACTTTTTCGGCGATACCCGGCGCTTGCCTGTATTTTCCCGCGCCGCCGTTTTTTTTCATCCTGGCGTATTACGCCGGATTGGTCATGTGGGTCGAAGGATTTATGAATAAAAGAAATCTATTAAAATATTCCCTGCTATGTCTGGCGCTGTTCATCTGGGCGGCGGCTTTCTCGCCTTCGGTCGCCATCAAGGGGCTCACGATCTCGGTAATAGATGTGGGGCAGGGGGATTCCATTCTGGTCGAGAGCCCATCCGGCAAGACCATGCTCATCGACGGCGGACCGAAATACAAGCGGGGCGATGCGGGACGCCGCTTTGTTCTGCCGTTCCTGCATAAAAAGGGAATTAACAAGCTCGACCTCGTGGTCTTGACCCATCCGCATGACGACCATGTAGGCGGATTACCTTCGGTACTAAAAGACCTGCCGGTCGGCCTAATATTTGATTCCGGCCAACCCCACACCAGCCGTGCCTATCTGGATTTTATCAATTTGGTAGCCCAGAAAAAGATCGCTTATAAGGTGGCCCGGGCGGGACAGATGATCGATCTGGGCGGAGGAGTGAAAGGAGAGATATTGAATCCGCAGGAGCCGTTCATCGAGGAATCGGCGCTGAATAATAATTCGGTCGTTATCAGATTGGTTTTCGGCAAGATAGCGATTATGCTGACCGGTGATATGGAAAAGGAAGGGGAACAAAGGGTTTTGGCCATGGGATATGAATTAAGATCCCAGATCCTGAAAGCCGGGCATCATGGCAGTCGGACCTCGAGTTCACTTGAGTTTCTCGAAGCCGTCCAGCCCGAAGCCGCCTTGATCTCGGTTGGGGTGAAAAACAGTTACCATCATCCCCATCCTTCCACTTTGAAGAAGTTTGAGGAGATGGGGATAAGAGTTTATCGGACCGATCTTGACGGTAATCTTTCGGTCTCAACCGATGGGGAGAAGTACATAATCTCTCAAGGCTACAAAGGCAAACAGGGCAGATAAGGCTAGAAGGGCAACAGGGGGAAAGGGCTAAAAAGGGGACAAGGCAAAATGGGTATCTGGAAAGGAGGAATTAAGATGGAGGAAAAACTTTACGGACATAAAAAAATGATCGTCTGGCAGATGGCGGATAAACTTGATGTTATGATCCAAAAAGTATGGGAAAAGATTCCAAGGACAGAATATAAGTTGCGCGAACAGCTCGATTCGGCAACAGATTCGGTTGGGTCAAATTTTGTGGAGGGATATTATTCTAATTCTCTCAACGAGTATATTAGGTTTTTGAGGTACAGCAAGCGGTCGCTGGGTGAGGTTCAGCAGAGGATGAGAAGGATTTTGAGAAAAAGGTATATTACTGAAAGCGAGTATAAAGAAGTTGATAGTAATGCCGGGCGAACGATGTATCTTTTTGATAGATTGATCGAAGCGCTTGAGCGCAAGCGGGCCAATATCGAAATGGCTACAAAGGCAAACAGGGCAGATAGGGCTAGAGGGGCGACAGGGGGAAAGGGCTAAAAAGGGGACAAGGCAACAGGGCAACAAAGGCACACAAATGAATCCCATGATAGCCTTTTCGTCCCATTAGACCTGTTGCCCTTTCGCCTTGCTAGCCCTGCTTGCCTTGAATGCCTTTGTAGCCTTGTTTGCCTTGTATGCCCTTATAGCCTTGAAAAGAGGATCATCTCGACTCAAAAGTTGGCACGCCGGTGATGCTCAATGGGGGAGGAACGACTTCGGGCGGGATCTTGCCCAGGTTCCAGAAATCATCCACTTTTCTCTGGATAGAGGGAACGCGATAGAGGACTTCTGCGGCTTCGGCCCGGGTAAAGGGCCGGTTGGGCTCAAAATCCTTACCTTCGAGGTATTTCAGCATGCCGATCTTTTTGGCGGAGCTGATGTGCTTATTTGCCCAGAAGTCGGGTTTAAGATCGGGGAAGGACACGCCGGGTTCTTCCACCAGATTAGCGAAGCGCGCCAAAACCGTGATGCCTTCGGCCCGCGACAGGGTCTTGTTGGGTTTAAAGGTCTTATCCGGATAACCTTCAACCAATCCCAAGTCCACGCCCATGTTGACGAAAGGCCGGTACCACTGGTTCGGCTTGATGTCGGTGAATTTGTTCTCCTGCTCGGTAATGGCCCAGCGGGAAGGATCGATGGTCGAGGTCCTGACCAACACCGCGGTCAGCTCCGCGCGGGTTATGCCTTTATCCGGCCGGAAGGTCATGTCCGGATAGCCCTTGATGAGACCCAATGTCGAGGAGAGATAGATCGGGTCCGCGGCCCAATATTCGAGCGTGGCATCAACATAGGGAGTAACTCTCAATATCCGGGCTTCTGCCGTAATATTGATATATTCCGGCGTGGCCAGGCCGGTGACCCGGATAACGTTACGGCCGATATTAAGGTCGGCCAGGGTCTCAACCGAACCGGCCGCGGTCTTAACCGGATATCCTCCCACCCGAACGTCGATCAGGTTAGCTAGTTTTGAGATCTCACGCACTTCTTGGGTGGCCGAAAGTATCGGCACCGTCCAGACGGTCTTCTGATCATAAACTTCGCTGTAGCGGGCGGTAAAGACCAGCGGCAGGGAACGGCTTTCGGTTATGGTGCGGTCTTTAGGTGAAATGAATTTGATGGCCGAGATCTTACTCTTGGGCTTTAAAAAAGTTTCCAGCACGCGATCTCCCACGTATGACATCGAGAAATAGTGGGGCGAATCTCCCGCTATAGCGGGACGCGGGGCGTAGGCATAATCAAAACGGAAAGCGGTGTTCTTGAATCCCACCCCGAAGGTTAGTCCGGTGCCGCCTTGCTCCTGATTTAAACCGGTCCTCAATATAATATCCCGGATGGGGGTCCACTCCAAGCCCAGATGGAAGAGGGTGCTGGATTGCAAGACGTTGCGCGGGATATCCAAATCCAGAGAGGCCACCAGGGGTGAGGAATATTTGTAGAGAGCTTCGGCGGTGGAACCTAGAACATTTACCGCCACACCCAGTTTGTTGAAGCCGCCCAGCTTTTCCGTTGCATTGTTCCAATTTAAGCTGCCGCCCAGGATATTCTGCAGATTGCCCGCTACGGTCAGGTAGTGCAGGGGCCGGTATTGGGCCGAGAGGTCCAAGCTCATGCCGGTGCCGCGGGCCAGCTCGCCTCCACCCACGATCGATTGATTGAAGAACTTAAGATTTCCCCCGATCGATATCTTCTGCCAGGGCAATTCGCGGGCGTAAGTTATCAGGAGGACGCTGTTCTCGTAGCCGACAGCTTCCAAACTGGGATTGACTATTATTCGGCTGGTGCCCGGGTCGCGGGTGGTGGGGTAGGAGCCGCCCACCGCGGCGCCGGTGTATCCCAGGCCGAAAGTTCCCCAGGGGGTGGGGAAAGCAACGCTTAAAAGCGAATAAGTGGTTTCTTCAAGAAAAAGTTTACGGGAAAGAACGGTGGCGGTGGGGAAATTGAGCTTGCTTAATCCCGCGGGATTGAGGAACAGGCCTTCGCCGTCATTTATCAATGCCATCCCGGCTCCGCCCATACCCAGCGTGCGGCCGGCATAAATGGTTCTACTGGGATCTATTGTTGTTCCGGTGTCTGCCTGTGCGGCAAATCCCAAGCACCAAGCACCAAATAACAAACAAATTCCAATTATCAATTTGGTTTTGGCGCTTTGATATTGTTTGATATTTGTCATTTGATATTTGTCATTTCTTAAGAACTGTCAGTTTTCCTCTGCCTATCAGCCGTCCGTCAGCGATTATGAGATAAATGTAGATGCCGTTGCCCACCATGTCTCCCGAATCGGACCGTCCGTTCCAGGTGACCTCGTTGTAGCCCACGCGGCCGCCGTTGGCATTGGCAAAATAGGTCTGCTTGACCAATTGATTTCCCATCAGGTCATGGATGGTAAGGTTGATATTGCCGGCCTTGGAAAGAGTGTAGGCGATGCTGGTCGAGCCGGTTTCGGGATTGAAAGGATTGGGGAAATTGAGCGCCAGGCCCTGGACCGAGATTTCCACCGCGGATTGCACGATCAGGTTGTTGGCTTCGAGCGAGCTGACCGAGCCATTGCTGTCCACCGCCTCGTATACTATCTTATGCAATCCGTCGCTAAGCTGGGGGCTTAAAAAGGCGTAAGTGATCTTGGCGTTGTCCGGATTGATGCCGGTGAGCGTCTGGCGGGCGCCGCCGTCGAGGGTGTAGTAAAGGGTGGCGAGAGAGCGGGTGGGGGCCACGATAACCGTTACTTCAAATGATGGGGCAGCCAGGATCGTATCGCCGTTGACCGCCGTCCGGCCGTTGATGTTCAGCCCCATCTCGGGACGATCGCCGATAATATAAACACTATATGAGGTAAAAGTTGTATTGATGTTCCCGGCGGCGTCGGTGGCGCGGACCTCGAACAGGTGCGATGCGGTATCGCGGTCGAGCGCGGTCGATTCAAAAGTAAAAGTGGCGGTCTTCCTGTCGGCCGAAAAGCCGGAAAGGATGGCTGTCGCGAATGCGCCGCCGTCCACCCGCCATTCCACCCGGCTGATCTCGGACTCGGTATCGGTCGCTTCGCCGCTAATTATCGGCTGATTGTTGGTCGAGATGTCGAACGCCAAGTGGTTGAAAGTGCAGGTGGGAGCTGTTGTGTCCGCCTGCGCTGCAAACCCTAAGAAACAAACACTAAACCCTAAACAAATCCCAAATACTAATTTACCAATTTTCACATTAAAACCTCACACTTATTGTCACGGTGCTGATCCATTTCGCAATAGATAGGTAATCGTTCTTGTTGGAGGCGGCCGAATAAGCGGCTCCGGTGGCCGCGGGATCCAGGGTGTTCTGATAAGTTACCGACCAGTCCGCAGCGCTCTTAAAGAAAAGGTTATAGTAGGCCGCCCGTCCAAAATCGCTGCTTAAAGTGTCGAGCTGGATCATCGAAGTAAAGGAGGTCGCTGAAAAACCGGTCGCCCCGCCGATCTCGTATTCCCTCACTTTAAAACTGCCGCCCAGGTCCAGCTTGAGCGGCAATACCCGGAGCTTGAATGCATTATTGAAACTATCCTGCGTCTTAGCGTCCGCGCCAGTGAGGGTGGGTTTGATCATCACCGTCAATCCGCCCCGCAGCCAGATGGGAAGCATCAAAAGCTGGGTCTCCATCCCGCCTCGCACCAGGCGGATATTGCTGATGACCAGGTTGTCCCAGGTGTTATCCTCTTTTTGGTAGCGAACGGTGATAGGATTGTTCTGCTGTTCATAATCGAGCGTTATCAGGAAGGGGCGGCGCAGGGTTGCGCCGATCTTAACGCGCTGGGGCAGGGGGATCTTGGTTTCGGTCGCCAGGCCTATTCCTTCGGTGCCGGCCATCGGCGAAAAAATGTCGGTGAACGGGCTGTAGGACTCGGCGCTGGCCGGATCGAGCAGGGCGGGGACCTCGGCGGTGCTGACCCGGGATTGGACATAAGAGACCAATCCCGATCCTTTAAAATCCAATTCCGCGGCGGTGGCATTATCGATCGAAGCCCCGATGGAAAAAGTATCGCTGAAATCATAGATCATTCCTACATCGATGCGCTGGGCGCTGGCGGTAAAGAATCCCTTATAACGGGCCTCCAGCACCGATTCCCCGGCCGGGATGCGGATATAGCGCTTGTTGTAACCGTTATTGATATTTTTATAGCGGCTTTCATTGGACATCCAGTCGGCGACATCGGCCTGGTTGTTGGGATCGAAATTGGGCAGGTAGAAGAACGGGTCCGCGGTATCGCTTTTAACCAGCATCCGGACGGTGTTATCGATATTGTAGGTGGCCGAAAGGGGAGTGACGTTCACTCCCACCGACAACTTTTCCCATTTGGCGGCGCCGCTCAAGGTGAGGTTGGACTGGACGTTCAGATCGTTATGGGAGTCCGAAACGGTTTCAAAAGGGATGCGGCGGGTCTGCCGTAAAAAGTCGCTGCTGGCGGCGTTCGAACTGGTGTAAGTGTAAGACAATCCTCCCGAGTTAAATGAATAGGTCAAAAAGCCGTTGTTGTCCACCGAGATCCCCGAACCCATAAAATCGGTGATGTTGTAAAGGTCGATATCGGTCTTATACTGCAGGGGGGAGGTGCCGCTCAAATCCAGGGCGGCGCCGGTCTCGCCGCGGGAGGTTACCCCGAAAGCGAAATTGTTCCCCACCCGGATGGCCTGCTTAAAGGTGGAACCGGTCGGGTAAGAGGCGTAATTCACGTGCCCGGTCCAGTCGCGGGTGAGCAGTGTATTGGCGGTCAGGTCACCGGTGTAGAGGATAGCGCTGGTGAAGCCCGCATTGCCCGTGCCGACATTAAAAGCAGTGTCCGTGGTTTGATATGCCGGGTTCCAAGGTTGGGGTGGCGCGGTGGTGGTGGTGCCGATATCAAATTCCGCCGAGCGGGTGCGCATCAGCCCCGCCGGGTTCCACAGCGCGGTGCTGATGCCGTCGCTTAACGAGGCAAATCCCGTCCCCATGCCCGGGAAAGGATCTTCCTGCCCGGGAAAGCGCAGGATAATATTGCTGTAGGGAAAATCGTTCGCGGCGAGCGCAAGCGAAGAAAGAATGAGAGCGACCATCAACGCCGAAATAATAAACCGCATCGCTGGTATCATAGGAAAGTTTTGCTATAATATCAAGCACATATTATGATAATCGGGTTAACCGGGCCAATGGGGGCGGGGAAATCGGAAGTCGCCAAGATATTGAAGCGGCGCGGATACCTCATCATCGATGCCGACCAGGTCGCGCATGAGCTTTACACTCCCCAATCTCCGGTTTGGAGCGAGCTGGTCAAGGCCTTCGGAGCGCGCATCTTGAACAGGGGAGGGGCCGTCAATCGCAGGAAGTTGGGGGAGATCGTGTTTGCGGATAAGAAGAAACTGGAGCAGTTGAATAGGATCGTTCATCCGATGCTGAAAGAGGAAATCAGAAAGTTGACAATAGAAAATAGAAAATTGAAAATAGGAATTAATGCCGCACTTCCACAGTTATTTGAGAAACTGGCAGATAAAACCTGGGTCGTCACCGCCCCCAAAGAAAAAAGGTTGCGGC
The DNA here is from genome assembly GCA_016223205.1 of Candidatus Saganbacteria bacterium. Taxonomy (GTDB): domain Bacteria; phylum Margulisbacteria; class WOR-1; order XYC2-FULL-46-14; family WPAF01; genus JACRPM01. Next base: position 57,313 of record JACRPM010000014.1, read on the forward strand.
GGCTCATCAAAAGCGGGTTGACCAAGGCCCAGGCCCTAAAAAGAATGGGGTCCCAGCTAAGTCAGGCTAAATATTTAAAGCTGGCGGATGTGGTGATAAAAAACGAGGGGACCCTCAAACAATTAGTCCAGCAAGTCAGTAATGCGGATAAAGCCGTAAAGCCTTAAAAGCGCCAGGCAATCCTCGGCCGGGGTCGGCGGCTCGGGAGCCGGTTTTGAAAACTTCATTTTCCCCCAGGATATCATTTTTTCCAATAACTCGCTGACCCTTACTTCGCCGCACAAAGAGTATGTATTGGCGAGTTCCAGCAAAGCGTGCTTTCCTCCTTCGGTCTGCAGAAGGACCAGCAGGGCGCTTTTGGCGATCGATCTCCAAATGGGCGCCGGGATACTGCAGGCCTTCTCCAGAGCATTGGTAAAATCGGATTCCAAAAGATGGGCGGGTGTCTGCTGGTGGAATACCGCCAACCAGGCCGATACGGGGTCGTTCAGGTCGAGGCCTTCAATTTTCATCATGGGATGGTAGAGGCCTATGAGTTTTGCGGCGGCTTCAACGATCCGGAGATCCGCCCCACGGTTGACCAACCGATCCAGAAATATCATTTTTTCATCGAGGGCTTTGGCCTCAAGTATTTCGCCGAGAGTTTGAAGATGAGGATCGGAAGCGGCCCTCAACGAACGACTTAGCTCAAGGGCTTGTCCATTTTCCAGCTGTGGCTGGCAGGAGGGGATGCTTATGCCCAGCGGCATGGTGGGACTGCGGTCCATATCGCCGTTATTTTCCTCCTCGATGTTCCTTATTTCAATAAATAGCTTGCCGGGAACAACGGCCGATCCCTGGGTTATTACGATCAAGGTGATTTTTTTGGTTCCGGGGGAAGGGGCCAAGGATACCGGGGCATGTTCCAGGATTTGAGAGTTTCGAATTAAAGGCGTTGCTCGTATTGCTTGGTTCTCAACCATCAGGATCTTCGCCTGTTCCGGAGGTCGGGACCCAAAATTGGCCCGGAATTCGCAGTAGAATTTATCTTCCACGCGGGAAATGGTGCCGCTCAAGAAAAATATCGTTCTCTCCGAAGTATCATTCATTCCTTTTTTATATAGATATAATTTTTCCACCCTCAAGCAGGCGCCGGAACGTATGTTGCTTAATATAAGCGGTTCCACTCGGCGCTCACCTGCGCCGAGGAAAGACGATCTCAATCGCAGCACCACTTTTTTTGCCGGTTCTACCATGATAAAGAGTTATCGCGAGAACCCCGAAATAATTTCACTTTGGGATGATATAATTTACTCAAACAATGCCAAAGTTCAAATTGGTCTCCAATTTCAAGCCCGCGGGGGATCAGCCGCAAGCCATAAAAAAGCTGGCGCAAGGGCTGGAGAAAGGTCTCGATTTCCAAACCCTGCTGGGAGTTACCGGCTCCGGTAAGACCTTTACCATGGCCAATGTGATCGAGGCGGTGAACAAGCCCACTCTGGTCATTTCCCACAACAAGACCCTGGCGGCCCAGCTCTGCCAGGAGTTCCGCTCGTATTTCCCGGAGAATGCGGTCGAATATTTTGTTTCCTACTACGATTACTATCAACCCGAGGCCTATATGCCCACCACCGACACCTATATCGAAAAAGAAGCCACCATCAACCAGGAGATCGACCGCCTGCGGCACTCGGCCACCATGTCGCTCATTTCCCGGCGCGATGTGCTGGTGGTCGCTTCGGTATCCTGCATTTACGGATTGGGGACGCCCAAGGATTATTTGGACGCCATGGTCGCCCTGCGGGTAGGGCAAAAATACGACCGCGATGAGATCCTCCGCAAGCTGGTGGAGATCAAATACGAGCGCAACGATTTCGAGCTTAATCGCGGAAAATTCAGGGTGAGGGGAGGGGTGATCGAGATCTGGCCGGTATACGAAAAGACGATTGTCAGGATCGAACTCGAAGAAGAAGTTTTATCCGGCATCGCCGAGCTTGACCCCACCACCCAAAGGGTCCTGTCCCGCCCCGATTTCATCTCGATCTATCCCGGCACCCACTTTGTCACTTTTCCCGAGCGGTTGGAGACGGCCCTTAAGTCCATAAAAAAAGAACTGGACGTGCGGCTGGACGAATTGAAAAAGAAGAACAAACTGCTCGAAGCCCAGCGGCTGGAACAGCGTACCCGTTATGACATGGAGATGATGCGCGAAGTGGGCTATTGCCATGGGATCGAGAATTACTCGCGCCACATGGACCAACGTCCCGTCGGCACCCCGCCCGCTACCCTGATCGACTATTTTCCGAAAGATTACCTGCTGTTCATCGACGAATCGCATGTCACCCTTCCCCAGGTCCGCGGGATGTACGAGGGGGACAGATCGCGCAAGGACACTTTGGTCGATTTTGGTTTCCGCCTGCCTTCCGCTTACGATAACCGGCCGCTAAAATATGAGGAATTCCAGAAGAAACTCAACCAGGTGGTCTTTGTTTCGGCCACGCCGTCGCCCTACGAAATAAAATTATCCAAACAGGTGGCGGAGCAGATCATCCGGCCCACCGGCCTGATCGATCCGGAAGTGGTGGTCAAGACCGCCAAAGGGCAAGTGGAGCACCTGGAAGCAGAGATCAAAAAACGGGTGGAGAAGAAAGAAAGAGTGCTGGTCACCACCTTGACCAAGCGGATGGCGGAAGACCTGGCCGAATACCTGGACGAAAAGGGGTTCAAGGTCCGTTATCTGCATTCGGATATCGAGACCCTGGACCGCATCGAAATATTGCGGGGCCTGCGCCTGGGAGAATTCGACATTCTGGTCGGCATCAACCTTTTAAGGGAAGGGTTGGATTTGCCGGAGGTCTCGCTGGTGGCGATCTTGGACGCGGATAAGGAAGGTTTTCTCCGCTCCGAGACCTCGCTGATCCAGACGATCGGGCGGGCGGCGCGGAACGTGGGGGGGCAGGTTTTCCTCTACGCCGAGCATGAAACCGATTCCATCAAGCGGGCCCTGCGCGAGACCAATCGCCGGAGAATTGCCCAGATGGCATACAACCAAAAAAATAACATCACCCCGCAGACGATCGTAAAAGAGATCGCCGACATTTCAGACCGCATTCGCGAGGGCAAGCTGGCGGAGATCAAGCGCCTCAAGGATTTTGTGCCGCAAGACGAGATCCCCGACCTGATAAAGCATTTGGAAGAAGAGATGCAGGTGGCGGCCACCGAGCTTGAATTCGAAAAAGCCGCGGGGATACGGGACAAGGTCAAGGAATTGAAAAAGGCGTTCGGGTTGGGTTGATCGAGCCTCCTATGTTATAATAAAACTGGAGGTGTCCAATGGTTGACTTCGGCAAAGTAATGACCGCCATGGTCACGCCTTTTAAGGATGACCTGTCGGTAGATTACAAAAAAGCGGAAGAATTGGCCGTTTATCTGGCCAATAACGGCTCGGATTCCTTGGTTATCCACGGCACGACCGGCGAATCTCCCACCTTGACCCACGAGGAGGAGTACGAGCTCTACCGCGTGGTCAAAGCCGCCTTAACCGGCGCCAAATGCAAATTGATCGCGGGAACCGGATCCAATTCCACCTCCACCACCGTCAATTCCACCAAACAGGCGGAAAAGATCGGCTGTGACGGGGCCATGGTCGTGGTGCCTTACTATAATAAACCATCAGCAGAGGGGCTCTACCAGCATTTTAAAGCGGTCGCCGAGGCGACCGGCTTGCCTCTCATTATATATAACATCCCGGGAAGGACCGGGATCAACATGCTGCCGGAAACCGTGGCCCGTGTGGCGCAGATCAAAAACTACGTCGGGCTCAAAGACGCCGCAGGCAATCTGGATCAAACTTCGGCCACCCGCGCCGCGTGTCCGGATCGTTTCGCGATCTGGAGCGGGGACGATTCGCTCACCCTGCCGATGCTTGCGGTGGGAGCGATAGGGGTGATCTCGGTCGCTTCGCATTTAGTCGGGCCGCAGATCGCCGAGATGGTGAATGCCTATCACGCGGGGGATATCGCGCGCGCCAAAGAATTACATCTAAAACTTTTACCATTATTCAAAGTGCTGTTCATCACCGCTAATCCTACACCCGTTAAAGCGGCCCTGGCCATGGTGGGCAGGCCGGTGGGTATCCCGCGGCTACCCCTGATCGAAGCCGGCGACAAAGAGAAAGACCAGATCCGCTCTGTTTTGAAAGGGCTGAAACTGATCTAATGACCAGGCTGTTATTGCACACCTGCTGCGCGCCCTGCACGACTTATGTCTATAAATGGTTCAAGGACAGCGAGTTCGAGGTGGAAGGCTTTTTCTATAATCCCAATATCCAGCCGGCGGAAGAATACCAAAAACGGCGGCGCTGCATGGAATATTATTCGGCGCTCTCGGGGCTGATCGTGACCTATATCGAGAACGACCGCGAGCACGAGCCGGGTAATTGTTATCTCTGCTACGAGAACCGTTTCCGCCATGCCGCCCAGTTCGCCAAGTCCAACCGCTTCGACCTTTTTACCACCACTCTGCTGGTAAGCCCCTTCCAGAAGCACGATCTCATCCGGGAGATCGGCAAGAAGATCGAGAGGGAAGAAGGGATCGGTTTCCTTTACCATGACTTGAGAGAGGGGTATTATAAAGGGGTGGAGATGGCCAAACGTTTCAATCTTTACCGCCAGAAATACTGCGGATGTTTCGCCAGCATTCCTGCCCCGGCACCGAATGGTGCGGGGCCCGCGGAGGCGAAAAAATGAGCAAGCTTTTAAAGATACTGAAAGAGAAGCCCCTGACCCTGGTGGTGCATCTGCCGGAGAACAAGGTGGAGCTGGCGCAGGCGGCGGAAAGAGCGGGGGCCGAAGCCCTGATGATCGACCAGGGATTCGATGAGGATAAAATTCTTAAAGCGGTCAAGATCCCGGTGGGCCTAAACGCCGCCGATAAGGTTACGGGAGAAAATAAGTATGATTTCGTCAATTTCCCGGTAGAAGCGCTTCCCGAATTCGGCAAATTAAAAAAGATCGCCCGCATCGCGGAACTTAATGAAAGCTACACCCTGGACAAGCTGATGCAGGTGGTGGAGGGGACGATCGACGCCCTGGATGCCGCCATCATACCGCTGCATCAGTTCGGCAAGGAGCTCCAGATCGGGGATCTCCAAAATTACATCGCCATCGCGCTTTCTTCGAACCTGCCGGTGATCATTCCCACCCAGCGGAACATCAAACCGTCGGAGGTGGCCATCATCTGGGATACCGGGGTGAAGGGATTGATGCTTACCCGCGTGGTGCTGGGCGAGACCGCTAAATCATTCGAGAAAGCGGTCAAGGAATACCGAATCGCAATTGATGATCTGGGATGATGCTCGGAACCTGCGACTAAAGTCCTGCCTGCCGGCAGGCACGGCGCGGTTCCTCGCGGCGATAATACTTCTCCTCATTGTATCTCCGGCTTTGGGTTTCACCTTTGCGGTCTTTGGCGATAACCGGGACGGCGAAGAAACCTTCAAACAGATATTAAAACAACTCAATGCCGATCCGCCCGCTTTTGCGGTGAACACCGGCGATTTTGTTTCCCGCGGACAAAAGTCCGAATATGAACATTATATTAAGCTGATCAAAAGCGCCAAATTCAAGGTTTATAACGTGATGGGCAATCACGATGAGGTTTATGGGGGAGGGAAGTGGTTCGCCAAGTATTTCGGCCCCGATCATTATTCTTTCGATTATGAGAATTCCCATCTCATCATACTGAACAATGCTTTTAAGGGGGATTTCGATAAAAAACAATATACCTGGCTGGTCGCCGATCTCAAAAAGAATTACGGGAAGAACATTTTTGTTTTCTTCCACAAGCCGATCTTCGATCCTTCGGAGACCTATCCCGACTACGTGATGTCGGAGCGGAAGACAGGGCAGGACCTGATGGAGCTTTTTAAAAGATATAAGGTGCGCTATGTTTTTACCGGCCATATCCACGGTTATGCCCGGGCGGAAAGGGAAGGGGTGGTTTATATCGTAACCGCCGGCGCCGGCGCGCCATTATACTTACCCCGCTGGATGGGTGGTTTCAATCATTATGTGAAGATGACGGTGGACGGCGAGAATGTGATCGAAGAAGTCGTTAAGCTCAATAATTGATCTCCTTTTAAAATAAAATGATCTGAAATTTCCAAAGTATGCTTCGATAAATATGTATGGGAACTCCGGCAATTACACTAAGGTTATGCCCTCGGACGCGCGGCGCCGTTCCTAAAGAACAAACGCTTCGCACCATTGCAGGCCGAATGCTGAACGTGGGCGGCGGGTCGTTCGATTGCAGGGGAAGAAATGCCGCTTCGAACCGAGTGCCAAGACTTGGAGCTTTGATCCCTTTCGGAATTGAGGCAGTAACGGTGCATCCGGAATTTGCCATGGCCGATATCAGGAAGCAGACCTTAGCGGTTTTAATGGATATTTTTCAGATCGCTGTACAATCAACGAAAGGGTCGTTGGCTGAAAGATTATCAAAAGCGAATTTGGGCATGGATATTCATTTGGAGGGCTGTGGGGTTTGGGGGGCAAAAACGGTTCCAGCTTCAACATTAAGGCCGGCTGAAGTTCGTCCGGCCCCGGCTCTCTCTGCTGCGCCTCCTTCCCCGGCCATCAAAAAAGCAGTTGAGGCCAAAGTGCCGAAGCTTCAACCGGCAAAATTTAGATTAAAAGCTTTTGAAATACTTTCACTTCCCCTGGCCGGTTTAAGTACTATCGCCGGATTGATCGGACTTAATTTCGTCGGCGCGGCGGTGAGTTTTATTTTCTTTTGCGCCTTGGCGGGGATGGCGAGCGCGCGACGCAGTAATATTATGCTGAAAGGATTAGTGTATTTTAATTATGAGGTCTTTGGCGAGAACAGCCAGGCCGTGAAACAGGGACTGATTGAGATCGGCGTGGGGAGGGGAGTGCTGCTTGCAACAATTCGCGATATTGAGGGCCGGGAGCGAACGGTAGCGCGTCGAGAAGAGGAAGATCAATTATATAAATTACTTAAACAATATCTGCCGAATGCATTGATATCGAGTATGGTTACATCTGATGATGATGGATATCATCGTGATCTATTATACATTCAAAATTTTTACGATTACGGCCATGGCCGGATCCACCTTTTAAGGTTGAGGGAGAGGTTTTTTTAAACGTAACGTTTCCTCGCCGATCGGCCCCCATTTATTCTTGCCTTAAGCTGCCAATCCTTCTTCGTTTCTGTCCCGGAAACCTTTCTTTGGCAAGCGGCGTACGGTCGCCAGTTTTTCGCCGCTCAACCTACGTAAAGCTCTTTCCAGCGCTTCTTCAAACATATACCTGGTCTGGTAATTGAAGATTTTGGGGGTAGGGATATCCCAATCCCGTTCCTGATAGCCGGCATATTCGCGCATAACGAAAACCTTGCCTTCTGCATCTGGGAATTTTTCCAATAATACCCTTTTCTGTCTGCGAGTCATGACAAAAATTACATCCGCTTGAGACACCTTGGATTGGTCGAGCTGTTGTTTTCTGAAGCTTAAATAATCGAGACTTTTTTGGTCAAGCAAGCGACGGGTGCCGGAAGAAGGAAGGAAAGGATATTCCTTTTTGGGGCCACGAGTTTGGAGCCAGTTATCGACTTCCAGCCCGGCGGAGGAAATAGTTAGATCTTCAGCGTTGGTCACTTTTTCTGCGGCCAGCTTCCGCATAAGATGTTCGGCCAGCGGGCTGCGATCGTGATTGGCGTTGCAGACGAAAAGTATATTACGCGCTGCAATTCTTACCCTTTCTTTTGGTTTTCTTATTTCGTCGAGCGCCGCCCTTAAAGAGCGGTCAAAGATTTGGGCGGCGGTATAAACATGATATTTATTGTCCCCATTTTTTGTTATGACCAGATAATTGGTTCGGTGTTTTCTGCCTTCCGCATCCCAGGAAACCCCGATGAATTCACCGTGGTCATCAATCGGCAGCCAGTCGCTTTTGTTCCCACCAGTGTGGGATCCGTATATTTGTCCATCATAAAGGTTTAATCCGATCATATTAGGATGAGCCGGATCCAGTTTAGGAATTTCCCAGTTATTGGGCTTAAATAACCACTTCCTTCTATTTTGCTGAAGGTCGGCAATGTCTAAGGCGCGAGCGATGGCGCGCCCCTTCTCAAAGTCAGTAGGATCGCCCTGATGGGTTACTTCTTTGGTCCTGACCGTGGAGTGATCGATAAAGATAAGATCATAATTATTGGTTTCCGCCAGGCTCGCCAGATCTTGCAGTTTTTGGGTAACTTCAGCCGATGGATTGCTGCCCGAAGGAATCTTTAAAAGCATCGGTTGGGTGAAGCGGGTCAACCTTCCGCTAGATAACCATTCTTGCCCAACTTCCAGCCGGGCTTCCAAATAAGGTCTACCGTTTGCGATCTTACTTCTTATCGCCTGATGGAAGTCCCTTAATTCGATCGCGATCTCATCGCGAGTCATCCCCCTTTCCCTGAATTGATCGGAGAGTTTTTCGACCTTTAATTTATAAGCAGTGCTTAATATATATACAGTAATGGTCGGCTTTCTGGATTGTGATCCGACTGTTCGAATCTTTTCATATGCAAAGGCGGCTTTTTCGGCCATGACTTTGGCGCAGAATTCAAAAACCCTGGGTAATTCTTCTGGAGGACGACCATTAAGAAACATTGACCAGGATTTTGCCACCTCCTTCCGGGCCAAATCAACAAGGCTCGATATATACTCATCGGGGGTTTGAGGATCATTAAGCAGGAGGGCGGTCTCTCGCATTAGGTCAAGCCGCTCCACCAATTTTAAAAACCGATCATTAATTCCGACATTATCAAGTAAATATTTAAACATTATATGTTTAGCCTGAAGAGATCCCCATCCTGTCTGGATTGCGGATATCAAGAAAGTATAAATTTGTTTCTGGTTAAGACCTCCCCCAATTAAATCATCTAAGACAACGGGCAACTGCTCAAGCGCTCTACATGCGTCAAGATCATTGCCCTGAGATTTATCTAAAATATGAGAAATGAGTTCAAGAGTCAATTTGGGAGGTAGGCGGTTACCGATACATTCCAAGGTCTTTTGTAGATATAGAAAAATACCATTAGTTTGCGCCGCGGTAATAAATATATTAGGAATTTTGCCAAACATTGCAAGCATCTGTTCTTCTGACAATTTCGCCTCAAGCGCGGCCGGAATGGTTTGGAAACCAATTCGAGCAAATTCGCCAAGTCCTTGGTGTATATTTCGGATCAGTTTGATTGCCTGTTCTGGGGAGTATTGCATTCTAATCATACTAGAAAAAGCCGGTAAGGCTGTGCAAGCATTAATTCCAGTTTCTTGCTCGATTTCTTTAATATATTTAATGATAAGGTCAGGAGTTAAATTTGCCTCGAAAAAGGCCGGCAGAACACATAAGGCGTTGGAGGTATTTTCTCGGGCGCATTCCGCGATCTCATTGTAAAGTCCGAGTATTTGTTTTGGATCTAATCCGGCCTCGATAACATGTGAAAGGACCGAAAAGGCGTAGGTTGAAATATATGGGTTTTCATTTTTATATTTATCAGCAATATCAATAATTCCCTTATAAAGATAATTAATATGATCAGATGTAAAATGCGCATTTAGGGTAGAAGGAAGGCATGCATATGCCGAACCGGTATGTTTGCCGGAAATATTTGCGACCTTGGTTAAAAGATCAAAGGCCTGTTCAACACCTAATAAATCTTTAACACTTAAAAAGATATTTGATAATGCCTGAAAAGCGTTTTGAGATGATATCCCGGCGTGTTTGGAGATCGAAGAAAACAGTTTAACGATCTTTTGCGAAGAAAGGAACGGTTTGACCATGTCCAAAGCCAGGGGTAGGGATTCGAAAGCTTCCTTTGACAATAATCGTTGAGCCCTAAAGTTTAAATCGGAACTTTTTACAATGGTATTATTTTCAATGGTCCTTATAAGTATGAGTAATTGTTTAGGAGTAAATATGGCAGATGCTCTCAAGCCCAAAGTAAGTCCATAGCCATTTTCAACTTCACAACGACAAAATATATCCGATACACTTTTAAAATATCGATCATATATATCGAATATTCGTCCTGCCCGGCTTCTTCTAGAGGTTAATAGTATGTGTTTGGCGGCGTCGATATCAATTCTGTTATTTGAAGTATAAAGGACAGCTTTTGTTCGAGTAAGCCCAGTAGCATATCGGTGTTCAATGCCCAACCTTTCTAAAAGGCTATTGAGGCGATTTCCGAAAGTATCCAGCGCGCGATTGGCTCGCGGCCGCTGGACCAGATTTCGATAGATGAATCGTTGGACTCGTTCGACGGGCATTCAACACCTCTCTACATATATATCGGCGGAAACCGGCGCGGATTTCAGTTGTTTTTATTGGTTTTATCAAGTAGAATTATTATATGAGCGAAGAGCTCGAGAAAATACTGAAGGAATTAAAGGCCGGCCTTAAAAGGATCCATGGGGATAACCTGAAGCACCTTTTTCTTTACGGTTCTCATGCTAGAGGAGATGCGGCAGCTGAGTCGGACATAGATGTTCTGATGATATTAATAGATTATAATAATATTTGGGAAATAATTCAAAAAAACAGCGAACTGGTTCAGAATATCTGCTTGAAACATGGCGTTGTAATCTCACTGATCCCGATAAAAGAATTCAAATATAATACGTTCAAGACCCCCCTTATATTAAATGTGAGAAAAGAAGGAATTGCTTTATGAACAGAGAAGAAATAAATGCCTTGCTCGAAAAAGCAGGCGAAAGCATTAAGGGCGCGAAAATTCTCTTCGATGGAGGCCTCTTTGGTTTCTCCGCCTCTAGAGCATACTATGCCATGTTTTATATCGCCGAAGCTTTACTGCTGGTCAAGGACTTGAGCTTCTCAAAACATAGCGCGGTTATTGCCGCTTTTGGGGAACATTATTCCAAAACAAATATAATTGACAAAAAATATCATCGTTATTTGCTGGATGCTTCCGAACTAAGAGAAGCAGGCGATTATGAAGCAACGGAAAAGATTCCAGAAGATGCCGCAAGGGAAACTATTAGGCAGGCTGAAGAATTTTTGAAAACCGGCCAAAATTATTTATCCCCTCTTTCCTAACAATTTCAAAAAAACTATGAAAGCCATTAAAGAGCGTAACCGGCTGACCCTGGCAGCCCTCGAACTGGCCAAGGACAGCAATTTTCACCGCATCAGCGCCGACGAAAGAGTACGCGTTATGAAAGAGGCGCTCAAGATCGGCAATGAGGTGGCGAGCTGGGCGGTGGCCGAATACGAAACCTCCGATCCCCGGAAGATCGCGGAAAAAGTTGGGGCCAAGATCTTTGGCGGGGATAAGGGCAAATTAAAAGCCAGCGAATACCGGAAGGGCGCCCGGGAGATAGTGATCTTCCGCGATACCCTGGACCGCTTGACCAAAGAAGTGACCCAGCCCGATCTTTCGGAAAGATTGTTAAGGTTGTTGATCGCACACGAACTTTTTCACCATCTGGAAGAGACCCGCATCGGGCCGGTCTATAAGCGCTTTAAGTTCCCGGGAAAATGGTGGACCACCTTCTATATTAAGGGGTTGTCCGAGGTAGCGGCGCAATCCTTCACCCAAACTCTGCTTGAGATCGAAATTTCCCCGCCCATCTTCGATTATTTGACCTATATCCTGTACACCTCGGCGCTTTAACCGAAAAGTTCCTTGACAATAATACAATATAAAGTATACTTTAGATATGCAAGGCAAAAATAAACATATATTAAGATATCTGGAAATAGCCCTGAAGGGACTTATTAAAAAAAGATATTCCGCCCTGATCTTGGGGCCTCGACAGGTGGGTAAAACCACCGCCGTTCAGGCCTGCTTAAAAATGCTGAAAAATCGCGCGGAATACCCCTTGCAAGATCCCTCCCTTAGGATCGAGCTGGAGAGCAACCCCGGCCGGATCATCAATCAGGTCCGGGCCCTGCCAAAGCGGCCCTATGTATTTATCGACGAAGCGCAAAAAGTGCCGGAAATCTTTGATTCGGTCCAATTATTGATCGATAACCGGGACGCGCAGTTTATCCTGACGGGCTCTTCTGCCCGTAAATTGAGGCGTCATGCGCCCAATCTGCTTCCGGGAAGAGTCGAACATTTTCACATGGATCCCCTGCTCTGGGGAGAATTGGGATTGATCAAAGACAGCACCATATTGCCCATTAGAATGGAGAACCTAAACGCCTCGCTGCCGTATTCCTTTGAAGAAAATCTAACATATGGTTCGCTTCCCAGGATTGTGACCCTGCCCAAAAAAGATCGGAATGATTTTCTTAAATCCTACGGCCATATTTATTTGGAGGAAGAAATAAGAGCAGAGGCCTTAAGCCGGAAAATCGGGGCTTTTTCGAGATTTTTGGAATTAGCCGCCGAAGAATCGGGATCTAATCCTAATTTCACCAAGTTATCCAATGAGTCCGGGGTTAGTCAACCTGCGATAAAAGAATTTTATAATATTTTAGAAGACACGCTGATAATCGAAAGGGTCGACCCCTTCCTGAAAAGCGCGCGTAAAAGGATCCTATCCTCATCCCGTTATTATTTCTTCGATATAGGGGTCAGGAACGCCTTGGCGAGAGCTCCACTTAGCCGGGGAATGGTCTTTGAGCACGCAGTAATGCTTGAAATTATCCGCCGAATAAGGGCGCTCAAAAAGAATTACGGGGTATATTATTGGAAAACCTCCGGCGGGGCAGAGGTGGACTGCATATTGGATCTGGGGAATAAGGTGATTCCCATAGAGATTAAAAGTTCCTCCTATGTCACCCATTCGGAATTAAAGGGATTAAAAATATTTCTTGAGGATTATAAAAAGTTCGCCGATCAGGGCTATGTGATTACGATGGGCAAACGAAAAGAAAAAATTACCGACAACATTACCGCTCTCCCCTGGTTTTATTTATAAAGAGCGCAACCAGCTGACCCTGGCGGCGCAATCCTTTACCCAAACTTTACTGGAGATCGAAATTTCCCCGCCCATCTTCGATTATTTAACCTATATCCTGTACACCTCGGCGCTTTAACCGAAAAGATCGGGCCAAATCCGAGAATATATATCTTGATTTTCAGGGAAAACTTCGAACAAAAATGGGGCTTTACTGATCCCGGTGATGATCCGAATTAATGTTTCAGGGGCTTGGTAGCCCTCCAGTTTATCAAAAAGTGATAGAAGAGCTAAGACCTGTTTTTGGGGAGGCTGGGACTGGATCAAATCTACTTCTTCTGCGATGAGATTCTGGTTTTTATCAAAGATGTCCAGAGGAAGGAAATCCCCCAAAATAGCTAAAAGGTCCCTCTTTAACGGATGGGAGATCTTTCTTAAGAACACTTTCGTCCTTTCATCAACTTCGGAGCACAAGCCCGCATCGATAAAACTGATCAAGATCCTGTCCTCTTCCCGCCGAACAAAAATATTCCCGCTATGAGGGTCGGCGTGGAAAAAGCCCTGATCAAAAAGCTGCTCCAGAACGGCCCTTTGCAATAGAGGTTTCACGACCGAAACCAGGTCGGCTTGGGTAGGATCATTTTCTATCTCTTTGAGGGAAGCTCCAGGGGCGATCTCTTCAATGATCGTATTGTGATTGGTGAGGTCTGGAACAAAGAACGGCACGGACAGGATAAAATCCCCGGTCGAAGACGAGGAAAGGACCTCGCGCAAACGGACCATATTATCCTTTTCTTTTGCAAAATCTACTTCTTCGCCTATCCACCCGAAGATCCGCGCGGCATAATCGGGGAGATGAGATACTCCGTAGATCGTTCCCAACTCGGGCTCAAGCGCGGAAAGCAATTCCCGCAGGCACCGCTCTTCCTCGTTGAGGTCTTTATAGACCGCCGGACGGCGAACTTTGAGAATATACTCTCTACCTTCGATCTCGACCAAAAACACGCCTTTAATGGAAGCCGAGCCGATCGGCCGGATAATTCTCATCCCCCGGCCAACCAGCCGGGGATTGGTATAGACCGCTTTCAGGGCTTCTTCCACGATCATGGGGTTGGCATTATCCTTTAATTCGCAAAGCCGGCGATAAAGTTCCGGATAATGCTCTTCCACTTCTTTACGGGAAGCCAGGATCTGAGCAAATTTGACTCCCGCAGCGCCGTAGGACCTCAAGAACGCCGCCACCAGAACGGCCAGGGAGGGTCTTTCCCGATGTTCGATCAGTTCACCGGCCAAGGCCTGCATTACTCTAAGTTTGGTTGGAGTGGAAGCCAGGTGAAAGAATTCCTTCAGGGCTTTTCCGGCAAAGCGCTTAAGATCCACGATCTCCGGCGCGTCTTCCGGGCGGACCCGAAGAAATTCATGCAAGGCGGTGTCAAGAAAATTATCAAGATGGTGCTGATGGGCGGGCAAGAAAAGCCCTTTGTTCCCGGCAAACAAATTATCGATCAGTTCATCGCGGAATGGTTTTGAGGTTGAAAAGAGCTCTTTGATCTCATCGAGGTCGGCAAGAACATCCCGTTCCCGATCCCTGATCGCAAATGGTTTTTTGGCCTTCCCCAGCAGCCATAAGATTATCTCGGCTTTATTTTCGGCTTCTTCATTATTGAGAGCGGCCCCCAGCGTGCCGAGCGCGATGCTCTCTTCTCTCTGAAAATCCCGTGAGTTGCCGGAAAAAAGCGGATTGATGGTTTTGCCGTATTCCTCCACGGTAAAGGAGGAGGACATTAGTATTTCGTTAAGATATTGATCGCGCAGGGGGGAAGGTTTGGGGAAAAGGGATTCCAAGAACCGGAGCTTTTCATGTAGTCCCGAAATGGTCGATAGGTGCTGCTTATAGCATTGGGTCTTGAACCTAAAGGCCCGCTCCTCATGCAGAAAAAGAGAAATGATCATTTTTTGGTCTTCCAGGGAAAAATGGTCGAAACCTTCGCGGAAAAGCTTGACAAGGACCACATCGCGATACGAACTCTTTTGCGGCCAGTATGCATTAAACCAGGCCCCCAGTTCTTTGGGGGAGAGGTTTTGCAGGTCAGCCGTTCCCCGTCGCCGGAAATAGGTCAGATAAACTTGATCTTGATGAGTGATCCTGGGGCCCAAGCTCTCACTAAGGAGCGGAAGTTTAGTATTTTGGCTTTCCGGGAATGATCCAAAATGGGTATGGTTACCGGCCGCCAAAGCGGCTAGCCGCAGTTTTATTTCATCGAATCTATTTTCCTTAATCAGTTTATCAAGAAAAGCGGCTATCAGAAAGGTTTTAACTGAACGGTTCGCATGTTTAATTAATAACAAAAACATTTCATCGGAAAGTTTCATTTGGTATTGAATATAACTAATTGGCCAAATCTCCGACCAGAGCCAATTCTTTGCCGTGATCGGCTGGAATGAATTGATGGTCTGGGATTTATTACGCTCATAATATCGATCGCGAGCGCCGTCAGGCAACCCCATCGCGATATCGGCAAATAAATAATCGAGGCCCAGCCGAGATAATATTTCAACGACCAATTGTCCGGTGCTTAAACAACCGGCAAGCTCGTGCTCCTCTACTGTCGAAGAATCAAAGTTAATCATTTTCAGCAATTGAATTAATTCCTCTACTTCGGCAGTTTTAATAATCTCCCAGAGTGAAAAATCGAGCGCCGGGAATATAGCAAATATTTTAAGACACTCTTTTATGGAAGGATTATCCGATCTGGCCAACGATCTTGACAAGGTCATGGCCAGTTGTTTTCTAGCCCGGCCGACTTCTCGGGGATCGAGCAGGCGTTTTCCTATGTTTTCCAGTATCTCCTCGATCTTTTGCCAACTTATTTCATGCCAGGAGGGATTAGAACATTCAACCACTTTAAGCCAAAAGGAGGAAAATTTATCGGATAGCAGAATCCCTTCGAGCGTTCGCCAGGGAATTGTTTTTGCCGCTTTCGCCGCGGCAGGGTGGGAAAGTTGAGAGTTTTGTTGAAGAAACAGGAATATTCCCTCATCATTTAGGACCTGGACCAAAGAATCGGAAGCAAGCCGGTCGAGCAGAAAGGCGATAGTGCGTTGATCATTGGCCTCGATCAAAGCGCGTATGGCCGGAAGCAGAATATCGGCCGGATAAGTCAATATACTTTCATCCCTTTCTCGAAAGAAACGCTGGTTAAGGGGAATTAAATTGAAAAAGGCAAGAGAAATTAGTTCCAGCGCCTCCCGGCAACGTTGAGTATTTTCGCTGTTGGCAAAGACAGCTCGAACCACTCTTTTTGCCAGTTCTTGATTGATTACCCGTAAAATCGGTTTGTAAGGCAGAAGTTGTTTTGAATGCTGGTTGTCTATAGAAGGCAGGCAGGGCAGGGCGCGCAGCAGCTCTAATATATCCCCTGGAGCGCTTGCCTGGTGGGAAGAAGAAGAAAATATACCCAAAATGCCATCAAATATACTTATTAATTCATTTTTTATATTATCCGGCACTTCAAGGGATGAAATGACAGCATTAATTGTTCGTCCGGAGGATTTATCAATCCCGGTTTTTTCTCGAATTTCAGCTCGGCTTTGTTGCCGATTAAAGAAGCACTTACGAAATTCTATTCCTCCCAGAAGGGATTGCTCGCGAAGATCTTGAGAAAATGAGGCGCGATTGATTTTTATTATGAAATGGTACCAGGCAAAATTTATAAAATTTTCATATTTGGGATCATTGGGGGAATGTTTGAAATAAGCCCTTTTTAGTTTGTCTTCGTTGGTATCTCCGACTTCACTGCGGATCGCCAGAAAACGGTCGAAAGCGGCGCGTAAATCGGGATCAGGCGCTATCCGGGCCAACTCTTCCGGATCAGGCGCCGTCCGGACATCCTCGATGAAAACCAATTCGTCGACAGCGGTCACAGATAGGAAATCCACTAAAACATTAAAACAGCGCAATAATCCCACCCCCAGGTCTCCGGCGCCGGGATTTTTCTTGCGTTCCAACATGGTTTCCAGAGACGAGGGCAGGCGAATCTCGTCGATTTCTTCGCTTGAAAAAGAAAAAGACCTTTCAGCCGTAACATCCCGATACTTTTCAGAATAACCTTCTCTTACCAGATCCTTTATGGCCCTGTTCCTGGCGTAGGGGTTGGGATGTGACGAGATCAAGCCGAAATTAGTTGAATCGGCAGATATATCTTTATCCGGGAAGAAATCAAAACCCGCGAAGCGAACGTTAAAGCCGGCTTTATCCATCATTTTCAGCGCGTCCCGATCGCATTGATTTTCCATATCGTGTTGTCCGTGCGCCGCGGCCGACCCGGCCTGCTCATTAAAAATAACATGGGATATTTCATGGGCAATAACGAACGCGACCGTATCCCAGCAGGCCAATTCGGGGTGGCGGCCGATCAACGCGTCAAATATTCCCAGAGCAACATAGATCGATCGGGTTTGGGGATGGGTGTATGCATTGATCTCATATGATTCCAAAAGGTGGATCTTAAATGGCGCCCGCTTTAGGATCGCGATATTGGCCGCATATCTTTCCTTCTCCGGCGAGGGAAGCAGGGAAGTGTCGGCGGCGCAGTAATTGGCGGTGAGCCGATCTAAGATCGAATTAAGTTTTTGCGCAAGCAGAGGGCGATTAGAGCTAATCAGGATATCCAAGGGGGAATCTCTATGCGATCCGGATCCTACCGAGATAGCTTGCAGGGGTGGTCTTCCTTGGGCGGGGAAGGACCAACCTGACCGATCGGTCATCGGTCGTTTGGGCAGAGGCCGCCCGGCTAAGGGAAATCTGCCGGTTCGCCCCCCCGATTTGTTTCTGTTGTTCTATCGACAATCATCTATGTTATTATCGATAGATTTTGGCTACAATTTCAGTTATTTTTATGATATAATTTTCTTAAATGCCGGCTGATCTTCACATCCACAGCAAACTTTCCGACGGGACAGAAATGCCCGAGGAGATCGTAAAGCTGGCCAAGTCCGGCGGCCTTAAGACCATCGCCTTGACCGACCACGATAATATGGATGGGGTTAAGGATGCGGCGGCGGCAGGGAAGCAGCTGGGCGTAGAAGTAATACCCGGCATTGAGTTCACCTGCGAAGTCCCGGGAGCCGAGGTCCATATCCTGGGTTATTTTATCGACGCCGAACAGCCGGCCCTCCTTGAGGAGCTGGAACGCATCCAGGAAGGCCGCGTCCAGCGGATCCATAAGATATCCGAGAAGCTTAAGGCCTTGGGGATAGATCTGCGGCCGGAAGAGGTCTTCAAGTTTTCCGGCAGGAAAGCTCCCGGGCGGCCGCATGTGGCGCGTGCCCTGATCGCCAAAGGCGTAGTCGGCAGTTTTAAGGAGGCCTTTGACCGTTTTTTAGAATACAAAGGCCCGGCTTACGTCAGCCATTATAAGCTGGCGCCCCGGGAAGCCATCAAACTCATCTTGGCGGCGGGAGGATTGCCGGCCATGGCCCATCCGGCGGTCAGCGGAAGGGATGAGATAATAGAAAAACTGACCGGCGAAGGGCTCCAGGGCCTGGAGGCCTATTATCCGACCCACAGTCCCCAGCAGGTCGAACATTACGTTAACCTGGCGCGCAAGCTGGGGCTTATCCCGACCGGGGGTTCCGATTATCACGGGAAAAACTCGGGCCGGGACATTCGGCTGGGGGATTTCAGCATTCCGGACGAGCTGGCGGAAAAATTGAAAGATGAACACTTACGCAGAAATAGATCTTGAAGCGATAAAACGGAACATAGCGGAGGTTAAGAAGCTTATAGCCCCTAACCCCTCGACTTCGCTCGGGGCAAGGTTTATGGCGGTGGTAAAGGCCAACGCCTACGGCCACGGGGCTCCGGCAGTGGCCCGCGCGGCCTCTTCGGCCGGAGCCGATTACCTTTCGGTGGCCAATCTCAAAGAAGCGATGGAGTTGCGCGAGGCCGGGCTCATCGATCCCATCCTTATACTTACCGAATCGCCCACGTCCGTGATGGACGAGATCGTCCAATATCAACTAACGCAGACCGTTTATTCTTTTTCCGAGGCCAAAGCGCTTTCGGACGAGGCGGTAAAGCGGCATCAGACCGCCAAAGTGCACGTCAAGGTGGATACCGGGATGGGCCGGGTGGGGGTTATGCCCTCCGAGGCCGCTGCGCTTATCCAGAAGATCTCCTCCCTGTCCAATCTTAAGATCGAGGGGCTCTTCACCCATTTTGCCAAGGCCGAAGATCACGACGACAGCTTTACCAAAGAACAACTTAATAAATTCCAGCAGCTGCTTCCTAAATTTTCGGGCATCCCGCTCAAGCACGCCGCCAATTCCGCCGCGACGCTGTATCATCCCGAAACCCACCTGGACCTGGTGAGGGTGGGGCTTTTGATGTACGGTATTTTTCCCCACGGCGGCCGGCACCGCCCCATCAATCTCAAGCCCGCGCTATCATTCAAGAGCCGGGTGGTCTATCTTAAGAAAGTCCCGCCCGGAACGCCCTTAAGCTACGGCGGCATATTTTCCACCGATAAAGAAACCGCCATTGCCACGCTGCCGGTGGGCTACGCGGACGGTTTCCCGCGGAGGTTATCCAATCGCGGAAAAGTATTGATCAACGGCAAGCGCTATCCGGTGGTGGGACGCGTCACCATGGACATGGTGCTGGTCAACGTGGGAGAGGATAGGGTGAACGTCGGGGACGAGGCGGTCTTGATCGGCACGCAGGGGATCGAATCGATCACCGCGGATGAGCTGGCCGATTTGGACGATACCATTTCCTATGAGATAATCTGCGGTATCGGAAAAAGGGTGCCCAGAATTTACAAATGAATTATATTTCATTATACAGGAAATGGCGTTCGCAGGATTTTTCGGAGATCATCGGGCAGGCGCACATCGTCCAGACCCTGCAAAACGCCATCACCCAAAAACGCATCAGCCACGCTTATCTTTTTTGCGGGCCGCGCGGCACCGGCAAGACCTCGATCGCCCGCATCTTTGCCAAAGCGCTTAACTGTGAGGCGGGCCCGACTCCCGACCCCTGCGGCAAATGCGCTAACTGCACCAAGGTCCGCGACGGGCACGCAGTGGACGTCATCGAGATCGACGCGGCCAGCAACCGCGGCATCGATGAGATCCGCGATCTTAGGGAAAAAGTCCGCTACGCCCCGGTAGAAGGCCGTTACAAGATCTACATCATCGACGAAGTTCACATGTTGACCAACGAGGCCTTTAACGCCTTGCTAAAAACCCTCGAGGAGCCGCCGGCGCAGGTCGTCTTTATTTTGGCCACGACCGAATCCGGCAAAGTCCCGCTCACCATCTCTTCCCGCTGTCAGAGGCTCGATTTTGCCCGCATCCCGCTTTCTCAGGTAAAGGGACGCCTTAAGGAGATCTGCAAAGAGGAAAAATTCGAGGTAGAGGAAAAAGCGCTGGATCTTATCGCCCGCTCGGGGGAAGGCAGTATGCGCGATTCGATCTCGCTGCTCGACCAGGCGGTGTCCTTTGCGGGAAATATGATCAGCTTTGACAAGCTGGTGATACTTTTGGGCTGCGCGGACGAAGAACTCCTCTTTTCCCTGGCCGAGGCTTTGGCTGCGGGCGACGGCGCCAAACTGCTCGATCTTCTGCGTAAGGGGATTGATGAGGGGCGCAGCGCTTCCCAAGTCGCCAAAGACCTGATCCACCATTTCCGCGACCTGCTTTTTGCCAAGGTGGGAGCGGGAGCGGCGCTCGAGCTTACCGCGGAATATCTGGCCAAGGTCCAGGAGCAGTCCCAGAAGTTCGACTTTGCCCGCATCCGCGATATTTTGCGCGCTCTTTCCCGCGCGGAGTTGGATATGAAGTGGCATCCTCAAGCCCGCTTGGTCCTCGAGGTCGCGCTTTTGGAGTTGCTGGAGAAGACGGAAGTCGCGGAACCCGTCCCGCCTAGGCGGGACGGTCCCGTTCGCTCAACCTCGGGCGACGAATCAAAACTATCCAAAATAAAGACCAACTGGAACAAAATACTGGATGAAGTAAAAAAGAAGAGCCTATACGGTTATGTTTCCCTCCACGAAGGGCAGCTGCTGGACCTTACCGATAAAGGCCAGCTGATCATCGGTTTCCGCAAGGGATACGCTTTTCACAAGGACCGGCTGGAAGAAGAAAAGAACCGAAGCATAATAGAGCAGGTCGTTAACGATCTGACCGGGGAAAAGGTAAAGGTGGCGGGCGTGGTGGAGGGTGTAGCAGCCGCCTCCACGGTGAAACCGGCAATCAGCGTGGATGTGGTCAAAGAATTATTCGAGGGCGAATTAGTCCAATAAGGAGGATGTTCAATGGGATTATTCGGAAATCTGGGAGAGATGGGGGACATGATAAACAAGGCCCGGGAGATGCAGAAAAAATTGGCCCGGATCAAGGACGAGCTCAAGCATCTGACCTACACCGGGGAAGCGGGAGGGGTGAAAGTCGTGGTGGATGGGGAAATGGAGATCAAGAAGATCGATTACGACGTAAACCGGGTGGCGCCCGCGCAACTGGCCGATCTTGTCAAGGATGCCGCCAACCGGGCCCTTAACCAGGCCAAAGACGATGCCGCGGAAAAGCTCAAACAGGCGGCCGGAGGATTATCCCTGCCCGGGCTGACCTAACATGGCAGAATACGCCGAATCATTGAGGAAACTTATCGAGGAGTTCAAGAAACTGCCGGGCATCGGACCCAAATCGGCCCAGCGCCTGGCTTTCCACATCCTCGAGGTCTCGGCGGAGGAAGTAAAAAAACTGGCGGCTTCGATGCTTGAAGCCAAAAAGACCATACGTCATTGTTCGGTGTGCTTCAACCTGACGGACAAAGATCCCTGCGAGATCTGCGCGGATAAAAGCCGGGAGACCAAGGTCATCACCGTGGTCGAAGAGCCCAAGGATTTGATCGCTATCGAGCGCACCGGTTTTCGGGGGTTGTATCACGTGCTGGGCGGGGCCATCTCGCCGCTCGATGGATTAGGTCCCGAAAACCTGCGCATCAAAGAACTGCTCAAACGCATAACTTCCAAAGTGTCCGAAGTGGTGCTGGCGCTCAACCCTTCGACCGAGGGGGAAGCCACGGCCATCTACCTGCACAAACTGCTCCAGCCGCTGGGGGTAAAGATCACCCGCATCGCTTACGGCCTGCCGGTGGGGGCAGACATGGACTATGCCGATCCCATGACCTTGACCCGAGCTTTAGAGGGGAGGAGAGAAGTAAATGTTTAAGAAATACTGTGATCTTTTGGTCCTGATCTGGTTTAGGCCGATCCTATTCTTTTCCCGCTTGCCCCAGGGTGAATGGACCGGAGAATCGGTGACCTTTGCCGGGGTCATGGCCTGGATATTGGCGGGGCTTATCGCGGTGGTGGTCTTTATCACCCAATATATCCCGATCGGCGGCGCGCTGTGGGAAGGGGTCCTGGCCGGAAAGCTCATCCTGGTGGCGCCGGTGATCGCGCTTTTGGGCGCGATGTTCTTTTTTATCACTTTCATCATACTGGGTGGGGTGTTTTTGGCCCTGATACTCGGGCTGTTTTACGCTCTGGGAGCCCTGCTTTTTTGGTCTGCTAAACTTTTGGGCGGCAAGGGAAGCTATCACGAAATCCTGAAGGCCGGCAATTACAGCAGCGCCATCATGCTCATCTTTATCCTGCCTATTTTAATGATGATCGCGACCAAGCGGGGAATATTGGACTTTACAAATTTCAGGATTGGGTTTAATATAACTTGTTCTTTTGCGGTTTTGTACCTTTACGGCCTGCAGGCCATCATCAGCCGCAAGATCTTGGGATTGAGCCGACCAATGGCTTTCACCGCCGCGCTGACCACGGCAGTTGCCCTGGCGGTTATGTTCTGGGTGGTAAATTTTGCGATATTGCCCAAGATCGCACCGTGGATAATGTAATATGAAACAAGAAATATTAGAAATACGCTGGCACGGAAGAGGAGGGCAGGGAGCCAAGACCGCGGCTTTGCTTTTCGCGGACGCGGCTTTGACCTCCGGCAAGTGCGTGCAGGCCTTTCCGGAATACGGCCCCGAGCGCATGGGGGCTCCGGTGGCGGCATTCAATCGCCTTTCGGACCAGCCCATCACCTTGCATTGCAGCATCACCGAGCCGAAGATCGTGATCGTGCTGGACGCGACCCTGATGGGGAAGGTTAACGTGATCGAAGGCCTGCCCGCCGACGGGATCTTGATCGTCAATACTACCGATGCCCCGGCTAAGGTCAGGGAAAGCTTAAAGTTGAAGGGTTCCCGGGTTTTCACCGTAGATGCTTCTGGGATCTCCAAACAATCGATCGGCCGCGATATTCCCAATACTCCCATGCTGGGGGCCTTGCTTAAGGCCTCGGGGATATTGGATTTTTCGGCCACCCTGGCCGAGACCGAGACCAAGCTCAAAAAGAAATTCGCATCCAAACCGGAAGTGGTGGAAGGCAATCTCCAGGCCATCCGCCGCGCGCACGAGGAGGTTAAGGGTGAGTAAATTGTTGAACGCTAAAGAACTTCTGCCATGCGATCAATTGTCTGCCGGCTCCGCCGCAGAATTTGAGACCGGCGACTGGCGGCTGGGAGAAAAACCCGTCTGGCACCCCGAGACCTGTATCCAATGCCTGATCTGCTGGATCGCTTGCCCCGACGTCGCGGTAGAGGTCAAAGACAGCAAGATGACCGGATTCGATTATAAGCACTGCAAGGGCTGCGGCATCTGCGCCCGCGAGTGCCCCACCAAGCCCAACAAAGCCATCACCATGGAGAAGGAAAGATAAATGGTCACACTAGCTAAGACCGGCAATGAGGTCATGGCCGAGGCCATGCGCCAGATCGATCCCGATGTGGTAGCCGCCTATCCCATAACCCCGGCCACCGAAGTGGTGATGATCTTCGCCCAGTTCGTGGCGGACGGGTTGGTAGGCACCGAATATATCCCGGTTGAATCCGAACACTCCGCCATGTCGGCTTGTGTGGGAGCGGCCACTACTGGGGCCCGCGTCATGACCGGTACTTCTTCACAGGGGTTGGCATTAATGTATGAGATCCTGCCTATTGCCTCCGCCTTGCGCCTTCCTATAATCATGTGCGAAGTCAATCGCGCGCTTTCGGGCCCCATCAATATCCATTGCGACCACTCCGATACCATGGGCTGCCGCGATTTCGGCTGGCTGCAGATCTTTTCCGAGAACGCGCAGGAGGCCTATGACAATGTTATCCAGGCCGTGCGCATCGCGGAAGATCCCCGGGTAATGCTTCCGACCATGGTGACCACCGACGGCTTCATCATCAGCCACTGCATGGAGAAGGTGGAGGTGCTCGAGGATAAAGTCGCCAAGGATTATGTAGGGGAGAAAAAATCCCCTTATTCGGTTTTGGATGTGGATAAGCCCGTCACCATCGGGGCGCTGGACCTCACCGATTATTATTTCGAGCATAAAATGCCGGTGATCCAGGCCATGAAGGACGCCCGCCAGGTTATTTTAGAAGCAGGAAAAGATTTCGGCAAGCGGTTCGGCCGTCCTTACGGATTTTTTGAAAAATATAAGCTGGACGACGCGGAGTTCGCGATCGTGGCCTTGGGCTCCACCTGCGGCACGGCCCGGGTGGCTATCGATGAATTAAGAGAAAAAGGGATCAAGGCCGGGATGCTTAAATTACGGCTTTTTCGGCCGTTCCCGGCAGAAGAGATCGCCGAAGCGCTTTCCCAGGTCCCGAACATCGCGGTTTTGGACCGCTCGGATTCGTTCAACGCCCAGGGCGGGCCGGTCTTCACCGAGGTCCGCTCCGCCATGTATAACCGGAACGCGAAGATCATCAACTATGTCTACGGATTGGGGGGCCGCGATATCAACGTTGCCCAAATAAAAGAAGTATTCTGCCAATTGGGCCGGGCGGATAAAATGCCCATGGTTAATTATCTGGGGGTAAGAGAATAATGGCCGGCTTAAAGGACCTCTCAAAACGGAAAGACCCGCTCACCGGAGGCCACCGCGCCTGTTCGGGCTGCGGTTTTCCGCAGATCGTCCGCATGGTCTGCATGGCTTCGACCGATCCGGTGGTGGTGGTTTCGGCCACCGGCTGTCTCGAGGTTACGACAACTATTTTCCCGTATTCGGCCTGGACCACGCCTTTCGTCCACAACGCCTTCGAGAACGCGGCGGCCACCCTTTCAGGTATCGAAGCCGCTTATAATGCCTTTACCCGCAAGGGCAAGGTAAGCAAAAAGATAAATTTTGTGGCCTTCGGCGGGGATGGCGGCACCTACGATATCGGTTTCCAGTCGCTTTCGGGCGCCATGGAGCGCGGGCACAATCTCCTCTATGTTTGCTACGACAACAACGCTTACATGAACACCGGAGTGCAAAGATCGGGAGCCACCCCTCGCGGCGCCAATACCACAACCGAGCCGGCCGGAAAAGTTAAACAAGGCAAGTCCCGGTTCCGCAAGGACTTAACCGAGATCATGGTCGCGCACCGGCTTCCCTATGTGGCGCAGGCCACGGTGGGCTACTGGGCCGATCTTATCCGCAAGGCCGAAAAGGCCTTTGCTACCCCCGGTCCTAAATTTATGAACGTACTGCAGCCCTGCCGCCTGGGCTGGGCTTATCCTCCCGCCGAGACCTTTGCCATGGGACGGCTGGCGGCGGATACCTGCTTCTGGCCGCTTTATGAAGTGGAAAACGGCAAATACAAGATAACGCTCAAGCCGCGCGAAAAGAAACCGGCCGTTGATTTCTTTAAGGCCCAGGAACGTTTTCGCCACCTGTTCAAGCCGAACAACGCGGGCTTGCTTGAGGAGCTGCAAAAAGAGATCGACCAGCGCTGGGAAGAATTGTTAGCCAAGGAGGCCAAAGCATGAACAAGAAACAGCTCGCCGGAAAAGTTTCTAACGACCTGGATATCACCAAGGCGGAGGCGGAGCGGATCATCGACAATGCCTTAAAGCACATTACCGAGACCCTGGTGGCCGGCAAAAAAGTGCGCCTGGTGGGATTCGGCAACTTTTTTGTCCGCACCCGCGCGGGCCGCACCGGCCGCAATCCCCAGACCGGAGAGAAGATCACCATCTCTCCCACCAAGTCAGCGGCGTTCACTCCGGGCATCAACCTAAAAAAGGTCATCCGCGGCAAATAAACGAAGATGGCCACGGCCAAGGCCGCCGATGAAGTAAAACAACTGCTCGAAGTGCTGCCGCCCCGTATCGTGGACCAGCTTTTAAAAAATCCTGAACTTCCCCATTTGATCGAAGTCATTCTGGACCTGGGCAAATCAGCCGAAGTGCGCACTACCACCGGCAAGGTAGTTTACCTTAAAGGATCCGGCCCGGTGACCCGCGAAGACATCGACCATGTCACTTCCAAAGTGGGGCAGTTCACCTCCGATAACCGCGCCGGCATCGAACGGACCCTCCACCGCATCTCGGCTTTGCGCAACCGCACCGGAAAGATCATAGGACTTACCTGCCGCATCGGCCGCGCCATCTTCGGCACCATCGACATCATCCGGGATGCGATCGAATCCGGCAAGAACACTCTCTTTTTGGGCCCGCCCGGCATCGGCAAGACCACCAAATTGCGGGAAGCCGCCCGGGTTTTGGCGGACGAGTTCGACAAACGCGTCATTGTGGTCGATACCAGCAACGAGATCGCCGGAGATGGCGACATCCCGCATCCCGGCATTGGCCGCGCCCGCCGCATGCAGGTGATCTCCCCCGAGCGCCAGCACGCGGTGATGATCGAGGCGGTGGAGAACCATATGCCCGAGGTCATCATCGTGGATGAGATCGGCACCGAGGCCGAGGCCGCGGCCTGCCGCACCATCGCCGAGCGGGGGGTGCAGCTCATTGCCACCGCCCATGGAAAGATATTAGAAAATCTCGTCTCCAATCCCACGCTCTCGGACCTGGTAGGAGGCGTGCAGACCGTGATCCTGGGGGATGAAGAAGCCAAACGGCGCCGCAGCCAGAAGGCGATACTCGAACGCAAGGCCCCGCCCACATTCGATATATTAGTAGAGATCCGGGAACGGGATTCTTTCGCCATCTACCACGACGTGGCCAAGGCCGTGGACTCCATGTTGCGCGGCAAGGTCCCCCAGCCGGAGATGAGGGTTAGGACCAAAGAGGGCAAGATCAAGGTGGAGAAAGCCAAAGAAGAGATACCGGAGCCCACCTTTGAGGAAGCCGAAAAGATAAAATCCGAAAAAGAAAGCGAACTTTTACGAATTTATCCGTTCGGGGTGAACCGCCAGGAGCTCGAGCGCGGGATAAGGGTGCTCAATCTTCCGGCCATCTCGACCACCAACCTGGACGAAGCCGACTTGATACTCACCGTCAAATCCAAGGCGCGTCCCGGCACCAAGATCATGCAGTCGGCGGACGAGCGTAACCTGCCGGTGCACGTTATCAAAAAGAACGTCTCGGGACAGATAATGAAGTTTTTGAAATTCTATTATAGAGTAGGGGGGCGCGAGGAGGCGGAAGAGCTGGGAGTGGCGGAAGCGGAAGCGGCGGTCGAGCAGGTAAAAAAGACCGGGAAATCCATGGATATTAATTCCCAGAATTCTTACGTGCGGCGGCTCCAGCACCAGATCGTCGAGCAGGCGGGACTCAAATCCGAATCGGTGGGGGAAGAGCCCAACCGGCGGTTGAGGATCTATCCCGCTTAAGGAGGGCGTCATGGAAAAAGCAGAAAGGATGGGAAATTACGAGAGGGCGGTGGCGCTGTTTTTGGCGGTGGTCATAACCCTGCTGGCGTTCCTAATTATCCGGCCGTTCATCGTGGCCATACTTTCGGCGGCGGCTTTGGCCTACATCTTTTATCCGCTTTACCTTTATATCCTGGACCGGCTGGTGCCGGAATTCCTGCCGCAGAAGACCTCCGCGGCGATTGCAACCTGCGCCGTCATCGTGCTTTTGGTCTTGGTCCCTACGATCTTTGTTACCACCGTGCTCACCTATGAGTTGCGCGACGGCTATCTTTTCCTCGAGACCTTCATAACCTCACCCGGCTGGCGCCTGCCGCAACTGCCGGCGCCTTTCAGCGGCCTGATGGGGGACCCGGCTCAAGTGAAAGCCCTGATAGGCGACGCGGCCGGCCAATTATTCTCCTGGCTGCAGGGGGTTTTAAAGGGGATCCCCCATATTTTCTTGAGTATCTTTATCACCGTTTTTTCCACTTATTATTTCCTCAAGCACGGCAAGGATATTTATAATTTTTTCGTGGGGATCTTTCCGCTCCCCAAGGGACGCCACGGGCAGATACTCAAACGCTTTGACGACCTAAGCCGGGGGATGGTTTTGGGGCAGATCGTGGTGGGGGGCGTGCAGGGGGTTTTGGCCTGGGCGGGTTTCTGGTTTTTAGGGGTGCCGAACCCTGTTCTTTGGGGATTTTTTACTTTTATAATTTCCATCATCCCGCTTTTGGGCGCAGCGCTGGTGTGGGTGCCGATCTGCATTTACCTATTTGTCAGCGGTTATATCACCGGCGAATACTGGCGGGCGGTGACGCTTCTGCTTTACGGGACCTTTGTCATCAGCCTGATAGACAATATCTTAAAGCCCAAGATCATAGGGGGGCACGCCAAGATCCATCCCTTGGTGATCTTATTCGGGATCCTGGGGGGCATCCAGCTTTTCGGCATTCCGGGGATACTCATAGGTCCCTTGGTCTTGACCCTGTTCGACCTGATGATCGAGATCTATCGAGAAACTTTGTAGACCAGGTGGCGCTTCCAGTTTAGGTCGTCAGGCAAAGGGAAATCACTGCGATAGTGGGCTCCGCGGGATTCCTCCCGGTCGAGGGCGGCCCGGGTTATCAATCTTGCCACCAACAGCATGTTCTTCACTTCGATCTCTTCGGCCGAGTTAGGATCAAAACTCAAGTCTTTTTCTATCATCTCCAGTTTGTGGAGAACGGACGTTAAGCTCTCTTTGGAGCGGATGATCCCGGTCCCGTTCCACATAGCGGTCTTGATTATCAGTTTATACCTTTGAATTTCATTCGGTTTCAACTTCGGTTTAGGATCTTTGAATTTTTGGATTGTTTGTGAGTTGTTATTTGTCTTTTGTGATTTTGCCGCCAGGGCCGCTCGGTGTCCAAATACCAATCCCTCCAGCAAAGAATTGGAAGCCAATCGATTAGCTCCATGTACGCCCGTCGAAGCACACTCGCCGGCCGCAAATATCCCGGGGATATTGGTTTTCGCTTCGATATCGGTCTTGATGCCCCCCATAAAGTAATGGGCGGCAGGGGCAACGGGAATAGGGTCGCGGGTGATATCCAATCCCCGCTCCCGGCAGGTCTTGTAGATCAGCGGGAAACGATTTATGATCTGCTCCGCATCGAGCGAAGACAAACTTAGAAAAACATGGTCGGTCTTTTCTTTCCGCATCTCATCGAATATGGCGCGCGACACCACATCCCGCGGGGCCAGCTCCGGGACGAAACGTTCCCCTTTTTGGTTGAGCAAGCGCCCGCCTTCGCCCCGCACCGCCTCCGAGATCAAGAACTGGGGCAGGGCGATCAAGTCCTCGAATTCTTTGCTGTGGACCAGCGAGGTGGGGTGGAATTGGACAAATTCCATATCCGTCAAAACGCATCCGGCACGATAGGCCATGGCCACGCCATCTCCCGTGGCAAAGAGCGGATTGGTGGTATAAAGGTAGATCTGGCATACTCCGCCGGTCGCCAAGATCACGGCATCGGCCGGAAAGGTTTTAAAAGTATCGCTATTAAGGTCCAGGGCAATTACCCCCGCCGCCCGGCCGTTCTCCATTAAAAAGTCCAAACTTACGGTCTGCTGAAAGATCTTGACCTTTTTTTCGGCCATCACCCGGCCGGCTAAGGTCTTTTCGATCTCAAGACCCGTGGAATCCCCGGCATGGAGTATTCTTCTATGCTTGTGAGCGCCTTCGAGCGCCAGGGCGAACCCGCCTCCGGCCTCGGTCTCGGCCCGGTCGAATTGCGCGCCCATCTCGATGAGCTCGCGGACGCGGTCCACTCCTTCCTCCACCAAGACCCTAACAGCCCGCTCGTCGCACAGCCCGGCGCCGGCCACAAGAGTATCTTCAAAATGGTATTCGGTGGAATCTTTGATCTGGTCAATTGCCGCGGCGATGCCGCCCTGGGCTTTTTCGGTGGCGGTCTCGCCGATCTTGCCTTTGGTTAGGACCGAAACCTCGGCGAACCGGCTGGCGGTGAGCGCCGCGCGCAGTCCCGCAATGCCTCCGCCGACGATCAAAATTTTCATATTTTCATTATACGCTCGTTGACTTTTGCTTTCAATGATGGTTAAATCTCCTCACCCCCTGTCCCCCTCTCCATCAAAGATGGAGAGGGGGAACCTGATAGTAAACTGTAGGGTCCTCCCTCTCCCTCTGGGAGAGGGAGATAGAGGGTGAGGGCAGGAGGTGGCCACATGCCGGAGAAAATCGTTCAGTTCACCAATTTCAGCCCCATCTTTAAAGGCGGGGGGGTCGTTATTGTCGGCTTGCTGGCCCTGTTATTCGCCCTCTATATGAAGAATCGGCGAAAGGAACCGGCCACGTTCGCTTTCAATCTTTTCCTGGGTCTTTCCATTTTTGTGATCTTGTACGGGATTTTTATCTTGATCTTCCGCCCCGCCTGGTGGGTGCTGCCGTATTGATCGAAGTATTTAAAGCCCTCATCCTGGGGGTGGTAGAAGGGGCTACCGAGTTCATTCCGGTCTCTTCCACCGGACATTTGATCATCTTTAACCAATTTCTGGGCTTTACAGGGCCGTTAGCCCAGACCTTCGACATCGTGGTCCAGTTGGGCGCCATCCTGGCCATCGTTTATTTGTATTTTGAAGTATTCAAACAACCGCGCATCTGGGGACGCATCCTGGCGGGGATCCTGCCGATCTTGGTAGTGGGTTTTCTATTCGAGAAGCGGATCAAACATTATCTTTTTAACCCCCTGACCGTGGCGCTGGCGCTTTTGGTTTTCGGGATCATCATGATCTGGGTCGACCGCCGGAAGAACCCGGAGAAGGTTTCGGACCTATTTGCTATCAGTTACCAAACGGCCTTTATCATCGGACTGTTCCAATGCCTGGCGCTGTGGCCGGGGGTATCGCGTTCCGGCGCGACCATCGTGGGCGGCCTGCTAATGGGCCTGACCTATATGGCGGCCGCGCAATTTTCTTTCATCATGGCGGTGCCGGTGATGGTGATCGCCACGGCTTACGAATTCATCAAGGAGTTTTCTTCTTTTTCGGCCGCCGATCTGGGGATTTTGGCGGTGGGACTGGTCACATCGTTTATTTTTGCCGTGGCCTCGGTCAAGGCCTTCATGAACTGGCTCAATCGGCTGAAATTAACGCCTTTCGGCATCTATCGGATAATTCTGGCCGCAGTTCTACTTTTTCTCTTAGGGGCCCATCTCCTCTAGCAGGGGATCGATCACCTTAGCGATCTCTTCCGCCAGTTTTTCATATCCCCGGGAATTGGGATGGAGTTCATCAGCCATTAGATTTTTATCGTCAAAGATAGCGCCCATAACACTGGGGATCAATACCGCGCCTTTCTTTTTCGCCAGGTCTTTATAGCCCGATCCATATCCGGGTCCCAGCGGCATGGATATCAATACCGCCACGGCCTTCTTCTCTTGGATCTTTTCGACTATTTGCCGCAGATCATCAAAGGTTTTGGACGAAGGGAAGCGTCGGATGTAATCATTGCCCCCCAGCTCCACGATCACGATGCGGGGATCGTACTTGAATATCTCTTCGATCCGCAGCAGCGCGCTTTCGGTAGTATCTCCGCTTACCCCTAGGTTTATGACCGGAAGTTTTATCGTTTGGCCGAGCCGGGCGGGGTAATCCTCGCCGGAAAGAGCGCCATTCCCCGCGGTGATACTGTCCCCAAAGCAGACAATAGTCGTTCCTTTGGCCTCGTACAGGTTTTTCACCCCGGCAAAAGGGGAGGGTGAGGCACAGCCCAAAAGGAGAAGCGGCAGAACCAGCCAGATCATTTTTCTCATTTGCCTGAAATTTTACAGGAGACCGCCCGAAAACACAATGTATGGCATGCAAAATACCACCGCTTAAAAGCCCACGTCTGCGACTTGCTGCTGCCGTCGGCGGGCAAACCAACCTGGATTTTGAACGGACAGAAAGGGAACACGCCGATCTTTTTGGGGCGGTTCGCAGGGTGGTGGGGACATACCGGCAAGCCGGACCAGCCGCCCTGGCCGCGGTTCCTCCATTGATAAGAATGGGATTCCACGATCAACAAATCGTCCAGCTAATTACCGCCGTCAGCCTTTTTTACACGGGATTCAGGAATGCGGAAGTGCTGGCAAGGGAAATATATTCGGCGTTGCCGGAAACAGCGGAGGGATTAATCAAAGCCCGGCGGACGACCGAACAAGTTTACGATCTTATAACCACGGTGATGCGCAAGGCCTGGAATTGCGACGGGTTTAAAATGACCGATCTGGTCCCCATGGCGAGAAGGATGTCAAATGAAGCGATCATCGATTTTTTTAGCCGGCCCGGCAATGTCGATTTGCAGTAATTAGAACTTTACCTATCCAATTGACAAACAGGTTGATCTTTGTTATTATGATAACGGTTATCAATATCATATTAAGGAGGCCGGTTATGTCCCTGGGAAAAGAAGAAAAAATATTCGAAGATCATCTGGCGGCTAAATATCTAAAACACAGCGAACAAAGAAAGGAGATATTGCACAGCTTTTTAAATACAGACAGGCACTTAACCGCCGATGAGCTTTATAGAATTGTTAAACGAAAATATCCGGCTGTGGGATATGCGACTATTTATCGGACGCTTAAATTGCTTTGTGAATGCGGCTTATGCCGCGAGTTGAAATTTGAGGACGGGGTGGCCAGATATGAGCATCTTTACGGCCACCAACACCACGACCATCTTATCTGCACAAAGTGCGGCCGATTCGTCGAAGTGGTGGATCCGGAGATTGAGCGCCTGCAGGAGAAATTGATTAAACGGCATGGATTCTATCCTGAAAGACATCGCATGGAACTCTATGGGGTATGCAAGCAGTGCAAGAAATAAGGAGGAAGTGACCAAGGAAGTGTTTTTTTGGTTATAAGATGATAATGAAAATCATTATCATAGGATAATTTAACGAGGAGGTGTGTTATGTTAAAAGTTATTAGATGTTTTAAGGTTATTTGCGAGTTGATATTATTTGCGGGGTTAATGCCTGCGTTTGGGGAGGCAAAAGCTGCAGACGCGCTATCCGGCGCCACGATAATGGCTACGGTTGAAGCGCAGGAGTATTCGATTATTGCCCGGAACTATGTCTATTTACCCGGAACGATCGTGGTTGAGAAGAACCGGCGTGTTCGATTGTATTTGACCAGCATTGATCGCGCCCATGATATAAAAATCGAAAAAATGAACCTACGGGCAAAGGTAAATAAGGGGGAAGTTACGGTTTTGGATTTTACCCCCGCGGAAGATGGAACATACGAATTTGTCTGCGATATTTACTGCGGGCCGGGGCACAGAGGGATGAAGGGGAAGCTGGTGGTAGTGAATGGAAACGAATCAGGAAAGGAGTAATAAAAAATGATTAAGAAAATTAATTTTATTGTGGTGGGCGTGGTTATGCTTATTTTGGGAGCGAATCCGGTTTTGGCGGATCAGCGCAGTTATGTCTGGACCTATGAATACATGACGATGGCACCGGGGGAGGCGGAATTAGAATTTTATTATACTTTGGAGCAGCCCTCGGCCGGCAATCCTAGCGTGAGCACCTGGAAGCCTTTGGTGGAGTTGGAGTATGGTTTGACGGAAAGGTGGGATATCAGCCTTTATCAGCAATTCAAACAGACGAATACCGGGGTGGCAGCAACTACTGCTTTTGTCTATGACGGCTATAAGGTCAGGACCAGATATCGTTTTGGCGAGAAAGGGCAATTTTTGGCAGATCCCCTTTTGTACCTGGAATATATAGGCAAAAATGACTTGAGCCAATCCTCTCAGGGTGAGGTAAAAATAATTCTGGCCAAAGATGTCGCTCGTTTAAATTTTGCTTACAATCAAATTTATAAATGGACTTTAAATAATGGTGTGGCAGAAAATGAGTATGCGGCAGGGGCAAATTTCGAGCTTAATCCAGCGGTTAGGGTGGGTTTGGAAAGTAAAGGAAATTATACCGGCGGTAAATATTACCTGGGGCCAACCATCTCTTGGACGAACCAGAAATTTTGGATAACTTTTGGCGCGCTCAGAGGACTCAACGACAAATCGGACTTTCAGCAAGCCCGCATGATCTGGGCGTTTATGTTATAACTTTATCGATAAGAATAAGAAGGAGTAAACAGAAGTGAAACGATACACATCTGTGTTGATTCTGGCGTTAATGATTATCACCCCGGCTTTGGCTTATCGGCCGCTGGGAACCGAGGATGCTGGAGTGGCCGGCAAAGGTGTGGTTCAGACTGAAGTCGGTTTTGATTATTTAAAATGGAATGACGGAAAAATTGAAAGAAATCTTCTCTGGGCGCCGATCTACGGTTTAACCGATAATCTGGAAGTATCAGCCGAGATACCTTATCTTTTCCATGCCAACCCCGATGGGACATCCCCCAGCGGCGTGGGGGACATCAACCTGGTGGTTAAAGGCCTTTTAGCTGACGAGAATGAAAAATCGCCTGCCGTCGCGGTCAAGGGAGTAGTCAAGCTTGACAATGGGGATTATGGCAGCGGCCTGGGCAGCGGAGATAAAGATTACAGTTTGTTTGCCGTGGCCTCGAAGACACTTGGGCGGTATATGGTTCATGCCCAGGTCGGCTACACCCGGGTGGGGAAAGCCCAGAACGCGGCCTTGAGAGATATTCCCCTTTATGGACTGGCATTTGATTATTCCCTGACGGATGCTTTCCATCTGCTGGCGGAGATCAACGGCAACCGCCATCCGGACAGTGCCGCAACGGATGATCCGCGCAACTGGCTGATGGGAATTACATATAAGTTGTCGGATAAAATAATTCTTGATCTTGCCGGCCGCGGCGGATTGACCAAGGCGAGCCCGGATTGGAGTTTGACAACCGGTTTATCGGCTACATTATAAAGAGGGCAAAGATGAGTTTTATTAAAAAAATCGCCATTGTCGGTTCGCCCAATGTCGGAAAATCACTGCTGTTCAACCGCCTAACCGGGATCTACGCCGTCGTTTCAAATTATCCGGGAACCACGGTAGATGTTACCCGGGGCAAAGCCAAAATCGGCGAAGAGGAATATGAGGTTATAGATACGCCCGGGATGTATTCACTACTGCCGATTACCGAAGAAGAGAGAGTGGCTCGGAAAATATTGAGGGAAGAAAAACCGAGCGTCGTCATCCATATTATAGACGCAAAAAATCTGGAACGGATGCTGCCGCTAACCTTTCAGCTGATCGAAGCGGGGCTTCCCGTAGTGCTGGCTTTAAATATTATTGACGAAGCGGAAAAGATCGGCCTGGCGATAGACCTTCCGCTTTTGGAAAAAGAATTAAAAATCCCGGTGGCGGGTACGGTGTCAACCACGGGAAGAGGGATCGATGCCTTGAAAGGGAGGATAAAAGAATATGCCCGAAGCCGATGATACGGGCGATATTTTGGAGATTTCGCTCGAAAGAATAGAGAACTTATTAAAGGGCGATTACGGCATTTCCCGGCGTTCGGTCGGGTTGTTATTGCTTCAAGAAGACCGGGAGATTATTACGCTTGTAAAAAACCATGAACCGGAGAGCTTTAACCGGATCAAGGAGATCATAGATCGGACCAAAACGCATTACCGCGAACCTTTATCATATATTATTGCCTTGGACAGGCAACAGGAAGCAAGCAGAATTGCCGGCGAAGTCATAGCGCATGCGCCTAAAACGAGCCTATCGCTCAAGGAAAAGATTAGCCGAATGATGATAAATCCGATCAGCGGCATACCGATCATGTTATTGATACTTTATTACGGTATCTATAAATTTGTGGGAGAGTTCGGGGCCGGGACGGTGGTTGATTTTATTGAAACCGATATCTTTGAAAAAATTATCAACCCCCGGGTAACGCAGCTCTTTGCCTCGGTCATCCCCTGGCAGGTTTTTCGGGAATTATTCGTCGGCGAATATGGGGTGATCACCCTGGGGGTGCGCTATGCCGTGGCCTTGATCCTCCCGATCGTCACAACTTTCTTTATTGCTTTTGCGGTTATTGAAGACACCGGTTACTTGCCGAGATTGGCGCTGCTTATAGACCGAGTATTTAAAAAAATAGGTTTGTCCGGCAGGGCGGTGATACCCATGGTGCTGGGATTGGGATGCGATACGATGGCCACGATGGTTACCCGCACCCTTCCCACAATAAGAGAAAGGGTCATTGCCACTATATTGCTTGCCCTCGCGATCCCCTGTTCCGCGCAACTGGGGGTTATTCTGGCTCTGTTAGAGGGCCATTCTTTGGGTTTATGGGTGTGGTTAGGAGTGGTGGGATTAGTATTCCTTTTGGTCGGATTTCTTTCTTCTAAGATTCTTCCCGGAGGATCGCCTTCCTTTTACATGGAAATACCGCCCTTGCGGCTGCCCAAACTATCCAATGTATTTATAAAAACGGCTACGAGGGTCAAGTGGTATTTTACGGAAATATTTCCCATGTTTATCTTTGCCAGCGTCTTGATTTGGGCGGGACAGCTCACCGGGTTGTTCGGCCTGTTCACAAATATATTGGAATATCCGGTCCGTTGGATCGGCCTGCCGGACAAGGCGGCAGTCGCTTTTTTATTCGGATTCTTCAGGAGAGATTACGGCGCGGCCGGGCTGTATGACCTTAAGAAGGCCGGATTATTCAGCGGCAACCAATTAGTCGTGGCGGCGATTACCCTGACTTTATTCCTGCCCTGTATTGCTCAATTTCTTATGAATGTAAAAGAACGGGGCTGGAAAACCGGTCTTGCTATTTCGGTCTTTATCCTCTTTTTTTCTTTTTCAGTGGGATTTGCGGTTAACTTATTATTAAATATCATGGGGATCAGCCTATGACCCGTTCGATCAGGATCAAGTGCGCTTTATGCGGGTGTGATTTTGACGAAAAACAAGCGGAGCAAGCTTGTAAGAATTGTCCCATTATGAAAGGCTGCCGGCTGATCAGATGTCCGAATTGCGGTTTTGAAACGCCGCCGGAACCGGGGTGGGCGAGGAGATTTAATGCAAATAAAAGATATAGCTGAAATATTGCCGCTGGTCGAATTAAAATGCGGCCAGAAAGGCAAAATCGCATCCGTCCACACCAAAAATCATGAGGCGCTCAAAAAATTGATGGCCATGGGCATCCTCCCGGGCATAAAAATCAATTTGATCCAAAAGTTCCCTTCCTATGTCTTTCAGCTGGGACAATCACAATATGCCGTCGATAAAGAGCTGGCTGAATGTATTTTAGTGAGAATATCGACTTAAATCTTGCAAAGAAAAAAGCGCTAGTAAAACTCCCATCCCTGCGGTATAATTCCCCTGGTAGAAAGAATCAAAGGAGGCGGGTTATGTCAGGAATAAAAGAAGAGTTGATCAAGCTGTTGAACCACGCGCTGGAACTGGAACATGCCGCAAGGATCCAATATTTGGCCCACGCGGAGCTGATAAAAGGTGAGGATGCGGAACCGATCATCGAACGGATCAAAGAGATCGCGGGGGACGAAGGAAAGCATGAGGAAAAATTCCGCAATCTGATCGGCAATTACCTGGGCGGTGAACCCGCCATGACCCTGGCCGAAACCCACCGGGCTACGGAGAGGAAAAAAATATTTGAAGTGAACCTGAAGGGGGAAAAGGACGCTATCGACTTTTATAAGCAGATCTACCAGAAAGTGACCGACAACAAAAAAGATCTCCCTTATGAATTTGAGACCCTGGAGCACGAGATCCGGCATGTGATCCTTGACGAACAGGAGCACGTTTCGGAGCTTAATGTACTGCTGGGTTTATAAAGCCCGAAAGAATTAAAACCTTACCGCGCGTCCCAGCCAGAATACCAGGGGTATGGCGATAATGTGCAGGATCCACCAGCCCGGCTTATAAAGCAATAAATTGTTCATTTCAAGAACACCGCACCTATTGCGTAAACTGTCGACCAGCCCGCAAGATGCACCAGCCACCAGCCCATATTGGGATATCTGAAGAAACGGCCCTGGGGCATCACGTCTTGGTCCGAGTTCAACAATTCCAGGTCGAACAGCGCTTTGCCCACCGCGAACTTTCCCCACAAAATGGCAATATCGGCCAGCAGGGTGTTCAAGAGCAGATTTTGCAGGGTCCAGATGCCGTTAAAATAATATATGGAGAAATGGGCCATAACAATAGTGCCTAAGATAACGGTAAAACCGTTAATGACGTAAGCATAAGCTAAGGTGGGTCTGAACAGGAAAAATAGGGGTACGATAAAAACACTCAATATCCCGGAGAGCATCGGCACCAGCCCGAAACGGACCATAAAAGGCGAATGTATCCTTAAATGCAGGAACCATCCGCCGACGGCTAGCGCGATAAGGCCCAGGAGCAAAGTCGTTTTTAGATATTTTTTCCGGGTCATTTTACGATCAGTTTGCCTTTCATCCCCATATGGCCCAGCCCGCAGAAGACGCTGCAGCGGAAATCGAAAGCGCCGGTCTTATCGGGAGTGAACTCCACGATGGTCTCCTTGCCCGTCTCGATCTGCTTATCGATCCCAAATTCTTTTAGCGCGAATCCGTGGGTTACATCTTCGCTGGTCAAAATGAGGCGGACCGGCCGGCCGGCTTTGACTTCGATGGCATTGGGGATGAATTCGTAGCGTTTGGCGATGACCTTTATTACTTGCAGCCCTGCGGTCGAAGGAGCGGGCACCACTTCCATCTTGAGTATCTCGACCTTATAATTTTCCTTTTTCGGCGCCGATCCCATGGCCCAGGCGGAGTTGAACCAGAACAATGCGGCGAGCAAAACGAGCACAGCTTTTTTCATGGCAGCCTCCTTGTTACTAGCTGTATTATAGGGTGGTCCGGGAATAGGTTTCAAGTATATATTTCGTGAAATTTATACTGATTATGCCTGATATATTGATACGCTATGAACAGTCGGGCAGTAGAATCAAAAACATACGGCAATTTTGGTCAATTCCCCAAAGTCGAAAATCGGTGGCATAAAAGCCCCTCTGGTCGGATCCATTTGCTGGGAGAGGAACGGATAGGCGGGAAGACAGAAGGATTGCTGTTCCTTGACCGATCAACCGTCCAAGTGCCCGGTTATCAGCTTCCGGAGCGAACCCTGGTCGTATGCAACGATTTTTTCGGGATAGGCCGGCGTCCAGTCGATAATCCGTTACCTGTCGAAGGACTGGGCGCGGAAAAGCTTGCCGAACTCTTCGATGTAATGGAGAAAATGAAGTTTTCTCCGGTAGTCGCCGTCCGTTCGTCCGCGCTGATCGAAGATCAACTCGGCTGGCCTGGGGCCGGCAAGTTCCACACGGACTTTTTCGGAAAGGCCCTAACATCACCGGAGGCCAAATCGGCTTTCATCCAGAAACTGTTGGGCGTAATTAATTCTTCTTATACGGGAGAGGGATTGGCCCATTGGAAAAGCTGTGGATTTTCAGAGATCCCTCCAATGGAGGTGATCATTCAAGAGGTTGTTGGAAATAGCTGGCAATATGCTCCTCGATACTTTTTCCCCGCCGTAGCCGGGATTGTTAATACCGCATATAGAAAAAGCGTCAGGATCAGCGTAGTTGTTGGATTAGGCGTTTCGGCTGTTTCTAGTGAAGGGTTAGGTCTCCTCTATAAGCTTCCTATTCTGGAAGGGGGAAAACGGGTTTATCATAATATGAACCATTCCACCGGCAAATTAAACTTGGATGATGTCTCTTGTATCGATTTGTCTTCGGATAATATGATTAGGTTAAGAGGGCCGGAAGCAGATAAGCTTTCCGTTAAAGAGCTATTGAAGGGCCAGGATTGGTTTTTCCCACCAATTGACCCAGGCGAAATGGCTTTGGCGCTTGAACGCCAATGCGGGCAAGCGCTGGATATCGAATGGGCCAGTCGGGATGGCAGAGAACTGACCATGGTGCAAGCCCGGCCGATAAATAAACGAGCGATCATCGCGCGGCCGGAAATCGCGACTGAAAAGATCATCCTTGAGACCGATCAGGTGGATGGGGTTGGGGAAAGAGAGTTTTCGCATGCAATTTTATTTGATCATCCATTCGGCAGCCCCAATCGCAATCTCATCAAGAATCTTCTGGCGAAATATCCCAATAGTTTTGTGGTCTATGGTACTAATATCGCACGGAGTATCACACAAGAACAAATATTCGAAAGGATACTTCCTTTTACGGATGTTTTGGTTATCAAAGATTTAGAAAGCTATCATATGCATGGGACCGGATTACAGCATATCTTTTTGGAACTAGTCGAGACGGGAAAAATCATTCTTTTCACTCGGAAAGGCATGTTTGATGGATTTAATAATCATGGAAAAATTGTTGAAACCGTTATGGACCCGATTGGTCTTCCAGATGGCGATTTTAAGGTGTTCCAATTCAACTCTCCGGTCAAGGTTGCGGTAGACGACGAGCACGACATGGGAATGGTCTATACAGCCTAGAGGAAAGTGTGCGCCGTAAAGGTGGCTGGGGGACTAGGATTCGAACCTAGATTCCATGATCCAGAGTCATGTTGCCTACCATTGGCAGATCCCCCATTGTCCTAGTAATTCCGAAAACCCAAAAGTTCCTTTAGGCCAAAAACATCTATTTTCTTAGAGACTGTCACTCTGCTTTTCTCTAAATGAGCCGACTTTAGTCCAATTATTAGCAGGGCCTGATAGGTGCTGTTTAGCAAAGAGCGATTGCTGTTTGTAAAAAACAGTTTATAGGTATAGGTCGGCTTGTGAACCGAAAAACTGCCTTCAGCTTCATATAGTCCCTTTAAGTATCTTATCAAATATTTCCTTGTATTCCAAATCCACTTTGGTATTTTCCAGGCAATATTACTGCGG
Organism: Candidatus Saganbacteria bacterium; assembly: GCA_016223205.1. Classification (GTDB taxonomy): domain Bacteria; phylum Margulisbacteria; class WOR-1; order XYC2-FULL-46-14; family WPAF01; genus JACRPM01. Next base: position 98,245 of record JACRPM010000014.1, read on the forward strand.
TTCCCGGCTGGAATGCCGAATCTCTTACTAAGGTGCTTTTCATAAAGGTATATTTTTATGCAATTCGTCTTCTGTTTTTTAATGGAAGGATATTTCCCTATAACTTTTTGGATCAATAGAGAATATCTTTTTATGAATCCTTGATTGTTTGAATTTGAGGATATGGTCAATCTTTCGGTTCTGGGGTATTTTTCTATGTTGCCGTCCCCTAGGATCACCCCAATGAGTTCGGCTAAATCCCCATTCTTCCTGAAAGATGCGTAAAAGGATTTTATCTTTCCTAATGACATCATTTTATTTCTCCAGTGCCTAAAATTATCAATCCCCAGTTTTTTCATTGTATTTGAGATTTTGGCGACGCTGGGATGGGTTTCTTTGGTTTGGCCTTTATTCCAAGGGATTCTTTTGTGAGTATTCGGTGACATATATAAGTCGTAGTATTATATCAGAAAAAGTAGTATCATCTACCCGCCATGACCTTCGGCTTTACTCTGCAAGATAAATTCGGCCTCTTTATCGCTGCCGTCATTACCCTGGTGATCTCCATGTTATCGTTCTTCTTCTATAACGAATTGGATTATTCACTTATGCGCTCCCTGCGCACCGATCTTGTGGACCTGGCGGAGGTGATCGCGGTCCAGATCAAGCCGGATTCGCCGGCAGCTTTACAGAGGGTTGGCGAAAAGAGCGCGTCCTATTGGGCCTTTAAGCAAAAACTTAAGGTCATACAGTTGCGGAGCAGTAAGATCAAGAGCCTTTATGTTATGGTCAAGTCCGAAAAACCCAATATTTGGAAATTCGTGGCGGATGAGGACCTGAACGCCAAAACCATGGCCCATCTCAACGAAGAATACGATGTCTCGGATTTTCCGCAGATGAAGCTGGCTTTCTCCGGTGGCATTGCCGATGAGGATATTACCCGCGACAAGTGGGGCCGCTGGCTTTCGGGCTACGCCCCGATCTACGATCTTAAGGGGCAAGCGGTGGCCATCCTGGGGGTCGATATCTCGGCGGAAGAAGTGGAGGCGCAACGAAAAGGCCTGATCGGCACAGTGCTCACCAGTTTTGCCTTCGGCCTGCTGCTGGCCATTGTGTTCGGCCGCCTTGGCGCGATCGCCATCACCGGGCCGGTTATGGCGCTGGTTAAGGGGGTCAAGAACATCGAGGAGGGGCGCTACGGATATAAGCTCGATATCCATCGCCGGGATGAGATCGGGGAGCTGGTTGACGGGTTCAACCAAATGTCGGACAAATTGGGAGAAGTGGAAAAATTAAAAAGCGATTTCATGTCGGTGATCTCCCATGAGCTCTACACGCCTTTAACCCCCATCAAGGATGCCGCCTTCCAGCTCAAAACCGATCCCCGCCTCCCGGAATCCGCCCAGGCCCTGATAGGGATCATCGACCGGCAGACCGCCAAAATGCAGAATTTAGTGGATGAGGTGCTGGATTTTTCGTGGCTGGAGATCAAGGAATGGAAATTAAACCTGGAACCGGTTAATCCGCGGCTTTTAGCCCAGGAAATACTGCTAGAGAACCAGGATAAGGCCGCCAGGAAAAAAATAAAAATGAAAGAGAAGGTCAGTGAGCATCTGCCCACCGTCAATTTGGACAAAAAGCGGATCAAGCACGTGCTTAATATCCTGCTGGATAATGCCGTCAAGTTCTCGCCGGATGAATCGGAGGTGATCGTTACGGTGGACAGGGTAGGAGGGGGGGTGGAATTTGCCGTTTCCGACCAGGGAGTAGGATTGAAACCGACAGACATAGAAAATATCTTTAAAAGTTTCACCCAGGTGGAAGATCATATGACGCGTACCAAGGGTGGGATGGGGCTGGGACTGGCTATCGCCAAAAGGATAGTGGAAGCACACAACGGCACTATCTGGGCGGAGTCCTTGGGCTTGGGCGAAGGCAGCCGATTTATCTTTTTGCTCCCCATGGGGTAACATAAAATTATGCTTGACAATAAAATAAGTAATTGATATAATGTCGAGTATGAAGATAGGATATATAGACAATGAGAATATCTTTTAGCGGGGATTACGCCTTAAAGGCCATCCTCGATCTGGCGCAACGTCATAATAATGGCTTAAGCCGGATACAGGATATTGCCAAACGGCAGGATATTCCTTTGAAATATTTGGAACAGATCCTGCTCTTGCTCAAAGGGGCCGGATATGTGAAAAGCCAAAGAGGTCCAAAAGGAGGTTATTACCTGGCAAAAGATCCCGGCGACATCATGATGGGGGAAGTGATCCGGCTGGTGGAAGGTCCGGTAGCGCCCATCACCTGCGTAAGCCGCAGTTGTTATAAGCGCTGTCGGGAGGAGGGCAGCTGTATTTTCCGCCCCATTTTCGACCGGATCCGCGCCCTGACCGAAAATGTGGTGGATAAGACCAGTTTCGCCGATCTATGTAAGAAGCTGCCCAAAGAATCGAGTATGTATTACATTTAAGGAGGAGAGTAAAATGACCAAGATCGATAATAAGCTGAAGACCGAGACCCTGGCCCTGCACGGAGGACAAGAACCGGACCCGACCACCGGCTCAAGAGCGGTGCCGATCTACCAGACGACTTCGTACCAGTTCAAGAGCACCGAACACGCCGCCAACCTGTTCGGCCTCAAGGAATTCGGCAATATTTACACGCGTTTGATGAACCCGACCACCGATGTTTTCGAAAAACGGGTAGCCGCGCTGGACGGCGGGGTGGGAGCGTTGGCGGTGGCGAGCGGACAATCCGCTATCACCCTGGCTTTGCTCAACATCGCGCAAGCGGGCGATGAGATCGTCTCATTAGATAATCTTTACGGCGGCACTTACAACCTTTTCCATTACACCTTCCCCAAACTGGGGATCACGGTCAAGTTCGTAAAGTCGAACGACCTGGAAGCCACCCGGAAGGCCATCACTAAAAAGACCAAGGCCATCTACGCGGAGTCGATCGGCAATCCCAAGCTGGACGTGGCGGATCTCGAAGGCCTTTCAAAATTAGCGCATGATAACGGGATCCCGCTCATCCTGGATAACACGGTTTCTCCCTATCTTTTAAAGCCGATCGATTTCGGCGTGGACATCGTGGTCTATTCCGCCACCAAATTCATCGGCGGACACGGCACCTCCTTGGGCGGAGTGATCGTGGATTCGGGCAAGTTCGATTGGACCAACGGCAAATTCCCCCTGATCGCGGATCCGGACCCGAGCTACCACGGCATCAACTTCGTGGAGGCGCTCAAACCCATGGGAAATATCGCTTACATTATAAAAGCCCGGGTCTCCCTGTTGCGCGACCTGGGACCGGCGCTATCGCCTTTCAATTCATTCTTATTCTTGCAGGGATTGGAGACGTTGCATTTGAGGCTTCCCAGACATTCAGAGAACGCTTTGGCGGTCGCCAAGTTCCTGAAAAAACACCCCAAGGTGAGTTGGGTCAATTATCCGGGGCTGGATGACAGCCCGGAAAAAGAAAGGGTCAAGAAATACCTGCCGCGGGGCGCGGGAGCCATTTTGGGCTTTGGCATCAAGGGAGGTCTCGAAGCCGGCAAAAAATTCATCGACTCCCTGCAATTGATCTCTCACCTGGCTAATGTGGGAGACGCCAAGTCCCTGGCGATCCATCCGGCCACCACCACCCACCAGCAGCTCTCGGCCGAAGAACAGCTGGCTACCGGGGTTACGCCCGATTTCATCCGCCTGTCGATCGGGCTGGAACACATTGATGATATAATTGCTGACATTGAGCAGGCCCTAAAATGATATACGAAGATATAACTAAAACCATAGGCCATACTCCCTTGGTCAAGATCCATCGCCTCTTCCCCGATTCCCAGGCGACCATCCTGGCCAAGCTGGAGTCGTTCAATCCGCTGTCTTCCGTGAAGGACCGCATCGGGGTGGCCATGATCGAGGACGCGGAGAAAAAAGGATTGCTGAAAAAGGGCGCTACTATCATTGAGCCCACCAGCGGCAATACCGGCATAGCGCTGGCTTTTGCGGCGGCCTCCCGCGGCTACAAATTAATACTTACCATGCCCGAAACCATGAGCTCGGAGCGCAGGCAGTTGTTAAAGATCTTTGGGGCGGAGCTGGTATTGACGCCGGGAGCCGAGGGTATGAGCGGAGCGATAAAGAAGGCGGAAGAGCTGGTCAAAAGCACGCCCAATTCCTTTATGCCCCAGCAATTCAACAATCCGGCTAATCCCGAGATCCACCGCAAGACCACGGCGGAGGAGATATGGAAGGATACCGGCGGGAAAGCCGATATCCTGGTTGTGGGGGTAGGCACCGGCGGGACTTTGACCGGAGTAGGTGAAGTCATTAAAAAGAGAAAGCCGGCATTCAAGGTAGTAGCAGTGGAGCCGGCTAAATCGCCGGTTTTGTCCGGAGAGAAGCCGGGGCCGCACAAGATCCAGGGGATCGGGGCCGGTTTTGTGCCCGGGGTCTTGAAAGTTAAATTGATTGATGAGATTATAAAGGTGGAAGACGAAAAAGCAGGCGAAACATCCCGGTTGCTGGCCAAAAAAGAGGGGATCCTGGCAGGTATTTCGAGCGGGGCGGCCCTTTGGGCGGCGGGCGAGATCGCGAAACGCCCGGAAAATAAAGGGAAAACGATCGTAGTTATATTGCCGGATACCGGAGAAAGATATCTTTCCACCTGGCTTTTTCAGGAGTGATTTATTGGAATATTTTAATTTCGAAGAGTTGAAACTGGAGAGCGGGGAAAAGCTTTCCCCGGTGGTCTTGGCTTATGAGACCTACGGCAAGCTCAATGCCGATAAGTCCAACGCCATATTGATACTCCACGCGCTCTCCGGGGACACCCATGCGGCGGGACCGGGCGGTTGGTGGGAAAAGATGATAGGGGCGGGGAAGGCCTTTGATACCGGCAAGTATTTTATCATCTGTTCGAACGTCCTGGGGGGCTGCCGGGGCTCGACCGGCCCATCCTCCATCAATCCCAAAACCGGAAAACCTTACGGCTTGGATTTCCCCATCATTACCATCACCGACATCGTGAACGCGCAAAAAAAGCTTATCGACCATCTGGGGATAGAGAAGCTGCTTTCGGCGGCGGGAGGCAGTATGGGAGGCATGCAGGTCTTGGAATGGCTGGTAACGCATCCCGAGCGCCTGCTTAGCGCCATACCCATTGCTACGGCCGGGCGGCACAGTCCCCAGCAGATCGCATTCAATGAAGTAGGCCGCCAGGCGATCATGGCGGATGTTAATTGGAACGAAGGCGATTATTATTCGGGCCCCGCTCCGGAGAGGGGACTGGCGGTGGCGCGCATGGTGGGCCACATTACTTACATGAGCGACCGCTCCATGGAAGACAAGTTCGGCCGGAAGTTCCGCGACAAGAAACAGCTTTTAAAGAAGTTCGCGGCGGAATTCGAGGTGGAGGGCTATCTCCAGTACCGGGGCGACAGTTTCGTCAAGAGATTCGACGCCAACTCTTATCTCTATATCACCAAGGCCATGGATTATTTCGACGCTTTTCACGGGAAAAGCATTGCCGAAGCTTTCAAGGGGGTAAAGGCCAAGGTAATGGTTTTGGCTTTCAAGTCCGATTGGCTATACCCCACCCATCAGTCGCAAGAAATCGTCAAAGCCTGCAAAATGGGCGGCGTCAAAACGGCTTATTGCGAGATCGACAGCAAGTACGGACACGACTCCTTTCTGGTCGAAACCGAGGAAGAGACCCATTTGATAAGGAACTTCTTGAAAAATGTCAAACCTGATTGAAAAAGAACATAGCATTATTGCCGGTATGGTGGGGCAGGGAGCCACGGTGCTCGATCTGGGCTGCGGCCATGGCGACCTTCTGGCTCTCCTGGCCGAACAAAAGCAGATCAAGGGACAGGGGATAGAGATCGACCAGCAGGCCATCTACGATTGCGTGGCCAAGGGATTGAGCGTATTCCATGGGGATATCGATTCGGGCCTGCCGGAATTCGGCGACCGGGCTTTTGATTACGTGATCTTGAGCCAGAGCATGCAGCAGGTAAAAAAGCCGGATACGGTATTGACCGAAGCCCTGCGGGTCGGGAAAAAAGCGATCGTGAGCTTCCCGAACTTTGCCCATCTTTCTGCGCGCCTGCAATTGGGGATATTCGGCAAGGTCCCGGTCAATCCCTCCCTGCCTTTCGAATGGTATAACACGCCCAATACCCATTTTTTAAGCTTTAACGATTTTATCAATTACTGCCGGAAGCGCGGCATCAAGATCGAGAAACAGGTTTACCTGAACGATCGGGGAAGGGTCCGCATCCTGCCGAATATTTTAGGGATGGTCGGGATATTCTTGATCTCCAAAAGATAATACCAATAATTAATTATTATTTGACAATGAGGGGCTATTATATTATAATAACGACTAAATCGATAGATATATGCAAGTAAAGCCTCGATCATATCGATATATCTAATAGAGGGGAGTTGATCATGAAAATATCGGTAAAAAGCGAATATGGTTTGAAGGCCATGCTGGAGTTGGCGCTGGTCCACGGGAAGGGCACTTCCAATATATATGAGATCGCCAAAAAGCAGAATATCCCCAAAAGATATCTTGAGCATCTCCTGCTGGCCCTTAAGAACGCCGGATTGGTGGACAGCTTTAGGGGGAAGGACGGCGGTTATCGATTGGCCAAAGAGCCCGGAAAGATGAGGGTGGGGGACATTGTCAGGGCGATAGAAGGCGGGATCGATATCCTTCCCAAAAATAGGAAAGGCGCCGGGGGCGGCGTGGTTTTTGGCGTTTGGGTATCCGTCCAGAATGCAATAGAAAAAGTGCTGGATTCAATGACCCTGGAAGATCTGGTGGCCGAAAAACAAAAAGGCGAAAAGAACCTGATCTACATTATATAAGGAGGCGGGAAATCATGGGTTTGCTGGAAAATCAGGATGATCTTAAAGTATTAGTGGAGAGTTTGAATTTTAAAGAGAAAGTCGACCGCTCGCTGGCTTTGATAGAAGAGGCCTTCGAAAAGTTCGGCGACGGATTGGTGGTGGCGAATTCCCTGGGCAAAGATTCGGTGGCGGTGTGGGATCTGGCCAAAAAGGTAAATCCCAAGATCAAGGGCTTTATTGTGACGACCCGTTTTAAACCGAGCGCGACCAAACAGTTCATGGCCCAAGAGACGGCCCGCTATCCGGAGCTTAAGGTCTTCGAAAACCAGGCGGCGATCCCGGAGAAGCTTTATGAGACCGATCCCGATAAATGCTGCGACATCTTAAAGGTCCAGCCCACCCGCTGGGCCGTCGAAAAGTTGAAGGTTAAATGCTGGGTCACCGGCCTGCGCTGCACCGAAGGCCGGACCCGGACCGATTACAAGGAAGTCGAAGAGCGGGACAAAGGGCTCATCAAATTGAACCCGATCTTGATCTGGAAAGAGCGCGAGGTCTGGCAGTATCTGGCGTTATACGGGGTGCCGGTCAACCCTCTTTATAAAGAGGGGTATCGCTCCCTGGGCTGCGCCCCCTGCACCAAAATCGTAAGCGATGAGAACGAAAGGTCCGGCCGCTGGATCGGCACCAGCAAGTGCGGCGGGGAATGCGGCATCCATACCCGGCCGCTGATAAACGTGAGAGGAGATGGCATTTAATCTCTTATTATTGATCGGCATTGCGGTCTTTTTTGCCCTGAATATGGGAGCTTCGGGCATTGCGCCTTCTTTTGCGGCGGTATTCGGCGGCAAATTGATCTCCCGGCGTATGGCCGTAATATTATTCACGATTTTTGTGGTCTTGGGAGCGCTGACTTTTGGGAGCCGGGTAACTAAAACCCTAAGCTCCGGCCTAATTCCCCGGGAATTATTCACATTTAATGTGGCCTTGATCGTCTTGGCCAGCGCAGTGATCAGCTTGTTCATCGCCAACCTTTTAAAGGTCCCCCAATCTACCAGCTGGGTCACGGTTTTTTCGATCCTGGGGGCCGCGGCGTATTTTAACAGCTTGAATTGGGCGACCATGCTGCGCCTGGTGGGAATGTGGTTCATCCTGCCGCTGATCGCTTTTGTCCTGACCCTCCTGTTCTTTAGGGCCATCTACCCGCCTGACTTTAAGAACCTCTGGTTCTATGAGAAGGCGCACCTTTATAAAAAGCAGATCCACTTCCTGGCGCTGGTCTCCAGTTGTTATGTCGCGTTCGCCATCGGCGCCAACAATGTGGCCAATGCCGTGGGCCCGCTGGCGGGAGCGAATTTGATCGAGCCGCTGCCGGGCCTGCTGCTCCTAGCTCCCTTCTTTGGGCTGGGGGGCTGGGCCATTAACGACCGCACCATGAAGACCATCGGCAAGGAGATCGTTCCCCTGGGGCTGATCACTTCCACCCTGATCTCGTTTATTACCGCCACCCTGCTGATCTTTGCATCGGCAATTGGGATACCGCAGTCGCTGGTGCAATTGAACGCGCTGGCTATTATGGCGGTGGGCACGATCAAGCATGAGCATGTTCTGGCCGTCAGACAGCGAGCGGTCCAGAAAACCTTTTTGATCTGGCTGTTCGCGCCGGCGCTTTCCGGGACACTGGCATTTTTATTGCTAACCATAGGCAGGGTTTAAATGTTGTTAATGAATATAGATATTAAAAATGAAATTATTCAGCACGCCCGGGAGGCACAGCCCCGCGAGGCCTGCGGGATCTTGGCGGGCAAGAACGGCGCGGTCGAAAAGCTTTATCGGATGAAAAACGTTTCCGACCGCCCCGAGGATTGTTATTTTATGGATTCTTTGGAGCAATTGAAGGTGGTTAAGGAGATCAGAAAGCTGGGGCAAAAGATGCTCGGCATCTATCATTCGCACCCTCGATCCGCAGCGTACCCTTCGGCGCGGGACGTGGAGCTGGCTTATTACGAGGACGCGGCCTATTTGATCGTCTCGCAAAATGAGATCAGGGCCTTTAGGATCGTGGAAGGAAAAATCTCCGAGGAGGAAGTTAAGTGGATTTAGAACAGCTCAAGCGCGGCGGAGTGGTCAAGCTCAAGGAAAAGGACCAGTTCTCGGTCTGGGTAAGAGCGGTCTGCTGCAACATGGATGCCGTTAAATTCCGCAAGGTGGCGGAGCTGGCCGAGCGTTACGGCCGCGGCATAATCTTATTGACCACTCGGCAATTCCCCATTATCCCGTTCGTCCATTTTAACGATCTGGAGGCGGTGCAAAGGGAGCTTAAAGAAGTAAACTTAATGCTCGATCGCTGCGGAGCCCGGGTGAGGAATTCGGATGTCTGCTACGATTCCAATATCTGCCCTTTGGCGGTCACCAATCCCCTGACCCTGGGAGAAAAGCTGGATGAATTCTGGCAAAAGGACCCCGGCGGCCATAAGATCAAGACCTCGATCGTCGGCTGCCCTAAGCAGTGCACCTCTCCCCGGGTGCTGTCGGACATCGGCTTTGTGGGAGTCGCCCCCGGCCGTTTTGACGTTTATGTCGGAGGGCGGCTGGGATTGCGGCCCTTTATCGGCGAAAAAATGGCCGAAGGATTGAATGAAGAAGAATGCGTGCGAGTGGTCAAGAACCTGCTCGATTTTATCCACCGGTCGGGCCGGGAAGGCGAGCGGAGCGCGGACCTGATCAATCGCCTGGGAGCCGAACAGGTAAGGCAGGAGATCACCAAAGACCTGGCGGAAAAAGTCGACTACAAACCCTACGCTTGCGACACCAAGCAAAGCGAAAAGATCGGCGGGACCATCTTAAGGATAAGGGCTACTGCCGGGGAAGTAACTTCGGCCCAGGCCCAAACCATCGCGGATATTGCCGAAAAATACGGAAAGGGCTTTATCCACTTTGCGGTAAGGGGATCGGCTGAAATCCCCGGGGTTAAAGAAGCGCTTATCGCGGAGATCAAATCGGAGTTGGCCAAAGTCGGCCTGGGAATTTTGGATTCCGGCATCGATAATCTGCAAAGCTGTTTTGGCGAGTATTGCACCAACGGCATTGTCGATTCCCGGGGTTTGCTTAAAAAGATCGAGAAGCTCATTGCGCGGCTTGGCCTCAACGATCGGGACATCAAGATCTCGGCGGCGGGCTGTCCCAATACCTGCGCTATCTCGCCCATTTCGGATATCGGTTTTTGGGGAGTGATCGAACCAATAGTAGCCATGGAAAAGTGCAACGGCTGCGGGATCTGCGCCAAGGCCTGTAAGGTCAACGCCATCGAATTAAAAGACGGTAAGGCCGTGATCGATTATAAAAAGTGCAAATGGTGCATGGACTGCATCAACGCCTGCCCTTTTGAGTCGATCGCGGGCGGCAAGCGGGGATATGCCGTGGCGGTGGGGGGGCGCGGGGGCTATTCCCCTGCGGACCGCCGGGGAGGAGAGACCCGGCTGGGCAAAGTAGTCGCCGAGTTTTTAAGCGAAGCCGAAGCTTTGGAGCTGGCGGAAAAACTCCTGGAGGAAATATGAGCATAAACGTGACGATCAACGGAAAAAAAGAAAAGCTGGATCCGGAAAGTTCGATCGGTCGGCTCCTCGCGGCGAGGAATATCCGGCCCGAGGTGGTGACGGTGGAGCTTAATGACAAGATAATCAACCGAAGCGATTTTGATTCCATAGTGATAAAAGCGGACGACCGGTTGGAATTCGTCTACTACATGGGTGGGGGAGCGGTGGCCGATCTGATAGGTAAAACGCCTTTATTCAAGTTGGAACGTCTGACGGATGGCCGGTCGGCTTTGATCTACGCCAAGCTGGAATTCTTCAACCCGGGCGGGAGCGTAAAGGACCGCATCTGCCGGGCCATGATCGAAGACGCGGAGCAGCGGGGCTTGCTCAAGCCGGGAGGCACGATCGTGGAACCGACCTCCGGCAACACCGGCATTGGATTGGCCCTGATCGGAGCTTCCCGCGGTTACAAGGTGATCTTAACCATGCCCGAGACCATGAGCTTGGAACGGATCTACATTTTAAGGTCCTATGGGGCGGAAGTGGTTTTAACCCCCGGCTCGGAGGGCATGACGGGTTCCATTAAAAGAGCCGAGGAACTGGTTAAAAAGACCGGCGGTTTTATGCCCCAGCAATTCAACAATCCCGCCAATCCCGAGGTCCACCGAAAAACCACGGCGATAGAGATATTGGACGCCATGGGAGAAAAGATAGACGCCTTGGTGGCCGGAGTGGGGACAGGCGGCACCCTTACCGGCGTGGGCGAAGTTCTGAAAGCGAAATATCCCGGCATCAAGATCGTTGCGGTCGAGCCCGCGGGCTCGGCGGTGCTTTCGGGCGGGAAGTCCGGACCGCACAAGATCCAGGGGATCGGGGCCGGATTTATCCCCCGGGTCTTAAATCGGGGTTTGATCGATGAGATCATAACGGTAAAAGATGAGGATGCCTTCCAGACCGCCAAACGGCTCGCCAAAGAAGAGGGCCTCTTCGCGGGCATCTCTTCCGGCGCCGCCGCTTGGGCGGCATTAAAGGTCGCTCGGGCCCTGGGTCCGGGAAAGGTCGTGGTCACGATCTTCCCCGACACCGGAGAGCGTTATTTCAGCATGCAGCAGTTTTTTGAGGGGTAATAAAATGCATAAACTGGACCTGACCGGAGTGGCCTGCCCAATGAATTTTGTCCGGACCAAGCTGAAACTGGAGGAGCTCCAAAACGGAGAACTCTTAGAAGTCATTTTGGATGACGGCGAGTCTATAGTAAATGTGCCGCGTTCTGTTAAGGACGAAGGCCATAAGATTTTGGAAGTTAAAAAACTTAAGGGAGGCGCTTTTTCGTGTCTAATATCAAAGGGCTAAAGTGCCGGGAGTGCGGGAGAGAATATCCAAAAGAAGCTTTATATGTCTGCGAATATTGCTTTGGATCGCTCGAAGTTACCTATGACTACGAAAAGATTGGCGAACAGCTTACCCGTGGTTCGATCGAGAGCCGGCCGAAAAACCTGTGGCGCTACCGGGAGCTTCTGCCCATTGAAGGAAAGCCCACCGACGGCCTGAATTCAGGCTTTACTCCGCTCCTGAAAGCCGAGAACCTGGCAAAAGCGCTGGGCGTGAAAGAACTTTATATTAAAGACGATTCCGTTTGCCATCCGACCCTGTCGTTTAAGGATAGGGTGGTGGCGGTGGCCCTCTCACGAGCAAAAGAATTTGGTTTTGATACGGTGGGCTGCGCCTCCACCGGGAACCTGGCGAACTCGGTAGCGGCGCATTCGGCGGTGGCCGGATTAAAAAGCTACATCTTTATCCCGGCAGATCTTGAAGCGGGGAAAGTTATCGGCACGCTGATCTACCAACCCAATTTGATCGCGGTTGAAGGTAATTATGACGAAGTGAACCGGCTTTGTTCGGAAATCGCCTCAAAATATAAATGGGCGTTCGTCAACGTGAACATCCGCCCTTATTACGCGGAGGGCTCCAAGACGTTCGGCTATGAGATCGCCGAACAGCTGGGGTGGAAAGCCCCGGAGCATATCGTGGTTCCTTGCGCCGGCGGATCCTTGTTGACCAAGATCTGGAAATCCTTTAAGGAATTCCATAAGCTGGGATTGATCCCGCAACCGCGGACCAGAATGTACGCGGCCCAGGCCATGGGCTGCGCTCCGATCGTGAACGCGATCAAAGAAAGATCTGATATCATTAAACCGGTAAAGCCCAAAACACTCGCCAAATCCCTGGCGATCGGGAATCCGGCGGATGGTTATTACGCCATGGGGGCGGTGGCTGAAACCGGGGGGTGGGGAGAGACCGCAACAGACAAAGAGATCGTTGAGGGGATAAAGCTGCTGGCCGCGACGGAGGGAATATTCACGGAAACGGCGGGTGGGGTGACGGTCGCAGTCGCCCAAAAGCTAATCAAACAGGGTATAATTCCAAAAGACGAATCGATCGTAATATCCATAACCGGGAACGGTTTGAAGACCCTGGAGGCGGTGCAACGCCAAATTGGGAGTCCGATAAAAATTCAACCGACAATCAGATCATTTGAGGAGGCAGTTAAATTATGATAAAAGTCAGGATACCGCAGCCCTTGCAAAAATTAACCCGGGGGAAGGAACTGGTGGAAGTTTCGGCGCTTAGCGTAAAAAGTTTGGTGGATGATCTCGAAAAGCACTATCCGGGGATAAGGGATCGGATCTGCGATGAATCGGGCAAGATCCGACGCTTTATCAATATTTACGTGAACGAGGAAGACGTGAGATTTTTACAGGGCGAGGCCACCGACTTGAAAGAGGGGGATGAGGTCTCCATAATACCCGCGATCGCCGGAGGAGCTCGATGAGCTTAAGTGAAGAACAAATAGAAAGGTACAGCCGGCAGATATTATTGCCGCAGGTGGGAGGCAAGGGGCAGGAGAAGCTGTTGGCGGCAAAGGTATTGGTTTTGGGGGCGGGAGGATTGGGTTCGCCGGTTTTGGCGTATCTGGCCGGGGCGGGGGTAGGTACCTTGGGAATAGTAGATTCAGACGCGGTAGAATTAAATAATCTTCACCGCCAGATACTCTATAGTTCACCGGATATCGGAAGGCAGAAGGCCGAGGTGGCGGCGGAGCGATTAAAGGAAATAAACCCCGACATAAAAGCGGTGCCTTATGTTTTGCGTTTGACCTCGAAGAACATTATGGAGGTCATCAAGGATTACGACCTGGTCGTGGACGGAACGGATAATTTCCCCACCCGTTATTTGGTGAACGACGCCTGCGTCCTGGCGAAGAAGACGCTGGTCCACGGGGCGTTCTTCCGTTTCGAAGGCCAGGCCATGGTGATTAAACCGGGCGAAGGGCCTTGCTATCGCTGTTTATTTTCCGAGCCGCCACCGCCGGGGGCGGTTCCTTCCTGTCAGGAAGCGGGCGTTCTGGGAGCTCTCGCGGGAGTGATCGGGTTGATCCAGGCCACCGAAACTTTGAAGCTGATCTTGGGTATCGGCGAACCGTTAATCGGAAAGTTGATCATTTTTAACGCGCTGGAAATGGGCTTCAGGAAAGTTAAGGTTCCCAGGGATAAGGATTGTCCGGTGTGCGGAGAGCACCCGACGGTGACAAAACTGATAGATTATCAGCTGCTTTGTGGACTGGGTCACCAAAAAGGCGTATAATTAGGTCAATGTTCACCAAGCGCTTTAGAATTTTACTGATCTTGGCATTGGGCCTGCTGATCTCCGGCACGGCCCTGGCCGGCCTATGCCGGGCGATAGAAAATCCGGCTTGCTGCCAACCGGTAGGTTGCGATGAGCTCCAAAGCCAAAATCCCATTGCCCCGGCTAAAACTCTCGAAGTTTTTATCCCTCAATCTCCGGCTTTGACGGAGACCGAGTTTTTGTCGTTTCCTTCGGCTTTGTCTCTGCCCGTTTCTACCGCCTCATCCGCGAATTTTTATCTTATTGCCCTACGGTCCCATCCCTCCATCGCCCCGCCCCTAATTTAGCTGTTTTTTCCCTTTTTCCCATAGTAAAATAGCGCTAACGTAGGGAGGTGTTCCATGCGCGACAGAATAATCGGCTGTCTGATCATAATAATCTTCTCAACGACAGGGGCTTTTGCGGCCTCATTAAATGAAGTTGTAAAAACCGCTTTGGAACACAATCCCGAAATTGCCGCGGCGAAAGCAGATTGGGAAGCGGCCAAAGCTAAAATACCGCAAACCTTAAGCCTGGAAGATCCTCGTGTAGGATTGGAATACGAACAGATCCCCTCCGGTTCCCGCAACCCCGAAGACGGCATGAAGATGTACACTTTCGAACAGATGGTGATGTTCCCCGGGAAAATTTACGCAGAATGGAAAATGGCGAACCAAGACGCCGAAATGGCCCGGGCCCGTTATCTAAAAAAGGTCCGCGAGATCTTGGCCATGGTCCAAGGAGCGTATTTCGACCTTTTCTTTATAGACCGGTCGCTTAAGATCAATGCTGAAAACCAAGAACTGCTCTCCAGGTTGAAAAGGTCGGCCGAAGCAAAATATTCCGTGGGGCAGGTGACCCAGGCCGATCCCTTGATGGCGGCGGCAGAAGCGGAGATGGTCGCCAACGAATTGTTGAATGCGGGCAATGAAAGGAAAGCGGCGGAGGCCCGGCTTGGCAGCTTGCTTAACCAGCCGGTCGGGGGTGAGCCGGCCGCGGATGAAACGTTATCTTTCCCAAAGGTAATGGATCCCGCCTTTTATGAAAAAGCCGCTGCGGCGAACCGGCCGGAGATCTTGGAAATGAAGGCGGAACTGGAGGCGCTCGACGCCGCCCAGCTAAAAAGCAAGATGGAATACTTTCCCGACACGGCGCTGGGGGTTAAAAAGAGGGTGGACGACGGCTGGGACGCCATGATCTCGATATCCATTCCGCTTTACTTCTGGAAACAGTCCTTTGGAGTATCCGCGGCCGGGCTTAGGCGTGAAACGGCTGAAGCGGCCTTGAATAATATGAGGAATATGACGATCGCCGAAGTCAGGGAAACCCAAGCCATGGCGGAAAATGCAGAGAGAACCGTCAAGCTTTATGCCGATCGGCTTTTGCCTTTGGCCGCGCAGGCCGTGAAGATCTCCCAGGCGGCGTACCAGACCGGCAAAGTCGACTTTATCACTTTTTTGGGAGCGCAGAGGAGCTATCGGGACGCGCAATTAAAATACGCCGAGAATCAAGTTAAACTCGGCAAGGCCCTGGCCATGCTTGAAAAGATCATTGGAGGAGAAATAAAATGAAGATCGGAATATTCCTGACTATTTTTTTGGTTATTGTGTCTTGGTTATTGGTCATTGCGGTCGGGGGCTGCGCCGGCTCTAAGCCGGCCTCGGCCAAGGTCGGAGATTTCTATATAACGGTCGCGGTCCAGCCCGATCCTCCCCGGGTGGGAGATAACACCCTAAAGATCAAGGTTTTTGACGCGGCAGGCAAGGCAGTTAAGAATGCGGCCATCCACTTTACCTTGAACATGCCCGCTATGGGGGGGATGGGAGCCATGAGCGCTCACGGCGGGGCCGACCTGAAGGGGGATACTTATCAGGGCCCGCTTTCGCTTCCGATGGGCGGCACCTGGGATCTGCGGGTCGAACTGCACATCGAGGGCCAGCCGCACCTGGTCGCGGATTTTAAGGTCACCACCGGCACGAAGGGGATCTCTTTCATTTCAAGCCGAGCGGAGAAGATGGAAACCAACGTGGTCAAGCTCTCCACGGACGAAGAAAAAATTATCGGGGTATTGACCGAGCCGGCGAAAATTCGCCGGCTCGTCAAGGAGATCAGGGCGGTGGGACAGGTGGCCTATGACCCCGAGCTTTTTGTGGCCCAGCAGGAGTTTGTCGGGGCGGCGGACCTTAAAGACGAAGGCCTGCTGGCGGCGGCCAAGAACCGCTTGCGGATCTTGGGAATGGGCGAGGAGCAGATCGCCGAACTTGAGAAAAGCGGAACTCCCCAATCCAGCTTGATCCTGCCCGAAGATAAGGTCTGGGTCTACGCTGATTTTTATGAATACGAAGCGCAGTGGTTAAAGGCGGGTCTGGAAGCCAAGATCGTATCCCCGGCTTCTCCGGGAGAAGAATATGCCGGCCGGGTGGGGGCGATAGAACCCCTGCTGAAAGACGAAACCCGCACTCTGCGTGCCCGCATCGAGACGGATGATCCTAACTTATCCCTTAAACCCAAAATGTATGTGGACGTTTATCTTAAAGCCGAATTGCCCGGGGCATACGTTGCGGTTCCCTCGGAGGCGGTGCTCGATACCGGGATGCGCAAGCTGGTCTATGTGGACCTGGGAGGGGGAAATTACTCCGGCCGCGAGGTGAAAACCGGTCCCGAAGCATCGGGATATGTCCCCATTTTAGAAGGGATCAAAGCCGGTGAAAAGGTCGTCTCGCGCGCCAATTTCCTGATCGATTCGCAAAGCAAATTGGTCGGCGGTGCGGCGCAGGAGGGCCATCAGCATTGAGACACCTCACCCCTTCCTTCGCCTTCGGCGAATTCCTTCCCCTCTCCATTAAAAATGGAGAGGGGCATTCAATAATAAGAAACCAATCAACAATTAGAATAACCCCCTCTCTACGAAGTGGAGAGGGGGTGTCCGAAGGACGGGGGTGAGGAATGGTCGACAAGCTCATCGAATATTGCCTGCGGCATCGGGTAGTAACGATAGCCCTGTTCGCTTTCCTGATGCTGTGGGGCGTCTGGGCGATCTTTAACACGCCCATCGACGCCATTCCGGATATCGGCGACAAGCAAGTCATCGTTTTCGCCGATTGGCCGGGCAGATCGCCGCAAAATATCGAGGACCAGGTGACCTATCCGCTGACCACCGCCCTGCAGGGCGTCCCGGGAGTAAAGGTCATCCGCTCTTCTTCCGCTTTCGGCTTCTCCATGATCTATGTGATCATCGAAGATCACATAGATTACTATTGGGCCCGTTCCCGGATCCTAGAACGCTTAAATGTGGTCCAGGAACGCCTGCCCAAAGGAGTGATGCCGGTTCTGGGGCCGGATGCCACCGGGTTGGGGCAGATCTTCTGGTATACGGTCGAAGGAAAGGGCTACGACCTAGCGCAGCTGCGTTCCATAGAGGACTGGTACATCCGCTATCAGCTCAATTCCGTTCCGGGAGTGGCCGAGGTGGGCAGTGTGGGAGGATTCGTCAAAGAATATCAGGTGGACATCGATCCCAACCGGCTGGCAGCTTATAAGGTTAAAGCCGGTGAGGTTTTTAACGCCGTTAAAAACTCCAACCTCGATGTGGGCGCCAAAGTCATCGAAAAAAGTTCGATGGAATATGTCCTGCGGGGATTGGGATTCATAAAATCCGTCAAGGATATCGAGGATATCGTGGTCAAATCGCACGAAGGCGTGCCGGTTTACCTGAAAAATCTGGGCCGGGTCACCCTGGGGCCGGCTTTTCGCCGGGGAGTTTTGGATAAAGGGGGGGAAGAGGCAGTGGGCGGGGTGGTGGTGATGCGCTATGGAGAAAATCCCCTAAAGGTCATCGAGGGAGTAAAACAAAAAATAAAGGAGTTGGAGCCGGGATTGCCGAAAGGAGTCAAGATCGTTCCCTTTTATGACCGCACCGGATTGATCTACGATACCATCGACACCCTGCGCTCGGCGCTTTTCCAGGAAGTCGCCATCACGGTCCTGGTCATTCTTTTCTTCCTGCTGCATTTCTCTTCCACGGTGATCGTGTCCCTGATCCTGCCGGTGGGAGTGCTGATGGCCTTTATCGGCATGTATTATCTAAAGATCGACTCCAACATCATGTCCTTAGGCGGCATTGCCATTGCCATCGGCATGATGGTGGATTACGGGATAATCGTAACCGAAAATATCTTCCGGCACCTGGCGGAGAAAAAAGACGGCGCCAATATCGTGGAGACCACGCTCACCGCCGCCAAAGAGATCTCAAGCCCCTTGATCATCGCAATGCTCACTACCGTTATCGGCTTTATCCCGGTTTTTGTCCTGCATGGGGAGGAGGGGAAGCTTTTCCGCCCGCTGGCTTACACCAAAACCTTTGCCATGGGCGGGGCTTTGCTCATTTCCCTCATGCTTATTCCCGTATTGTGCACTTTCTTCCTTAAAGGCAAATTGCGCCTGCCCGAAGAAAATTACGTCTCCCGTAAAATGCGAGAGATCTACGAACCCGCCCTACGGTGGGCCCTGGACCACAAGTTGAAGGTAATGATCGCAACTTTGATCGTGGTATTGCTCGGCTTCGGCTCGGTTTTCTTCATCGGCCGGGAATTCATGCCGCCGCTCGATGAGGGCTCCATCCTCTTTATGCCGGTGATGCATCCCTCGGTTTCGCTTACCCAGGCGCATGAGATATTGAAGAAGCAGGACCAAATAATAAGATCCTTTCCCGAGGTTTTAAGCGTGGGGGGGAAACTCGGCCGGGCCGAAACGGCTACCGATCCCGCGCCGGTCGAAATGTTCGAGACGGTTATCATGTTGAAACCAAAGGATCAATGGCGGCCGGGGCTTACCAAAGACAAATTGATCCAGGAGATGGATCGATCCTTGAGGATCCCGGGGGTCTCCAATATCTGGACCCAGCCCATCGTCAACCGCATTGCCATGCTCTCCACCGGCATCCGCACCAATGTGGGAGTGAAGCTTTTCGGGCCCGACCTTAAGACCCTGGAACACCTCGGCCGGGAGGTGGAAGAGGCGGTAAAGGACATTAAGGGAGCCACGGATGTTTATGCGGAGAAGATCGTAGGGAAACCTTATTTGGAGATCGAGATCAAGCGCGAAGCTATCGCCCGCTACGGAATTCCCTTAAATGATGTTCAGGAAGTGATAGAGATGGCGGTGGGCGGAGAGCCTTTAACCTATACGGTCGAAGGCCGGGAGAGGTATCCGGTCAGAGCGAGATATTTTAGGGAGCTACGCGATAATCTGGAAGCCATAAAAAGAGTGTTGGTGCCCACCATGGATGGAGCTCAAATTCCGCTGGCACAGTTGGCGGACATTCGCATAACCACCGGCCCGGCCATGATCAGCAGTGAGAACGGCCTCCTGCGGGCTTACGTGCTGATGAACGTGCGGGGCCGGGACATGGTGGGGTTCGTGGAGGAGGCCTCAAAGATCGTGGCCTCCAAGGTCAAGCTTCCCCAAGGATACTTTTTACAATGGTCGGGAGAGTTCGAAAACCAGGTCAGCGCCAAGCGGCAACTGATGATCGTGGTTCCCCTGGCTTTCTTCGTCATCTTCGTGATCCTCTACATGGGCTTTAATTCGTTTTCGCAGCTGTTCATCGTCCTTTTGGGCCTGCCGGTCTCCTTATCGGGCGGATTACTTTTGCAGAGGATCTTAGGTTATAATTTTTCGGTGGCGGTGTGGGTGGGATATATTGCCCTGGTCGGGGTGGCCACCGATGCCGGAGTGCTCATGATCTCGATCTTAAACGACATTTTCCTCAAAAAAGAGATCAGGAACCGGGAGGAAGTGCGCCAAGCGGTGGTGGAGGGCGGCCTGCTCCGGCTTAGGCCGATCCTCATGACCGTGGCCACCACCATCCTGGCGCTGATGGCGGTAATGTGGGGGAGCGGCACCGGCTCCGAGATCATGAAGCCCATGGCGGCTCCGACGGTGGGAGGGCTCATAACCGCCACCCTGCTCAACCTGTTCGTGGTGCCGGTTTTGTACGCTTGGATTAAAGAAAGGAGGTTTAAGGCATGAAACTTATCAAGGCCTGTGTCAGGACCCGGATGGCGGATGCTGTGATCCACGCGCTCGAAAAGCTGAATATCCCCTGTTTAAACGCTTCGGATGTCAAAGTGATCGGGGCCGAAATGAAGAGCGAAGAGGCCGAAGAGGTCTCGCTGGAGTACGGCGCCGAATTTGTCGCCATGACCAAACTGGAAATACTCTGTCAGGATAACGAGGCGGATCGCATTGTAACCACTATTCGGAAGTCCGCGCACACCGGCCGGGCGGGAGACGGGATGATCATTACCATGCCGGTCGAGGATGCAATTAAAATACATCCGCCGAAGCAGATAACTTAACAATGTACGCCGGATTATTGATCACCTTAAGGGAAGGAATCGAAGCATTTTTAGTCGTGGGTATCCTTCTCGGCTACCTCACCAAAATTAATCAGCCGGAATTTAAGCGCTATATCTGGTGGGGAACCTGGGCAGGGATTTTGGCAAGCGTCATTCTGGCGCTTTTGTTCCAAGTATTAGCCATTCAGTTCAGCGGATTGGGGGCAGAGGTCTTTGAGTTTCTGGTTTCGCTTTTGGCCGTAGGGGTTCTTACCTGGATGGTGCTCTGGATGCAGAGGCAGAGCCGCAACATAAAAGCGGAACTTGAACAAAAAGTTAACCTCGCAGTTTCGACCGGTCAGGTATTGGCTTTGTCCTCTTTGGCGTTCATGGCGGTTCTAAGGGAAGGGTTGGAAACGACGCTGTTTTTGGGGGCGCTGACCGCCACCATGAAAGACCCCCTGCTTTTGCTGGGTTCACTGTTTGGGCTGCTGGTTGCGGTGGTTATCACCTACATTATATTCAGGACCACGGTTCGGCTCGATATAAAGAAGTTCTTCTTTGTCAGCGGCGTGCTTATTATCTTTATCGCGGCCGGATTATTGGGGCACGCGGTCATGACTCTCCAGGAATTAAATATTGTCCCGCCCATCATTCCGCATATCTGGGATACCGGCCAATGGATCAGTGATGAAGGGATAGTCGGCAAATTACTGCATGCCTTTATCGGCTACACCGCCAGCCCGTCGCTTTTACAGGTGATCGTCTATTTAAGCTACGTAGTTTTCTTTATTTATCGATTTATGATGGTGATATAAAATGGTCAAAGAAATTGAAATAGAGGGTAAAATCTATTACGAATGCGGGGTTTGTAGCTTAGATTATGCAGAGCGCGAATGGGCGGAGAAATGCGACCAGTGGTGCTCCGCTCATCAAAGTTGCAATCTCGAAGTGATCGGGCATGCTGTGGGGGCGATGGGGAAGATTAAAGAAGAAATTAAGGAGTGAAATAATGTTGGATCAAGGCCGGGTCATAAAAGTTAAGGGTGATCTGGCAGAGGTGGAGTTCACTTCCTCTTCCGCCTGCGTGCGCTGCGGGGCCTGCCATCCCGGGGATACGGGGAAAATGACGACCATGGCGGAAAACCCCATCGGGGCGGGGGTAGGGGATCGGGTGGAAGTCGAGATCTCCGCAGCAGTTACCACCCTTTTCCCCCTCATCGGTTTCGGCCTTCCCATAGGGTTTTTCTTCTTGGGCCTGATCCTGGGAGGGTTTATTTCCGAGAATGCCGGAATTATTGGAGGATTGATCTTTTTAGCGATCGGTTTTCTGGCGACCAGGGTTGCCGACCGTTATATATCCCGGCAAAAGAAATATCGGAGCCGGATCGTGAGGATAGAGAAAACTTCGGGAGGTAAAATATCTATGGCAGTGGAAAAAGACCCGGTTTGCGGCATGGAGTGCACCGACAGTAAGATAACCAGTGTCTACAAAGGGAAAACCTACTATTTCTGTTCAGAGGGCTGCAAGGCCAGTTTCGAAAGGGACCCCGAAAAGTACATTAAAAAAGCTTAAAGATCCCGCAATATTTGTCCCACTTATCTCGATAATATATATAGAGGATTGCCATGAGAGCAACAAAGAAGTTAAAATTAATAGTCAAATTAGCGGTATTAGCCCTGCTTTTACTGCCGATCCTAACCTTTGGAACCCAGGCCAAATTGAGCCAATACGAGTTCGCCTGGAGCGGTTCGGTCACTGCCACTGCCTATAATTCAATGGAAAGCCAGACCGATTCCACTCCCTGGATCACCGCCTCCGGCACCCGCTGCCGGGAAGGGGTCATTGCCAGCAACTTCCTGCCGATGGGCGCCAAGGTCTTAATTGAAGGTTTTGGGGACAGGGTGTTCGTGGTGGAAGACCGGATGAATAAAAGGTATAACCGCCGCATCGATATCTGGTTTAGGGATTACAGCGACGCTCGCCAGTTCGGCGTCCGCACCATCAAATACCACGTTATAAAAGCTTAGACACTTTACCTCCCATCTTTTTTTTGATATTCTTCCGGTATGCATATACCCGATGGTTTACTGGATCCCAAAATATCGACAGGATTGATGGGGGCGGCGGCGGTGGTTTTGGCCATAAGCGCGGTCAAGATTAGGGCAATGGTAACAGCTCTCCGGCCGGTCGAGGCCTTGGCCACGACCGCCGGCAACCTTACGAGGGGAGCAAAGCGCGTGATGACCGCTGCCGGGGAGCGGACGATCTACCAAATGGGTATGGTAGCGGCGCTGGTATTTGCCGGGCAAATGTTCGACTTCTCGATAAGCCAAGGGACTTCGGGTCATTTGATCGGCGGGGTCTTTGCCGCGATGATATTGGGGCCGGCTGCCGGCGCCCTCGTTATTGCGGCCGTCCTAATGGTACAGATGCTCTTTTTTTCCGACGGAGGACTTTTGGCCATCGGCGCCAACATCATCAATATGTCGTTTTTCGGCACGATCGTTGGCTATTACATATATTATTATCTGAAGAAAACTGTCCCGGAATGGGTTGCGATCCCGGTTGCCGCCTGGGTGGCAGTACTGTTGGCGGCTTTCAGCTGTGCGTTGGAACTCGGTCTTTCCGGTGCCATTCCATATGAGAAGGCGATACCGGCCATGCTTAATGTCAATATGGTTATCGGCGTTGCCGAAGCGCTGATCACCCTGGCGCTGGTAAATATCTTTCGCAGCATGTTTGATATGAGAAAGATCATCGTTCTATTGCTGGTGCTTTTTGCCGCATCGCAGGCTCAAGCGGCGGTCCCCTATATTTTTTGCAACACAACTTCGGGGGCATTGGCGGGGGGGCTGGGATTCGATTTTGAGGGCGGTCGGGCGGTGGATTTTGCCCTGTCGGCGGGCAGCGGACCCTCCGGTTCTACTTACCAGCTTTATTTTGATTATTACATCGGCTGCTGGGGGGCGGGGGTCACGGCCAAGAAGGTGGCGGTCAACTCCGACCTGGCGTTCGACCTTAATCTGCAGTACGCGCTGGAACAAGCGATCAACGAAAAGTTGTTCCTGGGGGCTTCCTGTAACCTGATCAATTATGATACAACCGTGGGAGCCGACCCCAACTGGACGGTTATCCCCAGTTTCGACGCCTACATTAAATTACTGCTATGACGCTGGTTTGGATCATCATCAGCACTTTGTCCATCGGGCTGCTTTCTCTGGCCGGGGCCTGCACTCTGGTCCTAAAAGAAGAGGTCCTTCATCAAATACTGCTTTCGCTGGTCGGCTTTTCAGCCGGCGCATTGGCGGGCGGCGCTTTCCTCCATCTTTTGCCGGAATCGCTGGAGCAGCTGCCCCCTAGTTCGACTTTTATTTACGCGCTGATCGGCTTTTCTGTCTTTTTCCTGATGGAGCGGATCTTTTACTGGCGCCACTGCCACGAGGGGAAATGCGACGTCCACGCTTTTACTTATCTTAATCTTTTCGGCGACGGCCTGCATAATTTTATCGACGGGCTGGTGATCGCCGCCAGCTTTATCGTTAGTTTCCCCCTGGGGATCGCCACCAGTATCGCGGTGGCCTCGCACGAGATCCCCCAGGAGATAGGGGATTTCGGGGTCCTGGTCTATGGCGGTTTTTCCAAGGCGAAGGCCCTGCTTTTTAATCTGTTAACGGCTTTGACCGCAGTTTTGGGTGGAGTGATCGGTTATTATTTATCCACGACAATAGCTGGCCTGGCGCCGATACTTTTACCGGTGACCGCGGGTGGATTTATTTATATCGCGGCTTCCGATCTGATCCCGGAACTGCATAAAGAAAAGAATAATTTAAAGGCCAATCTGGCCTTTGTCCTCTTTATCCTCGGTATCCTCTTTATGTGGGCGATGACCAAGCTGAATCACTAGAAAGTTTAACGGCGCCGTCGCCGCCGCGGGCCGAAACTCCTGACCACCGGGGCGTAAAAATCCGCGGACCTTATATCCGGATGCCTGACGATAGGCAAGGTCTTTTTCATCACGCTTTCGATCGAACGCACATCCCCCCGCTGTTCCGGCGTGGCAAAGGAGATGGCGCGGCCTTCGTATCCGGCCCGTCCGGTGCGGCCGATGCGGTGCACGTAATTTTCGGCGTCATCCGGCAGGTCGTAATTTATCACCAGTTCGATCCCCTTGACGTCGATACCCCGGGCGGCGATATCGGTCGCGACCAGTATGCGGTATTTGCCGGTCTTGAACCCTTCGAGCGCTTCGCGGCGCTGGGCCATGGAGCGGTCGGCGTGGATCTCGGCCGCGGAAAGGTTTAACGAACGCAGGCCCCGGGTGATGCGGGCGGCCCCGCGCTTGGTGCGGCTAAAAAGCAAGACCGTCCCGCGGTACTGCTCCAGCAGTTTGATCAGCAGCTGGCTTTTTTCCTCTTTCTTGATGATGAATAGTTCCTGGATGACGTTTTTGGCGGCGGTGCCGGAAGGGGCGATCTCCACGCTGACCGGCAGTTTCATGTGCCGGGCGGCGATGTTCACGATCTTTTCCGGGATGGTAGCCGAAAAGAGCATGGTCTGCCGGTCTTTGGGGACATGCGGGAGGATCTTTTCGATCTGCGGGGCAAAGCCCATATCGAGCATGCGGTCCGCTTCATCCAGCACCAAAATTGAGACATCGTTTAAGCGTATCGTCCCCTGGCCGAGATGATCCAGCAGGCGGCCGGGGGTGGCGACGATGATGCGCGGTCCGCGGCGGAGCGCCTGCACCTGGTTGTACATCGAAGCGCCGCCGATCAAAACGGCCGTCCGCAAACCGAGCGGTTGGCCGACCTTATTTAAGGTCTCTTCGACTTGTAAAGCCAGCTCCCGGGTGGGGACCAATACCAATCCGCGTTTTAATCCCGGGGCCAGGCGCTGGACCATGGGCAGACCAAAGGCCAAGGTCTTGCCGGTGCCGGTCTGCGCGATGCCGACGATATCCTGGCCGGCGATGGCGATGGGGATGGCTTTGTACTGGATGGGGGTGGGGGTCTTGAACTTCATCCGGTCGACCAACTCCAGTAATTTCGGAGCTAGGCCCAGTCCGTAAAAGCTGTACTGCTCACCTTGATTGGCGTTCATTTATTTGCCTGTTGTTTTTCTCTCTTTAGCGCGCGTTTTTCCTTAAGCGTATATTTGGCGACTTTCTTGACGTTCTTCTGTCCGCCTTGTTCCTTGTTAGCCATGCTCTCACCTCCTAAATATATTCATATTATACCATGATATAATCAAACCATGCTTCTCCTGATATTTTTCACGCTTTTCAGCATTATTCTCTCGCTGACGGTGGATGCTCGCAAGACCCTGGTCGGCTTTAAGCGGGGCATGGGAATGTTCTTTAACCTGCTGCCCGTATTATTGGTCATTTTGATCATTGTCAGCGCCCTGCTTTATTTTATTCCCCAAAATACGATCGTTCAGTTTCTGGGGGCGCGCAGCGGAATTTTGGGGGTTTTGATCGCCGCCCTGGTGGGCGCGATCGCCTTGATCCCTCCCTTCATTGCCTTCCCGCTGGCCAATATACTGCTGGCAAAGGGCGTGGGCTACGGAGTGGTGGCGGTTTTCATTACCACCTTGATCATGGTGGGCTTTGTCACCCTGCCGATCGAGATCCGCTATTTCGGGAAAAAAGCGGCGTTCTGGCGGAACCTTTTGAGCTTTTTGGCCGCGCTAATTATCGGGACCCTGGTGGGAGCGTTCATGTGAATTATAGGAAACTGGCCAAGGATTATTTATGGGCGGCGTTGTTCTTGCTTTTTTCGATCGGTTCGGCTTTCCTTGGATTTAAACCGGGGATCGCTATCTTTCGGAACTTCAATGTGTTTATCATTGAAGTGCTCACTTTTCTTCCCCTGATGTTCCTGCTGGTGGGGCTGTTTGACGTATGGGTGCCGAAAGAGAGCATTGAGAAACATATCGGGCGCCAATCCGGACTGGTCGGCTCGCTCTGGGTGATCTTGCTGGCCATGCTGCAGGCCGGACCGTTATATGCTGCTTTTCCGGTGGCCTACATCTTGTCCAAGAAAGGCGCCAGCGTCCGCAATATCTTTGTTTATCTGGGGGCCTTCAGTTGTTTGAAGCTTCCCCTGCTTACCTTCGAGATCGGCTTCCTGGGGTTCAAATTCACTTTACTGCGTTCGCTTTTTACCCTGCCGCTTTTCATAGTGATCGGGGTGCTGATGGAAAAGATCTTGGGGAAGGATTACCGGGTGAGGGAGGGAAAGTAGTGCGGCCTTACTTTGCTGCCATCGTTATCCTTTTGCTTCTGGCTTCTTCCGGATGGGGGATGGGGAGCCGGCCGCCGGTGGACGATTTTGTCCTGCCGAACCTTGACGGCAAGCAGGTTATGCTTTCCGACCACCGGGGGAAAGTGGTCCTACTTAATTTCTGGGCCAGCTGGTGCCCTCCCTGCCGCGAAGAAATGCCTTCCCTGCAGAAACTTTATGTCAAGCTAAAAGGCAGGCAATTCGAACTGCTTACGGTTTCTGTTGAGGATGAGGATCCGGTGGTCATCAGGGCGTTTTTGAAGAAGAATGGTTATACTTTCAAGGTACTGCATGATCGAAATGGGGAAGTCGCCTCGCGCTATCAGATCTACGCCATTCCCACCACTTTTCTGCTGGATAAAAACGGCCGGATCGTTGAGCGGACCGTCGGCTCCAGGGACTGGTCGGAGCCGGCGATCGTCAATAAGATCAGAATATTATTGAAAAACTAACTTTGCCTAACCCCTCTCGACCTCCGGACGCATTTTTCTCTTCTTTTCTTGGATCGCCAAGAAAAGAAGCAAAAGAATCTCGTGGGGGCTCCGCCCCCTACGCCCCCGAGGCGGGGACTCCGTCCCCTGCACCCCTGAGAGAATACAATAAGGAATGCGACACTAGAGCATCCTCAACCCCCTTGGTCCCCCTTCTCCTTAAAAGGAGAAGGGGGAAAGAAATAGAAGAAGCTATCAGGGAGCCAGGGGATGAGGATGATAAAGATGTGGAATGGCGATTTCGTATTACCTTGAGAGAGGGGAGGTCGGGCCCGTTTGCTCCCAAAGTGGGAAATTAAACTTTGCTTAAATAATTTGCCTTAATTGTCTAAAATATCTTATAATGATCAGGACAAGGCCTCATCGTCCTCCTGCGCTCTTCGAGCTACGGAGGACAGGTCTAGAGGAAAAGTAATTCTTTGCTTCGGGTGGTTTGCCATCCGAAGCTGCGAAGAGCGAAGGATGGCCTCATCGTCTAACGGATAGGACGGTACCCTCTCAAGGTACAAATCGGGGTTCGATTCCCCGTGGGGCTACCAACTTTCGGGAGGTAAACAAAGATGCGTAAAGGATCGCTGGTAATTTTACTTATTTCCCTCTCGATCGCGGTCGGGCTGACGCTCGGTTGCGGCAAGCAAAATACCACAGCGGAGACCCCTCACGGGACCACTTCTTACATTGGGACCCAGACCCCGGGCGATGTCTGGAGCTGGACGCTGGGCGAGGGGACGCTCGTCGGGACCAATGAAACGAGAGGGTATTATTATAAAGGGACCTTTACCACGCTGGCCAGCGGCTTTTTAAAAGCGGTCCTGACCGCCAGCAACGATCCGGATGCGGCAACCGACGGGACCGGCAAATTCCACCTGCTCGAATTCCCCAACGCCCTCTTGCTGGTCAACCCCTACCATACCCACCGGGTGATCGCCTGCGCGGCTCGCGCGACGGTCGCGCCTACGGCCGGACAATACAATTGGGTCCAGGTGCCCTGGCCGGGTTGGACCTCCGGCAATAAGGCCTACGGCACGGCCGAGGTGGCCGAAAGCGGCGGGGTGTACACTATTACTAAGTACAAATACGATATCAACGGCAACTCTTTGGGTATAACGGTTGAAGCCGGTTTTAGCTTTGCCGACGGCAAGCTGACCAAGACCGGCAATGACCTGCAGGTCTTTATGACCCCGGCCGGCTTGTTCTTTGCCGACCATGGCCCAGGCGCCGGCGGCGCGGTCGGAGCCAAATATGAGGCGGTCGATCTGACCGACGTAGCCAAGCAAAGTTATCGGGGAGTTTTATTTTCTTATCAAGCGGACAGCGGCCTGATCGATATTGATGGGATCGGGGCGGGCCCGCACCCGTCGGATGCGGCAGCGCTGCAAGGATGGGTCTACGAAAGCGTGGATGATAACCTTATTTCGAGCGATTACGCCAAGGTGACCTTTGGCTCGCCCGATGCCTCCGGGGTCATTTCCGGAACGATGACCGTCCCGGGGAGAGCCACTCGGATATTTCGGATGGTTATTGCCCAGATCAGCGGTAAATACGTGATCGCCGGGATCGGCTCGCCTTCGGCCAGTAAGGCGGAGAATTACTTCCTGATCCAGCAATAGGGCGGGCTATTACCTCAACTGCTCCTGCCGGAAAAGCTGTTCGCGGACAAAGATGTTGCGCACGGTGGACTCCAGCGCGTAAGACAATAAGAACAGCACGATCACACCCGCCAGCACCCACCAGCCCAGGTTATGATGCCGGATCCATTTGATGGTTATATAAATGGTGATGACGACCATGGTGAGGGTGAGCGCCAGGCCGGTCAATACCAGCAGGGTCGTTACCAGCACGGGCATAAAAGGCCGCAAAAAGATCACCATCAAATAACAGCTGTTGGCCCACACCAAAAGCATGAGCAAAAGATTAAATACCGTAAAATGTTCTTCCTCGATGTCGAATCTCATAATATTTCTCCTTTTAATATATTAAAATTTTCGGATACCACTGCGGCCGATCTTTTTAGGGCTGAAATCTCTTCCGGGGCGAGCTTCAGCTCAACGATCTCCTCGATCCCCGATCTTCCCAACTTTACCGGGACCCCGATATAAACCTCCTTTAATCCGTATTGGCCGTTCAAATATGCCGAACAGGGCAAGAGCTTCTTTTGGTCAAGCAGTACGGCCTCCGCCATAAGCGCCGCGGCGGCGGCCGGCGCGTAATAAGCGCTGCCGGTCTTAAGCAAGTTCACGATCTCCGCCCCGCCGTTCTTGGTCCTCTCCACCAGGGAATCGATCTTCTCTTTCGGTAAGAGGTCGGTCAAAGGTTTCCCTTTTACCAAAGTTAAACGGGGGAGGGGCACCATGGCGTCCCCGTGGCCGCCTAAGACCATGGCCGAGATCTCCCGTGCCGGGACTTTGAACTCAAGCGAAATAAAAGCGCGAAAACGGGCGGCATCGAGGATGCCCGCCATGCCCATTACGCGGCGGGACTCAAATCCCGAAATCGACAGCGCTACCTGGCACATAATGTCCAAGGGGTTGGTGACCACGATGATAATGGAATCGGGAGAGTATTTTTTTATCTGCTCGGTCGTAGATTTGATGATCTGCGCGTTCTTTCTTAAAAGGTCTTCGCGGGTCATGCCGGGCTTTCTGGCCAGGCCGGCGGTAATGACATAAAGATCGGAGTTTTTGGTGTCGGCGTAGTCGTTGGTCCCTAAAATTTGGCCGTCAAAACCCTCGATAGGGGCGGCCTGCAGCATATCGAGCCCCAATCCCTGGGGCAAGCCCTCCACCACGTCCAGCAAGACCACATCTCCCAGGTTTTTTGCGGCGATATCGTGCGCGCAGGTGGCTCCCACGTGTCCGGCGCCCACCAAAGTTATTTTTTTACGCATTGAGTTGTGATATAATACCACAATCTTTTGACTATGAATACATTTTCCGGCGGACTGCATTTAAAATACAACAAAGAATCGACCGAGTTCAAGCCGATCAAGGAATTGCCGTCTCCCCAGCGGGTAGTGATCCCTCTTCAGCAGAACCTGGGCTGTCCCAACGACCCTTTGGTCAAAGTGGGGGATGAGGTATATGAGGGCCAGAAGATCGGAGATTCTCCCAAGTTCGTTTCCGCCCCCGTGCACGCTTCTATCTCTGGTAAAGTAACCAAGATCGAGAAATTACCTAATCCCTGCGGTTTTGATGTGGCTTCGGTGGTCATTGAGGCAGGTGGAGGGGCCAAGGGCTCGGTAATGCATAATGCGAAAACACTCGAAGAGTTGACTCCCGATGAAATACGGCGGATAGTTCGTGAGGCGGGGATCGTGGGGATGGGAGGGGCGACTTTCCCCACCCACGTAAAGCTCACCCCTCCGGCCGGCAAACTCATCGATACTCTCATCATCAACGGCTGTGAATGCGAGCCCTATATCACCGCCGACCACCGCCTGATGCTCGAGCGGGCGGACGACATCATTTTCGGTTCCCTGGCCTTGGCTAAAGCCGTAGGAGCTCAAAATATCCTGATAGGGGTCGAGGACAACAAAAAGGACGCAGTCGGCGCGCTTAGCACTTCCGACGAGAAACATCACCTGGGCAAGAATTCGCCGATAAAGATCGTGGAAGTCGAAACCAAATATCCCCAGGGCGGGGAAAAACAGCTCATCAAGACCCTGCTTGACCGGGAAGTGCCTTCCGGCAAACTACCGCTCGAGGTGGGAGCGGTGGTCAATAACGTGGGTACCGCGGCGGCCGTGGCCGCGGCCATCAAACACGGCACCCCGCTCATTAAAAGGGTACTTACCGTAACCGGTCCGGGCATGAAGGAACGGCATAATTTTCTGGTAAGGATCGGCACTTCTTTCGAGGAAGTTTTGAAGCACAGCGAGGGGCTGATGGAGGACGCCTCACGGATAGTGATGGGCGGGCCCATGATGG
Organism: Candidatus Saganbacteria bacterium; assembly: GCA_016223205.1. Taxonomy (GTDB): domain Bacteria; phylum Margulisbacteria; class WOR-1; order XYC2-FULL-46-14; family WPAF01; genus JACRPM01. The sequence goes on from JACRPM010000014.1 coordinate 129,338, forward strand.
GCCTGGCGGTATCGTCGCTCGACCTTCCGGTGGTCAAGGGGACTACCTGCCTTTTGGTCTTCAATCGCAAGGAAGCCCGGATCTACGAAGAAAAAGACTGCATCCGCTGCGGCCGATGCATAAAACATTGCCCGGCGGGATTGATGCCCAACTTTCTTTCCGATTACGTCAAGCTCAAGGATTGGGAAAAGGTGGAAGAATATCATGTGGCGGACTGCATCGAATGCGGCTGCTGCTCCTATGTCTGTCCCAGCCGGATATTCCTGGTCCAGTACTTCAAGGCGGCCAAACGGGAACTGCAAGTAAGGAAAGCCGTATGCCAATGACCTTTGACGTTTCCTCCTCCCCGCATATCCGGTCGCCGGAAGATACCCGCTTTATGATGTGGTGGGTGGCGATCGCCCTACTGTTCCCTCTAGCGGCGGCAGTATATTTCTTCGGCCTGCAGGCCTTATTGCTCACCATGGTCGTGACCATCACCGCGGTTGTTTCAGAAGCGCTCTTCCAACTGCTCGCCAAAAGGCCGATAAGCATTTTGGATGGCAGCGCGGTCGTGACCGGCTTGCTTTTGGCCTTGGTTTTGCCGCCCACCTTGCCTTACTGGATGGGGGCGATAGGCGCAATCGCAGCCATGGTATTGGTGAAAGGGCTTTTCGGCGGGCTGGGCTTTAATATTTTTAATCCGGCCTTGGCCGCCCGGGCCATTCTTTTGGCCTCGTGGCCGGTGGCCATGACCACCTGGACCAGGCCCTTCGACGCGCTCACCACCGCGACCCCTCTCTTTTTGGATAAAATGGGGCAGGCCACTCCCGGCTATCTCGACCTGTTCTTAGGCAATCGCGCGGGATCGCTGGGCGAAACTTCGGTCTTGATGATACTGATCGGAGCGGGCATTCTTTTTTGGAAAAAGATCATCGATTGGCCGGCGCCCGCGGCCTATCTCGGCACGGTAGGGATACTCGCCCTGATATTGGGTCGCGATCCGCTCTTTGCCTTACTGTCCGGAGGATTGATGATCGGCGCCTTTTTTATGGCTACCGATTATGTGACCGCGCCGGTCACCACCCAGGGGCGTTTTATCTTCGGGATGGGTTGCGGGATCATGACCATCTTAATACGCTTTTACGGCGGGTTCCCCGAGGGGGTCAACTATTCAATTCTTTTCATGAATATACTGACGCCTTTGATCGACAAGTACGCGCGTCCCAGATTGTTCGGGGGCAAACGTGGATAAAAAAGAGATAGTTCGATTGGGACTGATACTGGCGGCTTTTTGCGTGATCTCCGCGGGGGCGCTGGCCTTCGTCTATATTTTCACCCAGCCGCAGATCGAACTCTACGCCCGGACCTCTTTTGAGAATTCTCTCAAAGAAGCCCTGCCCGGTGCGGAATCATATAAGGAAACAGAGAAAAACGTATTTGAAGGGAGCAAGGGAGAAGAGCTGGTCGGCTGGGTCTTCTTACAATCCCCCCAGGGATACGGCGGGAAGATCGGGATGCTGGTAGGTGTTGATACCGAAGGCAAAGTGACCGGGGTGAAGATCCTAAGCCAAAAAGAGACTCCCGGACTGGGAGTGAACATCTTAAAAGAGAGTTTTCTTTCACAATTCAAGGATAAGACCGCGGACGACCCGATCGAGCCCAAGAAGGATATCGAGGCCATTACCGGGGCTACCATATCGAGCCGGGCGGTATCCAACGGAGTGCGTCAAAGCATAAGGAGCGCGAATGAGCTTATTAAAAGATTTTAGCCGGGGATTGGTAGCCGAAAATCCCGTCCTGCGGCTGATGATCGGGCTGTGCCCGACCCTGGCGGTTTCCAACACGGTCATCAACGCTCTGGGGATGAGCGCGGCCACCGGCTTTGTCTTGGTCTGCTCCAATCTAGTAGTAGCCCTGATCCGCAAGATCGTGCCGGACGAGATCCGCATCCCCATCTTTATTATCGTCATTTCCACCTTTGTCACCATCAGCGATTACGTCATGCAGGCCTATTTCCAGGACCTGCACCACGCCCTGGGAGTTTTTGTCCCGCTCATTGTCGTAAATTGCATCATCCTGGGCCGGGCCGAGGCTTTTGCTTACCGCAATACGGTCTTAAGCTCCACGCTCGATGGGGTGGGGATGAGTTTGGGATTCACCCTGGCCTTGGGCGGCATCGCGGTGATCCGCGAATCGCTGGGGGCGGGGGCTATTTTGGGAATTAAGGTTTTACCCCAGGCACTGGCGGCGACCATCATGATCTTGCCCCCCGGGGCCTTTATCACCATCGGCTTTCTCATGGCGGCTTTGAACAAACTGGAGAACAAGGTACTTTAAAATGGAACTATTCGGGATATTTTTCTCGGCCCTGCTCATCAACAACATCCTGCTCATCCGTTTTATAGCGCTGTGCTCCTTCTTCGGGGTCTCCAACAAGATCGACACCTCGATCGGCATGAGCCTGGCCGTGATCTTTGTCATGACCATCTCTTCCGCGGTGTCCTGGGCGCTGTTCCATTTTATACTGGCGCCCCTGCATCTGGAATTTTTGCGCACCGCCACTTTTATCTTAACCATCGCGGCGCTGGTGCAGCTGGAAGAATTGTATCTCAAGAAAATGATCCCGGCGCTGTATCGCGCCATGGGGATCTATCTGCCGCTCATCACCACCAATTGCGCCATACTGGCGGTGGCCTTTTTGGCCATCGACTACCGCTTTAATTTCCAGCAGGCCATGGTCTATTCGATCGGGGTTTCCTTGGGTTATTCGCTGGCCATCGTGCTGTTCGCCTTTATCCGGGAACGAATGGCCCTGGCCCCCATACCCAAATGGTTTGAGGGCTATCCCATCGCTTTTATCACCGCGGCGCTGATGTCTTTGGCTTTCCTCGGTTTCACGGGGATGTTCGGGCTATAAAATGGTCATATTGATATCCATCCTGGTTTTGGGATTAATAGGTTTTATCTTCGCGGCCCTTTTGGGGCTGGCGGCGGGTTATTTTAAGATCGAGGAAGATCCCCGTCTGGCAACCATCCTGGCCATCCTTCCCGGCAGCAACTGCGGGGCCTGCGGATCGGCCGGCTGTCACGACTTTGCGGAAAAGCTGATAAAAGGCGAGGTCTTGGTCTCTGGGTGCCTGGCGGGGGGAGAAGAAGTGGCCCACAAGCTGGCCCAGGTCATGGGGACCGAGGGTTTGGTGATCCACAAGCGGCTGGCCACCATCCACTGCGGAGCGAACGAAAAAGTAAGGACGAAAAGATCCAACTACTCCGGGATCGGGACCTGCGCGGCGGCCAATCTGATCGACGACGGCGGGCTGAACTGCAAATACGGCTGCCTGGGATATGGCGACTGCTTCTGCGCCTGCCCTTTTGATGCCATCCGCATGGTGGACGGCCTGCCGGTGATCGATCCCGAAAAGTGCACCGCCTGCGGCAAATGCGTGGTCGCCTGTCCACGGGCGATCATCTCGCTTCGGCCCTATGCCAACCCCGTGTGGGTGGCCTGCAACAGCCGCGACCCCGGCCCGGTGGTCCGCAAGATCTGCCCGGTGGGCTGCATCGCCTGCAAGATCTGCGAGAAACTGGTGCCCGAGGTCTTTAAGGTGACGAACAATCTGGCGGTGATGGATTACACCAAAACGGGGATCAACTGCGATCCCGCCATAGAAAAATGTCCCACCAAATGCATTCTTAAGTTATAACTCCCTTTACCTGTCCGCAACCTATAATTGACCCCAAAAACTGGACCACTGGTTAAGATGTAAAAACTGCTACAATTTTAATCAGGAGGGAACAGTTATGATGCGCAAGAAATTTGACGCGGATTTTAAGTCCCGGGTGGCGCTTGAGGCACTTAGGGAA
>JACRPM010000013.1:0-80561 GCA_016223205.1 Candidatus Saganbacteria bacterium
GGCTTACCAGACGCCATTTGAGGTATACTCCGGAAAAGGGAGGTGGAATTAGCGGGAAAAGGGCCAAGGGACAGTATCCTTTTCCATATCTTAACTTAGGATAAAAGTGGTCTAGACAATGGGGTCAAGTGTAAGGAACATCAACCACAGCCCTTAAAAAAGACACGCCTTTCGGGACCGTAAACCTAACTCCAGTTGTCATTTTAATCGCCTCCGGGTTTTATATCGGAAGCGGTTTAGAAAAATTTCACTTAGTTAATAAAATGACATTTTCAATGTGCGGAGTATGGGGGAAGAGGTCCAGGGGCTGGATGGCAGCGATCTGGTAGCCGAAGGGCAGGAGTTTGTCGATATCTACCTTCTGGGAATGGGGATTGCAGGAGACATAGATGATGCGGTCGGGCTGGGCTTCGCCCAGCTTGGCAATTACCTTCTTGTGGATGCCGGGTCGGGGAGGGTCGACTATCGCGATGTCGAAGGAATATTCGAATTCTTCGATCATGTCCTCCGCCCGGCCGGCCAGGGCGGAATAATTGGTAATACCATTCAGCATGGCGTTATTTACGGCATCCTTTACCGCTTCTTCGTTCTCTTCCACCCCTATAACTTCCTCCGCCTGATGGGCCAGGGATAGACCAATGGTCCCTACGCCGGAGTAGAGCTCCAGCACTTTTTCACCGCCGGTCAGAGCGGCGAACTTCTTGATGGTTTCCAAGAGATTCACCGCCTGGTAGGAATTGGTTTGGAAGAACGATTGGGCGGGGATGCGGAATCTTACTTCGCCCAGTTTTTCTTCGAGATAATCCCGGCTGATGAACTTCTGGATATCGCCCACCGAGCGGTCGGCGGGGGAGGGATTGATGCTCCATAAAAGTCCGCGCGCCAGGTCGGACAACTTCTCCCACAATTCCTCCAGGTCGAATTCTCCCTTGGCGGTGAGGATATTGACCAGATTGTTATTGACGAATTTTCCCTCGCGAATGACGGCGTGGCGCAAGACGCCGTCTTTGGTCTCTTTCCATTTATAGAGCTTCTTCCACTGGGTGAAATATTTGAGACGGCTTAAGATCTTATTGCTTTCTTCCGACATCAGCCAGCATTTTTCAATGTCGACGATCCGGTCCCACTGGTTCTTAAGCCCCAAAGTGAAATCCGGCCCAAAGGCAAAGTCCATGCGGTTGCGGTAAAAGTATTCCTTGGGGGAGGGGAGGATGGGGGAGCTGTCGCCGAAAAGCTTTTTGACGACTCCTTCCTTGATCTTCAACTGCTCGACATATTTCAAACCCTGCCAGGAACAGCCGCCGCATACTCCAAAGTGTTTGCAGGCCGGGGTAGCGCGTAAAGGGGAAAGGGATAAGGGTTTGAGGAGCTGGCCCAGCTTCTTTTTGTGGTTTAGGACCTCAATTTCGACGATATCGCCGGGATAAGTAAAGGGCACGGAGTAACCGTCCCCCAGGCCTTTGCCTCTTTCATCAAAAGCGGTTATTTCAATCTTCATTTGATTCCATTATAACATTTATATTATAATTGACCCATGAAGGACTTTATCTCGATCCACGACCTTTCTATCCCCGAAGTCAAAAAGATCCTGGACTTGGCGGCCGACCTTAAGAAAAATCCGATCCAAAACTGGCTCCACGGCAAATCGCTGGCTCTGATATTCGAAAAGCCCTCCACCCGCACCCGGGTTTCGTTCGAAGCGGGCATGTTCCAGCTGGGCGGCACCACCATCCATCTTTCCCCCAACGCGGTGCAATTAGGAGTGCGGGAGAGCATTGCCGATGTGGCGCGCACCCTTTCGCGCTACGTGGAAGGGGTGATGCTGCGGACCTTCGATCATAACGATCTGCTCGAGTTCGCCAAGTTCGCTACGGTCCCGGTGATCAACGGGCTTTCGGATCTCCTGCATCCCTGCCAGGCGCTGGCGGATGTGTTCACCATCAAGGAGAAAAAAGGCCTGAAAAATATCAAGGTTGCCTATATCGGCGACGGCAACAATGTGTGCCATTCGCTGATGTTCGCCTGCGCCAAAGTGGGATTGAACCTGACCATCGCCACGCCCAAGGGATTCGAGCCCCAAGCTAAGATAGTGAAACCGGCTTTTGAAGATGCCCAACAGACCGGAGTGGAAATAGATATCTTGAACGATCCGGTAATGGCCGCGTCGGGCGCGGACGTCATCTACACCGATGTCTGGGCCAGCATGGGGCAGGAGAAAGAAGTCAAAAGTCGAAAGTCAAAATTCAAAAGTTTCCAGATTAATCAACAATTGGTGAAATTAGCCAAACCGGATTACATTTTCATGCACTGCCTGCCGGCCCACCGCGGGCTGGAAGTGACCGACGAGGTCATCGATTCTAAAAATTCGGCGGTCTTCGACCAGGCGGAAAACCGCCTGCATGTGCAGAAAGCGATCCTGGCGATGCTGTTAGGAGGAAAATGATGCCCAAGGCAAAAAAAGTGGTCCTGGCCTATTCCGGAGGGCTCGATACCTCGATCATGATCAAGTGGCTCAAAGACAATTATCATTGCGAGGTGATCTGCTTCGCGGCGGATGTGGGACAGGCCGAGGAACTCAAGGGTTTAAAGGAAAAAGCGCTTAAGACCGGGGCCGCCCAGATCTTTATCGAGGACCTGACCGTTGAATTTGCCCGCGATTTCCTTTTTCCCATGATCAAGTCCGGAGCGGTCTACGAGGGCCAGTACTTGCTCGGAACTTCCGTAGCCCGCCCGCTCATCGCGAAGAAACAAGTGGAGATCGCCAAAAAGGTGGGGGCGGATGCGGTGGCGCACGGGGCTACCGGCAAGGGCAACGACCAGGTGCGCTTTGAGCTCACTTATAAGGCCCTGGCGCCGGAACTTAAGATAATCGCTCCCTGGCGGGAATGGGAGCTGGGCGGCCGGGAAGAAGAGATCGAATACGCTTTAAAGCATAATATTCCCATCCCGGTCAGCAAGAAGAAACCTTATTCCAGCGACCGCAACCTCTGGCATATCAGCTATGAAGGCGGAATATTGGAAGACCCCTGGTTCGAGCCGCAGGAAAATATGTTCCTGCTCACCACTTCTCCCGAAAAAGCGCCCAATGCTCCGGAATATCTGGAGGTGGGCTTTGAAAAAGGCGAGCCCCAAACCCTGAACGGAAAAAAATTGGCTCCAGTTAAATTGATCCAGGAGTTGAACAAGATCGGAGGCCGTCACGGCATCGGACGGGTGGATATCGTGGAGAATCGGCTGGTGGGCATCAAATCCCGCGGGGTTTATGAAACTCCCGGCGGGACCCTTCTCTATGCGGCACATCAAGCGCTTGAATCGCTCACTTTGGATCGTGATACCCTGCATTACAAGCAACTGATAGCGCAGCGCTACGCCGAACTGGTCTACTACGGCCAATGGTATACCCCGCTCAAGGAAGCGCTGGATGCCTTCATCGAAAAGACCCAGACCAATGTAACGGGCGTGGTCCGCCTGAAGCTTTATAAGGGAAATTGCACAGTGGCGGGCCGTAAATCGCCCCAGTCGCTATATCATCCGCAGCTGGCCTCGTTCGAAAAGGAAGCTGTTTATAATCAGAAAGACGCCGAGGGCTTCATCAACCTGTTCGGCCTGCCGATTAAGGTTGAAGCCCTGTTAAAAAAGGAGAAGAAATGAGCAAGAATACCAAACTTTGGGGAGGGAGATTCCGGTCTCCCTTGGCCAAATCCGCCGAGGCCTTCAGCGCCTCGATCGGCTATGACGCGCGTCTTTATCCCCAGGACATCATGCAAAGCATCGCCTATGCCAAGACGCTGAAAAAGGCGGGTATTTTGGCCGAAGCCGAGACCAAGAAGATCATCCGGGGGCTGGAAGAAATAAAGCGGGGGCTCGATTCGGGGCGCTTGCACTTTAGGTCCGAGTTCGAGGATGTGCACATGAACATCGAGGCCTGGCTTATCGAGAAAGTGGGGGAGGTCGGCAAAAAGCTCCACACCGGGCGGTCCCGCAACGACCAGGTGGCCACCGACCTGCGCATGTACCTTAAATGGGAGATCACCGAAACCATCGTGCTCATCACCCGACTGCAGGCCGCCATTATCGACCAGGCGGAACAAAATATTTCGGTCATTATGCCGGGCTATACCCATCTCCAGCGGGCCCAGCCGGTGCTTTTGGCTCACCACCTTTTGGCTTATTTCGAGATGCTGCAGCGCGACCGGGAGCGCTTTAACCAGACCCACGAACGCGTGGACGTAATGCCGCTGGGCTCGGGCGCGCTTTCCGGCACCAATTTTCCGCTCGATCGCGCTTATCTCGCTAAAGAGTTGGGTTTTTACCGGATCTCGGCCAACAGCATGGACGCGGTCTCGGACCGGGACTTTGTGATCGATTATCTCTCCGCCGCGGCCGTGCTTATGATGCATCTATCGCGGCTGGCGGACGAGATCATTATCTGGTCGAGCTACGAGTTCGGCTTTGTGCAGATCTCCGACTCTTTTTCCACCGGCTCTTCGCTTATGCCGCAGAAAAAGAACCCGGACGTGGCGGAACTGGTCCGCGGAAAATCCGGAAGGGTCTTCGGCCACCTGGTCTCGCTTTTAACCTTGATGAAAGGCCTGCCCCTGACCTATAACCGGGATCTCCAGGAAGATAAGGAACAGCTCTTTGGTTCGATCGACACCGTCAAGAGTTCCCTTTCGATATTTTCGGAAATGATCAAGACCATCAAGTTCAACCAGGAAGTGATGGGCAAGGCCGTTAAAAAGGGTTATTTGACGGCCACGGACGTGGTCTATTACCTGGTGGTGCAGGGCGTGCCCTTCCGCGAGGCGCACGAGATCGTGGGCAAGATCGTCAACTACTGCGAGGAATCCAACATGGAGCTGGATTACATCTCCCTAAACCAGCTCAAGCAATTTTCCAGCAAGTTCAGCTACGATGTCCAGCGCATCCTATCCGCCAAGGCCTCGGTCGAGGCCAAGGACACGATCGGCGGCACTTCTCCCAAACGAGTAAAGGAGGCACTTAAGCGTGCTCGAGCGCACCTTCTGCATGATAAAGCCTGATGCCTTGGCGCGCGGTTTAAAGGATCAAATTTTAGGTCGCATCAAAGAAGACGGTTTTAATATCATCAAGGAAAAAGAGTTAAAGATGGGCCGGACCGACGCGCAAAAGCTCTACGCGGTGCACCAGGGCAAATCTTTCTATGCCGGGTTGGTGAATTTTATCACCTCGGGACCCGCGTATCTTATGGCGCTGGAACGGGAGGATGCCGTCCTGGAACTTAGGAAGCTGATGGGCGCGACCGATCCCCGCCAGGCCGCTCCCGGGACCCTGCGCTCCGACTTTAAGGAAGATAATATCTTCAATTCGGAAGGCATCATGAAGAACGTGATCCACGGCTCCGATTCGGTCGAGAACGCGAAATATGAAATATCTATTTTCTTTTAGCTTAGTTTTAATGCTGCTGTGCGGAATAGCCGCGGCGGAGGAGATAAATTTTCCCGCTCTGCAGGGCTATGTGAATGATTTTGCCAACGTGATCGGGCCCGGCGCCAAAGCGGAGATCACCGCTATCTGCGCCGACCTCGAAAAGCTTACCGGCGCGGAGATCGCGGTGGTGACCATGCCCAGCACCTCGCCGCTCGATGTAAAGACCTATGCGGTAAAACTCCTGGAGAAGTGGGGCATCGGAAAAAAGAGACAGGATAACGGTCTCTTGATCCTGCTTTCGCTCACCGACCGCCGGGTGGAGGTGGAAGTGGGCTACGGGCTCGAAGGGGTCCTGCCCGACGCCAAAGTCGGCGAGATCGTCGACCGGGAGATGATCCCGCTCTTTGCCAAGGGGGAATTCGGGCAGGGACTGCTCAATGCCACCCGGGTTTACGCGGAGATCATAAAGAAAAATTATTACGGCGAAAAAGAACCGCTGCCCAGCGGCAATTCCGGGATCCCCTTTCTGCTTTTGATCATCATTGTGGTGATCGTTTTGAGCATTGTGATGCGTTCCGGATTTCCCAATCTTCTGGGGGGGATACTGGGTGCGGTCTTCGGATTTTACTATATACAGACCGTGATCGGAGCTATAATTGGAGCGGTTTTCGGATTTCTATTGGGTTACGGAGGAAGTTTTGGGGGTAGAATGTGGGGGGGGCCGTTCGGAGGTTTCGGTGGTGGAGGAGGCGGAGGAGGGTTTGGGGGATTCGGCGGAGGACGCAGTGGGGGTGGGGGAGCGGGTCGGAGTTTTTAGGCCTCACCCCTGCACCCCTCTCCATTTCATGGAGAGGGGACGGCAAGGAAAGGAGAACGGTAGTTTTAGAACAGAAAATAATCTATGAGTAGATTCCCTCTCCACGGAGTGGAGAGGGATGTCCGAAGGACAGGGTGAGGAAAAGGAGGAAAAAGATGAAAGGTTGGATGTGGTTAGCCGGTATCGTGATCGTGATCCTTTTGATCGGTGGATGGGTGGCAGGCATCTACAACGGCTTGGTGGGAATGGACCAGGACGCCAAACAGAACTGGGCGCAGGTCGAGAACCAATTGCAAAGACGCTACGACCTTATCCCCAATTTGGTGGAGACCGTCAAAGGTTACGCCAAGCACGAAAAAACGCTTCTGGAGAACGTGACCCGGGCGCGCTCGGCCTGGGCTGGAGCCCAGACCCAAGGCGATAAAGTGGCGGCCGCCAATCAAATGGAGGGAGCCTTAGCTCGTTTGATGGTGGTAGTGGAGAATTATCCGCAGCTGCAAGCCGCCGCCAATTTCCGCGCGCTGCAAGACGAGCTGGCCGGCACCGAGAACCGCATTGCCGTGGCCCGCATGAGATACAACGAATCCGTGCAATCCTACAATACCCGCGCGCGTTCCATACCCACGGTGTTCTTCGTCAGGATGTTCGGCTTTGACGGCGAAAAGATATTCTTTAAGGCCGCCGAAGGGGCCAAGGAAGCGCCCAAGGTAAAGTTCTAAGTGAAGATCAAAGTCGCATCCGAAGCCGTAAGCGATCGCCGGATAGTCGGCCTGTTTGAGGGCGAAAAGCAGAAGGACGTTCCGGATTATTTCAAGGGCAAGCTCGGGCAGGTCGAGGTGGTGGGCCAAAAGATCGTGGTGGGGTTGGGAAAGCGCGAGAAATTCGACCTCGAAGCGGTTAGGACGGCTTCCTCGGCGGCGATAAAAAAGGCCCGGGAGATAAAAGCGGCAACCGTTTCCACGGTGATCTTCCGGGGACGCGGCCTAAGCCTTTGCGATGCCGCCAAGGCCATAGTAGAGGGCGCAGTGCTGGGTGTCTACCGGTTTGCCGGCTATGCCAAAGAAAAAGAAGAGCCGGATTTTGCGATCAGCCGGCTGGTCCTTGTTGTAAACGACAAGAAAGATCTCAAATCTGCCGAGAAGGGAGCGGAGCTCGGCCGCATCATCGCCGAGGCCGAAAATCACGCCCGCGACCTGGTGAACGAGCCCAGCAATAAGCTGACCCCCACGGCTTTCGCCAAGCTGGCGGAGCGCATCGCCAAGATCAACGACCTCAAATTCACCTCGCTCGATCCCAAAGCCGAAGGCCTGGGAGCCCTGCTGTCGGTAGCCAAGGGCTCCGATGAGCCCCCGCGCCTGGTAATGCTGGAGTACCGGGGCGATCCAAAGTCCAAAGAAAAGATCGCGCTCATCGGCAAGGGCATCACTTTTGATTCGGGCGGCATTTCGCTCAAGCCCAGCAAGAAGATGTACGAAATGAAGTGCGATATGGCGGGGGCGGCGGCGGTGCTGGGGGTGATGAGCCTGCTCAACGACCTTAGGCCCAAAAAGAACGTGATCGGGGTAATTCCCCTGACCGAGAACATGCCCTCGGGGCACGCCACCAAGCCGGGGGATGTGGTAACCTCCCTTTCCGGTTTGACCGTTGAGATCATCAACACCGATGCCGAGGGCCGCCTGATACTGGCCGATGCCGTGACGTACGCCAAAAACTTAGGCGCCACCAAACTGGTGGATATCGCCACCCTGACCGGGGGCTGTATCGTGGCGTTGGGCGACGATGCCACCGGGGTCATCGGCAACAACCAAAAGCTGATCGACCAGATCGTTGAGACCGGCAATGCCTGCGGGCAGAAGATGTGGCAGCTGCCGCTTTATGACGAATTCAAGCAGAGCTTAAAAAGCAAGCTGGCCGATATCAAGAATTCTTCCGAGACCGGCAAGGCCCAACCCTCGACCGGCGCCGCCTTTATCGCCAAATTCGTGGGAGATACCCCCTGGGCGCACCTCGATATCGCCGGCACCGCCTTTTTGGACAAGGAGCACGGGTACCTGCCGGAGGGCGCCACCGGAGTGCCGGTCCGCACGCTCATCGAATGGCTAAACTCCTAATAATCGAGGACGAAAAGGACATCGTCCAGGCCCTTGAATATAATCTGAAGAAAGAAGGGTTTGCGGTTTCCAAGGCCTATGACGGCCTGCAAGGTTTGAAGCTGGCCCGTGAGCTCTCTCCCGACCTCATCATACTTGATCTGATGCTCCCCGGCCTCGATGGATTGGAGCTCTGCCGCACCATCAAAAGGGAACCGCCTACCGAAAATATCCCGGTCATCATGCTTACCGCCAAAGGTAGTGAGACCGATAAGGTGGTGGGGTTGGAGGTGGGGGCGGATGACTATATCACCAAGCCCTTCAGCATGCGGGAGCTTATTGCCCGGGTGCGCGCCGTGCTCAAGCGTTACGGTAAAAAATCCAAGATCGTTCAAGCCCGCTTAAAATTCACCGATCTTACGATCGATGCCGAAAAACACGAAGTTCTGGCCTCCGGAAAACCGGTGGACCTTACCGCCAAAGAATTCTCTCTTCTGCAATTTTTGGCCGAGAACCAGGGAAGGGTGTTCAGCCGCGAGCGGTTGTTGGACCAGGTGTGGGGGATCGAGGCGTCGATCGAGACCCGGACGGTGGACGTGCATATACGGCGTTTGCGCGAGAAATTGGGAAAAGCCGGAAAGCGCCTTATCACCCTGCGGGGCGTGGGGTACAAATTTGTTTGAACTGCAAGGCCTGGCAGAAGTGGTGCTCAAGAGCATGGCCGAGGGCGTGCTGGTGACCGATGAAGACGGCAAGATCGTGCTGGCCAACCTGGCGGTGGAGCGCGTCTTTTCGGTGACCGAGCCGGAGATCAAGGGAAAGACCATTCGTTTGGCCATCCGCAATAACGAGATCGCCGACCTGGCCGCCGAAGTGATCAAGACCAAAAAAACGGTAGAGCGGGAGATCAGCATCATTTTTCCAGTGGAGGCGGATTTTCTAGCTTTGGCTTCTCCGGTGCAGAGGGAGGGGGGAGGGGTAGTATGCGTACTGCACGATATCACGCAGCTGCGGAAGCTCGAACGCTTCCGTTCGGAATTCGCGGCCAATATCTCCCATGAGCTTAAAACCCCTTTGACCTCGATCCGCAATTATGTGGAGACCCTGCTGGCCGGGGCGCTTAAGGACGAAAAACACAACCTGGAATTTCTAAACAAGATCGAAAAGCACGCCCTCAATCTTTCTTCCCTGATCGAAGATATTTTGGAGATCTCGAAGCTGGAATCGCGCCAGCAGATCGGGCAATTTTCCCGGGTGGATCTGGCGGTCGTGATCGACCATGCAGCCGAGACCATCGCGGAGAAGGCCAAAAAGAAGAAGATCGCTATCCAAAAGACCTGCGAGAAAGACGCCTTCCTGATCCAGGGGTTGGGAGACCATATTTACCGCGCTATTTTGAACCTGCTGGATAATGCGATCAATTATACCAACGAAGGCGGCCGGGTTGAGATCTCTTGTTACCGTAATGACGGCCAAATTATCGTAAATGTCAAAGACAGCGGCATCGGCATCACCGCAGAGCACCTGCCGCGCATCTTCGAGCGCTTCTACCGGGTGGACAAGGCCCGCTCTCGTGAGCTGGGAGGCACCGGTTTGGGCTTGGCCATAGTCAAGCACGTTATGAACCTGCATAACGGGACGGTTTCGGCTGAAAGCAAGGAAGGTCAAGGCTCCACCTTCACGCTCACCTTCCCCGCCTAAAATAATTTACCTGTCGTTAACATTCAATTCATCAATCCTTAATCGCCTCCTCCGATAATAATGGCATAAGGAGGATGAAACATGCTTAAAAGATCGATCCTGATCCTGGCCTTGGTGATTATTTCAACATCCTTCGCCCGGGCGGATTCAGAATTATGGTTGACGACCACCCTGCAAAAACCCATCAGAGAAGGCCTGGCTTTTAATGTGATCCCCGAAATTCGCGTCCGGAACAATATGAGCGACCTGTACTACCTCCGCCTCTATCTCGGCCCGGCATTCCAATTGAGCAAGAATTGGGGTCTTAATGTTTATTACGCGCCCAATTATGTGAAAAGCGGCAGTTACTGGACCTCGCTTTATTATCTGGACGCGATCTATAATTTGCCCTTGCCCTGGCTGGTCTTTAACAACCGAGCGCGGTTCGAATTTGACGCCGCTCCCCAGGTCCTTAAATACCGCGATCAATTTTTGTTCAGCCGCAACGGCTGGTTCGCGGCCGATGAACTTTTTTATAATTTGAACCGGGGCTACTTCGATGAAGGACGATCTTTCATCGGCTACACCTTCAAGGTTCGGGACAAGATCGATCTTTCGCTTGGTTATCTGTGGCGCCGACAGAAGGCGACCCCAACGGCGGATTGGGTGAGGACCGGCGCATTTAATGTGGGCGCGAAAATAGTTTATTAAGGAGAAAATCTCATGAAATTAGGTTTGGTTATTGTTTCTTGTCTCTTGGTTATTGTGTTGGTTGCCGGCTGTGGCGGCGGTAAAAAAGCCATCCAGGTCAAAGGCTCCGACACCATGGTGAACCTGGGCCAGGCCTGGTCCGAGGAATTTATGAAACAGAACCCGGAGATCTCCATTGCGATGACCGGCGGCGGTTCGGGAACGGGAATAGCGGCCCTGATCGGCGGGACCACCGATATCGCCCAGGCCTCGCGCAACATGGAACCCAAGGAGATCGAGCTGGCACGGAAAAAGGGCATCGAACCCAAAGAGATCCACGTGGCCAACGACGGCATCACCCTGGTGGTCCACCCGAAAAATCCGGTCAGCCGGCTGACCGTTAAACAGCTTTCCGATATATATATCGGGAAGATCAAGAATTGGAAAGAGGTGGGCGGCCCGGACCTGAAGATCGTGGCGCTCTCGCGCGAAAGAAATTCCGGGACTCATGTTTTCTTTTTGGAGCACGTCGTCAAGCTGGGCGAAAAAAAGAACAAGAACGAATTCGCCCCTGCCATCCTCATGATGCCTTCCTCGCAGGCCATAATAGAAGAGGTCAAGGCCAATCCTTCGGCCATCGGCTATGTGGGCTTAGGTTACTTGACCGACCAGGAGAAAGCCCTGGAGATCGCCCGCGCTCCGGGTTCGGCCTATGTAAAACCTTCTATTAAAACCGTCACCAGCAACCAGTATCCCATTTCGCGCTCCCTGCTTTTCTATACCAATGGGGAACCGACCGGAGATGTTAAATCGTTCATCGATTATGTCTTAAGCAAGCCAGGCCAAAAGATGGTCTTGAAAATGGATTTTGTGCCTATCAAGTGAAAAGGGCCTTTGAATATTTCATCGAAAAGCTGATCCTGCTCTCGGGGATCGCGTCGATAATCTTCGTGATCCTGATATTCATTTTCCTGCTTAGGGAAGGGCTATCCCTTTTTGCCGCGACCAATCCGCTGGAGTTCCTTTTTGGCCGGAACTGGTATCCCATCTCGGATCCGCCGCAGTTCGGCATATTGCCGCTTATCTTAGGATCGCTTTTGGTAACCCTGGGCGCGATCATCATCGCCGTACCCCTGGGCATTGCCGCCGCGGTCTATGTGGCGGAGATCGCCCCCCTGTGGCTGCGCGACATCTTAAAATCGGGGATCGAACTATTAGCGGCGATACCGAGCATCGTTTTGGGTTTTATCGGCATCGCGACTTTGGCCCCAATGCTCAAGGCCGTCTTTCACCTGCCCAGCGGGCTTACCGCCCTGGCCGGCTCCATCATGCTGGCCTTTATGGCCATGCCCACCATCGTTTCGATCATCGAGGATTCCATCGTCTCGGTGCCCAAAAGTTACAAAGAAGGATCGTTAGCCCTGGGCGCCACCCATTGGCAGACCATTTACAAGGTGATCCTGCCGGCGGCTTCGTCCGGGATACTCGCGGCCATTATGCTCGGCATTGGCCGGGTGGTGGGCGAGACCATGGCGGTCTTAATGATCACCGGCAACGCCGCGGTCCTGCCCACCAGTTTCCTCCAGCCCGTCCGGACCTTGACGGCCACCATCGCCGCCGAGATGGGGGAGGCGGTGGCCGGCAGTTCGCATTATTACGCGCTGTTCGCCATCGGCATAGTGCTCTTTGTGATCAGTTTTGTTATCAACCTGCTGGCGGACATGTTCCTGCACCGGAAGGTTAAATAATGGACACCAAAACCAAAGAAAAAATAGCATTTATCATCCTGCTTATCGCTACCATACTCGTAGTAACTCCGGTGGCGCTGATCATGCTGTTGGTGCTCATAAACGGGCTCCCGGCGCTGACCCCCGAATTTATTTTCGGCTCGCCGCGCGAAGGCATGCGGGCCGGGGGGATCTTTCCGGCGATCGTCGGCACTTTGTATCTGACGCTGGGGACCGCGGTCTTCTCCATTCCATTGGGGATACTGGCGGCGATCTATTTAAACGAATACGCCGCCCGCAACTGGCTCACGCGCACCATTGAGCTGGCCATCATCAACCTGGCCGGAGTGCCATCGATCGTCTACGGCCTGTTCGGCCTGGGATTGTTCGTCACCTTCCTCAATTTCGGCGCCTCGATCCTTTCGGGGTCGTTGACCTTGGCGATCATGACGCTGCCGGTCATTATCACCGCCACGCGGGAGGCCTTAAACTCCGTGCCCCGCTCTTTCCGCGAGGTCAGCTTTTCTTTGGGAGCATCGCGCTGGCAGACCGTGCGGCACGTGGTACTGCCCAACGCCATACCCGGGATATTGACCGGCACCATACTGGGGCTTTCACGGGCGGCGGGTGAGACCGCCCCGATCCTCTTTACCGTAGCCGCCTTCTATCTGCCCCGGCTGCCGCAATCGGTCTACGACCAGGCCATGGCCCTGCCGTACCATATATATGTCCTCTCCACCCAGGTGCCCAATGTCTCGGTCAAGGTCCAGTACGGCACCGTGCTGGTATTGGTGCTCTTGATCTTTGTCCTCAACTTGGCCGCTTCGGTTTTGCGGACCAGGTTCCGCCGGAGAAAAACATGGTAAAAGTCAAAATTAATAATTTGAGCGTTTGGTATAACAACCAGCCGGCAGTCAAGAATATTTCTCTTGAAGTAAAAACCAATGAGATCCTGGGTGTGATCGGTCCGAGCAACAGCGGCAAGACCTCTTTCTTAAAGACCTTAAACCGCTTAAACGAGCTTTATCCTAATTCCCGGACGACCGGGGAAGTTTTGCTTGATGGCCTGGATATTTTTAAGCAGGTCGACAAGCACCTGCTGCGTAAAAGGGTGGGGATCGTCTTTGCCCTGCCTTTGCCCTTGCCGCTTTCTATCTTCGACAACATCGCTTACGGCCCGAGAATGCACGGCATCAAAAGCCGGAAGAAGCTCCAGGAGATCGTGGAGAGGTCGCTTAGGTCGGCGGCCATCTGGGACGAGGTGAAGGACCGCCTGCCGGTAAACGCCTTTAAGTTGTCAGGGGGGCAGCAGCAGCGGCTGTGCATCGCGCGAACGCTGGCGGTGGAGCCGGAGGTCATCCTTTACGATGAGCCCTGCTCCGGGCTCGATCCCATCTCGACCCTGCGCATCGAAGAAGCCATGCGGGAATTGAAAAAAAATTATACCCAGGTTTTGGTCACCAACAACGTCAAGCAGGCCGCCAGGGTTAGTGACCGCACGGCTTACTTCCTCATGGGGGAGATGATCGAGATCGGGGAGACCAAGGACGTCTTCACCCGGCCGGCCGATAAACGCACGGACGATTACATCACGGGGAGATTCGGATGACCTCACCCACCATTCCTCATTATCATTCGGAATGGTCCCCCCTCTCCATCGGAGATGGAGAGGGCCGAAAGGGAAGAATGATTCAAGTTGCATCTGCCCTCTCCACGAAGTGGAGAGGGGGGACCCGAGCGACGCGAAGGGTGGGTGAGGGATGAAGAAAAACAAGATCGAAGTGAAGGACCTGGACCTTTTTTACGGCGATTTCCACGCGCTCAAGGACGTCAAGGTCGGCATAGAAGAAAAGGTGATCACCTCGATCATCGGGCCCAGCGGCTGCGGTAAGTCCACCCTGCTTAGGGTCCTAAACCGCATGAACGACCTGGTGGAAGGGATCAAGATCACGGGGTCGGTTAAGATCGACGGGCAGGATGTGTACTCACCGAATTGCGACCTGGTGGCCCTGCGCAAGCAGGTGGGAATGGTCTTTCAGCGGCCCAATCCCTTCCCGCTTTCCATTTATGATAACGTCATCTACGGTCCGCGGGTCCACGGCGAAAAGGACCGGGATCGTTTAAACGCGCTGGCGGAAGAGAGTTTGCGTTCGGTTTTGCTCTTCGACGAGCTTAAAGATCATTTGCGGGATTCGGCCTTGACCCTTTCGCTTGAGCAGCAGCAGCGCCTGTGCATCGCGCGGCTTTTAGCGGTCTGCCCGGAAGTGATACTGCTCGATGAGCCCTGTTCGGCGCTCGATCCTTACTCCACCCTAAAGATCGAAGAGTTGCTGCAAACGCTCAAAAGGGACTATACTATCCTGATAGTTACGCACAACATGCAGCAGGCGGCGCGGGCATCGGATTTTACTTTTTACATGCTTTTGGGAGAGATGATCGAGTACGGCGAGACCAAACAGGTCTTCACCTCTCCCCAGGATCCCCGCACCGAGGAATACATTACAGGGAGGTTTGGATAAATATGGACGCTTTGAGAAAGACCTTTGAGCAGGAATTGAAGGACCTGGAGGAACAGGTGATGGCCATGGGCATCACGGTGATGGAGATGCTTAAGCGCGCCATGCAGGCCTATAAAAAAGAGGACGGCAAGCTTATCGAAGAGGTCATCAAGCTGGATGACACGGTCGACAAATATAATCTGGAGATCGAGACCCATTGCCTGCAGCTTTTGGCCACCCAGCAGCCCATGGCGCGGGACCTGCGTTTTATCGCTTCCACCATGCGCATCATCTCGGATATCGAGCGGATGGGGGATTACACCGTGGATGTGGCCAAATTTGCCCGCCGCCTCATCGGTCTTCCCAAGCTTTCGTTTACGAACTCGATCCCCGAGATGGGGGATCTGGTGATGCAAATGCTTAAGGAAACCCTGGAGGCGCTCTCCACCAAAGATCTGGGGCTGATCGTCAAGATGATCGAAGACGACAACCGGGTGGACGCCGCCCTGCGCGATATGTTCGACAAGGTGCTCTCCGAGATCGAGCGCAATCCCAAAGCCGCCCGGGAAGCCATTTACCTGCTGTTGATGGCGCGGTATCTCGAGCGGGTGGCCGACCACATCACCAACGTAGGGGAACGCGTCCATTATTCCGAGACCGGCGAGATGAAGGAACTGCATGCCTAATGGGTGGTGGAACCTGCGACTGAAGTCGCGGTTCCTATTGATTTTTTTACTTCTGTCAGTACCGGCTTCAGCTTTTGAGATCAAGATCGTGAATTCTCCCAATGGCTCGATCGAAGCCGCGGGAAATAAGATCGGGCAAGTCATCTATCCCACCACTAAGGTTAATCCCAAAGGATTTACCGCCAGCCAATGGGTGGGCTCCGGCGAGGTGGCGGCCACCGCGGTCAACGCCATCCATATCAAAGTGGATAATGACCAGACCATTTTCTCGATTTTGCCCAGGGATTTTTTGCATCAGCTGTCCGGCTACAATTCTTATCTTAGTCCGGACTCCAGCATCTATACCGATATCGAAGCCGGGAAAGGGATCTTTGGTGGGGGATTTGCTCCGGCGGTAGGGGATAGGGTGCTGATCAACCGTTCGCTCATGCCGGCGGGATATTCCCCCAAAAGCGGCGATGTCATCACTATCCAGGCGGAAAATCCGGTCAGGTATCCCCGGGAGATCGTTTTTGAGAACAAATTCGGCGGCTCGGTCACAGCCATCTTTTCTGATAATGAACAACTGGTGATCGCCGAGGTCCTGCGGCCGGTTTTGGGAGTGGGAAGGTTCGCCGGCTCCCGCTTTGTCGGGCCCGGCCGCATCCGCGCTAACCATCCCGGGGTCATCGATATCTCAACTTCGGTAGGGGATAAAGTGGGCGGTTTCCAGATCATTCCCTCCCGCCACGCGCAAAGTCCCGAAATGGGAGGGGCGCGCACGGCTACCCAGTGGATGGTGGTAGGCCCGGCCTCGGTTAATGGGGTATCGCTCGAAGGCACAGCACTGCTTTTCCGCTACCTGATCCGGCCGCAATATAATGAAGACGACCTGGTCGCTCCCGATTGGGAGGCGCGTTTGCTTAACCGTTATTTGGTCGAAGCCAAGCTGGGGGATAAGGCCAAGTGGGGGCCCCTGCCGGTCTTTAACCTCAATCCCGGGGAAGACCTGCCGCCCGAGGCCAACCGGGCCCTCCAAAAAGTGACGCACCTTCGCATTTTGTTCCCTGTGTTATAATATCCGCATGGCGGATAAATTCTACGTAACCACCCCGATTTACTATGTAAACGACATTCCCCACATCGGCCACGCCTACACCACCATCGCGGCGGATGTTGCGGCCCGTTACCAGAGGATGATGGGGAAATCGGTGTGGTTTTTGACCGGCACCGATGAACACGGCCAAAAGATCTTCAAAACCGCGCAGGATAAGGGGATCGACACGCAGGCGTTCGTGGATTCGATCGTGACCCGCTTCAAGGACGCCTGGAAAAAGCTCGATGTCCGCTACGACGACTTTATCCGCACCACGGAGCCGAGGCACGAAAAAGTGGTGCAAGCTATCTTCCATAAATTAAAACAACAGGGAGATATCTATAAAGGAGAATATGAGGGCTGGTATTGCGTCGCCTGCGAGACCTTTTGGGGCGAAGCCCAGATGACCGAGGACCTCGAAGGCCGCTTTTTATGCCCCGATTGCGGGCGTCCGACCGATAAATTAAAAGAAGAAAGCTATTTCTTCAAGCTTTCCAAATATCAGGAAAAATTGATCGCCCACATTAACCAGCATCCCGATTTTATCCAGCCGGTCTCACGCAGAAACGAGGTCATTAGCTTCATCAAGGAGGGATTAAAAGACCTTTCGGTCACCCGAACCGCTTTTCCCTGGGGGGTAAAGCTGCCCGACGATCCCAAACATGTGGTTTATGTGTGGTTTGACGCGCTCATCAATTACATTTCCGCCCTGGGCTATCCCGACGGCGAAAAATTCAAGGAGTTCTGGCCGGCGGAAGTGCACCTGATGGGGAAAGAGATCGTGCGCTTCCACGCGGTCACCTGGCCGGCCATGCTCTTGGCCCTGGGTGTTCCGCTCCCCAAAATGGTCTTTGGCCACGGGTGGTGGACGGTGGAGGGGAAAAAGATGAGCAAGACCACGGGCAATGTCGTGGATCCGCTAAAGTTGGCGGATGAATATGGGGTGGATGCGGTCCGTTACTTCATTTTGCGGGAAGTTCCTTTCGGTACGGACGGGGACTTCTCCCTGAAGTCGTTTATTGAGAGGTTCAATGCGGATCTGGCCAATGATCTGGGGAATCTGTTGAGTAGAACGTTGACCATGGTCGAGAAATACAATAAATCACAAATCCCAAATAGCAAAAATCAAACAAGTTCCAATGAATTAAAAGATCTAATCAACAAAACACCCCAGTTGGTGGACCAATACATGAACAAGCTGGCTTTCTCGGAGGCCCTGGGGGCGATATGGGGGCTCATCAGCCGGGCTAATCAATACATAGAACAGCAAGCGCCCTGGGCGTTGGCTAAAAAGGGAGAAACCGAAAAGCTGACCGAGGTGCTCTTTGATCTTTGCGAAACTCTCCGTATCGTTGCGATTCTGGTCGGCCCGTTCATGCCTGCGACAGCCCAAAAGATCTGGGCCCAATTAAATTTACCGCAACCGCTTGAAAAATTAACTCCCGTCCCCTTTGGCATGCCGATTGCTGGAACCATGGTCAAGAAAGGCCCAGCCCTGTTCCCAAGATTGAACAAGTAAGGAGTTAATTGGTGTTCATCGATACCCACGCCCACCTGACCATGCCCGAGTATTCGGATCTAAGCGAAGTTTTGTCTCGCGCCCGCGATGCCAAGATCGAAGCCATTATCAATGCTTCCTTCGACCTGAAATCCTCTAAAGAAGGTCTCCGACTGGCCAAAGATCACGATTTTATTTACGCTGCAATAGGGATCCATCCCCACGATGCAAATCTAGTAGATCAAAAGATGATCGAGGAGCTGGAAAAACTGGCTTCCGACCCCAAAGTTGTGGCGATAGGGGAGACGGGCCTCGATTATTATAAAAACCTCCAGCCCCAAGAGGTCCAGATCGCGGCTTTCCGTAAATTCCTACAACTGGCTCAAAAGCTCGATAAACCGATCATCATCCATTGCCGTGAGGCGCAAGACGATGTGATGCGGGTGTTGCGCGAAGAAAACCAGGGGAAAATGCGCGGGGTTTTCCATTGTTTCGCTGGGGACGAAAAACTCATCAAGTTCGCGAACGACCTGGGATTTCTGATCTCCTTTACCGGAAATATCACTTTCAAGAAAGCGAACCGAACGAGGGAACTCGCTAAACTAATCCCGCTTTCTCAAATAATGGTCGAGACCGATTGTCCCTACCTGGCGCCGGAGCCCTTCCGCGGCCGGCGCAACGAGCCCGCTTTTGTCGCTTATGTCGCCAAATCCCTGGCGGAGATCAAAGGGATCACGGTCGAAGAATTGGCAATGGAAACCACCAAAAATGCGAAGAAACTTTTTAAGATCTAACCGGGATCCCGACTGGGCGGGTTTTTTCAGGCAAGTGGCAGCCCTTTTTAACGCCGGTCTTTCGCTATCTAAGATATTGGAATTGCTTGAAGGGAAGATCCAAGGTCTTGACCTGAAAAAAATAAGGTCGGGACTGGAGCAGGGCGGGGGACTGGCCGAGAGCTTGGGGTCATTGGGGCTCGAAAGATCCCTGCAAAACCTGGTTTCTGTGGGCGAAAGGTCGGGGGATCTGGGTGGGGTCTTAGACCGCGCGGCTGATCTTCTGGATAAAAGGCAAAGCTTCAGGAGAAACCTCCGGCAAGCCCTGACCTATCCCGCTTTTATCCTGATCGCCTGTTCTTTTTCGATCTTGGGGCTTTTCGTTTTTATTCTGCCGGTTTTTGCATCGATGTTTTCCGACTTTAACTATTCCCTTCCCCTTATCACCCGGGTGCTTATCGGATTGCCAAATTATTGGCCGGTTATGCTTTCGGGCCTGGCTTTGCTTATTTGGTTCGCCATAAAGATCAAGACCAGCGACCGGCTAAAACACAAATTACCGGTTTTTAACCAGATCCATCGCCATACCCAGGTCTCTTATTTTGCCCGGACCCTGGGATCACAGATCAAGAGCGGCATCTCGATACTGAACGCCCTGGAGCTTACGGCATCCGGCGCCGATCTTATCTATCGGAATGCCATAAACGATATTAAGCTCCGGGTCGAGAACGGGGAAAAACTAGCTTCCGCCTTATCTTCTTTTCCCGCGCTTTTCCCCCATACTTTCGATCAAATGGTCGCGGTAGGGGAAGAGACCGGGTCATTGGACACCCTGCTATTGCGCGCCGCCGATTATTATGAGAGCGAAGTGGAACAAGCGGTAAAGAGGGCCGCGCTTTTGATCGAACCGGCATCGACTTTGGCCGTGGGATTGATAGTGGGGGTGGTCGCGTTCGCCATGATAATGCCGTTGTTTTCCATAATGAATTCGTTATTATAAGGAGGATATATCATGAAAAGAAAAGGATTCACGCTGATCGAGATCCTGGTCGTGGTGGGAATAATAGGTTTATTGGCGGTATTTTTGGTGCCCAATCTGCTGGGAGCGCAGGACCGGGCTAAGGAGACGGCGGTGAAAGCGGTGATGCATTCGCTCCAGCTGGCGGTCGAGTCCTACAATATGGAAAACGAGAGCTACCCGGTGGCGCGGGGAGCGGCAGTCGAGAGTTTGTGCAAGAATTATCTTTTGGTCGGCGGTTATGTGGGCTCGGTCCCCAAAAATCCCTTCACGGGCAAGGAATACAAGGACGCGGACGTCGCGGGAAAGATAATTTACGATTATAATGACGTCGAAGGAAGATATACTTTAACCGGATATAAGAGAAATGGAACTTCGAAAATACTCGAGCTTTCTAATATGTAGCTTATTGCTGATAGCTTCGGCCCAGGCGCTGGATTTTGACCCGCAGGGCAAGCTCATCTTATCGCTGGGCGGTGAAGTCTCGGTTTTAAACCCCATCCTCTCGACCGATACTTCATCGGGCGCAGTAGAGGGAGTCATTTTCACGGGGATGACCAAGGTCAACGAGAAGCTTGAAGTCATACCCGATCTCGCCCGATCCTGGAAGATATCACCAGACGGTAAGCTCTGGACGTTCTTTTTGCGTCGCGATGTAAAGTGGCACGACGGCCGGCCTTTCACCGCGGAGGATGTCAAATTCACCTTCGATTCCATCTTAAATCCCAAAGTCAACTCCGTCCGCCGCAGTGATTTTATAATTGATGGAAAACCCATCCAATTCAAAGTTATTGATAAATTCACCCTGCAAGCGATACTGCCCAAGCCCTTTGCCCCCTTCCTGGTGCGCTCGGGGATGAGCGTGATACCAAAACATCTCCTGTCCGGCAAGGATATCAATACCGCGGATTTCAACCGCAAGCCCATCGGGACCGGTCCTTTTAAATTTGCCGAGTGGAAGACCGGGGATTTTGTCCGGGTGGTGCGCAACGACAAATATTACGACGGCCGGCCTCGTCTGGCCGAGATCCTCTTTAAGATCATCCCCGATGAGAACGCAACCCTGGTGGCGCTCGAAGCCGGGGAGATCGATTCGGCCGGTATCCCGCCCAAAGATCTTTCGCGCATGAAGAAGCTTAAGGGATTGAGCATATACGAATACGACGCCCTGCTTTATACCTATTTGGGATTGAATATGGATAAACCATATTTTAGGGATAAAAGAGTAAGGCAGGCGCTGGCCTATGCCACCAACAAGAAACAGCTGGTTTCTTTGATATTAAAAGGATTGGGCTCCGCGGCTTATTGTCCCTCGGCGCCTATTTCGTGGGCCTATTCCAACGATGTGGAGAAATATCCTTATGATCCAGAAAAAGCGAAAAAACTCCTGAAAGCAGCGGGCTTTGAGAAGCTGGAGTTCACCTGCTTGGTCAATCAGGGCAATAAAGAACGTGAAAAGGCGGCCATAGTTCTTCAACAGCAATTCAAAAAAGTCGGAGTGAAGATGAATATCCGGGTTTTGGAATGGTCGGCCATGCTTAAGCTTATCAACAAGCCCACGGCCCCCAAGGATTTTGACGCGATGATCATCGGCTGGTCGCTGGGGCTCGATCCCGACAATTATTCCATCTGGCACAGCTCCCAATTCCCCCGGGGCTTTAATTTCATCCATTACCAGAATCCCGAAGTGGATAAATTACTCGAAGCCGGCCGCACCACCATGGAAAAAGCCAAACGCAAAGTCATCTATGCCAAACTGAACCGCCTCATTTCCGCAGACCAGCCATATGTTTTCCTCTGGTATCCTAAGGTGGTCACCGGGGTGAGCGATAAGGTGGGTGGGTTATCAAAACCGGGCCCGGCCGGATTGTTCCTCAATATCGAAAAGGTCTATAAAAAGTAACTGAAATTTCCCAAAACCCCAGCCGATATTAACCCGGAGCGATCCAGAAGGGAGAAAGAAATGACAGTTAGAATGGCGCGAATGAGGTTTGCCCCCATCAGCGGAGACGGCGGAAAAGACTACCGGAGGGACAATCTTAAGGCATTGGCAGGCCAAGGGCTTAGCGTTACCCCGAACTTTTTAAGCCAAATCAAAGGAACCAACCGAATTGCCCAATTCTTTAGGATTATGGATCTTAAGGGCGTTCTGGGGGGGCGGACCGGCACGGTAGAAACGCTGAACCGACTTTTCCGCCGGTGGTACGTACTGCAGACCCACAGCAATCCGGACCCGTTTGGTGCGCAACGCCCGGGAGAAGATTGGTTTTGCCTTTCAGTAATGGCCAAAGGACCGGCCAAGAAACTTGTAAAAACGATCGATCTGGGAGCATGGTATTACAGGCGGATCTGGAGATAGCGGCCGCAGTTAGGTAGGCAATCAAGGTGCATTGCTGTCGGGTGTTATTGGTTAGCGTTAGGCGAAACGTTTGGCGTCGTGGGTGCCGCGTGACGCATCTCACCCGACGATTCGCCTGACACAACCGCTACCGTCCAACCCCT
Organism: Candidatus Saganbacteria bacterium; assembly: GCA_016223205.1. Classification (GTDB taxonomy): domain Bacteria; phylum Margulisbacteria; class WOR-1; order XYC2-FULL-46-14; family WPAF01; genus JACRPM01. The sequence continues at coordinate 22,464 of JACRPM010000013.1, forward strand.
TACCTTCCTAAAATATTTCAAATATTACTGAAATTTCCTATGGGCATAACAGATAATAACCCGGAGCGATCCAGGGAGGATTTAATATGGTTGAGTTAGGAAGATTGGAAAGTTCGATGGCGCGGTTTACCGGGGTGGGAGCATTACGGAGAGGGGTGGGACTGTGCAGGGCAGATGGCAGTGGATCGGTAAACACTCCACCACAAATAAATGTTCTTGGGCTGCTTATTATGAGACCAACTGGAAAGTGGGAAGTTTCCCCCGGCAATTTATTTGTTAAATTTAAAGATCGGCAGGGTGAAGCTGGAGTTATCATTGAAAATAGATATTGGAAAAGTGTGCCAAGAAATATAATGGAGAGGATATTAAAAGTCGATTCATTAATGTGGGATATAATAAGTGGAAAAGACATGATCCATTATTATCTTCCAGAGAACATCCCTAGCATGAGAATGTTCGGGGTCGACCTCTTTCCAATCCTAAATCTAAGAGATATTGATAAGGGCGATTCGCCCGAGAAAGATGTTTTAGAAATACTCACAGCTTTAGGCGCAAGAGATGGCCGTAAGATAGTCGAGGGGGTGCCAAGCTCTTTTAGCAAATATGGGCATTCTTTTTCAGAGATCGGCCAACTCAAACAAAGTGTTATGAGCACCTGGGCTAAACATGGTTCCTCAGCAAACAGTGTGCTAAGACGGAACCTGCGACTAAACGTCGCGGTTCCTTAAATCTATTGATTTTAATCAGGAAACCGCGAAGTTCATTCGCGGGTTTCCTGATTTCTCATGTCATTTTTTCTGTTAACCTGACCGCAATACTTGATAATCATATCCTGGGCGAAAAATATTATATAGCGGAAGAATAGGGGCTTTTCAAGAGAAAGCGGAAAAGATTTCGGCTTTGATGTAAAAGCCCTCAAAAGGTTGGATAAGATCATGTTTCCCAATATATCAGCGGCCTTTTTAACGCTAAGCCCTCGGAGAAATCCTGCATGCCTTGATGATATTGTTTGACATCGTGGTAGTTCATTTCCTAAAGAATATAACCGGTAAACTTTGCCCTTCGACAAACACATAATGCAGTTCCTTGAAACGCGCGCCGATTTTATTGAATCTCAAAGGCAAAGCCCAGGTATCCCGCATCGGCCTGCTTTCCACAAAATAACCGCCGGGCTTTATTATCCGATAAATGTCGCTTAGCGCCCGGTCAGCGTTGGTATGGGTTGCTCCGGTTAAGAGATCATCAGTGTAGGCATTATATTCGCGGGAATACTGTCCCAAAAAGTAGATCATCTCCTTGTTCCAGAAAACCAGATCGATCCTTTCATCGGGGAAGGGCAGGGTGCGGATATTGGCCCGAACGACGGCCACATGGGGATATCTGGTCTGCACCCGCTGTAAGCCCTCTTGTCTTTGGTCGACTGCTAAAGAAGTTATCCCCGGGACGTTTGGCAGAAAAGAATGGTCCAGGCATCCCAACTCGACCGCGGTCTTAATGTTGCCGGCCCAGGAATAAAAGACCCCTAAAAAAGCGGAAGGGGTTTGTTCGAAAAGTCGGGGATCGGTCAGGGGAGAGCCCGACACCCGGAGGTATTTCCCCTTGGGAGCAACCCGACCTTTCACTCCTCTTATGATCTCCCGGATAAAAGCGTCCGGTTTTCCGCGAACATGCATTACGATATCCATGGCTGTTTAATTATCGGGCAAAGCCGTTAAGAATTTCATTGACAATTTGCGCATCTGGGGCGGGTATTATAGGAAAGGGCTATAGAATCTTTTTAAGGGTATTCCAGATTCTTAAATCTTCGGCCTCGTCCGATAGCTTTTGAGCCCAAGAATCAAGATATTTCCTATCAAGCTTGCTGCGGTGCCTTTCGATAATCGATTTAATATCCAAAATATCCCTTTCCCGACCGGGGATGAGCTTTAGTAAAATCAGGTCTTCGGGAGAAGGAATGTTGACCTTTTTTCCCAGCAGAGTTATTTTCATTTTGCGTTGAAAGGCGGAATCTTCGAAGTCCGTCGACGAAACAATAAAATCAACCCAGAGCTCTTCAAAAGATATCCTAAACGCCCCTTTGAGTTCGAGGTCCTTCTGTATAGCTGTTTGGTTAATATCAAATCCCGCTTTTTTCATTTTAGACAAAAGCGCGATAACGGAAGATTTGGGAATAAAGACAATTAGATCGATGTCCTGCGTCATGCGGGGCTCGCCCAAAACCCCCACGGCCAGCCCCCCGATCAAAAGATAAGGCGTTTTTTCTTTTTCCAGTAAGGTTATCGTTTTTTGGAAAAGTTTATCGAGCGAGCTTGGCATGTTTTAGGGATTTTTCAAGAGAAAGCGGAAAAGATTTCGGCTTTGATGTAAAAGCCCTCAAAAGGTTGGATGAGATCATGTTTCCCAATATATCAGCGGCCTTTTTAATGCTAAGCCCTCGGAGAAATCTGCTCCTTTTCTTCTCGTTTTCCTTAAGGAATTTATTGATATTTCTTATCATATGTTTATAATTATACCACAAATGAAGACCATATATGCCCTTTTCGCTTCATAGCCCTGTCGCCTTGTCACCCTCATAGCCCTGCCTGCCCTGAATGCCTTTATAGCCTAGTTTTAAACAAGTGAAATTTGCGCATCTGGGTGCGGTATTATAGAATACCGGCAAGGTGCGCAAGTTCTTTTTTAAGCGGCTTCTTCAGTTAATCCCTCTCCTGATCGGCATCTCGCTCATCTCTTTTTTCGTCATGCACCTGGCGCCGGGTGATCCCACCGCTCTATTTATCGATCCCAATGTTGATCCCGGGGAATTAGCCCGGGTCCGCGCCAATTGGGGTCTCGATCAGCCCATTCCCGTCCAGTATATAAAATGGCTGTGGAATGCGGTCAGATTAGATTTTGGACGCAGTTATATGACGGGACAACCGGTGATAGGGGAGATCGCCGAAAGATTGCCCAATACTCTAATATTGATGATCCCCTCTTACATCCTAACCCTGCTCATCTGCATCCCGGTGGGGGTATATTCCGCGGTCAAGAAGGGTGGGTGGTTCGATAACACTTTCACGGTGCTTTCCTTCGCCGGCATGTCCATCCCCACTTTTTGGGTGGGCTTAATGCTGATGCTGCTTTTTGCCGTCCAGCTCGATTGGCTGCCGGCGACGGGCAACCTCGTTTTACCCTTGATCACCATGACCATTGGGAGTTTGGCGGGGCTGACCCGATACCAAAGGGCCGCGATGCTCGAAGTGCTGAATCAAGATTTTATCCGCACCGCGCGAGCCAAGGGCCTGCCCGAACGGGTCGTCATCTTCAAGCACGCCTTGCGCAATGCACTGATCCCGATCGTGACCATCATGGGCCTTTCTTTGCCAGACCTTTTCGGCGGGGCGTTCATCATCGAGACCATCTTTGCCTGGCCGGGGATGGGGCGGTTGGGGGTCCAGGCCATTTTCTCCCGCAATTATCCGCTGATAATGGGAATTGTGATGTTTTCCGCCCTGCTTATCGTATTGGGTAATCTATTCGCAGATATTGGATATGCACTCGTCGATCCGAGGATACGCTATGAGAAAAATGACAAATAACAAATTACAAATGACAAATGTTGGTATTTTTATTATATTGATCATGGTAGTTGCGGCAATATTCGCCCCAATGATCGCGCCATATGATCCGTCTGAAATCGTGGAAGACAATACGCTGGCACCGTCTATTAAACACCTATTCGGGACCGATGACCTGGGGCGCGATATCTTCAGCCGGGCGCTTTACGGGGCGCGTATCTCCTTAACGGTAGGTCTGGTGGCGGTAACCATCGCAGTCCTGATCGGCACCCTTTTCGGCGCGATCGCCGGTTATTACGGCGGCCTGGTGGATTCTGCGATCATGCGCTCGGTGGACGTGATGCTGGCCTTTCCCTCGATCTTCCTGATCCTGGCTATCCAGGTGATGCTCACCCCCAATATATATAATGTAATGATCGTGATCGGGCTGACCTCATGGATGGGGGTGGCGCGGCTGGTGAGGGGAGAGTTCCTCCGCATTCGCGAATTGCAGTACGTGGAAGCAGCGCGGGCTATCGGCGCCTCCGATCTGCGCATCATTTTCCGCCATATTTTGCCCAATGCTATGGCTCCCATCATCGTGGCGGGGACGCTGGGGATGGCAGGAGCCATCTTGACCGAATCGGCCCTATCTTTCCTGGGGCTGGGAGTCCAGCCGCCCATGCCCAGCTGGGGCAACATGCTGATGGATTCCCAGGCCTATATGCGCGATGCGCCCTGGATGGCGATCATCCCCGGTATTTTGATCCTGCTGGCGGTCCTTTCGCTTTATTTTGTGGGCGAGGGATTGAGGGAGAGGTTGGATGTTAGAGGTTAAAGGATTATCTACGAGCTTCTATCAAGATGAGGTTGAGGTAAAAGCTGTGAATGACGTGAGTTTATCGGTAGCGTCGGGCGAATCGTTGGGCGTCGTGGGGGAGTCGGGGTCGGGTAAATCCACGCTGGCTTTATCCCTCTTGCGGCTGATCTACCCGCCGGGCAAAATTGTATCCGGAGAAGTTCTTTTTGATGGACAAGACCTCTTGAAGCTGTCGGAGCCGGAAATGATCAAGGTCCGAGGGGCCAGGATCTCCATGATCTTCCAGGACCCCTTCACCTCGCTCAATCCGGTATTCACCGTGGGCTACCAGATCGCGGAGGCGATAGCGCTCCATCAGGGGGCAAACAGGAAACAGGCCTGGAGCAAGGCCGTTGAAATGCTCGAAACAGTCCGTATTCCGCATCCCGCACTCCGCATTCGTGATTATCCCCACCAATTTTCCGGCGGGATGCGGCAGAGGGTGATGATCGCGATGGCGTTGGCCTGCCGGCCCGAGATATTGATCGCGGACGAGCCCACCACCGCGCTCGATGTCACCATCCAGGCGGAGATACTCAAATTGCTTAAGGACCTGCAAAAGGAGCTTAAGCTTTCCATTATATATATCACCCACAATTTCGGCATCGTGAAGCAGATGTGCGAGCGGGCGGTGGTTATGCATTTGGGTAAAGTGGTGGAAGAGGGCCGGATACAGGAAATTATGGATAATCCTCGGGAAGCTTATACCAAGAGTTTGATCGACAGTTTAAAGGTGTTGAATGATAGAAGTTAAAGAGCTGAAGAAATATTTTGGAGTGGTCCGGGCGGTCGATGGCGTGAGTTTGGCGGTAGAGTCGGGCGAATCGTTGGGCCTAGTAGGGGAGTCCGGGTCGGGCAAATCCACTTTGGCCAGATTAATACTTAAGCTCATTGAACCCGACAGCGGTACCATCAACTATGACGGGATCAAGAATATCCGCAAAGATTGTCAGATCGTGTTCCAAGACCCGCAGACCTCGCTCAATCCGCGGATCAGGATCGGAGAGGCGATCGGGGAGCCGATGGCGATCCATAAGATAGTAGAAAATAGAAAATCGAAAATAGAAAATAGGATTAAGGATCTGCTGGACATGGTCAAATTGCCTGCAGAATATGCAAACCGCTACCCTCACGCCCTGTCGGGAGGGGAAAGGCAAAGGGTGGGGATTGCCCGCGCTTTAGCGGGGGAGCCACGTTTTTTGGTGCTGGACGAGCCGGTCTCGTCGCTTGACGTCACCATCCAGGTCCAAATACTGGATCTCCTCAAAGAATTAAAGCGGAAGCTCAATTTGACCTATCTTTTCATCGCCCATGACCTCTCGACAATCGGCTATATGTGTGATAAAATAGCGGTAATGAGAGCCGGGAAGATCCTGGAAATAGGGACAACAGAGCTTATCCTTTCTGCTCCGCAAGACCCCTATACCAGGCAACTCCTAGAGTCCTCACCTAAACTATAAATCGGGTGAAATTTTATAAATAGCGCCCCGATATAAGGACGGTGGAGAATATATGAAAGAATTCCGCTGCAAATTTTGTCACCGGCTTTTGGCCAAGGTAGGCGAGGCCAAGAAGGTGGAGATCAAGTGTCCCAAGTGCAAGACCATGAATCTCTTCCGCGATGACGAGGTGCTGGTGGTGGAGATCGACGAGACCCACCTGCGCAAGCAGATCCTAAAAGGCAAGATCACCTACAGCGTTATCAATAATTGAGTGAAATCCCGGGCTCGAAACGTCGATAAATATAAGGACACCATATGAGCGAAGAGAACATGAAAGAATTCCGCTGCAAGTTCTGCCACCGGCTTTTAGCCAAGGTGGAAGACGCCCTCTCGGTTGAGATCAAGTGCCCCAAATGCAAGACCTTAAACCTCTATAACAGTGAAGAGATCGTGATCGTCCAGATGGACGAAGATTACCTCAAGCGCAAATTCAACAAAAACCTCGAAGCCGACCCCGTCTAGTAAGTTCAAAAATTACCTGAAATTTTTCTAAACACCCCCCGATATATTTCCGGAGACTCCGAGATGCTAAAAAGATCCGAGAAGCCCCGACCAGTAGGGGCTTTTTTATTTGGGGGTGAGATCGAAGAAAAAAAGTGTCGATTCAATATAAAGGAGGAAAAGAAAATGCCAGTAGCAGTAGCAGAAAGAACAGGGATTGGAAGGAGATTAATTCATTCGTCGGATATGGTTCGTACCCATCAAACCAGAAGTGAACTAATAGGAGCACTAAGAGGAGCCGGTATCAGCAATCAAAGATTGGTTATACATGATCGAGCAATGTTTACGCAATTTGACCTGCCAAGATTGGCAGCCAATGCGGCTGATTTTGGAGAAAAAAGCGCATCTAAAAGCGTGCAAGCGCTGTCATCTTGGATCATTGGCGAGGCCGCACCTCAATTAGGTGTCCATTTGGCTTCTCCCCAGGAAATATATGTGGCCATCGCGGAAGAAAAGATCGTAAGGACCATGTCTTTCCCGGCGGTCAATATCCGCGCCAATACCTTAGATACTGCCCGGGCACTTTTCAGGGCGGCCATAGATAATAAGGTAGGGGCCTTGATAGTGGAAATTGCCCGTTCTGAAACCGGCTATACCAATCAAACTCCCCGCGAGTTCGCAGCGGTAGTCAAGGCGGCGGCCATGATGGAAGGATTCGCCGGGCCGCTCTTCCTGCAGGGAGATCACGTTCAGTTGGACGCCAAGAAATTCGCGAAAGGTCCTGAAGCAGCCGCCAAGGAAATCGCGGCCCACAGCGCGCTGGTGCGGGCTTTCTTGGAGGAAGGATTCGGCTCGCTCGACCTGGATATGTCACCATTCGAAAAAAGGACGCAAAAAGAACTCACTCATGATGAGCAGCAAGCTGATAACGCCCGCTTGACCGTGGAAAAGATCCAGGAAGTAAGACAGAGCGAAACTCAGCTCGGGATTCCCTGGACCACTCTTTTGGGAGGGGAAACAGGAGAAGTCGGCAAGTTCAATACCTCTAGGGAAGACTTAGAAGCCTATGCCAGAGGGATTCAAGCGAATATGGAAAGATTGGGTATTGATCCCAAACAGGGGATCCGCAAGATCGCAGTGAATGACGGGACTTCTCACGGTGGAGTTCCTACTCCCGACGGCAAAGTCACTGCAGATGTGAACATTGAATTCCCGATCTTGAGAATGGCTACAGATTATGGCCGGCAATTTGGTTGGGCGGGGTCGGTCCAGCATGGTGCTTCTACACTTGGCAATGAAAATTTCTGTCTTTTCCCCCAATACCGAGCAGTAGAAGCGCATCTGGCTACTGGCTTTCAGAATAGTACTCTCGATAATGGTGCTTATCGGATAGAGAAAATGCAAGCCCGCTTAGAGAGATATCTGGTTGACAAACACCTTGCTGAATGGGAGTGGGAGAAAAAAGGCACGACCATGGCGCAATTCCTCTACTCGACCCGTAAGAAAGCGACCGGGCCGTTCAAGTTCGAGCTCTGGACCATGCCGGAAGAAGTTAGGGCGGCGGTAGCAGAAGAGCTCTATAACCAATTCTCCTTCTTGTTTGAACAATTAGGAGTCAAGGATACGGTAGAGCTGGTGGCGCAAAATACCACCATTCATGAGTTCCACAGGCCCTATCCGGCAGAAGATCAGGAAGTGGCTGCCCTGGGCCCGTCTGATACGGCGGACTAAAAGGTTCTATAAAAGGGGGAGCTAAAAGCTCCCCCTATTTACCCTTAGAAGGAGCAGAAGAAGATGGTAAGAACAAACGGTGTAGCGCCGGGGACGGAAAAGGCCGCTATGACGCTGCCTAAAAAATACAGAGAGCGATTCATTAACCTGCACAGGGGGGTCAGGACTAATACGCTCCCCCTGCCGCGGTCACTGGGACAACCGTTGGCCCTAGTGGCGACCGATGCCCATGGCGAGGTCAATCGCTACTTAACCGGGCTTGAAAGATTACCGGTGTTTCCTCTGGGTATAGACCTCGGAGACAAACTGGACCGCGGCCCGGAACCGCTGGCCGCCAACCATATGCTGGAAGTAGCCAATCCGCCAGTTCATAGACTGGTGGGAAACCATGATGCGATGTGGGTTGGGGCGGGATTGGGGATACCGCGCTTGGCGATCGAGCTGGTTCGCTGGCTGATGCGTTATAACGAACAGGACTTTTTAGTCAATGAGATGGGGATCAGCCTTCAACCATTGCAGGATTTCGCGGAAAAATGTTTTGCCGATGCCCGCGGACATTATAAAGCAAAAATATCCAAACCAATGGAGGCCGCGGCGACCTATCTTAGGATAACCGCGGAAGCTGCTTATCGTTTTCCGGAACACCGGGGAACGGAACTCGATCAATCGGATTTAAGGGTCAGGAGAGCGTTATTCCATAATACCGCACTGGCAGATCTCACTGCCGGCGAAAAGGACACCTTTGACCGGTTGACCGGTAAGGCCAAGCTGGAAGAGAGGGACGCCTCCTATTTTTACCGCTTGATGGGCGGATTAAAAGAATTCACCGAGGAAGAGCAAGCCGTGATGGATCATATTGCCGATGCCTTCCGCCGGAGCCATGCTTTTTTCCAGCTGATCGAATGCATGGTCGGCCGCGGTGATATATATACTACGCTCCGAATGTCTGAAGGCGCTCCTTTTGATATGTTGTTGACCCATGCCGGGGTGCCGATCACAGCCGAAGGACATTTGGCGGAGTTCAATGGGAAAAAGGGGAAGGAAGCTTTTGCCGAAATTGAAAATGATATTCGGAAGGCGATCATCGCCTGGCGCTGGTTTATTGAAACTGGAGATAGCGCATTGCTCGAGGCCGATGCCGAAGTGATCGATCGATTGGGCGAGCTGGCCTGGGGAGAAGATTCGCCGATCTATATGCGCAGAATGCAAACCGCGGCCCGGGCCGTGCTGGAAGAAGAAACCGGTCTTTATAAAGAGCCCGAGGGCCCATTTTTTTCACAATGGACCAAGTCGGAGGACCCGCAGTTTATACATCGGGTATGCAGAGAGATCGGCTCTTCCTTTGGGCTGGATCCCCGGCGCCTGTTGATCGTCCACGGCCATAAACCGAACGAACAAGGAAAATTTGTGGTTCGGGCAGGAGGCCATGATCTGAACATCGATGCCGGTACGGCAGAAAGCTATGGCGGGAATGGCGCGTTCCTTTTGGTTGGAACAAATGCGCTCTCTCAATTTGCTTTAAACGACCATAGCTTTTCTCCGGTTGAACTTAATTTAGAATATTTCGGGCAATAGCTGGCGGTTTTTGCAATAAGAGAACCCCCCCGGCCTGCCGGGGGGGTTTTTCTTTTTATGTAGTATAATATCCTCATGAAAATCACTGTGAAATGCGGGCAGCAGCCTTACAAATTACTCAATGCTTTGAGTAAATCGTTGACGGCCGCTTCCGGGGATGATAAAATATTAAAACAATGCAAGAATATGTAAGAAAACCGCTATTTTCAAACCTCTGGAATAATTTACACGGATTGCCAAACCTGATTCAGGTGATAAATGGGCCAAGACAGGTGGGCAAAACGACTCTGGCGCTGCAGGTTATGGAGAAATGGAGAGGACCGAAGCTGTATGAAACCGCAGACACGCCTGATATACCGCCGCTTGCCTGGATACAAAAACACTGGCTGGCAGCGAGAGAATTGTTCGATTCCACGCAAAAAGAAACACTGCTGATTTTTGATGAAATTCAAAAGATACCGCGCTGGAGCAATATGGTCAAGAAACTTTTTGATGAAGACCGCCACGCCGGCAATAAAATAAGACTGATTTTATTGGGCTCATCGGCGCTTTTAATGCAGCGCGGTTTGACGGAAAGTTTGGCCGGGAGATTTGAGATCCACCGGCATCCCCATTGGTCGTTTTCTGAATGTAGGCAATTGTTTTCTTTGAGTTTAAATGAATACCTGTGTTTCGGCGGATATCCGGGCGCGCTGCCGATGCGGAAAAATTGGGACCGCTGGTCTCGTTATATCAGAGATTCCCTGATTGAAACTGTATTATCCAAAGATGTTCTTTTAATGATGCCGGTCACAAAGCCGGCTTTATTGCGTCAAATATTCTCTTTAGCTGTTTCACACCCGGCAGAAATATTGAGCTACCAAAAGATGCTTGGTCAACTGCAGGAGGCGGGTAATACAACCACAATTGCTTCTTATCTCAAATTGCTTTCCAATGCATTCTTGGCGACGTCTCTGGAACGGTGGAGCGGCAGTCGGATAAAACAAAGAGGCTCGATCCCCAAATTGCTGGTTCTAGACAACGCATTTATTTCGGCAATGTCAGGCAGGAATGTAAGGCAAATTAAAAAAGACCCGGTCTTTTGGGGCAGATTGGTGGAGAACGCGGTTGGCGCCAAGCTTTATCCGATTTTACAGATGGAAGGCAAATCTTTATCCTATTGGCGCGACCGGCAAGAAGAGGTCGACTACGTTTTTGAAACCGGCGATAAGCTTTACGCGATCGAAGTAAAGTCAACGGCAAAAAATCAGGGAGTTGGTTCATTGCTTGCTTTTGCGAGAAAATATCCAAAAGCGCGGCTATTTTTGATCTCTCCGGCAAAATTACAAAGTATGAAAAAAATAAGGCAGATAACATTGATTGAGTTTTTTGAAGATCCGAAAAAAAGCCTTTTAATATGAAAACAATACCCGTTTACCTCTGCATCCTCGACGGCTTTGCCGTCGGCGAAAAGGCCGAGAAAAACGCCATCTATGACGCCATAAAAGAAGGGAAAGCCCCTTTTATCGCCGACCTTTTTGCCAAACATCCCTACGCCAAACTGGAATGCTCCGGCCTGGCGGTCGGCCTTCCCGCTGGGACCATGGGCAACTCCGAGGTCAATCACCTGAACATGGGAGCCGGGCGGGTGGTTTACCAATCCATCGAGCGCATCAATGTGGCGATAAAGGACGGCACTTTCTTCAATAATGAAGCCCTTCTTTCCGCGGTGCGCAACGCCAAGCAGAACGGCTCCGCCCTCCACCTGATGGGCATCCTCCAGGGGCACGGCGGCACGGTGCACGGCGATATCAAGCATCTTTTCGCCCTGCTGGAGCTGGCCAAAAAAGCCGAATTGAATACCGTCTATATACATCTCTTTACCGATGGACGGGATACTAATCCTAAGGCCGCCGGCGAGATTTACCTCAAGATGCTCGAAGATAAAATGCCCGCAAACGTTCGGATCGCTACGATAATGGGAAGAGAGCTGGCCATGGACCGCGATACCGCGTGGGATAAGACCTTGATCGCGATGAGGGCGCTGGTAGCGGGGGTGGGGGAAAATAAAGCGGCGACCGCGCGCGAAGCCATCGAGCAGTCCTATAAACGCGGGGAGACCGATGAATTCATCCGGCCTACCATAATCAGCGGCTACACCGGTATGGGGCCGGCCGATTCGGTCATCTACTTCAACTTCCGTCAGGACCGTACCATCCAATTGACGACCGCCTTCTGTGAATCGGACAAAAAATACTTCAATTATAAAAAAGGCACCAAGCCCATTGACGATAAGGTTTTTAACGAGATACAGGAGTTAAGGAAGCGGCTGAAGCAGCTGGTGTTCGTGGCCATGACCGAATATTACCCCGGTCTCCACGCCCTGACCGCCTTCCCTGAAAAAGAGATCCCGGGGACGGTGGGAGAGGTGGTCTCTAATGCGGGATTGAAACAACTGCGTCTGGCGGGACCGGAAAAATTCGCCCATGTCACCGGCTGGTTCTCGGGCCGCCGGATGGAGCCCTTCCCCGGAGAAGACCGCCATCTGGCGCAGGATATGTCCTTAAAAAATAGGACGGAAGAAGGCAAGCATTACGATTGGGTGCCGGAGATGACGGCTTTCCTTGAGACCGACTATTCACTGAAAGCCATTGCAGAGAACAAGTATTCATTGATCGTCCATAACTTCCAGAACGGAGACATGGTGGGCCACACCGGCAATCTCAAGGCCGCTACCGAAGCTATTGCGGATGTCTCCTCCTGTCTGGAGAAATTAGTGCCGGCCTGGACGGCCAAGGGCGGCGTTTTCATCGTGACCGCCGATCACGGCAACGCGGATGAGATGTTTTTAGGGAAGGAAGTCAGCACCCAGCACTCCTTGAATCCGGTCCCTTTCTGGGTTTTAGGGAAAGAAGTAAAAATCAGGGAAAAAGGGATCATCCCGGACATCGGGGTGACCGTGCTCGACCTGATGGGGTTGCCGAAAACCGATGCCATGACCGCCCACTCACTGATCGGCTAATTTCCACTGAAATATCCACAAATATTTACCGAAATACACTTAGAGGATAGCTATGATCAGAGCAACTGAAGCAAAAAGAATCACATCCTGGCGGGAAGCCTACCGGAGAAATTATGTATTAAATTCCGGAGATAAAGTTGATGAGTTCGATTGGTATGACACCCGCGGGAGAGAAATTAGAGCCAGTCGGATATTCACCACACCGGAAGGCGGAAGATTGACCGCAGAACAAAAAGCAGAAATCCGATCCTTCGTTGATTTTGTTCGACGGCAGCAAGTGGCCCGCCATTCGGACGATGTGGAAAGAGAATGGAGGGGAATTACCGCGCTAAAAAGAGGAAGAGCTTTCCTTTATGCGCCCCGCCACTCTCATCTGCTCTTTAAGTTTAGAAGGGAATATGATTTTCTTTTTGCCGGGCGCAGGGTTCTGGATATCGGCTGTGCGGTAGAGGACGGCAGATCCGCCTTTTATAGTTATTATCGGGGGTTTGGCGCGTCGGCCGTCGGCATTGACCTATCCGTTGAAGACAATCCTAATGAAGGAATATTCAAAGGGGATGCCCGCATGCTGGCTTTTCCTGATAGAAGTTTTGATTTCGTGACCCTGCCCATGATCTATGGGTTAAACAATCCCGCTGAAACGGTGCTGGAGATAGCGGCCGGATTAAGCGAACTCCACCGGGTGCTGGATAATGGATTGGTCCACATTGCCGACCCAATTTTGCTTCCCGGCCTGGTTTATATCGCAAATATGCTGGGATTTAGATGCTTTTATAATTATCGGTGGCATGACAGCGCAGACGATTGGAACGGTATTCCGGTTGGAAGTTTGCTGATGAAAAAAGACGCGCCTCTTCCTGAAAACCCTTTCCAGGCGGTGGTTAGCGATTGCCTGCGAGAACGCGAGATATCTTTTTCCGCCGAGGGGACGGATGAGCTCCCTTTTAGAGAACTAATCACCACCGAGCCCGATTAAATACCCGAATTATTGAAATTTTCCAGCGCTTGACACGATAAAAAGGTAACATGGCATTACAGATCAGAAGACCCCAGGAAGCGACCCCTTTTACAGAGAGGATGCGCCGGCTCAACCTGCGCGTGGCAATTTTGCATTCCGGCGGGCCGGCCCCGGGCGGCAACCGCGTGATCTCGGCCGCGGCCAAGCAGTTTTTGGACCGCGGGATAGAAGTGGTGGGGGTCATCAATGGGTATGAATATCTTCAGCAGGGCAAAGCCCTCCCCCTTAGAGAAGGTACGCATTTTATCGACATTACCCCTGAAGTAGCCTCCCGGGCCATCGATCAAAATTCTCTGATCATCAATACCTCCCGCGCCAATCCGGGAAAGCCGATAGAAAAACCGCAACACCTTGACGATCTCGAAAAGACCTTCGGCCTAAGAAAAGTGCTGGACGTTTTTGAAATGCTTAGGGTAGGGGCTTTGATCTCGATCGGCGGCGATGACACCTTAAAGACCGCCAATTTTCTTTATCGCATTGCCCGAAAAGTGGCTGAAACCATGCCGGACCTATTCTTTACCGGCGACATGGTACATGTTCCCAAGACCATCGATAATGATTATACCGGGATCGCTTTTACCTACGGCTACATGACCGCGGCGGAAAGCGCCGGCCGCATTATCCGGGGGTTATATGATGACGCTCGGGCCACCAATTGTTACCATGTGGTCGAATGCATGGGGAGAAAGGCGGGCTGGTTCACTGCCGGAGCCAGCATTTTCGGCCGAGCCACCAAAGCCCTCATCCCGGAAGATTTTGAAGGAGTGAAAGTCGTCGATCTCGAAAAGATCGCCGATGATCTGGTCGAACTAGTGATTAAAAGAGAGCAAAGGAACAAAAATTATGGTGTGATCACGGTGGCGGAGGGATTGGCGGACAAACTGCCTGAACATTTGAAAAAAGGCATGCGGACCGACCGCCACGGCCAGCCCAAGCTGGCCGACGCCAAGATCGGAGAACGGCTGGCGGAGATCCTGGAGGAAAAATATCTATCGCGCACCGGCCGGAAAAAGAGCTTCAAACCCCAGATGGTGGGATATGAGACCCGGCAGAACTCGGCCAATCTATATGACGCACTCCTGACCTCTCAATTGGGGGTGGGAGCTTTCCGCTTGCTGGAGAGCGGACGATCGGGAGAGATGGTGACGGTGGTTGAAGACCTGGTGCCGGAAGGCATACCCTTCGCCAATCTAATAGATCCAGCCACCTTAAGAGTGGTCAACCGCAATATCGATGTCAATGGCCCTTTTTACGCCTTGCTTCGGTCGCTTGAAGAGAGCTTTTAATTAAGACCGTGCAAACTTCGCTTTAACGCCGCCAGGGCCGCTTCGTGCAGGCCTTCCGGGAACGAGGGATGGGATTGCCAGGTTCCGGCCAGCTCTTCTACGGACAATCCATTTTTTAGGGCAACAGTTGCCGCGCCGATGAGGGTAGTGGCTTCCGGTCCCAGGATATGTATACCTAAAAGCTTGCCGGACTCATCAGAGATAACCTTTACAAATCCTTCCAGCTCTCCCAAAGCGGCCGCGATACCTAAAGCGGCAAAGGGGAATTTACCAATTTTGATATTCTTGTGTTTTTCCCGTGCTTCTTTTTCGGTTAAGCCGATACTGCCCACCTCGGGGTCGGTGTAAATGCCGTAGGGGATATTTTCATCGCTGAAAGTGCGGTTCCCTCCCATAGCGTTCTCCGCCGCGATCACTCCCTGCTCATAAGCCACGTGGGCGAACATCTTCTTGCTTACCAGATCGCCCACCGCGTAGACCCCGGGCATCTGGGTCTCAAGCTTTTCATTTACCGTGAGCCCGGGGATAGTGGGCGCGCGCCCGATGCAGATGAGGGTCTTGCCGCAGGAGTCATTTGGATCAAAGCGCACGCCGGTCTTGATCTCGACATTCATCCTTTTTAGCTTGGATTTTACCTTGGCCGCCACTTCTTCGTCGATGCCGGGCAATATCTCCGGCAGGGCCTCAAAGATCGTGATCTTACACCCCAGGGCGCTGTAGATCTGCGCGAAGTGCAAACCGATCACCCCACCTCCTACGATATCGAGTTGAGGGGGGAGGGGGTGATATTCCAAAAGGTCATCACTGCAGAGGAATTTTTCCTTATCAAAGGACAATCCCGGCAGGCAGATGGGGGTGGAGCCGGTGGCCAATATGATCTTCCTACTTTCTATTATCAACGTTCTACGTTCTACTGTCTCGATCTCTACTTTCCCTTCCCCTAAAACCTTCCCCATGCCCTGAATGATCTCCACGCCGCGCTTCTTGAGGAGAAATTCAACGCCTTTGACCAGTTTCTCTATTATCAAATCCTTGCGCTCGACCACTTTCTTAAAATCAATCGAGATATTATTCGTAGAAATGCCGAACTTGTCGGCTCCTTGCATCTTAAGATATAGGTTGGTGCAGGCGATCAGGGCTTTGGTGGGGATACAGCCGCGGTTGAGACACACTCCGCCCAGCTTGTCTTTTTCGATCAGTGCCACTTTGGCTCCCAATTGAGCCGCCCTGATAGCGGCGATATAGCCGCCCGGGCCTCCGCCCAAAATCGCGAGATCAAACCTATCTGACATATTTCTCCTCGTAATAAGAACGCAGGCGGAACTTGACGCCCAGCTCTTCGGCGAGCTTCTTCGCTTTTTTCAGGTCCACCAGCTCCGGCAAGTTTACCACGCTGGCCTCAACTTCGGGAATATACTTTTTGGCCTCCTTGATGAACTCGATGACCGCCGGATAAGCTCGTTTGCCGAAAAGGGAATGGCAGATCATTTCATAGACCGAGGCGCTTTCGGCATTCAAGGACACCGATATTATATCTATCAGCCCTTTAAGCTCGGGCAGGATGTTTCTCTGGTAGAACAAGTTGGCGTGGCCGTTGGTATCCACACGAATTACGAATGACGAATCCCTCGGCGTTGCTCGGGATGCTGAGCCTGTCGAAGCATTACGAATTACGAATTTGAGTCTGGAAGCGACTTCTTTGACGGTTTCGAGGCGGATGAGGGGCTCGCCATAGCCGCAAAAGACGACCTGCTTGTATTTAAGAGGGTCGCCGATAGCCTCCATTATCTCCTCAACCGAGGGCTCGCGGTCCAGCCAGAGCTTATATTGGCCGTGGAAATCGCGCGCCTTGTAGCGGATGCAAAAACTGCAGGCGTTGGTGCAGCGGTTGGTGATGTTCAGGTAGAGGGAATCCTCCAATTGGTAAGCGATATCCTGCTTCATCAATAAATTATAACATGAAATTTTGGCGGGCACTTATCGAAAAACATACATGGCAACAAACGGAGTCCAACTTGAGTTAAAAAGAACCACAGTCCAGCGGGCCCGCCGGGCTCGTCCTGCCCCCGCGCCGCATAGCAGTGAGGCCGGTCTGGCCGAAATGGTACAGAGGATAGGGCGGAGCTCAAAAGATCTTAGAGCGGATCCCGAGCTGGGCAATCTGGTATTCTTCAGGACGCTTTTGGCCGCGCGAGTGGAGATGTATATCATCGGCGAGGCCAAGAGCCGGGCCAGGAAGGCAGGCGACCAGGCGGCCTATCAAGCCCAAGTCCAAGCCATGCGTGATTTTGCCGGTCGGCTGGACGCGGTCATTAAGGAATTCCCTTTTACCCAAGACGGGTTCGGCTCGAGGCTGGTAGAACAGCTGCAGATCGCCCGGGACAGGGCGCAGGAGCTGAACAATATCAACGTGGACCTGGTACTGCAGACCCTCACCCCTAAAATTGTGGAGAGGATCAATCTTGAGGAGAAAGCGCGAGTCGAGGCCTTTAAGAGGAAAGCAAGATATTCGGGATTGAGCACCTTGGGCGGCAAAGTTCGGATATTGGACACCCTGCACGGAGATTGCCTGGTCACCATGCGCGGGTACCGGAAGGGCGCCACGGGGGAAATGAGGCGCGTGATCGTTGAGCGACACGTTTCGATCCATAAAATATTGAGCATGTTCGACCATTTGCTCGAAGGGGAAGAGGCGGAAAAGCAGGAGAACCGGAAATTTATTACGGACCTGCAGGAGATCGGCCGTGACCTTTTGGCCCACAAAGAACGTCTGCGCCGCATATATCTGGGCGGAGAAGAGAGGATCCGACCGCGCAATTTTAAGGACTACGGCAAGATCAAAGCCCGCATTGAGATCTGGGGGGCGCTTAAACTTATCGAAATCGACACCCCGCAAGCCCGGGGACTGGCTGCTTCGCTTTTAGGGTTGGCCGAAGAAGATTATCAAAGGAGGAATGAGGCCGTGGCCGCCATGCATGAGTATCTAACCGCGGTCAAATATCATTCCGAGATGTTGATCGGCCAGGTGATCAAGTCGTTCGTGAAGCGTTGGGCCGGCTATTTTGCCCGACAGCCGAAGCTGTCCCCCAAAACCCTTGATAAGATACATAAAAATTTGGGTAAATACTTGGGAACTCTCTTCAGCGACGAAGTGCGCGAGAGCTGGTTTATGCAAGCCCGGTCCCGGATCACCGTGGTATTGCGGGCAATGACGCGGTTCCAAAGAGAGGGCGGGGATGAACGGCAGGTAACCTTGGATGCGGCGCGCCATATTTTGGGGATCGAATTCGATTTTGGGGCGCGGCAAGTGGAATTCGAAAATCCCACACAAAAGAAGACCGCCTGGCTGGCCTTTTTAAGGGACCAGGTGAAAACTTACGGGCCGGGGATCATGCCGCAAGACAAGCCCAGCCCGCAGACGGAGTTGGGATTTTAATATGGTAGATAGAATGGACGGTGCCGGTAGACCGCCTGTGGCGCCGAGACGCAGGGGATTTAATCCATCCTGGAGTTCCATCCGGAAGAAGATCAGTAATGAAGAATTGCAGGCGAAATATGCGACCTGCCTGGCCCGCGCCGATAATCACCTTGAGGAGGGCGATCGTTTTCGAGCCGCGGAGAATTTCAGCACTGCAGCCCGCATTTGCATGGAATTGGCCGGCCGCTTTAAGGAGGCCGAATCGGAGATCCATTGGCTGGAAAGATCAAAACAGCCGCGGACCCTGGCGATAGAGAACTATCAATTTGTCGGTGAAGACCTCAATGAGGCCCGTGATATAAGTTTCCTGGGTAAGGCCTATTCCCGACTGGGGATATTGAAGCAAAACAAAAGATCTTTGATGCGATCGGTGGTAGAACGCAGCCTGGCCCTGGAACTGTTCATAAAAATGAACAGGAAAAACATGATGGCCGAGGAATTAAGTTATTTGGCCGATGATTTCCGCGCCCTGGGCAAACTAAGCCAGGAAGCGGAGGAGAGGCATCACTTTTTCCGGATGGCGCACGGTTGTTCGCAAGCGGCCATAAGGCTGTACCCGCAATATCTCCGGGAAGGGGAGTTAGCGAATCGGCTGATGCACGAGGAGCAGTTCTCGGTGCTGGCCCTGGCCAATGCGACCTTTGCCTTATTTGACCTGGAACATGTGGCCGATATCCGGGCAGCCCGCGATAAGAACCTGGAAATTGCCGTTAAATTGAAAAAAATGGGTTTATTATCCACCGCCATCAACTCCCTGGGGATAGCGGCCAAGCTCCAAAGAAAGATGGCAAAAGAACTTTTGACCAATCCGGAAGAAATTAACCTGGCGATAGAGCTTATGCTTCAATTTAGGATTTGGACCGCAGAAACGGGGGCAGAAGAAGAGCGGTTAGAGTATTCGGATAAAAAGATCCAAGAATTGGGAGAACTTTTACGATCGCTTACTGTCCCAGTTTCTGCCTAAGCAGTTTCTGGACCGCGTCGGGCTTGGCCCGGCCTTTGGACAGCTTCATCACTTGACCCACCAAAAACATCACCACCGCATCCTTGCCGGACCTGAATTCGCCAACCTGCTTGGGATTTTTCTCGATAACTTCATCGATGATATTTTTGATCTCGCCTTCATCGGAAATTTGGGTCAGCCCTTGTTCGGCCACGATATCTTTGATGGTTTTGCCGGACTTTAGGGCTTCTACCAGGATGGTCTTGGCGAGCTTTCCGGAGATAGTGCCTTTATCTATCATCTGCAGCATCTCGACCAATTGTGCTGGGGTGAGGTTGATCTGCTCGATTGCCAGGTTGTTGGTCTTAAGATAGGCGGTTAGGTCGCCCATCAGCCAGTTGGCAATGGTTTTGGGGTGGTCGTAGAGTTTTAGGCATTCTTCAAAGTAGGCGGTCAGGGCGGGGGTCGCCAGCAATACCTCGGCATCGGCCTCGGGCAATTTATATTCATTGAGAAAGCGGTCGCGCTTGGCCTCGGGCAGTTCCCCCGAAGTGTTCTTGATCTTAGCCAGCCAGTCGGCGGAGGGTTCAATGGGTACCAGATCCGGCTCGGGGAAATAGCGGTAGTCGTGGGCGTATTCCTTACTGCGCATGCCGATCGTCTGCTCGGTGATATCGTCAAAAAAGCGGGTTTCCTGGTTGATCTTCCCGCCTTCGGACAAAACCTCCTCGTGCCGCTTTTCTTCGGCTTTGAGCGCCTTGAACACCGCTTTAAAGGAATTCATGTTCTTGACCTCGGTCTTGGTGCCGAACTTTTGCTCCCCGGCCGGCCGAAGCGAGATATTGGCGTCACAGCGCAAGCTGCCTTCTTCCATCTTGGCGTCGCACACGCCGATAAATTGCAAAAGATGTTGTAAGGTCTCCATGAAGGCCTTAGCCTCGGCTGGTGAGCGCAGGTCGGGCTCGGAGACGATCTCCATCAAGGGCACTCCGGTGCGGTTATAATCCACCAACGATTCCGTAGCTCCCATTATCCGAGCGGCGCCTTTATGCACCAGTTTTCCGGCGTCTTCTTCAAGATGCACCCGGGTTATGCCGATCCGCTTCTTTTTCCCTTCCACCACGATATCCAAATGTCCCAGGGTAGCCAGGGGCAGTTCGTACTGGGAGATTTGGAAATCCTTGGGCAGGTCGGGGTAAAAATAATTCTTGCGGGCAAAGACACTGCTTTTTTCTATCTTGCAGTTGAGCGCCAGGGCGGTTTTGATCGCCAGCTCGATGGCTTTCTGGTTCATCACCGGCAAAACCCCCGGCTGGCCGGTGCAGACCGGGCAGATATTGGTATTTGGTTTAGCTCCGAATTTGGTTGAGCAGGCGCAAAACATCTTGCTCTCGGTCAACAATTGAGCATGAATTTCTAATCCGATTATGGTTTCGTATTTCACAGGGTCGGCCTCCGCTTGTGCCACTCGGTGTTCTGCTCATAGGTGTAAGCGACCTGCAAAAGCTTCTCCTCGGCGAAAGCCTCGCCGATGATCTGCAGACCGATCGGCAGGCCTCCTGAAAACCCACATGGCAAGGAGATGGCCGGCAGGCCCGCCAGGTTCACCGGGATGGTGGCGATGTCGGATAAGTACATGGATAATGGGTCGGCCGCTTTTTCGCCGATCTTAAAGGCAGGAGAAGGGGCGGTGGGGGAGATCAGGACATCAAAATGCTTAAAGGCCTTCTCAAAATCCTGCTTGATAAGGGTCCTGACCTTTAAGGCCTTTAGATAATAGGCATCGTAGTAGCCGGCGGAAAGGGCGTAAGTGCCCAGCATGATCCGCCGTTTAACCTCGGCGCCGAACCCTTCCCGGCGGGTGTTGTAGTACATGGTCAAAAGATCGGGAGCGTCCGAACTTCGGTGGCCGAATTTTACCCCGTCAAAGCGGGCCAGGTTGGAGGAGGCCTCCGCCGGGGCGATCAGGTAATAAGTAGGCACGGCGTATTCAAATGTAGGGAGAGAGACCTCCTCTACGATTGCGCCCAAACTTTCCAGTTTGCGGGCGGCATCCTTGATGGCGGCTTTGACGGCTTCATCGGTACCTTTGCCCATCAGGTCGGAGATCAGGCCGATACGGAATTTCTTCACGTCATTGACCAGGGCCATGCGGTAATCGGGAACGGGAATATCTACCGAGGTAGAATCCTTGGGATCGTAGCCGGCCAAAACATTCATCAGCCAGGCGCTGTCCGTAACATCTTTGGCCAAAGGGCCGATCTGATCGAGTGATGAGGCAAAAGCCACCAAACCATAGCGGGAAACTCTCCCGTAAGTGGGCTTTAATCCCACCACTCCACAGAAGGAGGCCGGCTGTCTGATCGAGCCGCCGGTATCCGAGCCCAGAGCTAAAATGCATTCGCCCGACGCTACCGCCGCCGCTGAACCGCCCGACGATCCTCCCGGCACGGTATTCAGGTCCCAGGGATTGTGCGTGGTATGGAATCCGGAATTCTCGGTAGAGGAGCCCATGGCGAATTCATCGAGATTGGTCTTGCCAATAGGCGCCGCTCCGGCCGCGGCGAGTTTTTCCACGATGGTGGCGTCATAGGGCGGCAGATAATTAGCCAGGATCTTTGAAGAGCAGGTGGTCAGTATGCCCTTGGTGCACATGTTGTCCTTAATAGCAATCGGAATACCCGCCAATCCCGTGAAGTTACCGTTATTATCTGCGGCTTTGGCCCGTTTCAAGGCCTCGTCTTTGGTCAAGGTCACATAGGCCTTGAGCTTATTCTCGGTCTTTTCGATCTGCGCGAAAACTGCTTCGGTAAGCTCGACCGAGCTTATTTTTTTACTTGCCAGTAAACTGTGGGCTTCGTGGGCGGTGAGATTATTCAACAATGCGCGGCACCTTGAACATATGCTCCTCGGCCTGGGGAGCGTTCAGCAAAATGTCGTCCACATTGGCGCAGGGGATGACTTTATCTTCGCGTAAAACGTTTTTCATCGGTATGGCGTGCGAGGTGGGCTCGACCTTATCGGTATTTAATTTTTTCAAGGTGTCGGCGTGGTCTAAAATACGCGAGAGCTGTTCGCCGAAGAGCTTTTTTTCTTCCGGTGAGAGTCCCAGGCGAGCCAGCTTGGCGACCGCTTCGACATCGATCTTCATAATAATGGATTATACCAAATATGCTATAATTTCGCACATGCTGAAGAAGTGGCTGCTGCCGGGACTGCTGGTTATACTGGTGATCGTTTTTTGGCATCCGGTGCTGTTCAATAACGAGTTCTTCTACGACGACCTGGATTTCATCAAGGTCTTTGAGTCCGGCCAGTTCTCTCTCCCATATATGTTCACGCCGCACAACGAACATCTCATGCCGCTCTTTAAATTGAAGTTCTTCCTGCTTTATAAGCTGTTCGGCGCGAATATCGTCCCGCCCATGATACTTTCGATCGCCTTGCATATTGCCATAAGCCTGCTGTTTTTTTATCTCTGCACCCTGCTTTTCCCCGGGCGCAAGTGGTTGCCCTTTTTGACAGCCGTGTTCTTTGCGGTAAATTCGGCGTATTTTGAGGTGCTCCACTGGTTTATCGTCATCAATACCGCTTCTTCACTTTTCTTTTTGCTGGCCACCCTGATTTTGTTGCACCGTTACGCACTGGATAAGAAAAGCTGGCAGTTATGGCTATCACTTTTGGCTTCTTTCTTTATCCCGATGGGATTTTCGCTGGGATTGATCGGGGTGGCGTTTGTGATCTTGTACGCGTGGCTGGTGCTCAAGCTTCCCACGATTAAAATCGCGGTTAAATATCTGGCGGTTTGGTTGGCATTTCTGGTTTTATATGGGATCTTTGTGGTGGGGGCGGGGAGAGTGGGGGGCGGAAGTTTCACTTTCGATATTTTAAGGATCGTTCAGTATATCTTCTTCGGTTTCGTGGGGGCTTTCTTAAAGACCATGGGTTTCACGGTTATGGTATTTCCCTTCAGCACGATAACGGCCATCATCTTGACCATCCAGATGCTTTTCCTGGGATATTTCTTCGTCCTCTACTTTTTCCTGAACCGCAAGGAAGATAGAATGCCGGTGTTGGGGGAAAGGGGGATCGTGAGGTTCTGCTTGCTCTCGGCCCTCATCTCCTATGCGGCGGTGGCGGTGACGCGGTCATCCCTGGGTGTGGATGCCTTCCTCTCCTGGGGGCGTTATCACTATTTCCCGGTCTTTTTTCTTTCTATCCTGGCAGGCAACGCCATCACGCCTATTTATAATATTCTAAGCAAAGTATTCAATCGTAGAAGAGTGATGATCTATTTTATTCTGCTGTTCGTGCTCTATCTAGCCACGCAGTTGGTCCTGATCAGGCAGAAGTCGTTCTCGAGCATTCGACTGGAGGGTGCGGTGCCGCCTGCCTCCATTCTGAGCGAAGCGAAGAATCTAGGCGAAGCCGCATCCTAATTAATGAACAAACGTTTCTGGTTGGTTTCAGGAGTTATCATCGCGGTTAGAGGCGGCTCGGGTCGAAAAGAAAATCAAGGGATGGGTAAGGGCCAAAAAGATGGCGATGATAAAGGAGTCAAACCCCGGGTTCAGGGATCTTTCAACATGAATGCTACGCTTCGCTAGGCACTTCGCCCCGATAGATCGGGGCTCAGTGCGGTGCTGATAGATCACTTCCACAAATAGAAATACCAGCCTAGGGGGTCCACCATGTCCCCATACCTTCCTAAAACAATCTAAAAAAGCGTGAAATTATTATTTGCACCTCACGATATCTCCGTATAGGAGGGATCAACATATGGTAGAGGGAATTGGAGCGATGGGACCCTTGAGAATGGCTCATGTCGCAAAATTAATGAGCGCTAAACTTCGACCGCTCGATGAAACTAGCCAAGCTTTTTATCAAAGGAGAACAATAACCTTAGCGGGAGAGATGGCGGTAAGCTTTTCATCTAGGGGTGGGGATATAGGCGCCCGATGGAGAGCCAACTTCGGCAGATACCCGACGGATTCAATTAAAGAGGCCTTGCTCGGACTTTTGCACTCTTCAAATAAGGAAGTCGTACTTAATGCAATGAGTGTTTGTGCCATTGAAAGGATACATGAAGCGGTCCCATTTCTCACTCGAATTGTATTTGGACAATTGGGTGAAAGAGACATTGATTTCGAAATAGGAGCCGCGTCCGCCCTAGCAAAAATGGGGAAAAATTGGGCGCAAAGATATGAGGATGAATTTCTCGCACTACAGGAATTCTCAAAAATGGATATACTTCGAACAGCCGGCGTAGATAATTATATTGTTTGGGAAATCAAGCAAAATATAAGAAGAATATTTCAAGCCTAGCATAAGCTACGCTTCGCTAGGCACTTCGCCCCGGTTGGACCGCGGCTCAGTGCGGTGGCGGTAGTTCACTTCCACAAATAAAAGTACCAATGCAGGTAGCGCGGAAGCCATTTCCATAACTTGAAGTTTGACTTTCCTGCAGCACGATCTCTCCAGGTAGTAGGTAATTCGGTGATCATTTTGCCCGACTTAAAAGCTTTTGCCGTCAATTCGGTTGCGATTTCGAAACCGCCCTCACTCTCGATGGTTATACTATCCAGAAACCGCTTATCATACATCCTGAAGTTGTTAGAAAGATCGTGGGTGGGGATGCGGGTTAAATAATAGGCGCTCAAGCCGGCCAATCTTGAGAGCGTTCGTTTGAGAAGAG
This sequence comes from Candidatus Saganbacteria bacterium, assembly GCA_016223205.1. Taxonomy (GTDB): domain Bacteria; phylum Margulisbacteria; class WOR-1; order XYC2-FULL-46-14; family WPAF01; genus JACRPM01. The sequence goes on from JACRPM010000013.1 coordinate 47,532, forward strand.
GCCCGCCGATCTGACGCCCGCCTTTCATATATCTGCTAGCGCAGACCACCGAGTTCCCTTTTTTGACCAGTCCATACATCTGGTCAACGATGGCATACTCATCGGAGCCATCCGCCATGGTGACCAGCACCGCATCACCCTCCGCGGCCTCGATGCCGCTCTTTATGGCATTCAAAACCCCACGGCCGTATTTGTTTTTGGTAAGGATCAGGCCGGGGAATCGGTTTAGGTTTTTCTTTATGACCGGCAGGGTTGAGTCCTCTTCAAAATCATAGACCAGGTGGACCACTTTGGGGGTTTTTACTTCGGCATAAAGAGAGGAGAGGGTGGGCAGGATATTTTCGCCTTCGTTATAGACCGGCATTACCACCGAAAGCAAACTAAATTCCTCCGATCGCTATCTGCTGTTGTATCCAGGGGATGAGCTCATCGAGCATTTGATCAAGCGTGGTCTTGGCCTCAAAACCCAGGATCTTTTTGGCTTTTTCGGTCGCGGGCACTCTTTTCTGGACATCATAAGTAAAGGGCTTATCGGAAACGTATTTAAAGGGCTTATCCTTCTTGACCTTCTTCCAGATAAGCTCCGCCAGCGCCAGAACGGTGGTGGATTGTTTGGTCGAAAGGTTGAAGTCCTCATTTACTGCTTTTTCACTTTCAATACACAGACGGATTCCCACCGCCAGATCCCCTCCATAAGTGTAATGGCGGATCTGGGAGCCGTCGCCCAGAATGTGCAGAGGATCCTGGCCTTTCAACACTTTCTGTATCAGATCGGGCACCACATGGCTCATGGCCAGCTTGACGTTGCCGGAATAAATTTCCCGGTCGTAGACCGCCCGCTTTTCTCCCACCCCCACGCAGTTGAAGGGTCGGATGATGGTGTAGGGCAGTTTGTATTGCTCCCAGGCGCCCTTGGCGAAATATTCGCAGGCGAGCTTTTGGAAACCGTAGGTCGAAAGGGGCGGGGGGCATTTTAACTGTTCACCCTCGGGGGTGGGGAATTTATTGGTCGATTCAAAGACCATGGAAGAAGAAATGACGTTGATCTTCTTGAGCTTCTGGTTCTTATGCGCCCAGACGGCGGCGTCAAAGGTGGAGGCAACTATCCTTTCGTTTTCCGCCAAAAGATCGTAGGCCAGCTCGTGGAAGAGGGAAATGCCTCCGATAATGGCCGCGCCTGCTACTACCTGATCGCAGTCCGCTAAAAGCTTCTTTACCAACTCGGTGTCCTTGGCATCGCCTTCGAAGAATTTATATTTAGGATGGGAGTCGTAGCTTTTCCTAACTTTTCCGTACTTGCTGAAGTTATCAAGTCCCACCACATCAAAGCCGTGGTTGAGGAGCTCTTCTACCAGATATCCAGAGATAAAGCCGGCCGAGCCCGTGACCAGGACTTTCATCAAAGGTTGGCTCCCTGCCCATAGAAATTCCAGATATCCACCACGCGGGAACCCTGGCGGAACTTTAGGTTTCTATATTCTTTGTGAGGCGCGCCCAGGATGAGGATATCGCTTTTCTTAAGGACGGTCTTGAGGGCGTCAAAGCCGGCCTCGCGAATATAGACATCGGTGCAGAGCACTGCCTGGGCTTCGACCTCCAGGGCTTTCTTTAACTTGTAGGAAAGGGAATCGCGGCGGTCGTCGCTATCGCCTTTAAAAGCCATGCCCAGGATGCCTACCGTTTTTTGGCTAAGGTCGTAGTTCTCCTTGAGCTGTTTGATGATGAAATTGGGCAGGCCCTCGTTAATAAGCATGGCAGCGTGGCCGAGGAAGAATGAATTTTCGGCAAAAGCCGCGATCTGCATAGTGTCTTTAAATAAACACGGCCCGGCGGCAAAGCCAGGGGAGGGGAAATCGGCGGTGCGGGGGTATTTGTGCTTTACGGCGTGGAAGATCTTGTAGAAATCAAGCCCTCTTCCTTCGGCGATGGTGAAGAACTGGTTGGCGACTGCGAACTGGATGTAGCGCCAGGCGTTGGTCATAAGTTTCGCCAACTCCGCTTCTTCCGGCGAGAGCACGATCACATCTTTGGCGATCTTCTTGAAAAGTTTCTCGGCGGAGGTCGCCGAGGCCTGGTCCACCCCGCTTACGATCTGGGGAAGGGACTTTAATTCTTCCATGGCGTAGCCCTGGGCCACGCGCTCGGGGGCAAAGGCCACCTTGATGTTCTTGTTCTTAACCAGGTTCTTCACCAGCCGAGTGGTCCCCGGATAGATGGTGCTGCGCAAGATGATGGTCTGGCCGGGTTTTAAATATTTCTGCAGTTCTTTCAGGGTGCGGTGGATATCCTGGATGCGCGGGTTCAAGAACTCATCGATCGGCGTGCCGATGATGATGACGACGTGTTCGCTGTCGCTGATGACCCGGGGATTATCGGAAACCAGAAGTTTCTTATTATTTAGGGTCTTTTTGAGCCTGGGAGCGGCGCCTCTTTCCAAAAAAGGCATCTCTCCGCGGGCCACCCGGGCGATGGCTTTTTCGTTTATGTCGTAGATTACGGTCTTTAAACCGCGATCGGCGAAAGTGATCGCCAGGGGCAGGCCCACATGGCCGCAGCCGCCCACCACGCACACCTGATGCTTGAACATATGATTATTGTATCATATTTTCAAAGAAGCGATTGGCTTGAGGTCCAGAGCAGCGAATTGCTTTTTCTTGAATTTATAGTAAGCGGCGCAGGCGATCATGGCGGCGTTGTCGGTCGAGTATTCCAGAGGCGGGAGCATAACCTCGAGGCCGTCTTTTTCTCCGCGTTCTTTCAACTGCTGTCTTAAAGCCGAATTGGCGGAAACCCCGCCCGCTAGAGCCACCCTTCCTATACCCTTGTCAAAGGCCGCCCTTATTAGTTTGTCTATCAGGGTTTCGACCACTGTTTGCTGGAAACTCGCGGCCAGGTCCTCGATCTTCACCCCGCTCAAGCGGGTAACCGCGGTCTTGATGCCGCTGAAGGAGAAATCGTAGCCAAATGATTCTTCGATCATCGGTTTCTTGAAAGTAATGGCGTGGGGATCGCCTTTTTTCGCGAGTTCATCGATGATGGGGCCGCCGGGATAGCCCAGGTTCAAAAAGCGCGCCACTTTATCGTAGGCCTCGCCCACCGCGTCGTCCCGCGTCCTGCCTAGAGTTTCATATTTGCCGTGGTCTTTCATTAGGACTAGCAGGGTATGGCCGCCGGAGACGATCAGGCAGATGAAGGGGAAACTTATACCCCCTCTGTCCCTCGGCTCCCTCGATGGGACTCGGGACAAGTTCGCTCGGGACATCTCCCCCTTATTAAGAGGGAGAGAAGAGAGGGGGTAAAGAAAGTTTGAATAAATATGGCCCTCGAGATGATTCACTCCGATCAGGGGCTTCTTCAGGGACCAGGCCAAAGCTTTGGCGGCGCACAATCCTACCAATAATGAGCCGACCAGGCCCGGACCGTAAGTGACGGCGACGGCGTCCAGGTCCTTGAACTTTTTCCCGGCTTTCTCTAAAGCTTCGGCGATCACCGGATTTATGGCCTCGATATGCTTGCGGGATGCGACCTCGGGGACAATGCCGCCGTATTTTTTATGGAACTCGTTCTGCGAAGCCACCACGCTGGAAAGGACTTTCTTTCCATCCTCTAAAACCGCCGCCGCGGTCTCGTCGCACGAAGTTTCGATAGCTAGGAGCTTCATTCTAGAACTGCTTCAATTCCCCATTGGCCGGAACGAACCAGTTTGGATTAGCGATGTCCGTGGCCAGCTTTTTCGCGCCGGGCTTGAAGTCAAGTTTCTTCAAATCGATGGCCCGCAGGTTCAGGTTCTCATCATCGATCACGTATAATATTAGATTTTTGTGGTCGCGGATCAAGCCGTATTCGGTGATATTCCCCACCCGCTCCCCGTTGACCAGGGTCACCCGGTTCAAGATGTGGTTGGCGTTATTCACCGCTTCGCGGGCGTCCTTGGACCGCTCCACGAATTTATTTAAAGTGTAGATCCTGACGAAGCGGCTATCGGGCATGGAATCGCCGGGCAAGCCCCGCATGCCTTCGCGCGTGTTGGTCAACTTCTTATATTTTTCCAAATTCTTGACCTGGTCGGGGAAAGGCGGATCGTTGGTCACCACGTTATAGGGATTATCATAGATATTCATCTTGCCGCCGACGAATTCGACCACCAGGCTCTTTTTGTTCCGGTCATGGATCGAGAGGTGGAGCGGGAAGTACATGTTCTTCATTTCTTTGACCGGCGCTCCGGCGACGGTTACGCTCTCTAACCCTTTTTTGACCTCGTCGACGGTGGCAAAACTGCCCAGGATCCAGCGGACCACGTCGCCGACCTGGATGACTTTATCCCGGGAGACCTTGGCTGTGTCCGGATATTTGGTCCCGGCCAGCCAGAGGGTCCCGACCGACAAACCTTTTTCGTTCAATCCGTCGGAAAAAGCGGGCAGGCGGGCGAGGTTGGTGCCGACGAAACCATACTTGGTAGGGGAGAGCGCGGAGACACCTTTTTCCCCGCGGGGAACGACGACCACCTGCGCCTGCAGAGGGATGCCGAAATCCATACTGCGGGCCGAGACGACCTGGGAGCCGGAATTATTGAGCAGGAAGTCGGAGCACGACCAGCCGATCTGCGCCAAGGCGCCGAAGGTGAAGGTTGCGAGCAAAGTTACAATAATTATCTTTTTCATAATGACGCCGCAAATCTCAACGCCACCCCGTTGATGCAGTATCTTTTCCCGGTAGGCGGCGGGCCGTCATCAAAGACATGGCCCAAATGCGCCCCGCAGCGGGCGCAGACCACCTCGGTCCTTTGTCTTCCGAAAGAATTATCCGGCCTTTCTTTGACGTTGAGCGGTGAGACGGGCTCGTAAAAGCTCGGCCAGCCGGTGCCGGACTCGAACTTGGTCCCCGCTTTAAAGAGGGCGGTGCCGCAGCGGATACAGCGATAGGTGCCGTTCTCCTTGATCTTTTCATAAGTGCAAGTGAAGGGCTGTTCGGTCCCCTGGTTGGTCGTGACCTCGTACTGCTCCGGCGTTAGGATCTTTTTCCATTCTTCATTGCTTTTCTCAATGGTTTCGACCGGCATTATCCGGTTATTGTCCACATCGAAGATCTCAATCTTCTTTTCATTCATATAGCATCTCCTTGGGGACATTATACTACGATGTTGTTCCTGACGCCCCCGGCAAGAATCGCTACACTTTTGGCTCCAATGTGACGCTTTTGGCTGGCATGGTAATTGCTGTTAGGCGGTAAGGAGGTGCTTTATGGAAGAGGCGATAAATAACAAATCACAAGCATCAAAAAACAAACAAATGGAAAATAACAAAGGAACAAATATCAAACGGTACGATCTGGAGGAGAGGACGTTGAGGTTTGCCGGGCAGATCAATGCCCTGGTTAATGGTTTATCCAGGACAAATTCCAACATGGAAAACGGCAAACAGCTGATACGGTCAGCCGGTTCTGTGGGAGCCAACTATATCGAGGCCAATGAGGCATTGAGCAAGAAGGACTTCATTATGAGGGTTAAAATCGCCCGCAAAGAAGCCAAGGAAAGCCGCTTTTGGCTGAGCTTGATCGTACCACGGACCGAAAAGCTACCCATTATAAATGTGTTAATTAATGAAGCCACAGAACTGATCAAGATTTTTAGTTCTATTCTCCTCAAGTGTGGGGTGACGAAATACTAAAGAGGGAAGCATCAAGCATCAAAAAACAAAAGACAAACAAAATCCAATATTAAATATTGTTATTTTGGTATTGTTTGTTTTTTGTATTTTGTTTTGTTTGTTATTTTGTTCACTTCCTCCCCTGCTTCTCAATATAGTATGATAGCCCCGTGACAATATATCTGATGCGCCACGGGGAAACTGTGTCAGAGCAAGCCGATCCCAAGCGCCCGCTTTCCGACCTGGGCCGGGCCCAAGTCGAAAGATCCGCGCGGGTCCTGCTTAAGGAAAAAGCTAAAATTGATGAGATCTGGCACAGCACCAAGCTGCGCGCCCGGCAAACGGCAGAGATCGTCTCCCAAATACTCGGGGTAAAGAACGTTCTGGAAAAACCGGGTCTTACTCCCTTCGACGATCCTGCCCCCATCGCGGAACTGCTCAAGACGGCCGACAAGAACATCCTGATAGCCGGCCATATGCCTTTTTTGGGAGAGCTGGCTTTGTTGTTTGGGAAGTCGGTTATGGGATTTGAGAACGGCGGGGTCGTGCGGTTGGGGTAGAGTCGGGCGAATCGTCCGGGGTCTGGCGTCCCGCGCGCCGCCCACCGCCTAAGGGCTAGCGGCGTTAGGGAAGATAAAGTTGCGCAAGAAGACGGTTCTGAAACCATGTTGATCGAACATTTGTCCGGCAGAGTAGACGCAACCCTCCGGCCTATGCGTGGGGCCAAAAACACCCAGTTCCCCCATCAAGTGGATGGTCGAGAACCCTAGAGGCCTTAAAGTATCGAACAGGAGATCCCATGCTTCCCCTTCCTTCATAGGCTCGCCCCACCACGGCACCACATCAGTTTCAAGAGTAGGCACCTCTATTGCCACGCCGGTCCTGAAGGGAAAATCCCGCAGGAATCCGAGCATACGATCTCTCTGCCTGCGGTCGATAAATATCAGCAGAGGCGATCTGTTACCCTGAATCTTTTGCCGGACGAATGCTTTGTACCTTTGGTACGCTTTCTCGCCGAAAGCCCTTTTGAGCGCATTGTTCCCGGGAGAGCTTAATATTTGACGCAAGTCGCGCCAATTCTCCCTCTCGTTGGGCGCGGGATGATAAATATTAATTTGGGAAAAACCAGGATGAACCCAGGCCAGGCCGGTCCCCTCCCTGCGGGACAGGACTCCGCTTACTCTTTTGGCCTCGGCGGCATCATAACTCGGGCCGGGGCAATAAATGCGTATCGGCCGCAACTTATCGATCATATTTTATTATCGAAGCCGAAGGGGAATAATTTCAGATCTTAAGCATGAGAGCGCCCTCCGCCCGACGAAACGCACTTCGCAACCGTCCAACGCATTACGCCTCTTTGTAGTATAATTACCCTGTAAAAAGGAGGCCAAACATGACTTGTAAACCCAACGGAGCCGAAAGCGCCGTCTACGGCCTGGGCCTGATCGGCGCGCTGGTTTATTATATCCAGCACGCGACCTCGTTCTGGAATGGGATACTGGGGATCATCTATTCCTTTTTCTGGCCGGCTTTCCTGGTCTTCAAACTGTTAGAATTCTTTAAGATGTAGTTGCGCCCTTTTATCTAATCCCCTGCTTCAGCGCCCGATCGACGGCGACCATAAGCGTGCGGCTGCTGGAGGATGCGCCAGTCACCGCATCCACTTTGGGGGACTGGGCCTTCATCATTCGATCGATGGTCACCCGTGCCTCGTAGCCCGGACCGCATTTCTGGTCAACTAGGGTGATCTTTTTTATCCGGTGGTTCTTGACCGTTACTTCAACTCTGGCAGAAACCACAAAATTGCCGAAACTGCCCACATAGGTCCCGTCGGCCACTTTTTTAAGATCGACCTTCGTGAGCTTGGCGCTTTCTTTTTCGATAGAACCAGCCATTCCCGCCAATCGATACATCAACAGCCCCACACCGAGAACGATCAGCAATAAGATAACTCCGACGGTGATAAGGATCTTTTTAAGCATATTATTCACTCCTTAGGGCATAATGGCCCGCGCGCAGTCCACTCAACAATGGCCTCCCGGATGTTTTAAGAAATATTTTTGGTGATACTCCTCCGCCCGCCAGAAGGTTCCCGCCGGGACGATCTCGGTAACTATCGGCTTTTGGTATTTTTTCTGTTCTTTCTCTTTTGAGATAAGCGCCGCCCGCTTTTGCCCTTCATCATGATAAAAGATCGCCGAGCGGTACTGCGAACCGATATCCGGGCCCTGGCGGTTGGGAGTGGTGGGGTCGTGCAGTCCCCAAAAGGTCTCCAACAGTTTTTCGTAGCTTATGATCTTGGGATCAAATTCGAGCTGGAGGGCTTCGGCGTGGCCGGTCTTATCCGAGCAAACGTTCTCATAGGTAGGATCTTTAAAATGCCCGCCGGTGTAGCCGACGGCGGTTTGGGTAACGCCCTTAAGCCGGCTGAATTGCTCCTCAACCCCCCAGAAACACCCGGCGGCGAAGGTGGCTTGCGGCATTATTAGGATTTGCTGGCCTGAAAGCCGGACTGGCCCCAGTTTTCCTTCGGTATGTCCTTGATCACCACGATGACGGCCTCGGGCGGACAGCCCACCGTATCGCACACCGTTTTGGTGACGTTCTTGATGAGCTTTTCTTTGATCTCGGGGGAACGGCCGGCCCACATCTCGATATTAATAATAGGCATGATCTCACCTCGCCGGTATTATAGCAGATAACAGCAGTCCGCCCAGGGTTATGAGGCCGAAGAAAATAAAGGTCGCCGCGCCCAGCCACTTGATGTGGTTTTCCGGAATGAACTTCTTGATGAAACCTCCGGCCAGCGCGGCCGCCAGATTGGCCGCGACCATTCCCACAGTCGCTCCCAGCCAAACCAAAAAAGGCGCGCCGTATTCGGCTGATAGGGCGAAAGCGGCCAGCTGGGTCTTATCCCCCAGCTCCGCCATAAAGAAAGCCGAAAAGATGATCCAGAAGGGTTTTCCTTTGTTCTTTTTCGTTTCCTCCGCTTTTTCTTTGCCGAAGAAGGTCCACAGGCCGAAAAAGATGAACGCGCATCCGGTGAACAATTGCAGGAAAAAATCGGGCACAAAACGGTGGATAGCACCGCCCAATACCACTGCCAGCGCCATTAAGGCGGCGGTGGCCGAGCCCACCGCGACCATCACTTCCCAGAACGGATAGCGGGCGGTGAGCGCCAGGGTCAATAGCTGGGTTTTATCACCCAGTTCGGCCGCGGCAATGATCAAAAAGCTGGAAAAAGCCGGCCACAAATTCATGGTTCGCCAATTATACTACACTATGTTATAATCCCGCCTTGTGGAAAGGTTATCTTTATTAAAACTTCGGCATAATCCCAGCATCGTCATCATCGTAAGCTTTGCGCTCATCATCTTGACCGGCGCCCTGCTTTTGTGGCTGCCGTTCTCGACCGCCTCCGGCCAGACCACCTCTTTTATCGACGCTTACTTCACCGCCAATTCGGCCACCTGCGTCACCGGCCTGGTGGTGGTGGATACCGGCTCGCATTACACCTTTTGGGGCAAGCTCATCATTTTGGGGCTCATCCAGCTGGGAGGCCTGGGATACATGACCTTTTCCACGCTGATCGTGATCTTGCTTAGACAAAAGGTCTTTATCTCCCAGCGGCTGGCGGTGAGAGAAGCGCTGAACCTGTTCTCTTCCCAGGGCGCGGTGCGTTTTATCCTATACGTTTTCTCCATCGTCATCTCGGTCGAAAGTTTAGGCGCGGCTGTGTTGTTTTTTAGGTGGTGGCCGGAGATGGGGCCCGGGGCGGCCTTTAAATCCGGCGTCTTCCACTCGGTCTCGGCCTTCTGCAACGCGGGGTTCGACATTATGGGGGGGTTCCGGTCCATGACCGCTTATGTGGGAGATCCCGTGGTCAACCTGACGATCATGAGCTTGATCATTATCGGCGGCATCGGTTTTATGGTTTTGGCGGATATCATCGAACGCCGCAAATTCTCCCTGCATTCCAAGCTGGTGATCATCACCACTTTGTTCTTGATCTTCGGCGGAGCGGGATTGTTCTTCTTGTTCGAACATTTAAATCCGCATACTTTGGGAAACCTCCCGCTGGCCGACCAGGTGTGGGCGTCGTTTTTCCAATCGGTCACGGCGCGCACGGCGGGATTTAATACTATCGACCTGTCGCGGCTGGCCGGCCCGGCCATCTTTGTCCTGATCTCCTTGATGTTCATCGGGGCCTCTCCGGGAGGCACCGGAGGCGGCATCAAGACCACCACTTTCGCCCTCCTGCTTTTAACCATGCGGTCGGCCATTTTGGGCCGCTACCATACCGAGGTCTTCGGCCGGAGGATCAATTACGAGACGGTGCGCAAGGCCCTGACCATCGCGCTTCTGGCTTTTTTCCTGGTGATCTTCTCTTCGGCGATCGTAAGCTACCAGGGATTTGAATTTTCAAAGATACTTTTTGAGGTCACTTCGGCCTTCGGCACGGTGGGGCTCTCGATGGGCCTTACCACCAAATTGTCAAACTTGAGCAAGATCGTGGTGGCGCTGACCATGTTCATCGGCCGGGTGGGGCCGCTCACCTTGTTCGTGGGCTTAACGCTTAGCAAATATGAAAAGAAGACGACGTTCCCGAAAGAAGATCTATCGATAGGATGATCCCGCTAGGTCGGGATAAAGGAGAGTAAAAAATGGCGAAGAAGAAACAGTTCGGGGTTTTGGGGCTGGGAAGGTTCGGACAAAAGGTGGCCAAAGAGCTGGCCATGCGCGACCAGGAAGTGATCGTGATGGATAAGGACGAATCCAAGGTCAACGTGATCAAGGACCTGGTGACCCACGCCTTTATCGGGGACATGACGGAGGAGGGTGCGCTTAGGGAGGCCAACATCCCCAATTGCGACATCGTGGTGGTGGGCCAATCCAGCAGCATCGAAGCTAATCTTTTATCGGTCCAGCTCTGCCAGGAGCTGGGGATCAAGGAGCTGGTGGTGAAGGCGCAATCCACCCTGCACGGCAAGATCTTGAAAAAAATGGGCGTCACTTCGATCGTTTATCCCGAACAGGATACCGCGGTCAAGCTGGCCGACAAATTGACCCTGCGCGGGGTCTTGGATTACATGGAGATCAGCAAGGAGTTCGACGTCATCGAACTGCGGGCCGGGAAAGATTTCAACAACAAAAACCTGCGGGAGCTCAATTTGCGCAAGAAATACAATGTAGCCGTGGTGGCCATCCGGCGCGGGATAGAGTCCATCATGAATCCCGACGGGGAGACCGTGATCCTCGACGGCGATATCCTGATCCTGTTGGGCAAGATCGAGGACTTGAACCGCATTACCGGTTAAATAGGAATTCCGCTTTCAGCCGGCACTCTTCCCATTCCCCCTCGGGGGTGGAATCCCACACTATCCCTCCTCCGACCCCCATTTCGCCCCGTCCATCTTTCAGCAAAAGCGTGCGGATGGGGATGTTGAAGAACAGGTCGCGATTAGGCGCGATCCAGCCGATGGCCCCGGTATAGATCCTTCTTTCTTCTTTTTCCAGCTCCCGTATGATCTCCATGGAGCGGATCTTGGGAGCGCCGGTGACCGAGCCGGTGGGGAAAAGCGCGGAAAAAAGATTCAAGAGTTTTATCTGCAGATCGAGCTTCCCTCTCACGGTCGAGGTCATCTGGCATAAGGTCTTATAGCGGGCCACTTCAAATAGTTTGGGCGTTACCACCGAGCCCGGACGGCAGATCCGGCCCAGGTCGTTGCGCTCGAGATCACAGATCATCACGTTTTCCGCCCGGTTCTTTTTATCTTTATGCAACTTTCTTTTCACCCACAGGTCTTCCCATAAGGTTTTCCCGCGATGCCAGGTGCCCTTCATGGGCTTGGTCATGATGTTCTCTCCCTTTTTTTCGAGGAAGAGTTCCGGGGAAAGCGAAAGTATCTTGAATTCGTCGGTTTCGAGATAAGCGGGGTAGGGGACGGGCTGTTCTTTGAGCAGTTGGCGATAAAGTGCGTAACTATCACCTGTAAAGTCGAATTTATACTTCAGGCAATAAGTGATCTGATAGGTGTCGCCGGAGGCAATGTGGGATTTGATGGACTCGATATCATGGGAGTAGGATTCGTAATCGATGTTCACTTTGGCACTCCTCACCCCTTCGCTTCGCTCTTCCCCTCTCCATCTTTGATGGAGAGGGGTGGGCCGACGAATGTCGGACCGGGGTGAGGCATAGATGCCGAAATGAAGCAGCGGGAAATCGTAGGTCTTGTCCTCCCGCAGGGTGTCCTCGAAGGCGTAGCCGGCTTCGTAAGATAGAAAGCCCGCCAAATGAAAGCCCTTTGCCAGTGCGGATTCCATTTTTTCAAATGCCGGTGCGATCTCGCGGGGATGATAGGCGACGATCAGGCCGTTAGGATCCGAAAAAGCCCGATCTTTGAATTCTATATAAATAAAAAGCCACCCTTCTTACCTGGGTGGCTTTATGGCGAGCGGAGTCGAACCATTAGCCTGACATGGCGCTTGAATTATAGCATAATATAATGATAAGATATTTCACAATGCCGCCTAAGACAAATCTTGAATATTTCAATGTTTCCATGGACAATCCCGAGTTTTTAATTGACGGCCATTATGCGCATCTGGAAAACATTTTATCAAATACGCAAATAATAAATAATGTAAATGCAATTCGTGAGGAAATTAAAAGGTTAACGTCGGAAGGCGTAAAGTATCAGAAGATCGATTATTTAAAACTATTTAATCTATTAAGAGCCGAAGGCGCCCAACTAACCGAATTGTCCGCATTTGCTGTTGCTTGCGGGATGAGTCATTCTTCCCTGGTTAGTCTGCCTCAAGGAAGCGCTTTGGAGGCCCTTCAAAATATAATCGATTTATATAAGAAAAACCGCGCTATTTTATATTCAAACATTGATAATAAATACGAAATTATTCAAGCCATGTACGATGTTCGCGCGTCTTCAAGAAGGGGCAAGATCGGGCAGGATAAAATATTGAAGATCTTATTGGAAAGAGGAGTGCCACAAACTAACATCTGGAGCAGTTTCGAGAATGACAAAAACGCAGTTGCCGTCACACAAAACGCAGGCGCCTTTTCAATTAAGAATCTGCGGAAATATCTCCGTATAAGTTTCGATTTCCGGCATCAGGAAAAAATTATCGATATTCTGCTTAAGATTAGCGGACACTATTTTCTGATTGAAGCAAAACACATCGACGAATCCGGAGGGGCCCAAGACAAGCAGATATCCGAAACCATCGATTTGATAAAACTTACCGAAAAAGGGAACGGAATTCACTACCTTTCTTTTTTAGACGGAAGATATTCAATCGGATTATTCGGCAAAAACAGTATAACCCCCAGCCCCAGAAATAAAATGGATCGGCAAAGGAATGAAATTCTGGCAACATTAAAAAGAAATAAGCAAAATTATTATTTGAACACTTTCGGTTTTATAAAGCTTCTGGAAGATTGCGCCGGATGAAAGATATAATCACAAAAAAAAGAGGAAGGTTCTATACTCCGCAAGAAATATTTAATCGTTATATTTATGGGCCGTTTCTAAGCGACCTGAAACTTTCGGATTATATAATTGTTGATTTTTTCTGCGGAACGGGAGACCTTCTAATTCCGCTGATAGAAAGGTTTGATAATATAGGAGAGAGGAATAAGATATTTCGTGAAAATATTTTCGGTTTTGACATCGACGGCTATGCGCTAAGCATATTTAAGGGTAGACTTTTACAGATGGGCATAAAAGAAAAATACATCAATGAAAATATCATAAAAAAAGATACGCTAAAGGAATTGCCTTTGGATCGCTTGCACGGGAAAAAAATAATACATATAACTAATCCTCCTTATCTCTATAAAGGATATTATGTGAAACAAAAAGAAACCCGGGAATTGAACGGGTATTTTGACAATCTGGACATCCCACTGCAGGACCTGTATCAAAAGGCCTTATATAATGATGTAATGGGGAATCTTGAAATGATGATTTATATTATCCCTTCAAATTATTTATTCGGTGAAGTGTCGGCCGGCGCCATTAGAGATGCGGTTTTTAATCGCTATTCAACCGATAGAATATTCTGGTTTACCAAGCAAATCTTCGATGAAACCGACATCAATACGATAATATTGAGATTAAAGAGGAAAAAGACGGCAGTCAGGGAAATACAGGATATAAAACTCATAGAATGCAATGGCCGGGAGAAAGAAAGTAAAATTAAATTGAACCCAAGCAATCATTATCGCGCCGGTTTTGAGTGGGACGAATGGCTTCAAAAAAAGAAAGCTAAGAATCACCCTGATTTTGAATACTACTTAAAAACAGAAGACCTAAAAAACAATAAGGGCAAAAATGAGGTATGTGTTTATGATTTTAGCATCTCGAAATGCAAAAAATATTCTGTAAATAACGAGGTGTGTAGGAAGATTAGAAAGAATCATTTAATTATCCGTACATTGGATACCGGATCAAATAATGGAAGAATAGGTATTTATGAACATTCAAAAATATATGGAACGGCCGGCTTAACAACTTCAAAAGGATGTTTTAGGACGACGCCGATACAGATATTATTTTATAGGGAATTATCTTATACAGATCAAATATTTATCATGAAATGGTGCAATTATTGGCTGGAATATTTCCGAGGTAAATTAAACAGCATATTCCTGACTACTTATCGCCACACCTCGAAGAATTATACCCGAAAAATTATCGGACTAAAAAAAGTCAAAGAATTAATATTTACCTGTCCGGTTTTATCTTGCGGCGCAGAGAAAAAACAAGCGATATTGAGATCAATCGAAGCTAAAAGTCACGCGGAGCTATTAAATATAATAGAAGAAAGAGATAGCGACGGCGATCTTTCTTTTCGGATACCCGAGAAGGAAGTTAATCGGATAAAATATTCAGCATACCAATATGCATGAGCATCGAGCCGACCAAAAACCTCTGTTCATCGCCTTAAGCATCACTTTCCTTATGATGATCGTGGAATTTGCGGGCGGCTTGCTTTCGAATTCCCTGGCCCTGGTCTCGGACGCGGGGCACATGCTTACCGATACCTCGGTTTTGGCCCTGGCGCTATTGGCCTTCTATATTTCCCGCAAGGCCGAGGCCACGCCCGAAAAAACCTTCGGCTATCACCGATTGGAGATCTTATCCGCGCTGTTTAACGGCGCGGCCCTGCTGATGGTCGCCGGGGTCATTTTATTCGAATCCTATCAGAGATATCTTCATCCCGCGCAGGTGCACAGCCAGCTGATGCTGGTCGTTGCGGCGGCCGGCCTGCTGGCCAATCTTTTGGGAGCGTGGGTCCTCTCTTCCGGCCGCAGCGAGAACCTCAATATCAAGGCCGCCTTCTGGCATATACTCTCTGACGCGGTCTCCTCGGTGGGGGTGATCGTAGGCGGGCTTATCATCTATTTTACCGGCTGGCAGGCGGTCGATCCCATCCTCGGCGCGCTTATCGCCCTGCTCATTATCCGCGGGGCCTGCGATATACTTTCCGAAGCGGTGGAGATCTTGCTCGAAGCCACTCCGCGCGATATTAAATTAGATGAGGTGATCGAGGCGGTCAAGGGGATCGAGGGGGTAAGGGGCCTGCACGATGTGCATATCTGGACGATAACTTCGGGATTCAGGGCGCTGGCCGCCCATGTGGAGATCGAAGATGCCCAGGTCTCGGCCTGCGGGGAATTGTTGGAAAAGATCAACCGGCGGCTGCACGATAAATTCAACATCGACCATGCTACCTTACAGCTTGAATGCCGGAATTGTTCCGCTGAAAGGGGCTGTATCAGTCCGCATAAACATTGAATTTCTTTACGAAATGATGGGGATGATAGGAAAGCTTGGCGGTGCGCAAACCGGCGATCCCCATATCCTGTTCGCGATTAATATATTTTAAATCCGCCCACTCATTTTTCACGAACTCTTGGTTCATCAGCTGGGCCAACCCCTCATAGCCGGGATGGGCGATCTCAAAATATACAATGGCGGTCTCGTCATTTAGTTTTTCCCCGATGGTTACCGCCACGATCTTATCTCCGGCTGCGATCGCTCCCCCGGTCAAGCCCAACTCCTCATAATTTTTTAAAAGTTCCTCCCAGATGGTGCGCTGGGCGCTCTTCCCCTTTATCCATTCCTCGAATAGGGCGGTGCAATCTTTGAGGCGGGCCGCGGTCAACTTTACATATTGATAAGCGTGCTGGCGGGTGAATTTGCGGATGCGGTTGCGCTTGCCGTCGTATTTTTTCCCTTTTAACTCGGCGAGGTCCCGCGCCAGATACACATAATCGAAATTGTCGCGGTCGGGCTCCACCCTTAAATTGCCGCAATATTTTTTAACGAACCATTCGGGGACGCGGGAAAGCCGGGGCGCGTCGCGCAGGCAGATCTTAAGAGTTTTTTCCACTTCGTTCTCGCCCAGCGGCGGCAGGAAAAAGGCGGGCTCGTTTATGGGTTTAAGCAGGAGGCAGAGATTGCCGTGGACCAGGGAAAATTCGGCGTGGTCGAAGCACCGCCACAAGAAGGAATTGGCGAAGGTCAGCTCTCCGCTCACCGGCGGATATTTCTTCTGGAATTTTTCAAAAAGCTCCCGGTCTTTTACGTCCAGCAGTTTGAATTCGGGGTATTTGGGAGGGTGACCGGTCATGGATGGACCATCACGGTGCAGTTTTGCTTTGAGCAGCCCTCGCACCAGTCGGATTTTTTAACCATGGAGGGCGGGACTTTCTCCGCTTTGATAAATCCCTGTTTGGCGAAGTAACCCGGGATGATGGTCGCCAGATGGACCGGGCCGGCGGCTTTGTTTCTAAGCTCCTCAATTAGCTTTCCGCCGAGGCCCTGTTTACGGAAGTCCTCTTCCACGCCGAAAGTGGCGATCTCTGTGCAGTCCGGGTGTTTTATCAGGCGGCCGATGCCGACGATCTTCTTTTGGTCCTCGGCCAACAAAAATTCCTCGGCCTGCATATCGTTGGAGTCCAGATAGAGTTTTTCCGCCAAGGCGCGGATCGCCGGAAAATCTTCCATCCGGGCGGAGCGGATGACCAATTTAGAGGTTGAAGCTCTGCAGGAACGAGCCGGTCATGTAAGCGTTGTAGCTCATGCTCCCGGTGCCGGAAGCTCTGGTATCGGGCAGCATATAGCGGGCTTCCACTCCTGCGTTAAAACCGCCGAGTGAAAAAATAAGACCGGTTTCCGCCTGCACGCCCATGGTGGAGCTGGTCAGGGGGCCCACGGTGGCGGTGTAATAGCCGATGCCCGCGCCCACATAAGGAGTAAGCATTCCCAAAAGCGACTGGCGGTAGATGAGGTCCACGGTTATCGGGGTCAAGCTGGTCTGGACGCCGGCCACGCTATAGGTGGTGGTCTCAACCGCCGCTCTAGCCGAAAGGAAACTGGTGATCGCGTATTCTGCGCCCAAACCGTACATCACCGAGGCGCTGGCGCCGACTCCCGGAGGGGAATACAATCCCGCGCGGCCCGAGACCGTAAGGTTGCCGGCGAAAGAGGGAGAGACCAAAAGGAGAAGTAACAGAATACCCGCGAATGAATTCGCGGTTAAATTTAGGCGAGAATTTATTCTCGGCTTCATATGATACCTCCTTGGCTTGAATTATATCATCTTATACCATATAATGAGCAGGTTTTGCAATTTTAAGAAAGGGGAAAATAACATGTTAGCTTTGTTGTCTTTGGCCTGCGGGATCGTCGGTCTGCTGTTTTCGTTCTATCTTCTCTGGGCGGTGCTCAAAGAGCCCGCCGGGAATGCCCGTATGCAGGAGCTGTCGGGCTATATATATGAAGGGGCCATGACCTACTTAAAGAGGCAATATACCAGCATTGCCGTCTTTATGGTGGTGGTCTTTGCCGCGATCGCTTATTTCGTTAATATCTATGTGGCGGCGGCCTATGTGGGCGGCGGCCTGTTCTCCATGCTGGCGGGATTTATCGGCATGAGCTCCGCCACCCGCGCCAATGTGCGCACTACCGCGGCGGCCGAGACCAAAAACCAGGGGCGCGCTTTGGGCACGGCCTTTAAGGGCGGCGCGGTAATGGGGATGGCAGTGGCCAGCTTGGGCGTGATCGGATTGGTGCTCATTTGGCTATTATTCCCGACCGCAGCGCAAAGAGCGCTGGTGGTTACCGGATTTTCCATGGGAGCTTCTTCTATCGCGCTGTTCGCCAGGGTGGGCGGCGGCATTTACACCAAATCCGCCGATGTGGGAGCGGACCTGGTAGGCAAAGTGGAAGCCGGCATTCCCGAAGACGATCCGCGCAATCCCGCGGTCATTGCCGACAACGTGGGGGACAACGTGGGGGATGTGGCGGGGATGGGCGCCGATCTTTTCGAATCTTATGTGGGCTCCGTGGTGGCGACCATCGCTTTGGGCGCTTTGATCGTGACCAACACTTTCAATTGGATGATCCTGCCTTTGGTCTTGATCGCGGCGGGCACTATCGCCTCGCTGTTCGGCGTCATCTTCCTCAATTTTATCCAAAATATCAATCCCCAGGCGGCTCTGCGCTACGCGACTTATGTGGCCATGGGACTTTTCATCATTGCGGCGTATTTTATCAATCAATACATCCTGCCCGGACAGCTGGGCGTCTATTGGGCGATCCTTTCCGGGATTTTGGTAGGCATGGCGGTGGGCCTGCTTTCCGAATTCTACACTTCCGGCAAGACGGTCGAGGGTTTGGCCAACTCCGCCAAGACCGGCGCGGCTACCACCATCATAACCGGCCTGGCGATAGGCATGAAGAGCACGGCCTTCCCCATGCTTTCCATTTGCGCGGCTATCCTCATCTCCTATAATTTTGCCGGGCTTTACGGGGTGGCCATTTCCGCGGTGGGGATGCTCGGCACCATCGGCATCATCATGTCGGTCGATGCCTACGGGCCGATCGCCGATAACGCCGGCGGCATCGCCACCATGTCCAATCTTCCTCCCGAGGTCCGCCATATCACCGACAAGCTGGATTCACTGGGCAATACCACCGCAGCGATCGGCAAAGGATTTGCCATCGGCTCCGCCGCCTTAACGGCGTTGGCCTTATTCGCGGCTTACACCCAAACCATCGGCATTTCGGTAATAAATCTATTGGATGCCCGCGTGGTGGTGGGCTTCTTTATCGGGGCGCTCATGCCGTTCGTCTTTTCCGCCTGGACGATGCAGGCGGTGGGCCGCGCGGCCTATGCTATGGTGGAGGAAGTTCGCCGCCAGTTCCGCGAGATCAAGGGACTGATGGAAGGCAAAGCCAAACCCGAGATCAATAAATGCGTGGATATCTCGACCAAAGCCGCGCTTAAGGAAATGCTGGTGCCGGGGATCTCCGCAGTGATAGTACCTTTGATCGTCGGCTTATTATTGGGTCCCATCTCGCTGGGAGGTTTTTTAGCGGGCTCATTGGGAACCGGGGTCTTGCTGGCGGTGATGATGGCCAATTCCGGCGGCGCCTGGGACAACGCCAAGAAATTGATCGAGGACGGATATTTGGGCGGCAAGGGCACGCCGATCCACGCGGCGGCGGTGGTGGGGGATACGGTGGGCGATCCTTTTAAGGATACTTCCGGCCCTTCGATCAACATCCTGCTTAAACTTATGAGCATCGTGTCTTTGGTCTTCGGCGCGACCATTGCCCGTTTCCATCCGCTGATCCTGGCTCTATTCAATATTAAATGAATATGAAATGATCGGAAAATTCAGGGAGATCCAAAAAACCCTTATCCAGATCCTGATATTGAACTGGGGCGTGGCCATTGCCAAGATCGTCGTGGGATCCATGTTCGGGGTTTATTCCATGGTGGCCGACGGCTTCCACTCTTTCTCCGATGGCAGTAGCAACATCATCGGCCTGGTGGGACTTAATGCCGCCAGCAAACCCACCGATGAGGAACATCCTTACGGCCACAAGAAAATAGAGAGCTTTACCGCGCTCGGCATCATAGTGCTTTTGCTTTTGGTCTGCTACGAGATGGGCGAAGCCGCCCTGCGCCGCCTTTTTGATCCCGCCGTTCCGGAGGCCAATCTTTTGACTTTTACGGTGATGATCATTACCATGGCGGTGAATTATTTCGTCATGACCTCCGAGCACCGGAGGGGCAAGGAACTAAAAAGCGATATCTTGGTATCGGATTCCTTGCACACCAAAAGCGACATTTATACTTCCTTTTCGGTTTTGATCTCGCTTTTTGCCATCCGCCTGGGATTCCCGATGGTCGATACCCTGGCGACCTTCCTGATCATCGGGTTCATCCTGTGGGCGGCCTTCAATATCGCGCGCGAGGTGTTCAACGTGCTGGTGGATAGGGCGGTGGTGGACCGCAAAAAGATCGAGCAGTTAGTGACGGCCATCCCCAATGTCAGGGTTTGCCATAAGATCCGGACGCGGGGCCGCACCGACGATATCCATATGGACCTGCATCTCTGCGTGGATAAATCCATGAGCGTGGAAGAATCGCATCGGCTTTCCCATCTGGTCCAGTCCGAGATCAAGACCAAGATCCCCGGGGTGACCGACGTCATCATCCACATCGAGCCCTGCTAAAAGATCAGCATCTGCAGGGCGATCAAAAGCAGGTATACCGCGAATATCTTTTTAAGCCAGAGGTCGGGGACGGGCTGGGCAAAGACCGCTCCGATCCAGGCGCCGATAAAAAAGCCCACCGCCAGCAATAACGCGAATTTAAGATTAACATTTCCGGTCTGCCAATATTTGATGACCGCTAAAAGCCCTACCGGCAAAAGCAAGGCCGCCAAAGAGGTGCCCTGCGCCAGGTGCTGGGACGATCTGTATATAATGATAAGGGCGGGGATCAAGATGGTGGCTCCGCCAACTCCCAAAAATCCGCTCAAGGTTCCCGCGACTGCGCCGATAGCCAAAAGACCCAGGATCTCCATCATTTAAGAAGTTCACGGACGAACTGGTTCACTTTTCCGCCGTCTATCCCGGGATGCTTGCCCATCACGGCCTTAATGACCTTGCCCATCTCTTTGGCGGAAGTTGCTCCGGTCTCGGAAATGGCGGCTTGGACTGCGGCTTTGACCTCGTCATCTGAAAGTTGTTTGGGCAGGTACTCGGAGACGATGGTTAATTCTTTTTCCGATTGCACCGCGGCATCCGGGCGGTTTACTCTTTTCATTTCTTCGATCGTTTCCTTAAGCTCCTTACCGTATTTGGCTACGATCTTCAATACCTCGGCATCCGGCAGGTCGCCCCGGGCGTTGACATAAAGGACCCGGCTCTTCACCATGCGTAAGACCGAGAGCCGCTGTTCGTTCTTTTCTTTTAATGCTTTTTGCAGGTCGGAATTTATCTTTTCAAATAGTGTGGCCAATTTTATCCTCCTTTGACCTTAGCGATGATGGCATCCGCCATCTCTGATGTGCCGACGGCAGAAGGGTCGTCGCGGTGGGGTTTTAGATCGTAAGTCACGCTTTTTCCTTCGGCGATGACCGCAGCGACCGCGTTCTGGAGCTTCCGGGCGGCATCTTTTTCTCCCAGATAATCCAGCATCAAGACCGCAGAGAGTATCAAAGCCACCGGATTCACCTTATTCAATCCTTTATACTTGGGGGCGCTGCCGTGGATGGCCTCAAAAACTGCCAGGCCCTCGCCGATGTTGGCGCCGGGAGCCACGCCCAATCCACCGATCAGCCCCGCGCACAGGTCGGATAAGATATCGCCGTAGAGATTGGGCAGGCAGAGCACATCGTAAAGCTCCGGCTTCTGCACCAATTGCATGCACATGTTGTCGATGAGCCGTTCTTCGTATTCTATTTTCCCCTCATATCCCTTGGCCACTTCCCGCGCCGCGGCGAAAAAGAGGCCGTCGGTATATTTCATGATATTGGCCTTGGTGATGGCGGTGACTTTTTTCCTCTTATGCCTTAGCGCATATTCAAAGGCGAACTTCACGATCCTTTTGGTGCCAGAGATCGAGATGGGCTTGATGGATAGGCCGGAATCGGGACGGATGCTTTTCTTTCCCAGCTTTTCTATCTCGCCGATGAGCTTTTTGGTTTCGGGTTTTCCTTCTTCGAACTCGATGCCGGCGTAAAGATCCTCGGTGTTCTCCCTTACCACCACCAGATCGATGTTCTCATACCGGCTGCGCACGCCCTTTAGGGACTTGCAGGGGCGCAGGCAGGCGTAAAGGTCGAGCTCCTTTCTTATGGCCACGTTCACCGAACGGAAACCCGTGCCGATAGGGGTGGTGATGGGACCCTTGAGGGCGACTTTGTTCTTTCTGACCGATTCCAGGGTCTCGGGGGGGAGGGGAGTGCCGTATTTTTCTATTACATCCGAGCCGGCCTCGGCGACCTCCCAGTTTATTTTAACACCGGTAGCATCAACACAGCGCCGCGCGGCCTCGGCCACGTCCGGCCCAATGCCGTCGCCGGGGATCAAAGTTATAGTGTAAGTCATGAAGTTGATTATAAGACCTTCGGGTGATAAAATCAAATTGAACATGGAAAAAGCCAAGCTGAAAAAGCTCAAGATCGCGGTATTGGCCGGGGGGAAGTCCGGCGAGCGGGCGGTCTCGTTGCGTTCCGGCAAGAACGTGCTCGATTCGCTTAAAAAACAGGGTTTCCAGGCCATTCATCTAGATACCGATGGCGATCTTCTCGGCAAGCTGAAAAAGAATAAGATCGAGGTTTGCTACATCGCCTTGCACGGCAAGTGGGGGGAAGATGGCTGCGTTCAGGGGATGCTCGAGATGGCCGGCATGCCCTACACCGGATCCGGGGTTCTGGCCTCGGCGCTGGCTATGAACAAAGTGGCCGGCAAGCGCATTCTTGACGCGGTGGGGATCAACACGCCGAAATATATGCCCATCTCGAAAACAACCCTAAAGGAAGATATCGAGACCATCAAAAAAGTATTTCCCCTGCCGCTGGTCGTCAAGCCCATCTCCGAGGGCTCCAGTTTGGGGGTTTCGATAGTTTCCGAAGCCGGCAAACTGGAAAAGGTCATAATCGATACGCAGAAAAAATTCGGCGAGATCTTTGTCGAAGAATACATCAAAGGGCAGGAGGTCACGGTCGGGGTTTTGGGGACCGAAAAACCGCGGGCCCTGCCGGTCTTGGAGCTGGTCCCCAAAAAAGAATTCTACGATTTCGAGGCCAAATACACCAAGGGGCTTACCGAATTCATCCTGCCGGCGCGGCTCTCCGCTCCCTTAACCAAAAAAGTGCAAAAGCTGGCGGTCGACGCCCACCGGGCGCTGGGCTGCCGCGGGGTCTCGCGCGTGGACATGATGATCAACCGCGACCACATTCCCTTTGTGCATGAGATCAATACCAGCCCAGGCATGACCGACCAGTCGGATCTTCCCGCGCAGGCCAAGTCCGCCGGATTGAGCTTTGACGAGCTGGTGGTCGAAATACTCCAAAGCGCATGGCAGTAAGCCGCAGAAAGCGACGCCGGAAGCTTAGCTGGTACCTTTTCTGGTACGTGATCCTCTTCTTTTTCCTGGCCGCGGTCATCACCAGCATTATTTCCCTTCCCCTCTGGCAGATCACCGAGGTCAAGGCGGAGGGTGTGCGCCTGCTTAACGATTCCGAGATCATTCGCCTGGCCGGCGTCCCGCTTTCCGAAAATATTTTTCTAACTCGTTTTGAGGCGGCCCGCAGGCGTCTGATGATGGTCCCCCTAATGAAAAAGGTGGATTTTGTCCGGTCCCTGCCCGGCACGGTCGTCATAAAAGTGACCGAACGAAGAGAAACCGCAGTGGCGGTGATGGGGGGGCAGTCGGTTTTGATGGACGAGGAAGGGGTGATCCTTAATCCCGCGGTCACCGGAGAGGTTCACGTGGAATTCCCGGATATCTCGAATCTCCCGGTGGTAAACGGCATCCGGCCCGAATGGATAAAGCAGGGGAGGTTGAGCGGGGAGATGGGGGGATCGATCATCGCTTTGCTTAGGGAATTTAAGCATTTTATCTCGTCCGCCCGCCTGCAGGTGGAGGTGGGAGACGTGGAAAACATAAATTTGATGGTGGACGATACCCTTAAGGTGAAGATCGGGAATTCAGCCGACCTCGACCGCAAGATCCGGGTCTTTCAGGCCATCTTCAACCGCAACCGCGACCGGAAAAACGATCTGGAATACATAGACGTCCGCTTGCCGGACTACCCCGTTGCAAAATTTAAATGAGGTATGCTATACTAGCCCCGTTATGATGATGTCCGGCAATGGCAGGAACTTCGCCACTATCAAGGTATTCGGTATCGGGGGCGGAGGCACCAACGCGGTCAACCGCATGATCGGCTCCGGGGTCAAGGGAGTCGAATTCTGGGGGGTCAACACCGATCTCCAGGCCCTCTCTGTTTCTCTCGCCGACAACCGCCTGCAGATCGGCGCCAAGCTCACCCGGGGATTAGGCGCCGGTTCCAATCCCGAAGTCGGCCAAAAAGCCGCCGAAGAATCCCGCGAAGAAATAAAACAAGCGCTGCAGGGCGCGGATATGATCTTTATCACCGCCGGCATGGGCGGCGGCACCGGCACCGGCGCTTCCCCGGTGATCGCCGAAGTTTCGAAAGAGCTCGGCATCCTCACCATTGCCGTGGTCACCAAGCCCTTCCGCTTCGAAGGTCCGGTCAGGATCTCCCAGGCCGAATCGGGCGTGGCCATGCTCAAGGAAAAAGTGGACGCGCTCATCGTTATCCCCAATGACAAGCTCTTACAGGTGGTTGAAAAGAAAACCTCCATCATCGAGGCCTTCAAGGTGGCCGACGATGTGCTGCGGCAGGGCGTCAAGGGAATCTCGGACCTTATCACGGTTCCCGGCCTCATCAACCTCGATTTTGCCGACGTGCGCACCATCATGTTCGAAGCCGGTTCCGCCATGATGGGCATTGGCACCGGGTCCGGTGACAACCGCGCGGTGGAAGCGGCCGAGCAGGCCATCTCTTCTCCTCTGCTTGAGGAGACCATCACCGGGGCCAAAGGCGTTATCTTCAACGTTACCGGCGGGTCCGACCTTACATTATACGAGGTCAACGACGCCGCGGAGGTCATCTACAATGCGGTCGATCCCGACGCCAACATCATCTTCGGCGCGGTGATAGACGAAAAACTGCAAGGCGACGTGGTGGTCACGGTGATCGCCACCGGCTTTAAGCCCGGCGCCCGTAAAGAAAAAGAATCCCTGCCGTCTTTTGAGCACGCCCGCCCCCAGAACCGGGAACGGATCGAACTGCCTCCCTTTATGAGGGTCTAGCTTGTATATCCCCGTCATTTTAGGCACCGCCCGCGAAGGACGACGATCGGAAAAGGTCGCCAACTTCGTATTCGATCTGGTGAAAAAAGCCGGACTGGACACCGAGTTAGTGGATGTCCGCGATTATCGGTTGGTCGCCACCGATAATACCGAAGAAGTCCCGCAGGCCAAAAAATGGGAAGAAAAACTGCTCCGCTCCGAAGGTTTAATAATCGTTTCCCCCGAATACAACCACACTTATCCCGGGGAATTGAAGATGTTCCTGGACCTGCTTTACAAGCAATACTTTAAAAGGCCGGTGGGGTTGGTGGGGGTATCGGAAGGTCCCTGGGGCGGAACCCGGGGGGTACAAGCCCTGCGGCTTACTTGCCTGGCGTTGGGGATGCATCCCATACTCGAAGCGGTTTACTTCCCCTTGGTGCAAGATCAATTTGATGAGGCCGGCAAGATAAAAGATGCGTCTTATGAGAAAAAAGTCAATGGAATGTTAAAATCACTGACGGCCCAGGCCGAAGCGCTTAGATCTCTATTCCCAAGAACTGCCTGACCAAAAGCCCGATCAAAAAGCTCAATCCCGCCACGCTCAAGCTCACCGCCGCCATCTCCATAAAACGGCGTTTAAAAGAAACGCTTCTCACCACCGAAAAATAATAGGTGAAGACCGCGATCAGGATCAAGGCATCCAATAGGGCCAGGCCCAGCGCCAGATAGGGATTGGTTAAAAGCAGGAAGGGTACAATAAGAATGGTCACCGCTCCCACATAAGTGATGCCGGTATAGACGGCGGCCCGGACCGGGTTCTTTTCTCCTCCTTCGGTGCGCGTTGAAACATATTCCGAAGCCGCCATGGATAATGATGCGGCGATCCCTGTGATCAGCCCCGCCACCCCTACCAATTTGGTGTTTTGCAGGGCAAAGGTGAGTCCCGCCAAAGTTCCGGTGAGTTCCACCAGCGCATCGTTAAGCCCCAATACCACCGAGCCCAAGTATTTCAACCTTTCCTCATCGAGCATCCCGATCAGCTCGTTCTCATGCCGGGACTCGTCATTTTTTATTTTTCCGGCTTCCGGGATGACGCGGATCACTTGCTCGTAGACCTCCTGCGCGCCGACCTCACCTTCCTCCATGGACTTGATGCAGAAGGTGATCCCGAAAAGGCGGGCTAGAAGGATATACCAAAAGACCTTCAGCCGGGAGGGCGCGACTTCCTCTTTGGTGTAACTTTTCCAAACTCCGTAGTGGCGCGCCTCGTCGGCGGAGATATGGCTCAATATTTCCCGATTTTTTGGGTCTTTTTCCAGGCGGGCCATTTCCGCGTAGATAAAATGTTCGGTGATCTCGTTCTTTTGGAATCGGAGAAGAGCAGTGAGGGTCTTGTCGTCAAGGTTTGTTTTCATCTTCGATTATTTGCCCTTATTATACCAAAGAGTTATAATAACGTCTTCTATGAACATTACTTTTGAAGAATTCAAGAAGTTGGACCTGCGGGTGGGGGAGATCAAATCGGCCGAGGAGATCCCCGGGGCGGACAAGCTTTACAAAATAAAAGTGGATATCGGCGGGGAGGAGCGGGAGCTGGTGGCGGGCATCAAGCTCCATTACAACCTAGAATCCCTCATCGGTAAAAAGGTCGCGGTCTTGACCAATCTTGAACCGCGAGTGATCCGCGGCGTCACCTCGCACGGCATGCTTCTGGCGGCTTCTAATGAAGATAAATCCAGCTTATCGCTTTTGGTTTTAGATAAAGACCTGCCCAATGGATCGAGAATTTCCTAAGTCAAGATCGGCAGGGAAATAATAAATCGGGTTCCCTGGCCGGGACCGCTTTCGATCCGCAGTTTGCCGCCCTGGGCCTCGACCGCCAGTTTGCAAAAATAAAACCCCATCCCCGGGCTGGTGCCGGACTTGATCTTCGGATTTTCAGCCCGGAAGTCCTTATCAAAGACCCTGGGCAGATATTCCGCCGGGAGGCCAGCCCCGGAGTCGGCGATCGAGATCAAATATTCGTTCCCGGAGGCCTTGATCTCCAATGTCGCCGCCCCGTTCCGCGGAGATTGTTTGACGGCGTTAAGCAACAGGTCTTCGACGATCAGGGTGAGGAGCTGACGGTCGGCGGTAAGCGATAGATCCTTGGGTAAGTTGAAGACGACCTTTTTCTCCTCTTTTTGGGCCAGCGAGACGATCCACCTCGCCTCTTTCACGAGGTCCTCCGCCGGAAAGGCGCTCCGATCGGCCGCCAACGCTCCCTTTTCGGCATTATCCACAAAGCGGAGCTCTTCGAGCAGTAAGGCGAGCTTTTTGGCGCTTATGTCGATGTTCGTCAGGTACTTTTTCTGCTCCGCGGTGAGGTCTCCCAGCAGGCCCTCCACAAAGAGCCCGATCGAGCCGGTGATCCCGGAAAGCGGGTTCTTGAGATCGTGGATGATCTGGTCGTCAAACATTTTTCTCAAGACCTTTCTTGATCTTTTCCATAAGTTCCGGCGGATTAAAGGGCTTGATAATATAATCGAAAGCCCCTTCCTCTTTTAATTTTTCCAGGGTCGCTTTGGTGGTGCTGGCGGAAAGCACGATCACCGGGATGGCGCGCGTTTTCTCCTCCCCCTTCATTTTTTTCAGCACTTCCTGCCCGTTTAATTTCGGCATCCAGAGGTCGAGGACGACCAGATCGGGGAGTTTTCCCTCTATGGCCTTCCATCCTTCCTCGCCGTCAAAGGCGGTCAGCACCTCATAGCCCCCGAATTTAGCCAGCCGGAAAGCGAGCATTTCCACAAACTCCGTTTCGTCATCGATGATCAATATCCGGGCCATTTTTATCCCTCCCGATGTCTACTCTCACCTTTGGGAAGGGTGAAAGTGAAGGTCGATCCCTTTTGAGTGTCCGATTCGGCCCAGATCTTGCCGCCGTGCAGCTCCACCAGGCCCTTGACTATAGCCAGGCCCAAGCCGGTGCCCTTGGGGCCCGGGCCGGCGACGCGGCCGAACTGTTCGAATTTGGAGAATAGTTTGGGAAGGTTCTCCGCAGTTATCCCTATGCCGGTGTCTTCAACGCTGACTTCCGCCAGACCCGGTCGGTCTTTAAGGGTTAGCGATATCCTC
Source organism: Candidatus Saganbacteria bacterium (assembly GCA_016223205.1). GTDB lineage: Bacteria > Margulisbacteria > WOR-1 > XYC2-FULL-46-14 > WPAF01 > JACRPM01. Next base: position 75,506 of record JACRPM010000013.1, read on the forward strand.
CCGCCCGGCTTTGTGAATTTGATGGAGTTCGAGATGAGGTTGGTCAGTATCTCATCGACCTTGCTTTTGTCCGCATTGATATAAAGAGGATTTTCCGGGCATTTAAAGGTCAAGCTAAGGTCCTTTTCTTTGGCTTTGAGGGAAAAATCTTCCACCAGCTTATGGACCGAAACGCAGAGGTCCAGCGGCGTTTTATTCAGTTCTACCTTGCCGGATTCGATCTTGGAAATATCGAGCAGTGAGTCGACGATGCCGTTAAGGCGGTCGATGTTCTTGAGCGCATTGTCGAGGAAACGGGCTTGCTCGTCTTTCGTGACCCTCCCGTCAAGACCTTCCCTCACCAGGCCGACCCCTTCCTTTATGATGGACAGCGGGGTGCGCAGCTCATGCGAAGCGGTGGCGATAAAATCGGATTTTAAACGGTCGATCTCCCGCAAGCCCTGCTCCGCCCACTTGGCGTCGGTAATATCCAGCACCATGCCGACCGATCTGGTCACTTTACCTTGGCGGTCCCGGAGGTGCTCGCACTTTTCACGGACATAGAGGACCTTACCGCTCGACTTCTTGACGACGCGGTGTTCGATCTCGTAACAATCTTTTCCTTCGCGGATCGAACCCAAATAAGCGTCGTCGACAATTTGGCGGTCGTCCGGGTGCACCGCCTCAAGAAAGGCGCTATAGGTGGCCTTAAACTCCTGCGGTTTTAGCCCGAAGATCCGATATACCTCGTCCGACCAGGTCAGCTTATTGTCCGCCAGGTCCAGCTCCCAGGTGCCCAGGTGTGCCAGCTCCTCCGCCTTATTTAATTTGGTCAAACCTTCGCGCAGCGCCTCTTGTGATCGGCGCGCTTCGTAATACAAGAACCACGATCCGGCCAAGATGATCAACAAGATCCCCGTGCCGAAAGCGCGCAACCCGATCCAAAGCGTGGGCTGAAAAACCTCGGCCAGGTCGATCTTTGAGACGATAAACCAGTCGGTGCCGGGGACCGGACGAATGGCGGCCAAAACGTCGGTTCCGCGGTAATCTTTTCCCTCGATCACGCCGCTTATCCCTCTTACCGCCATGGCCGCCGGAAGGGCCTTTTCGCTCACCGGGAATCGAAGTTTGAAGAGAGTATCTTTTTGGTGCCGAAGCTCGTTGATGAAAACGACCTCGTCCCCTTCGCGGCGCACCAGCAAGGTCTCGGCGGAGCGGCTGGGAAAGGGCCAGGTCTGGATAAGGGGATAGAGGAACTGTTCGGGATCAAGGCGCATCACCAAAACCCCGGCCGCGGAGTTATTATCCAATATCGGCACTATAAACTCGAGACCGATTTTGCCCAGCTCGTCCCGGTGAAGATCGTTAAAAACAATTTTTCCGGTCTCCAGCGCTTTGGCTATCTTTTCCTTTTCATGGCTTAAGCTTTCCTCCGTTTTTTTCAGGTAGGAGAGAAGGGAGTCGCCTTTCCGATCTACCAGGAAAATGCCCGAATAACCGTAACTGTCGCAAAGCGAAGCCATCCAATCCCGGATCTCTTTTTTAAGGCCCGCGTCCCTTCTATTCCCCAGCCATAAAAGAAGCGGCCTAAAGTAAGCAGGATTGCGATAAATAAGGGAGGCGTTCCCGCGGCGCTCCTTGAGCCAGTTCTCGATCTGGCCTACTTTCAGGTCCGCGACCGCGGTGAGGTCGTTTTTGGCAAGCGATCTTAATTGGTCGTGTTGAAAATTAAAATAAACGATGCCGACCAGCGACACCACAATTATGGAAAAAATAATTAGAGCAAATAAGAGACCGTATCTGCCGGGCAGCGATTGGACCATTTGCCGATTATCCCATCCCCGGCTTTTGGCGTCAATATGGTAAAATGTCGGTTAGTTATGCCCCGCAAATATTTCATCAAAACCTACGGTTGTCAGATGAACGAGGCCGATTCCGTGCGCTTGGCAGGGGTGCTGGAATCGGCAGGATATCAGAATATCGGCGGATCAGGGTATCAGAGCGCAGACATCGTCCTGGTCAACACTTGCTGCGTGCGCCGGCACGCCGAAGATGTCGCCCTCCAGTATGTAGCTTCACTTAAAGGCCTAAAAAAGAAAAACCCAGAGATGATCATCGGGGTCTGCGGGTGTGTGGCGGCGGAGCCGGGAGTGGATATTCTGAAACGGTTCCAGCATGTGGACCTGGTGCTGGGGCCGAATGAGGCGGAGAAATTGAGGGAGTTTCTTAAACCCCTAACCCCTTTTTCCCCTTCCCCCTTAGTAAGGGGGAAGGGGAAATACAAAGGGGAAGGGGGTGAGTTCGTCACTATCATGCGCGGCTGCGACAACTTCTGCTCCTACTGCATCGTGCCCTATGTCCGTGGACGGGAGGTAAGCCGGCCGATCGATGAAGTTCTCGAAGAAGTGGGCAGGAAAATAGAGCAGGGGGCCAAAAGGATGACCTTGTTAGGGCAGAGCATAAATTCTTATAAGTATGGGTTGGCGAATCTGATGAGAGCGATGGGACCTGCGGCTGAACGCCGCGGTTCCCAAAGCGAGGAGCCGAGACATTCAGTCTCAGGATCCGAGCTCGTCCAATTCCTCACCTCACATCCGCGTGATATGAGCGACGAGATCATCGAAGCCGTGGCCGAACTTCCCTATGTGGCCAAAGAATTCATGCTACCGCTCCAGTCAGGAGATGACGAGATACTCCAGAAAATGAACCGCGGATACAATCTCGACCACTACCGCGGAAGGATAAAGAAGATCCGCGAGCTTATGCCGCACGCCCGGATATCGACCGACATTCTGGTGGGCTTTCCGGGAGAGACCGAGGAACAGTTCCAAAACACCCTAAAGGCCATTGAAGAAATAAAATTCAACGAGGTCCACATGTTCGCTTATTCCAGCCGCCCCGGCACCCCCGCCGCCCAGCTTTTAGACCAGCTGCCGGAAAAGGTTATCAAAGACCGGCTCCAGCAACTGATCTCCCACGTCCATCGCCTGGTCGCATAAGAAACCTGAAATTTCCCTCTTTCCTTTGCGATAAAAAAGCATGTCAACTTGCCGCTCTATCGGATTCGGCTCCCTCGATCCCGCGACTCCGCCCGGCAACCGGGGGAGGGTCTTTATGTCGGCCTTAAGGTACGGCGATCAGGCTTTCAAGGCGAGAAATTATTCCCGGGCTTTTGCCGCCTATCATTTGGCGCTTTTAATGGCAGAGACGGCGGGAAACGGGGAGGGATTTCGCGGAATGATCAAGGCCAAGCTGGCCGAAAGGATCGAGGAGATCGCCGAATACACAGTCATCGATCGCGCCCCCGAAAAAGCGATCTCCCTGTTTATCCATTTGGCCGATCATCAGCTGAATTTTCAATTACTGGATAAGTTAAAGGCCCTGTCGGGACACGAAGCGGTATATTGGAATTCGGCCGGGAATAAGATCGACCTTAAAACCTATGCGCGGAAAAATTCCCTGCGGCCGATCCTGGTAGAGGCCCTGATCGACGGCCGGGCGCATGAGACCGAATGGGTATTCTTGGCCCGCTTAAGCGATGCTTTTCAGGACCAAGGTGAGCTGGGCTATCATAAACGCTATGTTGAACGCAATCTGGAGATCGGCAACCGGCAAACGGTCAAAAATGAACTGGATGCGGTGCGCGACGAAAGGCTGATAGACCGCGATTATCTGGTTCTCAACGACCGCCTGCGGCAGGAGAAGGTCGAGGAATATCTAAGAGAAAATCCCGCTGTCCGGAAAGACCTTGAAAAACTTTTGGCCCAACTGCGCACGCGCGGCGCTTCTTCCCAGGAAGTTGAAGGGCTGATAGACAGCGAGATCCGGCTGGAATGCCTGGTCTACATGCTGCTGCGCCTGCGGGAGGGCCGGCGTCTGGCCGCCTACCAGGCCACCGACCGCCTGCTGGCCACCCTAACCAACGGCTGGCAGGGCCGGGTAAGCGGGCTTAAGTTCGGCATCTTCGGCCGCATCTTGAACGACGCCATCCAGGGTGAGAAACTTTCTGCCGAAGAAGTGGACCTGCTCAAGCAAAAAACCCTGCTTAAGGCCTATCAAGCATACAATCCCAAGCGGATGGAGGCCTTCCTGGCCTTGATCTTTGACAACTTATGCTCTGCCCGGCGGAGCGAGAAGGTCGCCAATCTCGAGCTCTTGAAGGCGATCCATCAGCAAGTGGTGCTGGAAGCGGAAACCATGGCTGAAGAAGGATCCCTTACGATAAAGAAAGACGATGGGACAGATTTTACCGTGAACGCCGAGGATGACTGCCTTTCCGCCGGCTGGTCGCTTATCAGCTGGGGGAGAGAGGAGGAAGCCCTGGAATTCGGACGCCGTTATTCCCGGAGCCGTGCGGGAGTTGCCGGCTACGCGGTGGAAGTGCTGGCCTTAACCGAGCTTGAAAGGTACGAAGAAGCTGGACGAAGGCTCATTCAGGTAGAGCTCCTCCTCGACAAGGAGCTGTCCTTAAAACTGCGCCAGGCGATCGTGCGCCGAGAATCGTATTTCCTGGTCGAGGCCGAAGAAGAATTATAAGGCCTGATCAGCCAGGTCAGGGCCATCAGATATCAGGGGAAGAAAGTGGTCCTGCGCGGCTTTGAGCGGAATAAAATGAACGGCGTGCTGTATCTGGCCGACCGTTTCCCCAAATACCGCGCGCAGATATTCGACAAGCTGGCCGATCTTTTTGCCAGGCAAGCGGCCACGCTCGAAGGCCTGCCGGCAGCGGTCGGGTTCGTTTATGGCCTGTTAAAAGAGCTCGAAGAGAAGAACCCCATTTTTGCCCCGCTTGAGGATGAGTTCGAGAGGACAATGCCTGCGGTGCACGGCCCGATAATGGATTTTTTAAGGCACAACCGGGAGGCTGCGGTCGAGGTGGGGACCTACTTTTTATCCCCTTATGCCAAAGTCTTGGCCAACACCGATCATTTTCTGGAAGCGGCGGAAATATCGAAGATCATCCTGCCGGCTCTATAGCAAACAGTGTGCCAAATAGTAAACGATAATTAATTATTTTTCCTTGCAGTTATGAGAAAAATCAAGAAGAGATGCAGGTAAAAAATGGTTAACAGAAAAA
>JACRPM010000013.1:80582-91679 GCA_016223205.1 Candidatus Saganbacteria bacterium
TGGTTAACAGAAAAAATGACATGAGAAATCAGGAAACCCGCGAATGAACTTCGCGGTTTCCTGATTAAAATCAATAGATTTAAGGAACCGCGACGTTTAGTCGCAGGTTCCGTCTTAGCACACTGTTTGCTGAGGAACCCATCCTGCCTTGACTACTTAGGCGTCCAACCCCTATAATGAACCTCACAGAGGGGGTATCTAATGAATCCCGTCAACGACGAATTAAAAGTATTCTTCGGAACCTCCCATCCCGAACTTGGCGAAAAGATCGTGAAAGATCTGGGCGTCAAGGCCGGCGAGATCCAGCTCTCCCGCTTTGCCGGCGGTGAAATTTACGCCCGCATCAAAGAGAACATCCGCGGCCAGGATTGCGTCATCATCCAAACCTGCACGAACAAAGTCAATGAAGACCTGATGGAATTATTCATCATCATCGACGCCCTAAAGCGGGCTTCGGCGCGCTCCATCAATGCCGTGATCCCGCACTTCGGCTATGCCCGGCAAGACCGCAAGGCCGCTTCCCGCGAACCGGTTTCCGCCAGGTTAGTAGCCAACCTGTTAGAGACCGCCGGAGCTGAAAGGGTGGTCAGTATGGACCTGCACTCCGACCAGATCCAGGGCTTCTTTAATATCCCGGTGGATACTCTCACCGCCTTGCCGCTTTTTGTAAATTACGTTAAGGCCAAAAAGCTTGAAAATGTGGTAGTAGTGGCGCCCGATACCGGCCGCGCCAAGGTAGCCAAAAAGCTGGCCGACCGCATCGGGGCTCAATTGGCCATCCTGCATAAAGTTAGGGCAGAACACCATCAATCCGAAGTCACCCATGTGGTAGGTGAGGTAAAGGGCAAGACCGTCATCATCACCGACGACATGATCGATACCGCGGGAACCATCACTAATGGGGTAAGCGCCCTGCGCAAAGAAGGGTGCAATCCGGATATATATGTAATGGCCACCCACGGAATTTTTGCCGGGCCCGCAATTGAGCGGCTGACCCAGGCCAAATTCGCGGAGGTAGTGGTGACCGACACCCTGCCTATCACCAAGGAGAAGCAGTTCAAGGGGCTGAAAGTGCTTTCGGTGGCGGAGATACTGGCCGAAGCCATCAAGCGCAATTACAAGCATCAGTCCATCAGCTCGTTGTTCGATTAAGATGAAAAAAGTAAAAATTGGGATACTGGGGTATGGGACGGTGGGGTCGGCGGTCGACCGCCTGATCCAAAAGAATCCCTCGCTGGGCCTCGAAGTCAAAAAGATCTGCGACATTTCACCAAAAGTGAAGCATTCCAAACTGACCCGCCGGGCCTCGGACGTCATAAATGACCCGGACATCGAAGTGGTGGTGGAAACCATCGGCGGGGTGAACCCGGCCAAAAAATTCGTCCTGGCCGCGCTGCGCGCAGGCAAAAGTGTCGTCACTTCCAACAAGGAGCTCATTGCCTTGAACCTTAAGGAGCTGGCCGCTGCGGCGCAAAAAAATAAGGTTGCCCTGCTTTTTGAGGCGGCGGTAGGCGGAGGCATCCCGATCCTGGGCCCGCTGATGAACGACCTATCAGCCGACCGCATCTTCGAAGTTTATGGTATTGTGAACGGCACCACCAATTACATCCTGCACAAAATGACCAAAGAAGGCATGTCGTTCTCCGAAGCTCTGAAAAGAGCGAAGGAGAAAGGATATGCCGAGGCTGATCCCAAAAAAGATATCGAGGGCTTTGACGCTTCTTACAAAGCGGCCATTTTGGCGATGGTGGCTTTTCGCGCCGAGATCGGCTGGAAAAAGGTGGCCTTTGAGGGCATTGCCCGCATCGAGCCCGAAGACATCCGCTACGCCCAGGAGATCGGTTATGTCATAAAACTTTTGGCCGCGGCACAAAGGCGCGGAGAGGAGATCGAGGTCTCGGTGCATCCGACCCTGATCCCCTGCGACCATCCGCTGGCCTTTATACCCGGGCCTATGAACGCCATCTATGTGAAGGGCGAACCGATCGGGGAGCTGATGTTTTACGGCCAGGGCGCGGGCGGAGGGCCGACGGCATCGGCGGTGGTGGGCGATATACTAAAAATAACAAAAAACAAATCACAAATAACAAACCTCGAATTAGGGCCGGTGAAGATGAAGGATACGGCTCATACCTACGGGCAATTCTATATCAGGATGCTGGTGCCGGATAAGTCGGGAGTGTTGGCTAAGATCTCTAAAATATTTGCCAACGCGCACGTCTCGATCGCGGTAGTAAATCAACGGGAGACCGTGGGCAAAAATGCCAACCTGGTCATCGTGACCCACGAAGCCCGCCAGGCCGATCTGGACCGGGCTTTGGCCCGCCTGAAGAAGCTTCCGGTGGTCCGCAAGGTCTGCAATATCATCCGCGTAGGGCTTTAATTTAGGGAAGGAGTATAAATTTCTATGGCCATGATCTGCGACGAATGTCATATCAATCCCGCCACGGTGCACGTTACCCGCATCGTCAACGGCAAGAAGGTGGTGCGGCACCTGTGCGCATCGTGCGCCGAAAAGCTGGGCTTTATGCCTTCCGAGTTCGGAGGGTTCCCGGGCTTTTTTGAGATCCCGGATATTTTTGCCTCGCTCTTTAAGAGGCGGCCGGCCGACCGCATCTACGATTATTTTTCCGAATCCGCGCAAAAGGTGATCCACCTGGCCAACGAGGAGGCCCGGCGACTTTCCCACGATCATTTGACCGCCGAACACCTGCTTTTGGGCATAATTAAAGAAGAGGGATTGGCTTCCAAAGTGCTCGAACAACTAGGCGTCAACCTGGTGGAGCTTTTCTCCGACATTGAGTCCCTAATTGGCCGGGGAGAAGGAAAAGCCGCGGAAGTTTCACTTTCTCCTCGCGCCAAAAAAGTGCTGGAACTGGCTTATAACGCCGCCCGCGAGCTCGGATTCAATTATGTGGGCAGTGAACATATCCTTTTGGGCATCATCCGCGAAGGAGAGAGCATTGCCGCCCAATCCCTGCACAAGCGTAAGATCAGCTTCGACCGGGCGGTTAAGCAGATACTAAGCGAAGTTGAAAAAGGGCAGCAACCGCCCGAGGAATTCCCTCCCGAACTCGGCCCCGAAGAGGGAGGAGAGGGCGGGCCGGAGGGCGGCCCCGAAGAGATGTTCGGAATGCCGGGAGGTTTCGGCGGCATGGGATTTCCCGGGACCATGGCACCGCCGGCACCCCGTAAGCCCGCGCTGGCTTCCTACGGCCGCGACCTGACGCTCGACGCCAAAGAAGGGCGATTAGACCCGGTCATCGACCGTGAAAAAGAGATCGACCGCATTATCCGCATCCTCTCCCGCCGCACCAAGAACAATCCCGCGCTTTTGGGCGATCCCGGAGTGGGCAAGACCGCGATAGTCGAAGGCCTGGCGCAGAGGATCATCAAAGGCGATGTGCCCGAGATATTAAAGGGCAAGCAGGTGATCTCGCTCGACCTGGGCGGCATGATCGCCGGCACCAAATACCGTGGAGAATTCGAGTCCCGCATCAAAAAGGTGCTGGACGAGATCCTGGCCAAGAAGCGCCAGATCATTCTTTTTATCGATGAACTGCATACTTTGGTGGGGGCGGGCGCGGCGGAAGGGGCCATCGATGCCGCTAATTTGCTCAAACCGTCATTAGCTAGAGGAGAATTGCAGGTCATCGGAGCCACCACGGTTGATGAATACCGCAAGAACATCGAAAAGGACGCGGCGCTCGAACGCCGCTTCCAGCCGGTGATGATCAATGAGCCCTCCCAGGAGCTCACCATCGAGATATTAAAAGGCATCCGCGACCGCTACGAGGCGCACCACCGGGTCAAAATTCCCGATGCCGCCATCGCGGCCGCGGTCTCGCTCTCTGAACGCTATATTTCCGATCGCTTCCTCCCCGACAAAGCCATCGACGTGATGGACGAGGCGGCCGCCAAGGTAAGATTGCGGCTGATCTCCGCGCCCCGGGAACTTAGAGAAATGCAGCGCACCCTGGCTATCACCAAGAAAGAAAAAGAAGAAGCCACCTCCACCCAAAAATACGAGAAAGCCGCCGCCCTGCGCGACCAGGTCTTAGACCTCGAAAAGAAGATCAAAGAAATGGACGAAAAATGGAAAATGGAGCGCGGCAAAGGGGAAGCCCAGGCAGTAGTAACGGAAGACGACATCGCCGAAGTGGTGGCCGACTGGACCGGCATCCCGGTCATTAAACTATCAACTGCCGAGACCGAAAAACTCCTCAAGATGGAAGAGACCCTGCATAAACGGGTGATCGGCCAGGACGAGGCCATCGCCGCCATTGCCCAGGCCATTCGCCGGGGAAGGGCGGGGCTTAAGGCCCCCGAGCGGCCGGTGGGTTCCTTTATTTTTGCCGGTCCCACCGGAGTGGGGAAGACCGAAGTCGCCCGCCGTCTGGCGGAGTTCATGTTCGGCACAATGGAAGCCATGGTCCGCATCGACATGTCGGAATATATGGAAAAGCACACCGTCTCGCGGCTCATCGGCGCGCCTCCCGGATATGTGGGATACGAAGAGGGGGGAACTTTGACCGAAGCCGTGCGCCGCAAACCCTATTCGGTGATACTTTTTGACGAGATAGAAAAGGCGCATCCCGATGTTTTCAATGTCCTCTTGCAGATCATGGAGGATGGGCGGCTCACCGATTCCAAAGGCCACGTGGTGGACTTTAAGAACACGGTGGTCATCATGACCACCAATGTCGGCCAGCGCATGATCATCTCGCAGGGGGCCCTCGGTTTTATGGCCAAGGCCGACCGCGAGGCCACTTACGAGCAGATGAAGACCACAGTGATGGACGAGATGAAGCGGGAATTCCGCCCGGAATTCCTAAACCGCGTGGACGAGATCATCGTTTTCCATCCCTTGACCGATGAGGAGCTCAAGAAGATCGCGGGGCTCATGATCTTTGATGTGCAGAAACAAGTTACTCTGCAAGAAATGAAGCTGATCGCAGGGGAAGACGTGCAGGCGCTGATCGTAAAAGAGGGTTACGAGCCCAAGTTCGGGGCCCGGCCTTTGCGCCGCGCGGTCCAGCGGTTTATCGAGAATCCGCTTTCAAACGAAATGCTGGAGGGCAAGTTCAAAGCTGGGGATGAGATCACCGCCAAAGCCGTGGAAGGCAAGCTGGTCTTCGAGAAGACCGGGAAAGTCGAGATCAAGAATAAGACGGTTGAGACCCCGACCAAGCTAGAAACTCCTCCACCCAAAAAAGAGACCGAAGTCAAAGAAGTCGGCCCCTCGACTTCGCTCGGGGCAGGCGGGGAAGAGCGCGAAAAGCGGGGGCGGAAAAAGAGTAAGTAAGATTATTCTGTAATCAACTTCCCTTTTTCTGTCACTGCTAAGCTTCGAAATAAGTTTGAGTCCGGGGCGCCGGTGGGCACGGTTACAGTTAAAGACCGATAATAATCAGACAGCCTTAAACCTAAAGGCGGTTCTTTAAGGGCCGCCACAAATCTCTCAACCCCGGCATTCAGCACTTCCCAGCCGCTGACTTGCTTTTGGTCCTCGGTTCGCGTGAGGCTAAAAGCTAAAATACTATTTCTTAGAGTAGGATCGGCAACCAGTTTAAATCTGAAAAAGGATCTTTCCCAGCGCGCTTGATCAAAGGTCATCTCCATTTGCACATTTGTTTCTTCGTCGCAATAAGTGCAGCCAAAAGGCGTATAAACGACCGGAGCAGATTCCTCCCTTAGAAAAGCAGCCCGATTGACCGGATTTACGGAAAACAAAGGCCAGCGCCGGGCCAGTTCAGAGAGTATGCTAACAGCAACATTTGCCGGATTTTTGTCTCGGAGGACATTATAAAAATTAACCGAGACAAATCTTTCTTCAGGTAAGGCTTCATGACCTAATGCTTTTTCCAGGTCAGCAATCGGCAACTCATGATATCCACGCCGGGATTGGCGATAGGGCCCGAATTTTATTATTACGCCTCCATCCTCTAGGGTTTCTACGACTTGGTGCCTGCCCGCCAGCGGCGTGGTCATTGTGACTATGGGATGCCTAACCGTAGTTTCATATAAATTGATCCCTCCGACCGATCGTTTTACCTCTGCTAATTTTCCGGCCGGCAGGCGAAATCTTGCCACAGTCCCCGATGGCTGGATCCTTTGTAGTATTTCACTTGACATTATTGTTCCTCCTTGGACCGCTAAAATATCGACCCTATTTCCAAATAATTTCAGGCAAAATATAATGCCTCCCCAATAACCTCCCGACGCAGGAAAAAACCGTCCCGCCTTGGCGGGATACCCCCTTTTGAATCCCCTTGAAAGCGACACTAGAGCATCCTCAACCCCCTTTGTCCCCCTTCTCCTTAAAAGGAGAAGGGGGAAAGAAATAGAAGAAGCTATCAGGGAGCCAGGGGATGAGGATGATAAAGATGTGGAATGGCGATTTCGTATTACCTTGAGAGAGGGGAGGTCGGGCCCGTTTGCTCCCAAAATCCTCAATAATCGAACCCCATTGGCAAGGTGTGTGGGAAAAACAACAGCTTTTTTTAACCGACAAAGCGCCTCAAGGCCCCAAATACTACGACCTGGTAATGTTCCCATATCCTTCCGGCAATCTGCACATGGGCCATGTGCGCAATTACGCCATCGGCGACGTGATCGCCCGTTACAAGAGAATGCAGGGCTTTTCGGTATTGCAGCCCATCGGCTGGGACGCTTTCGGCATGCCGGCCGAGAACGCCGCCATCAAGAACAAGACCCACCCCGAACCCTGGACGGATAAGTGCATCGAGCACATGAAAGTCCAGCTTAAACGACTGGGACTTTCTTACGACTGGAGCCGGGAAGTAAACACCAGCAAGCCCGATTATTACAAATGGACCCAATGGATGTTCCTTTTGATGTACGAGAGGGGCCTGGCTTACCGCAAAAAGGCCACCGTCAACTTTTGCCCCAAGTGCGATACGGTCTTGGCTAACGAACAGGTGGTCAAAGAGGACAAGTGCTGGCGCTGTGAGACCTTGGTCGAAGAAAAGGAATTGGAGCAATGGTTCTTCAAGATCACCGAATATGGGGACAGATTGCTCAACGATCTCGAGAAACTTGCAGGTTGGCCCGAACCCGTCAAGATCATGCAGAGGAACTGGATAGGGAAGAGTGAGGGGGTCGAGATCAAATTCAAAATTCAAACCCCCTCTGTCCCTTCGGGACATCTCCCCCTTGCTAAGGGGGAGAAAGAGAGGGGGTTAGTCATCTACACTACCCGCCCCGATACCTTATTCGGCGTAACCTACATGGTATTAGCGCCGGAGCATCCAATGGCCTTGGAATTATCCAAGGGCACTTCACAAGAGAAACCGGTCCGCGATTATATCGATAAAGTAAAGCACGAGTCCACCCACGAACGCTCCATGAAAGCCGCCAAGGACGGGGTTTTCTCGGGAGGGTACGCCGTCAATCCCGCCAACAATGATACCATTCCCATTTGGATCGCCGATTATGTGCTGATGGAATATGGCACCGGAGCCGTGATGGCCGTGCCGGCGCACGATGAGCGCGACCTGGCGTTCGCCAAGCAGAACAATCTGCCGATCAAGCAAGCCGAGCCCTATACGGGAGATCTCGGAGTAAAAAAGACCAATTACAAGTTGCGGGACTGGCTGGTCTCCCGCCAGCGGTATTGGGGGGCGCCCATTCCCATTATCTACTGTGATAAATGCGGCACGGTGCCGGTGCGCAAGGAAGATCTGCCGGTCCTTTTGCCTACCGATGTCAAGTTCACTGGTGAAGGAGCGTCTCCGCTAACTACTTCCAAGACCTTTCTGAAGGCCAAATGTCCCAAGTGCGGAGGCGAGGGCAGGAGAGAAACGGACACGCTGGATACTTTCAACTGCTCCTCCTGGTATTATTTCCGCTATACCGATCCCCATAATAATAAGATGCCTTTTGATCCCGGCGTCTCCAAATCCTGGATGCCGGTCGATCAATATATCGGCGGCATAGAGCACGCCATCCTGCATCTGCTTTATTCCCGTTTCTTCACCAAAGTGCTCTTCGATGCCGGCTGGACATCATGTGATGAGCCCTTTACCAATCTTTTGACCCAGGGCATGGTCGTCAAAGACGGCGCCAAGATGAGCAAATCCAAGGGCAACGTGGTGGACCCCGATAATATCATCCAGAAATACGGCGCCGATACCGCGCGTTTATTCATTTTGTTCGCTTCTCCCCCGGAACGGGAACTCGAATGGAGTGATGCGGGGGTGGAGGGATGCTTTCGATTCTTGAATAGAGTTTGGCGGTTGGTATCGGAACCTGCCCCGCCTAGGCGGGGCGGTTCCAAAATTCAAGGGAACCGAGACGTTCAGTCTCAGGTTCCCGGACAAATAATCGAAAGAAAAACACATCAATTCATTAAAGGCGTCACTGAAGATGTCGAAAAGTTCTCATTCAATACCGCCATTGCAAAAATGATGGAATTTACTAATCTGTTGTATGAATATAAAAACGATAAATCCTTAATTAGTAATTCGGCATTCGCAATTCGTAATTTATTGCTCCTGCTTTCCCCCTTCGCTCCCCATCTATCAGAGGAGCTCTGGCATCAGCTAGGGAATAAGGATTCGATCTTAAAGCAGGCCTGGCCAAAATACGATCCCGCCCTGATCGCGGAAACCGAGATCGTAATCCCCATTTCGATAAACGGCAAACTTAAAGACACCATCACGGTGCCGGCCGACGCTAAAGAAGAAGAGATCAAGCAAAAAGCGCTGGCCAATGAAAAAGTTAAAAATACCACTGCCGGAAAGCAGATAATCAAGACCATCTATGTCCCCGGAAAAATGATCAATCTAGTGATCAAGTAATGAAAGAAAAGATCGAAGCCATCCTTCCATTGATACGCCGCCCCGCCCGTTATATCGGCAACGAGCTTAATTCCATCCATAAGGATTGGGATTCGGTTAAATTACGGGTGGCGCTCGGCTATCCCGATCTTTACGAGGTGGGCATGTCCAACCTCGGCATCCAGATCCTTTACCATATTTTAAATTTACAAGAAGATGTTCTGGCGGAAAGGGTATATGCTCCCGCGCAGGACATGGAGGAAAAACTTAAAGCGGAAAACCTGAAGCTCTTTTCGCTGGAATCCTGGACGCCGATCGATAAATTCGACCTGCTGGGATTTTCATTGGGACACGAATTAACCTATACCAATCTGCTGGAAATGCTGTATTTGTCGGGCATTCCTTTTTATTCCAAAGACCGCGACGATTCGCATCCTTTGGTCTTCGCGGGCGGCCCGTCCGTCTACAATCCGGCGCCGATAGAGGAATTTATCGATTTCTTTGTGATAGGGGAAGGGGAGGAGGTCATTGTTGAAATAGTTGAAGAGATCAGAAAATCGAAAGGAGAAAATAGAAAATCGAAAATAGGAAAGTTGGCACAGATATCCGGCATCTATGTTCCCTCGGTTGGCAATAAGACAACGAAGCGGTATGTTAAAGATTTCAATAATACCCCATACCCCACCAAGCCCATTGTTCCCTTTCTCGAAGTGATCCACGACCGCGCCATGGTGGAAGTGATGCGGGGCTGTCAGCATTTTTGCAAGTTCTGCAATGCCTGCCTGCATTACTGGCCGGTGCGGGAGAAAAAGCCGGAAACCGTGATGGCGCTGGCCGAGGAAATATTGAAGAACACCGGATACGAAGAGCTCTCGCTCATCTCACTTTCAAGTTCCGATTATTCGGAGATCGAATCGGTGGCCCGGCGGCTGGCGAATAAACTGGAGAAAAAGAAGATCAATCTTTCCCTGCCTTCTTTAAGATTGGACAGCTTGGGATTGAAACTTGCCAAAGAAATTCAAAGGGTACGCCCCACCTCGGTTACGGTGGCGCCCGAAGCCGGCACCCAGCGCCTGCGGGATGTGGTCGGAAAAAAATTGAGCGAAAAAGAGATCCTGGACGGCGCGCAGGCGGCCTTCTCCGAAGGGGTGAGCAATCTAAAACTTTATTACATGATCGGTCTGCCAACCGAAACCGTTGAGGACCTGCAGGGCATCGTCGAGCTTACCCAGAAGATAGGGGAGATTGGCCGGGGCTTTACCCAGCGTTCGCATGTCACCGCCTCGGTCTCCACCTTCATCCCCAAGCCCCATACCCCTTTCGAGCGGGAACGGCAGATCGGCTTTGAGGAAATTGTCGAGAAGCAGAAATTCTTGAAAAAGAATCTGCGGGGAAAGGGACTGGAGTTGCGCTGGCATGACGCCAAAACCTCCATTTTGGAAGGGATATTTTCTCGCGGGGATCGCCGACTTGCTAAAGTTATCATCCGGGCCTGGGAGCTGGGGGCGCGGTTTGATGCGTGGACCGAACATTTCAAGTATGAGTTATGGGAACAGGCATTTGCGGAATGCGGAATTCGGAGTGCGGATTATTTGAGGGAGAGGGATAAGAATGAGGAGTTGCCATGGGGCAAGATTTCTGTAAGGTAAAGATCAAATATAAGAAGGGTGAGGAGATAAAGTTCATCTCCCACCTGGACCACATGCGGGTTCTCGAGCGGGCCCTGCGCCGGGCAGAACTGCCCATCGCTTATTCCCAGGGCTTCAATCCCCGCCCCAAGATCGCCTATCTTACCCGGGCCTTAAAGGTCGGCGAAACCTCGGATTCCTGCGAGGCGGAGCTTACTTTTGAGGGGTGGCTTAAGCCGGAGACGGTCAGAACGGCTTTAAATCAAGTACTTCCTCCTGGTTTTGGCATCTTAATTGCTTCTTATACCACATAAGACGTAAAACACCCGAAAATATACGATAATTTGTAGCGGTTTTGGTCAGGGGTGTCAATAAATCCGACAATAAGGAGCATTTTGATGAACGAGAGAGGCATATCAGGGGATCAGGATATCAGTGGGCAGGGTATCAGCGGAACAGGATATCAGGAGGGAAAGGGAAAGTATATTGCGGGGTTTGAGAAATTGTGGGTGTGGCAGAAGGCGCATATTACACTTGACCCCATTGTCTAGACCACTTTTATCCTAAGTTAAGATATGGAAAAGGATACTGTCCCTTGGCCCTTTTCCCGCTAATTCCACCTCCCTTTTCCGGAGTATACCTCAAATGGCGTCTGGTAAGCCAGTGAT
>JACRPM010000015.1 GCA_016223205.1 Candidatus Saganbacteria bacterium
CAACAACAAGATCAAGATGATTAAGCGCATGAGCTTTGGATTCAGAAACGTTCAGACTTATATCAGAAAGATGATGATTGCTTTTATCCCTATAACTTTGCTGGGCGGCTTAATTTGGCACACTTTTTGTTAAGGAACCATAACATGCTTGCACTTTTTCCTGTGCACTGCTATAATAATAATCGGCAAATACATATTAAATAGTCCGTAGAACAAGTGGGAAAATAATGCCCACTTTTTACTTTTTAGGGGGAAATCATGAAAATTCCGAATTTTAAAGCCACCCTAGCGGAGATCGAGAGGGAGAGGGGTATCAAAGAGGTAGACCTGATCGCGGCCATCAAGGATGCTTTGCTTTCCGCCGCCAAAAAACGTTTTGAGAACCCCGATAGTTTGGAAGTGGAGATCTCACCCGAGGGCCTGGTCAAGATCATGGACAAAGAAAAGGGGAAAGAGGTCGTTGCCGAGGATTTCGGCCGCCTCGCCGCCCAGACGGCCAAACAGGTCATTATCCAGCGCATCCGGGAGGCCGCCAAGGAAGGGGCTTACGATGAGTATATCGGCAAGGTAGGGCAGCTGATAACCGGAACGGTACAGTTGCGCGAACCTATGGGCTACCTGATCAACCTGGGCAAGATAGAGGCCTTTTTGGCCAATTCCGAGTCCATCCCCGGGGAAAATTTAAGGACCAAAGAAAAGGTCAAGCTCCTCTTGCTCGAGGTCAAAAAGGGCTCCAAAGGGCCGGTGATCGTCATCTCCCGCGCTCATCCCGATTTTGTCCGACGCTTGTTCGAGCAGGAGATCTCCGAGATCAAGGAATGCATACTGGAGATCAAAGGCATCGCCCGTGAGCCCGGCCGCCGCACCAAGATCGCCATTGAGTCGCACGATTCGAACGTGGGCGCGGTGGGGACCTGCGTGGGGCCGATGGGCTCCCGCATCCAGAACATTACCCGCGAAATGGGGGCCGAAAGGGTGGATATCATCGAATGGTCGGACAATCCCGAAGTTTTCATCGCCAACGCCCTGGCGCCCGCCAAACAGGCCAAAGTCATGGCCAATAAAACCGAACAGAGCGCTACCGTCCGCCTGCCCGATAAAGAACTATCGCTGGCCATCGGCAAGGACGGACAGAATGTCCGCCTGGCGGCCCGGCTTACCGGCTATCGCATCGACATTCTCCCCGAAGAGGAAAAGGAAAAGAAGTAAGTGGCAAAGAGGATCAAAGTAAGCGATCTGGCCAAGGAACTGCGCCGGTCCAGCCGGGAAATGCTGGTGATACTCTCGGAGTTGGGAGTGACGGCCAAGACCTCCGCTTCTTCTATCGAGGAAGAGTCGGCCCAAGTGGTAAGGGACCTGCTCTCTCCCAAAACGGAACCGGCGGCCGCCGCCGCACCTTCAACTAAACCGGCCGTTGCTGCCGCTCCGCTGCCCATAATAAAAGTTCCCGAGGACGGGATCGTGGTAAAAGACCTGGCGGCCAAGATGAACCTTCGGTCTTCGGACCTGATCAAGGAGCTCATGAAAAAGGGCATGCTGGTGAACTTGAACCAAAAGATCGCCGCTTCGGTGGTGGTGGAGATCGCGCCGACCTTCGGCAAAGCCGCCGAGATAGAAGCCCCCAAGGCCGCCGCCCAAAAGAGCCCCGAACTTATTAAAGAAGAAGCCCATAACTTAAAGCATCGCCCGCCAGTGGTCACCATCTTGGGCCATGTGGACCATGGAAAAACCAAACTGCTGGATGCCATCCGCTCAACTAAAGTAGCCGAATCCGAAGCCGGCGGCATCACCCAGCACATCGGCGCCTATCAGGTAGAGATCAAAGGTAAGAAGATCACTTTCCTCGATACACCGGGCCATGAGGCCTTCACTGCTTTGCGCGCCCGGGGAGCGAAAGTCACCGACATCGCAGTGCTGGTAGTGGCGGCGGATGACGGAGTGATGCCCCAGACCATCGAAGCCATCGACCACGCCAAAGCGGCGGGGGTCCCTATCATCGTGGCGCTTAATAAAATAGACAAACCCACCGCCAATCCCGATCGGGTGAAGCAGCAGCTTTCCCAGCAGGGCCTACAGCCGGAAGATTGGGGAGGGCAGACGGTGATGGTGCCGGTATCGGCCAAGCAGAAGCAGGGTATCGACGAGCTATTGGAGATGATATTGCTGGTGGCCGAGGTTCAAGACCTTAAGGCCAATCCTAAGGCGAAGGCCACGGGGATTATTGTGGAATCGAAATTGGATAAAAACCGCGGCCCGGTAGCTTCGGTACTTATCAAGAACGGCACGCTTAAAGTCGGGGATATCTTCGTGTGCGGCGCGACCTACGGCAAAGTCCGCGCTTTGGTCAACGACAAAGGGCAAAGGGTCACCTCGGCGCCGCCGTCTTTCCCGGTGGAGCTTTTGGGCGCCTCGGATGTCCCCAAACCCGGAAATATTCTTCAGGTGATGGAATCCGACCGGGAAGCCAAGGAGCTGGCCGAAAAAAGCCGCCTGAAACTGGTCAAGGTTTCCGGCCGCGCCGCCCAAACTCTCGAAGATTTCAGCAAGGAGGTCAAGGAAGGCGTTAAATCCGATCTCGACCTTATCCTCAAAGCCGACGTGCAGGGATCGCTTGAGGCCTTGACCCAATCCTTGACCGCCCTTGAAGTAGAAGGCCTGCGTATCCACCTTATCCACTCCGGGGTGGGCGACATCAGCGAATCGGATGTTCTGCTTGCCGAAGCCAGCGGGGCCATCCTTTTGGGCTTCCACGTCGAGGTGGACGCCCGCGCTCGCGAAATGGCGGAGGCCGAAGAGGTCAAGATCCGCCTTTATGACATCATCTACCAGCTGATCGACGACGTTAAACTGGCTATGACCGGCATGCTCGAGCCGGAATACGAAGAAGTGACCATCGGCGAGGCGGAAGTCCGGCAGACCTTTAAATTCAGCAAGCTGGGCATGATCGCCGGCTGTTTCGTAACGACCGGCAAGTTCATCCGCGGGGCGGGGCTTAGAGTTTTCCGCGAAAATGAGAAGGTCTATGAAGGGAAAGTGGAATCGCTTAAAAGGTTCAAAGAAGACGTTAAAGAGGTGGCGGAGGGGTATGAGTGCGGCATCGCCATTCCCGGATATGATAATTTTAAGGTCGGAGACAAGTTGATCTGTTTCGAAATGAGGGAGAAGAAGCGTAAATGATGAGCGAGGGCTCAAAAGGCACCCGGCCGGAACGGGTGGCGGAAGAGATCCGCAAGATCGTAAGCCGCCTGCTTCAGGAGAAGGTCTCCGATCCCCGCATCGGTTTTATCTCCATCACCTCCGTGGACCTCTCGCCCGACTTAAAGAACGCCAAGATCTTCGCTTCGGTATTGGGCTCCGAGGACGAACGAAAAAAAACTTTCGAAGGATTGAAGTCCGCCACCCCTTTTATCCGGGTGGAGCTGGGGCGCGCCCTGCGGGAATTACGCTCTGTACCCGAGATAGTGTTCGTATACGATAAGTCGATCGAGCGCGGGACCAGGGTTTTGGCCATCCTGCATAAGCTCGAGCGCGAAGCCGCCGAAGGGCGCAAATATTCTAAAAAACAGAAATCCAATAAAAGATGAAACGGATCTTTGAATCCATCAAGGAAGAGTTGTCCCACACCAAGACGGCGATCGTGGCCGCCCATGTGGACCCGGACGGCGACACCCTGGGAAGCATGATCGCCATGGCGCTGATCCTCAAGAAAATGGGGATCAAGGCGGTGATGTATTCACATGACGGCGTGCCTCGGGCTTATCGCTTTCTTCCCCATTCGGACGAGATCTACGACACCCCGCCCAAATATGAATCCGACCTTTTGATCACGGTAGATTCATCCGCTTTATGCCGCATCGGCGATAAAAAGATACCGGCCAAAAAGATAATAAATATCGATCATCACCCGGACAACACCAATTTCGGCGCTATTAATTGTGTGGAACTGCTTTCCGCCGTGGCGGAGATCGTCTATCAGCTGGCATTACATCTTAAGATAGAGATCGATCCCGAGATCGCTACCGCCTTATATGTTTCGATCATCACCGACACCGGCAGTTTTAAATACACCAACACCTTGCCTTCCACCTTCGAGGTGGCCACCAAGTTAGTGAAGGCCGGCGCCAATCCCAGCCAGTGCGCCGAAGCGGTCTACGACCACAAGACCCTGGCGGGGATCAAGATCTTCGCCCGCGCCATGATGGGGGTAGAGACCAAGAAATCCGGCCGCCTGGTGTATGCTTCGGTCAGCCAGGACCTGGTACGCGAGACGCACGCCCACGGCGAAGACCTGGTCGGCATCATCGACCATTTGCGGACCATCGAAGGCGCCGAGGTGGCGGTGATGTTTAGGGAAGAGATGAAAGATAGGATCAAGGTTAATTTCCGCTCCAAAGGGGCTTTTAACGTCTCCAAAGTGGCCAAGGCGCTGGGGGGCGGGGGGCATGTGCAGGCGGCGGGCTGTGTGATCGAAGGGCCCATCGAGGAAGTGAAAAAGAAGGTTCTGGACCTGATCCTCAAGGAATTCTAATGGACGGTATCCTCATCGTCGACAAACCCCAGGGCTGGACGAGTTTTGATGTCTGCGCCAAGCTCCGCAATTTAACCCAAACCAAAAAAGTCGGCCATTCCGGCACTTTGGACCCCATGGCTACCGGGGTGCTGCCGGTCTTCTTAGGCAAAGCTACCAAGTTGATACAGGGTTTTATGGCGGACGATAAGGTCTATGTCGGTGAGATGGTCTTAGGAGTTACGACGGATACGGGGGATGCGGAAGGGCAAATAACAAATGACAAATTACAAACCACAAACAATACCAAAATTACAATTAAAGAAATTCAAAACCTATTCAGAAAATACACCGGTGAGATAGAACAGATACCGCCGATGTTCTCGGCGAAAAAGATCAACGGCCAACCTCTCTATAAGTTAGCCAGAAAAGGAATTATTGTCGAACGCCAACCTCGTAAGATAAGAATATTTGAACTGCGATTTTTGGAACCCGAGAATGAACTTCTCGGTTCCAAAAATCAAAGAAACCGCGACGTTCAGTCGCAGGTTTCTTTGATCCAATTCTACGTCCACTGTTCAAAAGGAACTTATATCCGCCAATTAGTAGTGGACATTGGAGAAGATCTAGGCACCGGCGCTCATCTCTCGGCCCTACGACGGATCAAGAGCGGCAAGTTCACGATCGAAGAAGCGATCACGATGGACGCCTTGATCGGTTTGGCTCAAGAAGGAAAATTGCAGAATAATATCCAGATTATCTGATCAAATATGCGGTGATTAGGATGTAAGCGCCCGCGATCAGCAGAATTACCCCCATGACCTTGCAGAAACCCCGCACTCTATCCTTGGTTGGGAAAATGACGACATTGGCAAATTTGGAGAGCAGATCCAATCCCGCCAACATAAAAATGAACAGCACGCCAAAAAGCAGTGCCACCGGCCAGACAAAATGCAGCTGCCTGTATTCCGCATAGGCAAAGGCCATTAGCGCCAAAATCACTGCCGCCAATACCAGCACCCAGCCCGCTATAATCCGATAGGGACGGATGGCCTTGTCCAAGTCAAAAACTACCCGGTCCGTCACTTCACTGAAGTTGAAGAACATAACATCCGAAACCAGCATCATGATTCCTGTCGCCGCCGCGATCAATCCCGAAACAATCAACCAGATCATTTTCACCGCCTCCTTATTTTGGCCATTATACCCCCTGGAGGTTTTTTTATCCACAATAAAGTATAATACTGGCAATGGACAAAGCCGACGCCAAAAAGAAGATCGAAAAGCTCCGTAAAGAGATCCACCATCACGATCATCATTATTACGTATTGGATAAGCCCGAGATAACGGATGCCGATTACGATAAGCTTTTTCGCGAGCTTCAGGATCTCGAAAAACATCACCCCGACCTTGTAACTCCCGACTCCCCGACCCAAAGGGTGGGGGGAGAGCCGCTTAAATCGTTTAAGACCGTAACCCACAAAACCCCGCTTTTATCTCTGGATAACGCCATGAATGAGGAAGAACTTCTGGATTTCGACCGCCGCGTACGCGAGGGTCTGGGTAGGGAAAAAATAGAATATATCTGCGAGCTTAAGATCGACGGTCTGGCCATAACCTTGACCTATAAGAAAGGCAAGTTCGTGGTGGGCTCGACCCGGGGGGACGGCGTGCACGGCGAGGACGTTACCCACAACCTCAAGACGATCAAAAGCATTCCTCTGGTCCTGCCGGAAGAGATCGATCTCGAAGTAAGGGGTGAGGTTTACCTTCCCTATGACGAATTCGTCAAGCTGAACGAAGAGCGGGAAGAGGCGGACGAACCCAAGTTCGCCAATCCTAGGAATGCCGCCGCCGGCGCCGTCCGCCAGCTCGACCCCAAGATCACCGCCACCCGGCCGCTGGACATTTTTGTCTATTATGCCGATCTGCCCCACGAAACCCATCTTGACTCCCTGAATTATGCCAAAAAGCTGGGCTTTAAGGTAAATCCGAACATTAAACCCTGTTACGGGATCGAAGAAGTCCAAAAATATATCAAGCACTGGGAAACCGCCCGGGAAAAGCTTAAATACGAGATCGACGGCATTGTCATCAAGGTCAATAACCTGGCCGACCAGAAGAAACTGGGCTTTACCTCAAGAGCTCCGCGCTGGGCGGCGGCCTTTAAATATCCTCCCATGCAGGCGGTGACGATCATCGAAGACATCCAGGTGCAGGTGGGGAGGACCGGAGCCATAACCCCGGTAGCTCATCTGAAGCCGGTCCATTTGGCGGGAGTGATGGTCAAACGCGCCACCTTGCATAATGAAGACGAGATCAAGCGCAAAGACATCAGGATCCACGATCATGTGATCGTTCAGCGGGCAGGAGAAGTGATCCCCGAAGTGGTAAAAGTGGTAAAAGAAAAGCGCACCGGCCATGAGAAAACCTTCCATATGCCGAAGACCTGTCCGGTTTGCGGAGCGGAACTTTACCGGCCCGAGGGCGAAGCTATCACCCGCTGTATGAACGCGGCTTGTTCGGCGCAGATCAAGGGAAATATCCTTCATTTCTGTACCCGTCAAGCCATGGATATAGAGCATGTAGGATACGCTTTGGTCGATCAATTGGTCGAAGCCAAACTGGTCAAAAACATAGCCGACCTGTATAAACTCGAAAAGAAAGATCTTTTAAAGCTCGAACGCTTTGCCGAGAAGTCGGCGCAAAACGTTATCGACTCGATCGCCCAAAGCAAGGACCGGCCGTTCGACCGGTTCATCTACGCCCTGGGGATCCGTCTGGTGGGAAGGCACGTGGCTTCGCTTTTGGCCCGGCAATATGATTCAGTAGACGATTTATTTGAAGCAAAAACCGGGGAACTTGAGAAGATCCAAGGGATAGGCCCCAAGGTGGCGGAGGCGGTTTCCCGCTTCTTTTCCGAGAAGGAGAATCGTCACCTGATCGAAGAGTTGAGGAAGGCCGGGGTCAGAGTAAAAGCGGAGAAAGCCAGAGGACCTCAACCATTAAAAGGGAAGACCTTCGTCTTTACAGGGGGCCTCGAGACCATGACCCGGCCGGAGGCGGAAGACCTGGTCAGGTCGCTAGGCGGCCATCCCTCCTCTTCAGTTTCTAAGGAGACCGATTATGTGGTGGCGGGGACGGAACCCGGCAGTAAGTTGGCTAAGGCTAAAAAGTTGGGCGTTACAGTAATTAGCGAGAAAGAATTTCTGAAGTTGACCAAATAACCCCCTCTGTCCCTCGGCTTCGCTCGGGACATCTCCCGATGGGAAGGAGGCACCCCCTCTGTCCCTCGGCTTCGCTCGGGACATCTCCCCCTTGGTAAGGGGGAGATAAAGAGGGGGTCAAATATATGACAAAGATTTATAATAGAACAAAAGACAAAGAAAAAAGGAAACTTCTTCGTCAAAACATGACCGACGCAGAAAAGATAATGTGGAATATTCTTAGAAAACGCCAACTGTTCAACCACAGATTCCGGAGACAATATAGCATTCGTGGTTTTGTGGTTGATTTTTATTGCCCTCAAATTAAAACCGCGATAGAAATTGACGGCGATTATCATCTTGAAACTGACGCGAAGATATACGACAAAGAAAGGCAAAAACTCCTCGAAAGCTTAGGAATTAATTTTATTAGATTTTCAAACGATGATGTCTTCTGCAATATTAGTAAAGTTATCAATCGTCTGAAAGTCCTTCTCCCCCTTTCTAAGGGGGAGAAAAAGAGGGGGTAAGAAAGTCTAGTCCGGTAACTTTCCCTTCAAAAAGGCCTCGAGCATTAAATTATTTGGCTTATATGAAGGATCCTGATGATGTTTTAATATCTCCTCACGAACCTTGATCCCCAGCACCTTTCCCAGCTCCACCCCGAACTGGTCGAAACTATTGATGCCCCAGATGAAGCCCTTAACCGCGGCGCGATGCTCCGTCCAGGCCAGAAGCAGTCCCGCAGTGAATGGGGTAAGCTTTTTGAGTAAAAGAGAACTGGAAGGCCGATTGCCGGGGAAGCGCTTGTGAGGCAGGGGATCATCTTTGCCGAAAGCCAGGGCATCGGGTTGGGCAAAGAAATTAGTCATAAGCTCTTCATGATGGGTTACTTCTTTATTTGAGGCCTTACCTACAGGATATTGCGGCTCGATAAAGCCGATAAAATCACAGGGGATGATCTGGGTGCCCTGATGGATGAGCTGATAGAAAGAATGCTGGCCGTTGGTGCCCGGCTCTCCGAAAACCACCTCACCGGTATCAATATCCACCGGTTTGCCGGAAAGGTCTACCAACTTGCCGTTGCTTTCCATTTCCACCTGCTGGGTGTGAGCCGGAAGTTTGGATAAGGCCTGGCAATAGGGGAGCAAAGCCCGCGTCTTATATCCCAAAAAATTGATGTTCCAGATATCCAAGAGTCCCGAGATGACCGGAATATTCTTTTCCATAGGAGTGTTCAAGAAATGCTGGTCTAACCAGTGTGCGCCATATAATATTTCCTTGAAGTTCTCAAAACCCAGGAAAAGCGATAGGGGAACCGCGCCCACAGCGGAAGTGGCGGAAAACCTGCCGCCCACCCAATCCCAGAAGATGAACATATTATCGGGATCGATGCCGAAGGCAGCTACTTTGTCTTTAGCGGTGGAAACTGCTACGAAATGCTTCTTTATAACTTCTGGGGAATTGCCGAGCTTTTCCTGCATCCATTTTTTGGCCGTCTCGGCATTTTTCATCGTCTCGGCGGTGGTAAAGGTTTTGGAGATGATGATAAATAGAGTTTCTTCGGGCTTAAGACCGGCAGTTTTCTGGGCAAAATCGGTGCCGTCAACATTGGCGATAAAACGGAGGTTCATCCCGGGTTTTGCATAAACGCGGCAGGCCTCGGCCAGGTATTCCGGCCCCAAATACGAGCCGCCGATGCCGATAGCTACGATATTAGTCAGCTTATTTTGCCTGGTGAACTTCTCGATCTTCTTTAGGACGTCAGAAACCTCGGGATTTGAAGGATCGCGCAGGGCGACATGCCAGACCGCCCGGTTTTCTGTCTTATTGATCTTTTCCCCGGCGAACATAGCCTGGATCTTGCCCGATAGATCGCGTTCTTTAGCTAGTTCGCAGAGGAGCTTGATGGTTTCCGATGTTACCAGCTGTCGGGAGAAATCGTAGTAGAGGTGCTCGGTGCGGATGGAAAAGGTTTTTGCCCGCTCTTTGTCTTCGGCAAAGGCCTGTTTAAGGTTGACCGGCTGTTCTTTTTGAAGTTTTTTCCAGATATCTGACGGCATAAATAAATTATACCATCAAGTTGTTGGGTGCGTTAAGGAATTTCACACGATTTATGATATAATCACCGCAAGAAAATGAAGGGGAAAATGCCGCGCACCAAGTACCCCAAACTGCGAGCCTGGGCCAAGCCCACCCGCAAGGTGATGACTATGGTCATCCCCAGCAAAAAGGAAAAACTGGGAACGCGGCCGGCGCGCAAACTGCAATTAAAGAAGGAGTTGAAGAATCATGGTGTATAAGAAAAAGATCAAGACCATCGCGGTGGTGACCCCCGGCGGGGACGCCCCCGGCATGAACACCGCCATCCGCGCGGTGGTCAGGACCGCTATCTTCAATGGAATGAAGGTCTATGGCATCGAGAAGGGTTGGCAAGGCCTGATCGAGGGAAAGATACGCGATCTCGAACTGCAATCGGTCGGCGGTATCATCAACCGCGGCGGCACCATGCTCCATACCCATCGCTGTCCCGAGTTCCGCCAGAAAACCGTACGCAATAAGGCCTACGAAAAACTGCGGGCCTATAATCTGGACGGGATGGTGGTGATCGGTGGGGACGGCTCGCTGGGAGCTTCCAATGTCATCATCAAGGAGATCGATTTCCCTATCATCAATATTCCGGCTTCGATCGATAACGATATCTACGGCACCGATTATTCCATCGGTTTCGACACCGCTGTGAATACCGCGGTCGAGGCCATCGACAAGATCCGCGATACCGCGACCTCCCATGAGCGGGTGTTCGTCATCGAGGTGATGGGCCGCAACAACGGCTTTATTGCGCTGGATGTGGGCTTAGTCGCAGGGGCGGAAGCCATCATCATTCCCGAAGTTCCCTTTAATATCGACGCCATCAGCCAGAAACTGCGCTACGGCCAGCAGAGGGGCAAGTCCTCCTTTATCGTGGTATTGGCGGAAGGGGCGGGCCACGCCCACGATATAGCTAAACAATTGCAAAAGCGGACCAACCTGGATGTGAGGGTCTCGATCATCGGACACATCCAAAGGGGTGGGTCTCCATCGGCGCTTTCCCGCGAGGCGGCCTGCAAGCTGGGCGCGCGCGCCGTGATGCTCCTTAAGGAAGGCAAGAAAGGCCTGATGGTGGGCCTGATATCGGATAAAGTGATCGAAACCCCGATCGAGGAAGTCCTGCGCCGGAAGAAACCGCTGGACATGGCGGCTTATAAATTAGCGAATATGCTGGCTTCTTAGATAAAATCCGCGGCGTTGCGCATCTTGAAGAGCTGGTGGTCGGAGGGCACGAACCTTCCGCCTTTTACTTCTAACAGGTCCCGGGGAACGATCTTGTCACCCTCTAATCCCGGATAAACCCCGAATTTGCCCTGTTGCATGAATTCATAAATAGCATCGCCATAGCGCAAACCGAGGATCCTATCCATTACATGTGCGACCCCGCCCCGGATGGCGTGCCCGCAGTTCTGATAGCGGTATTCAAAGCCCTTGGTGTTCTTCTCCAAGATGGCGAAAATGTATTCCCCAATGCCCCCCAGCTGCTCGTTGCCGAAGGAATCCTTCTTCTTGGGCATCTCGTGGCGGGCCTTGACCAGTGCGTACTTGGGATCATTGATCACGGAATTCAACAATTCCTGATGCCGCTTATTGATGGCTTCCGGATACCTGGTGTCGAACAATCTGGCCCCTTCCGAGACGACCACTATGCAGTGCTGTTTCTTAGCGATGGTTTTTTCAACCTTCTTGATGACCTCATCCAGGTTCAATACTTCTTCGGGGAGAATGGTAACTTCCGCGCCTCCGGCAATGCCCGCCCACAATGCCACCCAACCGGCGTGACGGCCCATCACCTCCACCACGAAACAACGGTTGTGCGACCTGGCGGTGGTGCGGCAGTTCTCGATAAAGTGAACCGATTCTTCGACCGAGGATTCAAAGCCGTAAGTCATGTCGGTGCCGTAAACGTCGTTATCCATGGTCTTGGGGGCGCCGAACATGGGGAAGGTGTATTGCTGGCCGAGTTTTCCCGCCGCGCCCAGGGTATCGTCCCCACCTAATACTACCAAACAATCGATATTGAGCTTCTTTAATACTTCCATCGCTTTTTCCGGGGCTTTGGCCTCGAGGTTGGCTTTGGAGAAAAGGTTGGTGCGGGAGGATTTGAGAATGGTGCCGGCGGTCTTGAAGCTGTCTTCGATGGTTAAAAGATCGAGCGGTACGGTGTTTCCGGAATCTTTGGTCAACGCCTTCCAGCCCTCGAGCAGGCCCACCAGCTCCATTTTTTCATCTACAGGAAGGGTTTGATTGGCCTGGTTGATGCGGCGCAGCAGCCCCACGATCACGGCGTTGTGCCCTGCGCAGTCCCCCCCGCCGGTCAATATCCCGATCCGCCTGATGTTGAGGTCCTTAACTTTCATATGTTGTCTCCTTTAACCCCCTCTCATTCTCCCCCTTAGTAAGGGGGAGATGTCCGAAGGACAGAGGGGGTGAATCATGCTCTATTGGCCGATCCCAATACATTGATGTTCTTGTGCTTGATGAGTTCGAGCAATTCCTTACGGGCCGGGCCCAGATATTTGCGGGGGTCGAACTCCTTGGGATTCTCGACGAAGACCTTGCGGATCACCGCGGTCACCACCATGCGGCCGTCGGTGTCGATATTGATCTTGCATACCGCCGAGCGGGCGGCTTCCCTTAATTGATCTTCCGGCACTCCGGCCGCGCCCTCGAGCTTGCCGCCGTATTGGTTGATCATGTCCACATACTTGGGAAGGACGGAAGAAGCTCCATGCAGAACGATGGGGAAGCCCGGCAGTTTCTTCTCGACCTCATGGAGGATGTCGAAGCGCAGGGGCGGGACCGATTCTCCCGGTTTCAATTTGAACTTATAAGCCCCGTGCGAGGTGCCGATAGAGATGGCCAGAGAATCCACACCGGTCTTGCCCACAAAATCCTGAACCTGGTTGGGATCGGTGTAGTGGGACTTTTCGGCGACCACGTGTTCTTCGATACCCGCCAAAACCCCCAGTTCGCCTTCGACCGTCACATCGTATCCGCGGGCAAAATCCACCACTTGTTTGGTGAGCTTGATGTTTTCTTCGTAGGGGAGGTGGGAGCCGTCGATCATGACAGAGGAGAAGCCGAATTCGATACAAGATTTACAAAGCTCGAAAGAATCACCGTGGTCGAGATGGAGGGTGATAGGGATATTGGAACCCATCTCCCGCACCATCTTTACCGCGCCCATGGCCATATAGCGTAACAGCGTCTGGTTGGCGTATTCTCTTGCTCCTTTGCTGACCTGCAAAATGACCGGGGACTTGCTCTCCGCGCAGCCAATGACGATGGCCTGCAGCTGCTCCATGTTATTGAAGTTATACGCCGGGATCGCGTATCTCCCCTCGAACGCTTTCTTGAACATCTCCCGAGTATTTACCAGGCCCAATTCTTCGTACAATCTTTTTGCCATTTTAAAATCCCCTTTCTATTATTCAGTCCATATATTATCACATGGTCCGAGATAAAAAAAGCTGAAATTGGGTGACGATTTGAACGATAAATAGGTATGCAAGGTGTTGAACTGGGGATAAGAACAAGGCACCCCTCAAGGTTTGGCAATCGATTTCACCCATCGGACAACAGAATGTACAGTTACGTTACAATTGAATATGAAAATCCCCAACTCACGTTCAGGGCGCATTTTCCGCAACATTATTCCGATGATCATCTTCCCGAAGTTGTTGAAAAACGGATCGATGCTCTTGCGCGTTTGGCAATAACCATACGCATGAGAACACCTTTTGCGTCGGATGAGGTTGAGGTGATGTTGGATGAGGCCTGGGGCAATGGAGCGCAATATCCCGGCTCTAATACCTGCGCTATTGACGTGTTTTCGGCAGATTATTTAAATACTTTCGCTCATGAATTCGGTCATGTGATATTCAGGAAAGCGGATTCTCTGGCCTGGAGAATGATCTATCTGTTTTCTTTGGGCCGGAGGAGATTTGATATTGTTCGGGACTCCCTATATACAGATGGTTGGCGGGAAGATATAAAGGGGCCATATCGGGGAATTCCAGATAGAAATGAGCCTGTCAATTGGGACCATCCTTATGCACCCGGGCATCCTTGGGCTAACCCTAATGAGCTTTTTGCCAGCGCTTTTGCCGCCTTTATTCTTCATCCGCAAATGCTGGCCGATAAAATAAATGCTGAAAGCACATTAAAGGACACAGCCAGATTTGGCACATTAATGTATTTATACCTTAGGGATGATGTATTTTTAGGATGGGCTCCATTGGGAAAAGATCCATTTGTTGACGGCAGGCTTGATCGAACATTGGCAGGATTAGGAGTCCAAGAGGTTATCCAAGCGTTGAGATCGCCACATCCAAGGTTTTTAGAAAGAGATAATAGTTGGCGAGAGGATATCAGCAAAATCATCGACTGGTTGAATAATTATAATGCTATCAACGTTGCGCAGTTATGCAATAGGATCGGCTGGAAAAACTTCCCTTCTTTTATCTTGGCCTTTTAAGTGAGTGGTTTGGGATCAATAATTAATCAGCGAAATAAAGTCAGGAGCTTTTAAGCTCGCTCCGCCCACCAAAGCCCCATCAATATCCTTCTGGCCCATAAGTTCTTTGACATTATCCGGTTTGACGCTTCCGCCGTACAGGATCCTCATCCCTTCCGCCACCTCTTTGCACAATAGCGTGCGGATAAACGCATGGACCTCTTCGGCCTGGGCGGGGGTGGCCGTCAATCCCGTACCGATGGCCCAGACCGGCTCATAAGCGATCACGGTTAAGGCCAGCTGTTCATTGGTGAGGTTGGCCAAACTGTTATTGACCTGGCTCTTGATGACCTCAAAGGTTTGGTTGGTCTTGCGCTCTTCCAGGGTTTCACCGACGCAAACGATGGGGAAAAGACAATTCTTCAGCGCGGCCAGCAGTTTCTTGTTCACGGTATCGTTGGTCTCGCCGAAAAGTTGCCGCCGTTCCGAATGGCCGATGATGACGTAAGTACAACCGGCCGACTTGAGCATAGGCCCGGAGATCTCGCCGGTAAAGGCCCCGGAATCTTCCCAAAAGATATCTTGTCCGCCGACCGCGATATCGCTGTCACGCAGGGCATCAGCCACGGCGGACAGGGCGGTAAAGGGCGGGCAGACCACTGCCGTACGATCGTCGAGCTTAAGCGTGGCGGCCTTCAGTTTATTGGCCAGATCCACTGCTTCCACGATGGTCTTGTTCAGTTTCCAGTTGCCGGCAATTATTGGTCTTCTCATTTTATTCCTCTTTCTGGGGGATAAGCGTGTAGCGGGTGGATCTTCCGGCTCCTTCGCACTTTACGATCCTCTTGTCCACCAGCAGGGTGAGCTCGATGTGGGCGGTCTTGTGCGAGACGTTGAAGGCCTCGCGGTATTCGCGGTTGGTGAGCGCGCTGCGCTCCTGGATTATCTGGAGCGACCGCAGTTGTCTTTTATTGAGACCCTTGCCGCCCCAGGGATTGGTAATCTGTTTTTCTTCTTCGTCCCGGGCCGGGCGGGATTCACCGGCGTCCCTTATGAAACAGATGTCGTCGGTCTTATAGGGTTTTTCATCACCCTCGTGGACTTCGATCACCGCCACTTTCTTGCCGCCACGGTCCAGCACCTCCACCTGGGGAACGATGCGGGGAGTGCAGCGCTTTTCCGCGAGCTCCTTGACCCAGTCCTTAAAACCATCGCCGATCTCGATCCCTAAAAGGTGCTTGTTCTTGTCATCGAGGCCGAGGACGATCTTGCCGCCGTCACTATTGGCAAAGGCCACCATATCGCGGGCGATATCTTCGGGTGAGGGGACCTGCTTTTCGAACTCCACCGACTGGCCTTCGCCTTGCTCCAGCAGAGTGATTATTTCTTCCCAGGTCATGATGAAGAAATTATATAACAATAAAATCCTAAAGACAATCGAAACCTGCGGCAGGATTAAAATTGAGGTATAATCAATAATATGACAGCCGCAAAAACAACTATTGAACATGCCAAGAACGAAATAAATAGGCTAATCGAGGTTTACGAATCCCTCAAAAAATCCGGCGGAATTGGGTCATTCAACGAAGATGAAACCTGCAGGAAATTTATCCTGCCTTTATTCCACGCGCTGGGCTGGGACACTCAAGGAAAAGAAATAATCGATGAAGTAACCGGCCAAAAACTAGCCGGCGGGCAAAAGAGAGTTGATTATTCCTTTAACATCAGCGGACAGCCGATTATGTTCCTTACACTTGACCCCATTGTCTAGACCACTTTTATCCTAAGTTAAGATATGGAAAAGGATACTGTCCCTTGGCCCTTTTCCCGCTAATTCCACCTCCCTTTTCCGGAGTATACCTCAAATGGCGTCTGGTAAGCC
>JACRPM010000016.1 GCA_016223205.1 Candidatus Saganbacteria bacterium
ATCACTGGCTTACCAGACGCCATTTGAGGTATACTCCGGAAAAGGGAGGTGGAATTAGCGGGAAAAGGGCCAAGGGACAGTATCCTTTTCCATATCTTAACTTAGGATAAAAGTGGTCTAGACAATGGGGTCAAGTGTAATCGCCCCGATGACGGGGAGCAGCATAAAACTACTTTTATGGTCGCAGGTTTGCTGTTGGGAAAGGAATATCAGGACCTTATCGACAAGATACAGAGGTTCCGCATAAAAAGGAATGATTGCGTCTATACCCCAAAGGGAATGATCGGCAAAGCCGAAACCGGGGCCATTTTTAATACCTCTCGCGAATTTTGGCAGAAAGTCCGAAACTATTTGGAAAACAAAAACCCGCAATTAAAACTCTTTAAGGGAATTTAACCGCCGCAAGATTTTGGCGCCCTAACCCGATATATAAGTAGAAGACCCGAGAGTCTATTCGCCTGTATAGATGAAGGAAGTATCTATAACAGCGTGCTGATAGGCACGCTTTTTTATTATAAGGGGGCGTAGGTGAGAGAATTCGACTTATCAAGAGTATTTGTAAATACCGGCGGCTACGGATTGCAATTGACGCCGCCCGAAACTTCGCAAACTGCTGATACGCAGCAAGGCATACCCGCAAACGTTCAATCTCAAGCTCCCTATACTCCGACCATCTCACCGCTGTCATCAGACCTAAATTATCATGAAGAATATTCTATCGTAAGCGATTATGCCGCGGCTGAAGCCGAATTGCTGGCCAATATCCCTCCTGATCAAATAAACGATTATTTTGCCGGCGAAGAAGTTCCGGAGGATCAGAGAGAAAAGCTTGAAGAGTATGATCAAAAGAGATTGGCTTTGGTGGAATATGAGCAGGCGCTTTTTAGGCGGGCATTTTTGTCCGATCCCGATCCTGCCGCAGAAAACAGATGGAGGACGTTCGAAGAGCTGGTTAATGAATCCGGGATCGGTGAAAGTATCGCCGCAATATTGATCTCACTGGCTGACCCCCATATGGACTCATTCGATAGAGTACTTTTATATGATCTTGCATTCTCGGATGAGATCTCGGATGAGATGGCATTCCAATTGGAGGATCGCTTTGTCCATTCGTGGCGAGAAGGGAATTTATCTTATAACGGATTTGGAAAACCTTTATCTCCGGAAAAAGCCTTCATAAATGGAATTTCAATTATTTATGGAGACCGGTTCACTTCCTTTGCTCAAGCGGTACTTGGGGATATCTTGTCTGAAACGCTTACGCTTTTTTCTGATGAAGCCGCTCAACGTTATCTGCAAATGAGCGATGATGATTTTGGTAAAGAATTACTGCTATCTGAAAGAGAATATCAACGGGCGCCGCTGGGATCGGAGCTTAGGATTGCGGCCTATCGGCGATTCGCGGATCTCAATACTATTTCTTATGTAAGAGGATTAGATGAAGGATTTTCGGAAGAGATCGCGCAAATTGAATTTCCCGGGTTATCGTCAGCGGAACTCGATATGTTGGAGACCGCCACTCTAAGTCAGCAAGAATTTATTTCATCGATTGAATATTTTTCAGAAGAATACTATCAAACAGGTTTGTGTGATGAGCGACGTCCTCAAATTATGGGGATCCTGTCTTATTTGGATAAAATGGCTTCGGCCTATGATATCGACAGGCAGCAGATGGATGAATACTTGGCGCAAGCCAGGCAAAAAGCTGAAAATCCCTTAACCTTGGATTCTATCGATTCATTGAGTGATCTGGATCCTGATCGCGATATTTCCGTCCCGCCTGATGGTTTACCCGCGGAGGTTAAAGATATTTTAAGGCAAACCGGGTATTGGGATTATGTAAGCCAAATCCGGGAAATCAGATTATTAAGCGGTGAGGTTAATTTGCTTGAATCAAGGATGTTCAATGATAATTTATTTGACGGCCAGGCCAATCCTTATCTTGGCTATGTGGAGATAGAATGGAAGGGGAAATCCGCCTGGGAAATCGCCGAGGCACTGGTGCATGAGGCGGCGCACGTCGCCTGGCGCCATCAGGCGCAAAACGATCACGAACGCGAATCCCTGCCTAATGAAAGACATTCCTGTCTGATGGAGGCCGGCTTCCTTCAAAGCTATCTTAATAATACAAATTTAAGTGAAGAAGAGAGAAGCAACATTGAGCTTTTTTATGTGGATAGGGTAGCTTGTGTCACATCGGCCGATCGGGCGATGGGAGCATCACCGGATAATTATGATGACCATGTCTTGCCTTCGCCGGAATATCTTGCTTTCCTGGGATTGGATGACATTTCACAATTCGATCTAAATATTGCCGCCTATTTTCAAGTTCAAGCTTACGTAGATGATGAGATCGCTTTGCATAATATTATTTGGGAAAGCGTAAATTGTCCGGAGGCGGAACTTAACATGGTGCAGGATATACTTGGGAGGGTCATGCAAGGAGATTCCTTCCTGGAGTTAAATTATGCTTACGATCAAGGCGCAATAACTAATATTGAAATGAGTTTGGTTTCTGATAGCGAACCCGGTCGTAATTTAAACGAGAATGAAGTTCAGGCATTATTGCATTTCTTTTCCTCGATTGATGCGCTTGCTCGGATAGCGAGTCGCAGCCAATATAGTGATGAAGCCGGCTTTAATTATTTAATCAGTGCCGGCGATCTTCTGCCGGAAATTTATAGTTATACTCTTAGGGCTCATCCCAATTCTCTGCTTAACCGTTAATTAGCACTCCTTCCCCCCGACTGCTAAAAACCCTTGACACACCTGTCTCCCTCTTGCTATAATTAGCACTCCAATAGATTGAGTGCTAACCAATAGAAGGGGGTGAATTAAAGTATGGCAAAACCGAAACTTACTCCCTTGGGTGATAGAGTGGTAGTTAAACCCGAACCCGGCGAGGAGATGACCCGCTCCGGTATCGTGCTCCCCGACACCGCCAAGGAAAAGCCCCAGGAGGGAACCGTGGTGGCCGTGGGATTTGGACGCATCCTGGATAACGGGCAAAAGGTCCCGGTAGAAGTTAAAGTGGGTGACAAGATCATCTACAGCAAGTACGGCGGCTCCGAGGTAAAGATCGACAACGAGGAGTACATCATCTTGCAGGAAAGAGACATTTTGGCAGTTAAAGCATAATTAGGAGGTGGAATTAAATGGCAGCAAAAGAAATGAGATTCGGCGATGACGCCTGGCGCGCGGTAGAAAAAGGCGTAGCCAAGGTCGCCAACGCCGTTAAGATCACTCTGGGACCGCGTGGCAGAAACGTGATCCTGGAGAAAAAATGGGGATCGCCCACCATCACCAACGATGGAGTGACGATCGCCAAAGAGATCGATCTGGAAGACCCGTTCGAGAATATGGGAGCCCAACTGCTCAAGGAAGTGGCCAGCAAGACCAATGACATCGCCGGGGACGGTACTACCACCGCCACGGTGCTCGGCCAAATAATCTTCAAGGAAGGCCTCAAGAGCGTAGTATCGGGGATCAATCCCATGGCCTTAAAGCGCGGCATACAGCGCGCGGTGGACAACGCCGTGGCCGAGCTCAAGAAACAGAGCAAATCGGTGGAGACCAAGGAAGCCATCTCGCAGGTGGCCACCATCTCCGCCAACAATGACGCCGAGATCGGCACTCTGATAGCCGACGCCATGGAAAAAGTTGGCAAGGACGGGGTCATCACCGTTGAAGAGAGCAAGGGGATCGACACCACTCTCGATGTGGTGGAAGGCATGCAGTTCGACAAGGGCTATGCTTCTCCCTACATGGTGACCGACCGGGAGAGAATGGAATCGGTGCTGGAGGATTGTTTTATCCTCATAACCGACAAAAAGATCTCCGCCATCAAGGACCTGCTCCCGACCCTCGAAAAGACCGTACAGTTAAGCAAGCCCCTGCTCATCATTGCCGATGAGATCGAAGGGGAAGCGCTGGCCACCATCGTGGTCAACAAACTGCGCGGCACTTTGAACTGCGTGGCCGTCAAGGCCCCGGGATTCGGCGACAGGCGTAAATCCATGCTCGAAGACATCGCCATCGTCACCGGCGGCGAGGTCATAACCGAGGACAAGGGATTGTCCTTGGAGAATGTTCAGGACAATTGGTTCGGCAAGGCCAAGAAATGCGTGGTCCGCAAGGAAGACACCACCATCATCGAAGGCGCCGGCACCAGCAAGGCCGTCAAGGACCGGGTCTCCCAGATCAAGAAAGAGATCGAGACCAGCGATTCATCCTATGACAAGGAAAAGCTCCAGGAAAGGTTAGCCAAGCTTTCCGGCGGAGTAGCGGTGGTCAAGGCCGGAGCCGCCACCGAGACCGAGCTTAAGGAGAAGAAACACCGCATTGAGGACGCGCTGGCCGCGACCCGGGCGGCGGTGGAAGAGGGTATTATCGCCGGAGGCGGCTCGACCCTGGTCCATATTCTCCCCGCGCTCGAGAAGCTGGAAGACAAGGTCAGCAATCCCGATGAGAAGATCGGCATGGCCATAGTGCGCCGGTCGCTCGAGGAGCCCTTAAAGCAGATCGCGACCAACGCCGGTTGGGAAGGGTCGGTAGTAGTGGATCAGGTAAAGAAAGAAAAGCCCGGAATGGGCTTTGACGCGCAGAAGTTCGAATACACCGACATGTTCAAGGCCGGTATCGTGGACCCGCTCAAGGTCACCCGCTCCGCATTGCAGAATGCAGCTTCCATCGCCGCCATGCTTTTGACCACCGAGGTTTTGGTGGCCGAGAAGCCGGAAGAGGAGAAGAAGATGCCGCATATGCAGGGTGGAGGTGGAATGGGCGGTTACGAAGGCATGATGTAAGTTTCGGTTTATCAGTTTACCAGGAAGGGCTCTGAAGAAATTCGGAGCCCTTCTTATTTTAGAAGGTCTTTCGGGAACAGATTCCCCTGATTCAGTATCCCCGCCGGGTCAAAGTGCTTTTTCACTCTCACCATTTCCCGTATCCCGTTTCCCCCATACATTTCCCGCAAATAAGGGTGCTTGATCTTGCCGATGCCGTGCTCCGCCGAGCAGGTGCCGCCCAGCGAGACGGCTTTCTTCACAAATTTCATAATGGTCTCCTGCGCCAGGGGGATATCTTCCGGTTTTCTGGGGACGAGATTGACGTGAAGATGGTTTTGGCCTATGTGTCCAAATTTTACAAAGAAGAAATTAGAACGTAGAGCGTTGAGCGTAGAATCGTAGAAATTTAGCATTTCCCTGAATTTGCTATCGGGAACGGCGATGTCGGAGGCGAACTTGATGGTATTATGCTTTTTGAACTCTTCGTTGATGTGCTCCGGCATGGCATGGCGGAAATCCTTGAGCTCCTGTTTCTGCTTGTCATTCATTCCCAGCCAGGCGTCGTCCAGTTTAGCGCGATGTTTCTCGATCAATTTTCCCCATTCATCCAAGTAGGATAGACCGCTCTCTGGAGTAAGCTCGCATTCAAAGTAGACCGCAGAACCCGCTTTTTCGGGTATTTTGGGATAGGAGGAACGGAGCAGCTCCAGGGAATTCTTGTCGAAAAACTCCAGGGTCAAGGCCGCTTTCTTCCGAGCTTCCTCCACAAAGTCCACCGCGTCGTTCTCGGTCGGGAAAAAGGCGATCAGATCGAAAGTATCGAAAAAGCGAGGAATGAGTCCAACTTCTATTTCCGTAACTACCCCCAAGGTCCCTTCCGAACCGATAAAAAGGTCGATCAGGTCCATATCCGACTTAGAATAATATCCCGCCGCCGTTTTCACATTTGGGATTTGATAATTCGGCCTCATTAGTTTGTCTTTTGTCATTTGCGATTTGTCATTTCTTTTCAACTCTAGGATCTCACCTGTTGATAAAATGACCTTGAGCCGCTTGACCCATTCCCTAGTAGAGCCAAAACGGAAACTTCTCGATCCAGAGGCATTAGTAGCTATGGTTCCTCCGAGAAAGGCGGTCTGCTCGGTGGGGTCGGGAGCGTAGAGGAGGCCGAGTTTTTTAGTTTCTTTTTCCAAAGTTTCGAGGGTCACGGCGGGCTGGAGAGTCGCTGTTTTTGCATCTTTATCGAGGTTTTTAAGCTGGTTGAGCTTCTCGGTACCTAGTATCCAACCGCCGAACGGTATACAGCCGCCGGTGGTTCCCGTCTCCCCGGCGGAAATGGTGAGCGGGGTCTTCTTTTGGGAACATTCCTTGAGTATCTCGATGACCTCTGCCTCTGATTCGGGCAGATAGACCCCTTCGGCGTGTCCGCCCTGCAGGTTGCTGGAGTCCTCCAGATAGGACTGGATGATCGTGGGATCAGTCTTCTTGAGCATAATTCATTATAACATGCGGGTCTATAACAAAAAGTGTGCTAAATAGATAAGAAAAAAGTGGTAGGTTTGTCCTATCTTACGCAAAAAAGAGAGGGGCCTACCACATGAAAAATGATATATCAAAAATATTCCGTCTGCAAGCCTTTCGGGTTTTCAA